>NZ_JBQAGQ010000001.1:0-1337011 GCF_051916445.1 Bacillus cereus group sp. MYBK220-1 | reverse complement strand
GTGTTACCTTGAGGTCCAGTAGCGCCGGTAGCGCCCGTGTTACCTCGAGGCCCAGTGGCGCCGGTAGCACCAGTAGCACCAGTAGCACCAGTAGCACCTGTGTTACCTTGAGGTCCAGTAGCGCCGGTAGCGCCCGTGTTACCTCGAGGTCCAGTGGCACCGGTAGCACCGGTAGCACCAGTAGCACCCGTGTTACCTTGAGGTCCAGTAGCGCCTGCTGGTCCAGTAGGTCCGGTAGGTCCTTGAATAAACGAAGCGGAATTAACTAGAGCAGTTTGTAATGCTGCTATTAATTTAAGGAGCTCTTGAAGTGTGCAAGGGTCAATTCGGAATAATTTTGTAATGTATAGTAAATAGTTAATGAGATTTTGAAGCTCAATAAATACAGCGCTTGCTACAAAGGTTGGATTTCTTAATATAGTTATTAAGTTTTTAATGATAGCTAACCCTTGTGCTTTCAGGGAGGAAGTAGCGTCTAGTGAACAAATAAATTTACTCAGTAGGTTCAATGTATCGATTAGATCTTCAATATTTTGGGGAGATGGATTTGCGAAAAGTGTTGGGATTATTTTTGTTAAATCAATAATAATCGCACGAAATGTTCTAAGTTGAGCTTTAGTAATTGGGATTGATGGAGTATTTGGGATTCGTCCGGCGCTACTTGGAAAGCATGGTTTGGAGAATTTGTTTTGATTGTCGTTATAACGAGACATTAAATCTCTCCTTTCTCACGAAAATGTGAACGAAACTCATCATAGTAGATGCAGAAATTAGTTAAATGGTCATAGTAAAATCGTTTGTTTAAAGAAAAAATAGAAAAAACGCCTTACAATAAGGCGTTTTTTCTATTTTCTGCGTATTGATAATATCGCTTTAATGAAATTTTTGATTTGAATCCAGCGAGTTTTATAATTTCTGATTCAGGAGTTTCTTTTTTTATTAAGTTTAAAATATAGGTGTTACGAAAATGTTGTCCTGAAATTCCTTTACGTAAATTGGCTCTAGCCACTTCGAGGCGAATCATTTTTTGTATAGCAATTTCCGTTAATGCCTTTGGTGCATCATTTTCATATACCCACCTGTATGTTCCACGGTTAAAATCGAATGCGACAAATAATGGATCATCACTATGGTATTTAGGACGAACTGGTTCCGGGATGCTTTTGTAATAATTATATAGTTGTTTTTTGTCTTCTTTTGCTAATGTAATTGTTCTTTCTACACCTGCGGTTGCTGGGATTGATAATGTGTTAGTTTCAAAGTGAACGTGATGCATTGTTAATGCTGTAAGTTCCTGTAAGGATAAACCGTAGTCAATCAATAGATTTAAAATAGCAATATTGCGATCCATTAATAAGGGGCGCACAGGAAGTTGTTTTTCTGAAAGTCCTTCTAATGAAGTGACTATATACTTTAACCTTTTTTCTTCATCAGGTGAAATGAAATCTTCGTTACGAAGTGTACGGTCTGGTTGAATAGATATCTCCATATTTTTCAATGGATTAGGAATGTTTAGAAAATGATGCATTCTATTTAGTACAATAAATACACGATGCATCGTTTTTTCTGAGTAATGTCGATTCGTTTTTAAATCGGAAAAGTAATCTTCGTAGTCTTTTGTACAAAGTGTAGCCCATATATTACTGGAAGGGAGCTTTTTGTTTTTTTCTAACCAATGTCCGAAGTCTTCAACGTCATAAACATAACGTTTAATAGTTGAGGGTTTTCGGCCTTTATTCAATAAAAAAATAGAAAAGGCTTGTATTGTATCATGGAATTCCGTTGTCTCCATAGTCCCACCACCTTAATTATTTCTTATATTATAGCAAACTTTTCTGAAAATAGGCATTTACAAGGGGGACAGGAATAATAATATTTGGTGAGTGGATAAAATGAGGTGATTGTATGGAACAATCGATGCGAAAGAAAAACAACAATCAAATTAATATTGTGTTAAACCATCGAAAGAAAATTTCTTTGCCAGCCGCAGAAAATAAAACGGTAATTTCAAATGAAACTGCAATTAAACATGAAATGCTGCAGAGAATTGAAGAAGAGATGGGGAAGCTTGTTGGGATGGATGATATAAAAAAGATAATAAAAGAAATATATGCTTGGATTTATGTGAATAAAAAAAGACAAGAGAAGGGATTGAAGTCAGAGAAGCAAGTACTTCATATGCTGTTTAAAGGGAATCCAGGTACAGGGAAGACAACTGTTGCTAGAATGATAGGGAAATTGCTGTTTGAGATGAATATTCTATCGAAAGGCCACTTGGTTGAAGCTGAACGTGCTGATCTTGTAGGAGAGTACATCGGCCATACAGCTCAAAAAACAAGAGACTTAATAAAAAAAGCAATGGGAGGTATTTTGTTTATTGATGAGGCGTATTCTTTAGCTCGAGGAGGAGAGAAGGACTTTGGAAAAGAAGCAATTGATACGCTTGTAAAACATATGGAAGATAAACAACATGGTTTTGTATTGATTTTAGCTGGATATTCAAGAGAGATGAATCACTTTCTTTCATTAAATCCAGGGCTGCAATCTCGTTTTCCATTTATTATTGAATTTGCGGATTACTCGGTAAATCAGTTGTTGGAAATTGGGAAAAGAATGTATGAAGATCGTGAATATCAGTTATCGAAAGAGGCTGAATGGAAATTTAGGGATCATTTACATGCTGTAAAGTATTCGTCGCAAATTACATCGTTTAGTAATGGGCGGTATGTACGGAATATTGTTGAAAAATCAATTCGTACACAGGCGATGCGGTTGTTGCAAGAAGATGCCTATGATAAAAATGATTTAATTGGAATATCGAGTATGGATTTGATGCTCGAAGAGGAGACGCACAGTACATAAACTGTGCGTCGATTTTTGTGTATAAGTTCGTTTACTCTTTTTTTTCTTTTTCTTGGTGTACTTTATGGAAGTGTTCCATTTTAGCGCTCTTTTCGTGTGCTGAATTAGGATCGTGTCCAAATTGATTTACTGAGCTTTTTTGAGCTCCTTTATTAACGTGGTTTGTCATTTGTATTCACCTCACTTTAAAAATTAGTATAAACATTATATAAAGAAAAAATCGTTAGAAAAGAAAAACCTCTTTACGATATGTAAAGAGGTTAGATTGCTATTTATGGATTGAACGTTCTTTCGTTTCGATACGTCTGTGTGGTAAATGCCATTTGTAATGAATAGAAACCATGCGGAAGCAAACAATTAAAATGAATAAAATGTAAAGAGCCCAATCGCTAACAATAATTTGAGCGCCAATTAAAAAACCTGCTAAAATTGTCCAAAAGGCATATACTTCAGCTCGAAGAACGAGAGGTTTCCTGCGGGCTAAAAGATCGCGAATGATACCGCCGCCAATACCAGTTAAAACAGCTGCTACAATTGTGGCGCTAATTGGTAAATTTAATTTTTGGGCATATAATGCTCCTTGTACAGCAAATGCTGATAAGCCGATAGCGTCAGTGATATTTTCCCACTTTTTCCAATGTCTAATTAACTTATTTGGAAAAAGAAAAATAATAGTCATTGATAAAAGTGCGATTTGGAATAACATGTCTTGTTGCCAAAACGCGACAATCGGATAACCGATTAATAAATTACGAAGGGCACCTCCCCCAAATGCGGTTGCCATTCCTAAAATATACACCCCGAAAATATCATAATCCTCTTCCATTGCAACAATGGCTCCGCTTAGTGCGAAAGCGATTGTGCCTATGATGCTAAAAATCTCCCATGCCATGAATTTTCTCCCCCGCTAACTAGATGAAATGTGCTTCCTCTGCTATTATATTAGAAGGTTTAAATTTCGAAAAGGATGAGTGAACATATTTGATGGAAGAAAAAGAAAAAGTCATATTAGTAGGCTGTCAATTGCCACAAGATGATGATGAAAAATTTATGCATTCCATGAAAGAGCTTGCATCACTAGCGAAGACTGCACGAGCAGAATTGTTAGTGTCAACAACGCAAAAACGACCAAAGTTTCATCCGGCAACTTACATAGGTAAAGGGAAATTAGAAGAGCTTACAATGTTAACTGAAGAATTAGAGCCGGATGTTATTGTATTTAATAATGAATTAACGCCGAGTCAAATTCGGAATTTATCCTCAGTATTAAATGCGAGAGTAATTGATCGAACGCAACTAATACTGGATATTTTTGCGCAACGTGCGAAGTCGAGGGAAGGTAAGCTTCAAGTAGAATTAGCTCAGTTGCAATATACAATGCCGCGTCTTATGGGGCAAGGATTGTCCTTATCGCGTCTTGGTGGTGGTATTGGAACGAGAGGACCAGGTGAGACGAAATTAGAGACGGATCGTCGTCATATTCGATCCCGTATTGATGAAATAAAGAAACAACTTGCAGTTGTTGTGGAACATCGAAAAAGATATCGTGAGAGAAGAAAAGATAATAAAGTATTTCAAGTTTCGTTAATAGGGTATACAAATGCAGGGAAATCGACACTGTTTAATAGATTAACGGAAGCTGATACGTTTGAAGAAAACCTTCTGTTTGCAACATTAGACCCAACGACGAGGAAGATGCCGTTACCTTCTGGTTATACAGTATTACTAACTGATACTGTTGGTTTTATACAAGATTTACCCACTTCATTAATCGCTGCTTTTCGTTCGACACTGGAAGAAGCGGGGGAAGCAGATGTCATTTTACATGTAGTTGATTCCGCGGATCCTAACTACATAGGGCATGAAAAAACAGTAAAACGATTATTATCAGAACTTGAAATTAACCATATTCCTATTATTACGTTATATAATAAAAAAGATGAATTACATCAAAACTTTATTCCGTTTCCGAAAAGTGATTTCTTAATGACTAGTGCTTTTGAAGAAAGTGATTTATTGCGTATAAAAGAAGCGATAGAAACGAAGATGAAGAAAGAAATGGATTGTTATCGAGTGGAAATCCCTCCGAGTGAAGGTAAGTTGTTAACGCTTTTAAAGACGGAAACTCTATTAGCAAAGATGGAGTTTCTAGAAGATAAATTTGTATATGATTGTGCAGGGTATATTTTTACTCATTCATCGCTTAATGTGCAATTAAAGAGATTTTTAGTGGAAGAAGGAGAAAATAAAAATGTTTGATCGTTTGAAAAATGGAGAAAAAATTGCTCCAATTGTAAAAGAAGTAGAGAGTCAGATTACAGAAGTACATAAACGTGCGGATGAAGTGATTGAAAGCAATCAGTTTCGTGTATTAGAAAGTTTTCGGAAACATAAAATTAGTGACTCGCATTTTATCCCGACAACAGGTTATGGTTATGATGATATTGGCCGTGATACGTTAGAAAAAGTGTATGCTGATGTATTTGGGGCGGAAGCTGGACTTGTTCGTCCGCAAATTATTTCAGGTACTCACGCTATCTCTACAGCGTTATTTGGTATTTTACGCCCGGGAGATGAGTTATTGTATATCACTGGGAAACCGTATGATACGTTAGAGGAAATTGTTGGTGTACGTGGGAAAGGTGTAGGTTCATTTAAAGAATATAATATCGGTTACAATGCAGTTCCGCTAACTAGTGCTGGGCTTGTTGATTTTGAGGCTGTTGCAGCGGCGATTCATAATAATACGAAAATGATCGGTATTCAGCGTTCGAAAGGTTATGCTACTCGTCCATCGTTTACTATTTCTCAAATTAAAGAGATGATCGCGTTTGTTAAAGAAATTAAACCTGATGTTGTTGTGTTTGTAGATAACTGTTATGGCGAGTTTATTGAAGAGCAAGAGCCATGTCATGTTGGTGCAGATTTAATGGCGGGTTCGCTTATTAAAAACCCGGGCGGCGGAATTGTTAAAACTGGTGGTTATATTGTCGGGAAAGAACAGTATGTTGAAGCGTGTGCATATCGTTTAACGTCTCCGGGAATTGGTGCGGAAGCTGGAGCGTCTTTATACAGTCTGCAAGAAATGTATCAAGGGTTCTTCTTAGCGCCACATGTTGCAGGACAAGCGCTGAAAGGTGCAATTTTTACAGCTGCGTTTTTAGAAAAGTTAGGAATGAACACGTCACCAGCGTGGAATGCGCCAAGAACAGACTTAATTCAATCGGTTCAATTTGATGATAAAGACCGTATGATTGCCTTCTGCCAAGCGATTCAATATGCATCTCCAATTAATTCGCATTTTACTCCGTATGCAAACTATATGCCAGGTTATGAAGATGATGTAATCATGGCGGCGGGAACGTTTATTCAAGGTGCAAGTATTGAATTGTCTGCTGATGGTCCAATTAGACCACCGTATGTTGCGTATGTGCAAGGTGGCTTAACGTATTCGCATGTTAAAATTGCGATTTGTTCTGCGATTGACGAATTGATTGAAAAGAATTTATTAATAATTTCTTAATGGGAAGCTGTCGATATCGGCAGCTTTTTTCGTATAAAAGTAACGATTTATGCGATTAGAAAAAAGAATGAAAAAATTTATAAAAAAATCATGTAAGAAAAGCTAACATCTATTGACACTAAACATAACATGTTATAAAATGAGAAGCAGTTAAGGCGAAGGAGGAACTGAAAAATGAAAGAAGATAGACGTTCTGCCCCGCTGTTTCCAATTGGTATTGTTATGGATTTAACACAATTGTCTGCACGTCAAATTCGCTACTATGAAGAGCATAATCTTGTTTCTCCAACCCGTACAAAGGGGAATCGTAGATTATTTTCATTTAACGATGTAGATAAGTTGTTAGAGATTAAAGATTTGTTAGATCAAGGCTTGAATATGGCTGGTATTAAGCAAGTGTTACTAATGAAAGAAAATCAAACAGAAGCAGTGAAAGTAAAAGAAGAAACGAAAGAAATTTCAAAAACTGAGCTTCGCAAAATACTTCGAGATGAACTACAACATACAGGTAGATTCAATCGAACTTCATTGCGACAAGGTGACATTTCAAGATTTTTTCACTAAAGATAACTGATTCTGAAGGCGATTAGAGGGACTAAGGAGGAATTTATAATGTCTAGATACACAAAAGAAGATATTTTTCGTTTGGCGAAAGAAGAGAATGTAAAGTATATCCGTTTACAATTTACGGACCTTTTAGGGGTAATTAAAAACGTAGAGATTCCAGTGAGACAATTAACGAAAGCTCTTGATAACAAAATGATGTTTGATGGATCTTCGATTGAAGGTTTCGTACGTATTGAAGAATCTGATATGTATTTATATCCTGATTTAGACACTTGGGTAATTTTCCCTTGGACAGCTGAAAAAGGTAAAGTAGCTCGACTAATCTGTGATATTTACAATGCAGATGGCACTCCATTTGATGGAGACCCACGTAACAACTTAAAACGTGTGTTAAAAGAAATGGAAGCTTTAGGATTTTCAGACTTCAATCTTGGACCAGAGCCAGAATTCTTCCTATTTAAGGTTGATGAAAAAGGAAATCCAACATTAGAATTAAATGATAACGGTGGATACTTCGACCTTGCGCCGATGGATCTAGGGGAAAACTGTCGTCGTGATATCGTTCTTGAACTTGAAGAAATGGGATTTGAAATTGAAGCATCTCACCATGAGGTTGCTCCAGGGCAGCACGAAATTGACTTTAAATATGCAAATGCAATTCGCTCATGTGATGACATTCAAACATTCAAACTTGTTGTAAAAACAATTGCTCGTAAACATGGTTTACACGCAACGTTTATGCCAAAACCACTATACGGTGTGAACGGTTCAGGTATGCACTGTAACTTATCATTATTTAAAAATGGTGAGAACGTATTCTTTGATGCAAACGGTGACTTACAATTAAGTGATGATGCTCGTCACTTCATCGCAGGTATTTTAAAACATGCACCAGCATTTACAGCGATAGCAAACCCAACTGTAAACTCATACAAACGTCTAGTACCTGGATATGAAGCACCTTGTTACGTAGCATGGTCTGCACAAAACCGTAGCCCGTTAGTACGTATCCCTGCATCTCGTGGTATTAGTACACGCGTAGAAGTACGTAGTGTTGACCCAGCTGCAAACCCATATTTAGTAATGGCTACATTATTAGCTGCAGGTCTTGATGGAATTAAAAACAAATTAACTCCACCAGCAGCAGTAGATCGTAACATCTATGTAATGACAAAAGAAGAGCGCGAAGAAGCAGGTATCGTTGACTTACCAGCAACATTAGCGCAAGCATTAGTTACATTACAATCTAATGAAGTAGTATGCGGTGCACTAGGAGAACACTTACTTGAGCACTTCATCGAAGCGAAAGAGATTGAGTGGGATATTTTTAGAACACAAGTTCACCAATGGGAACGCGATCAATATATGTCTCTTTACTAAGAGGCTTGAACCCTTGATACAACTCGTATCAAGGGTTTTTTATTCCCTATTATTACAATTTTATGTGGTTGCAAAATGAAAAACAGCCACATAAAAGCCAATAATTAATAACAAGTAGTGATATCATAGAAAAACATTATCAGATAAACGTAAGTTTTATATAATTTATGAACTAAAAAAGCCTTGATACTACGGTATCAGGGCTTTTTTAGTGAAGTTATTGGATATATTAACTACTAGATAATGGATTGTTTTTGGTTATTTTGAATCATGTTACTAAGAAAATCTTTTCAAAAGAATTGATTTTATCTTTTTTTAAATCACTTGTGCTATAACTTAATAATTCTTTACTGCCTGTACAACGCGACCAATTATTTTTACATCTTCAGCTGAAAGGTCGTAAGTTTTTGGTTCGTGGATAGGGTCATTACTCAATGGTATTAAAGTAATGATGCTTCCGGATTTTGAAATCTTTTTCACGGTAGCATCATAACCATTGACTTTTACAACAGCAATTTGTCCGTTTTCAACATAAGGAGTTTCCTCTACTAAAACATAAGAACCATCAGGGAATTCGAGATTCATGCTAGTGCCTTTTACAGTAAGATAAAAATACTTTTTACGCTTGTTTAAAAATGTACTTAGCATGGGTAAATAGCCTTCGATATTTTCTTCAGCGAGTATTGGTGTACCGGCTGCTACAGAACCAATGATAGGAATATGAATAATATTTGATTGATCGTTTTGGATGGTTTCATAAATAGAAACTTCTTCTTTAACAGTATTGTCCTCTTGAGTTGCGAGTTTTTCTAAATCATCAGTAGTGATTCCTAATCCCTTACAAACTTTTATTACATTATCAACAGATGCTTTACCAATCCCTCTTGATAACATGGATTGCAGTGTTGTGGGGGGGAGACCTATTTTTTCGGCGAAGGCTCTTTTGCTATAGCCAGCTTCTTTTATTAAGCGTGTTACAACCTCTGCTTTTTTCATTACTTTCACCATCTTTCGTATTAAAGTGTATACGATATTGCGTATTTCTGTATATATCATAACTTAACTGAATTTGTTAGTAAATAGAAAAGTATGCGAAATTGAGTATTTAAATACGTTTTTTTATTGACTAAATACGAAATTGAGTTTATATTTAAACGGAAATGAACGCAATATCGTACAAAAAAATAGGTGGTGAGTCGATGTATCCGAATTTGCGTGCAGAGATGGCGAGAAAAAGAATTATGATTACACAAATTTCTTCGCATCTGAAACTTCGCCACGCAACAGTGAGCGACAAAATAAATGGTAAATTTCGTTTTTATTATGATGAAGCTTTTGAAATTAAGAAAACTTTTTTTCCAGAACATAATTTGGAATATCTTTTTGAATTTGAAGAAAACGAAGCGAATTGAAATCGGAGGAGAATTGCTTAAAATGGATAACCGAATTATTGAATAATGACTTAATAAAAGGGTTCATATCATAGTATTTATTTTAAATTTCGATAATTAGTTAATCTGTAAAAGAAAGCAACGAATTATGCGTAGTGCGAAATTATCTCAATACAATAAAGATAGTTCAAAATTAGTAGTGAGGAGGAGATGAGGATGGGGCAATTAACTGACTCATCAGTACATAGTTCATTAGTATTTGAAGTTAATGGCAAAGTAGTAACGGATAGTTTGGTAATTGCGAAGATATTCAAAAAAAATCACTTCGACGTTTTGAAGGAAGTTCGAAAACAAATTGTATATGTAGATGAAGAGTTTGGAGGAGAAAATTTTCACGAGTCCACTTATATGAATTCAAAGAACAGGCGAATCCCTAAATATGATTTAACAGAAGAAGCATTTACGTTACTTGTGATGGGATATACCAGTAGAGAAGCGGTTGGAATAAAAATTAAATTCATGAAAGAGTTCAAACGAATGAAGCAGTATATACAAAATCAACAAAATGTGCCAAAGGATCCAATGGGGGTTTTAAAGTTAACATTTGCTGCGTTAGAAGGGCATACCCAGGAGATACAAGAGATTAAGTCTGAGGTGAAGGGATTGCGAGAAAATACGCCGCTGTATGCTATCGAGTGTGAAGAAATAACAAGGGCTGTAAAAAGGTTAGGTGTTATGTTATTGGGAGGTAAAAATTCAAATTCTTATCAGGATATCGGCCTTAGAAGGAAGTTATATAGAGATATTTACAGTCAGTTACATCGGGAATTTGGTGTGAATAGTTATAAAGCTATTAAGCGTCATCATTTGGATAGAGCAATACAAATTATTAATGAAGAATATTCAATCCCAACTGTTTTAAATGAAGAAATTACAGTTAAAAACTCACAAATAAATATGGCAGACATTCAGTAGGAGGAAAGAACATGCAAAGAAAGATTTTAGTAATTACTAGCAGTTTAGCAGGATTACCAACTGTCAGTGAATTTAAAACAAAAGAAGATGCAAAAGAGCAGGTTAGAAAGCTTATTCAAAAAGGAATGAGTCAAAATGTGATTCGTATAACACAAGAAATTCCAATGAATATTGAAATTCAAGTGGATGTTGAATTTGAGGAATAAGAGAGGTTTAGAAGAAAATAGATATGGATAGCATGATTGTTTTGAATGAATAAGAAAAGAATCCGTTGCAGCGGATTCTATAAGAAAAAATATCTCTAGATAAGTATAACATTGAATAACGTTTTTGAGAATTTATGAGGTGGCTAGTATGGGGATTATTCGAGTGAAAAAAGATAGTAATTATTCCGTTATAAATAATACTGGTTTAAAAGATGAAAGGTTGTCATGGAAAGCGAAAGGAATCTTAGCCTATGCGCTTACATTACCAGACGATTGGACTTTTCATATTAGTGAATTAGCTCGACATGCTAAGGATGGAGAAGATTCGCTCCGTACAGGTTTTAAGGAATTAAAAGAATTAGGTTATGTAAAACGTTATCCTGTTCGTGATGGGAATACGAAAAAAATTACAAGGTGGGATACGGAAATTTACGAAACGCCACAAAGGGACATGCCACAAATGGAAAACCAAGATGTGGTAAAGCCATATGAGGAAAATCAGAAACTACTAAATACTAATAGACTAAATACTAATAAACGAAATAATAATGATTATGATGATATGGATAAATTAGAATCTCGTGTATTCATCAATGAGAGGGTTAAAGTAAGTTGTAACTTTATTAAGGGGATGGGCATTCCGTTAAGTGAAATTGCAATTGCAGAGTTGGGGAGCTTTTGTAATTTGTTTAGTGGGGAGTTAATTCATCATGCAATTAATAAAGCCGTTGATGAGAATGCACCAAGATGGAACTACATTAAGGCTATATTGAGGAATTGGAAGGAGCAAGAAGTTAAAACATTAGTTGATGTGGCCATACTAGATAGACGTTTCGAAATGAGCAAGAAAAAGAAATATAACGGGACAGGTAGGAAGTATTCAAATAGAAAAGAGATTGTACCCGATTGGTTATATAAAGATGATGAATCAACAAATCTAGAAGAGGAAAGAAAAACTGTACAGTCTATTGATGAAGAGCGTGAGAGATTACAAGAAGTGTTAAATAAATATAGGTCATAAGAAAAAATGCTAGATGATTTACAAGTAATAAAGATTGAAAAGGCTAATAAGCATATTCATGCTATTAAATTAGTATTAAGAGACTTTGTAAAAAGAACGGAAGTGGGTGAATCAGTAAGTGTTCAAGTGGCTCAAAGATTATAAGAAATTAGAAGAAGAAATTGCTTATTTAGAATACAACTTAGACAAATCAAAAGCCGAATTGAAGCGTTGGATTAGCGGTGATTTGCAAAATGTACGATTAACCGCTGAATCGGAAGGGGCTAAGGTAGAAGGACGGATTGAGGCAATTGAATATGAATTAGCTCATAAGATGAATGAAGAGTATGATTTAAAGCTTTTGATTAATAAGTTTACAGGACTGGATCATCAAATACTTAAAATGAAATATGTTGATGGAATGACTTTAGAACAAATTGCGTTTGAATTACATTATAGTACAGGTTATATACGCCGAAAACACGCTGAAATAAGGAAGATTGTCAAGTTTTTAGATGGATTTTAATGTTACCTTTTTGTAGGATACATGCAGTGTACAGAAAGTATTGAAAAAGTGATTTATAGTAGTAATATAAGATTTCGACGAAAGGGCAACTATTTTTATGGTTGCTCTTTTTGTTGTGAAAGAAGGTGAGTAATATGAAGTGATTTGATGGATTAATGGGTCTTTAGCTTCTAGTTATATTTAGTAAAGTAGTAGTTTTACAGGCGAAAATAATAGAAAAACAAGGAGATGTTTAATGATGAGTTTATTAGCTGCTTCAGTCAAAACAAAGAATTTGCCACAACAGGTGTTACGTTGGCAATCAATGGTAGAAAGCGAATGTTCTACACAAGGTGTACCTGAATTAGTTCCTTACGTGCTTGGAATTATTATGGTGGAAAGTGGAGGGAATTCTGAAACGACACCTGATATTATGCAGTCTAGTGAATCACAAGGATGGGCAATGAATACAATTAAAAACCCGAAAGATTCAATTTATTACGGAGTGAAGCATTTAAAGGGTGCTTTTGATGATGCGAAGAAAAATGGCATTACAGATTTAAGTGCCATTGTTCAATCGTATAATTTTGGACGAGCTTACCTTCGCTGGTTAGCTTCTAACAATAAACAGCATTCATTACCGGTGGCAGATCTGTATTCTAAAACGGTTGTTGCGCCATCACTTGGAAATACGACCGGTGCTATGGTGAAATATAGTAACCCTATCGCTGTTGCCTACAATGGTGGTTATCGATATAAAAACGGAGGGAATTTCTTCTACTCTGAAATTGTTAAACAATATGTAGATTTTGATGGAGGAACTGGTGGCGGTGACAATAAGCCGTTACAACCAAAAGGACTGGGAATTGCAACGTCTAAATACCCAGAAGGATGGGGCATCAATTTATATAGTGGTCCTGGAAAAGATGCTTGGTTTACAGGTCATGTCATTAATACAAAAATGCCATATTTAATTATAGATGCTGCTTGGTATGGCGGGAATGAAAATATGCTTTGCTTAGGTTGGGAAGCCTGGGCAAAAGAAGAACACTTTGAAGTGCAGTGGTTCCACGCTTACTCAAAATATCCAGCAGGTTATGGTATTAACACATATGATGGTCCAAATGGAAATTATAAAGGAAATGTGGATGGATCTTATCCATATGGTGTTTTTGCGAGAAAAGATGGTTACATTGATATTGGACAAAACACATGGGTAAAAGAAGAGCATTTTAATGTAAGGTAATAACAAAGTTTTTTATTATTTGATTTAAAATTATAAATTTTAATATATAGAAAAATATAAAAGGGTGCTTTTTTAAGTGCCTTTTTATATTACGTATGAATAGAAAGGAAGATTATTATGGCAAAATTTATTTATCCAACAGATATAACGAGAGTAACAAGTGGATTTCGGGGGAGCAGACCAGATCATCATGGGATAGATCTTGCTGAATCGGGCTATCATCCAATTTATGCAGCAGCTAGCGGACGAGTTAGTCGTTCTTATATTTCATCCAGTTATGGTGAATGTATTATGATTGTGCACACTATTGATGGGGTTACATGGGAAACAGTATATGCCCATATGCGTAGCGGTTCTCGAACAGTAAAAGAAGGTGATTATGTTACACAAGGACAAACTATTGGGGTTATGGGGAACACAGGGGATTCTAGTGGTCAACACTTGCATTTTGAATTGCATAAAGGGTCTTGGAACATCAATAAGAGTAATGCTGTGAATCCATTAGACTACTTAGGAAAAGGAGACGGTGGTGGTACAACTGACCCTTCTGATAAACCGCTACAACCAAAAGGGCTGGGAATTGCAACGTCTAAATACCCAGAAGGATGGGGCATTAATTTATATAGTGGTCCTGGAAAAGATGCTTGGTTTACAGGTCATGTCATTAATACAAAAATGCCATATTTAATTATAGATGCTGCTTGGTATGGCGGGAATGAAAATATGCTTTGCTTAGGTTGGGAAGCCTGGGCAAAAGAAGAACACTTTGAAGTGCAGTGGTTCCATGCTTACTCAAAATATCCAGCAGGTTATGGTATTAACACATATGATGGTCCAAATGGAAATTATAAAGGAAATGTGGATGGATCTTATCCATATGGTGTTTTTGCGAGAAAAGATGGTTACATTGATATTGGACAAAACACATGGGTAAAAGAAGAGCATTTTAATGTAAGATAATATCTTTAAATCAGCATGTATTAAGTAGGATGAAAAAACTTGTTATCATACCTCTTGAGATTAGAGTAATATCTGTAAAATGCTGGGCGGAATATAGAGTGCGATTTTTGAAAGAGCAACTGATGTAAAAAGTTGCTCTTTTTCTTTTTTTTGAATGTGAGGACCATAACCCATTATATAGAATATGGGCTGTCTGAGGATTTAGTTTCTAGATGTACTTAATAATTCAGTGGAATTTTAAATGATAAAAAATAAAAAAGGAGATAATCAGTAATGGAAATTAGAAAAAAATTAGTGGATCCAAGTAAATATGGTATAAAGTGTCCCAATACAATGACACCAGAATTCATCACAGTACATAATACGTACAATGATGCATCAGCAGAAAATGAGATATCGTATATGATTGGGAATAATAATTCAGTGTCGTTTCATGTTGCAGTAGATGACAAAGAAGCAGTACAAGGTATTCCGTTTGATCGTAATGCTTGGCATGCAGGTGATGGTAACGGAAATGGTAATCGTAAATCTATCGGAGTGGAAATTTGCTATTCTCTAAGCGGTGGGGATAGATATTACAAGGCGGAGGATAATGCAGCAATTGTTATTGCTCAGTTAATGAAACAATTCAATATACCGATTAGTAATGTACGTACACATAAATCGTGGAGTGGAAAGCATTGCCCACATCGAATGCTCGATGAAGGAAGAGTGGATCAATTCATTGAGAAGATAAACAAAGCATTTAATGAAGATAATAATAAACCACTACAACCAAAAGGACTGGGAATTGCAACGTCTAAATACCCAGAAGGATGGGGCATCAATTTATATAGTGGTCCTGGAAAAGGTGCTTGGTTCACAGGTCATGTCATTAATACAAAAATGCCATATTTAATTATAGATGCTGCTTGGTATGGTGGGAATGAAAATATGTTATGTCTAGGTTGGGAAGCGTGGGCGAAAGAAGAACACTTTGAAGTAGAGTGGTTCCATGCTTACTCAAAATATCCCGCAGGTTATGGCATTAACACATATGATGGTCCAAATGGAAATTATAAAGGAAATGTGGATGGATCTTATCCATATGGGAATTTTGCAAGAAAAGATGGTTATATCGATATTGGGCAAAACACATGGGTAAAAGAAGAACATTTTAATGTGAGATAAGGATATGAGAGTAGGATCACTCGTATGATTCTCTTTAATTTTTGAAAAGGAGATGAGAACGATGGAAGAACAAATCTTCAATTCAATGATTCAACAAGGAGCATTCGCAGCTTTATTTGTATGGATGCTGTTTACTACGCAAAAAAAGAATGAACAGCGCGAAGAACAATATCAAAAAGTTATTGAAAAAAATCAACAGGTCATTGAAGAACAAGCAAAAGCATTTAGTTCGTTGTCGAAGGATTTATCAGATGTTAAGCGAAAAATCTTGGGGAACGATGATGAGAAATAAAATATGGTATTAAAGTATTTGTCGCATATGCAGGTTCTCAAATAGGAATTCGATTCATATATAGTTAATGAGAAAAAGCCCTAATACCGATAAGTATTGGGGCTTTTTCTCATTAGCTATAGTGAATAAGTTTGTGGTGGATTTTTCAAGAGGAAAGAGTAAATGAAGTCTAATATTAATGTAAATGAAATGAAACTTTGAATGCTGCTTAGTTATAACATAGTCTTATTCAGGATTTCGTTAGTTCATTTTCTAAATTTAGGGAATAAATATAGTTTAGTACCTTGCAATAAATAATACTAAGTGGTATATTATGGATAAAACAGGTACCGTGTATTGAACAGTACTAAGATAGGAAAGGAGGATGGCACTTGAACGTTCAGTTTAAAAAAGGTGTGCTTGAACTTTGTGTATTAGCACTTGTAAAACGTAAAGATAGTTACGGTTATGAACTTGTTCAGCAAATTTCTAATAAATTTTTAATATCGGAAGGGTCAGTATACCCTTTATTACGTCGTTTGACGAAAGAAGGGTATTTTCAAACGTATTTAAAGGAATCTACGGAAGGGCCACCTCGTAAATATTATCAATTAACAGAGCAAGGGGAGACGCAATTTCATTTGTTAGTAACAGAATGGCGTGATTTTGCGAAAGGGGTACAAGAAATTATTGAAGGGGTGGAATGGGATGAGTAAAGAAGGGTTTCTTAAAGAGTTATCAAGTTATCTTAGAAAGTTACCAGAGGAAGAGAGGCAAGATATTTTATTGGATTATGAAGAGCACTTTCAGTTTGGACTAGAAGAGGGGAAAACTGAATCGGAAATAATACAGAGCCTTGGTTCTCCGAAAGTAATCGCGAAAGAATTACTTGCGATGTATCGCTTCGATGAAATGAAAAAAAATCCATCGACTTCAAATGTGACAAGAGCTGTTATGGCAGCGATTGGACTTAGTTTGTTTAATTTTATTATTGTGTTAGGCCCGTTAGTCGCAATTATTGCTTTTATATTTTCTTTTTGGATCGGTGGTATTGCTAGTGTAGTAACACCATTTTTCATTATTGGAAAAGTATTTATGGGTACTTTTATATGGTTGGATCTTTTCGTTAGTATAACGTTTGTTGGGGTAGGTTTATTGTTATGTATTATCGCTTTTTATAGTACAAAGTGGTTTAAGAGATTGTGTGTACGATATGTAATATGGAACTTCAAAATGATAAAAGGAGAGTAAATGATGAAAAAACTATTTTTAATCGCTATCGCTTGTATCATTATTGGAGTAATAGGAATTTCCCAAACATATGAAAAAGCAGTACAAACTGCTGAAAAAGGCGATAAAGAAAATGTAATTAAAAACGAAACATTAAAAAATATAGAAGTTAAGTTAGATGCCGGGGATATTATTGTCCAAAAATCTCCTGACTCTTCTTTTTATGTAAAGCAATCGGGAGATGTACGTAAACAAGAGATTCGTATCGCAGAAGATGGTGACACATTAAAAATTATTGGGGAAAGAGAAAAAGGTGCTTCATTTGATTTTTCTTTTTACGATTTTAGGTTTCAAACGTCTAAATTGACTCTCCTTGTGCCCGAACGCTCTTACCAAGATGTAAAAGTAAATTCATCTGCTGGACAAATCGAAATGAGTGATGTGAAAAGTGATAGCGTAAGTGTTAGAACACTTGCTGGAGAAGTAGAGTTGAAACAAGTAACGGCTAAGAATGTGGAGGGATCGACAAAAGCTGGTGAGGTGAACTTTAAGAAGGTATTAGGGAAAGTGACCGCAAAAACAACAAGTGGGGAAATAAATATTCAAGATCATGATTCTAAGTATAATCTAGAAGCAAGTTCAACTGCGGGAGATATAGATATTACTTTATCGGAAAAACCACAAGATGCGGTAATTACTGGGCAAAGTGCTGCTGGAGATGTAACAATTTTTAATGAAGAAAATAAAAATGTAACAATTGGAAATGGCAGTAAAAAGATTAGCGGTAAAACGGCTGCGGGAGATGTGACGATTGAAACTCGTTAATAAGAAATAGAATGCATGGAAATCTATCAAAATACAAAAAGAAGATAATTACCGTATATAAATAAGGTAATTATCTTCTTTTTGTTATTTTTAATGTAAATCACGATATACGCCAATTACTTTCCCGATAACTGACACTTGTTTTAAAATGATAGGTTCTAATGAAGAGTTTTCTGGTTGTAGACGGAAATGGTCTTTTTCTTTATAGAAACGTTTAACTGTTGCTTCGTTATCCTCTGTTAAAGCGACTACAATTTCACCATTATATGCAGACTGCTGTTGGCGAACAACAACTAAATCTCCATCGAAAATACCAGCTTCAATCATACTATCTCCAGAAATACGTAACATGAACACTTGGTCTGCTCCAGCAACAATACTAGCTGGAAGTGGGAAATGTTCTTCTACGCTTTCGACCGCTGTAATTGGTAAACCAGCAGTGACTTTTCCGACAATTGGAACTTGAATAACAGATTGTGTTTCCGTATCCATTCGGTCTTCACCTAAAATTTCAATT
This sequence comes from Bacillus cereus group sp. MYBK220-1, assembly GCF_051916445.1. Taxonomy (NCBI): domain Bacteria; kingdom Bacillati; phylum Bacillota; class Bacilli; order Caryophanales; family Bacillaceae; genus Bacillus; species Bacillus cereus group sp. MYBK220-1. The sequence goes on along the minus strand of NZ_JBQAGQ010000001.1, from coordinate 1,318,383 downwards.
GCACGTGGTTTTGTTGGATCGCGTCGAATGTATCCTTTTTCTTCTAATCGTGATAAATGTCCGTGCACTGTAGAACTAGAAGCGAGGCCGACTGCTTGACCAATTTCACGTACGGAAGGTGGATATCCTTTTTCTTGTACTTTTAGCTTAATAAAGTCGAGAATGTCTTGCTGGCGTTTCGTTAACTTTTCCATGTTTTCTAACACCTCGTTTTCTTTCATTTTTCTTATTAATAAGTATAACATGTGAAAAAACATTCTACAAACATAAGTTCGAACAAATGGCGGATTTATGTTACACTATAGGGAAATAATAGGGAGAAAGAGGGGTTCAAAATGAATGCAATTATTTATGCACGTGTGAGTACAACGAAAGAAGCGCAAGAAACATCATTATTACGTCAAAAAGATGAATTATTGCATTTAGCTGAGCGCTATCAAATGAATGTTACTAAGGTGATTGAAGAGCAGGCTAGTGGATATACAATTGAACGTGACGGTATATTAGAGGTGTTGGATACAATTCGAGACGAACAAATTGATGTGTTACTTATACAAGATGAAACGCGTCTTGGTAGAGGAAATGCGAAGATCGCGTTAATGCATTGTTTACATAAAGAAGGCATAAAAGTATATACGCATACACATAATGGTGAATTACAATTGTCGGATTCTGATTCAATGGTATTAGATATTATTGGTATTGTTGAAGAATATCAAAGAAAGATTCATAATTTGAAAATTAAACGAGGTATGCAACGTGCAGTAGAAAAAGGTTATCGTCCAGAAAAAAATTTAAAAAATCGTCATTTAAGTGTAGGAAGAGAGAAAAAAGAAGTGCCAATTGAGGAAATTGTACGTTTGCGAAAAAGTGAACTCACGTTTGAAGAAATTGCAGCAACATTACGTGGATTTGGTCATAATGTTTCAAAGGCGACTGTACATCGTAGATATGTAGAGTATACGAAGCAATTGCTTGATAAAGAAGAGTAACTATTGTATGATAATAATCAGTTTTGATTAGAAGGGGGATTCGAGATGATTAATCACGAACTCGTTGAACGCATTAACTTCTTAGCGAAAAAAGCAAAAGCTGAAGGTTTAACTGAAGAAGAGCAACGTGAGCGTCAATCGCTACGTGAACAATATTTAAAAGGATTTCGTCAAAATATGTTAAACGAACTTAAAGGTATTAAAGTTGTTAACGAAGAAGGTACAGATGTTACACCGACGAAATTAAAAGCTTTAAAAAAGCAAGATAATGCAAGATTAAATTAAAAGATGGGCGAAGCCCATCTTTTTTATATTTAAAAATCGTTATTTAATAACTTTCCAGTTGTTATTAACTGTTGCTTCTATCGTTTTATGTTCCAATATATAATTAGCGATAAGTTCAGACATATCTGTGGGGATATCTTTTACTACCGGTTTGTTTTGAAACATAAAGAAATTTCCCCCGCCACTTGCACGATAATTATTCATTACAACGTCATATTCTTCATTCATATTAAGAGGAGCACTGTTATGCTGTAAAGATTCTACTCTTTCACCAATTGGTTTTGAAATGTTTAATACGTATGAAATCCCTTCCCACATATCATAATTATAATGTTGTGGCTTTGGTTCTATGTAGGTAGGACTTACGGTGATGGATCCATCTGTTTTTAATGTGAAATAAGAAGCAGAGAGTTCAAGAGCATTTTTTATGTCCGCTCCAGTTAGTCTAATTACTTTTAATGTGTTCGGATAAATATAATTAGAAACGATGTCACGCATTGTTACATGTTCCGGGAAACCTGGAGATGTATTATGGAACAAACTTGTACAAGAAATTGATACATTAGCTATATCCATCTGTATTTTATTTATGAATTCGATAAAAGGATGATCATGCAAACGAGTTTGCATAGCATCTGAAATTTGCATATCCCCCTGAATGATTCCAATAGGTTGATCAAGCCACTTTTGTGTTTTCTCTTCATAATCGGCTACCAATGAAAGTGCATCTTGGTCAGCCTCAACTCCTTGTACAGATAATAATTCAGAAGAACTCTCTTTTTTAACCCATTTATGTTTTGTTTTTTCGAATGTTATTTTTACTTTTCCAACTGAGTTTCCATTACATCCGGTCTGTAAAATTGTTACACCGTTAGCCATTGTGTGAGCAATTTCCCGGTGTTGGTGGCCTGTTAATAAAATATCTATGTCTTCAATTTCATGGCACATTGCATATCCTTGGTTTTCTCCTGTTAAAACTTCAGTCGGTACCCCGGTTTGTAAATCTCGTTCAACTCCCCCGTGATACGCTACGACTAGTAAATCTGGTTTCTCATGTTTGCGAATGTAAGAAACCCACTTTTTCGTTGTTTCTAATGCATCTTCAAATTGTAAGTCTTTAATGTGATGGGGTTGTTCCCAATTGGTAATGTAGTGCGTTGTCACCCCTAAAATAGCAATTTTTATATTGGATTCAATCTGTTTGATTATATAAGGTTTTCCGAAATAAGGTTTCTTTATGTTTTTATCTAAAATGTTTGCTGATAGGTACGGGAAGTTCGCAGTAGTCACAGCATTATTTAATATACCCATCCCGTAATTAAACTCATGATTGCCGATAATTGCAGCGTCATACTGTAAGTAATTCGCTAATAAGGACATTGGGTTTTTTTTGTTTTTTTCGTATGTAACATAATGATAAGTAAATGGTGTTCCTTGAATAAAGTCGCCATTATCAATTAAAAGAACGTTTGTATTTTGGGAACGTTCTTTTTTTATAAGAGTAGAAATTTTAGCTAAACCAAGTTCTGCTGGGGAGTTATCTTGGTAGTGAATAGGATAAACAGTGCCATGTATATCGCTTGTTAATAAGATGTTTAAAGTTACAGTTTGATTTTGTTCCAATATGACTCACCTTTTCTATTGTTATCTTCCAATTCATCATATCAAATATGTGAAGAGAATTTTAATGTGAGTGTATAGAATGTGTAAAGATTCTGTAAATAATCAATTATTTGTAAAAATATGTGATATATTTCTTCATGTTTATGAAAGGTTATTTTATAACAATGAAAAATGGAGGCATTAATATGTTGAAAAAAGTTTTTGCAATGAGCACAACAGTTGTACTAGCAGCGGGATTATTAAGTGGCTGTGGAACGAAGGAATCAAGTGCAAGTAAAAATGAAGATACGAAAAAAGGGTATGTACCGAAGACTTTAAATGTTCAATTTGTTCCTTCTCAAAATGCAGATACGTTAGAGGCGAAGGCAAAACCGCTTGAGAAGCTATTAAGTGATAAGTTAAATATTCCAGTAAAAGTTAGTATTTCAACGAACTACAATACAATTGTAGAAGCGATGGCATCTAAACAAGTAGATGTAGGATTTTTACCGCCAACAGCGTACGTATTAGCACATGAAAAGAAGGCTGCAAATGTAATTTTACAAGCACAACGTTTTGGAGTAGAGGATGAAACAGGAGCTCCTACAAAAGATTTAGTAGATTATTATAAATCTGAGTTTGTTGTTAAAAAAGACTCTAATATAAATAGTGTAAAAGATTTAAAAGGTAAAAAGATTGGTTATCAAGATGTAACATCATCAGCAGGGTATGTATGGCCTGCAGCTGTTCTATTAAAAGAGGGAATTGATCCGTTAAAAGATGTGAAACCTGTTACATTAAAAGGTCACGATCAGTCGCTTATTGCTCTTTTAAATGGTGACGTAGATGCAGCTGTTGTATTCCAAGATGCTCGTAATATTGTAAAAAAAGATTATCCGAATATATTCGAGCAAACGAAAATAGTGAAATTTACGGAGAAAATTCCAAACGATACGATTTCGGTACGTTCTGATTTAGATGAAGAGTGGAGCAAGAAATTACAGGATGCTTTCATTGAAATTGGAAAAAATGAGGAAGGTCACAAAATCATTAAAGAAGTATATTCACATGAAGGATATGTTAAATCTGATGATAGTAAATTTGACATCGTTCGTGAATATGGGAAGAAAGTAAAAACGCAATAATACATATGGAAATGGCAGCTAGCCGAAAGGGAATGTTTTCAGTTAGTTTGCCGTTTTGAATACATAGAAGGTAGGTAAGATGTGTGATAGAATTTCGAAATGTCTCCAAAGTGTATCCAAATGGTACAAAAGGATTGAATAATATAAACTTGAAAATTCAAAAAGGTGAGTTTGTTGTAATGGTAGGGCTGTCCGGAGCTGGAAAGTCTACACTTCTAAAATCGGTAAATCGTCTTCATGAGATTACAGAAGGCGAAATCATGATTGAATGTGAGTCTATTACTGCTGCAAAAGGAAAAGATTTACGACGTATGCGCCGGGATATTGGTATGATCTTTCAAAGTTTTAACCTTGTAAAGCGATCAACAGTATTGAAGAATGTATTAGCTGGCCGTGTTGGATATCATTCGACATTGCGTACAACGTTAGGTTTGTTTCCGAAAGAGGATGTGGAGCTCGCATTTCAAGCGTTAAAAAGAGTGAATATTTTAGAAAAAGCATATGCACGTGCTGATGAATTATCAGGAGGACAACAACAACGTGTATCGATAGCTAGAGCATTGGCGCAAGAAGCAAAAATCATATTGGCAGATGAACCTGTTGCGTCGTTAGATCCGCTAACAACAAAGCAAGTATTAGATGATTTAAAGAAAATTAATGAAGATTTTGGAATTACAACAATTGTAAACTTACATTCTATTGCTTTAGCTAGGCAATATGCGACGCGTATTATTGGATTACATGCAGGTGAAATTGTTTTTGATGGTTTAGTAGAAGCAGCAACGGATGAAAAGTTTGCTGAAATTTATGGTGACGTAGCACAGAAAAGTGAATTGTTAGAGGTGGCAGCTAAATGAATGATGTGACGATATATTCGAAGTCGATACCGAAGCCGCCGAGTAAGTTAAAACATATGTTAACGTTTATTCTATTCATTTTACTGTTGTGGGGAAGTAGTATACAGGTCGACGCATCATTTTCAAAGCTAGTAGTTGGTTTTCCTAATATAATGGATTTGTTAAAAGAAATGGTGCCGCCAGATTGGAGTTATTTTCAAGTTATTACAACAGCAATGTTAGATACAATACGTATGGCGATTATTGGGACGACTTTAGGAGCGATTTTAGCTATTCCACTTGCACTGTTTGCGGCAAGTAATGTGTTTACTAGTACATTTTTATACAGTCCAGCTCGATTGATTTTAAATTTTATTCGAACGATACCAGATTTATTATTAGCGGCAATTTTCGTAGCTATTTTTGGAATAGGACCACTTCCGGGTATTTTAGCTCTTACTTTTTTCTCAATTGGGCTCGTGGCGAAATTGTTGTATGAATCAATTGAATCAATTGACCCTGGCCCACTAGAAGCGATGACAGCTGTAGGGGCTAATAAGGTGCAATGGATTGTTTATGGAGTCATTCCACAAGTAAAAGCACACTTTGTTTCCTATGTACTATATACATTTGAGGTGAATGTACGGGCAGCGGCTGTCCTAGGTTTAGTAGGAGCAGGTGGTATTGGACTATATTATGATCGTACACTTGGATTTTTACAATATCAACAAACTGCATCTATTATCATCTATACTCTTGTTGTTGTATTGGTAATCGATTATGTAAGTACATTGTTGCGGGAGAAATTATAATGAGTAAAACGACGATAATCGTACCAAAACCGAAGAAACCGAGTGTGTATCGCTCGTTTATTTTTATAGCACTTACATTTGTTTATATATGGGCTTTTTCAGGAGTACCGCTAGAGGGAATAAAGGAAACGGCGGGAGAAATTACAAAAGCAATTATGACAGGGATATTGAATCCAGACTGGTCGTATGTATCTTTGCCAGATGGTGAAGATTTATTACATGGATTAATTGATACGTTGGCAATTGCGATATTAGGTACATTTATTTCTGCATTTTTATCTGTTCCGTTTGCTTTTTGGGCGGCAACGAATATGAGTAGTGGAAAATTAACTTCAGGATTTGGGAAATTTGTACTTAGTTTTGTTCGTACGTTTCCTGAATTAATTATGGCTCTTTTATTTATAAAAGCTGTTGGTCCAGGCTCTTTTGCAGGAGTATTAGCCTTAGGATTGCATTCTATTGGAATGTTAGGAAAACTATATTCAGAAGGAATTGAAAACATAGATAAAGGACCGACGGAAGCGTTACTAGCAACAGGAGCAAATCGTTTTCAAATACTTTGGTATGCGGTGTTACCGCAAGTGTTACCAGATTTTCTATCGTATACGTTATACAGATTTGAAATTAATGTACGATCCGCTGCGATTTTAGGGGTTATCGGAGCAGGAGGGATTGGTACGCCACTAATTTTTGCGCTGAGTTCACGCAATTGGTCTCGCGTGGGAATTATTTTATTGGGCATTATTTTAATGGTCATTATCATTGATTTTATTTCAAGTTCGATTCGGAAACGGATTGTGTAACTGATTTGAAAAGCATCGAATGTAGATGCTTTTTTTATGTTTTAAAAACGTATTTAAAAAGTAAGTATAGAAGAGATTTGTATAAATATACAGATAATTCCCTTTCTTTTTAAAATAAAAATAATGAAAAAGTATGTCATATTGAATACCCATACATTCCCGGAAACATTGATTTTTTTATAAAAAATCAAAAAAATATCAACATATTTGTCGATACATGTTGTATAATCTTGCGTGGGAAGCTATCATATAAATGTATAAAACGTTTACTAATATAAGCGAAGGGAAGAATAGCATGTCACATTCAATCGAACAACTTTCTATCAACACGATTCGCACATTATCCATCGATGCGATTGAAAAAGCAAACTCTGGTCACCCAGGAATGCCAATGGGTGCAGCACCAATGGCTTATACATTATGGACTCAATTTATGAAACACAATCCAAATAACCCAACGTGGTTTAACCGTGATCGTTTCGTATTATCTGCAGGTCATGGTTCAATGTTATTATACAGTCTACTTCACCTATCTGGTTATGATGTAACAATGGATGACTTAAAGAACTTCCGTCAATGGGGAAGCAAAACTCCAGGACATCCTGAGTACGGTCATACAGCTGGTGTAGATGCAACGACTGGTCCACTTGGACAAGGTATTGCAACTGCTGTAGGTATGGCAATGGCTGAAAGACATTTAGCTGCTAAATATAACCGTGATGCGTATAATGTAGTAGATCATTATACATACGCTATTTGTGGTGATGGAGATTTAATGGAGGGCGTTTCTGCTGAAGCATCTTCATTAGCTGCTCATTTACAATTAGGTCGTCTTGTTGTGCTTTACGATTCAAACGATATTTCATTAGATGGCGATTTAAATCGTTCATTCTCTGAAAGTGTAGAAGATCGTTACAAAGCATACGGATGGCAAGTAATCCGTGTTGAGGATGGAAACGATATTGAAGCAATCGCGAAAGCAATTGAAGAAGCGAAAGCTGACGAAAAACGCCCAACGCTAATTGAAGTAAGAACGACAATTGGTTTCGGTTCTCCAAACAAATCAGGAAAATCAGCTTCACATGGTTCTCCACTTGGTGTAGAAGAAACAAAATTAACGAAAGAAGCATATGCTTGGACTGCTGAGCAAGACTTCCACGTAGCAGAAGAAGTATATGACAACTTCCGTAAAACAGTACAAGATGTTGGTGAAACTGCGCAAGCTGAGTGGAACACGATGCTAGGTGAATATGCACAAGCATACCCAGAATTAGCAAACGAATTCCAAGCAGCAATGAACGGTCAACTTCCAGAAGGTTGGGAGCAAAACTTACCGACTTATGAATTAGGATCAAAAGCAGCAACTCGTAATTCTTCTGGTGCTGTAATTAATGCAATTGCAGAGTCTGTACCATCATTCTTCGGTGGATCTGCTGACCTTGCTGGTTCTAACAAAACATACATGAATAACGAAAAAGACTTTACAAGAGATGATTACAGCGGTAAAAACATTTGGTACGGTGTACGTGAGTTCGCAATGGGTGCAGCAATGAACGGTATTGCACTACATGGTGGTTTAAAAACTTACGGTGGTACGTTCTTCGTATTCTCTGATTACTTACGTCCAGCAATTCGCCTTGCAGCATTAATGCAATTGCCAGTAACGTATGTATTCACACATGACAGTATCGCTGTTGGTGAAGATGGTCCAACACATGAACCAATCGAGCAATTAGCAGCGCTTCGTGCAATGCCAAACGTTTCTGTTATCCGTCCTGCTGATGGTAACGAATCTGTTGCAGCTTGGAGACTAGCTTTAGAATCTACAAACAAACCAACTGCTTTAGTATTAACTCGTCAAGACCTTCCAACATTAGAAGGTGCAAAAGATGATACGTATGAAAAAGTAGCAAAAGGTGCATATGTAGTTTCTGCAAGCAAGAAAGAAACGGCTGACGTAATCTTACTTGCAACTGGATCTGAAGTAAGCCTAGCTGTTGAAGCTCAAAAAGCATTAGCAGTAGACGGCGTTGACGCAGCTGTTGTCAGCATGCCATCTATGGATCGCTTCGAAGCTCAAACTGCAGAGTACAAAGAATCTGTATTACCAAAAGCAGTAACAAAACGTTTCGCAATCGAAATGGGTGCTACATTCGGATGGCACCGTTACGTAGGTCTTGAAGGAGATGTGTTAGGTATCGATACATTCGGTGCTTCTGCTCCTGGTGAGAAGATTATGGAAGAGTATGGATTTACTGTAGAGAACGTTGTTCGTAAAGTAAAAGAAATGCTTTAATGATTTCAGAAAAATCTCTCCGGCATGGAGAGGTTTTTCTATGTAAATGAGTTTTTTCGACAGAAAAAGTTTTTTATCTCTCCGCAGTCAGACAATCATTGCAAATTTTCTTATATATAATGAAGAGAAAAGGTTGTCCAGATTGGGAGTGGAAAAATGAAAACGTATGAATTGTATTTAATTCAAGAGGATATTGCGAAAGCTTATTTTGGTCGTGAATATTTGTTTTTTGATTTATTTGCTCGATTTTCAGAATCTGGGTCCCTTTCGGAGAAAAAAGTGTTATATAAGCAAATGATGTATATAACGATGCCATTGCAAGTAATGAAAATTCATCATAAATTAGAACAAGCTTTGCGCGTTCTTGGTAAATATGATAGAACACATCATACACATACACTTTATACGGGAGTGGAGTACGGCGAAATAATGGTGAAACCGCACTATATTCGTATGAATACCTCTGGAAATGTCTCTATGGAAACGACGTTCTTTGAGGTGTTAAGAAAGTGTGAATTAACATTTTTAGCTATGGATTATGAAAATACAAAGTACGGATGGCTGAATCCTCTAAAACAAGTACGAACATATGTGTAAAAAATGTCGAATTGTATCTTGTCTTATTGAAAAGGTTTTAGTACACTGTAAGGTAGACAACATGAAGGAGGAAAATATATGCCAATTTGGTTAGGTATTCTAGTGGGCGTAGTAGCACTAGTAGCAGGCGTGGCGTTAGGATTTTTCATTGCCCGCAAATACATGATGAATTACTTACAAAAAAATCCACCAATTAACGAACAAATGTTAAAAATGATGATGATGCAAATGGGACAAAAACCTTCCCAAAAGAAAATCAATCAAATGATGAGCGCAATGAACAAGCAACAAATGAAATAAGCGCTAAAAGACACTCGCTAAGAGTGTCTTTCTTTTTGTTAGTTATAGTTTTTAAAACTTTTAAAAATTCTGTATTTTTGGTAAACTGAAAACATCGCTCATTTTAAGGGAGGAGGAAAAAAATGAAAGTGTTTATGAATTTAGCGTGGTTTTTTAAACAAGAAAAACGAGCGTACATAACTGGAATTATTTTATTGTTTGGCGTTGCACTTTTAGAACTTGTAGCACCAAAAGTAATTGGAATCGTTGTAGATGAAATTAATGATGGAACATTGACGACCGATAAGTTACTAAAATGGGTTGTACTATTAGTAATTGTAGGTATTACGATGTACATATTACGTTACATATGGCGTATTATGATTTTCGGGTCTTCATTAAAATTAGCTCGCCAATTACGAAAAAATTTGTATGAACATTTTACAAAGATGAGTCCATCTTTCTATCAGTCAAATCGGACAGGTGATTTAATGGCACATGCGACCAATGATATTCAAGCGATCCAGCAAACTGCTGGAGCAGGTGTTTTGACGCTTGTTGACTCATTAGCTGTCGGAGGATGTGTACTCGTAGCGATGGGTTTTACAATTAGTTGGAAGTTAACATTATTAAGTTTAATTCCAATGCCGATTGTAGCTATTTCGACAAATTATTATGGCACTTTATTACATAAAAGGTTTCATAAAGCACAGCAATCGTTTTCGGAAATCAATGATAAAGTGCAAGAGAGTATGAGTGGAATGAAAGTGATTCGCTCGCTTGGACAAGAGAAAGAAGATTTACAGGCGTTTCGAAGAAAATCAGAAGATGTTGTACATAAAAATGTGTTAGTTGCACGTATTGATTCGTTATTTGATCCGACAATCTCTCTTATCGTTGGATTTTCTTTTTTAATCGCAGTATGTTACGGATCGGTATTAGTTGTAAGAGGTGAATTAACAGTAGGTGATCTCGTTACATTTACGACATATTTAGGTACCCTCGTTTGGCCAATGTTAGCGTTTGGATGGTTATTCAATATTATGGAGCGTGGGCGTGCTTCATATGATCGTGTAGAAAAAATTCTTTCACAAAAATCAGATGTAGTAAATAGCGAAAATGCTGTACATACAATAGCGAGCGGTAATGTTTCGTTTGCCGTTGATTCATTTTCGTATAAGAAAAATGAATTGTTACATTTAAACGATATTCACTTTGATTTGAAGAAGGGCGAAACGCTAGGAGTTGTAGGACGTACAGGCGCAGGGAAAACGACTTTATTAAAATGTTTAATCCGTGAGTATGATCATTTTAATGGTGAATTAAAAATTGGGGAGCGAGATATTCGAGATATAACACTTCATGGTGTCCGTTCTGCCATTTCATACGTGCCGCAAGATCATTTTTTATTTTCAGCAAGTATTGGCGAGAATATTGCCTTTGGAAAGGCGGATGCTACATATAATGAAATTACCCAAGCAGCAGAGATTGCTTGTATTCATAATGACATCCTCCAATTTTCAGAAGGATATGAAACAGTAGTAGGGGAAAGAGGTGTTTCGTTATCTGGTGGTCAAAAACAGCGAATCTCTATTGCTCGTGCTTTATTAACAAATGCTGAAATTTTAATTTTGGATGATTGTTTATCAGCGGTAGATGCAAAAACAGAAGAGACGATTTTAAGTGCCTTAAAGAGGGAGAGAGCAGGGAAAACGACGATTATTACTGCACACCGATTAAGTGCAATTCAGCATGCCAATCTTATTCTTGTTGTTGATGAAGGTAGAATTGTACAAAGAGGTACACATGAGGAATTAATGAAGGAAAACGGCTGGTATAAGGAAATGTATGAAAGCCAGCAATTAGAAGCTTTAGTCGAGAAAGGAGGCGTATGATGGTAGAGAAGAAGCGAAGTGATTTAAGTAGATTGCTTTCCTATATGAAGCCATATAAAGGGTTACTATCTTTAGCATTTATCTTTTTAGTTGGTGCGACAGTAACGGAAATGATGGGTCCTTTTTTAATTAAACAATTCCTCGATGAACACCTAGTACCGCGGGATTTTGAACGATCAGCGCTCGTTACTTTATTTGTAATTTACATAGTTGCTCATTTATTAAAAGTACTATTTACGTATTTAAATCTATTGTACTTTCAGAACATTGCTTTTAAGATTGTTCAAGATATGCGAGTTGAAGTATATGAACATGTTCAAAAGCTATCATTAAGTTTCTTTGATCGTACGCCGATTGGTACACTTGTATCGCGTATAACAAATGATACGGAAGCGATTAAAGATTTTTATGTCAGTGTATTATCAACATTTGTAAAAAATGTAGTCTTTTTAGTAGGTATTTTAGTAGCGATGTTTTTATTAGATGTAAAATTAGCGCTATTTTCTCTCGTATTAATTCCGATAATGTTTGCGATTATGGTATTATATCGCCGGAAAAGTGCAGCTTTTTATTTAGAAGTACGTAATCAACTAAGCGTGTTAAATGCAAAGTTGAACGAGTCCATACAAGGAATGAATATTGTTCAAGTGTTCAGACAAGAAAAACGTATGAGAAAAGAGTTTGAAGAAGTGAATAATAAACATTATAGTGCAGGGCGACGTACTTTGAAGTTAGACGCATTACTTTTACGACCAGCTACGGATTTAGTACATATTGTAGCTATTGCGTTAGTACTAGGTTTATTTGGGATTGATGCTTTAAAGAGCCCTGTTGAAGTAGGAGTTTTATATGCTTTTGTTAACTATATACATCGTTTCTTCCAACCTGTAAATGAGATGATGATGAAATTGTCCTTCTTCCAACAGGCACTTGTTTCGTCATCACGTGTATTTCATTTAATGGACGAGAAAGATTTAGCACCGGTTCAAAAAGGCAATGAGAATCCTCAAATCGTGGATGGAGATATTGAATTTAAAAATGTTACTTTTTCATATGATGGAAAGCGTGACGTTTTAAAAAATGTATCATTTCACGTGAAACAAGGGCAAACGGTTGCTTTTGTTGGGCATACTGGTAGCGGAAAAAGTACGATTATGAATTTGTTAATGCGATTTTATAATATTAAGTCAGGAAATATTGTAATAGACGGTGTAGATTTAGAAAAATTTGAAGAACGAGAAATTAGAAAGAAAATAGGACTCGTATTGCAAGATGCATTTTTATTTGCTGGAAATGTAAAGCAAAATATTCGTATGTATAATGAAGAAATTACGGATGAAGAAGTAAAAGAAGCTGCTCGATTTGTGCAAGCGAATACGTTTATTGAAAAGTTACCAAAACAGTATGAAACAGAAGTAGTAGAAAGAGGTGCAGCATTTTCAAGCGGTCAACGACAATTAATTGCTTTTGCTAGAACGATAGCAACGAATCCGAAAGTATTAGTATTAGATGAAGCAACAGCTAATATCGATACAGAAACAGAAGAGGCTATTCAAACAGCGTTGCAACAAATGCGAAAAGGTAGAACGACGATAGCCATTGCGCATAGGTTATCTACAATTCAAGATGCGGATCAAATTTTTGTGATGCATGATGGAGAGATAGTAGAGAGAGGGACACATCAAGAATTATTAAGTGAGCAAGGTTTGTATTATAATATGTATTTGCTACAAAATAAAGTGAGTTTGCAAAAGGCCTTGTAATACAAGGTCTTTTTTATTTTGTATACAAAATATGTTTACTCTTTGTTTCTATAGCATAAATGTCGTGTCCTCTTATGAAACTTGTACATATTGTATGTATACGAAGTAAAAAAATGATAGGAGATTTTATATGCAAAACAGATCAAGTTCAAATGTTACGTTTATTGATGTGTCTCATTGGGAAGGGAATATTGATTGGAATGCAGTGAAGGCATCTGGAATTCCAGCAGCGTATGCAAAAGCGACAGAAGGTGTAAACTACATTGATCCTACTTTTACTAAGAATGTACAAGCAGCACGAAATGCGAATGTATTAATTGGTGCATACCATTTTGCGCGCCCAGAACAAAATGATGCAATTTCAGAGGCAAAATATTTTGTGAGTATATTACAAAATAACCAGACAGACTTAATGCCAGTTCTGGATTTAGAATCACCAACAGATCCGAGTAACAGTAATTTAACTGGTAACGCTATATCGAATTGGGCAAGAAGCTTCATAAATTATGTGAAACAGGCTACTGGAAAAGATGTAATGTTATATACAGGAGTTTGGTATATTAATGAGTTCGGAATTAGCGGATTAAGTGATATACCGCTTTGGATTGCTAAATACTCGAGTACACCGCCTGCTGATGCTGGTGGATGGACAACGTGGACAGCGTGGCAGTACACAGATTCTGAACAAATTTCAGGCGTAGGAAATTGTGATGTATCAGCTGCAGTTTCATTAGAAGCTTTAAAAGGGAGTGGAGCAAGTGGTGGAGGTAATGTTTCCCCGCCTAATAATGCAACTCCAGTGTACGGGGTTGCTATAATTAATGGAGATAATGTGAATTTGAGAAGTGGACCATCTTTGCAGTCTAGTGTAATTCGCCAATTGAATCGTGGCGAAACATATGAAGTTTGGGGAGAACAAGATGGATGGCTTTGTTTAGGGACAAATCAGTGGGTATATAATGATCCGAGTTATATTCAGTATAAACATTATGTGGCGACTATTACTGGTGATAATGTAAATTTGCGTGATGCTCCATCATTAAATGGAAATGTTATAAGACAGTTACATCATGGTGAATCGTATCGAGTATGGAGTAAGCAAGATGGATGGCTTTGCTTAGGGACAAATCAATGGATATACTACGATCCAAGTTATATTCAGTATGGTGTACAATAGAGTGAAAATAAAAGGTGCCCCGTCAGAGGTGCCTTTTATTAAAAATATACAACTTTTACAAAGTCTATATCGAAACCATAGTATACTATAATAGATATATTTATAAAAAATAATCGATAATGAAATAAAGGGGTAAAAATATGAATTATGTGCTAATAGGTACGGTTTTAATATTATTAGCTGTAGTATTTGTGCTGTTTTATAAAAATAAACAGTTAGAATCAGAGAGTCAACAAGTAGAATTTGAAAAGAAACAAGCGATTGAAACGTATAAAAATGAAATTGCAGCTACGGTGATAGAGCATAAAGAACAACAAAATAATTTAAAAAATATGGAACAGAAAAAATACAATGATTTACAAGTAAGTGCAAATAGAGAAATTGAAAATATGCGTATGATGAAAAATCAATTAGCTGTGCAGCATAGTAAAGAACGTAGTGAAATGCAAAATAAGCATAATAACGAAATACATATGTTTCAAAAACTAATTGCAAATCTACGAGAATATACTAAAAACGGCGCTGAAATGAATACGTACGAAACATTACATTATATGAAACGAGGATTCATAGAGCAAGGCACCATATTAGATGCTGAAATTCAAATCATGCCGAATGTTTTTATTAAAAATAATAGTGAAATAAACGATAATCGAATCCATCATCTCATCTTGTGCAAAACTGGTATTTATCTACTTGAGACGAAAGAATGGGAAGAGAAATTAATTCATGGTTTAACGAAAGAAAATGCTGGTATATATTCATTTATGATTGATGAAATGGGTAAGTATCAACAAGAAGTTGAAAAAGAAGAGACATTTGAATATATAGTAGGTAAAGATTCGTCAACTATACAAGTGAAAAATGAAGGGAATCCAGTATATAGGGCGAAGAAACTATCTCAAATTTTATACAGTGGTTTGAAAGAAATGCAGGCTAATAGTATAAAAGAAAAAGTAAAACCAGTTGTATATTTTTATAATAAAAATGGAAAAGAAATAGTAGACCTTTCTAGTGAGGAAACACCTAGATTAAAAGATCGGGAGCAAATTGTAACGTTCTTTAGAAATGAAATATTAGCAGGGGAAGTAGTATATACAGTGCAAGAATTAGAACAGATTCAAGAAATGATTAGCCGGATGAATTATATAGTGAGTTAAAAGGGGAGATCTTTCTGAACGCTATGCTACGTGGCATTTTGTATGTCTCTTTTTGTTTATATATAGTAATGTACATTGTATTTATATTCGTCATTGATATGGTCCATATACCCTTAAGTGTAAGTAGCATTTTTGTAGTATTCATACCATTTGTTTTATTAGTCATGATTCAAAGGGCTATTTTATATGTTTCTAAAAATCGTAATGAAGAAAAGAAGCAAATGTTGGGGGGGTTAATAGTAGCACTCATACCATTAATAGTGTGCACTGTACAACTAAGTGTAAATGAATATACATCAAAGTTTAATCAAAATAGATGGTTAAATCATGCAGATAAGCGGGTACATATGGTAGATGATCTATTACAAAAATATAAATTAATAGGGAAATCAAATGAAGAAATTACACAATTGTTAGGAGCCCCAACGGAAACGAGAAGTGGGGAAGAAGGAGTTATCACTTTGTATTATCTTGGGACTGAACGTGGCTTTATTCCAATAGATAGCGAACAGCTTATTTTACAATTTGATAGAGATGGTAAAGTCATGGAATATACGGTGCATAAAGATTAAAGAAACGTGGAGGGAAGCTATATGTTATAGCTTCTTTTTTATTTTTCAATATGTCAAGGAAGGGGGAGAAGGTTTTTGAGTGGAATAAGGAATGAAAGCGGAGGTGATGCATATATATAGATGCATTGGGCGATTATTCGCCCGATTGGTGAGGGTTAATAATCAATAAGTACGGACCAAAACCCCACTGATGAAAGTTTCACTTTATCATATTGTATAAATGAAAAGGAGGTAAGACGGTGAAAGCAATCCCGACTGATGTCCTGAGTAAAGAATTGATGGAAAGAGAAGGAGTTATATCTATTACAGTAAAGGAATTTGAAAAAATAGAAGTAGCTGGAGTAGTAGTAGCTGGTCCAGCGGTTATTTTGATTAATCAAGATTAAGTACATATCATTGAAATAAAAAGCATCCATCTAGGATGCTTTTTATTTGTATGTAAGCATAAATATGATGGATAATTGTGTTACTGGAGGGAAAGTCTGTGGCAATAATTATAACAATGTTAGTAATGGGTATTTTATTAGGATTTGTTGGAGCTGGAGGAGCTGGGTTTATTATCGCGATACTCACTTTAGTATTCCAAATTCCTATTCATGTTGCTCTTGCAACATCTTTAACTGCAATGGCATTTACGACATTATCAGGTGTTGTAAGTCATTACCGTGAAGGCAATGTTGCACTTATTATAGGCGGGATTGTTGGGGGATTTGGCGCAATTGGCTCTTATATTGGTTCTAAATTTGGTTCACTTATACCAGCACATCTTCTTCATTGGTTTACAGCTGGGATGTTATTTTTATCGGCAATTTTTATGTTTATTAAATTAATTATGTTCCAAAACAAAGAAAAGTCGTCTTTATATAAACATAAAGAGTTTTCCGTGAACTACTTGTTGAAATGTGTATGCCTTGGATTAGTTACTGGAATGATGGCTGGTTCATTTGGGATTGGTTCTGCACCGTTTATTCAACTTGGATTAATGGTTCTATTGGGATTAACGATTCAGCAATCTGTAGGGACAACAATGCTTGTTATATTACCGATTGCAATTGGAGGCGGGATAGGATATAGTTCGGAAGGATATTTAGATTATATATTGTTATTGCAAGTATTAATTGGGACCA
Organism: Bacillus cereus group sp. MYBK220-1; assembly: GCF_051916445.1. NCBI lineage: Bacteria > Bacillati > Bacillota > Bacilli > Caryophanales > Bacillaceae > Bacillus > Bacillus cereus group sp. MYBK220-1. Next base: position 1,301,042 of record NZ_JBQAGQ010000001.1, on the reverse strand, counting down.
TGTTAGGGGCATACATTGGCGCGAAGTTTACAAATTATGCACCGCGAACGCTTTTGAGGTTTTCGATGATTATGACACCGGTTTTAGCTGGATGTATGCTATTGATGGAATAAGGTGAAATTATAATAAGTAGGGGGTTACTGCTTACAAATAGCGGGATAAAATTAATATAGCAAACTATTAATATATTTTACGAATGAATTATGTAGGTAATTCATATTTCCCATATAAAAGGATTTGTTTTAATATTATGAGTGTAAAGTTCGAGTATTTGAAGTACTACTTGAATTATATCCCTATCCCTTTTCTAAAAATGCGAACAAGTTTTGCCCTATTCTATTCAATAGTTAATTGCATAGAAATATATTGTTCGATGACCATTATGGAACGTACATAATGGGAAAATCCCGATCCTTAAAGAGGATGCCCCTAATCTTCATGTGAAAATATGATCGGATAAGAAAGCTGACCAATTTATGGTCGGCTTTCTTTTTGTTCAAAAACAATTTTTTCTTTAATTTCTGTTTGTAATAATACAGTTTTTCCGAAGCGACGTTTGCATTCCGCACGCACTTTTTCAATGGCTAGTAGCTGAGTAGTCGCGGGAACTGTGACAATAGCTTGGCGAGCCTTTCGATTTTCTTCACAAAAGACACATTCCACAACATAATTAGAAATCATATTTTCATCCTTCCAGTTTTAATTTCTAAAAAAGGATTGTCTATGAAGTTGATGTAATTTTTCGTCATTGTTTTATTATTTTCCTCTTTTTTTCAAGGGGAAAATAAAAAAGAGGGCGAATTTTAGTAGGGGAGGGATGTTTATGGAGAGATGGATAGGTAGTGCAGCGGTATGTGTAAATGAAAGAAATGAAGTTTTAATGGTACTGCAGGGCAAAGAGGGAGAAGAAAAAAGATGGTCTGTCCCAAGTGGAGGACTTGAAAAGGGAGAGACACTAGAAGAATGTTGTATCAGGGAAGTTTGGGAAGAAACAGGTTATAATGTGGAAGTGGTAAATAAAATATATGAAAAAGAGGGTATTACATACGGTGTTCCAGTGTATGTCCATTATTATTTTGTTAAACAAATAGGCGGTAATATGAAAATCCAAGATCCTGATGAGTTAATACATGAAATTGCTTGGAAAGGGATACATGAAGTTGAACAATTGTGTTTAGCTTTTCCAGAGGATTATGAATTGCTGTGCCAATATATAGATAAAGAAGCAAGTATGTAAATACTTGCTTCTTTAATGTATCCAAGACAAGAAAAGCGGAACGATAACTAAACTAGCGCCTGCTGTTAAAAGCATGGATAAACTTGCAATTGTTCCTTCCACAGGACCGATTTCGAATGCTTTTGATGTACCGGTTCCATTTGCGCTCGTTCCTAACATAATACCTTTTGCGATTGCTGTTTTAATGCGGCAAATACGTATGAGAGAAGGACCGAGCAATGCTCCTGTTAAGGCAGTTAAAACGACAAATACAGCAGTTAATTGTGACATACCACCAATCATTTCTGAAATAGCCATTGCGATTGGTGTTGTTACGATATGTGGCGCTAAACTATGTTCTAGTGATGAATCAATTTGAAAATAATTTGCTAGTAGTGCTGAAGTAATGACTGATAAAAACGAACCGACAATGACATTAAGTAAGATAGCCATTCCATGTTTCTTTAATAAATCAAAATATTTATAGATTGGCCATGCAAAAGCAACTGTTGCGGGCTTTAATAATTCAGTTAACCAGTGACCACCAGATTCATATGTTTCATAAGGTGTATCTAATCCGAGCAATAAAGCAATTAAAATAATGGGACAGACGAGAAGAGGAGAAAGTAGACTCCAATTCCAACGTTGATACATTTTTTTTGATATCCAATATGTGAATAGTGTTAATAGTAAACAAAGAAATCCGATCATTGCGTTGATCCTTTCCGCTTTAGTAGCAATTCTGTTAAAAGTCCTGTAACTAAGGTAACGCAAAGAGTGCTAATCATAATAATTAAAATGAGATCGATTCCATATTGTGTTAGTGTATCTCTGTAACGTATGACAGCGACTGCAGAAGGGATGAAAAATAAAATAAGTTCTTTTAATAAAAAATCTGCTCCGTTCTGTATCCATTCTTTTTTAACTAGGTTAAATTTTAATGAAATTAATAATAAAAAAATACCGATTATACTTCCTGGAACTGGGAGGTGTGCCTGTTTTGCAATCCATTCACCTGTCCAAGCGAAACAAAATAGTAATAAAATTTGTCCGCTTAACTTCCACCATTTCATACAGTAACCACCTCTTTCTTTTTTTACATAAAAATTGTAAAAAAGAATTAACAATTTCTACTATACGTTCATTCAAAATATTTGTCTAATATATAAATTATATGTTATTAATATATTAGACATATTAATCGAAAGTGAAAAGGGTGTCCAAAAATGGAATTACGGCATTTGCAATATTTTGTTGTTGTGGCAGAAGAGTTACACTTTGGACGGGCAGCTGCTCGTTTACAAATGACACAACCACCACTTAGTCAACAAATACAGCAATTAGAAAAAGAAATGGGAGTTACATTATTTTCAAGAACGAAAAGAAAGGTTGAACTAACAGAAGCAGGAGAAATGTTTTTAAAAGAAGTAAAAAAAGCGTTTGAACAAATTGAAAAAGCAGTAGAAGTTGCACAAAGTGCGCAAAGGGGAGAAGTAGGATCACTTTCAATTGGTTTTGTAGGTGCGGCGATATATGATATTTTACCATCAATTGTTAGGGAATATAGAAAGAAATTTCCGAGAGTGTCTGTTGCATTACATGAATTGTCAACACCAGATCAAGTTCATGCACTTCATGATAACCGTATTGATATTGGCTTTTTACGTCCACCAATTCCAACACAATTATTAGAATTAGAGCCAATTCAAAGGTTATCTTGCACCTTATGTTTACCAAAGGCACATCCACTTGCAGAGAAAGATGAAATACATATAGAAGATTTACGAGATGAGCCGTTTGTATTTATTACGAGACCAGTATGGCCAGCTTTGTATGATACAATTTTATCTCTTTGCAGAGAAGTTGGATTTAGTCCACGTATTGTACAAGAAGCAACAGAGTATCAAACAGTTATGGGGCTTGTAGCAGCAGGGATTGGAATTACAGTAATACCCGTATCGGCAAATAAGTTATATAAAACAGAAGTTGTATATAAAGAATTATATGATTCTAATTTTGTGGCAGAAATGTCAGTAGCTTACAAAAAAATGAATAGTAATCCAGAGCTGCTAGAGTTTTTAAAAATTGCAAGAGAGAAGAAAAGAATAGAAGTAGAGGATGAGCAATAGTAGTAACAGAATATGGATTTAATTCAAATCCATAAAAGTACACCTTATTAAACAATAAAGCGGAAATGCAACTTAAGTTGCATTTCCGCTTTATTGTTCTTTTTTTAGCTCGATACTGAATAGATAAACGTGTTCATTTTCTTTTAAGAGTAGATCAATACCTGTTTCTTCATCAATGGTAGGAACGCTTACAGTTTCTTTACTTGTTTGGATTACAGCAGCTAAAATTGTTTTTTGATTGTATTTTAAATTTTTTATAGATTGGATTGTAGTAGTTGCGGAGCTATTTACGCTTGGTGGTGCTTCTTCATGAACAAGCGTTGAAGCACCTTCAATATTCATATACCACTGCCTTTTTTCTTGTATATCTTTATCGAATTGGAAATGTGGTGGTAAAAAAGAAAGCTTTACTTTCTTTTTTGAAAAATGTGAGGTAGCTATATTAGCAATTTCTTTTGTTTTTTTACCATTGTTATAATAATCAATTGTAGCATTTATTTCATCTTTATCATTTTTAAGCGTAACGTTATAAAACATGCTATTTCCTTCTTGAAAAGGAGTCATTTGTAAAATAGAAGCTTGCTCTTTTGTTAATTTGTATGGCTCAACAATGGCAACTTCATTGTTTTTTATTTGGCTACAACTTGTGAGTAATAATAAAAACAAGATTGATAGTAATTTTATACGCATGCAATCTCCTCCTTTTTACAATTATATTCTAAATGTGATTTTTTATCATTTCGTTTTCTAGGACTAAAGACTTAGAAGAAATTCCGATTGTAGTGCGATGTTTAAAATGTCATATTTTTATACACTAGTAGTATAGAATGCGTATGTAATAAGGTAGGGGAAGAATTTTATGTCTTTATGTCGGTTAGCGAGAAAAAATATAAGAACATTTGCTACCAAAAGGATGAAGCAATTTATGTGGATTGCTATGAGTATTATGATTTTGTTTTTTATGATATCGTTACAATTTAATGAAGGAGCTATTTTGAAAGTAGGGGATGCATTTGTAGTTCAAATGTATTTTTACACACTGTTTATTGTACTAATTTTCATATGTATTTTTACTACATATAAAATGATGTACTCCCTTTTGCTAGTGAGGAGAGAGGAGTTTACATCTTATGTAGCAGAAAATATAAAAAGAAAAGAAGTACTATGTTTATTATGTCAGGAGCAATTATTCATTTATGGAGCAGCGTTTGTTTTTGGATTAGTTAATGGGATGTTATTTTTAAAATTATTTACGATTATTTTTATAAGAATAGCAGGAATACAAGGGATAAATAGTGCACCGATTACAATATATGCAATAGTAGTAGTGAGTATAATTATGATTGTTATCCTTCTATTATCGATGGTGCAATGTTTTCGATTTGTTCAAAGTTTACAAGATAAAAATTCGTTGCATTTCAAGAAAAAGGCATGAGAAATCATGCCTTTTTCCATTTTACACATAAAAATAATCATGTTACAGTGAAAAGACCTGACAAAGAATGGGAAGGAAAGGTTGTATAGAATGACAAATGAACAATCAATTGTAAAAGTCGATCGGTTAACGAAGCGAATCGGATCAAAGACACTTGTACAAAATATTAGTTTTGAAGTGAAAAAAGGCGAGGTTGTCGGTTTACTCGGACCAAACGGTGCTGGAAAAACGACTTTAATGAGAATGATGGTTGGTATGATCCGTATGACAGAAGGTGAAGTATGGATTGATGGTCAATCTGTGAAACAGCAATTCGAAAAAACAGCTGCGAAAATTGGAGCGGTAATTGAGACACCTGAATTTTATCCTTTTTTGAGCGGCTATGAAAATTTAACATATTTCGGACGAATGAATGGTAATGTGACCGAAGAACGTATCGATGAAGTAGTGAAATTGTTAGGGATGGGACAAGTAATTGATCGCAAAGTAAAAGCGTATTCACTCGGCATGAGACAACGTTTAGGAATCGCTCAGGCACTTATTCACGATCCAGACGTGTTGATACTAGATGAACCGACAAATGGATTAGACCCTAGTGGAATACATGAAATGAGAATGTACATAAAAAAAATTGCACATGAACAAGGAAAAGCTGTACTTGTATCAAGTCACTTACTTTCAGAAGTTGAATTAATGTGTGACAGAGTTATCATTATTCAGCACGGGGAATATGTGGCTACGCAAAATATTCAGCATAGCCAAAGCGAAGAGATGGAGACGATCCGTATACGTGTAGATGATGCGAATAAAGCAGCAGAAATATTAGGGCATGATGTTTTAGTAAAAGATAATGAATTACTTATTAATGTAAAAGATGAAGAAATCCCAAATGTTATTCGTACATTGCTTGAGAAAAATATTCAAGTGTATCGTGTATATGAAGAAAGAAAAACGTTAGAAGAGCAATTTTTAGAATTAACAGGGGGAAAAGATATTGTTTAATTTAGTATATAACGAACTGTATAAAATATTTAAGCGGAAGCGAACGATTATTCCATTTGCAGTTATTGCAGTATTAATAATCGGATTAGGATGGGTTACGGTAAAGTATTTTGAACCGGAAACAAAAGGATGGAAAGTAGATTATACAGAACGAACTGTAGAAATTGAGAAAAAGCTTGGCATGAAAAAAGAAGCTATTTTAGCAGAAAAATCAGGGGATGAGCTTGTAAAAGAATACCAGCTTAAGATGAAGCATTTAGATACGGATACAGCACCGGCAAGCAGTTCTCCACTTTCTTTCATGAGAGATACAGGTTTTATCGTATTTCCAATTTTGCTCCCATTTATCCTCGTGTATGCAAGTACAATTTTTGCGAATGAATATAGCTGGGGAACATATAAATTTTTAACGATACGACCAGCGAGTCGCTTTAAAATTTTAACAGCAAAATTTTTAGCAATCGTTATATTTGCAGCTTTATTATTTATATTTAATATGATCTTCTCCGCTTTATGTGGACTTGTTATTTATAAATTCCAACAGCCTGCATGGAGTGAGTTTATTTTCCAAGATGGAAATATAATAAAACAAAACATTTTTGTAGAAGCAAGTAAATATTATGTTTTATCGTGGTTACCAACGGTTGTGTACGCATCGTTTGCATTTATGATTTCTGTGTTAACGAGATCTAGTGGAGGTGCAATTGGTATTTCACTATTCCTTGCTTTATCAGGCAATATTGCGTTATTAGCAGCCACTAGATATAACTGGGCGAAATATTTATTGCCAGCAAACACAGATTTATATAGTATTTCAAAGAACGGAAGTTTTATTGATGGAGTAACATTCCCGTTTGCATCATGTATGTTGCTACTTTATTTGTTCGTATTTTTATGTATTTCATATACTGTGTTTTTAAAACGTGATTTAACTTAATAAGAAAAGCCGTTCAGGGTGCTGAGATGCACTTTGAACGGCTTTTTTTTATGAGAATTGTTTAAGTGCTCTTTCGGCTAGTAAAGCAAAGTATTCTGCACTTATAGGCAGTGCCTCTTCATTAATTGTAAAAGCAGGATGATGCCATTCATGTGTACCGCTCGTTCCCATAAAGACGAATGAACCTGGTATTTCCTGTTGGTAAAATGAGAAATCTTCTCCAGCCATTGATAGACTAGGCGAGATGATATTAAGATTCATCTTTGTGGCAACTTGAGTAGATAAGTCTGTAAGAGCTTTATCGTTGTGAACAGCAGGAGGACCTGAATAAAAACGGAATTTCGTTTTTACACCTAATGCATCAGATACACCTTTAATAATACGCTCCATGAGTGCTGGAATCTTTTCACGTGTTTCAGCTTGGAACGTGCGAATCGTTCCTTCTAACGTAGCTTTTTCAGGAATCACGTTCCACGTATTTCCTGCGTGAATATTTGTAACACTAACAACTGCATTATGAGATGAACTTATATTTCGGCTTACAATTGTTTGCAGTGCCATCACAATTTGAGAGGATGCGACAATAGGATCTACGCCAGCATCTGGTACAGCCGCGTGTGTACCAACTCCGTGAATTTCAATTTCAAATCGATCAACTCCAGCCATCAGTGGACCATCTTTAATGCCAATTGTACCTACTGGTAAATCAGGTTTATTATGCATGCCGAAAATCGCTTGCACATTACGTAAATGTCCAGCATCAATAACTTTGCAAGCGCCATTACTACTTTCTTCAGCTGGTTGGAATATGAAGCGAACCGTTCCATTTAGGGAAGATTCTCTTTCTTTTAATAAGAAAGCAGTACCTAAAATGGCAGCTGTATGAAAATCGTGTCCACAAGCATGCATTTTCCCTCGTACTTTAGATGCATAGGACAAATGTGTTTCTTCTTGAATAGGAAGGGCATCAATATCAGCACGAACTGCTACAATTGGCCCGTTTTTATTACCAGACACTTCAGCGATAATTCCTGTTTCTAAATTGGAGTCAATGATAGTAATGTTTTTTTCTTCTAACCAATTTTTTATTGCTTTTGTTGTTTCGAACTCTTCATATGATAGTTCTGGATACTCATGTAAATGTCGACGGATGGAAATAAGTTTTTCTTTTAGTTGATTTGAAATAGATACCATGTAGTATGCCTTCTTTCTTCAGCAAAATATTTATCATAAGTATACAACAATAAAAGAGAGGATTCTCAAATGAAAATCCTCTCTCGTTTATCCCGTATTAATGGGCAGTCCGATTGGTTCAACTAATTAAAGTTTCACTTTATGCTGCGACTTTTTTATGCGTATGATGTTTACGATAACGTCCACGCATTGCGTATGCAATTTGCGGGATTGCAATCCCGATTAAAATAAGTGATACACCGAACCATTGTGAAGATAGTACAGCCTCTTTTAAAACGAATACGGACATAATTGTTGTAACTGGTAGTTCCGCTGCACCAAGAATAGTTGCTAAGCCAGAACCGATTTTTGGAATACCGATTGTAAAGGCAATAGATGGAATTACGATACTAAATGTTCCTAATCCTAAACCGTATTTCCAAAGACCTTGAGAAATGGCACCATTAAAAATAAATGTTGGTGGGAATACAATCATGACTAAAGTTAAAGCACCAGTCATTAAGAGAACACCGCGCGGTAATGAAGGTACTTCAACAGCAACTTTTCCGCTCACGAAAATGTATGTTGCGAATGTAACAGCAGATAATAAACCTAAAATGATCCCAGTCGTATCGAAAGCACCTGCTGATTGTTCAAGTAAACCACTTGATAAAAATGTCCCTACAAGTAAGAAAATAACAGAAATAACTTTTTCTCTTGAAGGTAATGTTTTTGTTGCGACTGCTTCAATGATAATTCCGACCCAAACAAATTGGAATAAAAGAATAATTGCAATAGAAGCTGGTACAGTTTTTAATGAAGCATAATAAAAAATTCCGGTAAAACTTGCAGATGTTCCTGCAACGAATAAAAGTAATGCTTGCTTTAAAGGAACGCGATGTCTAGAAAATAGAAGTGTAATAGCAAGCAAAATAATCCAACCGAACAAATATTGGCTGCCAATTACCTCTCCAAGTGAAAATCCTTCTGCATATGCAAGCTTAACAAAAATAGCTAAAATTCCATAACTACACGCTCCTAATAAAACTAAAAGAGAATAACGAAGCATGAAAAATTCCTCCCATCTATATGAAGTTGTTCCGTATCGAAAATATATAACTAGAGGGAAGTATACAAAATTAGAAATAAAGGGTCAAATGAAAGAAAAGTATGACATTTTATAGAATAATAATAAAAGTATGATATTTATGCATAATCTTGAAATTATTAATAGTAGAAGTATTATAAAATCAACTTTGCATTGTATAGAGCTAGCATTTGAAAAAAATATTTTTTAAACCAATATGTATATGGACGTACTAGTAACGTGCTAATTATTTGAGAAACTATGTTACCTTTGTTATGGTAGTGACAATTAAAGGAGTTTCATAATCCATTTGAGTTTTTTCTATATAATAGAAGGAAATGAAAACGTTTTATTAGAAACTGTGAGGAAGTACGGTTTTTCTTATTGCCACGTTGTAAAAGTGATTTCACGAATTGTTCATAGTATTTTTATGTGTTTTTGTTACAATATTTAGGGAGAGGAGTGGAATGATGCAAGATATTAGTATTTTTTTAGCGTTTGGCGCCGGGTTCTTATCATTTATTTCCCCATGTTGCTTACCGCTTTATCCGGCATTTTTATCGTACATAACAGGTATGTCGGTTTCTGAATTGAAAGAAGAAAATGCAATGCTTCGCAAAAGAAGTATGATACATACAGCGTTTTTCTTACTTGGATTTTCAATTATATTTATTGCAATTGGATTTGGTACAAGTTTTATTGGAGGAATCTTTACTGACTATAAAGATTTAATCAGACAGTTAGGTGGTATATTTATCATCGTGTTCGGCTTAATTATTGTTGGGGTGTTTAAGCCGAAATTTTTAATGCAAGACCGTAAATTTACATTTAAAAATCGTCCAAGTGGCTATTTTGGATCAGTACTAATTGGATTAGCCTTTGCAGCAGGGTGGACGCCATGTACCGGACCAATTCTAGTGTCTGTAATTGGATTAGCAGCAACAAACCCAGAATCAGCAATGATTTACATGATTGCTTACATACTTGGATTTGCTATCCCGTTTTTCGTACTGTCATTCTTTATTACGAAAATGTCTTGGATTAAAAGAAATAGTATGGCCTTCATGAAAGTCGGAGGATATATTATGATTGTTATGGGGGTCTTCCTATACTTTAACTGGATGACGAAAATTATCGTATATTTCTCAAGTTTATTTGGTGGTTTTACCGGTTTTTAGTATTATTCTGCGAAAATGTTGGAAATACTAACGGAAAAGCATATAATGAAAGTATATTTTGCATATAGCCACAAAAAAGGATGAGAAAATATGAACATAGTTCTTTTATCAAGTATCGTTGCTGTTTGTATGGCTGTCGGTGCGATGTTTATTCGTTTAAAAGCAGCTAAGAAACCTGCAACATTGAAAAAAATTATACTTCCGCCATTTTTTATGAGCACGGGAGCATTGATGTATGTTTTTCCTGAATTTCGATTAACTCCAGCGGAAATGTTAGAAGCAATTGGCGTCGGTTTGTTTTTCTCTATTTTTCTTATTAAAACATCTAAATTTGAAATTAGAGGACAAGAGATTTATTTGAAGCGTTCAAAAGCCTTTGTTTTTATATTAATTGGATTACTTGTAGTGCGGATTGTATTTAAAACATACTTAAGCCAATCTCTTGATTTAGGACAACTTAGTGGCATGTTCTTTTTACTTGCGTTCGCGATGATTGTGTCATGGAGAATTGCAATGTATCGTTCCTTTACGAAATTACAGAAGGAAATGGAAAAAGAAGATGGTTTTTATAATGAAAAAGATATGAAGCTAACTTAAAAACTGTATATGTACCAAATAAAAAGACAGCGTCAAAGGCGCTGTCTTTTTTATCGAAAATAATATGAAGTTACTTTGCGAGTAAAGATCGATAGTTAGAATAATCAATCTTTTTTTCTTGTAGTTTTTTAATTAAAAATTTATGATCACGCTTTGGTGTGGCAATGATATATCCTTTAATAAGTAAGTCTTGTGTAATTTGAGAGGCATTTTCTTGTAATGCAAGTTCCCCGATTTTTCCAGCAATCTTTGATTTTGCAACATCGCGAAATAGTTCTGGAACAGGACTTACAAGCTCTTCTAACAATTGTTTTTGTTCGTCAGCCCATAAATGTCTCGTTTTATTTATGTAGTGTTCTTCCCAATCCAAAATGGACATGCCGTCTTCTTTTGGTAAACGTTTTAAAAATTTTCTGAACATAAAGTATCCACCGATAGACATAAGCCCTAATAAAATAACCGTCCATAATACAATGAACCAACTGAACCATCCTTCGAGCAAGCATATCCCCCCTTAATGATAGCGGTTTTCTTTTATTCATATTATATACAGTGAGATTCATAGAAAGCAAGAACGCTTGGTCATTTTGACCAAGCGTTATCATCTAAACAAAGTATAGTTGTTCCACATGTAAATTATTATTATCATCTTCTACATATTCAATGATTAATGTGCCAACTTTACGATCTTTATCTTCAGTTGTGAAAATAGAGTAAGAAGTAAAACGTGTTTTTGATAGGCCGCTTATGTGTGTAGGTAAAGAAATGTAGTCGTTATCGCGGAAGAATTCCATCAGTTCAATATCCTCAAATTCTTTTCGGTCAACTTGTTTGTTTGTATAGCGGCGTTGAAGTTGTTTTAAAGATTCATTCCAAGAAATTGCTTTTGTGTCGTATACCATTGTTCTATCTCCTTACTGTATGTAATTATTAAGAACATACGTTCTAATCTAGTATACTCTTTTTATTAGAAAAGGGAAAGCAAAAAATAATGTAAGCTTGGATTTCCAAGCTTACATTATTGATGCGTCCGTCATAATCTCTATTTTTCATTATAAGTTAGATAAGAATAAGAAACAAGATGATATATATAATGTTGAGAGTTTTCAAGATTCTGTATATTATAGGTGTACTAAAGTGTAAGGGAATGAGAGGTGTGACATACGTAATTTCACTGCAAGGGCCGATGGCTAGCGGAAAAACAACATTAGCAAAAAGGTTAGAAAAGAGAGGGTTTCGAGTTATATATGAAAATCCATATCCAATTGTAGAGAAGCGAAAAAAATTGAATTTAGATATGAATTCAAAAGTAGGGTTTATTATGAATCAAAAAATGTTTATGGAAGCAAAAATAAAGGAGTTTCAAAATGTGAAAGATTCAGTCGTAATTTTTGATCGCGGACCAGAAGACATTGAGTTTTTTACACTCTTTTATCCAACGATTATAGGAGAAGAGTGGGATATAGAAACTGAATTGAAAGATGAATTATATAAATTAAGAGAATGCCGTTCGGATGTGATTTTTTACTTAGATGTTACGAAAAAGAATGTATATGATAGAAAAAATAATGATAGAACAAGAAACAGAAGTACGTTTGAGGAGCAATTTAAATTAGTAGAAACTGAAAAAGACTGGTATAAACAATTTCCTGTAACTTATGTGGACACGAATAGATTAACAGTGGACGATTTAGAGGTATATTTTATGGACTGGTTAAAGGAGAGAGGGCTATGAAAAAAATACTTTTATTTGTATACTCAACATTTGCAGAGTTTGAAATAACAGTAGCGACGGCATTGCTGAAAAATAAATATGAAATCATTACAGCGGGCTTAACGAATGAATTGGTTATAAGTGAAACTGGGTTGCAAGTGCAGCCACATATAGAAGTAAGTGAAGTACGTGTAGATGAGTATGAGGGGATACTTATTCCAGGTGGAGAAGAAGTACAGTTGGAAGATGCAAAACCTCTTTTTTCAATCATTCGTCAATTTCATGAACAAGAAAAATTAGTGGCGGCAATTTGTGCTGGACCGTATGCGCTAGCAAAAGCAGGGTTATTTAAAGAGATTTCTTATACTGCGACTATAGATTATCAAAAATTCGATTGTTTTCCAGTAGAAAATTTCGTGTATGAAGAAGTTGTGCAACACTCAAATATTATTACAGCACAAGGGCATGCATTTGTACCATTTGGAATAGCAATTGCCTCTTATTTTGGAGTGGCAGACAAACATAATACAGATTTTTATTGTGGTAAAGGTAATGTAGTAATGGAGAAACTTTTACGAGAAAACGTGTAAAAGCTAGCAAATGCTAGCTTTTTTCTTTTTTACACCGATAAATTACTAACGTTTTTGGATCGCGCCATATACCGTTATGGAGAGATAATTCCTTGTTGATTTCTTCTGTTAGCCATTCTTTCATCTCGGCTTGAAGATACATATTATCGGGTATATTTAACGATGGAAACATGCTGGAAATATAGTTTACTATTGGGGTAGCATGATCAAAAACGAGCGCATTATGAATAACTGTTTCTTCAACCGTTTGAAAAGCAGATGCTACTATCTCTTTACCATTTTCTAAACAAAATGGAGAGACTGCTGGTGATGTTTTCGGTAGATCAAATGCGTCAAGCATGTTGTTACACATTTCAACTATACGAGGTAATGAAACTTTAGAATTTGTTGTAGCTAAAAGTGTTCCGCCAGAACGAATGACTTTATAAAAGCCTTGAATTGTTTTTTCAACATCTTTCACATGGTATAACATATGTCTTGCAATTATTAGGTCATAACAATTTGTTTCGAAAGGAAGTTTACTAGCGTCCCCTCGTTTCCATTCTATTAAGTTATTTATTTTAGCAGCTTCAGCAAGCATAGCTTCGGATTGATCAAACCCGGTTAATGGGCCTTTATGACCATTTGTTTGTAAAAGGGAAAGGAATTTTCCACTAGCGCACCCAACCTCTAATATGTTTTCATCCCCTTGAAGGTGTAAATGTTCAATGACGATCTTATCTAAATCTACGTGTTTTTCTTCGTAATGTGTATGTGTGTCGATGCGTGTTTGTAAATGGTTGCTAACGTTATATTGACGTTTTACATCATTCATTTTGTCACATTCCGCCTTTGTGCAAAATTGTTGGATTGCATGTGTTAATACATCTGTTTTCTTTAAACCTTCGTAATGGAGTGCTGATTCAAACCTTTCAAGTAATTTCTCTTCAATTCGAAAATGAATATCTTTTCGTTTTGTCACTGAAATTTCGCCCCTTTGCATCTGTTAGTGAGACTATAGCACGTCTGGAAATTTTGTGTAAATCATTTGTGTACACAAAATTAGGGGGATGAAAAAAATGTTTGAATATGATTTTAAACTATTGACGATTTAACCGTTTTCATATATTCTTAAATTAAGTAATATTCAAATAATTCAAAAGAAATGAGAGAGTCACATGCTTCTTCAAGGAACACATCGAATTGGTCGTATGGCCATGCTGTTGGCACTTGCGGATGAGAATGAAAGTCCTGTATTATCCATTCCAAAAGGTTGGAAGTATTGTACGGGGAAAGTGGGTTCGATGAATTCGCAAAAGGTTGTCGCAGCAATGGAAACAGCGGCTAAAAGCAACCAAGTTATTGAAACAGACGTTTACAGAGAAACACATGCACTTTATCATGCAATTATGGAAGCTTTGTACGGAGTGACGAGAGGTCAAATTCAGTTAGCAGACGTTCTTCGTACAGTAGGACTTCGTTTTGCGATTGTGCGCGGTACACCATACGACGGGAAAAAAGAAGGCGAATGGGTTGCTGTTGCATTATATGGAACGATTGGTGCACCTGTAAAAGGATCTGAGCATGAGGCGATTGGTTTAGGAATTAATCACATATGATTTGCCCATAGTCTATTAGTTAGAAGGGGGCCTTACTTTTTTAGGACAGAAGTCTGTCTTAAAAAGATAAGGTCCCCTTTTGCCTTTTTAAGGAGGAAAAATGATGATTACGTTAACAGGACATACATTGACAGTTGAAGAAATGAAGAGGTTATTACTGGAAGGAGAAGGTGTAACAGCTTGTCCAACTAGTATGCAAAAGGTAGCGGAGTGCCGCGAAGTAGTTGAGAAAATTGTAGAGGACGGAAAAGTCGTTTACGGTATTACAACTGGATTTGGAAAGTTTAGTGATGTGCTTATCCAAAAAGATGATGTAAAGGCACTTCAACATAATTTAATTCAGTCACATGCATGTGGGATAGGTGATCCATTCCCGGAAGAAGTATCGCGCGGAATGTTAATTTTACGAGCGAACACGATGCTTAAAGGAGTATCAGGCGTAAGGCCGCTTGTTGTAAATATGCTTCTTGAGTTTGTAAATCGTAAAATTCATCCAGTCGTTCCGCAACAAGGTTCACTTGGTGCAAGTGGAGATTTAGCGCCTTTATCTCATCTTGCGCTCGTATTATTAGGCGAAGGTGAAGTGTTCTATAAAGGGAAACGCGTTCATGCAATGGTTGCTCTTACAGAAGAAGGGCTTGAGCCAATTGAACTTGAAGCGAAAGAAGGTCTTGCGTTAATTAATGGTACGCAGGCGATGACAGCACAAGGAGTTCTTTCTTATATAGAAGCAGAAGCAACGGCGTATCAAGCTGAACTAATTGCTTCGATGACAATTGAAGGGTTACAAGGCATTATTGATGCATTTGATGAAAATGTTCATAAAGCACGTGGTTATAAAGAGCAAGTGGATGTAGCAAGCAGAATTCGTGACATTCTTCATGATAGTAAGTTAACAACAAAACAAGGAGAACTACGTGTACAGGATGCCTATTCACTTCGTTGTATCCCGCAAGTACACGGTGCTTCTTGGCAAGTATTAAATTATGTGAAAGAAAAATTAGAAATTGAAATGAATGCGGCGACAGATAATCCGCTAATCTTTGATGGCGGGGAAAAAGTAATTTCAGGTGGTAATTTCCACGGTCAACCAATTGCATTTGCGATGGACTTCTTAAAAGTAGGAATGGCAGAACTTGCAAACATTTCAGAGCGTCGTATTGAGCGTTTAGTAAATCCGCAGTTAAACGATTTACCGCCATTTTTAAGTCCAGAACCAGGACTTCAGTCTGGTGCAATGATTATGCAATATGCTGCAGCGTCACTAGTTTCTGAAAATAAAACGTTAGCACATCCGGCGAGTGTTGATTCAATCCCGTCATCAGCTAACCAAGAAGATCACGTAAGTATGGGAACAATCGCTTCACGTCATGCACATCAAATTATTCAAAATGTAAGACGTGTTCTTTCAATTGAAATGATTTGTGCGATGCAAGCGGCAGAATATCGCGGGATTGAAAACATGAGTACAGTGACGAAGAGCTTCTACCATCAAGGGCGTCAGCAAGTACCATCTATTACAAATGATCGCATCTTCTCAACGGATATTGAAAATATTGCACATTGGTTAAAAACGAATTATTCGATAAAAGAAAGATTGGATGTAAACGCAGCACTATAAAACGAGAAAAGGGAGAGATTGAAATGGAAAAAGTAAAACAAACAATTCGCGCGCCAAGAGGTACAGAGTTACAAACGAAAGGGTGGGTGCAAGAAGCTGCACTTCGTATGTTAATGAACAATTTAGATCCGGAAGTTGCTGAAAAACCAGAAGAATTAGTTGTGTATGGCGGAATTGGCCGTGCAGCTCGTAACTGGGAAAGCTATCAGGCGATTGTAGATTCATTAAAAACGTTAGAAAGCGATGAAACGTTACTTGTTCAATCAGGAAAACCAGTTGCCATTTTTAAATCACATGAAGATGCACCTCGCGTTCTGTTAGCGAACTCAAACTTAGTACCAAAATGGGCAAACTGGGATCACTTCCGAGAACTAGAGAAAAAAGGTCTTATGATGTACGGACAAATGACAGCTGGTAGCTGGATTTACATTGGAACACAAGGGATTCTACAAGGAACATATGAAACATTTGGTGAAGCAGCTCGTCAACATTTCGACGGTTCATTAAAAGGTACATTAACACTTACTGCTGGTTTAGGTGGTATGGGTGGTGCACAACCTCTTGCTGTAACGATGAACGGCGGTGTTGTCATTGCTATTGATGTTGATAAGCGCAGCATCGATCGTCGTATTGAAAAGAGATATTGTGACATGTATACAGAATCATTAGAAGAAGCATTAACTGTTGCGAACGAGTATAAAGAGAAGAAAGAACCAATTTCAATTGGCTTGCTAGGAAATGCGGCAGAGATTTTACCAGAACTAGTGAAGCGTGATATTACGCCAGATTTAGTTACAGATCAAACATCTGCTCATGATCCATTAAACGGTTATATTCCAGTAGGTTACACATTAGAAGAAGCAGCGAAACTTCGTGAAAAAGATCCAGAACGTTACGTACAATTATCAAAAGAAAGTATGACAAAACATGTGGAAGCGATGCTTGCGATGCAAGAAAAAGGTGCAATTACATTTGATTATGGAAATAACATTCGCCAAGTTGCTTTCGATGAAGGTTTGAAAAATGCTTTCGATTTCCCAGGATTCGTTCCAGCATTTATTCGTCCATTATTCTGTGAAGGAAAAGGGCCATTCCGCTGGGTAGCACTTTCTGGTGATCCAGAAGATATTTATAAAACAGACGAAGTAATTTTACGTGAGTTCGCTGATAATGAACATTTATGTAACTGGATTCGTATGGCACGTCAACAAGTTGAGTTCCAAGGACTTCCATCACGTATTTGTTGGTTAGGTTACGGTGAGCGTGCGAAATTTGGTCGCATCATTAATGAAATGGTTGCAAATGGTGAATTATCAGCACCGATTGTTATTGGTCGTGACCATTTAGATTGCGGATCAGTAGCATCTCCAAACCGTGAAACAGAAGCGATGAAAGACGGTAGTGATGCAGTAGCTGACTGGCCAATTTTAAATGCATTAATTAATAGTGTAAACGGTGCGAGCTGGGTATCTGTTCACCACGGTGGTGGCGTTGGTATGGGTTATTCACTTCATGCGGGAATGGTTATCGTTGCAGATGGAACAGAAGCAGCAGCAAAACGAATTGAGCGCGTATTAACTTCTGATCCTGGTATGGGTGTTGTTCGTCACGTGGATGCAGGGTATGACTTAGCTGTGGAAACTGCGAAAGAAAAAGGCGTTAACATTCCGATGATGAAATAAGGAGGAGAAAACATGCTGGACACTTTACTAATAAATATCGGTCAATTACTAACAATGGATCAAGAAGATGGCTTGTTAAGACGGGAAGCGATGAACACGCTTCCTGTTATCGAAAACGGTGCGGTTGGAATTGAAAATGGTGTAATTACTTTCGTTGGAACAGCGGAAGAAGCGAAAGGATTACAAGCGAGAGAAGTTATTGATTGCGGCGGGAAAATGGTTTCTCCTGGTCTTGTTGACCCGCATACTCACCTTGTATTTGGTGGATCTCGTGAAAATGAAATCGCACTAAAACTACAAGGAGTTCCGTACTTAGAAATTTTAGAACAAGGCGGAGGCATACTTGCAACTGTAAATGCAACGAAACAGGCGTCGAAAGAAGAACTTGTTCAAAAAGCGAAATTCCATTTAGACCGTATGCTATCTTTCGGAGTTACTACTGTAGAAGCGAAGAGTGGTTATGGATTAGATGATGAGACGGAATGGAAACAATTAGAGGCAACAGCACAATTACAAAAAGAGCATCCAGTCGATTTAGTTTCCACATTTTTAGGTGCTCATGCAGTTCCGAAAGAATATAAAGGTAGATCGAAAGAGTTTTTACAATGGATGTTAGATTTATTACCAGAAATGAAAGAGAAACAATTAGCGGAGTTCGTTGATATTTTCTGTGAAACAGGTGTGTTCTCTGTGGAAGAATCAAAAGAATTTTTATTAAAAGCGAAAGAGCTTGGCTTTGATGTGAAAATTCATGCAGATGAAATCGACCCTCTTGGTGGTGCGGAAGCAGCGGCAGAAATCGGTGCAGCATCAGCGGACCATTTAGTTGGAGCTTCTGATAAAGGGATTGAAATGCTTGCAAACTCGAATACAGTAGCAACATTATTACCAGGAACAACTTTCTATTTAAATAAAGAAAGCTTTGCTCGTGGTCGTAAAATGATTGATGAAGGTGTTGCAGTTGCGTTAGCTACAGACTTTAACCCAGGTAGCTGTCCAACTGAAAATATTCAGCTTATTATGAGCATTGCGATGCTAAAACTGAAAATGACACCAGAAGAAGTTTGGAATGCCGTAACGGTTAACTCATCATATGCTATTAACCGTGGTGATGTAGCTGGGAAAATTAGAGTTGGTCGTAAGGCAGATTTAGTTTTATGGGATGCTTACAATTATGCTTACGTACCGTATCATTACGGCGTAAGTCATGTGAATACAGTATGGAAGAATGGTAATATTGCATATACAAGAGGTGAACAATCGTGGAGCACGGCCACTATTTAAAGAAAAATGCAAAGTTTATTGATCGTGAAGTGACAAAATGGAGTGAGATGATTAAAGATTGGGAGGAAGGCGTAGAAATATTCGGTGCTGCCTTAATTGGAGCACCCCTTTCTAAACCATCTATTAGTCATTCAGGAGCAAGTTTTGCTCCAAAGACAATTCGTGCGATGTTAGATGCATATAGCACATATGCAATTACAGAAAAACACGATATGAAAGAAAGTGTCTTATATGATTGCGGCGATATTACGATGCATGTGACGGATATAAAAGAAAGTCATAAACGAATTGCGGAAACAGTTGGTCATGTAACGAAAGTAAACCCGAACATGATACCAATCGTTCTTGGGGGTGACCACTCGATTAGTTTTCCGAGTATAACAGGTTTTGCAAACAGTAAAGGAAAGGTCGGAATTATTCAATTTGATGCTCATCATGATTTACGTAATTTAGATGATGGAGGCCCGTCAAATGGTACACCATTCCGTAGTTTACTAGAAAATGATGTCATTACAGGGAAACAACTTGTTCAAATTGGAATTCGTAATTTTTCTAATGCACGTGCGTACCATGAATATGCAATAGAGCATGGTGTAACAGTGTATACAATGAAAGACGTACGAGAGCGAGAAATAAAAGATATTATCACGGAAAGTATTGAATTATTAAGAAATCAAGGTGTGACTTCTATTTATATTTCTCTTGATATGGATGTGCTAGACCAAGCGTTTGCGCCAGGTTGTCCAGCAATTGGGCCTGGTGGAATGGATAGTACGACTTTACTAGATGCGATTGAATTCCTTGGTAAAGAACCGCTCGTTCAAGGGATGGATATAGTAGAGATTGATCCAACTCTTGATTTCAGAGATATGACGAGTAGAGTAGCAGCGCAAGTGATTATGAGTTTTCTTTTAGCGAGGGAAACGGTTAGTAAGCAAGTTAGTATATAGACGGAAAAGTAGATCTTTATTTATGCCTTAACAAAAACACATCACTACTTAAATGTAGTGATGTGTTTTTGTATTAAAAGAGAATGAATGTGTGTGGAACCGTTAATGGAATTGCGATTTTTATAGTGTATTGTGTAAATTTAATTTCTTGCTTCTGAAGTATTGACGTGTAAAATAATTTTATGATAAAATAAAAATTTTGCTAAAAAACTAAAAGTATGTTAAGCTTGAGAAGGTTACCATATATGGAGGTGGATTATTTGTTTCAAATTGGCGATAACATTGTTTATCCAATGCAGGGAGCAGGTATAATTAAAGCCATAGAAGAGAAGGAAATCTCAGGAGAAAAACAACAGTATTATGTTATAAAAATGTCGGCTAGTAATATGGAACTAATGATTCCAGCAGGGAGAATATTGAATTCGAATATACGTCCAGTTACGGATATAACCGCATTAGCACACATAATGGATATTTTTCAACATGGGGAATCAGATAGATTACTTACATGGAAACAAAGGTATAAATTGAACACTGATAAAATAAAGACGGGTAAAATGCAAGAAGGTGCTGAAGTTGTGCGTGATTTAATGCGTATACAGAAAGAAAAAGCACTTAATGCAAGCGAAAAGAAGATGTTAGATAACGCATATGAATTTTTGATTAGTGAACTGGGATTAATTGAAGGTATCACAGAAAATCAGATAAAAAGCTTTTGTTAAGGTTCATTACAAATAATGTATTATATCCCAAAAAAGATCTTGAATTTTTTGGGAACATAATTATAGAAAATTTATCATTTCAAAGACATTCAACTCTTTCAAACCACTTTTAGAGCATTACCTCTATTGTTATTACTACAATCAAATCCATTTTTATTTTTTAATTTCATTTATGAATGTTCGAAGTTTAATTGAATACTTCGATAAAATAGTTACTTGATTTTTGCAATCCTGATTCACACTGGCACGGACGAGGAGCCGTAAGGATGAAAGAGAGGTAGGGCTTTCATTGTTTTAGGTATATAAGTTATTATTTTTAGAAGAATACTGAACCATTTTTACTTCTATTGATAAGGTGTTTTTTTTATTAAAGAGATAAACGAATTGACAGCCATATATGGTCAACAAAAAAGGTTTCCTCCTAAGGAAACCTTTTTAATATTATTTATAGCATTTTATTTTTTGGATATTCGAATTTTTTATTGTAAAGTCGTAAAAATTGACGTTACTATCTAAAAGTAAGTATGATGCGGTTATAGTAAGATTTTTTAGGGGGAAGAAAAATGGCAAGTTCAAGTAATAAAGCAGCGAGTATTTATGAAGGAACAAATGTAAATGCTGGGGGATTTTTTGAAAACGTTGAAGAAACAAAGTTGTTTGATCCAATTCAAGTTGGAGCTTGGTCTCTTCGTAATCGTATAGCGATGGCACCGATGACAAGATGCTTTGCAGATAATGAGACTGGAGTAGTTGGTGCGGATGTAGTGGAGTACTACAGAAAACGTGCTGCGGATGGAATTGGACTAATTATTACAGAAGGAATTGTCATTAGTCCGAGAGCAAAAGGAAACCCAGGAGTACCAGGTATTTATACACAAGAGCAAATCGATTCTTGGAAACCTGTTACAGAGGCGGTACATAAAGAAGGCGGGACGATTATTGCTCAAATATGGCATGTTGGGCGTATGAGTCATCATGAAATAATTGGTGGTCAAATGCCACAAGCACCGTCGGCTATCGCTGCAGAGGGAAATGTTCCACGCTTTCGTAAACCGTTTGATACGCCAGAAGCAATGACGTTAGAAGAAATACAAGAAGTGATCGGGCAATACGCACAAGCTGCGAAAAATGCGATCGAAGCTGGATTTGATGGAGTAGAAATTCACGGTGCACACGGATATTTAATCGATCAATTTACGTATGAGTTTGCAAATAAGCGAAAAGATAAATATGGCGGTGATTTAAAACAAAGGTTAACGTTTATGAAAGAAGTAACGGCGGCTGTAATAGAAGCTGTTGGAGCTAATAAAACACTTCTTCGTTTCTCTGCTTTCAAAGGTGATAATCCTACTTATATGTGGGAAAACCCTGAGTTTGCAATTGAAACGTTCATAAATATGTTTAAAGAGGTTGGGTTAACGATGATCCATCCTTCAACGATGAATTATACCCAAGAGATTGCTGACGGAAAGAATTTTCATCAACTAGTAAGAAAATATTGGGATGGTACGATTGTTGGGGTTGGTAATTTAAATCCGAAAGAGGCCGAAGAAGCGTTGCAAGAAGGAACGATTGATGTAGCGGCATTCGGAAGACCGTTAATTGCTAATCCAGACTTTGTTCATCGAATTAAACACGCTGAAAGTTTAGTTGAATATGACGCGAAAGAGCATCTTGCTACGTTAGTATGAATAAAGATAAAAGGAGAGCACATCTAGTGTTCTCCTTTTATTATGGAATTTCATAGGGGGAAGCGGGATGAGTGAAACGCTACTCGTTATTATTAGTATATTACTATTTTTAATGTTGCTTTTAATCGTCTTTTTTATCATTACATTTTTTATAAAAAAACGAACACACCATTCTATTTTAAAATTACATCCGTACTTAGGAAGAATGCGCTACTTACTGGAAAAGATAGGGCCTGAATTTCGACAATATTGGTTTGATCATGATACGGATGGAAAGCCTTTCTCACGTTATGATTTTCAAAGTGTTATGTTTTTAGCGAAATATCGCTCTGAAATACTTGGTTTTGGATCAAAACGAGATTTTGAAGCTTCTGGATATTATATTGCTAATACATTATTTCCGATATTAACTGAGGAATTAAGTGTGAATCTCACGCAAGAGCGGGAAGGTAAAAAGTACGTGATTCATAAAGAAGGGTTATTTTCAAGAAGAGAAAAATTGACAGCGGATACAACGAATCTTTGGCTGTACGAAGAAGAAGATGCAATTATAGTCGGTGAGAACCGTAAATATCCGTGGAAGCTACATGGCATGTTTGGTGCATCTGCGACTTCTTACGGTGCGATTGGAGAAAATTATATTTTAGCGAGTGGTTTTGGAGCAAAAATGGCAGGCGGATCGTGGATTAATACGGGTGAAGGTGGCGTTATTCCAGAACATTTACATACAGGAGCGAATATCGTTGCGCAAATTGGTCCAGGGTTATTTGGATACCGTGATGAAGACGGTAATTTTTCAATGGGAAAATTCATGGAGAAAGCGAAAGAAAGTAATATTAGAGCATTCGAATTGAAATTTGGGCAAGGTGCTAAAATACGTGGTGGTCATTTAGAGGGGCAAAAAGTAAATGAGAAAATTGCTTCTGTTCGCAACGTCCGAAAGGGAGAGACGATTAATTCACCGAATCGATTTTCATTTTTAAAGAATGCAGCGGATACACTTTGTTTTATTCAACAGTTGCAAGAAAACAGCGGTAAACCAGTTGGAATGAAAATTGTAATTGGTCAGCAGGAGCCTTTGGAAGATTTAATAAAAACAATGAAAGAACTAAACATTTACCCAGATTTTATTACAATCGACGGTTCAGAAGGCGGGTCAGGGGCAACGTATAAATCGATGGCAGATTATATGGGACTGCCGCTTATTCCAGCATTACTTACATTTATTGATACAGCAAACCATTATGGTGTTCGTAACAAGTTTAAAGTATTTGCATCGGGTAAATTAATCACACCAGATAAAGTGGCGATTGCTTTAGCGATTGGGGCGGATGCTGTAAGTTCAGCCCGCGGATTTATGATGGCAAGCGGCTGTATTATGGCCCTTCAATGTAATTCTGGCCAATGTCCATCTGGTGTAGCCACGACGAATCCGCATTATCAAAAAGCGTTAGATCCGTATGAGAAGAAGTGGCGAGTCATGAATTATATTATTAGTATGAGATATAGTTTATTTTCATTAGCGGCAGCGGCGGGAGTGAAGAGCCCGCGCCATTTAACTAGAGAGCATATTGTTTTTAAAGACGAGGTGGGGAGAGTAGTTCCTCTTTCGGAATTGTTTCCTATAGTAAATCAAACCTAAAAGTATATTTGATATGTAAGATTTTTTTAAGGAATAATCATATTTTTGGAAAAATTAGGAGTATAATAGGGAAGTATTTTTAAAAATGACTATTTTTAGGGAGAGATTCACTTGCAGCAAGGTTCGTACAGTATTACAATTTTTTTACTCGTCATAGGGCTCGTTATATTTAGACGCATGCGCTCTATGAATCGACCAATTAATAATAAAGGAAGACGACTACTATTGCCATTATTCTTCTTATTACCAGGTTTTTCTTTATACGCAGCACCGATACAACTTGCTGGTTGGCAAATTGGTATAGCTGCTGGGATCGGACTGTTATTGTCAATTCCACTTATTATTTTAAGTGGGTATGAAGTCAGAGAAGATGGTCAAATTTATGCAAAAAAAAGTATCGCTTTTATTGCTACATTTTTAGTTATCGTTCTTTTACGTGCTTATTTTAGAAGACATTTACAAGGTCTAGATCCAAAGTCAATCGGCATTCTTTTCTACACTCTTGCGGTTTGTTATATAGTACCTTGGCGTATTGGATGCTATATGAAATTTCGTAAAGTATATGTAGAGAAAGCAAAATTTGAGACGTCAATAAGCTAAAAGTCATACATTTGTATGGCTTTTAGTTTTTAAAATTTATCGGGTAAAGGAATGAAAATAAGGTGTGAAAAAACACTCTTTAATTTTCAGAATATTATTACTTTAATCTCTTGAAAAATCATTGTAATCCACTGGGATAAAGGCGTTTATAAAGGTTTTCACATGTAATGAAAAGTGCTCGTTCACTTGAAAGAACAAAAAATGTTTGTTAAGGTAGGGAACCATAAGCGAAAACAAGAAAATAGAAAAAGTCATTTTTCGAAATTTTGAATGGCTTATGGACTAAGGGAGAGATTTGGTGAAGATTGAAATTATGGTTTCGCTTGCTATTTATATGGCAGGTATGTTGTATATCGGATATTGGTCTTATAAGAAGACATCCGATTTATCAGATTATATGTTAGGCGGGAGGGGACTCGGCCCAGCAGTTACAGCTTTATCAGCTGGTGCTTCTGACATGAGTGGTTGGATGCTAATGGGATTACCTGGTGCGATGTATGCAACAGGATTATCAAGTGTATGGATTGCGATAGGTTTATTAATAGGTGCGTATGCAAACTATTTAATCATTGCCCCGCGTTTACGAACGTATACAGAAGTGGCAAATGATTCAATTACGATTCCAGACTTTTTAGAGAATCGGTTTAAAGATCGTACGAAAATACTTCGTTTTGTCTCCGCTATCGTCATTTTAGTATTTTTCACATTTTATGCATCGGCTGGTTTAGTTTCAGGTGGACGTTTGTTTGAAAATTCTTTTAACCTTGATTATAAAATTGGTTTATTTGTAACAGTAGGTGTCGTTGTTGCGTATACACTATTTGGTGGCTTTCTAGCCGTAAGTTGGACGGACTTTGTGCAAGGTTGTATTATGTTTATTGCGCTTGTACTAGTGCCAATTGTTGCTTTTACGGATGTCGGTGGTGTAACAGAAACATTTAATACGATTAAGCAAGTCGATGCATCGCATTTAGATATGTTTAAAGGGACCACAATACTTGGTATTATTTCATTTTTAGCATGGGGCCTTGGATATTTTGGTCAACCACATATTATTGTCCGCTTTATGGCAATTACCTCTATTAAAGATTTAAAAACTTCTCGTAGAATCGGTATCGGTTGGATGACGATCTCAATTATAGGTGCAATGCTTACTGGTCTAATTGGTATCGCCTATTATGCTAAAAATAATGCGACATTACAAGACCCAGAAATGGTCTTTGTAACATTCTCAAATATTTTATTCCATCCGTATATTACAGGATTTTTATTATCAGCTATTTTGGCTTCGATTATGAGTAGTATTTCCTCACAATTACTTGTTATTTCAAGTGCAGTAACGGAAGATTTCTATAAAACATTTTTCCGTCGTAACGCAAGTGATAAAGAACTTGTATTTATCGGTAGGCTGTCAGTATTAGTTGTAGCGATGATTGCAGTTGTTTTAGCGTATCATCCGAGTGATACAATTTTAACGCTTGTTGGATATGCTTGGGCAGGATTTGGATCAGCATTTGGACCAGCAATTTTATTAAGTTTATATTGGAAGAGAACGAACAAATGGGGCGTTCTTGCTGGGATGATTGTCGGTGCATTAGTTGTTATCACTTGGGTACAAATTCCAAGTTTAAAAGCGACTATGTATGAAATGGTACCGGGATTCTTCTGTAGTTTATTAACTGTTATCGTTGTAAGTTTATTAACGAAAGAACCCGTTAAGGCAGTTCATCGTGAATTTAATGAGATGGAAGCAGTACTGGAAGAAGAAAAGAAATGATTTGCAAAAAGAGTAAACGGTGAATAGCGTTTACTCTTTTTACATGTAAAATGAAAGTAAGGACTTATTGACAATAAAAAATAAGTAACTTATAATAAATCTTAAGTTCGAGATAAATAATGTTCATAATGAAAATTTATTATGGTTATAAATCGAACAAATATTTTTTGTGAATTATCTTGAATTCGAGATAATTCGATAGGTTAGACGCCGATACGTAATTTTGTGATTAATATCTCGAATTCGAGATAAAATTATAATGACGGATTTTACTTTGTAGCATGGACAAAATGAATAATGAATTTAAATGTAAAAGAATTTTTATAATGAAATAAAAAAGGAGTGGAAGAAATGGAAAAGAAAACAACGGGAATCCATCATATTACAGCGATTGTAGGGCATCCACAAGAAAATGTAGACTTTTATGCTGGTGTATTGGGGTTACGTTTAGTGAAACAAACAGTGAATTTTGATGATCCAGGTACGTACCATCTTTATTTTGGAAATGAAGGAGGAAAGCCTGGAACAATTATTACGTTTTTCCCATGGGCAGGTGCTCGTCAAGGTATTATTGGAGATGGTCAAGTAGGAATTACATCTTACGTTGTACCAAAAGGTGCAATGGAGTTTTGGGAAAATAGATTAGAAAAATTCGATGTTTCGTATACAAAAATGACTCGTTTTGGAGAGCAGTATTTAGAATTTGATGATCCGCATGGTTTGCATATAGAATTAGTTGAAAGAGAAAAAGGCGAATTAAATAATTGGAGTTTTGGAGAAGTTACACCAGAAGTAGCAATTAAAGGGTTTGGAGGTGCTGGTCTTTTATCTACACAGCCTCAAAAAACTGCTGAATTGTTAGAACATATTATGGGTCTTGAGAAAATTGGAGAAGAGGGTGAATTTGTTCGATTCCGTTCTTCTGCTGACATTGGAAATATTATTGATTTGAAATTATCAACAATCGGTCGTGGCCAAATGGGCGTTGGCACAGTTCATCATATTGCCTGGAGAGCGAGTGACGATGCTGATCAGCTAGACTGGAAAGAGTATGTGTCGCGTTTTGGATATCACGTAACTCCTGTACAAGATCGAAATTATTTTAATGCGATTTATTTTAGAGAACATGGTGAAATCTTATTTGAAATTGCAACAGATCCTCCTGGTTTCGCTCATGATGAATCGTTAGAGACGATGGGTGAGGAATTAAAGTTACCGGAACAATATGAACAACATAGAAAACAGATTGAACAAACGCTTTTACCATTTGAAGTGAGAAATTTAGATTAAAGTGATTGAAGGGGGAAAAGGATTATGATGAAACATGTTTTTCAAAAAGGAAAAGATACGTCAAAACCAGTGTTGTTATTACTTCATGGCACAGGTGGTAATGAATTAGATTTACTACCACTTGCAGAAATAGTTGATCCGGAAGCGTCGGTATTAAGCGTTAGGGGAAATGTGTTAGAGAATGGGATGCCGCGTTTCTTCCGCCGATTAGCAGAGGGCATTTTTGATGAAGAGGATTTAATTTTCCGTACGAAGGAATTAAATGAATTTTTAGATGAAGCGGCTAAAGAATATAAATTCGATAGAAATAACATTGTAGCTATCGGTTATTCGAATGGGGCAAATATCGCAGCAAGCTTATTATTCCATTACGAAAATGCATTGAAAGGTGCTGTGCTTCATCACCCAATGGTACCAAGAAGAGGAATGCAATTAGCAAATTTAGCAGGGAAATCTGTATTTATTGCTGCTGGGACAAATGACCCAATTTGTTCATCAGCAGAGTCAGAGGAATTGAAGGTACTATTAGAAAATGCAAATGCGAATGTAACAATGCATTGGGAAAATCGAGGGCATCAATTAACGATGGGTGAAGTAGAAAAAGCAAAAGAGTGGTATGACAAAGCATTTTAAAAAAGAAGCATCTGCTAACGATTAGCAGATGCTTCTTTTTTATTTAAGACTGGATTGCAAGGTGAGATGAAGAAAGTGGTAGCTCAATATCAACAATTGTACCTTTATTTAATTCGCTTGAAATGTGTAATTTACCATGATGTTCTTCAATTATTTTGTAACACATCATTAATCCTAGTCCTGTGCCTTTTTCTTTTAAACTATAAAAAGGTTCGCCTAGACGGGAGATACGATCTTCTGGAATGCCACAGCCTTCATCGATAATTCGTATTAAGATGAAATTATTCTCTAATGGTTTTGTTTGGATGAAAATATTTCCGCCATTTGGCATTGCTTCTATCGCATTTTTTAATATGTTTATAAACACTTGTTTTAATTGGTTACCGTCACATTGAATATCATATACGTAATCAAAATGATCCATGATGATATGAACGCTATGCATAATTGCAGTCGGTAAAATAAATGTAACTACCTCTTCAATTAAAGTTTGTATGTTACAAGTTTGGATAGATAATACTTGTGGCTTAGACATCGCCATAAATTGACTCGTGATGGATTCCATTTGTGAAATCTCACTTAACATAACATCGATATACCATTTCTGCTCTTCACTTATTTCAGGGAGGAGCAACGTTAGAAAACCTTTTAGAGAAGTGAGTGGATTTCGAATTTCATGGGCAATTCCAGCTGTCAGTTGTCCGACTACTGCGAGCTTCTCTGATTTTCGTAGTAACTTTTCAGTTTCTTTTAGCTCAGTAACATCTCTCCCCATCACGATAAGACCTTTGCGAGAACCATCAGGATGATAAAGCGGAACTTTTGATATACTTAAGATTAGATCGAAATCATCTCTATGTATAATAAATTCCTCACCATGAAGAATTTGTCTTTGTTGCCATGCTAGTTCATCGATTTCTTCACAATGTAAAAAAGCTTCTCGGTATGCTTCATTATATTGAATGAGTTCGCTATCTTTTTTCCCGTGGTAAGGTACATGATGGAAATTGAAGCAAGAAAGTGCGTAGTCATTTGCCTCAAGCCAGCGCCCTTCATGATCTTTAAATATAACAAACGCAGGCATGGAGTTTACTAATGTACGTAATCTCTTCTCACTTTCTTTTAGCATATTCTCAATTCTTTCTGATTTTTCAAGCGGCTTCATAATAGCATATACGCCAGTAAGACGATTTTGAACAAAAATAGGAACTAGTTTTGTCACAACATCTAATAAGAATCCATTTTTATGATAAATAGATAAGATATACTCTTGTTGATTATCCGCTTCAGTATTCTTTATATTTTGTAATACTTGCTCAGAAATATGGGCTTCTAAAATAGAGGTAATATTTTTCTGTTCTAATTCTAAAGAAGTGTAACCTAATATTCTTTCGGCAGAAGGATTTATATGTAGAATAACTCCTTCTAAATTTAATGAAATAATACTATCAGGATTGTGTTCGAACAGAGATGCGTACATTTCTGTTAATGAACGATCTTGTATATGGTTTCGCAAACGTCTAGAAATGTTCGGATGACGTTTTTTTTGAGTTGGTGAATATTTTTTACGACTCATAATAGTTCCTCCGTACAAATAGCATCTAAAAAGATTTGTCTATTCATAACTATAATATAGATGTAATGTGTATTTCTATAAAAAATGGAAGTTATAGAATAAATTTTGTTTTTTTTATTTTTTGCAAGGTGAATGCAGGATGGTAATAAGGGGAGCTTATATTGTTTTATAAACCTTTTGTAAGTTACAGACGGCTGTTTTCCGTATAACATTAGGGTAGAGGAGGGGGAGAGAAAATGAAAAATTATATTCAAGGGATTGATCACGTGCAAGTAGCTGCACCTGTAGGGTGTGAAGAAGAGGCGCGTGATTTTTATGGGAATACGATTGGTATGGAAGAAATTCCAAAGCCAGAAGAGTTGAAAAAACGAGGTGGATGTTGGTTTAAATGCGGAAATCAAGAAATCCATATTGGTGTCGAGCGGAACTTTATACCAGCTAAAAAGGCTCATCCAGCTTTTTATGTGAATGAAATTAATGAATTTAAGCAAACACTTATAGAGCAAGGTGTTAAAGTGATTGATGATTATGCACGGCCAGATGTAATTCGATTTTACGTGTCAGATCCATTTGGAAACCGAATTGAATTTATGCAAAATAAAGACTAGGTGGATTCCCACCTAGTCTTTAACTTCTTCTGAAAAGTCCTAACACTTCTACAGTTTCTGTAATATTAACGAAAGCATTCGGGTCGATTTCAGAAATTGTTAGTTTCATACTTGCTAATTCTTCACGAGAAACGACGGTCATAAGTACACGCTTTTTCTCGCTTGAATAAGCACCTTCGCCATCAAGTAACGTTATTCCACGTACAACAGTTGAAAGAAGTTGTTTTTTCATTTTTTCTGCTTCATTTGTTACAATCATAAGTGTAACTTTACGATGTTTTGTATGAACAGCATCAATTACTTTACCAGTTACATAAATTGAAAGTAAGCTTGTAAGTGCAACATCCCAAGTGAAGAAGAATCCTGCGATTATTACAACGACTGCATTTAAAATAATAAGGAATCCGCCAAGTTTAATGTCTCGCTTGCGGGATAAAAGCATACCGATAATATCAAATCCACCAGTGGATCCATTACAGTTAAAAACAAGACCAATACCAGCTCCGGCGATGACACCCCCGAAGATAGAAGATAACAATGGATCTGTTGCTACGACTTTTACTGGAACGTAGTATAATGCAACAGATAATACAACTACAGAGACAACTGTGTTAAAAATTACTTTTTTTCCAAGACCTATGTACCCTAAAATAAGGATAGGTAAGTTTAATACAAAGTTAATAATGCCTGTGTTTACAGGGGTTACAATCCCTAAAATAATAGCAATTCCGCCAATTCCACTACTTAAAATTTTGTGGGGGATAAGGAAAAGATTAAAGGCAACTGCAATAATAATAGAACCGATAATAACACCAAGGAATCTGACCATTTCTTTCCCGTCCTTCACTGAAAAATTCATATTATTTCAAGATTATATATGATATTGAAAGTTTTGGGTAAAAACAGTTTATTTTGGTAAATTAGATTAATCAAAAGAATTTGAGTATTTTATCATTTGGAAGGGGATACAGTTGTGAAGATAAAAACATATCAACAGAAAAGCCCGTTGAAGCAAGAATGTGAGGATTCTTATTTTTGTAATAAAGAAAAAAAGATTTATGGTGTATGTGACGGTGCAACACCACTTGTCCCGTTTCGTGATGAAAAGGGACATAATGGAGCATACATCGCTTCGCATTTATTTGCAAGTTATTTTACTGCATTACGAGAGAATCATAGTTTACAATTTGCAGTTGCCAAAGCAAATGAAGCATTGCAAAGCAAAATGTTAGAATATGAAGTAGACACGAGAAAAAAAGAGCATTTGTGGTGCACATGTATCGCGGCAATCCAAATAGTTGGTGAGAAAATTGAATATGCGCAGCTTGGGGACTGTATGATTGTCGCAACTTTTCAAAATGGAACGATGCAAGTATTAACGAAAGACACAGTGGAAGGAATTAGTAAAAGAGCAAAAAAGAAGAGGGAAGAAGATCGTAAAAAAGGGTTATCTGTACCAGAAGAATATGTTTTTCAAGATGTTCGAGAACAGTTAAAATACAATCGTTATCTTGCAAATATGCCAAATGGTTATTCAGTTGCAAATGGAATGAAAGAAGCGATACATTATTTACAACATGGTGAATTACATACAGATGAAGTGAGTGGGATTTTTATTTGTTCAGACGGGTTATTTCACCCAGATTGGTCATTAGAACAAACTGTTGCATATATAAGAAAGAATAGTATAAACGAATATATAGCAATTATTGAAGAGCTAGAAGCGGAAAAGAGAATAAGGCCAGATGATAAAACGATTATTATGATTGATTTTTAAGAGGAGGCAGTTCAAATGGAAATTAAACGTGTCAATCTAACATTTCAAGATGAATTAGTTCCTTTAGAAAAAGTAAACAAACTGATTATTCACCATACAGCTGAAGATGGATGGGACGTGTATAAAACGCATGAATTTCATCAAACTGTAAGGGGGTGGAGCGGAATTGGTTACAACTATTTTATCGAAAAGGATGGAACTGTAGTGGAAGGACGAGGTTTACATATTGGAGCGCACGCGAAAGACCATAACCGCCATACAATTGGAATATGTATGACGGGAAATTTCGATAAATACGATCCCACTCCCCCGCAAGTGAATGCATTATATTCTTTATGTAAACTGTTTATGAAGCAATTTGCTATAAAGAAAGAAAATATACTAGGTCATAGGGAGTTAGAAGGAGTTACAAAAAGCTGTCCTGGTAATCGTTTTTCTATGGTAGAGTTAAGGAAGATATTATCTTAAATATAGAGGAGTAACAACGATGATGAATATAAAAATACCAAATGATAAAAAAGAAGAGCTTGTAGCGCAAATTCAGCAATTTTTCATGGAAGAAGATCTAGATGAAATTGGACGTTTCCAAGCAGAGCGTTTAATAGAAGAAATGATTAAATTAGTTGGACCATTTGCATACAATCAAGCAATTGGAGATGCAAGAAAGCTTGTAAGTGAGAAATTAACGAATATGGAAGAAGATTTATACGTGTTAGAGAAGAATGAAGCGAAATAAAAAAAGAGCCGATGGGCTCTTTTTTATTTTTCTTTCTTATGTTCCTTATATTCATGTACTTTTTCTTTCACATTACCAACTGTATCTTTAGCAGTGCCTTTCACCTTATCCCATTTTCCTTCAGCTTGTAATTTCTTATTGTCAGTTACTTTCCCAACAACTTCTTTTACTTCACCTTTTACCTTATCAATGGCACCTTCTACTTTTTCTTTTAAACCATGATCATGTTTAGTCATACATTTCTCCTCCTTGTAGTTTGATTAGAATTCTCTTTTCATATTGCAAGTTGAATGATGTATCTAGTAATATCGTAACAAATCTAGTTTGAATATTCAAATGATTAATAGGATAGAAAAGGATTTGTCATAAAATGTTTAAAAATGTAACGGAAGGAGAAATAAAGTAAATTATATGTCTTTTGCGGTCCATATTGATTTTGTATAAGCAATTTTCATGTGGGCACGTTCCATGTTATTTTGACTGCCGCTACCGAACCTTGCTTGTCCAACTATTAAAGTACAATTGGATTCAATAGCTGTTTTAATTCGTTTTTGAATTAATGCAGTGTGACAGCCTTTACGCTGAAATTCTGGTAAAGTAGCAGAAGCAGCTAATGATGCGACACCTTTATTTATATACAGGACACCAATACCAGCAGGGATATTTTGAACTTCAGCTATGAAAAAATGCCATCCTGGTTCATTGTAAAGAATTTCATTATTTTGGCGTACGCTATCTTTTGTAAAGGATGGCATATTAAATCCACGTACATATATGTCTGCAAAAATATCAAATTCATTTTCTTTCAGTTTTCGTAATGTAATATTAGAAGGAAGAAGTGATGAACTCTCTCTCGGTATACTATACAAAGCAGTATGGAAGCTAGATTGGTAAAAACCTTTTTGAGATAAGTATTGAAATAGTTCAGTTGTGCCTTGCGCTGGTGTAATTTCAAAACGGCAAGGAATTTGTAGTGATTCATAATAAGAAATAATTGCATCAATCGCATCTGCATTTGTAATACCTTTTACCGTATTAAAAGCAGGACCGGCAATTATTTTTGATGAAAAGGCAGTGGCACTACCGAAATTTTTCATTTGCACTTGCATTGGGTTTCCGCTCATTGTTTGTAGTCTCTCTAATCTAGAAGAGAGCATATCAATTTCTGCATTTTCAATTTCTGTTGCTATATCGAGTGTCATAACAGTAGTCATAAAATTCCTCCGTTAATAAATATATTTCATAGTACATATACGATTTTTGTTTTGAGATTCCTGTTGAAATGTGAGAGAATAAGAGGTTTTTTGGAAGGGAAATGGAAGTGAGCTGTCGAAGGGAGTGGAAACAGATTAAAGGTGGTGCTCTCATGAAACAAAAAACCGTGCAGACATGCTCTAATTGTGGTTCTCAAAACATAGGAGAAGGTGAGTTTGTCGGATATGCACAAATACGGAAAAAGGAAACGATGTTCACATCTTCACCGGTGGATGCTTATATTTGTACAGATTGCGGGAATATCCTTCTATTAAAAGTACGACATTATGAAAAGTTTAAGCAGAAGCCGTTATGATCATTGAGAAATGGTCATATCCAACGTTGTATACGAAACGACTTATGTTAAGGAAAATGAATATGAGTGATAGTTTACATATATATGAGTATGCTACAGATAAAGAGATGATAACTTTTACTGTATGGGATGCTCATCAATCGTTATGTGACACATATAACTATGTAGAAGAAATTGTGGGGCAATATAATGAAGGGCAAGTAGCACCTCTTGGAATTGTATTAAAAGAGGAGAAAAAACTTATAGGCACGTGTGGATTTATAAAATATGATTTGGTCACACATACAGCAGAAATTGCATACGCCTTATCTCGAAAATATTGGGGAAGAGGATTAGCCACGGAGGCTGCATTAGCTTTTTTCTACTATGGTTTTCATGAGTTGCATCTTAATAGTATTGAAGCGGGATGTGATTCAGAAAATGAAGCATCTGAAAAATTAATGAAACGTTTGAATATGGAGTACAAATATACAATTCAGAAGGATATGTTTATTAAAGGTAAGAATCGCGATACAAAAAGATATTGTATATCTAGAGAAGGATATATGAATCAATGAAATATCTTACATTGAAAACTCCTTTAAATGAATCAAGGAGTTTTTTTATTTTGATAACAACAAATCGGAGTTTATCTTTTTGTTCGTGTGTTAGGAGTATGGGAGATATATCGAATTTTAGTAGAAAATAAGGAATACAGTAATCGTTTTATTTTTAAACTGAAAAAGAAAGTAAGAAAAAAGATAGATAGTTTATCGTTCTGAATTATTTCCAAAGAAATAATTCAGAAAATACAGAAAAATGTCGTAATCATTTGCGGAAGTCTGTTATAATAAACGAAAAAATGAAAACGCTTTAAAGGGGGATATAACCAATATGATGATGAATGTACCGCTAACAATTAGTTCTATGATGGAAAGAGCAGAGAAACTGTTTTCGAAGAAAGAAATTGTTTCACGGACGCATGATACAGTTACAACGTTAACGTATAAGCAGTTAGGGGAAAGGACGAGAAGACTCTCCAGTGCGTTGAAAAAGCTTGGAATTAAAGAAGGTGAACGTGTAGGAACATTAGCGTGGAACCATCATCGGCATGTGGAAGCGTATTTTGCTATTCCAGGTATTGCTTCTGTTTTGCACACAATTAACATTCGTTTATCTCCTCAACATATTTCATATATTATTCAGCACGCAGAAGACCGAATTCTACTTATAGATGAAGATCTCGTACCGCTTGTTGAAAATATTCAATCACAATTATCAACTGTACAAGCTTACATTATTATGACTGATAAAGATGAACTCCCAAACACTACGCTGAAGCCTGTATATCATTATGAAAAGCTATTAGAAGAAGGCGATCCAAATTTCCAATTTGTAAAAGATATTGATGAAAATACACCAGCTGGTATGTGTTATACGTCAGCGACTACAGGAAATCCGAAAGGTGTTGTATATACGCATCGTAGTACTGTATTACACTGTATGGCACTCGGTTTAGCGGATACAGCTGCTTTATCGGAAAGTGATGCTGCAATGGCGATTGTACCGATGTTCCATGTGAACGCTTGGGGACTTCCTTTCGCTGCTACTTGGTTTGGGTCAAAACAAGTTCTTCCAGGACCGATGTTTACTCCGAAAATTTTATTAGAGATGATTCAATCAGAAAAAGTGACGTTAGCTGCGGGTGTGCCGACAATTTGGCTCGGCGTATTACAAGAGTTAGAAAATAATAGTTACGATTTATCTAGTATGACGAGAATACTATGCGGAGGTGCAGCTGCGCCGAAAAGTGTTATTAAAGCATTTGAACAGAAACATAATGTTCCGTTCATACATGCATATGGTATGACTGAAACGAGTCCACTCGTAACACTTGCGCGTTTAAAAAGTTATGAAACGGAAGTATCGTATGAAGAGCAACTAGAAATTCGCTCTAAACAAGGATATCTTGTACCTGGTGTCGAGATGAAAGTAGTCGGTACAAATGGTGACGTGAAGTGGGATGGTACTGAGATGGGAGAATTATGTTTACGAGCACCTTGGATCGCTGAAAGCTATTATAACGATGATCGTACTGTCGAAGGTTTTCGCGATGGATGGTTATATACTGGTGATGTTGTCACAGTGGATGAGGAAGGTTGCGTGAAAATTGTTGACCGTACGAAGGATGTTATTAAAAGCGGGGGAGAATGGATTTCTTCGGTCGATCTTGAAAATGCTTTAATGGCACATGATGCTATATTTGAAGCGGCTGTCGTTGCAGTTCCTCACCCTCAGTGGCAAGAGCGACCAATTGCCTGCGTTGTTCAAAAGAAAAATAGTACGGTTACAAAAGAAGAAATATATGAGTTTTTAAAACCACAGTTTGCGAAGTGGTGGTTGCCAGACGATATTGTCTTTATGGAAGAAATACCGAAAACATCTGTTGGGAAGTTTTTAAAACAGGCGCTTCGGAAAGAACTGGAGCATTTGCATAGAGAGAAATAAGTGAACTTCTATTTGTAAACTCTAATACATTAACGGTTGACAAAAGAGGGGTGGAAAGATAATATAATTTTTGTGATATGTTATCTAAAAACAATTTTAAGTTTACAAATAGGAGAAGCAAATATGAATACAAAAAATTTAGTTTTCGTCGCTTTATTTAGTTCTATTATGGGAGTGTTAGGGTTAATACCTCCGATTGCTCTTTCTATTACACCAGTTCCAATTACATTGCAATCACTCGGTGTTATGCTTGCGGGTGGGTTGTTAGGATCACGTCTAGGTGCGTTAAGTCAGCTTATTTTCTTACTTATTGTAGGAGTTGGAGCACCATTGCTTGCTGGTGGACGTGGTGGCCTTGGTGTATTTGTTGGACCAAGTGCAGGATATTTACTTGGTTACATCATTGGGGCGTTTGTTATTGGTTATTTAATTGAGCGTTTACGTGAAGTTTCTATTATAAAAGTATTATGTATTAATATAATTGGTGGTATTTTCGTAGTTTATGTATTTGGTATTACTGTACAAGCGTTCTTAATGGATGTTTCTGTATGGGAGATAATGAAAGTGAGTGCTGTGTTTTTACCAGGGGATTGTATAAAAGCAATTATTGCGGCAGTTCTCGTAACAAAATTACATCGTTCATTGAAACATATTATTACGCCCGCTTTAAAGAATGGAAAATATACAAATGCGGGATGATAAAGGGAAGAAACACGTTAATTGCGTGTTTCTTTTTATTATTATTGTAAAGAAAGGACGTCTCATATGGGGATTACAAAAGAATATAAAAAGCATGCCTCTTTACAACCAAATAAAATAGCGATAAAGGAAAATGATAGAGTTTTAACATATAAAGAGTGGTTTGAATCAGTTTGTAAGGTAGCAAGCTGGTTAAATGAAAAAAAATCGAAGAATAAAACGATAGCAATCCTATTAGAAAATCGTATAGAGTTTTTACAACTATTTTCTGGTGCCGCTATGGCCGGGTGGGTTTGTGTTCCGTTAGATATAAAGTGGAAACAAGATGAGCTCAGAGAAAGAATTGAAATTAGTAATCCGGATATGATTGTGACAGAACGATATAAGGTGAATGATCTATTGGATGAAAAAGGAAGAGTAATTGAAATTGATGAGTGGAAAAGAATGATAGAGAAATATCTTCCTACATATTCCACTGTAGAAAGTGTACAACATGCTCCTTTTTATATGGGATTTACATCAGGATCAACAGGAACAGCAAAAGCATTTTTACGTGCACAGCAATCGTGGGTTCATAGTTTTGATTGTAATGTACATGACTTTCATATGAAAAGGGGGGATTCAATTTTAATAGCTGGGACGCTCGTTCATTCTCTTTTCTTATACGGGGCAATAAGTGCATTATATGTAGGACAAACAGTGCACATTATGAGAAAGTTCATTCCGAATCAAGTATTAGATAAGTTAGAAACTAAAAATATATCGGTTATGTATACAGTTCCGACAATGCTTGAATCTTTATATAAAGAAAATAGATTAATAGAAAATAAAATGAAAATTATTTCATCAGGAGCGAAATGGGAAGCTGAAGCGAAAGAAAAAATAAAGAATATATTTCCTTATGCGAAAAGATATGAATTTTATGGTGCATCAGAGTTAAGTTTTGTAACAGCACTAGTCGATGCAGAAAGCGAAAGAAGGCCAAATTCAGTAGGAAAACCTTGTCATAATGTGCAAGTTCGAATATGTAATGAAGTAGGCGAAGAAGTACAAAAAGGTGAAATAGGAACTGTTTATGTGAAAAGTGATCAGTTTTTTATGGGATACATAATAGATGGGGTTTTAACACGGGAGTTGAATGCAGAAGGCTGGATGACAGTGCGAGATGTAGGCTATGAAGATGAAGAAGGCTTCATATATATTGTTGGTAGAGAGAAGAATATGATTTTATTTGGAGGAATCAATATTTATCCAGAAGAAATAGAAAGTGTATTACATGAACACCCAGCTGTTGATGAAATAGTTGTAATTGGTGTGAAAGATAGTTACTGGGGTGAAAAGCCGGTCGCGATCGTAAAAGGAAGTGCTACAAAACAACAATTAAAGAGTTTTTGCTTACAACGATTATCCTCGTTTAAAATACCGAAAGAATGGCATTTTGTAGATGGAATACCTTATACAAATAGTGGGAAAATCGCTCGTATGGAAGCAAAAAGTATGATTGAAAACCGGGAGAAAATATATGAATAGAGCAGTTATTGTAGAGGCGAAAAGAACACCTATTGGTAAGAAGAATGGGATGTTAAAAGAGTATGAAGTTCAGCAATTAACAACGCCGCTTCTTACGTTTTTAAGTAAAGGGATTGAGAGGGAAATAGATGATGTCATATTAGGTAATGTTGTTGGGCCAGGAGGGAATGTTGCGAGACTATCTGCTTTAGAGGCGGGACTTGGCTATCATATTCCTGGTGTAACGATTGATCGGCAATGTGGTGCTGGTTTAGAAGCAATTCGAACTGCGTGTCATCTCATTCAAGGCGGGGCAGGTAAGTGTTATATCGCCGGGGGAGTAGAGAGTACAAGTACATCACCTTTTCAAAAAAGAGCACGATTTTCACCTGAAACAATTGGTGATCCTGACATGGGAGTAGCGGCTGAATATGTTGCGGAGCGTTATAATATAACGAGAGAAATGCAAGACGAGTATGCTTGTCTTAGTTATAAGCGGACACTGCAAGCGTTAGAAAAAGGATATATACATGATGAAATATTTTCTTTTAATGGATTATTAGATGAATCTATAAAGCCAGAAATGAATTATGAACGAATCATTAAAAGAACAAAGCCCGCATTTTTACAAAATGGAACAGTGACGGCAGGTAATTCATGTGGTGTAAATGATGGGGCATGTGCTGTTCTTGTAATGGAAGAGGGACAAGCCCGAAAATTAGGGTATAAACCTGTCCTTCGTTTCGTTCGTAGTGCTGTAGTGGGAGTGGATCCTAATCTTCCAGGGACTGGTCCGATATTTGCGGTGAACAAATTATTAAACGAAATGAATGTAAAAGTAGAGGACATCGATTATTTTGAAATAAATGAAGCATTCGCCTCAAAAGTTGTTGCTTGCGCAAAAGAGTTACAAATTCCGTACGAAAAAGTAAATGTAAATGGTGGAGCAATTGCGCTCGGTCATCCGTACGGCGCATCTGGTGCTATGCTTGTAACACGTTTGTTTTATCAGGCACAAAGAGAGTCTATGAAATATGGAATTGCTACATTAGGAATTGGAGGCGGGATAGGGATTGCGCTATTATTTGAGAAAGTAGAAGACTAGCGAGGTAACTAGTTTTCTACTTTTTGAGGAACATAAACATTACTACCAGGTTTCGCTTTCATTTCGTTCCAAGCAGCAATCGCATCAGCTTTTGCTTTCCCTTTATTATTTGGATCTTCGAAAAAGTCACGAGTAAAGCGATTGTATTCAAATTGTGCACCGATAGTTGTTTTGTATGCAGGGTCTTTTTTTCGTTTGTTTTCTTCATGCCAAAAAGCTACCGCGTCTTCATATGTTTTTCCAACATTGTCTTTAAAAAACTTTTGAAGAGCTACTGTAAAGCGGAAGTTTGCTCCGATTTTTTCTTTGAAAAAAGCACGAACCTCTTCGCTACAGCGGTGATTGTTAGTAATAATCGTTTGAAGAGAAAGGTCTTTATAGGATAGGGAAGCTTTACTCACCTTTTGAACAGAGCTGTTTTTTAATATTTTACCAGTAGTTAAATAATGTGAGATACGCTCGGTTATTTCGATCTTAGAGCCACTAGCTGGCAACCCATTCTCACGACAAAATGTTTGGAGTTCTGCTTTTAACCAATAATAGTTTTGGAAATCTTCAATTGATATAGACTTTGTTAAAGGTGGACGCATGAATGTAACAACTACTTTCTTCCATAATTTTCTTTAATTATAAAACGTATGTTCTTTTTATGGAAGGGTTAATTTGTAAATATAATGGGAAGAGGAGATTACATATGGAAAATGTAATGCAAGTTCGTGTTACGGGAATTTTAATTGAAGGTAAAAAATTATTGCTAGTAAAGCAAAAAGTTGCTAATAGGAATTGGTCTTTACCTGGAGGAAGAGTGGAGAATGGCGAAACGTTAGAGGAAGCAATGATTCGAGAAATGAGAGAAGAGACAGGGTTAGAAGTTAACATTCAGAAGCTACTCTATGTTTGTGATAAACCAGATGCTCGCCCGTCTTTATTACATATAACGTTTTTGCTTAAAAGGATTGAAGGTGAAATTATGCTACCTTCTAACGAGTTTGATCATAATCCAATTCATGATGTGCAAATGGTGCCGATTAAAGATTTAAGTCATTATGGTTTTTCGGAAACTTTTATCAATCTTATAAGTGAAGGTTTTGTAAATGCAGGGAGTTATCAAGGTTTGAAACAAAATATAGGTCTGTAAATATAGGGGGAAGGATAGCCTTTCGCTATCCTTCATAACATGTTTTAAACTGCTGACTGTAAAGAAGAAACAAGCTGATTTAAAAATTCATCTCCACTCATAATTGCTTTCCCGCCACCGCGGGCACTCTTTTTATTTCCGCCACCTTTTCCTTCGATTGTAGGAAGAGCATCTTTTAAAAGAGCATTCATATCGAGCGATACTGATTTTCCGCAAGCGAGAATACATTGTAGTTTGTCATCATTTTCGATGACGAAATACGTAATTGCATGCTCTTGTTGTTCTGTAATAATAGCGGAAAGCTTTGCGATTTCTTGCATAGAACGATTTGTAAATACTTTAGAAATAAGTATGCCGGCATGTATTTCCGTAGGGTGTTGAAGTAGTTCATTTGCCTCTGCAAATAATAATTTTTCATTCATTGTTTGTATTGCTTTTTCGTTTTCTTTTTGAGAAGTAAGCAGTTGCGCCACTTTTGCTGGAATATCAGTTTCGCTACTGTTTAATTGTTTAGAAACATTTTTCATAATTTGTTGCTGTTGTCCCATTAATTTAAGTGTACGCCAACCAGCGATAAACGTTAAGCGTATACCACCTTTATTGCGCTCCCATCCTAGTACTTGAATAGGACCAACTTCACCAGTTCGTTTCGGATGCGTTCCACCACAGCCGTTGTAGTCAAAGTTTTCGATCATAACAACGCGTATATTTTCTGTCATAGTCGGTTCTTTACGAAGGGGCAACCTTTTCGCTTCTTCTAAGTTCATCCACTGGATGCGGATTGGATGGTTTTCAAAAACAATTTTGTTTGCAATTTGTATTGCTTTTTCAACCGTTTCTGCATGAAGATTTTCTGTTTCTAAATCAATTGTTACTGTTTCTTTACCAAGATGGAATCCAATTGTAGGCATGTTAAAATGGTCCCAAAAAGCAGCAGATAAAATGTGCTGAGCTGCATGTTGTTGCATATGATCAAAACGGCGATCCCAATTGATTTTACCTTCTACGTCTTCTGTATGTAATTGTTCTGCAATGTAGTGACGAATTTCGCCGTTTATCTCTTCTACATTGATTACATTGATATCATTTAATGTACCAGTATCATATGGTTGTCCGCCACCTGTCGGATAAAATGCTGTTTCATTCAAAACAACGTATAAGTTACCGTCTTTATCATAATCTTGCTTTATAATTTTAGTAGTAAAGTCTTGCTTATAAGCGTCAGTGTAATATAATTTGTGCTCCAATTTTCTTTCTCCTCCCGCATTAACTAGTTTCATTGTAAAGCAATTGAAATTAGTTTCCTAATATTTCAGAAGAAAGAAACTATTTTTAGAATTTTCTTGCTATAATAAGAAAAAGAAAATGCGGGGGTGGAATGAATATGTTATATGAAAACGGCGTAGATAAACTGCTTAGTTTAAGCAGAAATATTTCTGAATTATATCGAGAATTAAATGAAATGACCCGGATTTTAACGGATTGTAATCGAGAAAGTGTGAAGTTTGATCGGTTATATGTAAAAGAGTTACTTTGGAAGAAAGAAGATGTAATAGAGAAATATGACCAGCTACTTGTACAACTTTGTATTAACGAATGCTTTGATCTAAAAAGTGTCATTACAGGGGAATATAAGTATACATATGAAGAAGTAGAAAACATAGTTTTACAATTTAATGAAAAGTATAATGTCGCAATCTTAATTAAAGATGTGTGTAAAGAATTACAGTTCACATATGGAATTGATATGGACATAACGAGAACAACTCGGGTATCAACAGCTCAAGTATAGAAAAAGGAAAAGAAAGCAGATCCTTTGCTTTCTTTTTTTTGTGAAAATAGAGAGAGTAGGTTTAACGATGAAGGGGAAGCTACAGCATATTCATCCGCTTGGAATGAGTATTATTTTAGGGACATTGTTTGCTAGGTTTGCAACTTCAATGAGTATCCCTTTTTTAGCGATTTATTTAACGACTGTTAAAGGTGTATCAGCTGGAATGACTGGTGCTATTATCGGAACGAGTGCACTTGTTGGTGTTTTTGCTAGTTTTATCGGAGGGAATTTATCAGATCGATTTGGCCGGAAAACAATTATGCTCTGGTCCATGATCGTTTGGATTTTTGTGTTTATAGGTTTTTCACTTGCGGATCATGTTTTAAGTTTCTTTTTATTAAACGCTTTAAATGGATTATGTAGGTCGTTTTTTGAGCCAACATCAAGAGCATTATTATCAGATTTAACAAAGCCTGAGTATCGGTTACTCGTCTATAACTTACGATACGGTGCAATAAATGTTGGAGTTGCTATTGGACCAATTGTTGGATTACAGATTGGAAGTGCAAAATCAACAATTCCTTTTTTAGTAGCAGCTGGGGTATATATTCTATATACAGCTATATTAGCGTTCCAATTTAAGAAGTATCCAATGGAAAAAAAGAAAGTGAGTACAGAAAAACCTGTTACAATGTTAAATGCAATGCGTATATTGCGAAAAGATATAGTATTTTTAGTTGCTTTAGTCGGTATTATTTTGAGTAATTGCGGTTTTTCACATTTAACGACGACAGTATCTCAATATTTTGCAAATGCACATATATTTGAGGATGGGGTGAAGCTATTCTCATATATGCTCGCTTTAAATGCAATTGTTGTAGTGATTATCCAATACCCTGTTATTCAAATGTGCAAAAAGTATACACCGTTAACATCAATTATGGTTGGGACTTTATTTGTGAGCGGGGGATTATTTGGCTTTGGAATAGTAGAATCTATGCTAGGTGCTGCCGTTTGTACAATTATTTTTACAATTGGAGAAGTCTTAATGTTTTCGATGACGGATGTATTTATTGATGATATTGCTGTTGCGCATCTAAAAGGAACATACTTCGGTGCGATGGGTTTTTCGGGAATTGGAGCAGTAATAGGTCCGTGGTTTGGAGGAGTACTTCTCGATTACTACGGGTACCAAAATGGGTT
The DNA here is from genome assembly GCF_051916445.1 of Bacillus cereus group sp. MYBK220-1. Lineage (NCBI taxonomy): Bacteria > Bacillati > Bacillota > Bacilli > Caryophanales > Bacillaceae > Bacillus > Bacillus cereus group sp. MYBK220-1. Next base: position 1,256,312 of record NZ_JBQAGQ010000001.1, on the reverse strand, counting down.
TGCAGTATTTTCAGCACTAGCTATATTTTCAACTGTGGCATTTCCTGTGCTTTTAGTTACAAAAGGTTTATCGAAAAAAAGATATGATAGAAATTCTAATATAGAAATGCATGCGAAATAACATAAGCCCCAGTAACCAACTGGGGCTTAGTGTGTATTATATTAACTCTTAATTTGAAAAAAGAACTTTCATTTCATGCTTATCAGCAACTTCATTTTTGGAAATATGAATGGCTAAATATCCATTTTCTAAGCAGGCTAGCATCTTCTTATAAATAATATTATCGGGTAAAGGAATGATCCGCTGTAAAGAAATATTATTATGAAGTATGCAAATGGTTAGGCCTGTCTTCATCTTTTTAATGACTACATTTTGTTCAGTTACATTTGGTACATCTGTTTCCAAAATGTATTCTTGTTCCGTTTCGCAAAGGTCAATATGAATTTGATTTGGGAAACTAAAGTTACTACAAGAGTCAGAACAAAATTGATCCATCCATTCTTCGAAACCATCAACATGAAAAAGACAATCCTTCTTTTTCTTGCCCATGTAAGACACCCTCCGTAAAATCTCAATTCATACTATGTTATGCATGAATGAATTAGGGGTGAAGAATAAATGGAAAAATATAAACATTGTATGTGGAAAAGATAGCTAGTGTGCACTTTTTGTTTTACATATCATGATGCGCATGATGTTTTTGGCGTGAATGGTTACGGTTTTTTACTTTATGAGATCCGCTTAATGGTTCAGGTTGTCCTTTTTTTTCTTTCGCTTCACGATTGTTTTTTCCCATGGTATGTGACACCTCCTCTTCCTCTTTAGAATGAGAGAAGTTTGCAAATTTATACGAGAATGTTTTTAGAAAAAAAGGTAAAGATAATTGGGACTAACTATTACAGAAAGGGGATTATATAATGCCATATCATAAAGATAAACAACAAGCGTTTCAAGCAGCGCAGCAAGGCGTTACACAAGCAGAAAATGCATTTAACAACATTGTGAAAAATGATCCAAACTACGGTCATGATTTAAAAGAATTACGCCAAGAGGTTCAGGAAGCATATGAACAAATTCAAAATGCACTAGAGGTAGCTTCAGAAACACAACGTCCACAACTTGAGCAATATGAAAATAATCTCCAAAATATAATGCGAAATGTAGATCAATTAGAAAAGTAAATGAGGTTGTTGTTTATTCGACAACCTTGCTGCTTTAGTAAACGTTATGCTAAAACAGAAAATTTTTCTATTAGTTTTTTCTTTGCTATGTGCAGTACATATATTTCAAGTGGAAAAAGTGGAAGCGAAAATGTTGCTCAGAAAAGAGTTAGAACCAACTGGTTATGTAACATGGGAAGTACCTAATAATGAAAAAATTATTGCAATTACATTTGATGATGGACCAGATCCAACGTATACACCACAAGTTTTAGATTTATTACGTCAATATAAGGCTGAAGCGACATTTTTTATGATTGGATTTCGAGTTCAGCGCAATCCATATTTAGTGAAACAAGTGTTAAAAGAGGGACATGAAATTGGAAATCATACGATGAATCATTTGTATGCGAGTAATTCATCAGATGAAAAATTAGAAAATGATATTTTAGATGGAAAGAAATTTTTTGAAAAATGGGTGAAAGAACCTTTGTTATTCCGTCCTCCTGGCGGATATATTAACGACGCTGTATTTAAAACAGCGAAAGAAGCTGGTTATCAAACTGTTCTATGGTCGTGGCATCAAGATCCACGTGATTGGGCAAATCCAGGGGTTGAATCCATTGTAAATCATGTAGTGAAAAATGCTAAAAGTGGCGATATTGTATTGTTACATGATGGAGGAAATGATCGTAGTCAAACGGTAGCGGCACTAGCAAAAATTTTACCTGAACTGAAAAAGCAGGGCTATCGATTTGTAACGGTTTCGGAATTACTACGTTATAAACATTAGAAAAAATCCCAAAAGGAAAATAGACCTTTTGGGATTTTTCTTTACTGGTTCTTTTTACGTTTCTTATTATTTTGTCGCTCTGCTGGAGTTAAAGGCTCGTTTGCAAATTCTTCATTGTAACCAGTTCCTTGTCCTTGTGCAGATGTAGCATTCATTCCTGAAATAGTATGATTTGCTTTTCTTTTACCCATTTTATTTCACCTCTATAACATTTTTTGTATGTTGAATGATGAGCAGTTCATAGTATGTACGAACTGTAAGTAAACCGCGGATAGAGCACTTTACTTTATGATAATAGTATTCATAAGGAGCATGAAAGCTATTCAAATTTAGAAACATAAAGAAAACTTATGATAATCTATAAGTTTCTTATTATTTACTTATTTAGAAAGTTGTAATAAGATATTATCGTAAGGTATTGAAAAGTTTGTCTACATTTTATATTCAGACAACTTAGTCACGTTTAACAGGGGGGAAACATAATGGTCAAACATAATCCATTTCAATCACGTGCAACTTTTGAAGTAGATGGAAAAACGTATCATTATTATGATTTGAAAGCGCTTGAAAATGCAGGGGTTGGCAACGTATCTCAATTACCATATTCCGTGAAAGTTTTACTTGAATCAGTACTTCGTCAAGTAGACGGACGTGTAATCACAGAAGAGCATGTTACAAATTTAGCGAAATGGGGAACGAAAGATGTTCAAGATATCGATGTTCCATTTAAACCATCTCGTGTAATTTTACAAGATTTCACTGGTGTTCCAGCTGTTGTTGATTTGGCTTCGCTTCGTAAAGCAATGGCAGACATGGGCGGAGATCCTGACAAAATTAATCCTGAAATTACTGTAGACCTTGTAATTGACCACTCTGTACAGGTTGATAGAGCGGGTACGGCAGACGCGCTTGCATTCAACATGGACTTAGAGTTTAAACGTAATGAAGAACGTTATAAATTTTTAAGCTGGGCACAGAAATCATTTGATAACTACCGTGCGGTTCCACCAGCTACAGGTATTGTACACCAAGTAAACCTTGAATATTTAGCACCAGTTGTTCATGCTGTGAAAAATGCTGAAGGTGACTTAGTTGCATACCCAGATTCATTAGTTGGAACAGACTCACATACAACAATGATTAACGGTATCGGCGTTCTTGGATGGGGCGTTGGTGGTATTGAAGCAGAAGCAGGAATGCTTGGACAGCCTTCATACTTCCCAGTACCTGAAGTAATCGGTGTGAAATTAACTGGTACACTTCCAAGTGGTACTACAGCGACAGACGTTGCATTAAAAGTAACACAAGTATTACGTCAAAAAGGTGTAGTTGGTAAATTTGTTGAGTTCTTCGGTAATGGACTAAAGAGCATGCCTTTAGCTGACCGTGCAACAATTTCAAATATGGCACCAGAATACGGCGCAACTTGTGGATTCTTCCCAATCGATGATATTTCATTAGAATACTTACGTTTAACAGGTAGAGATGAAGAACAAATTCGCGTTGTTGAAGAATACTGTAAAGCGAACGGTTTATTCTATACAGCAGACAGTAAAGATCCAATCTATACTGATCTTGTTGAAATTGATTTAAATACAATTGAATCTAACCTTTCTGGACCGAAACGCCCACAAGATTTAATTCCACTTTCAGATATGAAAGATGCGTTCCATAAAGCTGTTGTAGCACCAGTTGGAACACAAGGACTTGGATTTAATGAGCAAGAGTTCGATAAAGAAGTGAAGGTTACATTAGAAGATAAAGAAGTAACGATGAAAACAGGTGCAATTGCAATCGCAGCAATTACAAGCTGTACAAATACATCAAACCCATACGTATTAATTGGAGCAGGTCTAGTTGCGAAGAAAGCAATTGAAAAAGGACTTGTAGTACCTGAGTATGTAAAAACATCATTAGCACCAGGATCTAAAGTTGTTACAGAGTACTTAGATAAGTCTGGTTTAACAACATATTTAGATCAATTAGGTTTCCAAACAGTTGGTTACGGCTGTACGACTTGTATCGGTAACTCTGGTCCATTAGCGCCAGAATTAGAAGAAGCAATCGCAGCAAACGACTTACTAGTAACATCTGTTTTATCTGGTAACCGTAACTTTGAAGGTCGTATTCATCCACTTGTAAAAGCAAACTACTTAGCATCACCACCACTTGTTGTGGCATATGCACTTGCAGGTACTGTTGATATTGACCTGAAAAATGATGAAATCGGTAAAGATGCAAATGGCAATGCTGTTTACTTCAACGATATTTGGCCATCAGCTAAAGAAATTGAAGATGTAGTTCAAAGCGTTGTTACATCTGAACTGTTCAAGAAAGAATATGCACAAGTATTTAACAGCAATGAGCGTTGGAATGAAATCCAAACTTCAAACGAAGCTTTATATACTTGGGATAATGATTCAACATACATTCAAAACCCACCATTCTTTGAAGGTTTATCTAAAGAACCAGGTGAAGTTGAAACGTTATCAGGCTTACGTGTAGTTGGTAAATTTGGTGACTCTGTAACGACAGACCACATTTCACCAGCAGGTTCAATCGGTAAGCACACACCAGCTGGACGCTACTTATTAGAAAACGGCGTACAACCAGTTGACTTTAACTCTTACGGTTCTCGTCGTGGTAACCATGAAGTTATGATGCGTGGTACATTCGCGAACATCCGTATTAAAAACCAAATTGCACCAGGAACAGAAGGCGGATATACAACATACTGGCCGACTGGTGAAGTAACATCAATCTATGATGCTGCTATGAAATATAAAGAAGATGGCACAGGTCTTCTAGTTGTTGCTGGTAAAGATTATGGTATGGGAAGTTCTCGTGACTGGGCTGCGAAAGGTACTAACTTATTAGGTATTAAAGCAGTAATCGCAGAAAGCTTCGAACGTATTCACCGCAGTAACTTAGTGTTAATGGGTGTATTACCACTTCAATTTAAAGATGGCGAAAGTGCTGAAACGTTAGGTCTTGTTGGTAACGAGTCATTTGAAATTCAAATCGACAAATCAGTTAGACCACGTGATCTTGTAAAAGTAGTTGCAACTGATTTAGATGGCAACGAAAAACAATTTGAAGTAGTAGCTCGTTTCGATAGTGAAGTTGAAATTGATTACTACCGTCACGGTGGTATTCTGCAAATGGTTCTTCGTGAGAAAATTGAAGAATCAAAAGTGTCGAACTAAATAATTGAAATGAACAATAAGGAAGCTAACAATAGTTAGCTTCCTTATTTTATGGAAAGGGATGAAACCATTTGGTTTCATCCCTTTCTTTTTACTATAAAAATGGAGGAAACGTCATGACAGAGTATAAAAGAATATTGTTGCCGTTACGACAAGAGAAAATATTAGTAATAGCAGCTGTATGTAGTGGGATAATTGCTGCCATTTTAAATTTATCACGCCCAATTTTCATGGGATTAATTGTAGACAATCTTATTCAAAGAGAGCTAAAAGGTGCGTATTTATATATAGCTTTGTTTGCGGGTAGTCGTTTTTTAATGTGGGCGAACAATCTTTTATTTGATTATATAAGTTCAAAAGCGAGTCAACGTATATTACAAACGAAACGTATAGAATTATTGCGTCACTATTTCTCATTACCGTTTGAAGAGAGTGAGAAGATTAAGCAAGGAGAGTTAGAAACTTTGGTCGTGTCTGATATTCCGAACTGGGTCAGATTATATGGCTCTATATTAATAGAATATATACACGCTATTGCCCAATTTATTGGAGCTTTCATAGCACTACAACATATAGATATACAGTTTATATTGTGGGTAACTCCGTTTTTATTTTTAAGTACAATTGTTCCAATACTGATGGGAGAAAAGGTAAGAGATATTGCAAGCGTTGCTCAAAAAAATCACTCAAGTGTTGTAGAGATGGTGTCACAGTTTGTAAAGGGGATACAAGATTTGCGGAGTTTACAAAAAGAAAAATGGGCAATTCGCTTATTTAAAAGAGTAACGGCACAATCGTATAAATCGGAAGTAAAGAAGACGATGATGCAACATTGTATTGGAGTAGTTGGAACGGTGATTGAAACAGGAGCATATATCCTTGTTCTCATTATAGGTGCACAAAAAATAATGAGGGGAGAAATAGAAGTTGGTTCACTCATTGCAGTGTTAGCGACAATTGAGATGCTCTTTTTCCCTGTCCGTTATGTGGGCGATTTATTAATAATGACACAAGTTGCAGTCGCTTCGGCAAATAGAACTTTTTGCTTTTTAAATAAACGAGCAGCAGATAACAATGTAGAAAGAGCGATGGGTATCAGGATAACAAATGTTTCATTTCAGGAGAATGACGAAGAGAAATGCAGAATTCGTAATATTGATTTGCAAATTCGTCCTGGTGAACTCGTTATTATTGTGGGAGAAAGCGGTGCAGGAAAAACAACGCTTTTAAAGTTAATAACGGGCTTGTATAAACCATCTAACGGTAGCATTGCTTATTATGGTAATGAAGCTCGTATGACTACAGTTTGGCAAGAACCACGTTTTTTCCGAACGACGGTAACAGAGAATATGTATTTCGGGGAAGAGTGTTTAGAAAATCAGTTAGAAAAAAATAGTGAACTTATAAATGTAACGCCGATTATTAGAGGGTTACCTGAAGGGAGTCAAACTGTGCTACATAAAAGCGGTGAAGAGCTTTCAGGAGGCGAAAGAAAACGTCTCGCATTATTGCGAGCGATTGTATCAAATCCAACTCTTATTATTTTAGATGAACCGACGGCTGGGTTAGATCCAGGCAATCAAGAACTGGTTTGGAATATGATTGAAGGGATAGGAAGAGATGTAACGAGAATTGTGGCAACACATGATGTAGAGAGAGCGATGATAGCAGATTGTGTTGTTGTCATAAAGAATGGGACTATTGTGGAATGTGGGAATCCTAGAGAATTATTAAATTGCAACTCATTGTACAAAGAGTTGCAAACAAAAAGATAAGAGATATGTAATGCCCTTATCTTTATTCAGCTATTTGCCGGGCAGCCCGATTGGTGAGGGCTGATTAAAGTTTCACTTTATTCGTTCTCATTAAGTTGATAAGTATAAGAATTCGGATCACTAGAATTAACTTCTTTGACGAGAGTAAGTTGATTTGTATCTGGATTATATTTGAAAATCTTAATTGTATGTTCGCTACTTAGTAATGGATTATATTCTTGAATAGCGAATGTATTTTCCGCAATTTGTGTCATATTACTGGTGGGAACATTTTCTATGGAATCATGATTTGTAGAAATTTCAACGACTTTTTCACTGTTGAAAAATAAAAGAACGATTACTAAAATAACTAAGCATATTCGTATATAGCGTAGCTCTTTGGTGATAGGGTGTTCTCCCAAAATAATCATCCTTTCTATAACTATTCTATAGTAGTAATGGTAGTCATCGTGAAAAAAGTAATAATGCCGAGGCCTGCCCAAAGGATAAATGAGATTAATGCGATATAGAGACAAATACGTCCAACTTGTTTTTTTTCAGGGTCTTTACTAAATAGTGAGATAATCCATGTGATAATTCCGATTGGGGAAAATATAAAACTAAGAATATATAGAAGTATTTTTTCAAATAAATTCATGAGAGCTCCTTTCATTGTAAAATATTCTATTTATTTCTAATTATATGATGGAAAGGTAAAAATTTAATCACAGTTATAAAAATTCTGATTATTTAGAATGTGAATATTTCCAAGCTTGTCCGTATAAGCTAAAATAAGATATATAGTATTTTGATGAATGTGTTAAAAGAAGATAATACGTTAGGGTGATATAAAATGTGGCGGAAGCTTACGATTATTGTAGTGTTACTTTGTTTAGCGGGATACGCAGCTTATGAACAGTTTGGTAATAAAGAGCAGGCGGTAAAAGTGAAGCAAGAAAAAAGTGAAGCTGCGATGAAAGAGATTATCGCAAGGAATGGTATTGAAATAGGGAAGAGTGCGCCAGACTTCGAATTAACGAAGTTAGATGGAACGAATGTAAAGCTATCAGATTTAAAAGGAAAGAAAGTGATTTTAAACTTTTGGGCAACGTGGTGTGGACCTTGCCAACAAGAAATGCCGGATATGGAGGCTTTCTATAAAGAACATAAAGAAAACGTAGAAATTTTAGCAATCAACTATACGCCTTCAGAAAAAGGTGGGGGGGAAGAAAAGGTAAGCAATTTTGCTAAAGAAAAAGGAATTACTTTTCCTATTTTATTGGACAAGAACATTGATGTGACAACAGCGTATAAAGTAATTACGATTCCAACTTCGTATTTTATAGATACAAAAGGTGTCATTCAAGATAAGTTTATTGGGCCGATGACGCAAAAAGAGATGGAGAAAAGGGTTGCTAAATTAAAATAATGGTGAAAAGGTAGAGGTGGAGAGTTCCCATTTCTGCCTTTTCTTTTTCAAGTAGTAATAACTTCATGATATGATGTAAGAAATATAATCGTTTAGAGATAAAGGAGTGTATGGAGTGGGGAATGTATCCTTACCGTTAGATTATGTTGTAATTGATTTTGAAACAACAGGATTTAACCCTTATAATGATAAAATCATTCAAGTTGCAGCGGTGAAATATCGTAATCATGAACTGGTAGATCAATTTGTTTCATACGTGAATCCAGAGCGGCCAATTCCGGACCGAATAACGAGTTTAACCGGTATTACCAATTATCGTGTTTCAGATGCACCGACGATTGAAGAGGTATTACCTTTATTTTTAGCATTTTTACATACAAATGTTATTGTGGCCCATAATGCTTCTTTTGATATGCGCTTTTTGAAAAGTAATGTAAATATGCTAGGGCTACCTGAACCTAAAAATAAAGTAATTGATACTGTATTTTTAGCGAAGAAATACATGAAGCAGGCGCCTAATCATAAACTTGAAACGTTAAAGCGAATGCTTGGAATTCGTTTAAGCTCTCATAATGCATTTGACGATTGCATTACGTGTGCTGCTGTTTATCAAAAGTGTGCAGCTATTGAAGAAGAAGGACAGAGAAAAGTAAATAAGGTCTCACTTGATGAAATCGTAGTATACGAAGCGGTGAAAGAAATGCTTGCACGTAATAAACGTAATGTAGAATGGCTACGTTGTATGAATGTAGGAAGTTATTTAGATATAAAAGCTTTTTATCCAGTTATGAGAGTAAAGGTAAAAGGGCGAAAGAAATATGTATTAACAGAGATATTAGAAGAAGATGTGAAAGAAATATGTACAAGTTTAAAATGTGAACCGGCGTTAAAAAGTGAAGTTGGTAATACGAGAATTATGCTTAATAGCTTAGAGGATGTTATGAAATTAGAAAGTTATATTTTAGAGCAGTATGATTTTGTATTACAGGCGCTTCATGATTATAAAGAAAATGAAATGAATGCAGATGAAAAGTTGAAAGAGTATTTAAATATTATGGTATAAAAAACTCCGTGTGCAATATATTGTACACGGAGTTTTTTTAGGAGTACTAAAACATAAAATTTTCTTGCAAATCTGATTAAAGAGTTTTTTGTTTGCTCATACTATGTAATAAGAAAGCGAAGGAGAGAGGGTGAACAACATGAGAAGAAGTCGCCGTAAATCGTTTGAAGAACTTGTAAATGAAAATAAACAACAATTATTAAGCGATCGTGATGCAATTGATCGCATTGAAGAGCGCATTGAAAAACGTTATGAAATGAAACTTTTTAAGCAAGCTGAATAATTCTTAACACTAGTACGATACTAGTGTTAAGGAGGCGATAGTAATGGGTAATCCGAAAAAAAATTCAAAAGACTTTGCACCAAATCATATTGGAACACAATCGAAAAAAGCTGGTGGAAATAAAGGAAAGCAAATGCAAGATCAAACAGGTAAACAACCGATTGTTGATAATGGTTAAAGAAAAGGAGAATATTACATTCTCCTTTTTTATGTATAAATTTGAGGAAAGATAGGTAATTTAAGATGGTGTGTATATACAATATTAGGAGGGAAGTACATGCCAAATCCAGATAATCGAAGTGACAACGCTGAAAAGTTACAAGAAATGGTGCAAAATACAGTTGATAACTTTAATGAAGCAAAAGAAACAGCGGAACTTTCTAATGAAAAAGATCGTGCTGCTATTGAAGCAAAAAATCAAAGACGTTTAGAAAGTATTGACTCATTAAAAAGTGAAATCAAAGATGAATCTTAACAAAATGTACAAAAAGGGCTGACTTTTGTCAGCCCTTTTTCGTAATCGTAAAATTTTCAACGAGTAAACGCCAATTTTGTGGGAATGGTAAACCGATTTTCCAGTAACTAATACCACCTATACCTTGTTCTTTCATTAAATTGAATTTACTTTGAACAGACCGTGAATCTTCAAACCAAACTTCGTGTTGCACGCCGTTTTCATCAAAATAATTAAAATGAGGAGCTTGGGCTGTGAAATCATAACGAATAGGGACATTATATTTACGAGCTAGTGCAACAGCTGCGACAGAGCTAATTGCTTTTGCGGGTGGATTTCCTTGTTTAAATGGAAGCTTCCAATCAAACCCGTATAAATTTTGCCCCATCATAATTTTTTGTGGAGGCATTTGAGATTTTGCATATTGAAGTACTTCTTTCACTGGACCGATAGGAGAAATCGCCATCGGTGGACCGCCTTGCCATCCCCAGTCATATGTCATAATGACGACGAAATCAACAATTTGCCCTTGCGCTTTATAATCGTGAGCTTCGAAAAATTTTCCCTTTTGATTTGAACTTGTTTTCGGTACGAGAGTTGTGCTCAATGTGTACCCGCTAGGTAAGCGTGTTTTTACATTTCGTAAAAAGCGATTATACGCCTCGCGGTCTTCAGGTGCTACACTCTCGAAATCGAAATGAATGTCTCGCATGCCATATTTTTGAGCTGTTTGCAAAATGTTAGTAATAAATTTGTTTTGAATCGTTGCGTCGCGTAAAATAACTGATGTTAGATCGGCACTGAAATTACCATTTTCAATATTTGTAATAACGAGCATAGGGATTGTTTTACCTTGCGTTGCAATATTAGCAATTTTAGCTGTTTCAGTAGGTTCTTTTAATGTGCCATCTCTTTTTGCCTCAAAACTAAAATAGGCTAAGTATGTTAAAAATGGATTGATGGCGCGTGTCGCATTAACTAAACTCTCTTTAATCGGTATAGTTGAAGGTTGTAAATAAGCGATGGATTCTACAGCTCGTTTTGTGCCTTTTGGTACATATAATTGTTGTCCGACATGGAGAATAGATTTTAAAGATAAATTATTAACTTTAGCTAAACTAGCGAGGGGGACATTATATGTTTGAGAAATTCGATATAGGCTGTCACCAGGCTGTACATAATAATTATTCCCTTTCGTATTAACGATAAGTGCCTGACCGACAACGAGCGTTTCAGCTGGATTTAATCCATTGTCTTTTACTATTTCGTCAGGTGTTGATCCATATTTTGATGCCAAGCTATATACGCTATCACCACTACGAACCGTTACAATTTGAATCATATGCTGGCTCCTTTCGGGAAAAGATTCACTATTTTTATTTTATTTTTGATGTCACTGTATTATGATTAAATGTATGCAAGGTAGCAGAAGTGAAAGAAGGCGAATACATATGTTTGTAGCAGAACATGAAGTTGAAATCCGTTATGCGGAAACAGATCAAATGGGTGTTGTTTACCATTCAAACTACTTAGTGTGGCTTGAGTTAGGTCGCACGAAACTTATACAAGATTTAGGTTTTTCATATGTTGAAATGGAGAAAGAAGGAATTATTTCTCCTGTGTTAGATTTACAAATTTCATACCGTAAAGCGATGCGTTACGGAGAAAAAGCAATCGTAAAAACATGGGTAGATACTGTGAGCCCACTTCGCGTTGTATATGGATATGAAATATATAATGGTGATGGTGAACTGTGTATTACTGCAAGCACAACGAATATTTGTGCGAAAAAAGAAGGGTTCCGCCCTGTATCATTTAAAAAGTTATATCCTGAGTGGTATGCGAAATATGAGGAAATTAAGAAAAAATAAAAAAGCGTGGCAGAAGCCACGTTTTTTTATTTTTCATAATTAAATTGTGGGAAGTCGTCACCTTCGTTAAGTGTAACAGATAAATTATGTCCATCGAAGAACCATTCATCATCGCCTTCAATAAAGAAATTAATACCTTCTTCTTGAATTTGAACAGCAGGATGTGCAGGATCATCTTTACGAATACCTAAAGAAAGTCCTTTTTGAACAGTACTGCAACCACCGTATTGTACGAAAAAGCGTAGTGTTTCATTTGATTGTAAGTTTAATTCAGTTTTATACCATTGTGCTGCTTCTTTTGTTACGGAAAGATTCATGTATAGTTCCTCCAAATTATGTTGCTTTTTCTTTAGTATAAAAAATAACGCAAAAAGACGCTATTAATATGCTTCACGTTTTCTTTTTGCGTTATGTGGGTTGCGATCTTATTTTTGCTTTTTTGAAAAGTTTGCTTTTGGTTCAGTTTTATTTATAATTCGTCCGATATTTGCACGGTGTTTATAAATAACCATACCTGCTAATAAACACATCGCAATAATGAAGATTTTATCCCCGCTAACAATGGATGCAATAACAGCAACAACTGCTGTTACCATAGAAGAAAGTGATACGTATCTTGTTGTAAATAAAAGGGTGAAAAATACAACAGCCAATATTGCAAAAACAACTGGTGAATAGCATAATAGCACCCCAGCAGAAGTTGCAACTGCTTTACCACCGCGGAATTTCGCGAAGATTGGATAGACATGTCCAAGAACAGCCGCTAACCCGAACCATAGTGGATGAATATCTAACCCGAAAATCATTGGTAGACTTGTTGCTAATGTCCCTTTTAAAATGTCAGCAATTGTAACGGTAAAACCTGCTTTTTTCCCTAATGTGCGGAATGTGTTTGTTCCGCCTAGATTACCGCTCCCGTGCTCACGAATATCGATTCCGTAGCCGATTTTTCCAACAACTAGTGCAAATGGAATCGAGCCAAGTAAGTAGGCAACGATAAATAAAAGATATGTAGTAACCATAAGTTCAGTCTCCTTTATTCAAATGTGTTGATAAAGGGTAAAAAGAGTTTTTCCCGTATATTGTACCATACATTTGTAAAGAGCACATTTCTTTTTTGTAAATGAAAAATTCATTATTTCGTGAAAAAAATTTCACAGTAATGTTACATTTCTCACAGAAACAGTAAGACTATATGTAGTAACATTTTAATCAAAAGATAACAACATATTGGTGGAGGGTTATAAATGTTACAAAATAATACACGTGGAGAAGAAGAATTAATGAAAGTGTTTGAGACAATAGTCCACGGCAATGAACAAGATTTGATGCAAGAAAATGCAAATGTAGACGGCCGCTCTCCAATGGGCGTAATGGGAACATTCGCATCTGAGAGTGCAAAATATTATGCTGTTGAGAATTTATTGTCAGATCAAGTGAAAAAAGCGATAAATGAAAATATATTATATCCACATGATTTAGATTTTTATGCAACAGGAACGACGACTTGTTCACAAATTCCGTTAGCGCAAATGCTTGCTAATGGTTTTCATACTGGACATGGACATATGAGACAACCGCAAGACATTAAAAGTGCATTGGCTCTTTCGTCTATTATTTTTCAAGCGAATCAAAATATGCAGCATGGTGGTCAATCGTTTGCACTCTTTGATATTGATTTAGCACCTTATGTACGAAAAACAATTGAGAGACATAAAAAACGATTACAATCATATCCGCTTACGAAAGAACAAATAGAAGAATTTGCATGGGAAGAAACGGAAAATGATACGTATCAAGCGTGTGAGGCTTTCGTTCATAATTCGAATAGTATGCATAGTAGGGGCGGAGGACAAGTACCGTTTATTTCTATTAATTATGGAACAGATACATCAAAAGAAGGAAGAATGTTAATTAAACAACTTTTAAAAGCGACACAAGCTGGACTTGGTAAAGGGGAGACACCGATTTTTCCGATTCAAATTTTCAAGATGAAAAAAGGTGTGAATTTTGAAGAAAGTGATCCGAACTACGATTTATTTGAATTAGCATTAGAGACAACGGCTGAACGATTGTTCCCTAACTTTTCATTTTTAGATGCTCCGTTTAATGCAGTACATTATGATGGAAGACCAGAAAGTGAAGTATGTTACATGGGATGTCGTACCCGTGTTATGTCTAATATACATGGAGAAGAAACAGCGATTGGTAGAGGGAATTTATCATTTACGTCTATTAATTTAGTGAAATTAGCGTTAATTAGTGGTTCAAAAGAAGCGTTTTTTGAAGCGCTAAACTATTATTTAGATTTAGGAATTAAGCAGTTATTAGAAAGATTTGCGTATCAATGTACGAAGCGAGCAAGAGATTTTCAGTTTTTATATTCACAAGGTGTATGGCGTGGTGGAGAAACGTTGCAGCCTGAAGACTCCGTAGCCTCGATTTTAAAACAAGGGACGTTAAGTATTGGTTTTATCGGTCTTGCGGAATGTTTAGTAGCTTTAACAGGAAAGCATCATGGGGAAGATGAAGAATCATGGAAACTTGGGTATGAAATTATTTCCTTTATGAGAGATAGAATGGATAAAGCGACAGAAGAACATCAACTGAATTTCTCAGTAATTGCAACTCCAGCAGAAGGATTATCAGGGAAGTTTGTGAAAAAAGATAGAAAAGAATTTGGCGTGATTAGCGGTATAACGAACCATAATTACTATACGAATTCATTCCATATTCCAGTTTATTATAACATTCAAGCGATAAATAAAATCCGTTTAGAAGGCCCGTTTCATGCTCTATGTAACGGGGGACATATTACTTATATTGAACTAGACGGAGCAGCAATGCATAACAAAAAGGCATTAAAACAAATTGTACAAGCCATGGCAGAACATGGCGTTGGATACGGTTCAATTAATCATCCTGTTGACCGTTGTAAGTGCTGTAGTTATCACGGGGTTATTGGGAATGAATGTCCAAGTTGCGGGAATGAAGATGAGGCTAATATAGAAAGAATTCGCCGTATAACAGGCTATCTTGTAGGAGATATGTCAAAGTGGAATAGTGCGAAACGTAGTGAAGAGATAGATCGGGTGAAACATAAATGAAAGTGATGAATATTATTCATGATAGTGTAGTAGATGGAGAAGGATTGCGGACAGTCGTGTTTTTTGCGGGCTGTCCGCATCGTTGCGTTGGTTGCCACAATCCGAAATCGTGGAATATTTGCAACGGAACGGAAATGACAGTAGAAGAAATTGTGAAAGAGATTGCAAGTAATCCATTAACTGATGTAACATTTTCAGGTGGAGATCCATTTTTTCAAGCTGCTGAAGTGAAAATGGTAGCAAAAATCGTGAAAGATTTGAAAAAAAACCTATGGATGTATACAGGTTATACGTTAGAAGAGATACAGAGTTCTCAAAATAATGATATGATAGAGTTGTTACATTATGGGGATGTTTTAGTCGATGGAAGGTTTGAAATTGAGGAAAAAGATTTAACACTTCCATTTCGCGGAAGCTCCAATCAACGTATTATTCGATTGAAAGAGTAAAAAGGCGGGATAGATTATATGAATAAAACAGTATTGCTTGTTGAAGATGAAAGAAGATTACGTGAAATTGTTAGTGATTATTTTCGTAATGAAGGCTTTGAAGTAATCGAAGCAGAAGATGGAAAAAAAGCGTTAGAGTTATTTGCAGAGCATGAAATTGATTTAATTATGTTAGATATTATGTTACCGGAAATAGATGGATGGTCTGTTTGTAGAAGAATTAGAAAAGAATCAGCAGTACCAATTATTATGTTGACAGCACGTTCGGATGAGGATGATACATTGCTAGGTTTCGAATTAGGTGCAGACGAGTATGTAACGAAACCATTTAGCCCGAAAGTATTAGTAGCTCGCGCAAAGACGTTATTGAAACGTGCGGATGGTGCGGTAGGAGTAGCGGAAGAAAATGCTATGTCTTTAGCTGGAATAGAAGTGAATCGTCTATCTAGAACTGTTTTAGTAGATGGAGAAGAAATTATATTGACACATAAAGAATTTGAACTTCTTGTGTATTTAATGGAGAACAAAGGAATTGTGTTATCACGTCAACATTTATTAGACCAGTTATGGGGATATGACTATTACGGTGATGACCGAACGGTTGATACCCATATTAAAAAACTTCGAAATAAGCTAGGAGATAAAGCGAAGCATATCGGTACTGTTATTCGAGTTGGTTATAAATTTGAAGAATAATCTAGAACGATTTGTGTAATTTAGCCTAGGGAAATGGTAATTTTATACTCTCTTTTGAAGGTAAAATGTACAAAAAATACTTTTTTTGTCTACAATGTTAGATAAGTGTATTTTTTTAATTGGATTTCACGATGAGTTCACAAGAAGGACACAAAACGTGACTATACTGAAAATACGAATTCACCAGAGAGGGGAAATAAAACATGGGATATTACGACGGACCAAATTTAAATGAAGAGCATAGTGAAACGAGAGAAGTGAGAAAATCAGGTAGTAAAAAAGGCTATTTCTTCACAGGTTTAGTGGGAGCTGTAGTCGGAGCGATTTCGATTAGTTTTGCAGCACCATATATGCCATGGGCTCAAAATAATGGAGCGCCAGTATCATCATTTAGTTCGGATTCAAAAGTAGAAGGTACTGTAGTTCCTGTTGTAAATAAAGCGAAAAATGAAACTGATTTACCTGGTATGATTGAAGGGGCGAAAGATGTTGTTGTAGGTGTTATTAATATGCAACAAAGTGTTGATCCATTTGCAATGCAACCGACAGGTCAAGAACAACAAGCCGGTTCAGGATCAGGTGTTATTTATAAAAAAGCAGGAAATAAAGCATATATTGTAACAAACAACCACGTAGTAGATGGAGCAAATAAACTTGCTGTGAAGCTGAGCGACGGAAAGCAAGTTGATGCGAAATTAGTTGGTAAGGACCCTTGGTTAGACTTAGCGGTTGTTGAAATTGATGGATCTAATGTAAATAAAGTTGCCACTTTAGGTGATTCAAGTAAACTTCGTGCGGGTGAAAAAGCCATTGCAATCGGTAATCCACTTGGATTTGATGGAAGTGTAACGGAAGGTATAATCAGTAGTAAAGAACGCGAAATTCCGGTTGATATTGATGGGGATAAACGACCAGATTGGCAAGCACAAGTTATTCAAACGGATGCAGCGATTAATCCAGGTAATAGTGGTGGTGCATTATTTAACCAAAATGGTGAAATAATTGGGATTAATTCAAGTAAAATTGCACAACAAGAAGTTGAAGGAATTGGATTTGCTATTCCAATTAACATCGCAAAACCAGTTATTGAATCTCTTGAAAAAGATGGAGTAGTAAAACGTCCAGCTCTTGGAGTAGGTGTTGTTTCACTAGAAGATGTGCAAGCTTATGCAGTCAATCAATTGAAAGTACCGAAAGAAGTAACAAACGGCGTTGTATTAGGTAAAATTTACCCAATATCACCAGCTGAAAAAGCTGGTTTAGAGCAATATGATATTGTAGTAGCATTAGATAATCAAAAAGTAGAGAATGCTCTTCAATTCCGTAAATATTTATATGAAAAGAAAAAAGTAGGCGAGAAAGTAGAAGTTACATTCTACCGTAACGGTCAAAAAATGACGAAATCGGCTACTTTAGCAGATAATTCAGCTACAAAGAATCAATAATCGAAATAAAAGAAAGTCTCTTTCATATTGAAAGAGACTTTCTTTATCGGCTATACTAAAGGAATAGGAGGGATTAATTATGACAATTGAAAACCCAACTCGTACGGAAATTGGTGAAGTGTTAAAGAAAAGCAAAACAATTGCGGTTGTTGGATTATCAGATAAGCCAGAACGTACATCGTATATGGTTTCAAAAGCAATGCAAGATGCTGGATACCGCATTATTCCAGTTAATCCAACAGTAGATGAGGTGCTCGGAGAAAAGGCAGTTTCTTCACTAAAGGATATTAAGGAACACGTTGACATTGTAAATGTATTTCGTCGCTCAGAGTTTTTAATGGATGTTGCAAAAGAATTTGTAGAGATTGATGCAGATGTTTTTTGGGCACAATTAGGAGTACAAGATGAGGATACATATAAACTTTTAAAAGAAAAAGACTATACTGTAATAATGGATCGTTGTATTAAAGTAGAACATGCGATGACAAAATAGTATAGATTTAAAGGTAGAAAGATTGATTCAGCCCTCATTATAGATAAGTAGGGCCGATGAACGAGGTGTTCATCAT
This sequence comes from Bacillus cereus group sp. MYBK220-1, assembly GCF_051916445.1. NCBI lineage: Bacteria > Bacillati > Bacillota > Bacilli > Caryophanales > Bacillaceae > Bacillus > Bacillus cereus group sp. MYBK220-1. The sequence continues at coordinate 1,238,032 of NZ_JBQAGQ010000001.1, read as the reverse complement.
GAGATTTTTTAAAGGCTGTTTTTGGGGATTGTTATTTGTAATCCCATTTTGGATCTTGATCATTTGGATCATAATAAAGGTTTGGAATGTGTAATCTTGGAATACATATCCATTTCTCGTTGACAAACGATTATTTTTCTGAAATAGTAGCCTAGAGGAATCCTTGTGAGAAAACAAGGATTTTTCTATTGAAGATGGTATATAAAAGAGATAAGATAACTTGCCAAAACTATAGTCGAGGCGTTATTCTATAATAGAAACATATGTTCTGATTTTGGATTAGGAAAGGGGCAAGGAGTTTGGCGAAGCATCAGTTCCAATATAATGAAGATGCGATTCAAGTGTTAGAAGGACTTGAAGCCGTTCGAAAACGCCCGGGTATGTATATCGGGAGTACGGATAGCCGTGGATTGCATCATTTAGTATATGAAATAGTAGATAACTCCGTTGACGAAGCGTTAGCGGGATTTGGCGACGAAATTTCAGTCGTAATACATAAAGATAATAGTATTAGCGTTATAGATAAAGGGCGAGGAATGCCTACGGGAATGCATAAACTTGGGAAACCTACACCTGAAGTTATTTTAACTGTACTTCATGCAGGTGGTAAGTTTGGTCAAGGTGGTTACAAAACGAGTGGTGGTTTGCACGGTGTTGGGGCATCGGTTGTAAATGCCTTATCAGAATGGTTAGTCGTAACGATTAAGCGTGACGGAAATATTTACGAACAACGCTTTGAAAATGGCGGTGTTCCTGTAACGACGCTTGAGAAAATCGGGAAGACGAAAGAGTCTGGTACTACGATGCATTTCAAACCAGATACAACGATTTTCAGCACGACAAATTACAATTATGAAACATTATGTGAGAGATTACGTGAATCTGCATTCTTATTAAAAGGAATGAAAATCTCGATAAAAGACGAACGTAATGATTTAGAAGATATATTTCATTATGAAACAGGAATCGAAGCTTTCGTTTCATATTTAAACGAAGAAAAAGATTCAATTCATCCGGTTGTATATTTCACTGGTGAACAAAACGGGATTGAAGCAGAACTAGCATTCCAGTTTAATGATGGTTACTCAGAAAATATTCTTTCGTTTGTAAATAACGTACGTACAAAAGATGGTGGAACACACGAAGCTGGATTTAAAACAGCGATGACGCGTGTGTTTAACGAGTATGCTCGTAAAGTAGCACTATTAAAAGAAAAAGATAAAAACTTAGAAGGTACAGATATTCGTGAAGGTGTAGCGGCTATCGTTTCGGTACGTGTACCAGAAGAAGTGCTTCAGTTTGAAGGGCAAACGAAGGGGAAACTAGGTACAAGTGAAGCGCGTTCTTCAATTGATGCCATTGTATCTGAGCATTTAGCATACTTTTTAGAAGAAAACCCTGATGTAGCTACACTTCTTGTGAGAAAAGCAATTAAAGCAGCACAAGCCCGTGAAGCAGCCCGTAAAGCAAGAGAAGAAGCGCGTAGTGGTAAGAAAAAGAAAAAATCAGAAGGTACGTTAAGCGGGAAATTAACACCTGCACAATCACGTAACCCGCAAAAAAATGAACTGTACCTAGTAGAGGGTGACTCTGCCGGTGGTTCTGCGAAACAAGGACGAGACCGACGTTTCCAGGCCGTATTACCGTTACGTGGTAAAGTAATTAATACAGAAAAAGCAAAGCTTGCTGATATCTTTAAAAATGAAGAGATTAATACAATCATTTATGCGATTGGCGGCGGTGTAGGAAATGAATTTGATGTTGAAGATATTAACTACGATAAAGTTGTAATTATGACCGATGCCGATACGGATGGGGCTCATATTCAAGTATTGTTATTAACGTTCTTCTACAGATATATGAAGCCACTTATCGAAGCTGGTAAAGTATTTATCGCACTTCCTCCTTTATACAAAGTAAGTAAAGGAAAAGGTAAGAGTGAGGTAATTGAATACGCTTGGTCAGATGAGGAATTAGACGGTGTAACGAAAAAAGTTGGAAAAGGCTATATGTTACAACGTTATAAAGGACTTGGTGAAATGAATGCGGATCAATTATGGGAAACAACAATGAATCCTGAAACGCGTACATTAATTCGCGTGAAAATTGATGATGCAGCAAGAGCAGAGCGTCGCGTTACAACATTAATGGGCGATAAAGTAGAACCGCGCCGTAAATGGATTGAACGTAATGTACAGTTTGGTATGCAAGAAGAAGGAAATATTTTAGAAAATGAAATGATTATGGAGACGGAGGTGGAATAACATGCAAGCAGAGAAGTTTCATGACCTCCCGCTTGAAGACGTGTTAGGTGATCGCTTTGCACGTTATAGTAAATATATTATTCAAGATCGTGCACTTCCAGATGCACGTGATGGCTTAAAGCCAGTACAAAGACGTATTTTATATTCTATGTATGTAGAAGGTAATGTACATGATAAAGCGTTTCGTAAATCAGCTAAAACAGTAGGTAATGTTATCGGTAATTATCATCCACATGGAGATTCCTCTGTATATGAAGCAATGGTACGCTTAAGCCAAACTTGGAAAGTACGTAATGTTTTAGTTGAAATGCATGGTAATAACGGTAGTGTTGATGGGGACCCAGCGGCAGCGATGCGTTATACGGAAGCTCGTTTATCACCAATCGCATCTGAATTATTACGTGATCTTGATAAAGAAACAGTTGAATTCGTGTCAAACTTTGATGATACGAGTGAAGAACCAGTTGTATTACCAGCAGCGTTCCCGAATTTATTAGTGAACGGATCTACAGGGATTTCCGCTGGTTATGCAACAGAAATTCCTCCGCATCATCTTGGAGAAGTTATTGATGCTACAATGATGCGTATCGATAAGCCAAATAGTACTGTTGACGATTTATTAACAGTTATGAAAGGACCAGATTTCCCAACAGGCGGTATTATTCAGGGGATTGATGGTATTAAAAAGGCGTATGAAACAGGTAAAGGTAAAATTATTATTCGCGGAAAAGCAGAAGTTGAAACAGTGCGCGGTGGGAAACAACAAATTGTAATCACTGAAATTCCTTACGAAGTGAATAAGGCAAACCTTGTAAAGAAAATGGATGAATTACGTCTAGATAAAAAGTTAGATGGTATTGCTGAAGTGCGTGATGAGACAGATCGTACTGGTTTACGAATTGTTGTTGAATTAAAGAAAGAAGCAAACTCCGAAGGTATTTTAAATTATTTATATAAAAATACAGATTTGCAAATTCCATATAACTTTAATATGGTAGCGATCAATAATCGTCGTCCAACACTTATGACATTACCGAAAATTTTAGATGCTTATATTGGACATCAAAAAGAGGTTATTACGAGACGTTCGCAATATGAATTAAGAAAAGCAGAAAATCGTCAACATATTGTAGAAGGTTTAAAGAAAGCATTATCGATTTTAGACCAAGTAATTGAGACAATTCGAGCTTCAAAAGATAAACGTAACGCGAAAGATAATTTAAGTGCAAAATTTGGTTTTACAGAAGCACAAGCAGAAGCAATTGTTTCCTTGCAATTATATCGCTTAACGAATACAGACATTACGGCGTTACAAGAAGAAGCAGATGAGCTTAATAAGAAAATTATTGAGCTACAGGCAATTTTACAAAGTGAAAAAAGATTACTTCAAGTAATTAAAACAGATTTAAAGAGAGTTAAGAAAACATATAGTGATGATCGACGCGCGATTATTGAAGATCAAATCGAGGAAATTAAAATCGATGTAGAAGTGATGATCCCACAAGAAGATGTCATCGTTACTGTAACGAAAGAAGGATATGTGAAACGTACTGGATGGCGCTCACATAATGCCTCAAACGGCAAAGACTTCGGTATGAAAGAGGGTGACATCTTACTTGAACGATTCGATACGAATACGACAGAGACAGTCCTCTTATTTACGAATAAAGGAAACTATATATATCTGCCAGTATACGAAATGCCAGATATTCGTTGGAAAGATTTAGGTCAGCACGTTGCTAATATCGTTTCACTCGACCGGGATGAAACAATCATTTGGGCAACGGTTGTACCGAACTTTGAGGAAGAAAAACGATTTATCGTATTTGTAACACGAAATGGTATGATAAAGAAAACAGAATTAAATCAATATAAAGTTCAGCGTTATTCAAGGGCATTCGTTGCTGTAAACTTGAAAAAAGATGATGAAGTTGTCGATATATTTGCGACAGATGGAACGAGTGATATTGTTCTTGCTACACACGGTGCATATGCACTTATTTTCCATGAAGATGAAGTAAGTCCAGTCGGTGTAAGAGCTGCTGGTGTTAAAGCAATTAATTTAAAAGAAGATGACTATGTCGCTTCTGGTAAACCGTTAAATGGTGACAAAGATCAACTTATTCTCGTAACACAGCGCGGTGCTGTAAAACGTCTAAAAGCATCAGAAATTGAAAAGTCAACGAGGGCGAAACGCGGTCTTGTTATTTTCAAAGAATTAAAACGTAATCCGTACCGCATTGTCGGTATTGAAATTGTTCGGGACGATGAATTAGTTTACATGAAGACAGAGAAAAACATTGTAGAAGAGATTGATCCGAAAGCGTATCGAAATAAAGACCGGTATAGTAATGGTAGCCTTGTGCTAGATGTTAATGATACTGGTGAAGTAGTAGAAACGTGGACGAAGAAAAGACCAGAATAAAGAGGGCATCTTGCTATGAATAGTAGCAAGATGCTTTTTTCTAGGCAATTTATTATGTAAATAATAATAATCTTGTTATAATAACTGAATGAAATCGTTCTCATAAAGTGAAACTTTAATCAATGGGGAGTTTCTTCATCCTCACTGATTATTAGTTGAACCAATCGGGCTTTAACAAGCAGTTGATTCCTCACCTAATGCCTTAGCTTTCACTGAATTTTGAGTTAGGAATCTTACTGCCCGTTAAAGCGGGACAAATGGAGGGGCAACATGAAAAAAATAGGTGTAGGGATTGTAGGATATGGTTTTTCTAGTACGACATTTCATATCCCACTATTACAAACAATAGAAGAATATGATATTCGTGCTGTATTATCCTCAAAAGAAGAGGTAGTAAAAGAAACATTACCAAACGCTAATGTTGTTAGTACAATTGATGAATTGGTGAAGCGAGCTGATGTTGACTTAGTTGTTATTACATCACCTAATACAACTCATTTTCCATATGTAAAAGAAGCAATTTTAAAAGGTAAGCATGTTGTTGTAGAAAAACCATTTGTTGTCTCAATTGAAGAAGGAGAAGAGCTTATTTCATTAGCAGAGCAGCATAATGTAATGTTAAGCGTATATCATAATCGTCGTTTTGATAATGATTTCTTAACAATTAAGAAATTGTTAGGAGAAAACAGAGTAGGGAATGTATACGCATATGAATCGAATTTTGATCGTTTCCGTCCACATGTACGTGATCGATGGAGAGAAAAAAATCTACCAGGATCCGGTATATTATACGATTTAGGATCGCATTTAATTGACCAAGCGTTATCAATATTCGGGAAACCAGATGCGATAAGTGCAGATGTAATAAAACAACGACCAGGTGCAGAGGTGGATGATTATTTCCACATAGTACTTCATTACGGAGTTAAACGTGTCATTTTACGTAGTAGCAGTTATGTGAAAAAAGCTGGACCGCATTTTATAGTGCATGGAGAGAAAGGTTCTATCGTGAAGTACGGTATGGATTCGCAGGAAGAGCAATTAAAAAATGGAATGAAGCCAGGTGATAACGGTTATGGAGTAGACGATGAAGAGGATTTTGCTACTTTAGAAACAGAAGAAAGCTTAGAGCGTATTCCAACAGAAGTCGGTTGTTATGACAATTATTATAAAGGTGTACGAGATAGTATATTAAATGGTGAGGAACTACCTGTAACAGCAAAAGAAGGTTTAGATGTTATTAAACTGATTCAATTAGCGATTGAAAGTAGTGAAAAGGGTAGAGTCATTTCTATAAAATAAAAAAGACACGAAATTCGTGTCTTTTTTATTTTTGTGGAACAGAAAGACCATAGAAGAACATCGTAACGATATCTTTTATATGTTTTTCCCGATCTCCTTCAAGAAGTTGTGCTCCAAATTCATCACCTAATTTTGTAAACATTTGAATGTAAAGTAACATCATTTCTTTAGTAAGGTGTGGATTAATTTCGTTTTTGCGCTGAGCTCGTTCTAATATTTCTAAATACCAGGGTAGGATTTTTTCATTTTGATAACTATAAATAAACTTACGGAGTTCTTCGTCCCTTTGCATCATTTGTAGTAACATATCAGGTTGAAATAATCCGCCAGTATTCATTTTTCTTACAATCATTTTTTGCATCATATCATGAAAAGGTAATTTTTCTTCTGCAAGCTCTTTATAATATTGAAATTCAGATATGATAAATTCTTGTATAAGCTCCCTAAATAACGCATCTTTACTTCCGAAATGATTATAAATTGTAACTTGAGAAACGTTTGCTTCTTTTGCGATATGTTCTATTTTCACTTCATTAAATCCACGTTCTGAAAATAATACGAATGCTGCTTCTTTAATGGCACGCTTTTTCTTTTCTTTTACTCTTTCAAAGCCGTTCAATGCAATCACCTCACTTAAAATATACAAGAAAAAATAATGGAAAACAATAATTTTGAAATATGGACTAATAAATATTTCAAAAAGTTGTTGCGAATATGGAAGATGAGGAGTACAATAATTTTGAAATATCACACATTAAATATTTCAAAAAATGAGGTGGAATTATGATTTCAGTTCAAGATGTCACAAAACAGTTTTCGAACGGAAAAGGTTTGTTTCATATTACATTTGATGTAAAAGAGGGAGAAGTATTTGGTTATTTAGGACCGAATGGTGCCGGGAAATCAACGATGATTCGTAATTTAATGGGATTTATAAAACCGACAACTGGTAAAGCGACAATTTTTGGATTAGATTGTTGGAATGAAGCGGCGAAAATTCAAAGGGAAGTTGGTTACTTACCGGGTGAAATTTCTTTTATTGAAGGAATGAACGGATTAGAGTTTTTAAAATTAATGCAAGGAATGCGAGGATTAAAGGATACGAAAAGACGAGATGAACTGATAGAGCGTCTGCAATTTGATGTGAAAACACCGATTCGCAAAATGTCTAAAGGAATGAAGCAAAAAGTAGGGATAGTCGCTGCATTTATGCACGATCCAGAGGTGTTAATTTTAGATGAACCAACATCTGGACTTGATCCACTTATGCAGCAAGTATTTATAGATTTAATATTAGAGGAAAAGCAAAGAGGAAAAACAATCCTAATGTCATCACATATTTTTACTGAAATTGAGAGAACTTGTGATAGAGTAGCTATTATTAAAGATGGTCGACTCGTAACGGTTGAAAATATTCACGATTTACAAAGTATGAGAAGACAGGTGATAGATGTAACAGTATCATCACAAGAAGAGATTGAGTCCCTTACAAAGTGTAATTTGCAATTTGAAGCGGTAAAAGGCAGAGAGGCATCTATCATTGTACAAGGAAACTATCAAACTGTTTTACAAACACTTTCAAACTATAATGTAACGGCACTTCAAACGAGAGCGATGGATTTAGAACATTTATTTATGCATTATTACGATAAGAAAGAAGGGGTAACGCATGAATAAGCAATTATTTTTAGCTAGTTTGAAAGAAACACAAAAAAATATTTTGAGTTATGCGTCTGGTGCAGCTTTATATCTGTGGTTATTAATTTGGATATTCCCGTCAATGGTATCAGCGAAAGGGCTAAATGAATTAATAGCTGCCATGCCTGATAGCGTGAAAAAAATCGTTGGTATGGAAAGTCCGATTCAAAACGTAATGGATTTTCTAGCGGGCGAATACTATAGTCTATTATTTATTATCATTTTAACAATTTTTTGCGTAACAGTTGCGACACATTTAATTGCTCGTCATGTAGATAAAGGCGCAATGGCATACTTGCTAGCAACACCTGTATCTAGAGTGCAAATTGCGATTACACAAGCTGCTGTTCTCATATTGGGACTTCTAATTATTGTATCTGTTACGTATGTAGCTGGGTTAGTAGGTGCAGAATGGTTTTTACAAGATAATAACTTAAATAAAGAATTATTTTTGAAGATAAATGTAGTCGGAGGGCTCATATTTTTAGTCATTAGTGCGTATTCATTTTTCTTTTCTTGTATATGTAATGACGAAAGAAAAGCACTAAGTTATTCAGCGAGTTTAACTATCTTATTTTTCGTATTGGATATGGTAGGGAAGTTAAGTGATAAGTTAGAATGGATGAAAAACCTATCATTATTCACGCTGTTTCGTCCGAAAGAAATTGCTGAAGGATCATATAATATATGGCCGGTAAGTATAGGTTTAACTACTGTAGCGCTTTGTATTTTTATCGTAGCGATTGTAGTATTTAGGAAGAGGGATTTACCGTTATAGAGTAGAAAGTCCACTGAGAAAGTGGGCTTTTTTTATTTGTAAATTTAAACTATTATGTTTATTGCATCCTTATAAAGGATATTTATCTTTTTAGTTACAAAAATATTCAAAAAAGTGAACCTTTTTCTAGGTTCATACGTCTAATATATGTAAAGTTAAATTGGAAGTGATGAAGTGAGGATGAAACAGGAGGAGCAATTGTGAAAGTAATCCCTTTATATAAAATGATTGTAAAAGAAGAAACGGATGTTTCTTTAGCGAAAAAAGGTGATCATGAAGCCTTTATAGCGCTTATACATACAGAAAAAGCGAAGATGTATCGAATAGCAAAGGCGATGTTACGTGATGAGACAAATATAGAGGATGCGATACAGACAACAATTTTAAAAGCCTATGAAAATATAAAAAAATTAAAAAAAGAAGAATTTTTTCAAACTTGGTTAATTCGAATACTAATAAATGAGTGTAACAATATTATTAGAGCGTATAAAAATGTAATTGTGACAGAAGAGAATGATTATATTATGAGTGCGTGTGATCAGTATGAAGATATAGATTTGTGTAATGCGATTCAATCGTTACATGAAGAATTAAGAGCTGTTACGGTGCTTTATTACTATGAGGACATGAATCAAGAGAGTATAGCAAAGCTGTTAGAAATACCGAAAGGAACAGTGAAATCAAGATTATCACGTGCGAGGGAACAACTACAAAAACGATTAAAGATGGAATAGGGGGTGTAAAGGATGGATAATGAAAAATTATTTGATGAGAAATTAAAAAAGAGAATAAAAGATGAAACTGTTATAGTACCTCCAGAGTTAAATGAAAAGATTAATGGCACGCTACATAATCTTAAGGTAAAAAAGAAGAGTTACAAAATTCATATGATGATAATTAGTGCAGCGGTTTGTATACTTTCAGTGGTATCTATGTCTGAGTTTTCTATACAAAGTTTTGCGCAAAATGGTGGAGTATTTGAATATGTAAAGAAAAAAGCGTTTTCTGATTATGAAAATGAAGAAGAAATAAAATCGAATGTACATTATCCAGATAAAGAAAAGATTCATCAAAAAATGCTAGATTCTATTGATTATTTTAAAAATATTTCAGGACAATTTGAGGAATATTCTAGCTCATCAAGAATTGCTACAACATATAAGTATGCGATTGATACGGAGAAACAAAGAGGTATCTCTTCGAAAGAAGATAAACTAGCCAAAAAACGAACAATTATATATAACGAGGGCAAGAAAAAAGAGTTTGATGATGAGAAGTATACCTATAAAGAGACAAAATGGAACCCGAAAGAAAGAAACAATGAACTATTAAAATTAAATCCTACGGAAAGGTTAGTGAGAAAATCAGATGAGAAAAAGAGATATGATGATGAATATGTAGGGCTAGCTAAATATAGTATTCAATCAGAATTCGCAGATTTATTAATTCGATATAAAGATTGGAATTATAAAGAAACGAAATATCTTGGATTAGATTGCTACAAAATTGAAGGAGTTATAAACATAGAGATGCCTGTTAGCACCTCTGAAGATTTAAGAGGGAAATTCGAAATGGTTGTGGAGAAAAATACAGGGATTATGTTGAAATTTCTTAGTTTTCAAGAAGGCTTGATTCAATATTCAGTTACGACTGAATGGATACAAATAGATAAGGGATTGAAAGAAAGTATGTTTCAAAAGGATAGCGCTAAATATGAAAAAATGAAAAACATATTGGATGAATAGAAACAGGAGGAGAGTAAATGGGGAATCATTCATTTTTAAGAGAAGAGAAAAATAAGCAAAAATATAAAAAGAAAAAGATAATAAGTTTACTACTGGCGGTATTACTATTTGGTGGAATTGGCTATGGAGCCTATGTATATATGAAAACTTCTAGTCTTGTACAAAAATCTAATTTGAATTTAGCACGAGGTGAAAAATCTAATTTACGTGAGAAATCTGTAAAGCCAATTGCAAATCATGTTTCACTTTTAATTATGGGAATTGATGAAAATCAAGAACGACAAAAGGAATATAATGGTGCATTTCATACAGATGCATTATTGTTAGCGACTTTTAATAAAGACGATAAAACAGTGAAATTAACGAGCATACCGCGTGATACATATACATATGTTCCAGTTGAAAAGAAAAAAGATAAAATAACCCATGCATATGGAAGTGGTTTCGTTAAAAATGGTAAAGATGGAGGACCGCAAGCTTCTGTGGAAGCGGTAGAGAAATTGTTACAGGTGCCTGTTGATTACTTTGTGAAATTTAATTTTGGTTCCTTTACTAAAATTGTTGATGGGTTAGATGGTATTGAAGTGGATGTCCCAGTTGAATTTACGGAGCAAAATAGTAAAGATGAACCTGATGCGATTCATTTGAAAAAAGGATTACAAAAATTAAATGGGGAAGAAGCACTTGCACTAGCAAGAACGCGCCATATTGATAGTGATGCAATGAGAGGACAGCGCCAACAACTGGTTATTGAAGCGATTTTAAGTAAATTAAAAAGTGTAGGATCGGTTACGAAGCTAGAAAAAATAGTTGAGGCGGTTGATGGTGATTTTAAAACAAATTTAGTAATGGATGATATTTTATCTTTTTATAAATACGGTTTAAACGGTTCAGTTGAAAAAATACAATTAGCTGGTGATGATTTATACTTACCTAATGGCCCAAACGGGCAACGTGTATATTATTATAATCCTAATAAAAAAGATCTACAGAGTTTGAGTAATACTCTTAGAACACATCTAGGATTAAGTGAAAAACAGATTGAGGAGAATTAAAGCAGATGTAATGTCTGCTTTTTTATTATGTTAAATAGTATGTCTTTTATCCTTAAATGTTATATACTATTTTCAAATTTAAGATAATAGTGTAACATAAATTATAGTTTAAGTTAAATAACAGGGGGGCTATTACATAGAATATATCATTAGCAATTATTGAAATAGTATGGGAGAAATGAAAATACAGGGGAGTATCAAAAATGAGAATCGTAAAGAATTTAACATTCCAAGTTATTGTGGCTATTATTTGTGGTATTGCAGTAGGGGCAATTTGGCCGAGTGTTGGACAACAAATGAAGCCAATTGGTGAAACATTCATCAATATGATTAAAATGGTTATTGCACCGATTATCTTTTTAACAATTGTGCTAGGTATTGCAAGTATGGGAAGTATGAAAAAGGTAGGCCGTGTTGGTGGGAAGGCACTATTATATTTTGAAATTGTTACAACAGCGGCTTTAATTATTGGTATCATCGTAGCGAATGTTGTACGTCCAGGAGATGGATTAGATCCCTCAAAACTAAAGGGCGGAGATGTTTCACAATATGTTCAAAGCGGACAAGAAATGAAATGGATGGATTTCTTTTTACATATCGTGCCGTCTAACATGTTTGAAGCATTTGCCAAAGGTGATATTTTACAAGTTCTGTTCTTCTCCATTTTATTCGGCGCAGGGTTAACGATGTTAGGGAAAAATGGACAACCGGTTATTGACTTTTTTGAAAGATTATCGAAAGTATTTTTTAACATTTTATCAATTGTAATGAAATTAGCACCGGTTGGAGCATTCGGTGGGATGGCATTTACAATTGGGAAGTATGGTTTAAGCACGCTCATACCACTTGGTAAATTAATGATTTGTGTATATGCGACAATGGCATTATTTGTTTTTATTGTTTTAAATTTTATTTGTAAACTGTACAAATTTAGTTTGTGGAAATATTTAGCGCATATTAAAGAAGAATTACTTATTGTTCTCGGGACATCATCGTCAGAATCAGTACTGCCGCGGATGATGACAAAGATGGAAGACTTCGGGTGTTCGAAGCCGGTAGTAGGTTTAGTCATTCCAACAGGTTACTCTTTTAACTTAGATGGAACAACGATTTATTTATCAATGGCAACTATATTTTTAGCGCAAGTTTTTCACGTCGATCTTTCACTAGGTCAACAATTAACTATAATAGCTATTTTGTTAGTTACATCTAAAGGAGCAGCAGCAGTAACCGGCGGGGGATTCATTGTACTAGCATCTACTCTATCTGCAATGAATGTTATCCCATTAGAAGGTTTAGCGTTATTACTTGGTGTAGATCGTTTCATGTCAGAAGCACGTGCTATCGTTAATTTAATTGGTAACGGTATTGCAACTGTAGTTGTTGCGAAAAGTGAAAATGAATTTGATGATGAGAAGTATACGAGAGTAGTAGAGGAAATGAAAAGAGAGAAAATGGTCGGGTAAAAAGTCAGCTTTGCTGACTTTTTTATTTTTGTAGAAAAGATGTTTTTAGATATATGCATTATTTATTAGCAATAATTAACAAGTATTCAAGTGGTAAATGAGATGAAAGTGATTAAAACAACGAATGTGTATGAATGCGAAATAAGGTTTGAACAAAATATGGAATTTTTATGAATATTACTGTAAAAAAATAATTTTTTAAAAATTTTCAATAATAATACTTTACAAAAATTAAAAAATTAGTAGAATAAGAATTAGTAAGAATCGTCTGATAAATATATAGAGAAAAACAGAATTATCAGAAAATTCTTTAATAGCTATCGTTAAGAATTAGGGAGGGTACAAAATGAAAAAGAAACAAATGAAAAAACTAACAGCAGTTGTAGCACCGGTTTTAGCAATGAGCATGGCGTTAACAGCATGTTCTACATCAGGTGGAGATAAGAAGACAAGCACAAATTCTAGCTCTAGTGGAGATAGTAAATCAGGGGAAAAATTAGCAGCAAAACAAGTGTTAAATCGAACAGTAACACAAGAGATTCCGACGATGGACTCTTCAAAATCAACTGATACAGTATCTTCACAAATGCTAGGTAATACGATGGAAGGGTTATATCGTCTTGATAAAGATAATAAGCCGATTCCAGCAGCAGCAGAATCTAGCACGAAAAGTGAAGATGGTAAAAAATATACGTTCAAACTACGCAAAGATGCAAAATGGTCAAATGGAGATCCAGTAACTGCGAAAGATTTCGTATACGCTTGGCAACGTCTATTAGATCCAAAAACAGCTGCTGAGTATGCATTTATCGCATTCCCGATTAAAAATGCAGAAGTAGTAAATAAAGGAGAAAAACCTGTAACTGAATTAGGAGTAAAAGCAGTAGATGATCTTACGCTTGAAGTTGAGTTAGAGCAAGCAGTACCGTACTTCTTAAACTTAGTAGCATTCCCATCATATTATCCATTAAATGAAAAGTTCGTAAAAGAAAAGGGCGAGAAGTTCGGTTTAGAGTCTGATACAACTGTCTATAACGGACCGTTCGTTCTTAAAGATTGGAAGCATGAACAAGGATGGCAATTAAAGAAAAATGATCAATATTGGGATAAAAAGACTGTGAAACTGGAAGAAGTTAACTTTAGTGTTGTTAAAGAGGCTGCGACTTTAGTCAATCTATATGATAGCGGTCAAGTTGACTTTGCTTTATTAAATGGAGAGTTCGTTGATAAATATAGAAGCAAGAAAGATGAATTTGGCACATATTCACAAGTGAGTACGTATTTCATTCGTATGAACCAAAAACGTGATGGACAAGACACGCCATTAAAGAGCAAAAAATTACGTGAAGCAATTGCGCTATCAATTGATAAAAAGAATTTAGCAAATGTAATTTTAAATGATGGATCAAAAGAAGCTGACTTCTTAGTACCAAAAGGGTTAGCAATTGGACCGGACGGTAAAGATTTCCAAGAAACATTTAAAAACGGTTTGAAACCAAATCCTAAAAAAGCTGCTGCAGCTTGGGAAGAAGCGAAAAAAGAACTTGGAAAAGATCAAGTTACGATTGAATTCTTAAACTACGATACTGGTAATGCGAAAAAAGTTGGCGAATATATTAAAGATCAGATTGAGAAAAACCTAAAAGGTGTAACAGTTAATATTAAACTTCAACCATTTAAGCAAAAACTAAAATTAGAAACTGAACAACAATATGATATTTCGTATGGCGGATGGAATCCGGATTATGCAGATCCAATGACGTTCTTAGATATGTTTGAGACTGGACATTCTCATAACCAAATGAGCTTCTCTGACCCTAAATATGATGGCATGGTGAAAAAAGCTGGAACGGAATTAATGAGCGATGCGAAAAAACGTTGGGAAGAGTTAGGAAAAGCTGAAAAAACATTACTTGAAGAAGATGTAGCGATTGTACCTTTATATCAACGTGGAGATTCTTATGTTTTACAACCAAATGTAAAGGGAGTAGTAAAACATAATATCAGTCCAGAATTTAGCTTTAAATGGGCATATGTAACTGAAAAATAATAGAGTTAAAAAAGCATTTCAAAGTAGCTTAGCTACTTTGAAATGCTTTTTTTGTGAGCTTAAAATACTAATTTTTAGTATGGTTAAATAGAGGAGAATAAGGTGTATAGTATGTACATATAGTAGATGGGGGATAAATCCTACTAGAATAAAAAGTCAGAATATTTAAAATTAAACTATTTACAAATGCGAAAAAAAGAGTAGAATAACATTAGTTGTAATTTTCTGAAAAACGAATCTTTAGTAAGGGGTCTCTCAAGGGTTGGTAATGTACATATAATTAGGGAGGGTACAAAAATGAAGAGAAAAAAGATGAAAAAGTTAACGGCAGTTGTAGTACCAGTTTTAGCGATGAGTGTTGCATTGACAGCATGTTCTGGGTCAGGTGGGGAAAAGAAAACGACTACTACATCAAATAGTGGGGAAGAAAAAAAATCTGATATTAAATATGCAGCGAAACAAGTATTAAATCGTACGGAAAACCAAGAAATTCCGACGATGGATACTTCTAAATCTACTGATACATTAGGTGCGCAAATTTTAGGGAACACGATGGAAGGCCTATATCGCCTTGATAAAGATAATAAGCCAATTCCTGCTGCGGCAGAGTCTAGTACGAAAAGTGAAGATGGTAAAAAGTATACGTTTAAACTGCGAAAAGATGCAAAATGGTCAAATGGTGATCCTGTAACAGCGAAAGATTTCGTTTTCGCATGGCAGCGCTTACTTGATAAGAATACTGCGGCAGAATATGCATTTATTGCTTACTATATTAAAAATGCGGAAGCGATTAATAAAGGAGAAAAACCTGTAACTGAATTAGGAGCGAAGGCGGTAGATGATTACACGCTGGAAGTAGAATTAGAAAAACCGGTACCGTATTTCTTAAATTTATTAGCATTCCCATCATACTATCCATTAAATGAAAAATTCGTAAAAGAAAAAGGTGATAAGTACGGTTTAGAAGCAGATACAACTGTGTATAACGGTCCATTCGTTATGTCTTCATGGAAACATGAACAAGGTTGGCAGCTGAAGAAAAATGATAAGTACTGGGATAAAAAGACTGTGAAATTAGAAGAAATTAACTATAGTGTAGTAAAAGAGGTTGCAACGAAAGTAAACTTATATGATACAGGATCAATTGATTTTACATTACTATCAGGAGAGTTTGTAGATAAATATAAATCGAGCAAAGAAGAATATGGTGAGTATGCGGAATCAAGTACATTCTTCTTACGTTTAAATCAAAAACGTAACGGACAAGACACGCCTTTAAAGAGCAAAAAACTTCGTGAAGCAATTGCATTATCAGTTGATAAAAAAGGATTGGCAAATGTAATTTTAAATAATGGATCAAAAGCAACAGATCAATTGGTTCCAAAAGGACTTGCGACAGGGCCAGATGGTAAAGATTATCAAGATACATTTAAAAATGGTCTGAAATATAATCCGAAAAAAGGAGCAGCAGCGTGGGAAGAAGCGAAAAAAGAACTTGGAAAAGATCAAGTTACAATTGAATTGCTAAGTTATGATGATGGAACTGCGAAAAAGATTGCTGACTATGTAAAAGATCAAATTGAGAAAAATTTAAAAGGTGTAACGATTAATACAAAAATTCAGCCGTTCAAACAAAAATTAAAATTAGAAACTGCGCAAGATTATGAAATTTCTTATGCAGGTTGGAGTCCAGACTATGCGGATCCAATGACATTTATTGATATGTTTGAATCGAAGAGCCCGTACAACCAAATGAGTTATTCAAATCCAAAATACGATGAAATGGTAGGAAAAGCAGGTAATGAATTGATGAGTGATGCGAAAAAACGCTGGGAAACGTTAGGGAAAGCTGAAAAGTTATTCCTTGAAGAAGATGCAGGGTTAGTTCCTTTATATCAAACAGGAAGATCGTACGTAATGAAACCGAATGTAAAAGGAATTGTGAAACATAACATCAGTCCAGAATATAGCTTTAAGTGGGCGTATGTAACTGAGGATGGCGGAAAAAAATAAAGTGAAAGCATTTCAAAAGTGGCTGAGCTGCTTTTGAAATGCTTTTTAGTATGCATAAGGGAATAAATCTCGTTAGCCTATTGAGAATCGGGTAGGTAATTAGGAAGGTTCTATCGGAGGAAAATAGAGAGGTCAGTAAGTAGTAAGACAGATGAATGATAGTAAGAGACCTCATGCTAATAAGAAAAATATAGAACGTAGTAATAGATTGGAATAAGGGAAGGGATGTTTACATATAGTAGACGGGGGATAATTCATATAGTAGTTAAAACAGCAAGTTACTATAATAAAAAAATAAATATTTAGAAATTTACAAAAATACTTTACAAAATCTAAAAAAACAGTAGAATATTAATTAATAAGAATTTTCTGATAACGAAAGTTAGTAGAGAATTTCTAAATGTTAATATCGTACATATAATTGGGGAGGGTACAAAAAAATGAAGAGAAAAAAGATGAAAAAATTGACAGCGGTCGTAGCACCAGTTTTAGTAATGAGTATGGCATTAACAGCTTGCTCTGGATCAGGAGATAAAGAGAAGGCAAGCACAACACCGAAAAGTGGTGAAAAAGAAGGCGGAAAGTTAGCGGCGAAGCAAGTGCTTAATTTAACAGAGTCTCAAGAGATTCCATCTATGGACTCTGCTAAAGCGACAGACCAAGTATCGTTTCTAGCTTTAAACAACGTAATGGAAGGTTTATATCGACTTGATAAAGATAATAAGGCAGCTCCAGGGGTTGCTGAATCATATAAAAAGAGTGATGATGGTAAAAAGTATACATTTACATTAAATAAAAGTGCAAAATGGTCAAATGGAGACCCTGTAACAGCGAAGGATTTCGTGTTTGCTTGGAAACGTGCGGTAGATAAAAATACAGCAGCGGAATATGCATACATTATGTTTGATTTAAAGAACGCAAAAGCAATTAATGATGGGAAAGCACCACTTGATACGTTAGGTGTAAAAGCTGTAGATGATTACACATTAGAGGTAGAATTAGAAAATCCAGTTCCTTACTTTGTAGAATTAACTTCATTCGGAACATTCTATCCGTTAAATGAAAAATTCGTAAAAGAAAAAGGTGAAAAATTTGGTTTAGAAGCAGATACAACGTTATACAACGGACCATTTATATTAACAGACTGGAAACATGAAGAAGGATGGAAATTAAAGAAAAATGCACAATATTGGGATAATAAAACAGTTAAGTTAGATGAAATCAACTTTAACGTAGTAAAAGATAGCGGTACACGTGTAAACTTATATGAAAGTGGACAAATCGATCGTGCGGGACTTACATCTGAAATGGTTGACAAATATAAATCAAATCCAGACTTCTATACACAAAAAACACCATCAACGTTCTTCTTACGTTTAAACCAAAAACGTGGTGGGCAAGATACAGTATTAAAAAACAAAGATTTACGTTTAGCGATTGCAAAGGCATATGATAAAAAAGGCTTAACGAACGTTATTTTAAATGACGGATCTACACCGGCAGATTACTTAGTACCAAAAGAATTTGCGAAGAGTCCAGATGGAAAAGACTTCCGTAAAGATAACGGAGATATTTTAAAAACAGATGTGAAAAAAGCAAAAGAGCATTGGGAAAAAGCGAAAAAAGAACTTGGAAAAGAGCAAGTAACGATTGAGCTATTAAACTACGATAGCGATAATGCGAAAAAAGTAGGGGAGTTCTTAAAAGGAGAACTTGAGAAAAACTTACCAGGGTTAACAGTGAACTTGAAAAATCAACCGTTTAAACAAAAGTTAAAATTAGAATCAGATTTAGATTATGATTTATCTTACGCTGGTTGGGGCCCTGATTACTTAGATCCAATGACATTCATTGATATGTTCGTTACAAATGGTCCTCATAACCAAACTGGATATTCAAATCCAAAATATGATGAAATTGTAGAAAAAGGTAAAGGCGAGCTATTAACGAAAACGAAAGAACGTTGGGATAGCTTACTAAAAGCTGAGAAAATGTTACTTGATGATGCTGTAATTGCACCATTATATCAACGTGGTGATGCTATCGTTCAAAGACAGAAAGTAAAAGGTATTGTTCACCATCCAGTTGGTGGAGACTACAGCTATAAATGGGCATATATTACAGAGGATAAATAAGATGAGGGGCGTACAATACGCCCCCTTTTTCTATGCACTTTTCTTCCGTCCTCGAATATATAAAATAAAAAAGGGAGAATCCCATGAAACGAAACACATACATCGATTTCCTAGCTTATTACGGAATAGGAAGTGCTCATCCTGGTGGTTTTACGTTAACAAAACAATTGTTAGCACAACTGCCTTTTAAATATGGAGCGAATGTCCTTGAGATAGGTTGCGGTACGGGGAAAACAGCGGCATATATGACAAGGGAATTTGGTTATAAAGTAACAGCGGTTGAAAAGAATGAAATTATGATTCAAAAGGCAAAAGATAGATGGTTGTTTGAAGGGTTAGATATACAATTAATTGAAGGAAATGTAGAGAATTTACCGTGTTTGAATAACTCATTTGAGTTCGTACTTGGAGAATCAATCATCGCTTTTACAGACAAAGAAAGGGTTATCTCGGAGTGTTATCGTGTATTACAGCAGGACGGTAAGCTTGTTGTCATTGAAATGATTATTGATAGGCACATTGATAAGGGTGAGGAAGAAAAAATCGCCCAATTATATGGTATGAAAGAACTGTTAACTGAGAATGAGTGGGTACAATTATTTCAGAAAGCAAATTTTAAAAGAATTACAATTGCGGGTGGTGGCACGATTGCAGAAACAATCTCTGGCTCTGTAGAAGAGCCAGAATGGAATGTATCCTCACATATTCCGAATGAGTTATATGAGGCGTGGGCACAGCATGAAAATGTACGGCTTATGTACCAACACATTTTAGGGCATCGTATTTTTATATGTGAAAAATAAAGAAAAAGAGTTGGCTAAAGGTAGCCAACTCTTTACTATGTTAAATGAAAAATAATGCAGCTAATGTAATTCCGAAGATGAAACCAAATCCGAGTTCAACACCCCAGCCACAACCGCCGCCTCCCCAGCCGCCGCAACCACAACTACTACAACCACGACCACCACATCCGCAGCTGCTGAATCCACCACCGCATCCGAATCCACAACTATCACACCTGCTAAGGCCTCCACAAAGGTCACAACCACCGTTTGCATAAGCGTCGTAGTATCCGAACCCTGAATCAAAAGATGAGCGCTGTTGCACCGGTTCAATCCATACAGAGTTTTGTGTCACATCGATTATTTTACCTAAATGTATACGGCCATCACGGTCTTCAATCCGAACAACTTTTCCGAAATAACGTTGGCATGTATGATAACATTTTTGTCTATGCATATTCTTTCCTCCTTCCGCATTACAGTAATACGATATGTAAGGGGGACAAGTGCGGCTTGTACGAATGCCCTATCTATCATAATTGTTATAGGAAAGGGGAAATATAAGAAGAGGATATATAAGGAGGAAAAGGCATGAAATCTACAGATCAGTTTCAGACATACGAAGTACCATGGGAAGATTTTATTGAAGCGTTACGAGAGGAAATGAAGAAGCAAGTAGGGACAGATATTATTGATACAGTAGTTTGCAATTTAGAAGATGGTTTTGAAGTGTATACATATGTGCAGGGGGATTTAGATTTTGAATATAAGGAAGCGCTTGAGAGAAAATACGGAAGTGATGCGAAGACACCTAATGTGTTAACGATAATGTTATTAGCTAGTATTTATAATACAGGTGAAGAGAATATACGCTTGCATGCGGATCATAAAGAGAATCCGATTGTTGAAGTGTATGTAAAGCAATGAAACACGCTGTGAAAGGCGTGTTTTTTAATTGTATGATAAAATGTTAGAAAATTAAGAAAGAAGGTGATGAGTTGGGAATTAAACATCTTAATTTAACAGTTGCAGATGTAGTAGCTGCAAGAGAGTTTTTAGAAAAGTATTTTGGCTTAACTTGTAGTGGAACAAGGGGGAATGCCTTTGCAGTTATGCGTGATAATGATGGATTTATACTAACGTTAATGAAAGGGAAAGAAGTTCAGTATCCAAAAACATTTCATGTAGGATTTCCACAAGAAAGTGAAGAACAAGTAGACAAGATAAATCGAAGATTGAAGGAAGATGGATTTTTGGTCGAGCCTCCTAAGCATGCCCATGCGTATACGTTTTATATTGAAGCACCTGGTGGATTTACAATAGAAGTGATGTGTTAAGTCAAAAATCAAACTTTTTGTTATGTGTTTTTAAAATAAAAAGTAGGAAAAGTCTGTTTTAAGCGTGGAGCTTAAACAGGCTTTTTTACTTATATAATTGGATAGAGAATGCTAGAAGGAATATTACCAAGTGTATGATCTGTTTACATAATAAGGTTATGGTGGGTTAGTTGTCCTAAAATACAAGTCATATATCTTGTTTCCTCTCATAAATTTAAACATAGGAATTTGTCTACAAAGGTGGCGAAGCCTCATCATGAAAATCCGAATTTGTGCCACGTTCATGTTGTTTCTATTTATATGTTTACCTTTATCAGCTTTTGCAAAAGGAGAGGAGGCAAAGGAAAGGGTCGTTTCACTTGTATATGACGATTCGGGCAGCATGAGAAATAACGATCGCTGGAAATATGCCAATTATGCTTTGCAAAGTTTAGTTGCGCTATTGGATGAAAAAGATAAATTTTCTTACGTTCCAATGAGTAAGCCGAATGATCCATTAAACATTTCGTTAACGAAGGATAAAAGGCAAACAGAAATTGAGGGAATTGGAGCGTGGAAAACGTATTTAAATACTCCATTTAGCGCGGTAGAAACGGCGATGCAATCTATAAAAAAGGAAGCAGATATAGATGGAAAACGTGAATTTTGGCTTATTGTATTAACTGACGGGGCATTTAATGATTTAGAGAAAGATAAGGTTGGCGGAAAAGAACAAATTTTGCAGAAATTAGCCCAGTTTAAGAAAGAAATGGATACAAAAAAGATATCGTTACATCCAGTCTTAATTACGATGGAAGAAGATTTAGGACAACAAGAAAAAGAACAACTAAATACGTTCAAGGAAATATGGAAGAAAGAGATAAATGGTGTTACGATGCCGTCAAGCGGAGAAGATGGCATTGTAAAAAGTGTAAATCAAGTGGCAGCATTAGTTGCAAATCGTGATCCATTCTCCTCTGTTGAATCGATTGTAAAAACGAAAGTAGTGGGGAAAAGAGTAGAGATTACAACACCATTTCCGTTAAAGCGTATGACGCTTGTACGACAATCGCCTTCTCTGCCCGATTATCAGGTCACACAAATTTCTAAACCATTACAATTACAATCTTCTTTTTCCATACATGCACCAGGAGAAGCAAAATTGTTCGGAAATATAGTTCATATAAGTACGGAAAATGAGGAAGTTATTAAACCAGGAACTTATACGATAGAAGTGGATCAGGACATTGAGAAAGAAGGACTACAAGTATTAGTTGAACCAGCGCTTAATTATACGGTTTCTACTTATGACAAAGATGATAGTAGTCAAAAAAATGTAGAGAACATGTACGAAGGTGTTACTGCTGTTATTGAAGCAAAGCCTACGGAGTTGCCAGTTCAGTCTTCTTACTTTCAGGCAGAAGTAGAAATAGATGGAAAACAATATGCAATGAAGTGGAACGATAAAAGGCATGTGTTTTATTACGAAACGAAGCTTGGTAAAGGGTTAGTACGCGGGAAAGTTCATATGAATATAAAGGGGTTTTATAGACAGACGAAAGAATTTAAAATTGAAACAGCTGAGAAACCGAAATTATCACTTCAAACTGTTACAAAAGATTATGAAGAAAAAGTGACAAATTTAGAGAATAGTAAACCATTTGTTTTACAACCACAGTTAGATGGTAAGTTAATGACAGAAGAAGCTGTAAAAAAACTATTAAAATCTACTGGTGTCACATCTAAACAATCAATCAATTATGAAATAAAGCAACATGGAAATCAAATCTATGTTTATCCTCGTCCCTATTACTCCGACACATTTAATTTTACAGATACCGGCACCGTAGAAGCTACCATCGTAATGCAGGATTCAAAGTTACAAGAAGTAAAGAAAAACATAACATTCCATATTCAAGATGCTCCGTTTTATGAAAAATATGCGCTTATTTTTAAGTTTGTCATTCCTATCACTTTATTACTGCTAGCAGTAGGAATCATTGTTTTAGGATGGATTGTTCGGCCAAGATTTCACCGGAAAGCACTACTGTATTATGAATGGGATCAAGAGGTAGCGAAAGATTGGCTATATCAATCTGAACCAGAATTACTTCGAAATAAATGGTGGAACCATTATTTTGGTATCCCATTTAGAGCAGAAAGAAAAACCGTGCAATCCGTTACGTTTATAGCGAAGAAAGGTTCGAAATCTGTCTTTGTAGCGAAAGAATCACAAGTAGTTGGAATGATTATTGATGGAATGTTTATAGCAGAGGATGAAGTAGGAATGGAACATAAGACACTATATCCAAATGAACTTTTACTAATTGATAGGGGATATGGTAAAGAGATTTACAAGTACGAATGTGAATAGTAGGTAGGGATAAGAAGGGGATGGAGTATTGATCCTCTTTCCCTTTTTTCAAACAAGCAAGAATAGGAAGGTGGTTCACATGACATTACAAGTTCCAACAATATTAATTGGTTTAGGTGGAATCGGTAGTACTGTGACGCATCAAATATATGAAAAACTGCCTGAAGAGCGCCGGAAAAAGGTAGCAATGCACGTATTTGATACAGATGTGAATACATTAAGTAAATTCGATCATATTCGAAAGTTTAAGACACAAACAAGTTCTAGTAAAACGCCTAGGGAGTATATTGCGGGAGATCCAACGATCCCAGAGTGGTTTCCGATGGATCCGACTATACTTGATAAACCATTAACAGAAGGAGCAGGACAGTTACGCGTCATTTCACGTTTAGCGTTACGTGCTGCGATGAAAGAAGATAAATTGACGTCTTTTTGGCAAGAAATCGAGAAGATTTTTCCGGTTACAAGTGATCAAACGGAATATGGTGTGCGTGTCATTATAGTAACATCACTAGCAGGCGGAACAGGTTCAGGGATGTTTCTGCAAATTGCTTTATATTTACGTGAAATGCTTCGGAAGAAATTGCAGCATCATAACATTTTAATACGCGGTGCGTTTTTAATGCCGGATGTTTTAGTAAAGACGAGAACGGTTAGCGCGAAAGAATTTGAAACGGTGCAAGCAAATGGCTATGCATCGTTAAAAGAATTACATGCTATTACGCTCGGGTCTACTGGAGAATTATCAAAACGCGGCGGTGTAACAATTGAATTAGAGTATCGCCCTGATCAAGTAGATGAAGACGGAAGAACGAATCATACAATTAAACAACATCATTTACCGTACAATTATTGTTTCTTATACGATTACGAAAACCTACATGGACACCATTTACACAATTTATCAGACTATATGGAACAGATGGCAAATACAATTTATTTACAGTTATTTAGCCCGATGTCCACAAGTCATTTTGCACAGGAAGACAATCAAATTCAGCAATTAGCAGAATCAAGCGGAAAAGGACGATATTGCGGGGCAGGAACGGCAAAACTCATTTATCCATATGAACATGTGTTAAAATATTGTGCTTTAAAATGGGCTGTGCAAGGTTTAGATGAATCGTGGCTTCATTTAGATCAACTGTTTCAAGAGAAGAAGCAAAGATACGATCAAGATGTAAAACGTGGGATGCAACGTGAAAAGCCGGAGAGAGGTAAAAGTTATTTAGAGGACTTGGAGCATCTTGCTACCCGTCCAGAGCAAGCTCATATTTTCTATAGACAAATGTACAATGAAACACGTGAAGGAGCAGAGGGTGGTAAGCTCGGAGTTGCGAAATCAAAACTTTTTTTAGAAGCTGTAGAAAGTTATGTACAACGAACGGTGCAAAAAGATGAGGAATTAAATCGTCTGCAACATGAGTGTAAAATTTCAGCTACGAAATTGAAAATGATGGAACAAATGAAGGGTGAAGTGGCAAGAGTGGATCATGCGGTTCGTTTATATGCGTATGCGATTCCGAGCCGGGTACATGAACATGTAACGACACTTTTATATGACATGATTGAATCAGACCGCTTTTCACCAAGTGGCTCTGAAGGGCAGTCCTATCAATTAAATACATGGTTTTTAAAGAAAACAGATCCCGTTCACCCAGTAGCAGCACGTTTTATGTTATATGAAATTCGAAAGCAGTTAGTAGAAAAAATGAATCGACTACATGAAAATAATGAACAAAAGCGTAATGTAATTCAAAATTACGATAAAAAATTTAATGTGGGTAATATTGATGGAACGGTAACGGCTGTACGCCGAGTAGAAATTGCTCAACAACAAGGCTGGTTCGGAAAAATGATTAATAATCAGCAACGTTTATTCAAAAGAGAATTTGAAGACATCGTAACGCAATATGTACACAAATTAAATGAATATCGAAAAGAAATGCTATTAGAACTTGTATATCAATCGCTATATCAAGCAGTTAATAAAATGATTCAATATTGGGAAAGATTTTTTGATAATTTACATGAAACACGTGAAAATTTACTGTTTGAAATCCAAAAGCGCAGTAAGGAATTTGAAGGGAAAACAAACCCGACGAATGTATATGTATTAGCTGAGGAACAGCTGCAAGAAAAGATATGGCAAGATATGCAGCAACATTTAAATTTAGGTGTACTACCGAAAGATATATCAGCGGAAATTTATATGAGTTTGTACGGGGAATACTGTCGTGATGCGAAAACAGAAGAGATTCAGTCGAAAAAGGTAGAGGATTTCTACCGAGAACATATACTGAGCTATTGTTATGACGAACTGCAAGTACGCTATCGTGATAAATTAGAACTGAATATTATTGAAGCGTTGCGAAAAGAAGCAGATTATAAGAAACGTGATCGCGATGAATACGTTCGTGAAAAAATTGAAGACCTGTTCCATTTAGCGAGTCCATTCGTTCCGAAAGTTGCTCATCATAGGGAATTACAATATTGGGGTATACATCCTTCTTTAAAGAAAGAGTTGCAAGAGGAATTAATTCAAGAAATGTTTAAAGAAAAAGATACAGTACATGAAGCCTTTTCGCCATTTGAAGTGATCTGTTATCGAGCGCATTACGGCTTATCGCTGCAAGACTTTCCTAAATTATCATCAGGACATATTTCAAATGGATTTATGAATGATAAAGGTGACTATTTCCAATCGTATTATCGCCGTGTAAACAAATTAAATAGTAAAAAATCTAGTTTAACGCCGCATTTAGATAAGTATTGGCATTTACCAGCCTTTATGCCAGATTTAAACGCGACTCAAACAAAATTAGATTATGATAAATGTAATCGTGCATTACTATACGCATATATGTATCGCTGGATTAGTTTAGTTGCTGTTGATGGACAGTTTGTGTATCAATATAACGGTGTAGGACGTAGCTTTTTAATTCAGTCGATGGGGAAAAATATTTCAAGCGAAAGTTATAAATTACACAGAGCGTTGCTTCATAATCCGTTTATTTATGAAAACATCTTGTCACGATTTGAAGAAGAGCAAGAAAAGGCGATGATACAAGGTGGACATTTATATACACATCCGTTCGTATTAGGAGCCCAAGATGTAAGATGGCTTAGAAAAGAACATGTCCACAATCTTTTAGATATGATTTTAATGTATGACCGTGAAGCGAAGTATGATCCGACGTTAGAAGAAACATCAGATGAATTATTAAGACTATTCCTTGATGAAATCGAGTTGTATTTCCAGAACTATTACGGTACAGGTGCCGATATGGTGGCAAAGAAAGAGAAAGAAATGTTTATTAAACAATTGTGGGATCGCTCGCATGCAAAAGGATATGTAGATCCAAATAGCGCTCCGTATAAAAAATGGCAAAATTTATTAGGTGTTCAAGATGAAGAAGAAACGTCAAAAACGAATGTATAATGAATGAAAAGGGAATCCTTAAAAGTGGCAATACAACTTTAGAAAAGAGGGATTCTGATGCCGTTTTTAGGAAGTGTATATCAAATATTTGGGTTATATCCGGAACTTTATTATGGGATGATTTCAGCGGAGCTGCAAGAGGAAGCTCAGAAGGAGCATCTTGAAAATAGTAGTGCAGAAGCTGAAGCGGAAGAATAAAAAAAGTGCAGATGAAAATCTGCACTTTTTTGTTAGTATTAAAATGGTAAAATAACCTCAAATGAATTATTATTTTTAAATAATAACTCATTTGAGGTTATTATGATTTTCATTGCATTGTATGCAATGAAAATTGTATGAAAATCAATGTAATAAAATGTGTATGAATATTAAGGTGGAAAACAACAATGTTTTTGAGAAAATAATTATGTATAAAAATAACATTTGATACATAATCAACCGATTATTTTTGATTGATTTATTATTGACAATATAATTAATTGTATGATAAATTCAATCAGCATTCTTAATGGTTTTTTTGTACCATTAATATTTTGAAAATTCAATATGCTATAAGGGAATTGATTTTTCTGTTTTTTTGAGGTGGGTTACTAAGTCTATAGGGGAAGTGAACTATGTATATTTTTATTTTTAAAATAGAACAGTAATAAAGAATGTAACAAGTAAGAGATAAACTTGAAAAAGAGGTTTCAAAGAATGAGTCTTTTCATAAAGAAAGCAATGGATGAAGAAAAGAAAAAAGTATTGAATCAAACTTTAGGAGCGATTGATTTAACTCTTTTAGGTATTGGAGCAATTATTGGTACAGGTATTTTCGTATTAACTGGTATTGTAGCAGCGAAACATGCTGGTCCGGCGATTGTATTATCTTTTGTATTAGCGGCAATTATATGTGCATGTGTAGCTTTCTGTTATGCTGAATTTGCATCTACAGTTCCAGTTTCGGGAAGTGTATATTCATATACATATATGACACTAGGTGAGATTTTTGCATTTATAGTTGGCTGGTGTGTTATGCTGGAGTATTTATTAGCGACTTCTGCGGTTGCAGCAGGCTGGTCAGCATATTTTCAGTCATTGCTACTAGGTTTTAATATTCACATTCCTACGGTTTTTGCTTCGGCACCAGGAATGGGGAAGGGTGGAATCATTGATTTACCAGCAGTTCTTATTATTTTAGTTGTTACATTTTTATTAAGCCGTGGTGCAAAAGAAAGTGCACGAATAAATAATATAATGGTTATTATTAAACTGGCTGTTATTGTAGGATTTATTGTTGTAGGGACACAATATGTAAGACCAGAGAATTGGCAACCATTTCTACCGTTTGGTTTTCACGGTGTGGTAGGAGGCGCTGCTACTGTATTTTTTGCTTTTTTAGGATTTGATGCAGTTGCAACAGCCGCAGAAGAAGTGAAGCGTCCACAACGTAACGTGCCAATTGGGCTACTTGTTTCCTTGTTCATTTGTACGGTTCTATATGTAGGTGTTTCATTCGTGTTAACTGGAATGGTTCCGTTTACGGAATTAAATGTTGCTGATCCGGTTGCATATGCGTTGCGCATTGTAGGAGAAGATAGAATTGCTGGGTTGTTATCGGTGGGAGCGATAGCAGGGCTAACAACAGTTCTGTTAGTAGCTATGTTTGCATTTGTTCGTGTATCTTATTCGATGAGTCGAGATGGATTGTTACCAAAAAGACTTTCAAGTGTCCATAAACGTTTACAAACTCCATTTTTTAATACATGGGTTACAGGTATACTAGCAGCTTTATTAGCGGGATTAGTGGATTTGAATTTATTAGCTAATTTAGTGAATATGGGAACGATAACAGCATTTGTGTTTGTATCTATAGCTGTCATTGTATTAAGAAAGACACATCCTAATATGAAGAGGCCATTCCGTGCTCCTCTAGTACCTTTTTTACCTATCGTTTCGATAGTAAGTTGTATATATTTAGCTTTGAACCTTTCTAAGCTTACTTTAATTAGTTTTGTGGCATGGATTATAGTAGGGGTTTTCATATATTTTGTATATGCTAAAAAACATAGTAATGTTAGAAATAGAAATAAAGTATAGTCCATTGAAATAATACTTGTAATGGAAATGAAAACACGCTACTTATTCATATAAGAACAAGTAGCGTGTTTTTTCTATTTAATAATCCCATTTTCTAAAATTTTCATAGTTGGTGCCACTTTCACATTAGCTTTTGAAAAGGCACTCGGCCAATCATCTTCGACTTGTTTCCATTCTTTATATTGAAACGCTCTCGCATAATCACCAAATCCGAATGGATCAAGTTGCTGTTTTTGAATGTTGTGGATTAAATCGTTCAAATCTTTGTTTAGTTGTTTTGTAATAAGAGAAGTTAATTTCTTTCTATCTTTGTCTATATCCATATTGAATGTAAGTTCAGAGACAGCAATTTTTAAATCCATTTTAACATTAAATTTGAAGTGGTTATCGCTATAGTCTGTATGGATATCACGATTCATGCTAAGAACATTTATTGTTACGAAATCGCCGCCATCGGTATCTTTTAAATCACTATTACTTTCAACTGAAGTAGAAGGGATTTTCAATGTAAGCGAAACCGGTGTATTCGCTTTCTTTTGTAACAAAAGAAGAAGGGCGCTTTCATAACGATTTAATGACATTTTATAAATTCCGCGAGAAGTTAATAGCGCGGAACCAGTAACGATAACATCCTTTTTACCTTTTTTTATTTCTGAAATAGCAGGTGTTATACCTTTATTAAACGTTTGCCTGTGAAATTCATGGAATGTCGTAAAAACGGTCCGATTGTACAGTTTGTTCGTGTTAATTAAATCTGTTAAATACTCGGGAAGGGCAGGCTTATCTTTAAAGTTATTATATATAACTGAAGAAATTGGACCGTCTACTGCAACCATGCGCATGTTTCCAGTGTTTTTAGGATCACGATACCAAACATCAAGGTAAGGCATAGCCCCTTCTTGTTTTAAAAAATTTGTGCTAAATAAAATGAGCTGTAACTTTTCTGTAGATACTAAACCGCCACTTGAACTATTAAACGTTGCTTTTGCTTCTCGAGGTGTACGTACTTTCGCTTCATGTGTTTCGTACTTTTTTTCTACGTCTTCATTAAAAATAGGATTTACGTGGTACACAATTAATTTTCCTTTTGCTTTTGCGTCAAAGCCGTAAATTAATGAAATCGATTGTTTTTCTAAGTCGAGGCGATCTCCACAGCCTGTTAAAAAGGTTATGAGAAAGTAAAGTATAGTGAAATGAATAAAGCGCCTCATTTAAACTCTTCTCCTTTTCCAATGCTGATAAAGTGTCATGTATAAGAGAAATACGACTGGGAATAGAAAAACGATAAAATAACTTGCAGTTCCCCAAAATTCTCGCAACGAACTTATTTGGTAAGAGGAAGGGATATAAAAGAATAAGATGAAAATACACCCGAATAATAAAACATAAATAGGTAATGAACTGCTTTTTTTGTTAAGTAATTGATTAATTCCATCTGAAGCAGTGAAAATATAAGGAATACAGGAATCAAAAATAATAAAGAGATAAAATGACAAAAAGATAATTTCAAATCGCTCAAGAAATGAGAAGTGAAATGGTGTAACAAGAGAAAGAGTCGGCCATAAAAACTTTGTTATACCATCTGGACTAAAATAAACAAAAGAGACAAACGTGACTTGAAGATAAATAAATAGCGTAATCAAATTTGCAAGAACAATTCCTTTTTTTGCAGATGATTTATTACTGAGATAAGGATAAAGGACAAATGCAAACTCAAATCCGAGAAACGCAATGATAGTTGATTTTACTGTGTTTAAAACTGGTATCCAGCCTTCTTTAAGAAGAGGAAGAAGATAAATCCAATGCCCATCTTTAAGCGGAATAAACAATAGAAAAGGCATCCATAGTGTGAAAAATACAGTGAAAACAGCATAGCGACTTATAATAAGAACGCCTTTACATGCTAGCATTAACATTGGAATAGATAGTAAAATCATAATTAAAAACATTGGAGTTCTAGGTAAAATCCAAATGTGAATAACGTATAAGAGGGAAAAAATTAAGGAAATAGCTGCAAGGACAGCATATAAAATCCAAAAAATCATTCCTACTCTTCCTAGCCACTCCCCAAGATAACGAGTCAGCACATCGAGTAAAGTATATCCAGGATGATTTTCCATAATTTTCACAATACATAAACTGACTAAAGTAGTGAGAGCACATCCAATAATAATAGACATCCAGCCATCTGTATTTGCCCCTTGTGCAACTTCACGCGGAAGTGTAAGGACACCGAATCCTACTTGAACACCACTAATCGTTAAAATGTATTGAAATAAACTAATCTCCCTCTTTGCACGTTTTGTCACTTATTATCCTCCTTTTCCTCAACATCTCTTTGCCGGTTATCTTGTTTTAATTGTAGAGATAGTGGTCGTTTCTTCATAATTTTCCATGGGAAACGTACAAGGGTATCTTTTAAATCCGAAGCAAATAACGGAGAAAAAGGACTACCATAAGGAACACCGAGAGATTCCATAGAAAGTATATGAATAATAATGATTGCCATCCCAACCATAATTCCAATGACGCCAAATAAAGAGGCGGCTATCATCATTGGGAATCGAAGAAGTCGAATTCCTGCTGACATTTCTAAGTTAGGAATAATGAAGGAGGCAACCGCAGTAATTGATACGACGATAACCATAACATTACTAACAATCCCAGCTTGAACGGCAGCTTGTCCAATTACAATTCCTCCTACGACGCCGATTGTTTGTCCAACAGGCCCAGGAAGCCGAATCGCTGCTTCTCGGAGCATTTCGAGAACTAATTCCATTAATAAAGCTTCTAATATGGGGGGAAAAGGAATTTTGGCTCGAGATTCTCCAATCGTTAACAACAATTTGAGCGGAATCACTTCATAATGGAAGGAAATCATAGCAATATAAAGAGCAGGAGCAAATATTGCAATAAATAGCCCAGTGAAACGAAGAAGTCGTATAAAAGATGGAATCATGGGTCTGAAGCTGTAATCATCTATCGTCTGAAAAAAGGATGAAAAGGTCATAGGTCCTATTAATACGCCTGGTGAGCGATCTACAACAACGGCAATTCGCCCATCTAGAATATGATGTGCTGTTGTGTCAGGGCGTTCAGTTATTGATAATTGCGGAAAGAGAGTAAAGGAATTATCTTCAACAAACCCCTCTAATTCACCAGTAGTAAGAATCGCATCAACTTTTACTGACTCGATACGGGATGCCATTTCTTTTACGACATTTTCGTTCGCAACATCTGCTAGATAAAGCAAAAAAACCTTTGAAGTAGCTCGTTCACCAACAGTGAATTCCTTCACTTTTAATTCGCGATTTGGAATATATCGACGAATAAGTGCAAGGCTGTCGCTCGCTACTTCATTAAATCCTTCGTGTGAGCTTTTTATGGAGCTCTCTGTTGTAGGTTCTTCAATGCTCCTTTTTGGTGCCGCTTGCGTATCAAGCTCTAAAGTGGATAGTTGTCCGTTTATAAATAAAATACTTTTGCCGTGTAAAAGAGATTGTTCAATGTCTGTCCACTGTTGAACTTTTTTAATATTTCCGATAGAAACAGAGGCTTCCCAAAAATCGTCTTCATTCCACTCTTTAAATAAGAGAGGACGAAGAATGTTTACGTTAATAACAGTTTTGTCTACAAGTCCTTCCATATATATAAGTGCAGCTTCCTGTCCGTTTTTTAATGGAAAAGTGCGTGTTATTAATTCTGGAATACCGCTAAACATTTTGGACAAGTGCTTTAAATTAAGGGAAAGGGAAGAAGAGATAGATTTATTTAATGCGTAATCAGCTTGCTCTTGGGTAGAAAAAGATTTTTCACCACGAATCCATTTATTAAAAGACCCCATTTGTTCGCTTACTCCTTGTTATGTTTTATCTCGATTGGTGAGGGCTGATGATCAGTGGGGGATGAAGAAAACCCCCCACTGATTAAAGTTTCACTTTATATGGGTTATTATGGATAGTTACAAGCTGATATATGCGTAGTTTAAATTTTATATT
Organism: Bacillus cereus group sp. MYBK220-1; assembly: GCF_051916445.1. Lineage (NCBI taxonomy): Bacteria > Bacillati > Bacillota > Bacilli > Caryophanales > Bacillaceae > Bacillus > Bacillus cereus group sp. MYBK220-1. The sequence continues at coordinate 1,205,110 of NZ_JBQAGQ010000001.1, read as the reverse complement.
GTATATTTTTAACTTTAACGCTATAATTATAGTGTTAAAGATGGAATCGTGATATGACCTGTTATGACTCTATCGTTTTATTTATGAATAAATGGATTGGTATTTTAGCAAGATGTGCTAATAAACTACTCCACCATGATAATAACGTGCCGAAATGCGGTGCGTATATTTTCGTGGTGGAGTTTTTTTATTCTCAAAAAGGGGGAAAGACCATGAATAACAACATGGTTCATATTACAATTGACGGAAAAAAGTATACAGCGGAGCCCGGTTCAACGATATTGGGTGTTATTAATGAGAACGGGATTGAACATCCGCAAATTTGTTACGTGCCAGAAGTAGATCCTATTCAAACATGTGACACTTGTATTGTAGAAGTTGACGGAAAGTTAATGCGATCTTGTTCGACAGTAGTGATGGAAGGTATGAACATTGAACGTGCTTCTGTTCGCGCAAAAGAAGCACAAACAGAGGCGATGGATCGGTTACTAGAAAATCATTTATTATACTGTACAGTATGTGACAACAACAATGGGAACTGTAAACTGCATAATACAGCAGAATTAATGGAAATTGAACATCAAAAATATCCGTATGAACCGAAAGTAGATGTAAGTGAAGTTGATATGACGCATCCGTTTTATCGCTATGATCCTAATCAATGTATTGCATGCGGTCAATGCGTTGAGGTGTGTCAAAACTTACAAGTAAATGAAACGTTATCGATAGACTGGGAAGCGGAACGCCCACGAGTTATTTGGGATGAAGGAGTAAATATTAATGATTCTTCATGCGTTAGCTGTGGTCAATGTGTAACGATTTGTCCTTGTAACGCTTTAATGGAGAAAACGATGCTCGGTGAAGCTGGATTTATGACGGGATTAAAACCAGATATTCTTGAACCGATGGTAGATTTAATTAAAGAAGTTGAGCCTGGATATAGCGGTATTTTTGCGGTATCAGAAGTGGAAGCGGCCATGCGTGATACTCGTACGAAGAAAACGAAAACAGTATGTACATTTTGTGGTGTAGGTTGTTCGTTTGAAGTGTGGACGAAGGGGCGTAAAATTCTTAAAGTACAGCCATCTTCAGATGCACCAGTTAACGCAATTTCCACTTGTGTAAAAGGGAAATTTGGTTGGGATTTCGTAAATTCTAAAGAACGAATAACAAAACCTTTAATTCGTAAAAATGGAACGTTTGTTGAATCTACATGGGAAGAAGCACTGAATGTAGTTGCAAATAAATTAGGCGCTATTAAAGAAGAGTACGGTAAAGGTTCTATCGGATTCATTTCTTCCTCTAAAATTACAAATGAAGACAATTATGTAATTCAAAAATTAGCTCGACAAGTATTTGGAACGAATAATATTGATAACTGCTCACGTTATTGCCAATCACCAGCAACGGATGGTTTGTTCCGTACAATTGGTATGGGCGGTGATGCCGGAACGATTAAAGATATTGCGCAATCTGGTCTTGTTATTATTGTAGGATGTAATCCGACAGAAGGTCATCCTGTTCTAGCTACACGTATTAAACGTGCACATAAATTACACGGACAAAAGTTAATTGTAGCTGATCTTCGTAAAACCGAAATGGCAGAGCGATCAGATGTCTTTATTAGTCCAAAACAAGGAACAGATCAAGTTTGGTTAATGGCTGTTACGAAATATATGATCGATCAAGGTTGGCATGATCAGGAATTCATTAATGAGAATGTAAACTTCTTTGAAGATTTCAAAGAAAGCCTAGAGGAATATACACTTGAATATGCAGAAGAAGTAACAGGCATTTCAAAAGAAACACTTATTCAAATGGCTGAAATGATTCGTGATGCAGATGGTACATGTATCCTTTGGGGTATGGGGGTAACGCAAAATACAGGTGGTTCTGATACTTCCGCTGCAATTTCAAACTTACTTCTTGCAACAGGGAACTATCGTCGTCCAGGAGCAGGTGCATACCCACTTCGAGGCCACAATAACGTACAAGGTGCTTGTGATATGGGGACTTTACCAGGATGGCTTCCAGGATATCAGCACGTTACTAACGAAATGGAACGTGCGAAATTTGAAACTGCTTACGGAGTGAAAATTGATAGTGAACCAGGTCTTAATAATATCGAAATGCTTCACGCAATTGACGAAGGAAAAATGAAAGCAATGTATCTTGTAGGAGAAGATATGGCTCTTGTAGATTCTAATGCAAATCATGTACATGAAGTGTTATCGAGCCTTGATTTCTTCGTTGTGCAAGATGTTTTCCTTTCTAAAACTGCTCAATATGCAGATGTTGTATTACCAGCAGCGCCATCTCTTGAGAAAGAAGGTACTTTCACAAATACAGAGCGCCGTGTCCAAAGATTATATCAAGTTCTTCCTACGCTAGGAGATGCGAAACCAGACTGGTGGATCGTCCAGGAAGTTGCGAATAAACTAGGTGCAAACTGGAATTATAGCCACCCAAGTGAAATCTTTGCTGAGATGGCAAGTTTATCACCATTGTTCTCGCAAGCGAACTATGAAGTGCTTGAAGGATGGAACAGTTTCCATTGGGGAAGTTTTGATGGAACGAATACACCACTTCTGTTCCAAGACGGATTTAACTTCCCAGATAAAAAAGCTCGTTTTGCGATTGCTGACTGGGTACGTCCAGCTGAATTTCCAGCTGAGTTTGACCTTCACATTAACAACGGTCGTATGCTTGAGCATTTCCATGAAGGGAATATGACAAATAAATCAACAGGTATTCAAACGAAAGTACCTGGTGTTTTCGTTGAAATCTCTCCAGACCTTGCAAAAGAACGTGGCGTAAAAACAGGTTCGTTAGTTCGTCTTGTCTCTCCTTTTGGAGCATTAAAATTACGTGCACTCGTTACAGATCGTGTAAAAGCGAATGAGTTATATTTACCGATGAACTCTACAGATAACGAAACGGCAATTAATTTCTTAACAGGTCCTGCTGTGGATGTACGTACGAATACACCTGCGTATAAACAAACAAAAGTACGTATGGAAGTATTAGAAGTTGATGGCGAAAATCCGATGCCAAAAGCGAACCCACGCAATAAAAAACGTCACCCTCAAGCTGGAATTGAGGTACATCGTAAGTGGGCACGTCCAGGGTATGTGCATTTAACGGATAAGTAGGAGGAGAAAACTATGGCTGCACCTATAAAAATGATTCAAAAACAAGAATTAACTGAGGAAGAAATAAAACAGCAAAAGTTAGATGATTTAAAAGAGCTTCTAACTAATAATGAAGAAGCTCTAAATCAGATGTTTAATATAGTAGGGGAATTAAATGACATTGGAATGCTAGAAGCTGCAAATTCAATGCTAAAAGCGAAAGAACCAATTGCGAAAATTGTTCTAGGTCAAGTAACTCGTGAGCCTGTTACAAATTTAATTAATAATATGATGGGCGCTGCAGGTGCGTTAACTGAACTTGACCCAGAACTTACGAAAAAGCTTATAGGTAGTTTATTAGTCGGGCTAGAAGAAGGTAATGAACATCTAGAAAGTAATAAAAAAGTAGGGGTATTCGATCTTATGAAAGTATTGAAAGACCCAGATATTAACCGTGCTATCGGGTTTGGGCTTCATTTCTTAAAAGGTATGGGGAAAGGGTTAAAAGACGAATAAACTTCATGAAGTGAACCTTTCCGCCCAAATATTTGTAGGAAATAGTTTGGGCGGAAGGCTCATTTTGGTAAAATATATAATAGAGTAAAATGAGGCTTTTGGGAGGTATAATTGTATGTCAAAAAAAGTACATGAATTTAATGATATGATACGAAAACTTCGAAAGGAACTTTTCGGAAAAGGACCAGAACGAATTCATACTGTTTTTGCGGAAAATATGGCTATAGCGACTCTTTATGGAAACTTAACACCTACTGAAAAATTTATTTCAAGTACGATGGACGGTGCGGAAATGGTTCATATGGCTAGAACGAAAATGATTCAAGAAGTGTATGCTGCGAATTCCCGTGAACATTTGGAGGAACTTGTTGGAGCGAAATTAGTGAATTTGTTTTCAGATATGAAAGTAGAAGAAGATATTGCAGTTTCTGTATTTGTTTTTGATAAAAATATAACGTGAGAGAAGGATACTGATCGTGAAACCGATACAGGTAGAAAGAGAAATCTTTCGTTATGAACAAGGAGCATTTAAACATATAGAGGACAGCATTGTAACAGAGTTTCCTGTCACCATTAAAATGAACGGACAGGAGTTTGTTACAATGGTTAGTACTCCAGAATATATAGAAGATATGGTAATAGGCTTCTTGGCGTCTGAAGGAATCATTCGGAAGTATGAAGACATTGATAGTGTATGGGTGCAGGAGAAAGAAGGATTTGTGCATGTAACAACGACAAAAGTAAATCCGTATTATGAACAAATGCAAAATAAACGCTATATTACGTCTTGTTGTGGTATGAGTAGGCAAGGGTTTGTTTTTGCAAATGATGCACTAAGTGCAAAAAAAATGAAGGGTGTCCATGTACAGGTTGCTGCCGATGATTGTTTTCGGTTAATGAAAGAAATGCAGCAATCTGCGGATACGTTTCATCGTACTGGTGGGGTTCATAATGCAGCTTTATGTGATGTTAATGGTATTATTTTAAGCCGAATGGATATTGGTAGGCATAATGCACTAGACAAAATTTACGGTTATTGTTTAAGAAACGATATTTCTATAAAAGATAAAATCATTGTTTTTAGTGGTCGTATTTCTTCGGAAATATTATTGAAAGTTGCAAAAATCGGTTGTGAAATTATACTATCAAAATCAGCTCCAACTGAGTTAGCTTTGCAACTAGCGGAAGATTTAGGTATTACGACAATAGGATTTATTCGTAATCACTCCTTAAATGTATATACCCATCCAGAACGTGTTTTAAATATAAAATAAAAGTGAGGCAATGAAGATGAAATCAGTTACATTAGACAAGTTGCAACGTCCGTTAAAGGATTTACGTATTTCAGTTACTGATCGCTGTAATTTTCGCTGCCGATATTGTATGCCAGAAGAAATATTTGGTCCTGATTACTCGTTTTTGTCTAATGATAAAATTTTATCTTTTGATGAAATTGAAAGGATAACACGTATTTTCGTTTCTTTAGGTGTGAGAAAATTACGGATTACAGGCGGAGAACCGTTACTTCGAAGAGGGCTTCCAAAGCTTATTGAGCGCCTTAATAAAATTGATGGTGTAGAAGATATCGGTTTAACAACCAATGGATCGTTACTTAAAAAGTTTGCTCCTGATTTATATAAGGCGGGACTATCACGTGTAACAGTTAGCTTAGATTCCTTAGAAGAAGAGCGGTTTTTCTATTTAAATGGTAATAGGAGCAAAGTGCAAAGGGTTCTGGAAGGAATACAGGCTGCAGCTGAAGTTGGAATGAAAATTAAAATAAACATGGTCGTTCAAAAGGGAAAAAACCAACAGGACATTTTGCAGATGGCGCAATATTTTAAGGAAAATAAGCATATTCTTCGTTTTATTGAGTATATGGATGTTGGAAATTATAATGGTTGGGATTTAAAAGAGGTCGTCTCTAAACAAGAAATAGTAGATACGATTCATCAAGTTATGCCGTTAGAACGGATAGAAGCAAATTATTCTGGTGAAGTGGCTACTAGGTATCGTTATATAGGAAGCGATGAGGAAATAGGTATTATTTCATCAGTAACAGATTCTTTTTGCTCATCATGTACGAGAGCTCGTATTTCTGCAGAAGGAAAATTATATACTTGCTTATTTGCTTCTAAAGGAAATGATTTAAGAGAATTGCTTCGTTCTGAACATACAGATGAGGACATTACAGATGTAGTACGCGATATATGGAATAATAGGGAAGATCGTTATTCAGATGAACGCTTAAATCATACAAATAAGAAAACAATACCTAAAATTGAAATGTCACATATCGGTGGTTAATATATAAAGCTAGCGTCATAGTGAAAAATGGAAAATTTACAAGAGTTGTGGATTTTCTATTTTATAGTAAAAGTGATGATTGATATCTCTGTAAAAGATGTGCAGAGAAATTAAGCAGCATTCAAAAACCTTTATTTTGAGGAGGTTTTTTGAAGCTGCTTTTTTATTTGGAGAAAATGGAGGAATGGGTAATGGCATTTCATAAGCCGGAACAAATTGCTGAGCTTGTCATTGAGGCCGGTGTTCAAAAAGTAAGACAGACATTGCCAGCGATGCTTATTCTCGGTTTTTTAGGAGGAGCGTTTATTGCGATAGGTTTTTTACTTAACATTCGAGTTTTAGGGAATTTACCTGAGCGCTGGGGAAGTCTAGTGAATGTTTTAGGAGGAGCAGTATTTCCTGTTGGACTCATGCTCGTAGTATTAGCAGGAGGAGAATTAATTACGGGAAATATGATGTCACTGTCTATGGCGCTTTATGCAAAGAAAATTACATTGATAAGTGTACTGAATAACTGGGTTTGGATTACTCTCATGAACTTTATTGGAGCAATTTTCGTTGCGTATTGCTTTGGACATCTTGGCGGATTAACAGAGGGAGAGTATTTAAATAAAACGGTAGCGATAGCGGAAGGGAAGTTACATGAATCATTTGGGAGAACTTTGATTTTAGCAATTGGTTGTAATTGGCTCGTTTGTCTTGCTCTTTGGCTCGCTTACGGGACGAGTGATTTTGTCGGGAAAATCATCGGAATTTGGATTCCAATTATGGCATTTGTAGTGATTGGATTTCAGCAAGTAGTAGCAAATATGTTTGTCATTTCCGCTGTTATTTTTGCTGGTCATCTAACGTGGATGGATCTGGCTAAAAATTTTGTTCCTGTTTTTATCGGAAATGTAATTGGAGGAGCTGGGTTTGTTGGTTTTGCTTACTTTGCTTGTTATCAGAAACAACATTCTAATATGAAATAGAGTTCTTGAGAGGAAGGGTATGTAATGGCTGATCGGTATTCACGACAACAGTTGTTCAAACCAATTGGGAGTAAAGGACAAGAAAAAATTCGAAATAAACATGTGTTAATTGTAGGGGCAGGCGCATTAGGAAGTGCAAGTGCCGAAAGTTTCGTACGTGCAGGTGTTGGCAAGTTGACGATTATCGATCGTGACTACGTTGAATGGAGTAATTTACAAAGGCAACAATTGTACTCTGAACAAGATGCGAGAGAGAAAATGCCGAAAGCAATTGCTGCAAAAAATCGGCTAGAACAAATTAATTCGGAAGTACAAATACATGCTTTCGTAATGGATGCAACTTCAGAAAATATGGAAGGTCTATTAAAAAATGTAGATGTAATCATTGATGCAACAGATAATTTTGATATTCGATTTGTAATAAATGATTTATCACAAAAACATAATATTCCGTGGGTATATGGTTCTTGCGTTGGATCATATGGTATGAGTTATATAATTATTCCGCAAGAGACACCGTGTTTACATTGTATGCTGAAAAATATCCCTGTTACAGGTGTGACGTGTGATACTGCTGGGATTATTAGCCCGACTGTTCAAATCGTCGCAGCATATCAAGTGGCAGAAGCGCTCAAAATTTTAGTGGAAGATTTCTCAGCAATTAGAAAAACATTTTTCATGTTTGATATATGGAGTAATCAAAATCATTTTATAAAATTAGGGAAAATAAAAACAGACGCTTGTCTCTCATGCGGTTTGAATCGAACTTATCCTTATTTATCATACGAAAATCAAACGAAAGCAGCTGTTTTATGCGGAAGAAATACAGTTCAAATTAGAACAGTAGACAATAGGAAATACAATTTTGATGATATAGAAAAAGTATTAAAAAAACTGGGAAAAGTAGATCGGAATCCGTATTTACTATCTTGCCAATTCGATGATTACCGCGTGGTTGTTTTTCGAGATGGTCGTGTTTTTATTCATGGTACAAATGATATTTCGAAAGCGAAACAACTATATTATCGCGTATTCGGTTAATAGAGAGGGTGTCAACAATGGAAAGAAGAGTGCCAATTACGGTTGAAGAAGCTGTTCGTAAAGTGATGGGATTTGCTGATAAAGGCTTAAAGGAGCTATTACCAATTGAATTAGCTTATGGACGTATATTAGCGGAGGATTTAGTAGCTGACCATGATGTACCGTCATTTAATCGTTCGCCGTATGACGGATTTGCTATTCGAGCAGAAGATACTAATTTAGCAAGTTATAAAACGCCAATTGTATTTGAAGTGGTGGGTGAAATTGGTGCAGGATCGCTATTCCATGAGAAAGTAGGTCCGTTTCAAGCAGTTCGAATTATGACGGGAGCACAAATTCCGAATGAGTGTGATGCGGTTGTTATGTTAGAGCTGACTCGTCAATATGAGAAGAATGGCAACAATTATATGGAAGTGAAGCGATCATTCAAAACGGGCGACAATATTTCTTTTCAAGGTGAAGATGCTCGTAAAGGAACGGTTCTTGCAAAGAAAGGATCGTACATTAATCCAGGTATTTCAGCTCTTCTTGCTACATTCGGTTATAGTGAAGTGCCAGTTGCGAGAAAGCCTGTAATTGGACTGTTAGCGACTGGGAGTGAATTGCTTGATGTCGATGATTCATTACAGCCAGGGAAAATCCGAAACAGTAATACGTATATGATATTGTCTCAAATTCGAAGAGCGGGCGGCAGAGTAAAATATTTTGGGAAGTTTAGTGATGATTTTAATACGTGTTTTACAGCTGTGAAAGAAGCGCTTGGCCAAGTAGATATGTTAATTACAACGGGCGGTGTATCAGTAGGAGATTATGATTATTTACCAGCTATTTACGAAAAGTTAGGTGCATCTGTTCTTTTTAATAAAGTTGCAATGCGACCAGGAAGTGTTACGACTGTAGCACAATTAAATGGCAAGTTATTATTTGGTTTATCAGGAAATCCATCCGCTTGTTACGTAGGGTTTGAATTATTCGTAAGACCGTGTATTCGGACGTATATGTTTAGTGAAAAAGTACATTTAAAAAGAGAAAAAGCGTTATTAGGAGAAGATTTTCTAAAACCGAATCCATTTACAAGATTTGTACGAGCAAAATTGCAATATGATGAGGGGAAATTAATCGCTTATCCATCAGGGTTTGATAAATCTAGCTCAGTTTCTTCATTGGCAGAATCAAATGCGTTTATCGTATTGCCGGGCGGGACAAGAGGATATAAAAAAGATATGTTTGTTGATGTTCTATTATTAGAAGATAACGAAGGTAGTGAATGGCCTTGGACATTTCATAAAGTGAGAGGTGGTTCTAATGAGACAAGCGCTATTTGAAATTGTAGATAATCCGATTTTAGTTGAAGAAGTAACGAATAAAGTCGCAAGAAGGGAAGCAGGTGCGATTACAACATTCATTGGTACGGTGAGAGAATTAACAAAAGGAAAACGAACGCTACATTTAGAGTATGAAGCATATAAACCGATGGCAGTAAAACAACTTATGAGAATTGGTGAAGAGATTAGTGAAAGATGGCCGGATGCAAAAGTAGCAATTACGCACCGTGTAGGGCGGCTAGAAATAATGGATATTGCGGTAGTCATTGCAGTTTCATCACCGCATCGTAAAGTAGCTTATGAAGCGAATGAGTACGCGATTGAACGTATAAAACGAATTGTTCCAATTTGGAAAAAAGAATTTTGGGAAGATGGAACGATGTGGATTGGAGATCAACTTGAAAACACACCATATCCAGAAGGAAAACCAAAGAAGGAAGAATGAGAAAATGATTACAATTTTATTATTTGCAAATCTGCGTGAGGAAGTTGGATCGGATCGATTAGTAATTTCAGAAAAGCAAGAAATGACAGTGCAGCAATTAAAAGAATGGCTCAAAGTCAGCTATTGTTTACAATCGCTGGATAAAGTGATGGTGGCTGTTAATGAGGAGCTTGTAATGAATGAAGAGATGATAAAGGCTGGAGATATAGTCGCATTAATCCCGCCCGTTAGCGGCGGGTAATAAGCTTTTTCACCAGATGAAGCGCCAAGAAGATGTTGTATATAAATTAGAATAAGAGAAGGGATGAGTTCCATGCTTACTCAAGAACAAATAATGAATGCATTAAAACATGTAGAGGACCCAGAGTTACACAAAAGTGTTGTAGAATTAAATATGGTTAGAAATGTACAAATGAACGGAACAGAGGTTAAACTTGAAGTAGTACTAACAATCCAAGGTTGTCCGTTAAAAGCAAAAATTCAACAAGATATTGAAGAATCACTTCACGCAATTGGTGCTTCTAAAGTGGATGTAACATTTGGTTCTATGACACAAGAAGAACGTGCAGCTTTAACAGAGAAGTTAAAGAAAAATACTAGAACAGAAACTGGTATGCCGAGCATGCTTCGCCCGGATTCAGGAGTACGTTTTATTACTGTAACGAGTGGAAAAGGCGGAGTTGGAAAATCAACGGTGACAATTAATCTTGCAACTGCACTAGCTCGTATGGGCAAGAAAGTGGGGATATTAGATGCAGATATATATGGTTTTAGTATTCCAGCTATGATGGAAACGAATACGAAACCAACGATGATTGATCAAACGGCAATTCCAGTCATTAGTCACGGTGTTAAAATCATGTCGATGGGATTTTTTACAGAAGGAAATAACCCAGTTATGTGGCGCGGACCGATGCTAAATAAATGGATTCAAAATTTCCTTGCGAATACGCACTGGGGAGAATTAGATTATTTATTACTTGATTTACCACCAGGTACAGGAGATGTTGCGATTGATGTTGCAGCGATGATTCCGCAAGCGAAAGAAATAATTGTTACAACTCCGCACAATGTAGCTTCATTCGTTGCTTCAAGAGTCGGTGTAATGGCAAAACATACGAAGCATGAGATTTTAGGTATTGTGGAAAATATGGCTTATTATGAAGAGCAAGATGGATCGAAAAATTATCTCTTCGGAAAAGGCGGCGGCGAAATGCTTGCAGAACAATTGCAAGCAGAAGTAATTGCCAAGATACCTTTTGCAAAACGTGAAGAAAATAATGGTTCATCTGTATATGATGAAGATTCTCTTGTTGGAGAAGTGTTTACATCGTTAGCTGAGGATATTATTTATAGAGGATAGAGGGGGAAGTTTAGTATGGCATGTAACATTGATCATTCTATTGAAGATGTGATGAATAAGCTTGAAAGTCAAAAGAATTTTTTACCTGAAGGGATCTTTAAAGAGTTAAAGAGTTTTTTGCAAGGTATTCATTCGCAGAAATTATTAAATGATGTTTTTCACCTCCTAAAAAAGTATGATTTAGTCAGTGAGGAAGAACGAGAGACGAGAAACGCACAATTGTTGTACATTTTGAATTAAGTACTCTTTGGCTTTAGAATTTTTTCAGAAGGGGTGAATGTGATGGATATGAAAAAGATGATTGAAACGATAGAAGTAACTAGAGTGACTGACGAGGAATTATCGATTTCGAATTTACATCCAAAGCTTGTGAAGTTGTATAGTCAAAAAGATAGTGCAGAGTACACGAAGCTATTAAAATATATTTTATCATTATCCGTACAGCTGAAGCTGAATCTTGTATTGAAATATTTTGGTGTACGTCCCATTGTTGCTGTAGACGAGCGGGGGCAATTTCAAGAGATATTTAAATGCTTAGCTAAGAAAGATGAGAATGGGGAATGGTTTCTAAATTTTGTTTCTTTATATGTAGGGCTAATTGTAGTTCTTCGTTTTGATGAGAAAGTGATTGAGAGCAATTTTTTTGATGATATGGTAGTGGATGAATGTAATGAAATATAAGATTCTGCTCATAACATTTTTCTATATTAAATGCTTTAACTGCGATTTTAGTTGGTTATGTAAATATGAAGGTAGCTAATTAAGAAAAAGGAATGAAACTAGTTGGATAAAAAGAGTTCTTCAGTTGTTTCCGTCGTTTTTTCGTGTTACTATTAATCGAATTTTTCATAAGGAGAGAAAGCGATGAAATGGATTTATTTTCTTATTATTAACGTTATAGCTTTTAGCCTTATGGGGCTTGATAAACGAAAAGCAAAGAAGAAACAGTGGAGAACGCCAGAAAGTACGTTGTTTTTATCGGCGGCAGCTGGAGGAGCAGTTGGAGCTTGGATCGGCATGTATATGTTTCATCATAAAACTCATAAAAAGAAATTTGTTTTCGGCATACCGTTACTTGTTGTAATAACGGTATGTTTATTATTCGTTGTATGAGAAATGTCGAAAGAAATGCAGATTGATTATTGGTAAAGTGAGCATGTGAGACCGTATAATGGAGAAAAAATGAGAAGAGGAGAAAAAGGAAGATGGGGAGTCAATCAGCAGAGCAAAAAAAAGGGATACTATATGCGGCTGGTGCTTATACGATGTGGGGAATTCTACCGATTTATTGGAAATGGGTTGAGGAAGTTCCAGCAGATGAAATATTAGCACACCGCATCGTTTGGGCATTTGTTTTTATGTTACTCGTATTAGGTGTTACGAAGAGGTTTCGCCAGTTTATTGGGGAATTTGTGAATCTTTTTAAACGACCTAAATTATTAATGTCATTAACAATAGCTTCAGTCTTGATTAGCGGAAACTGGTTTGTTTACATATGGGCCGTTAATCATAATCATGTTATTGAAGCGAGTCTTGGCTATTATATTAATCCGCTTATTAGTATTTTACTTGGTACAGTCGTTTTAAAGGAAAAGTTAAACTTTTGGCAATATGTTGCAGTTGGTTTAGCAGGAGTAGGGGTTGTCATTTTAACAGTACGTTTCGGATCTATTCCGTGGGTTTCTCTTTCACTTGCCTTTTCATTTGGATTATACGGATTAACGAAAAAACTGTTAAACTATGATGCCACAATTGGACTTACGATGGAAACGATGTTAGTGACGCCGTTTGCAATCATTTATCTTGTTATGACAGGAGCACATGGTTTCGGCTCATTTGGATCTATTTCAATGTTATCAACGTTACTTTTAATAGGAGCAGGTATTGTAACGGCATTACCACTATTTTATTTTGCAAAAGGAGCACAACTTATTCCGCTTTATATGGTGGGATTTTTACAATATATTGCGCCAACAATTAGCTTAATTTTAGGTGTATTTGTATTTGGTGAACATTTCACATCTACACATATGATTGCATTTTTCTGTATATGGGTTGCTTTATTTGTATTCTCGGTAGCGAAGACAAAGTTTTTAGTGCAGAAACAACCGAAATTTATAAAAAATAAATCAGCAAAAGTATCATAATGCGTAGTATTTTCTACGCATTTTTCTTTATACTGATACTATATAGGATTTCCATCATAGCTAGTAGGGAGCTGAGAACGTGGAAACAATTTTACATAATGATCCGCTTATGGCCGCTGTAATTTCATGGTTTTTAGCACAATTAACGAAAGTAGTCTTTAAATTAGTCAAAACGGGTGAATTTGATTTTGCAAAGTTTTTCGCTTCAGGTGGGATGCCGAGTTCTCATGCTTCAACTGTTACAGCACTTGCTACAGGAGTTGGGGTAGTAGAAGGTGTGGAAAGCTCGATGTTTGCGGTTGCTACTATTTTTGCCATTATTGTTATGTATGATGCTTCAGGAGTAAGGCTTGCAGTAAGTAAACAAGCAAAAATATTGAATGAGTTTTTTCACGGTAGACAAACAGAATATAAGAAGTTAAATGAACTTGTTGGGCATACACCGTATGAAGTAGTAGTTGGTGCTTTATTAGGGATTATTGTCGGAGTAGGATATTGTTTATGAGCGGAACATTTTATATGTTCTGCTTTTCTTTGTTTTTATACATATTCAGCTACCTTTTTGAATATCGTTATACGGATTTCGAAAGGGTGGGTGAGTAACTTGTTATTATATGAAAAAGTGCATGAAGAAATAGCGAGAAGAACAACTGCACTTCAAACAATGCAACGGCAAGATGGTACGTGGCAGTTTTGTTTTGAAGGAGCGCCACTAACAGATTGTCATATGATTTTTTTATTAAAATTATTAGGTAGAGATAAAGAGATAGAACCGTTTGTAAAAAGATTAGCATCACTTCAAACAAATGAAGGAACATGGAAATTGTATGAAGATGAAATGGGTGGTAATTTATCTGCTACAATTCAATCTTATGCTGCCTTACTTGCATCGGAAAAATATACAAAAGAAGATGCGAATATGAAGCGAGCGGAAATGTTTATAAATGAGCGCGGTGGGGTAGCGCGTGCTCATTTTATGACGAAGTTTTTATTAGCGATTCATGGAGAATATGAATATCCTTCTCTCTTTCATTTGCCAACACCAATTATGTTTCTGCAGAATGATTCCCCTCTCAGTATTTTTGAACTGAGTAGCTCAGCACGTATTCATTTAATTCCGATGATGTTGTGTTTAAATAAAAGATTTCGAGTAGGGAAAAAGTTATTGCCAAATTTAAATCACATTGCAGGCGGGGGCGGAGAATGGTTTCGGGAGGATCGGTCTCCAGTTTTTCAAACGTTAGTAAGTGACGTGAAGAAAATTATAACGTATCCACTTTCTTTGCATCATAAAGGATATGAGGAAGTAGAACGTTTTATGAAAGAGCGTATTGATGAAAATGGAACATTATATAGCTACGCAACTGCCTCGTTTTATATGATTTATGCTTTACTTGCATTAGGACATTCTATTCAATCACCAATTATTCAAAAAGCTATAACGGGAATCACATCTTATATATGGAAGATGGAGAGAGGGAGCCATTTGCAAAACTCTCCATCAACTGTATGGGATACAGCTTTACTCAGTTATGCTTTGCAAGAAGCTCAAGTTCCGAAAGCAAGTAAAGTGATTCACAATGCATCAGCATATTTACTAAGAAAACAGCAAACGAAGAAAGTAGATTGGAGTGTACATGCACCGGATCTCTTCCCAGGTGGTTGGGGTTTTTCGGATGTGAATACGACGATTCCAGATATTGATGATACAACTGCTGCGTTAAGAGCATTGGCGCGAAGTAGAGGGAACGAAAATGTAGACACTGCTTGGAAGCGAGCGGTTAATTGGGTTAAAGGATTGCAAAATAATGATGGTGGTTGGGGGGCTTTTGAAAAAGGGGTAACGAGCCGTATATTAGCAAATTTACCAATCGAAAATGCAAGTGATATGATTACAGATCCTTCTACACCAGATATTACAGGAAGAGTATTAGAATTTTTCGGAACGTATACGCAAAATGAATTGCCCGAGAAACAAAAACAAAGTGCGATAAATTGGTTAATGAATGTACAAGAGGAAAATGGATCGTGGTATGGGAAATGGGGAATTTGTTATATATATGGTACGTGGGCAGTGTTGACTGGTTTACGGTCACTAGGAATACCATCTAGCGATCCATCAGTGAAACGAGCAGCTTTATGGCTTGAACATATACAGCATGAAGATGGTGGCTGGGGAGAATCTTGCCAAAGTAGTGTGGAAAAAAGATTTGTTACTTTGCCATTTAGTACACCATCCCAAACAGCATGGGCGTTAGATGCCCTCATTTCTTACTATGATAAAGAAACGCCAGTTATTCGAAAAGGTATTTCATATTTGCTCTCCAACTCTTATATAAATGAAAAATATCCTACTGGAACAGGTTTACCAGGTGGGTTTTATATTCGTTATCATAGTTATGCTCATATATATCCGTTGCTTACTTTGGCTCATTATGCAAAAAAATATAGAAAATAAACCGAGAGATGTCTCTCGGTTTATTTTGTTGGGTAGTAGGTCCCTTTTGAAAAGAATAAGGTTGTGATGTACCTTATTTTTCGGTTGATTGGCGCTTTTGACGTGCATCAGCGGCATTTGCACGTGCGTTTGCTTCTAAGTCATTGTGGTCAGCGAGTTCGCGAGAGAACTCAACATCAATGCCATCCGTTGCTTTGCTTTGTTTGAAATTCTTTTTGTTCATTCGACACAATCTCCTTGCGTTTATGCGACGTTGCAAAGTTAGTTTGACACAAATAGACTTTTTTATACAAAGAGGAATTGGAAAGCAAGGAGCCGAAATATACAGTATAAGTAATAGAAATGGGGGGATAGGAATGGAGTTTTTAAATGGGAAAACAGCTGTTGTAACAGGAGCTGCACAGGGAATTGGAAAAGAGATTGCAAGGGTTTATGCAAAACTAGGGGCGAAAGTATTAATTAGCGATGTAAATGAAGAGAATCTACAAAAAACGACACATGAGTTATCAGATGAAGGATATGAAGTGTGCTCATATCGATGTGATGTGAGTAATCAAAATGAAGCAAAGTCGTTAATTGAATATGCGGTTCAAAAATTTGGTACGTTACATATTTTGGTGAATAATGCTGGAATTACAAGAGACGCAATGTTACATAAAATGGAGAAGTCTGCCTGGGAACAAGTATTACAAGTGAATTTAACTGGAGTTTTTTATTGTATGCAACCCGCGCTTCTTTACATGAGACAACAAGGGTATGGACGCATTATTAATATATCTTCAATTAGTAGAGAAGGAAACATAGGTCAAGCAAATTATGCGGCTACAAAGGCAGGAGTTGTAGGATTAACGAAAACAGCAGCGAAAGAAGTTGGAAGTTTCGGTATTACTTGTAATGCGATTTGTCCGGGGTTTATGGATACAGATATGACCAAAACGATACCAGATAAAGTGAAAGAAAAGATGGTTGGCGCTATTCCAGTTGGTAGAATTGGAACGCCAGAAGATATTGCGAACGCAGCAGCCTTTTTAGCATCAGAATACGCATCTTATATTACAGGTGAAGTATTAAATGTGAGCGGAGGACTGCAAGTTTAAAGGAATACATAATGAAAAGAACCTGACCAGGTAGGTCAGGTTCTTTCTCATTAATTTAAGTTAAGCCAAACGCTCTTTACTTCTGTATAGTTATTTAATGCGTAAGATCCCATTTCACGGCCAAGACCAGATTGTTTAAATCCTCCAAATGGAGATGCTGCATCAAAGACGTTATAACAGTTTACCCATACTGTACCTGCACGTACTTTACTTGCAACATAGTGTGCTGTTTTAACATTTTCTGTCCACACACCAGCCGCTAAGCCGAATTGTGATTTATTTGCACGTTCAATTACTTCGTCAATATCGTTAAACGGTATTGCAGAAATAACTGGACCGAAAATTTCTTCTTTTGCGATCGTCATTTCATCATTTACGTCAGCGAATACTGTAGGAGAAACGAAGTAGCCTTGATCGAATGGATTACTTCCTCCGCAAAGTACTTCAGCGCCTTCTTCAATCCCTTTTTCAATGTAGCCCATTACACGTTTTTGTTGTTCTTCGGAAACGAGAGGGCCAATTGTTGTTTCAGGGTTAAGACCGACACCTTGATTTAGTTTTTTAGAATAGAGGACGAGATCAGCCATGACATTATCATACATTTTCTTCGGAACAAATAAGCGTGATCCAGCAGAGCATACTTGTCCTTGGTTAAACATAACACCAGAAAGTGCACCAGGAATCGCGCGAGATAAATCAGCATCTGGCAATATGATATTTGGTGATTTACCGCCTAATTCAAGTGTAACGCGTTTTAATGTTTCGGATGCTTGTCGCATAATTTGTTTACCGACAGGAGTAGAACCGGTAAATGCAATTTTGTCAACGAGTGGATGATTAACGAGAGCTTGTCCAGCTGATTCACCGAATCCAGGTACGATATTAATAACACCTTTCGGGAATCCAGCTTCTTCAATTAATTCAGCTAAGTATAGAGCAGATAGTGGAGTTTGTTCTGCAGGTTTTAAAACGATTGTACATCCTGTAGCAAGCGCTGCTCCCATTTTCCACATTGCCATAAGGAGCGGGAAGTTCCAAGGGATAATTTGACCAACGACACCAACAGCTTCATGGCGTGTATAGTTAAAGTAATCACCGGAAACAGGAATTGTTTGACCAACGATTTTCGTAGCCCAACCAGCGTAATAGCGCATATGCTCAATTGCAAGTGGTATGTCTGCTGCCATTGTTTCACGGATTGGCTTTCCGTTATCTAATGTTTCGAGCTGTGCAAGCTCTTCTTTATGTTCTTCCATTAAATCAGCTAACTTGTACATAAGACGGCTTCGCTCAGCGGTGCTCATACGAGACCAAGGACCTTCGTCAAAAGCCATACGAGCTGCGACTACAGCTTTATGAATATCTTCGCGACCAGCTTCAGAAACGACGGCAAGAGTTTCACCAGTTGCTGGGTTAGGTGTTTTAAATGTTTTACCGGAAGCGCTTTCGATGAAAGATCCATTCACATATAACTTTTTTGTACCTTGAAGAAATTTCTCTACCTTTTCATGAAGATTTACAGCTAGTTGACTCATTGTATAACCCCCTTGAAAATATAATGTAAACGCAGTACGAGACGGCGCTTATTCCGAAATCAAGGATGTGGAAACTAGATGGAAAGCCTCTAATTAAAATCATAATTAAGAAATACTGAAAATTCAAATTTCATTTGTGTTACAATTGTGAAAAATATGTAATGTAAGAGAAGCTTCTATATGATTATAAAAAATCCTGCTTGTTTTTGCTTTCTAGTAGGAAAAACTAGAAGAACAATGGTACAATAATACATCGTGAGAGGAGGGGTAAAAATGAAAGATTATCATGATGATCCACGCTTTCGAATAGCCCATAGAGAAGCGTTAATTGGTCTTGGACTTGCTATTATTAATTTTATAATATGGTACGGATTTGCTTATGGGCTTGGTAGTAAAAATCCGAATGAATATACATATGTATTAGGTTTTCCCGCATGGTTTTTTTATAGCTGTATCGTTGGATTTATCGTTATGGTTATTTTACTTAGTTTAGTTGTTCGTTTTGTATTTCAAGATATTTCACTCGATGAGGAAGAAAAAAGTGAGGAATAATAGATGAATTGGTATGTAATCATTCCAATGATAATTTCGTTTATCGTTGTATTTTTAATTGGTGTATATGCTTCAAGACGTGTGCAAGCAACTGCTCATAATAAATTTTTACAAGAATATTTTCTTGGTGGGCGTGAGCTAGGCGGTTTATTATTAGCGATGACAATGATTGCTACGTACGGTAGTGCAAGTAGCTTTATTGGTGGCCCTGGTATTGCTTACAATATGGGGCTTGGATGGGTACTGTTATCTGCGATTCAAGTTGTAACAGGCTATATCGTTTTAACGGTTATCGGTAAAAAGTTTGCAATTATCGCTAGGAAGATGGAAGCAATTACTCTTATCGATTATTTAAAAGGGAGATACAATAATAAAGCAGTTGTTATACTTTCTGCGTTATGTATTATTATCTTTTTATTTTCAGCGACAGTAGCCCAGTGGGTCGGTGGTGGACGATTAATCGAGTCACTAACGGGTCTATCGTATACAACAGCACTATTTTTATTTACTTTTTCTGTACTTGTGTACGTATTAATTGGTGGATTTCGTGCAGTTGCTCTATCAGATACATTATTAGGAATCATTATGTTAGTTGGAACGACAATCATTTTAATTGCTACTGTCATTGCTGGTGGTGGAATTGAAAAGATTATGCAGGAACTTGTTCAAATTAATCCAAAGTTAATTACACCATTCGGAGCAGATGGCAGTTTAACGAAATCATATGTTACATCATTTTGGATTTTAATTGGAATTGGCGTTGTCGGCTTACCGCAAATTAGCGTGCGTGCCATGTCTTATAAAAATTCAAAAGCGATGCATCAAGCTTTAATAATTGGAACCGTTGTCGTTGGCACAATTATGATCGGTATGCATTTAACTGGTGTATTTGCAAGAGTAGTACTTCCAGGTATAACGGTACCAGATAAAGTAATGCCGCTACTTGCGATGGAAGTGTTACCTCCTTGGTTAGCTGGAGTTTTCTTAGCTGCACCGATGGCAGCGATTATGTCTACAGTAAACTCTTTATTATTACTTGTAAGCTCGTCAATTATTAAAGATATATACGTAAATTACATAAATAAAGATGCAGCAGACAGTACGATAAAAAAAGGAAGTTTATGGATTACTGGTATTGTAGGACTACTCGTTTATGCAGCGGCGATTAAACCACCAGATTTTTTAATATGGCTAAATTTATTTTCTTTCGGTGGATTAGAAGCAGCATTCATTTGGCCAATCGTATTAGGGTTATATTGGAGGAAAGGAAATGCTACAGGAGCGCTTGCGTCTATTTTAGTTGGGGTAGGCTCATATATGTGTATTCATCTTTTCTATCCAAATCCGTTCGGTATACATACAGTTGTCTTCCCGATTTGTTTTGCGTTTATCGCTTATGTTATTGGAAGTATGAGTGCTGTAAAAAAAACAGTATAGGTTAGCTGAAGAACGTAGTCCTTATAAGACTGCGTTTTTTCTTATGAATTTGTTCTTTTTTTATTCTGTATATCCACGGTTATTCATAAATTAATAACAACTGAGGGGATGGAGTTGAGGTCGATGAAAAAAGTGTTATTTTTAGGAGACCCAGGAATTGATGACTCTTTAGCAATTATGTATGGATTGTTGCATCCTGATATTGATATTGTTGGTGTAGTAACGGGATATGGAAATGTAACACAAGAAAAGGCGACAAGTAATGCCGCATATTTATTGCAAATGGCAGGACGGGAAGATATACCTGTTATTAATGGTGCGAAAATTCCTTTATCCGGAGATATTACGACGTATTATCCAGAAATTCATGGGACAGACGGTTTAGGGCCAATTAAACCTCCAAAAACTTTTTCACCAAATATAAAGCCTTTTTGTACATTTTTTGATCTTCTTGAAAAATATAAAGGAGAATTAATAATAGTCGATGCTGGTAGATCAACAACATTAGCGACAGCATTTATTTTAGAAAAGCCGATGATGAAGTATGTGAAAGAATATTATATAATGGGCGGTGCTTTCTTAATGCCTGGCAATGTAACACCAGTCGCAGAGGCGAATTTTCATGGTGACCCCATTGCGTCACAATTAGTTATGCAAAATGCCAAAAATGTGACATTAGTGCCACTTAACGTTACATCTGAAGCAATTATTACACCGGAAATGGTAAAATATATTACGAAACACTCTAAAACGAGTTTTAATAAGTTAATCGAGCCGATATTTACGTATTATTATAAAGCATATAAAAAGTTAAACCCGAAAATAACAGGTAGTCCAGTACATGACGTCGTTACAATGATGGTTGCGGCAAATCCATCCATTTTAGATTATGTATATCGTCGTGTCGATGTAGATACAGTTGGAATTGCAAAAGGAGAGAGTATTGCTGATTTTCGGCCTCAACCTGATGCAAAAGCATTAAAAAATTGGGTGCGAATTGGTTGGTCGTTACATTATAAAAAGTTTCTTGAGGATTTTGTGAAATTTATGACGTAGACATAATAGGAGCATACAAGTTAAAATAATGGAGATGGTTATTTAAATGACCATCTCCATTATTTTGTTTTTAAATGATAAATAGAGAAGAGTTACACAATAGGAGAGGAATTTTACTTGAAAAAAACTATAGTATGCGCAGTAATTGTGGGTATTTTTGTTTTGCTAATATCGGGTAACTTTTTAGTGAAAAAAGTGTGGAGTTCAAATAATGATGATGCACAGTATATTGCATCTTTTATTGAAGAACATAAAGATGAAAAAAATAGTGCGCTTCTAGTAAAGAGAAATGATAAAGTTGTTTATTCTGTAAACCCAAATGTTGTATTGCCAGTTGCTAGTACGATGAAATTAATTGTGGCGCTTGAATATACGAAACAAGTTACTGAAGGGAAAATTGATTCTTCTAGTTTCGTGTCGATTAATGATGTGAATCGTTATTATGTGCCGAATACAGATGGTGGTGCACAAGATAGATGGCAAAAGTATTTGGAGAAGACGGGCAAGATAACTGAAGGAGCGGTTTCTTTAGAAGAAGTGGCAAAAGGAATGGTTAAGTTTAGTTCGAATGCAAATGCTGAATACTTAATGGAATTGTTAGGATTAGATAACATCAATCGAAATTTACAAAGTTTATCACTTCCTGCACATCAACCACTATTTCCAATCGTTTCATCTTTGTATATCCCGGGATATTTGCATAAAGAATTACATGTTCCAAAATATAAAATAGAGAAAAAGTTAAAAGAAATGTCTCAAGAGCAATATCGTGAATATGCGATGATTATTCATGAACGCTTAAAGAAGAAGGGACCATTATTACAGAAGGAAATTCCGCTTTATTTAGAGGAACGTTACGACAAAATTTGGTCAGATAGATTACCAGCAGCTTCTGCAAATGATTATATGGTATTACTTCAAAAGGCAAACCATAAAGGTGGCTTGACAGAGGCTGAAGAAAAAGTGTGGGCAAATATCGTTGAAACAGACATGAGTGCCAAGAAATACCGTAAAACATTCAGACATGCGGGGCAAAAGAATGGTTACACACCATGGACGGTTACAAAAGCAGTTTACGCTATGGATAAACGTGGAAACTGTACGGAGATTGTGTTTTTGGCGAATAATTTAAATGAAGACGATAGTGCAGAAATACGGAAACATTTAGCAAACTTACATTTCCAAGTGTTGCAAAGTGATAAGTATGATGCGACTTTTATTAAATAAACTCGGTGCAGAGAGCACCGAGTTTATTTTTATGTACAAGCACTTTTTTTCTATCTCTGGGTATGATGGGTAGTAATACTTAGGTGAGAGGGGAAAAGGTGATGAAACAAAGTAAAGAAGAGTTTATAAAGAGTGAAGGCGCTGATTTCCCTGGGAAAACATATGTGGATTGTGTATTACAACATGTATTTCATTTTCAAAGAAATTACTTATTGAAAGATATGTTTCAAGTGCATAAAGCACATATTACGATGCTGACGGAAGAAAATTTAATGAAAAAGGAAGAAGCTAAAGTTATATTACACGCATTAAAAAAGGTAGAGGGAATTCCAGAAGAGCAATTGCTCTATACAGAGCAGCATGAAGATCTCTTTTTTTTAGTCGAACATTTAATTTCTCAAGAAGCGAAATGCGATTTTGTAAGTAATATGCATATTGGTAGAAGTAGAAATGATATGGGCGTAACGATGTATCGCATGAGTTTAAGGCGATATGTATTACGATTAATAGAACATCATTTGTTATTGCAAGAAAGTGTACTGCAACTTGCCGTTGATCATAAGGAAACGATCATGCCAGCTTATACACATACACAACCAGCACAGCCAACAACATTTGGTCATTATACGTTAGCAATTTATGATACGATGCAAAGAGATTTAGAACGAATGAAAAAAACGTACCAGCTTTTAAATCAGTCTCCAATGGGGGCAGCTGCACTCTCTACAACAAGTTTCCCGATTAAACGAGAACGAGTTGCTCATCTACTTGGATTTACAAATGTAATTGAGAACTCATATGATGCTGTTGCTGGAGCGGATTATTTATTAGAAGTTAGCTCGCTACTTATGGTAATGATGACGAATACGAGTAGATGGATTCATGACTTTTTGTTGTTAGCAACGAAAGAATATGACGGTATTACTGTTGCAAAGCCATATGTACAAATCAGTAGTATTATGCCGCAAAAACGAAATCCGGTTTCAATTGAACACGCTCGTGCAATTACGAGTAGTGCTTTAGGAGAAGCATTTACAGTATTTCAAATGATTCATAATACACCATTTGGTGATATTGTCGATACGGAAGATGACTTGCAGCCATATTTATATAAAGGGATTGAAAAGGCAATTCGTGTTTTTTGTATGATGAATGCAGTGATCCGAACGATGAAAGTAGAAGAAGAAACGTTAAAAAGTCGTTCCTATAAACATGCAATAACGATAACGGATTTCGCCGATGTTTTAACAAAAAACTATGAAATTCCATTTCGGCATGCTCATCATGCAGCAAGTGCTATTGCAAATATGTTATTGGAGCAGAAAAAAGAACTACATGAATTACACTTCAAAGAGGTAAATATGTACTTGCAAGAACATTTTAAAATAAATTTATTAGAAAAAGAGTGGAAAGAAATTATATCGCCAGAAGCTTTTATTCAAAAAAGAAATGTATACGGTGGACCGAGTAAAAAAGAAATGAATCGTATGATTAAAAATCGACAAGAGTCATTTCGAAAAGAAGAAGATGTATTTGAAAAGGAAAAACAGAGAATTTTACAAGCTGAAAATGCTTTGAATACATTAGCTTTGAATATTATTGAATCGTAAAAGAGGGATTTAATGAATTAATCGCCAATACTTAATTAAAATATAAATAGAGAGAAGAGATTGTCGATGATTCAATTACATGTATATGAAGAGATTTTTCATTTTAAAGAAGATGTTACACCATTTCTAGAAAAGAATGAGCAGGAAAACAATCTCATATTAGGTGTATTACAAATGGTCCAACAACCAACATTTATGGGGATAGCGAAACAAGGAGAAGAAATTGCGGTTGTATTTCTGCAAACAGAAGAGAAGAAACAAATCATTGTTGCAACTTCTGAAATTGCGGGAGTAACTATTGAGGAACTTGCAAAAGAATTAACGAAAGTATATCCGGATATTCCTGGATTGATCGGTAATAAGAAAATTGTACAGAAATTAGCGGAAGAGATTGCAGTATTAGAAAATAAAAAAACGCATGTTGCAATGGAGCAAGGTGTGTATAAGTTGAACAGAGTAAAGAAGAAGTGTAATGCGAATGGACTTTTTCGAGCGGTAAATAATGATGAATTACCATTAATAGAACAGTGGATATATCAATTTTGTGAAGACGTAAAGCTTCCTACTACGAAAGAAGAAGCAAAACAAACTGCGTATACATTAATAACTACAAATCGACTGTTTGGTTTGGAAGTGGATGGGAAACTCGTTTCTGTAGCTGCAAAAACGAGACCAACTAAAAATAATATAACAGTTAATTTTGTATATACGCCGAAAGAAGCAAGGAAAAAGGGATACGCATCTAAGTGTGTAGCAGCACTTAGTCAACGTATGTTAGATGAAGGGTACAAGACGACTACGTTATATACTGATTTAGCGAATCCGATATCGAATAAAATTTATCAAGAAATTGGTTATGAGAAAATTGCGGAGTCTGTGCTTATATTTTTAGAGAAGTAAAACAAAAAGGTGTGCGATTTTTGCACACCTTTTTGTTATTCATCAATTCTAATAATCTCGCCTTGAGGGAAGTCCTCAGTTTCTAGTAAGTTACGAATAGCTTTCGCAACATATTCAGGTGATAATAGTTTTCCTTCTTCTTTTAATGCAATGAAGCGGTCCAAGTTTATGAAATCTTCTTTATTTGTTTCACGAATTTGTGATTGCATATTAGTATCAACAACGCCAGGTGCAAAAGCGACGATTTTTACTGGATATTCTTTTTCTGCTTCTTCAGTTGCTACGCACTGTGTAAACATATTTACACCAGCTTTCGTTGTACAATAAGCACCCCAGCCAAAGTAAGGATTTTTTCCTGCACCAGATGAAATGTTAATAACGCGTTTATCTACTTTCCAGTCTTTCGTATGTTTCATAAATGTAGATGTAAGAATCATAGGTGCAAGTAAATTAATGTGAACGTTCGTAATGAATTGTTCGCTTTCAGCTTTTTCGATTGGCTTCATAGGTGCAACTGTACCCGCATTATTAATTAAATGAATAGAGGATACATTGTCTTTTTTAATAGATGAAATGATCTCTTTAAAGTTAGTTTCTAAGTTATGTACATCTTGAAGATCTAGGGAATGAAAAATGCAATTGCTGTTATATTGCTCTGCAAGTTTCGTAAGCTCTTTATTTTCTCTTCTAGAAATAGAGATGACAGTTGTATTTTTTTCTAATAATTGCGTAGCGATTGCCTCACCTAAACCTTGTGAAGTTCCTGTTATGATAACGTAGCGCATAGTTTTATAAACCCCTCTCATATGTGCGGAATTTTGTTGGACAACGTACATTGTATAGTTTGTCTACATTTTATAGTATAGAGCACTTTTTACTATAATTGAAATGAGATGATTGTGTGCCTTTTATAAATAGGTTTACGACAACAGTACCTGGTGCCGTCACGTTTACTGGGAATACGCTGGGACTTAGCCCTACATCACCTGCACCAGGTAATATTTTTGGTACACTTGCTGTGTTTACGACAGTAAATACAGCATTGCAAGTACCAGGGTTCCCAGCAGGGACAACAGATGAATGGCAATTGAATTCTTCAAGTGCAATTTTAAATCTTCCAGCGGGAAGCAGTGTATTATATGCAGAATTAGTTTGGGCTGGTACTTTCCGGACTGATACGGAAGATGTGTTACCATTTTTAAATGATAACATTACATTTACAACGCCAGCAGGGACGTTTTCTGTTACGCCAGATCCTGCTACCGCGCAGCAAGGTTCAGTAGGAAATCAGTTTTATTATGCTCGCTCTGCCAATGTAACGAATCTTGTTAGTGCAGGTGGGGCAGGCACATATACAACGGGTGCTGTGCCAGCTGCAAGAACTTCAGCCGACCCAACAATCAGTCGTTCAGCTGGATGGACGCTTGAGGTTGTGTATCAAAATGCAAGTTTACCACTTCGAAATTTGTCAGTATATGCAGGTCAAGAAATTATCGATGCTTCATCCCCGCCAGTTGATGCTACAATTTCAGGTTTTGCTACGCCGGCAACAGGAGCTGTTACAGGAAGAGTGCTCGTAACTGCTCAAGAAGGTGATTCTAACATTGTTGGAGATCAACTTCGCTTTGGGCCGAATGCAAATGCTACAGTTGCATTATTCGGACCGAGAAATCCTGCGAATAATTTCTTTCAGTCACAAATTTGTAATGACAGTGGAAATTTAGATACGAGCGGCACGTTTGGAGATTTGAATCAGCCGTTAGGGGTAGCTTTGGCCGTCCGAAGACAGGGGTGGGATATTACGAATGTAGATGCCTCCCCATCTTTAGTAAACAGTCAAACATCAGCAACGGTTCGATTTGTTACAAATGGAGATGGATACGCTGCAGCTGGTTTTGGTGTTCAAATTGATGCAACAGGTCCAATTATTAATCCTGTTAAATCAGTTAATAGAACAGTCGCGGGGGTAGGGGATACTCTCACTTATACAATTACGGTCCCAAATACAGGAACAGGAAGTGCAGAAAACGTTGTATTACGTGATAGTATTCCGAGCGGAACGACGTTTGTTGCAGGTAGTGTTACGGTAGGGGGAGTAACACAGCCGAATGCAAACCCTGCTAATGGAATTAATTTAGGCACAATCCCAAATAACACGCAAAGAATTGTTACATTTCAAGTTCGAATAACATCATTCCCGAATCCCAATCCTATTTTAAATCGTGCAATGGTGTCATATCAATTCCGTCCCTTCGTTGGTAGTCCTCCTATTACAAGTACGTCTTCTTCAAACACAGTACAAACGACAGTGAATCAAGCAACTATAAGTATGCAGAAATCTGTAGATTTACAAACGGCAACGCTTAATGATGTATTAACGTACACAGTTAATGTCACAAATAATGGAAACGTCACTGCGAACAATGTTATTTTTGTTGATAGTATCCCTGCTGGAACAACATTTGTCGCAAATAGCGTTACGGTAAATGGAGTAGCGCGTCCAGGAGCGAATCCAGCAAGTAGTATTAATCTTGGAAGTATTAATGCATCGCAAACGACTGTAGTGCGCTTTCAAGTTCGAGTAACATCGAACCCTCTTGTCAATCCAATTCCAAACCGTGCGAGTGTAACATTTACCTTTACTCCAGTGCCTGGTCAACAACCAGTTTCAGGGCAAGCGACAAGTAATACTGTAGTTACGACAATTAATATAGCTGATATAGCAACGAGAAAAACAGTGGATAAAGCTTTTGCAACGGTTAACGACGTTCTTACGTACACGGTAACAATTCAAAATACAGGAAATGTACTTGCAACGAACGTTATTTTTCAAGATCCGATCCCAATTGGAACGACATTTATCGTAAATAGTGTGACTGTGGATGGGGTTTCACAACCTGGGGTAAATCCAGCGACTGGGTTTACAGTAGCTAATATATCTCCTGGCGGAAGTAGGACTGTTACATTTCAAGTACGAGTAACATCTACGCCGTCAGGAGGTACGATTCCGAATCGCGGAAATGTATCTGCTAATTTCGTCGTTATTCCGAATCAGCCACCGATAACAATTAATAGACAAACGAATACAGTTGTGACACAAGTTAATACAGGCGGTTTAAATGTAATAAAAGAAGTAAATACAACGCAAGCGGCGGTAGGGGATACTTTAACGTACACAATTGCCGTCCAAAATACAGGGAACGTTCCGTTAACAAATGTATTTTTCCAAGACCCTATTTCTTCTGCTGTTTCATTTGTTGCAAATTCTGTAACAATTAATGGAGTACAGCAAAGTGGACTAAATCCGAATACAGGATTCTCTCTTCCGAATATTCCTGCGGCTCAAACGGTTGTAGTCACATTTGACGTAGTAATTGTACAGAATCCAGAAAATGAAGATATTTTAAATCAAGCAAATGTAACAGCAAGCTTTCAAGTGAATCCGAATGAACCACCAGTAACAATCAATGTACCGAGTAATGTTGTGAATACGACAGTACAATCAGGAAACTTTGAAGTTGTGAAAGCAGTCAATACGGATGTTGCAACGGTAGGAGATGTTTTAGTATATACAATCGAAGTTATAAATGCAGGTAGTGTACCAGCTGCAAATGTATTTTTCCAAGATTCAATTCCACAAGGGACATTATTTATTGAAAATAGTGTATTGGTTGATGGTGTTTTACAAGAGGGGGCAGATCCAGGACTAGGATTCCCATTAAATGATTTACCTACTGGCGCGAGTGTAATTATTTCATTTGAGGTATTAATTGATGAAATTCCACCAGGGAATAATGTTGTAAATAACGCGAATGTAACTGGAGATTTTCTTGTAAATCCAACAGAGCCACCAATTACTGTGACGGTTCCAAGTAATACTGTTATGACAGTTGTGAATTCCTCAGGGTTAAATGTAATGAAGAGTGTAAGCGCTACTGAAGCAGGTGTAGGAGATACACTAACATATACAGTTGCTATACAAAATAGTGGAACGGTAGTAGCGACAAATGTATCATTCCTTGATCCGATTCCAGCTGGAACCACTTTTGTAGCGAATAGTGTAACGATAAACGGGACACCTCAACCAGGTTTAAACCCGACAACTGGATTTCCACTTGCTAATATTCCAGTAGGAGGTATGGTGACGGTCACTTTTCAAGTGACAATCACGAGTGTACCACCAAATAGAGTTCTTCCGAATAATGCGAATGTCACTGCTGATTTCCAAGTAAGTCCTCTCCAGCCACCAATTACAATTGTAACGATTAGTAATATTGTTGTGACGCGAGTGAATGTAGGATCACTTAATGTAATGAAGAGTGTAAATACACCACAAGCCGGTGTAGGAGATACGTTAACGTATACGATTCTTATTCAAAATACAGGAACTGTTCCTGCAACGAATATTGTTTTTCAAGATCCAATTCCGTCTGGTACTGCCTTTGTAGCAAATAGTGTGACGATAAATGGAGTCGTACAGCAAGGCGCGGATCCTATGGCAGGATTCCCGGTACCAAATATTCCGGTCGGGCAAACGGCTACCATTACGTTTCAAGTTACAGTGACGGGTGTTCCGAGCGGTGGAAATATAAGAAACCAATCGAACGTTACTGCAAGTTTTCTTATAAATCCAGCAAACCCTCCAATAACGACTGTTACAAATAGTAATTTTGTAGTGACGCAAGTAAACACAGCACAGTTAAATATACAAAAATCTTCATCTGTACAACAAGCAGCACTTGGAGAAACTTACACGTATTCTGTTGTCATTCGAAATAACGGTACAGTAACAGCAACGAATGTCTCTTTCCTTGATCCAGTTTCTCCAGAAACAACATTTGTAGCAAATAGTGTAACGATAAATGGAACGCCACAACCTGGATTTGACCCAAATGTTGGTTTCCCGCTTCCTAATATTGCAGCTGGAACAGCATTGACAGTAACGTTCCAAGTTACGGTAGTTGCACCGTCTACACGTGGAGCAGTATTAAATACAGCATCTGCTACAGCCACTTTCTTATTAAATCCTTTACAACCACCTGTAACAACAACGAATTCAAGTAATACAACGGTAGTTACAATACCGTTACCTCCTCCTGGTGAAGTAACAGCAACAAAAACAGTTGATGTTGCAACTGGGGCTGTTGGGGATGTATTAACGTATACCGTGCTCATTTCAAACGTAGGGATTATCCCTGTTACAGATGTGTTCTTCCAAGATGTCATACCAGAAGGAACGATGTTTGTTGACAATAGTGTAACGATAGGTGGAGTGCAGCAACTTGGTTTAAATCCAGAAATAGGATTTACAGTTACGCCATTATTAATCGCTGGTGGAAGTATTGAGGTCACATTCCAAGTGACGATTACAGAAATTCCAGATAATGAAGTCATATTAAATGATGCAGACGTTACATTTACTTCACAACCAAATCCGCAGGAACCACCGATTACGGAAACGATATTAACGAATTTAGTCGTTACGACAATTAATATAGCGTTTATTTTTCCAGTGAAAATAGTAGATAAGGAAGTAGCGACTGTAGGAGAAATATTAACGTATGATGTATTGATTTTTAATTTCGGAACAGTGCCAGCGACGAATGTTCAATTTATCGATACTACTTCCGCCGGTGTAGCATTCGTACCAGGAAGCGTGAGTATAAACGGGGTACCAGCACCAGGATTAGATCCTTTCATTGGTTTTACAGTTCCAGATATACCTGTAGATGATTTTGTACTCGTCACATATCAGGAAGTGGTTACGAGCATACCAGAAGGTGGAACGATTGTTAACTTTGTAGATGTTACAGCTACGTTTGCTGTAAGTGAAACAGAGCCGCCTATTACGGAAACGACGACAAGTAACACGACATTAACAGAAATAAATGAATCTGGTTTGAATGTTTTAAAATCAGTAAGTCAGCCGGTTGTTGCAGTAGGCGATACAATCACATATACAACAGTAGTTCAAAATACGGGAACAGTGATAGCGACGAATGTTCAATATAGTGATGTATTACCATCCTCTATAACATTCGTACCGAATAGTGTAACGATAAACGGTGCGTTACAGCCTGGATTAGACCCTAACACTGGCTTCTCACTTCCGGATATAATTCCAGGTGAAAGTGTAGAAGTCACATTCCAAGTAACAGTTGTTAGCGTTCCGTCAAACGGAACAATTGCCAATACGGCAAATGTTACCGGAAGCTTTATTTTAGTACCAGGAGAACCACCAGTTATAGTAAATCAGCCAAGTAATACAACACTCACAACTGTAAATAGAGGACGCTTTAATGTTATTAAACAAGTAAATAGAGCCGCTACTCTAGTTGGAGATGTATTGACGTATACAGTGCAAATAACGAATACAGGAACAGTAACAGCTAACAATGTTCAGTTTATTGATACGATTTCAACAGGTGCGTCATTTGTACCAAATAGTGTAACGATAAATGGAGCTCCGCAACCAAACTTAAATCCGATTACTGGATTTGGAGTTGGAGATATCCCAGTTGGTGAGACAGTTATAGTGACGTTTCAAGCGACAGTTACAAACATCCCGTCATCAGGAACAATTACGAACGTTGCAAATATAACAGGAAGCTTTACTTTAGTGCCAGGAGAGCCACCGGTTGTAGTAACAGAGCCGAGTAATACGACGATAACTAGAGTGAATAGAGGACGATTCAGCGTTATAAAATCTGTAAATAAAGAAGCGACACGATTAGGAGATACGTTAACGTATAGTGTGCAAGTTACAAATACGGGAACGGTAACAGCGACGAACGTTCAGTTTAGCGATGTTCCATCACCTAGTTTAGAATTCGTTCCTGGAAGTGTACAAATAAATGGGATTCCGCAAGTAGGTTTAGATCCATTTGTAGGCTTTGCATTGCCTAATCTTGCAGTAGGGGATAGCGTATTAATTACATTTGAAGTAAATGTAATCGCAGTTCCGCCTTCTAGTAGCATTATGAATACAGCAAGAGTAACGGGTGATTTTGAATTAATTCCAGGAGAACCTCCGTTTACAATTACGAATTCAAGTAATACGACAGTCACACCAGTAAATAGAGGCAGTTTAGATATGCAAAAAGAAGTAGATCATTCAATTGTTGGAGTAGGAGAAACAGTAAAGTATACGGTTCGAATATTAAATACTGGTACTGCTGATGCGATGAATATTCAATTTATCGATGTCCTATCTCAGGAAGCTGTTTTTGTACCAAATAGTGTAACTGTAAATGGAGTAGCTCGTCCGGGAGTAAATCCGCAGGTTGGATTTACGATTGTAGACATTCCAGTCGGTGAGACGGCGATTGTAACATATGAAGCTACGATTACAAGTTTTCCAGATGGTGGTACAGTAGTGAACGTTGCTGGGGCGTTAGCAGAATATATTTTAGTACCAGGGGAGCCGCCAGTTACAGTGATGGATACGAGCAATACCGTTATAGTGACGGTAAATACTGCAATCTTATTTGTTGCAAAAGGAGCAAACTTTGAAGTAGCAATGATAGGGGATGTTGTCACTTACGGAATCGCTGTTATAAATGATAGTACAGTTCCTGTGACCAACATTGTGTTAACAGATATCATTGATCCGAATACGCTATTTATAAATGGCACGGTAACGGTAAATGATGTATCTTTTCCATTCGCTAACCCGAATACTGGTATTCCGTTAGGTGATTTTCAGCCAAATGATGCAGCAATTATTAATTTCCAAGTTGTAATAATAGGAGGGCAAATAAATAATTTAGTTACAAATACTGCTACAGCGAATGGGCTTGCAACTGTAAATCCGAATGAGCCGCCATTAGTAGTTGAAGGTGATAGTAATACAGTTGTTATCCCGTTTATTCCTCAAAATGTCTCAATGACAGTCGTAAAAACGGCAAATTTACAGGCAGCAACAATTGGAGATGTTATTACGTTTACGACAGTTATTACAAATACGGGGGATACAGCAATACAAAATATTCGTTTTCAAGATATGTTAGATAGTAGTGTTCAATTTGTTCTTGGAACTGTAACGGTTGATAATACGCCAGTGCCAAATGTAAACCCAGTATCAGGATTTATTATAGGAAGTTTAAATACTGGTGAAGCAAGGACAGTTTCGTTCCAAGTAGCAGTACAGAGCGCGCCAAATGGTTCAGGAAATTATATAAATCAAGCGAGTATTCGTTTTGAACATCAAGTAGGCACAGTGTTGCCACCTGTTACACAAATAGTAGAAAGTAACATAGTTGTCATTCCATTTGTTCCAACAATTGAACAAATTTGCGAAACGAATCTTAATTGCTTAGGGAAAATTCCTTTTCAATGTTCTCCGTGTGATCATTTGTAAATAAAGAAAAAATAAATGAAGAAAGAGCATCCTGTAAGAGAAGGATGCTCTTTCTTCATTAATCATGTAGATTCTTTTTCGGGCGAGGTGAAAAATTCGTCGATTTTGTCGGAAAGTAGTAATGGAATAGCTCCTTTTATAACAGAAATGTCCCAGTCCCACCATGCAAGATTCTCTAGTTTGTCAATTGTTTCTTGCGGGAAACGATATCGAATAAATTTTGCTGGATTACCAGCCACAATTGCATATGGAGGGACGTCTTTTGTAACAACACTTTTTGCACCAATAATGGCACCGTTACCAATTGTAACACCAGATAAAATGCAGGATTGATAACCAATCCATACATCATTGCCAACTACGATATCACCTTTTGAAGAAGGGTGACCAGTAATATGTGCTCCTTCATCAAAAAGTGCATTAAATGGATAAGTTGTTATCCAGTCTGCGCGATGTTCACCGCCAAGTATGAAAACGACTTCTTCTGCTAATGAACAAAACTTACCTATTTTCAATTTTGTTTCATCGTTCCAAGAAAAAATGGTTGGCCCTACTTTACTATAAGTATAATCACCAATATCATATTTATTATATTCAGGTTTTTGATTTAAATATAACATGCTTCTTCAGCCTCCTTTCTCAATTAAGTGATACGTATGGAATATTATATGCAAGATGTAGTAATGTGAACTGTATTAATAGGTGAAATGAACAAAAGGGAGTGGGATGTATGCGATACGAAATGGGTTTATATAATAAACCGTTTCAGTCAATTCAATCAGGGGAAAAAGTATATGAAGTACGCCTATACGATAAAAAACGTCAACTAATAAACAAAGGCGATGAAATCGTATTTACGAATCTTACGACAACAGAAATGATGACGGTAAAAGTAACGGAAATAAAGCGATACGAGAGCTTTAAAGCTATGTATGAACAAATCGATAAAAAATTATTGGATTGTGAAAATGATAGTTTAGAGGAGATGTTAGAAAGTACATACAAAATATATACGAAAGAACAAGAAAAAGAGTGGGGAACAGTTGCGATTCGTATTGAGGTAATAAAATGATAAGAAATCGCGGAGCCGCTATCATTGTACAGAAAGGAAAAATCGCTCTTATAAAACGTATTCGAGAAGAGGAAACATATTATGTTTTTCCTGGCGGAGGGATTGAGGAAGGTGAAACGCCTGAAGAGGCAACGAAAAGAGAGGTATACGAAGAATTAGGGGTACATATACAAGTGGAGCACCTTATTGCAAAGGTAAAATATAAAGGAAATGAATATTATTATGCTGCCTATATTACAGGCGGAGTGTTCGGAAGCGGAACAGCTGAGGAATTTCAGCTGGAAGGTAGGGGGAATTATATTCCGTTATGGCTACCGATAAACGAGTTGGAAAAAGTGAATATAAAACCTTATGAAGTGGTCAGAAATATATTTAATCATTATAAAATATAACGTCTGACAACATACAAAAAAAACCATTGACATAGTCTTCTGATTTAAGTATTGTATTCGAGTATGTTTATAATCAGGAGGTTTATATGAGCAATCAAACTACTACACATCATGTGAAAATGACAACAGCGGATCCATCTGGAATTGGTCTATTTGGATTAGCGATGGTAACACTTGTAGCATCATCTCAAAAGTTAGGCTTAACAGATGGCGTTTCACTTGTATTACCGTGGGCAATCTTTTTAGGAGGATTTGCACAAATCTTTGCTTGCATTCATGATGCAAAGCATAACAATACATTCGGTACAACAGCATTCGGTGCGTACGGTCTATTTTGGCTAGGTGTTGGAATGACTTGGTTAATTCAACTTGGAGTATTTGGCGAAAAATTAGCACAAGCTGCAGATTCAAAACAGCTTGGTGTAGCCTTTATCGGATATTTGATTTTCACAATCTTTATGACAATTGGTGCAATGGAAACACATAAAGTATTATTTATGATTTTCGTCCTTATTGATTTCTTATTTATCGGTCTTTCATTAAGTACTTTAGGTGTTATGCCGCATGCAATGCATAATTTAGCAGCATATTCTGAACTTCTTATTTCATTGTTATCTTTCTACGGTTCAGCAGCAGCAGTGTTAAATACACACTTCGGAAAAGTTGTTTTACCAGTAGGAAAGCCTTTTGGTATTTTTAAAAAATAATAAAAAAGCACAGATGATTGTATAGTCATCTGTGCTTTTTTATTTATTCCGCTCTTTGTGGGCTGTCTGAAAAAGCCTGATTGGTGAGGACTCATTAAACTTTCACTTTATCCCGCTATTTGCCGGGCGGTAAGACACCCCGCCTCAAAATTCAGCGGAAACAAAGAAGTTAGGTGGGGATGAATACCCTCACTGATTAAAGTTTCACTTTATTTGAAATAAGTAATGTGAAATGTAAATAAAAGTAGAAAGAATCAATTGAAATTGATTCTCATTATTAATATAATGAGAATGAGAATCATTTATTGTTAGAGGGGGATGCCAAAGTGGCAAAAATTTTAATAGCTTATGCAAGTATGTCAGGAAATACAGAGAGTATTGCTGATTTAATTAAAGTTAGTTTAGATGCTTTTGATCATGAAGTAGTATTGCAAGAAATGGAAGGCATGGATGCTGAAGAATTATTAGCTTATGATGGAATCATTTTAGGATCTTATACGTGGGGCGATGGTGAATTACCATTTGAAGCGGAAGATTTTCATGATGACTTAGAAAATATAGATTTAGCTGGGAAAAAGGTAGCGGTATTCGGATCGGGTGATACGGCGTATGAACTGTTTTGTGAAGCGGTAACGATATTTGAAGAACGTCTTGTGGAACGCGGTGCAGAGCTTGTACAAGAAGGGCTGAAAATTGAATTAGCTCCAGAAGATGAAGAGGATGTTGAAAAATGCAGTAATTTTGCAATTGCATTTGCTGAGAAGTTCTAAGAATGGGAGTGTCAACGTGGAGACAATGTTAAGTGCAACTGCTATTACAAAGTTAAGAGATGGAAAACTGTTGTTAGCTACTACATATAATGGCTTATTTGTTGAACAAGACGGAGAATGGAAACGAATTTTAAATGGTTTTCAAAAACGAATTAGGGATTTACATAGCGAAGATAATGTAGTTTATGGTGTAGGTGACGAAGGGATTTTTATTCGCAGTATGAATGGTGGAGAGAACTGGACAATTCAGCGTTTTCCAACAAAAGCAACGAGTTGGAATGTATGTAGCACTGTACAAGGAACTGTTGTTGCTCATGGAGAAAAAACGCTGTATCTTTCTCATAATTTCGGTTTGACATGGGAAACTATTCATCCGTTTCTTGAGTATGGCAGTGCGGCACCGTCTATTCGATCATTATTTTTATATAAACATTACTTATTTATTGGTACGAAAATACATGCTAAATATGGTGGTGTTTGGCTCTTTGATTTGAAGACACGTAAATTAAAGAGGATTAAAATTGCGATGAATCAAATGATCTCCGCGTTGACTTTACACAATTCTTATTTAGTAGCGGCAAGTGGATCGTGCAAGGGAGTTAGCGGGAATATTTCTTATTGTAAAATAGATGAAAGTATTGCAAGTGAAAAAATATATTGGCATACATGTCAAAGTGAGCAGAAAGCAAGTAGTTATTTAGACTTAAGTGTAGATCAACATGTTTTATATACAACTTCAACGCAAAATAAGGCGGGGATTAGTAGTGTGTGCCGTGTGCTTCTTGAAGAAGGTATTGTTACAGTATGTGATTCAGTTAAAGGGCACGGATGGCGCATTGTTAATCAAAAAGATGGTTATGTAGTAGCCGGATCAGGTGAATTAAAAGCAATGCAGTGGGAACAAAAAATAATTTAAGAAAAAAACTTTACTTTTATTATATTGATATGATATAGTATATTTAAACCATTTTACTTTTAATAATATAGAGATTTAAATGAGCTGTAACTTCCGAGGAGGATAGCAATGTTAAATCTCCTCAGGGGTTGCAGTTTTTTAATATCTGGCTTATTATTGTAAGGTGGTTGAAAATGAATATGTACATATAGGTACATTGTAGGAGGATTTTTTTCATGCAAAACGGTAAAGTAAAATGGTTTAACTCAGAAAAAGGTTTCGGTTTCATCGAAGTTGAAGGCGGAGAAGACGTATTCGTTCATTTCTCAGCTATCCAAGGCGAAGGCTTCAAAACTTTAGAAGAAGGTCAAGAAGTTACTTTCGAAGTAGAACAAGGTAACCGTGGACCTCAAGCTACTAACGTAAACAAGAAGTAATTTTTGAAAAAAGAAGGGCTCGCCCTTCTTTTTTTTTGCATTTTTATAGATGTCCTCCTACTTACATATCATAACAAGACTGAATTTTCATTCATTTATTCGGAGTATTTTTGTATAAAGTACATGAATAAATAAATACTGAAAATAAAGTGTTTGTGTGAAAAGGAATTTAGAAAGAGGTAAATAAATTGAAAAACGCTACACATTTCATTGTGTTTGATATTGAAAGGAATTTCAGACCGTATAAATCAGAAGATCCATCAGAAATAGTTGATATCGGAGCTGTAAAAATAGAAATAGGTACAATGAAGATAATTGAAGAATTTTCGGAGTTAGTAAAACCAAGTGCACGATTAACTCGTCATACAACAAAATTAACCGGTATTACGAAAAAAGATTTAATGGGTGTAGAAAAATTCCCTCAAATTATAGAGAAATTTATTCAGTTCATCGGCGAAGGTTCTATATTTGTTTCATGGGGAAAAGAAGATTATCGCTTTCTATCTCATGATTGTACATTATATGGTGTTGAATGCCCAAGTATAGAAAAAGAAAATAGAATTGATTTGCAAAAATTTGTTTTCCAAGCATATGAGGAATTGTTTGAACATACGCCAAGTTTACAATTTGCGGTAGAACAGCTCGCTTTAACGTGGGAAGGAAAACAGCACCGTGCTTTAGCAGATGCTGAAAATACAGCAAATATACTTCTTAAAGTATATAGCGAGAGAGATATTAATAAGCGATACAAAAGACATGGTGAACTTGAACTTGTAAAAAACGGAAAACTAACAGAAAAAGCGAAAAAAAAGATGCGAAAATGGGTGTTTAAAGAACTAAAGAAAAATACAGAACGCCCTTTTGAATGGAGTACATTTGAAAGTGGTGACACGTGGGAAAGTATAACGGAAAGATATTATATAAGTGAAAATACAGTAGAACTCCTGAAAAAACATTTTCGTACAGCAGTGAGAAAAGCGGAACGGCAGATTAGGTATTTGGCTGAGATGGAGGAGAATACAGAGGTTAAATGAATTTATCCTCCACCTCTAACTACATACATGTAATAACAGCGTATTGATATTAAATAGGCATCAATTTGTTGTTGTGATTGTGCATTATAATTGTTTTGGGATTGTTAAGACGTAATAAGCGTTTTAAACCGTATTAATAAAATAAAAATATATATAAAGAAAAGAGTGTAGTTTAATGGAAACAATCTTTAACATTTTAACTGTTTTAGTTTTTGGGATAATATTTACCACACAATTAGCATTAACTACACTTTCTTTCATAGTAAAGAAGAATTGGAAAAAACTTAATATCTCTTTAAGTTGTGGTGTATTAAAGTTTAAAATAGAAGAGTAAGATTGAGTTTTGTACAAGGGAGGTGTGATAGTGGTAGACTTGGATATTAAAGATGTCACAGTAAAGATGGAATTAAACGGTGTCTTTTGGAATGAGGATCGGATTGCTGAAATGAAGGTGACTACAAAAGAAGAGCATTCTGTTATTCTTCGTCTAGTAGTTGATTTAGAAAGTAAAACTATTAGGGCGACGAGTGCGGAAATAGTGGATGGATTCTGCCCTCTGTGCAAACAGAAAAGGGACGAATGTAGTGAACTTAATGACTTGCAAAACAAAATGGAAATTTTAGAAGAAGCCTACGATTGGGTGAGAGAACATCCGGAATATCGTTTTCAATTATCTTTTTACGAGTACAATAAATTTGAGGTAGTAAAGTGAAATTTGCATCTTAACAACTTATAGAAGGACTTGGTCAACTAGAAATATTGAAGTAGATATTTCTAATGGAAATAAGCTTGTATAACAAGGAAGGGATGTATTTGATTCTGCAACAAATGTCATCTTGCATCAAAAAAATTTGAAAATAAACATGTTTTATTATAAAGCAGAAAAATCGATTCTTAGTAGAATCGGTTTTTAATATAAACAAAAGAGCGCTTATTAAAAGCGCCCAGTAACAACAGTTATATGGAAGTATTTATCCCGTAAAAGCCCGATTGGTGAGGGTTAATAATTAGTGGGGGATGAACAAAACCCCACTGATTAAAGTTTCACTTTATTCAATACCGCTCGGATCAAACGAATACTGCTGCTTATTCTCAATCCGCTCAATCACATCTTGCAGCTCATCTGGCTTCAGAAACTCAATAGGAGAGAAGCCTTTTTCAAATGTAAGTGTGTCTGCTTCAATCATAAGTACATATCGATCATTTACCTTCGCAATATGTATTTGATCCCCGAAATCAGCAAGCAGGGCCTTCACAGAGATATGATCTGCTTTTAGTTTTAATTCGACTTCAGGAGCATGCTCGACGATTTGAGCAGTTGCTTCCATTACTTCTTCGGTTGAAAATTGTTCCATAATTTCGCGTTTCGGACTGGCAGCCCATACTTCCATCGCTTGGTCGAATTGTTCGCGTTCTTCCGTACCTTCTTCAAATACATCTTCAATTTGGTCGTATACCATGTCCATTACTTGTGTTTTCATAATTTCAGGCATAGAGCGTTCGTATTCGACGAATTTTAAGAAGTCTTCAAAGTAGCGGGCATGTGATGCTTGGTGTATTTTTAGTTCGCCTACTTCAACCATACCTTCTTCAGGCATGTACGGATATTGGATAGATTTCATATTCTTTGTTGTGATGGCCATTTCAACGTTACGAATCAGTGTTGATTCATCAGAAATAGAAGCAACCTTTGGTTCAAAGTCGCATTTCATTACGAATACGAATGGATCATCAAAGTATTTGCGTAGTTTTGCCTGAGCAATTAAAAATACACCACCACGTACAGCGCTTGTGTCAAGATATGTATAAACGAGAGGTTCGCTCATATCTTTAAAGTTTTCTTTTGTTTCTGCAAAGCGAATACGATTAAAAAGGTTGTAATGAGGGTTTGAATCAAGTTCGTGCCCTTCTTCTACAATAAAGCGACCAATTTTTGTTGGGGCTTGTTCTGTTTTTGCATGACGTTCTACTTTTCGCTTCGATATTTTTAATAACTCACCATTCAAAAATTCTTTTAAGGAACTATCTTCATATTCTTCAGCGTCTAAAGTTTGAAAATGTTTGTAGCGTTTATCAACTGCTTCACCTTTTCCTTCTACTTGTACAACATAAAAGGAAAGATAATTTATTTCAAAATCCATATTTATCACCTTGTTTCATTTCATTAACTCTTATCAGTATAGAGATGGAAAAAACTTTCGTCAATTTATATAAGGAAGGGGAAGCCCCTTCCTTTATATAATCTTTATTTTCTCGATTAAAATCCGTCTTCTAATGCTGCGAATGGAATGTTTAGTCTGTTTTCTACTGTGCGTAAACGTTGGTTTAAGCGGTTTAGTCTACGTGTATGGCGCTCAACTGTATTTTCTAGTTGACGAACTCTTTGTTCAAGCTCATTTACGCGTCTTTCTAATTGACGATTTCCAGTGCCAGGAAAAGAGATTGGAAGTTGGAATTGTCTATTTTGGTCATATGGATTCGTGTGCTCTGCTTGATCTATATAAGATTGATATTGTGTTTGTAAGTCATACTGTGGTTGTTGGTACGCATATTGATTATATGGATCATATGGATTGTAGGGATACATAATAACATCCTCCATTTCTTTAAAATAGGTTGAATTCACCATAATGTATGTGCAAAAGCGGAGTGGTGGCACGGCAAATACCTATTTATGTTGACGGGATTTCTCTTTATCCCGCTATTTGCTGGGCAATAAGACCCCCATGTCAAAATTCAGCAGAAACAAAGAAGGTCGGGATGCCCGTAAAACCCCCACTGATTACAGTTTCACTTTATAAAAAATAGCTTGAGGGTTTTTGATTTGTATTTCTTTTGCTTAATGGTATATACTGGATAAAAGAGAGAGT
Source organism: Bacillus cereus group sp. MYBK220-1 (assembly GCF_051916445.1). NCBI lineage: Bacteria > Bacillati > Bacillota > Bacilli > Caryophanales > Bacillaceae > Bacillus > Bacillus cereus group sp. MYBK220-1. Next base: position 1,163,456 of record NZ_JBQAGQ010000001.1, on the reverse strand, counting down.
TTACATAAAAGTTACAATTCTATCAAACTCAAACTTTTATGTAAATATGTATAGACATTTATAAAAGAAAAGAGTAATTTATATAGAGTGAAAAATAACTTGTAACATTTTATAAACATATTGTAAAATGATTGTAACAAAACATACATAAAAATGAAATAAATACATAATAGTGATGTTGGGGAAAGGGAGAGAGTATATTGTTCCGTAAAGTAAAGGGTATATTGGTTGGGGTGTTATGTGTAGCTATAATGAGTGGCTGTGGTGCAAAAGTAAGTGATGTTGCATTGGTAAGTGATATTGGTGGGCATACTGTAGAGGCTAAAGCAGAAGTGCAGGATACTATTAGTTTAGTTGATGGTCGAACTGGTACTGAAGTGAAAAAATTAGATTTATCTAGTTTAGGCTATTTTGAAGATGAAGCGAAATTTAAAAAGTCTGTAACAAAGGTTGTTGGTGAGGTTGGAAAAAGCGTCGACAAAAAAATGGTTCCTTCACGTATAGCACCTGATGGAAGTTGGCAAGAAGGAAAACCTTCTTATGAATTAATGGAAAAAGAATTAGTAGATAAATTGTTAAATGTTGGTATGTGGGATGCTACGTATCAGTTGCCGATTGTGGAGAAAAAACCAGTCGCAACATTAAGTGATGCGCAAGGAAATGGTACGGTAATTGGTAGATATGAAACGAACTTAGGTGGTTCAACAGGTGGCCGTATTGAGAATATTCGTTTGTCAGCAGCGAGCATAAATGGAGTTGTGTTAGCAAAAGGAGACCGTTTCTCTTTTAATTCATTAATCGGTGATACAACACCAGATAAAGGATATCAATTAGGGAAAGAAATAGTTGATGGTAAATTAGTAGATGGATATGGCGGTGGTGTTTGTCAAACATCTTCAACTTTATACAATGCAGCAGATCAAGCTGGCCTGAAAATGGTGGAGAGAACTACACATTCTAAAACGGTAGGTTATGTTCCACAAGGAAGAGATGCTACAATTGCATATCCATATTTAGATTTAGTATTTGAAAATACGAATGATGCACCTGTGAAGCTTTATATGGGCATTCAGGGTGGAAAGCTAGTTGCTGAAGTACATAAAATGAGATAAGAGTTAAAATGCCGCCTTTTCTAAAAGTTAGAAAAGGTGGCATTTTTATTATGAAAATAAAAATGCATGTGAATTCTGACTTTTCTTATTTACATAGGATGATTTTAGTTGTATCCTTCATAGTAACGGTTATATGTAATGGGAAAATATAGGGATAAGGAGATGAAGTTATTCATGGTAAAAATTCATCCGAAAACACGTATTGGTCATGTTGAATTTAAAGTGAAAGATTTAGAGCGTCAAATTGCTTTTTATGAGAATGTTGTAGGATTAGAGGTAATTAAGCAAGAGGGGAATAAAGCATATTTATCTGGAAAAGGTGGAAAGAACGCGTTACTTGTTCTTGAAAGGTTAGAGGACGGGGTACTGCAAGAACCGCGTACGACTGGTATATATCATGTAGCCTTTTTAGTTCCGACTCGTGAAGCTTTTGCTTCTGCGCTATTTGGGGTTCTTCGTAATAAAAATGTAATTGACAGCCCGGATGAGCAAGAAGGGCGTTATACATATTCAAATGAAATTTTACCAATTTCAAGGTTTAATAGTGCAAGTGATCATACATATAGCGAAGCTTTTTATTTGCAAGATTTAGAGGGGAATGGTATTGAAATTTATGCAGACCGTCCGCGTGATCAATGGGGAGAAGGGCCAGGAGGAAGTACACCACTTGATTTAAAAGAATTGGCAACACTTGTTGATTATGAGTTTGATGGTTTGCCTGCTAATACTGTCGTTGGGCACGTACATTTACGAATAGCTGATGTAGAGAAATCACATGAATTTTATGTGGAAACAGTAGGTTTTGAAGTACAACAGCGTGAAGAGGATTGCTTATTTATTTCAGCAGGGGGATATCATCACCATATTGGTGCAAATACGTGGAACGGAGTAAACAATCCACACCCACCAGTACATGCAACTGGGCTAAAGGTGTATACGATTGTACTACCGTATAAAGAGGCGTTAGATGAAGTGAAAGAAAGATTAATAGAAAAACAACATGAAATAAATGAAACTACAAATGGGTTTGTGGTGGTAGATCCAAGTGGTATTACAGTGCAATTTGAAATAGAAGCAGTGTAAAATAAGCGAGAAAGTGTATAATCACTTTCTCGCTTATTTGTGATCATTCATAGCTCAATCCAATATCTTCTTACTACATTCCCATCTTCCTCAGTGAAATCATGATCACGAAGCCCGCCGTTATGTAAAATCGTTTTTTCAGAAGCGGTATTCACTGCGTCGCAAACGACAAGTACTTTCGTGATGTCTAATTCCTTCGTTTTTTCTAATGATAATGCTAGTAATTTCGTAGCATAACCTTTTCTTCTTTCAGAAGGGCGAATGCCATAACCGATATGACCGCCAGCGTTAAATAGATGTTCAGTTAAACTATGACGTATATTAACAGCTCCGACAATTCTATTATTATTTGTAACGAGCCAATATGTAGAATCTGGTACCCAAGTTTCAGGGATATTTATTCCGTTATGCGCATCGAGAAGTTCTTGAACCATAGCTGGGAAGTTAGCAGGATTTTTTGAGATAACCCACGGGATCATTGTTTCACCGCTATCTTTCCATTCGTTATAGAAATCTAAGTATTCTTCTTGTAAATCAGTAGTAGGTGTAAGTAACGAGACGTTCATTGTTAGTAAGCTCCTTTGTTTATGTAGTATTTATAAAAAATTATGATACAAAATGAAAGCGTTTTCTGAAGTTTCTCAACCTAATTTCATGTAATTCACCTTTTATTTTTTAGAAAATTAGTGAAGGTTTAAAATTAGAAGTTATTTATTTTATGTTAATATTTTAAATATTAACATAAAACGACCGGAGTATTAAGTGTATTTTAGTGGTATTCCTTCATGTTGATAAATGGATGTTTGTGATATTTTTTGTTTTATCTATCTATAATGAATGAAAGGGGGAAGTGCCCGTGAGTGTAGATTTTGATTTTATTATACGAATCGGTGTTGCTGGCTTGTTAGGAGCAATGATTGGTATTGAAAGAGAAATTCGATCGAAAGAAGCTGGATTAAAGACTCATTTCCTCGTAGCGGTAGGAAGTGCGTTAATAATGGTTGTTTCGAAATATGCCTTTTCAGATATTGTGTTTGAAGAGCATATGTCTCTAGACCCAAGTCGTATTGCAGCACAAGTCGTTAGTGGAGTTGGTTTTTTAGGTGCAGGCACAATTATTATTCAAAAGCAGGCGGTGAAAGGATTAACGACCGCGGCTGGTTTATGGGCTACTGCCGGTATAGGATTAGCAATTGGAGCGGGAATGTATGTAGTAGGCATTGGAGCGACGATTCTCGTTTTAATTGGTTTAGAAATTGTAAGTCGTATTTTTAAGGTGCAATTTTTATTTCCACAAAATATAACAGTGCAAATGTTTGTAAATAAACATGAAGCGATACAACAAATATTAGAAACACTACAAGTGAAAGGCATCCCAATACTCTCATATGAGGTGGAAGCTTCACAGCAAGGTACAGAAACTGTTTATAAGGTAGGAATGCAACTGAAAAATATATCGTCAGAAGAAAAGAATGAGTTTATTCAGCATATGCAAACATTACCGGAAGTTACGTTTATAAAGTTAAAATCATAGTGTTGAAAACGAGGATAGATGTAGCAGAAATTTTGCTATTATCTATCTTTTTTTGATATAAAATGCACGGAAAGTCAAGCGTTAATTTTACATGGAATGGATACATGTGTGAACGTTACCTTATTTTTTCTCAATACAGGACAAAAAGTAAAAATAGTAAAATAATGGAGCGGGACACTAAAAATGTAAGGTAGGGGAGAGCATGAAAGGCTATTCAAAGAAAATGTTAGTAGGGGTAAGTTTTGCTAGTTTAATGTTAGGGAGTTTTCAAGGGGGAAGTTTGGCAGAAGATACTAAGGGAGAGCAAGTTTCTTATCGAAATGTGCTCAAAATGGAGCCAGTCGGTGTACAACTACCAGTACAAGAATTAGCTCATTCATCGAAAGTGCTCGAAAGCAAGTCTTTTGAGAAAAGGCTACAATTTGCCGATTTATCACAAAGACCACCTGAGGTGAAAAAAGAAAGTAAGCAATTAGCTGTAGCGAAAACTTATACAATTGCTGAATTAAATCAATTAAGCAATCAGCAGTTAGTAGATTTACTTGTAACAATTGATTGGGAGCAAATTACGGGGCTATTTCAGTTTAATACAGACAGTCTAGCATTCTATCAAAATGATAGTAGGATGCAGGCGATTATTGATAAATTGAAGCAGCAAGGACAAGCCTATACGAAGGATGATTCAAAAGGGATTGAGACATTAGTGGAGGTATTACGTTCAGGATTTTATTTAGGATTTTATAATTCGGAACTTAGTAAATTAAATGAACGGAGTTATCATGATAAATGCTTACCTGCATTAAAAGCGATAGCTAACAATTCAAATTTCAAGCTGGGTACATTAGAGCAAAATAGAGTGGTATCATCATACGGAAAGTTAATAGGAAACGCTTCGAGTGATGTGGAAACGATAACATCAGCTGCAAAGATTTTTAAACAATATAATGATAATTTCTCTACATTAGTAGATAATCTTTCAGCTGGAAATGCTATTTACGATATTATGCAAGGTGTTGATTACGATATTCAATCGTATTTGTACGATACGAGGAAAGCACCGAAAGATACAGTATGGTATCAGAAAATAGATAGTTATATTAATGAATTAAGTCGTTTTGCATTAATGGGAACGATTACAGCAAAAACCGGTTGGCTTATTAATAATGGCATTTATTATACAGGTAGACTCGGTACGTTCCATAGTACAGGAACGAAAGGGTTACAAGTTGTAACAGATGCGATGAAAATATATCCATATTTAGGGGAGCAATATTTCGTAGCTGCTGAGCAAATTGCAACGAATTATGGCGGAAAAGATGCAAATGGTAAAGTGGTGAATTTAGATCAAATAAGAGAAGATGGAAAGAAAAAATATTTGCCAAAAACGTATACGTTTGATGATGGGGCAATTGTTTTAAAAGCTGGAGATAAAGTGACAGAAGAAAAAGTAAAACGTTTATATTGGGCGGCAAAAGAAGTGAAGGCACAATTCCATCGTACGGTTGAAAGTGATCAACCTTTAGAAAAAGGAAATCCTGATGATGTATTAACGATGGTTATTTATAATAGCCCAGCGGAATATCAATTTAATCGTCAATTGTACGGATATGAAACGAATAACGGTGGTCTTTATATAGAAGGAACAGGTACGTTCTTTACTTATGAGCGTACACCAGAAGAAAGTATTTATAGTTTAGAAGAATTATTCCGGCACGAGTTCACGCATTATTTACAAGGTAGATATGAAGTACCAGGGTTATGGGGACAAGGAAAAATATATGAAAATGAAAGATTATCTTGGTTTGAAGAAGGAAATGCTGAATTTTTTGCAGGGGCAACGAGAACGGATAATGTTGTACCGAGAAAGAGTATTATAGGAGGGTTATCTTCAAACCCAGCAGAGCGTTATACGGCAGAGCGAACGTTAAATGCAAAGTATGGAACGTGGGATTTCTATAATTATTCCTTTGCTTTACAATCGTATATGTACAATAAGAGATATGATATGTTTGATAAAATACATGATCTTATTAGGAAAAATGATGTAACAGCATATGATGCATATCGCTCTACATTAAGTAAAGATGCGAATTTAAATAAAGAATATCAAGACTATATGCAAATGCTAGTTGATAATCGTGAGAAATATAATGTGCCATTAGTATCAGACGATTATTTAGCGAATCATGCATCGAAGCCAGTTTCAGATATTGCAGCAGAAATAACAGCGGAAGCAAAATTGAAAAATGTATCAGTGAAGAAAAATAAATCACAGTTCTTTAATACATTCACACTACAAGGAACATATACAGGAACTGCAGCAAAAGGAGAATATGAAGATTGGAAAACAATTACACAAAACGTTAATGATACGTTAAAACGTTTAAGTGCAAAGGAATGGACAGGCTATAAAACAGTAACAGCATACTTCGTAAATTATCGCGTGAATGCATCAGGACAATTTGAATATGATGTTGTGTTCCATGGTATTAATACGGAAGAAGGGGCAGAGAATAAAGCACCAGTTGCGGTTATAAACGGTCCGTATAGTGGAAATGTAAATGAAGCAATTTTATTTACAAGCAACGGATCAAAAGATGAAGATGGGAAAATTATTTCATATAAATGGGAGTTTGGTGATGGAGCAGTAAGTAATGAGCAAAATCCAACTCACGTATATACAAAAGAAGGAGCATATACGGCTAAATTAACAGTAACAGACGATAAAGGAGCAACTAATACTGCTACAGCGACTGTAACTGTTCAAAAGAAAGAAGATAACAGTGTAGAAAAAGAACCGAATAACTCATTCCAAACAGCAAACAAATTGCAGTTAAATCAAGTTTTACGTGCTAGTTTAGGAAATGGCGATACAAGTGATTTCTTTGAAATTAATGTGGAGACTGCTAAAAACCTTCAAATTAACGTAACGAATGAAAATAATATTGGAATGAACTGGGTACTTTATTCTGAAGCAGATTTAAATAATTATGTTACGTATGCTCAGCAACAAGGGAATAAATTAGTAGGTAGCTACTACACGTATCCAGGGAAGTATTATTTACATGTGTATCAGTATGGCGGGGGGACAGGGAATTATACGGTAGAAGTGAAGTAGTAGAAGGGGAGTTGTCTTTTTCGATGAATGGAAAAAGGTCTGTACTTTAATGAAAAAACAACTGCAGGAAATGTCACTAGTGATAATAACAAATTAAGTGTCGCGAGATATTATATTTACATTAAACAAATCTAATCAGTAAATGAGATAAAATCGATGAACTAGTATTTCATCACGATGTAAGAAAAGTTATAAATATTAAGTGCGTTTAATATAGTTAAACTAAAGGATCAGAGTGTATCTGTAACAATAGATAAGCTCTGATCCTTATTATATTTAATTAACGCATATGAATTTAAGATAATTAATAAGTAAGCTAGCTAGCGTGATTCTTAAAATTCATTTATGTAATTAACTAAACAGAAAATTGTTATCACATTAGCAAGGGATACTAATAGAAAAGCGTGTCCCTTTACCTAATTCACTCTCTATTTCTATATCTCCGTTTAATTCTCTAATAATACTATAAGCAATCATAGTACCAAGCCCAGTTCCTTTTTCTGTTGTTGAATAGAATGGCAAAGCAATTCGTTTTATTTGTTGAGATGACATCCCAATTCCTGAATCAATAATATCAATTATGATATTTCCTTTTACTTTTTGTATATTTATTTGTAATAATCCACCATTTTTCATAGCCTCAATTCCGTTTTGGATGATGTTGTTTAGACAGAGTTTGAATTTTTCGGGGGCCCCATTTATATAAAAGGAATCTGTACTATTTTGTTTGATTTCAACTTTGTATGATAGAGCGAGTGGTGAAATAGTATCTTTCACCTGATTTAAAATGTGATTAATATCTATTTTTTCTTTTAGGGTATTCTGTGGTTTGGTTAAAGATAAATAGTTATTAATAGTAGATTGTATTTGCTGCATTTCAATTAACATGATTTCTAAGTATTGATCCTGAGATAGCTTAGAGGCATGTTTTTCATTTAATAATTGAGTGAATCCATGTACCGTGGTTAGTGGATTGTGGATTTCGTGTGCAATTGACGCTGCTAGTTCGCTAGCTATATAAAATTTTTCAGCCCGTTGCAGTTTTTCTTTCATTTTATATTTCTCAATCATTTCCTCTATAAAATAAACTGATAATAATACTGTGAAAATATTAATGATTATATAATTTAATAAAAATTCTATGAGAGTAGAGTCTATTTTACCTCCTGTATTTATTTGAGTTACAATACCGCAAATAGAAAGGGAAGCTGTACATACTAAAATAAGAAGTAAGCTTAATAATATCTTTTTTTCTTTAAAATACATAGGTAATAAGTAACGAAAGAGCATTGTTATAACAGAAATGATAGTAAAGATAATAAATGATGGAAGAACGCCATTTCCGCCTAAGTAAAACCGGTAAGAAAGATATAAAATTCCTATAAAAACAATGTTTTTTGTATTTCCATATAGAAAAACTAATATTATAGGAATAAAACGTAAATCATAAATAAATCCCACATGTAAATGAAAAGGAAAAGTCATACAAAAAATAATAGCAATGGAGGAAAGGATAGAAAATAACATATTATTACATGTTATTTTTTCTTTAAACTCTAGCCAAAATACGTGATAGCTAAGGATACAAATTATTATAATAAAGGTATTTAATAAAAGAGTAGAAATTCCCATAGTTTTGCATCTCCGATAGTTTGTAAGTAGAATTATGTATGAGTTGGACATAGATGTTTAGTATTAGTAGACTTTTTATCTAAAAAAGGAAGGGTACTTGAAAAGTGCTGTTATATTACTCGTATTAAAATTGATAAGGAAAATAGAAAAAATAATAGATAAAAAATCTATTTAAATTTATGTATATATGAAATTATAAACTAACTTTTGTATAGGTGAAATTTGGATTGAGTTACTGATAAAATAAGTCTTTTTAAGTATGAATATTCTGTGAAAATGATATGCGTGGTGACTCCTGTTTTGTAGCCTTCGTTATATTAACATGGAATATATCAAATTACAAAGTGAAATTTTAGAAAAATTTTATTAGTACATTTTATCTGAAATAGAAATGCTATTTATTTGAGTATTTTGGTACTTACTCGTAGAAAACTTTGTTAGAAAAAGATTTTAAAATTTACATGTTTTTTATGAAGTGTAATATTGTAGCTTTATCTATGTGGCTTTCTCAATAACTATTAAGGCGTAAAGTTAAAATATATAGGTTTATAGATATGAATTATTACATAAAAGCGCACTTAAAAAAGGATGTATGATGGTAATAGAATACAAACATCAAGGGGGAACTTAAAATGAAGTTAAATAAACTAGTGCTTAGTTGTGGAGTAGTTTCAGCATTAACACTTGGTGTGTTAGGGAATAATACTTATGCTGAAGAAGTACACAAAACGAACGATCCAATTCATGTAGTTGAACATGTTTCTGCAGACTTATTATTAACCCAAACAATGGATTATAGTGGCGAAGCTGTAACTTCTTTCGTATATGATGGGAGTGCTGACTTAAGCTTCTCTATGAAAAATAATGGTCAAAATACAATGGGATATAGTGTAAAAGGTCCAAATACAGAGCTAATTGTTGGTGGTTATATAAAACCTGGAGAACAACAAATTAATGTTACAAATGTACGGAATGCTTTATCTTCATTACCGAATGGAACATATAAAATTTACGTTTCAAATGATGATGGTTCTAAGGGGCAATTCCAAGTTTCAGTAAGATCTATGAATTAAATTTAAAACGCTATGCTTTTAAGTTAATTTAATCTTTACTTATCGGAAAGAAGCTAAATTGAATTGAGAATTACCGATAAAAATAAAAACGAGCACCTTATCTAATTGAGAGGGTGTTCGTTTTTTGCTATTAAACAGAAAATAATTATAAATATATTTTGATATTCCCATTGCTAACCTACTAGATTGTGTCAACGAGAGAATGTCTACTATAAAAGATAGTAAAATAAAGATGATGGAACATTCCGCTAAATTATATGGGGAAATAGAAAAACCACCCTTATATGAGTGGTTTTTAGTAATTATTTTTAGGTTATACATTTAAAATTAGGCTAAGTTATAGAAATAATAAACATTTAATCCGTTGTTATTATTTTGGTTCTGGATAATGATTGTAGTATGAGATTCTAATAAATTCTTGGTAGACATTTGTTAATTTGGCATCTCTAAGAGCATCGTTGAATTTTTGCATACGTACACTCCCTTGAGCGTAGCCTCCACCTGGAGTATAAGGGTTTCTAGCTTCAAAGTCATCCAAAAATACTTTTAATTTTTTATAGTCTTGAGATTGATAGAAAGCCACGGCCTCTTCAGGAGTGACATCAAAGTAAGAGGATGACGTTGAGTTATAAGAAGCTGCTTGAGCAGTAGGTGCCTCTAGCATAGTTGCAGCTCCACCGAACATAGTAAGCGCCATAGAAGATACAATAATTTTTTTAAACATAATAAAACCTCCATGTAGAATATTAGATTAATAGTAATCCTGTAATCATTATAGTTACAATTAAAATGATTATCAAATGCAATATTGCATAATATATCCCGTTATTTTTGGGCAGTAAGACTCCCGCCCAAAAATTCAATGAAAGCAAAGAAGTTAGGTGGGAATCGGGCAGATTAAAGTTTCATTTTATTCTTTGAACGAGAAGTCACCTTTATATTTAAATGGAGGAGTGTAATAGATTAAAAGAGGTGTATAAATTACTCAGGTTAACAAAAAAATGAAAAGGCTATTTTAAATAGGGGAAAGCTTAATAACTGGAGTAAAGGAATTGCTATTTATATATTTAACATACAAATTTGTCTTTTAAATTGTAGGCGTGTTTTAGAATTTGTATATAGTAAATTCGTTAAAAAACTTGATAAATAATAAAATGTGTAAATTTTTTGACTATTTTATTAAAATTATTTAATATTTGTAATTTATTGTTTTATAATGATAATTGGGTCGATCGTGAATGTTTTAGATATTGCGATATATACTCGGATTAATTTATTCTAGGGAGGTTACAAAATTGGGTAAGAGAGTCATTATAAGAGTTTTTACATTATTATCAGTACTGGCATTATTCCTTAATGTATTTTTACCTAGGGCTAGTGCAGAGGTTATGACGCATGAGAAATATTCAATGGACTGGAGTTATAGTAATAGTCTAGGTAAGTACATTCGCACTGAAATGATTAAAAATTCAAGTGGTCAAATTGCTTATTGCTTAACCCTTGGATTAAAATCACCAAATGGTGAAGATCTTCCTGAAATGGGGAAAACAGATAATGTAGTATATAGAGTCTTATTAAATGGTTTCCCGCAAAAAAGTGCTGAACAGCTGGGAGTAGCTAATAAAAATGAAGCGCATTATGCAACGCAACTTGCGGTTTGGAATGCATTAGGTCAACTCGATGTAAATGAATTAAAACATGAGAATAAAAATGTTGAAAAAGCAGCTAAGGCTATTATTAGTAATGCTAACAATAGTGAAGAGACTCAAGATGTTTTTATGAATGTGATTCCTGCTGAAAAGCAAAAAGCAGAATTAAAGGGTGAATTCTTCGAAACAAATCTATATTCAGTACAAACAAATGCTAAGAGTGGTTCTTATAAGGTAGTAGCGAAAAATGCACCTAATGGAGTTAGAATTGTTAGTGAAAATGGAGAAGTGAAAGATCAGCTTTCAGTTGGAGAAAAATTTCGTATCCAAATTCCTAAGAATACAAAAACGGGTGAATTTAATTTAAGTGTTGCTGCTAATTTAACTAAAGTTCAAGCAATTGCTTATCGTGGTACGGATACTGTTCAGAATGCTACAGTACTATTAGAGAGAAATGAAGAAAAGCTTAGTAGTGATCTTGCAGTAAATTGGGAAGCAGCTGGTTCTTTAAAAATTAAAAAGGTTGGAGAAAATGGAGAAGTTTTAGCTGGTGCAGTATTTGAGGTCTTTAATGCAAATAATGAATCAGTCGGAAAAATCACGACTGGTGCTGATGGTATGGCAGAATTAAACAACTTACCAATTGGTACTTACACATTAAAAGAAATTAAAGCACCAACAGGCTATGTTTCAGATGATAAACCACAAACTATTGAAGTTAAGACAGGGGAAACAGGAGCTGTCCAAATAGTAAATAACAAAGTAAAAGGTAACATCGAAATTAAAAAGCTTAGTGATTCAGGAAAGATTTTACCAAATGTTGAATTCACAGTCTTCACTGAAGATGGAAAAGAAGTGAAAAAAGTAGTAACAAAAGAAAATGGAATTGCAAACGTTGAAGGTCTTACGTATGGTAAATATTATTTCTTAGAGACAAAAACACCTAATGGATATATTGGAAATAAGACAAAGTATCCTTTTGAAATTAAAGAGCACAATAAAACACTTACTTTTACAGTGGAAAATACCGAAGTGAAAGGTAGTGTAAAATTACTAAAAGTAGATAATGAAGATATTAGTAAAAAATTAGAAGGTGCAGCATTCGAGCTAAAAGATGCAAGTGGAAAAGTAGTTGGGGAATATAAGACAGATAAAAATGGTGAGATTAACGTCAAAGATTTAGCGTATGGTAAATATTCATTTGTAGAAAAGGTTTCTCCAAATGGTTACGTTCTTGTTAAAGAACCGATTGTGTTCGAAATAAAGGAACATGGAAAGATTATTGAGCTATTGGCAGTTAATCATCTTATCAAAGGTGATCTAGAAATTACAAAGGTAGATGTAGCTGATGGAAATAACAAGCTTCCAAATGCAGAATTTACGATTTATAACGAAGCAGGAAAAGAAGTAGTAAAAGGAAAAACAGACGATAAAGGAATCGCTAAATTTGAAAAGTTACCATTTGGAAAATACACATATAAAGAAACTGTTGCACCAAAAGGTTATGTATTAAATGAAGAAACGTTCTCTTTTGAAATTAAAGAGAATGGTCAAATCATTAAACACATTGTCAAAGATGAAAAGATTCCTTCAATAGAAACAAAAGCTACTGATAAAACAGATGGTACAAAAGAAATGCACACGTCTAAGTCTGTAACAATCCAAGATAAAGTGGAATACAAAGACCTACAAGTAGGCAAAGAGTATACTTTAAAAGGTAAATTAATGAATAAAGAGACTAATAAACCATTAGTTGTAAATGGTAAAGAAGTAACTGCTGAAACGAAGTTTACACCAAAAGAAGCAAATGGTTCTATTACACTAGATTTCACTTTTGATGCAACTGGTTTAGAAGAAAAAGAAGTAGTAGTATTCGAAGAGTTATTGAAAGACGGAAAAGTTGTTACGACACATGCTGATATCAATGATAAAGGTCAAACAGTTAAGTTCGTTAAGCCATCAGTAAAAACGACAGCAACAAACAAAGCTGATGGTTCTAAAGAGTTAGACGCTTCTAAATCTGTAACAATCCAAGATAAAGTGGAATACAAAGACTTAATCGTGGGTAAAGAGTACGTTGTAAAAGGCAAACTAATGGATAAAGCAACAAACAAGCCATTATTAGTTGATGGTAAAGAAGTAACAGTAGAATCTAAGTTTACTGCTAAAGAGAAGAATGGTTCTATCACATTAGACTTCACTTTCAATGCTTCTGCATTACAAGGTAAAGAAGTAGTAGTATTTGAAGAACTGTATCAAGATAATATATTAGTAGCTATTCACGCTGAAATTGAAGATAAGGGACAAACAGTGAAATTTAAAGAGGGAAAATCGGAACAACCAAAACCAGAACAGCCAAATTCAGGTAAAAATACGCCAACACCAGAGCAACCTAACGAGCAAGTAAAAGAACAACCACAACTTAAGAAAGAAATTCAATCTAAAATTGGATGGTTACCGCAAACAGGTACTAATCTTACAAGTTGGATCTCTATGGCTGCAGGAGCATTACTGTTAATTGTTGGTGGAGTGATTTTCTTAAAACGTAAAAATGCATAGAAATTAAAAAATAAGCACATCTGTTTTTATAACAAGATGTGCTTATTTTTATCATTTTAGCCAAGAAGACTCCTATATTTAAGTGTGAATGGCATTTAAAATAGCAACTTTATTTGTAGTAAACAATACATAATTTTGTTTTACTGTTTTAATTAAAATACGGTCTGTTGTCCCATAAGATGTTCCAATACGTATTACATCTACTTCTTCAACACCAGCATAGGTAGCATCTTCGGTAACCTCAATCACATCACGTAATGGAATTGTAATCTCCGCCAATTGCCATGAAATAATTAATTCTTCATTTGTTTTTTTTACATTAATGCCTAGCATTATACCAAGACCCTTCAATAATAATATGCTACACTTCTAATCTTATTATATAAATTTTTAGATTGTTTATCTATATATAGGAATAGAATTTATTTCTATTTGTGAGCATCTTAATGATGTCAAACAAATAGAAGGATATACATTCTTTCTGTTAAGAACTATATAAACAAAAGCAGACCTTAGAAGAATATATGAAAATAGAATTGAAGAATTAAACTGGCTAGCAATAGAAGTGAGATTGTAAAAGGTAGGGGATATAAATTAAGGTGTTTTTTAATTTCATTGGTGAGGAGGGAAGGTATCCCTATTCTTTTTTCGTTCCTTGTAAAATTTGAGGATGTCCTAAGGGAGTGAAAAGATGGATTGTGTGGGTGTATTAATAAAGGCCACTTTCGGTGACTTCTAGAGATGTTTTTTGAGGGAATACAATATTATAAGTTGTAGTATTCATTGCAGCAATTGACTATATTATAGGAGCATTCACGTTGGGATATAACAGAGAATTATAGAGTAAAGTGGGATTCAAAAGCATTGTTAAAAATGTGGTTGTTATAAGTTATTCTCCTATCAAAATAATTAGTCTTTGCTCAAAATTTAAGACTGCTATTTTATTATATCAAGTAACTGTTTATGTTATTTAATAATTACTTGGTTTACTATTAAGGTGGTTATCTTACAAAAGTGTAAGGTTATTTTAATTGACACTCGTATGTATAAGTAACTATACTGGTTACACAATGTTGGTGAGTATATTTAATAATCTCTATCTATAAGTGTGTGTCCGAGGATTATTTTGGAGTAATAGTTCTATTTTAAATTCGTTATCTGCTATATAGTAATACGAACAATTTAATCTATTCTTTATTCAAGGTCGTATTATTTAAAGATTAATTATAAATGATATATTTACCAAATTGTAATAACTTGATAGAGGTGTTACATTTTGAAATACAAATTAATTGCTACAGGAATTCTTGCTGGAAGTCTATTATCCTACTCATCTAATACATTTGCAAATACTCATAAGTTCCCAGATGTTCCTGCATGGGCGGACAAATCCGTTAATTATTTAGTTGATAAACAGGTATTGAATGGCTATCCAGACGGAACTTTCGGTTCAAATGACTCATTAGACAGAGCTTCGGCTACAAAAATTATGACAAAAGTTTTAGGTCTACAAATTGACTCTAATGCAAAACCATCATTTACAGATTCACAAAACCACTGGGCGACTCCGTATATTGCTGCTGCTGAAAAAGCTGGTATTGTTAAAGGTGAGGGTAATGGAATCTTCAATCCATCCGGAAAAGTAACTCGCGCTGCTATGGCTACGATGCTAGTAAATGCATATAAACTACAAAGCACACCAAATCATAATGAGCAGGTTAAATTTGAAGATTTAAAAGGGCATTGGGGAGAAAAATATGCCAATATTTTAATCGGTTTGAAAATTTCCAATGGTACTGAGAACGGTTGGCAACCAAATAGATTTATAACACGTGCTGAAGCTGCTCAACTTACTGCAAAAACAGATATGATGCAACATCGTCAAAAAAACCCATTAGAAAGTAAAACAATTATTATTGATCCTGGACATGGTGGCGAAGATCCTGGGAAATCCACAAAGGGATTACCTGAAAGTAAGATTGTACTAGACACTTCTTTACGTCTACAACAATTACTTGAAAAGCATACACCATTTACAGTTTTATTAACTCGTCAATCTGATAATAGACCAGGACATGATCAAAAAAGTTCTTTACAGGAACGTGTTAAATTTGCTAAGAAAAATCGGGGTGATATCTTTATAAGCGTACATGCAAATGCTTTTAATGGTAATGCAAAAGGGACAGAAACATATTACTATAAATCTTCTAAATCTGAAAAAACAAATCCTCATGTGGAAGAAAGTCGTGTTTTAGCGGAAAAAATTCAAACACGTTTAGTAGAGGCACTTCAAACACGAGACAGAGGAGTTAAACATGGAGACCTTCATGTTATAAGGGAAAATGACATGCCAGCTGTGTTGACGGAACTGGCATTTATAGATAATGGTATTGATTACAGTAAATTATCTACGGAAAATGGCAGACAAATTGCAGCAGAAGCCATTTATGAAGGAATTTTAGATTATTATGAATGGAAAGGAAATAATGTATCTGAATATAGGCTGTAATAAGTAATTGAAAATATAGTAATTCTCGAAATGAAGAATTCTATAATTTTTTTAAAATTTTTTAAACAACAATTTTAAATTTGTATTTAAAATTGTTGTTTAAATCGTTATTTTATGTTTTAATAATGTTGATAATAGTTATCAATAATAGTGAGAGGAAGATTAGTGAAATATGTGTTTTTAGTTAGTGTCATAAAAGTTAATGAATTTCTATATTGTATGGCTATGAATATATCTCTATTTTTGTGAACTAGAAATAATATATTTATATCTTTTAAATGTTTAAGAAGGAGTGGCTGTCTGTATGAAAAAAGCAAAAGAAATAGCTAAATGCGTTGCGGTAGCGTCCGTTATTATGTCTGGATCATTTGGTTTACAAGCAACATCTGCATTTGCAGATTCTAAAGGAACTGTAGAAAATCTTCAAAATGGTGGGAAGGTCTATAATAGTTTTAAAACTACTTATGACATGAAGCAAAATATCAAAAATTCAATAAAGGTTTCTTTTATTGAGGATCCTTACGCAGATAAAAAGATTGCAATTGTTACCACTGATGGTAGTAATATAGATGCTAAATATACAATTAATAGCGGATACTATAACGCAGGTTTAAAATGGCCATCAGCCTATCATACTGAAGCAGAAATAACAAGTGGTGATAGTGCTCAATTCCATAAAGCTGCCCCAGTTAATACAATGACTTCAGCAAAGGTCACTTCGGAGGTAGGGTATACACTTGGTGGAAGTGTTAAAGTAGGAGTAAATGATAAAGGGCCAAATGCCGATGCAAGTATCACAGGTAGCTTTGCTTGGAAAGAAAGTGTATCTTATGATCAAGTAGATTATAAAACGGTATTAGAGACTCACACAGATAAAAAATTAAATTGGAAAGTAGGATTCCAATCATTTAACTTCCCAGAGTGGGGAATTTATAATCGTGATTCATTCAATACTTTCTATGGTAATCAACTATTTATGAAATCACGTAGTTATAATGAAGGAACGAATAATTTTGTTTCAAAAGATACAGTACCAGCTTTAACAGGATATGGTTTTTCTCCAAACGTAGTAGCGGTTATTACTGCTGATAAAACAGAAACTACATCAGATTTAAAAATAACAAATCGTAGAATTTCAGATCAGTACAATATCGAATGGGTAAGTTCAAAATGGTGGGGAACAAATAATAAAGATACATATAATGAATTCTTTACGAACCACTATAAATTAGACTGGAAAAACCATCAAGTTACTCTTGATAACCAAAAAGCCCTTGAAGAACAAATGAATAGTATCAACAGCGTGAATGATAAACTTAACAAAGGAAAAGGGAAATTATCTCTTTCAATGAATGGAAATCAACTTAAAGCTACATCTAGCAATGCTGGTTATGGTATCAGTTACGAAGATAAAGATTGGGGTATCTTTGTAAATGGTGAAAAGGTCTATACTTTTAATGAAAAATCAACTGTAGGCAATATCTCTAATGATATTAACAAATTAAACATTAAAGGACCTTATATCGAGATTAAACAGATCTAGTCAGTAAATGATGGCCGATTGATGGATAATTATCTCATCAATATACGAGTTTATTTTAAATCTGTATAATGTAATGAAAGGACCAAAGTTTATCTATAAAATAGATAAACTTTGGTCCTTATTATTTTTTTGTTTGCACACGAAGTTAAGATAATATTAGATGTTTTTTGTCCAGACTTTCACTCGATTAGAAAAGAGCGTAAAGTATTTGAAAGCTATTGATATTACGCAAGGGGATATTGTTTAAAGTAATCAGAACTTCATCGGTTGTTAAGTTACCACTTTAAATATATAATTAAATTTCATTAAAAAGATACTCTATTCAAAGTCCTTATTGGGCTTTTGAAATGAAATATATACTATTTGAGGTGTGTGAAATGGGGAAATCTCGAGAGCAGACGATGGAAAATATTTTAAAGGCTGCTAAGAAAAAATTTGGAGAGCGTGGCTACGAAGGTACGAGCATACAAGAAATTGCAAAAGAAGCGAAAGTGAATGTTGCTATGGCCTCTTACTATTTTAACGGGAAAGAAAACCTATATTATGAGGTGTTTAAGAAATATGGTCTTGCTAATGAGCTACCCAATTTTCTTGAGAAGAATCAATTTAATCCTATCAATGCCCTTAGAGACTATTTAACGGTTTTTACTACACATATAAAAGAGAACCCTGAAATTGGATCATTGGCATATGAGGAGATTATTAAGGAAAGTGCACGATTAGAAAAGATTAAACCGTATTTCATAGGTAATTTTGAACAGTTAAAAGAAATATTACAGGAGGGTGAAAAGCAAGGAGTTTTTCATTTCTTCTCCATAAATCATACGATACATTGGATCACTTCTATTGTTTTATTTCCAAAGTTTAAAAAGTTTATTGATTCTTTAGGGCCAAATGAAACGAATGATACAAATCATGAATGGATGCCAGAAGACTTAGTGGACAGGATTGTTACTGCATTAACAGATAAACCTAAAGTGTAAAATTATAAAGAAGTATAATGTATTCTTTTTATTGAAAAAATACAAACCTTTTGGAAGTGAACCTAGTAGTATTAATTTATAGATTTATATACTTTTATGAAAATAAATGAAGTAAATTCAATTTAATCTTATTTATCTTATAGGGATTATAAGTTATACTAAAAGTAGGTACAAAATGTACCATTTGAAAAAGAGTGCATTGCAAAAAGGAATCCGTAAAGGATTCCTTTTTTTGTTTCTTTGAAAATGAAGCAATGTTCTAATAATTAGCAGTCCTTTTTGCATGTTAAATAAGGACTTACTGAGGTTATAATGAGAAGAAAAAGAACCCTATAGGGTTCTTTTTCAAGGCATATTAACAGTAAGGAGAATCATGAAATGCTACTTCAAATCTTTATTAGGGGAAAGATTTTGAAAAAGCTTAACATGTATTTATTTTTACATAAATGTAAGATGTAGTAAATTGATAATATTTATACTTACTATTACTAATATTCAATTAAGATAGTTAATACTATTTATATAGTGTTAACTGGTGTATAGTACAGTATAGATTTAGAAATTTAATATTAGATTACATTTGTTAAAAAAGTTAATAGATATATTTTTTCAAATCCTAACTAACATTTAAACGGTTTTAATTGAAATTGGTTGTGTATTAACCCTTATAAGCCAATAAAAGTAAATAAAATAAACAAAGACCCTGTAATAAATACAGGGCCGGATACAGGGTTAAGGGAACGCATAGTTTCTTAATATCATAGTAGCATATATTCTTTGTATAGCTACATGAGGATTTTGACAGAATTAAGAACAAGACAGAAAATCTGTAGGAAAGCAAATATAGTGCTGGAAATGTGATTTTAAATTAAGCTATAGGTATATTGAAATGGATGAAAACTCTTGAGTACCATGATTAAATTGCCTTTAATTATGAGGTTTAGGTTAGAGGGATAATTGGATCTTACTGAAAAGAAAAAATGTTTTTTAGATTAAAAGAAGAAAAGACACCTTTTGGGTGTCTTTTCTTTAGGTAAACAGTTCACATATTGCTGAATTAGATACGAAACCATAATTCGACTACGAAGTAAATCCTAACATAATCTGAACAGAAAAAATATGTAATATTACATTTTTAGTTTTTAATTATTTTATTCAATATAGAGAAGCAACGTAAATAAAAGGGCATGCAGTCGTATCTGCAGCCCTTTTTAGGAGGAATTCAAGATACCATTAGGACACGTATTGGTAAACAGGTTCAAAAATAGTATGTGTGAAAAGAAAAAGTCCTATACCAAAAGTAGACAGGACCTTATCTTTTTTACATTTTAAAAAATGAAATTCTGTCCTTTTGAAATCAGTACAGCACACACTTGGTTTGAAATGAAATTAGAAAAAGTATACATGAAAATGGCAGACAACTATTTTGTTGCCTGCCGGTGCCAGTGGGTTGAATGAGTTAGTCAATTCAATAAATTGTGCTATCCCATTACCAGAAGAGTGAAGCCGTTAGTCCAAACGGCTTAGACATAGTTTGTCTAATAAAGAAAAAATTATGAGTAGAAATTTTGTTTGCTCTATATGAAAAGATAAATAGATATTCATCAGACAAGGATAATTTAGCATATCTTGAATAGGGTGTAGGAACGAATTAAAGAAAGGGATATTTGTTTAGGAAGGGACTGACTCAGGGGTGGGACTTTTGGACAGGGTTTGGGGAGCGGTGATTGCCTTTGGCATTGCGACTAATATCGTTGCTTGTATAATGGCAGTATACATTCAAAAATATGAGCTAATGATAAATCATCTTACAAATATTTTATTTTTAATAATTATCTCTTTAACGTTTATAAAGATGAAAATTAACAGATGGGTGGCTTTAGGATTTACATTAGTTGTAATAGAGAAAGGTATTAAAGCGGGCTATGACTTCTACACACATAATTATTATAGTGTCAGTTGGAGTTTAGCTATCATTGTCTATTGCATATACGAGATGGAAAAGTATCATATTGAAATAAACGAATAGGCGCAACAAAAAGGTGTTAGTAGGTGGAATTCTTTTTAAAATACTATAAAAAAGACACTACAAGAGTGTCTTTTTTTTGAAAATACTCTATAATTAACTTTGGGGAAGGTAATGTTAGAGTATTCGTTTAGCATTATCTTTATATTTGATAAACCATGAAATCGAAAGATTTTGTGGTTTATTTTATGAACAATAGATATTACAGTATTGGCAGTGAGTTATTAATCATTTTAAGCATTAGGGGAGAATGGATTAAAAGTCTAACATCGAATAACGGTTCCGGAATATAGTGTTGCGAAATGATCTCCCATATCCCAAACGGTACTTGCCTGTATATAGCCCTTAAAGCCTTCTGAAGAATAATAAATCTCTTTTGGTATACTTTCTTTAGTTTGGAAATGTGCTTTAGAGTACTTTACATAATGGTTTTTAACAACTTTTGCTTCTGGAACAATAGTGTTTTTTTGTTCCAATTTTGGCCTAGCACTAGAAGGTGGTATGAATTTTACATTGTCTTGGTAATTAGGATCTAAGGTGTCAGCTTGTACACTGTGTGACGAAACAAAGGTGCTTAGACTACTTCCCGCAATTAAAGTTGCAAATACTAACTTTGAGAATTTTGTTAATCTACTCATTCTATAATCTCCTTTTTATTATTTTGTAAGGTATCTCCTTACACCTCACAGTCTATATCCACTACAAAAGGGTGTACATACATATTGATAGACAAAATTCTACAAAATACCGCATGTTTTTGGGATTTATGTATAATAATCCAATGTCTAATAATCTATTAAAAGTAAAAAGGTAGGTCTTATATAAAAGAAAATGAATAATTTATACAGGTAATGTATATGGAATTATTGTTTAAATATTCTAAAATGAGTTGATAAAGATGTTGGTAGGTTTTTTGGAAAACAAATAATTCCCTAGGTGAAATTTGGAAGGAAGATTCTCTGTTAGAGTTTTTATAAGGGAATTCATTTTCGTAGATTCAAAATGTAAAAATAACTAAAAGAGCAAGTGTTTCAATGGGTAAAAAGCTATGTTGAGTCTTTTTTCTCTGTCGGTGGTCGTCTAATCAATGAAATGACGGATGCTTATGATAGTTTGTGTCTAGCAACATTCGTGTATAAACGAATGAATTAAGAAAAGGGTGAAATATTGGATAACTCGAAATGGATGCCTTTAAGTAATGTTGATGATGATGAGGAAATTTGGGTAGGAGCAAGAGTTAGGTTGTACAATGTTGGTATGAATAGAGAAGATAAAGAAAATAATTTCTATGAATATATTATTTCTTATATCTACGACAACACTAACTACTTACAACTAACTAATTTAACAACAGGAAAAGCAGGTTATATTATTTGTGTCATTGAAAAAGAATTACCAAATAATTATGCTTTGGGCAGAACATTAAAGCAAAGAATAGGTTTAGAAAATACCTATTTTAGATTTGAATAATCAACAAATAAGGGAAGCACCAACTCTAAGGTGTCTTCCCTTATTTAATACTTTTTATCAATAATCAATATTAACAGAGCCTAAATAAAAAAGTGAGAAAAATGATAAACACTCTTCTCACTTTCATCAATTAGGGTGGCATATATATAAATATGCGTTTGGGTGGATTTTGGATGAAAAATCCACATGCATAGTATAACAAAAAAATTATGGCTTTTCGCATGTAATATTGCATATGAAAAATAGTAAAGTTTTAAATTTTAATATTAACAACTTATATATATGTGTTACAATGTAATTCTCTAATTTATTTTATTCTCCTATTTAGAATTTATAGTTTAGTGATTCAATAATACAAAAGTGGTTTTAATAAATAGATAAAACGATGAAATAATACAGTTAGAATGGTTAAAAGGCAGCTAAATATAAGTATTAAAAAAAAATTACTTATTTATGTTTAGTGAATGTATTATGGTAAGAATTTCATCCGATTGGATTAGCGCTAAACTAGATTTTTATCCAAACAAATCCAATAATTATTTTTTAAATGAAGTATATGTTGCATCAAGTTTATTTGGAATAATTCGTAGTCTAATAATTGCTGAATCTAGAAAAATAACATATTCGAAAGGAGGACAGATAAAACTCTGTCTGTGAAAATTAAATCTCTAAATTATAAAGTATGGATAATAGGATGTAATTGTGGTTTCATTTCGAATGGTACCATAAATGAATGTGGAAAAGTAAAGGAGAAAAATTTAAATAAACTATATAAGTAGTAAAAATGAAAAGGAGAAGTAGCTAGTGTTTAATATAAAAGAAAGATTGGGGCAAATAAAGCTTAAAACGAAGTTGTCTATGGCATTTATAGCAATATTAATTATACCAAGCCTTATCGTAGGAGTATTATCTTATAATAAAGCAAAAACAGATCTTAATGAAACAATTCTACAATCAGCAAAAGATAATATAAGTATTTTAGATAAGATTGTTGATGATGAATTAGAAAATAAGCATACAGATATCACTCATTTTGCAAAGGTACTCACACAAGGGGATTATAATCCTGAACAATCGCAAAATGTACAGAATAAATTTGATCAATATATACAGTTACATCCAGAGATAGAAACAATTTATACGGCATCCAGTAACAATCAATTTATTCATGCACCTGTTGGAAAAATACCAGAAGGGTTTAATCCGCTAGAAAGCAGTTGGTATAAGGATGCAGTAAAAGCAGATGGAGAGATTATTGTTTCATCTCCATATAAATCAAAGTCTACAGGAAATATGGTAATTGCAATTGCAAAGCAGAATGCAGATAAAAGTGGTGTCATTGGCGTAGATTTGAATATTAAAGATATCGTAAAAACATCCAAAATGATAAAAATTGGGAAGCAAGGATTTGTATCTATAGTTAGTCAAGATAAAACTATAGTTGTTCATCCATCACTAAAACCTGGAGAGAAATTAGATAAAACTTTAGTGGATGAATTGTACAAGACAGAAGATGGAGTAATTACTTATAGCCTCAATGGTGAAGGTCGAAACATAAGCTTTAAGACAAATAAAAAAACAGGTTGGAAAATAGCTGGCGTAATGCCTACGAAAGAAATTGAAGAAGCTACCAATCCTATTTTTTATAAAACGCTCACTATAATAGGTGCTTCATTATTGTTAGGTGGAATTGTAATTCTATTCATACTTAGATCTATTATTACTCCACTAAGACAATTAGTCATTTCAGCTCAAAGAATTAGTCAAGGAGATTTAACCGAGAAAATAGATATTCGTTCAAAGGATGAACTTGGGCAATTAGGTGGTAGTTTCAATACAATGGCAGAGTCGTTACGTAATATTATTTCTCAAATTAACACATCTGCAGGACATGTAGCTGCGTCTTCTGAGGAACTAACTGCTAGTGTAGAGCAAGCAAGTGTTGCGACAGAACAAATTACAAAAGAGATGGAAGAAATCTCGAACAGTGCAGAGGTTCAAAATAATGAAGTTGAGTCTGGAGCTGAATTAATTGGTGAGGTAACACGAAATATTCAATACGTAGCTGAGAATGCTTCTGAAGTATCGGCTTCATCCATATACACTAAACAAAAAGCAAATGAAGGTGAACAATTAGTAGAACAAACTGTAACACAAATGCAGTCTATCCATCACTCTGTTTCTCAATCCGATAATGTCATAAAATTATTAGATAAGAAATCACAGCAAATTGGCAGTATATTAGAAGCGATTCAAAATATTGCGGAACAAACAAATTTATTAGCATTAAATGCAGCGATTGAAGCAGCTAGAGCTGGGGAACAGGGGAGAGGGTTTGCAATTGTTGCTGATGAAGTTAGAAAGTTGGCGGAGCAATCATCCGAATCTTCAATGGAAATTGGAAGTTTAATTAAGGAAATACAAGCAGACGTACATGAGACTGTAAAAGCTATGAATGAAGTAGGCGTAGAAGTACAGTCGGGAATTAAGGTTGCTAACGATACAAAACAAAGTTTTTATGAGATTTCAAAATCTGCAAATGATATTGTATCAAAAGTGCAGGGTATGGTAGAACTATCAAATAAAATGACAACTGATGCAATGAAAGTTGATACATCGATTGATCAAATAGCTATGGCTGTAAAAGAAAATTCTTCAAGTATGCAAACGATAGCTGGTTCATCTGAGGAACAACATGCTTCTATGGAAGAGATAAATTCTTCAGCAATACAATTAGCACAGATGGCGGAAGAACTTCAAGAGTTAATTGGTGGATTTAAGATTTAAGTTGAGATTCTAGGAGAGAATGCTAGAATCTTGTTACAGAGTGGAAATGAAAAATCTTATAACATAGTAAATAAGTATAATATGTACTCTCTATGCGTATTGAACAGGCAGATAAGCCATTTAAAAACCCTCCATTTGGAGGGTTTTTAAATACATTTACATTAAATTTGTGGTGGTGCACCACCATAATCGCCAACACTATATGAAGGAGCAGGATAATGCCCATGAGTAGCAAGCTGATCTGTTTTAGAAAACTGAAAAATTCCCACCGTTAATACCCCAATAAAAGCAATGCCTGATAATAATAAGCTAATTTTTTTCATTATTTTAACACTCCTTTTGCGATTGATTTTTGTCTTGCTTGATAACAAATATGGAAATAGTCACTTACTTTTTGGTGGTTCTCTAATTGTCTACATTTTGTGGCAAATAATTCGGCGTATTCGACAACATATTCCCATAATTCTTCTTCCTCAAAGTATAAGATTCCTTCTTGAATGATTTTTTCTAATTCTTCCAATGGAATATTTTCGTTTAATTTTTTTAAAATAGAGAAGTGGTGTGTGTATTCTTCGTTATGAATTTCTCTACAAATCTGTAGTCCCTTATCAATGAGTTGGCTGGCCGTTGATTGTTCTCCTAACTTATAATGTTCCTTAGCTTGTAGGAAGATGGCCTTGAAGTGTGTAGGGATTTTCTCTGTTACTTCTGAAAGGTGACGAATAGCTAAAGTAGACATACTTTGATCAGAATACAGCCACCCCATAGTATTTTTTACGTATAACAAGGAATCTTCTTCCCTATTTTTTTGTAGTAAATCAATTGCGCAATGTAGATATTCTTCTGCTTGTTCGTACTGTTTTAAATAGATGCAGCAACCACCTAGCAAACTATTACAAAAGGCTGTTTTTACTTCATAACCTTCGTACTTTGAAAAGATTGCTCTCGATTTATTTGCGTACTCGATAGAAGCGAGATTGTTATAGGTATGGTGATAGAAAGTAGCAATTCTATAGTAAAATTCAGCATGTTCAATTTCATCTGGTATAGCTACCAATATTTTTTCTGCTAGTTTATAATGTTCCTCTGCCTCAGTATAATTAGATATAAAAGTGGAATGAATGGATTTGAAAAAATGATAATAGAATTGTAGAAATTGATCTGTAGGCATATCATAATCGCTAATAGTATCAAAACTATTTTGTTGAATACCAAGGCTATCTGTTAAGACCTTGTAACGAAATTCGAGTAGTGAATAGTATAGTAACAAATTTTGATCCTGATGTTCTTGATCCGGCTCAATGCTTAACTTATTAATTTTTTCATCAATTTTCTTTTTTAGATTAGTAGCTTTTATAACTTGTTGAGATAGCATAGCTCGATACCAGTCGTTCAATAGAGAGGTTAATTGCTCATTTCCCTTTACTGAAACACTCATAATATACGCCCCCATTTTCTAAAAAAATCCTAATCCAATTTAATTATAAACATCATAACAAAATAGAAGAAAAAATGGAGTGATATTACAATATTTTTCAAGAAAATTCATAAAAAACAATCAATTTGTGTCGAATATACTTAGAATAAAACATCCAAAAAATTATCAAAAGATGATATGAGTCTTTATACGTTCTATCAGGTGAACTTAGAAACTGTGATTGAAGATTTATGAAATTTCCTTTTCTTAAAACGGATCAATTACATATTAATTTTTAAATTATTTTATCGGATACATATAGTATGTATCCGATAAAATATATAAATCTTGCGTATGTAAATAAGAAGAAAATAAAGAAAACAAAAAAGAACTTGTAAGAATTCCTACAAGTTCTTTTTTAGATAATGTAAAAGGTGAAACAGACTATGTCATTATTTGTAATAGTAAAATTATCTTACGTATGGTTTTGTTTTATTTTATTTTATCATTTTAGCCAAGAAGACTCCTTCCTCAAGGGGCGTGAAGGGCCACAGTCCAGTGAGTAGGTGGGAGATGAATTGGCCTCGAACAAGAGATGGCAGGAAGCCATCTTAATTGTTCGACATATAGAAAGTATTACTCTACTATCTATCGAATGTACGTTTGGTGTATAATAGTCATATACCGAAATGGAGGTGAATCAAATAATGATTAATAAAGCCTATAAGTTTCGTATCTATCCAAATCAAGCACAAGCAATTCTAATCAACAAAACGATTGGGTGTTCTCGCTTTGTATTCAATCATTTTTTATCCTTATGGGATCACGCATACAAAGAGACAGGAAAAGGCTTGACCTATGGTATATGCTCTGCCAAACTACCTGCCATGAAGAAAGAGCTTGTTTGGCTAAAAGAAGTGGATAGTATTGCGATTCAGTCGTCTGTTCGCAACCTTGCGGATGCTTATACGCGCTTTTTCAAAAAACAAAACAGCGCACCGCGCTTTAAATCTAAGAAGAACAACGTACAATCTTATACCACAAAACAAACAAATGAAAACATTGCCGTTGTAGGGAACAAAATAAAGTTGCCGAAACTAGGCCTTGTTCGATTTGCCAAAAGTCGCGAAGTAGAGGGGCGTATTGTAAATGCTACAGTTAGACAGAACCCTTCTGGTAGATATTTTGTGTCACTATTAGTTGAAACAGAAGTACAAGAACTTCCAAAAACACATTCTTACATTGGAATAGATGTAGGACTAAAAGATTTCGCTATTTTGTCAGATGGAACACACTATGAAAATCCGAAATTTTTCCGATCATTAGAAGATAAGTTGGCGAAAGCACAGCGTGTTCTTTCTAGAAGAATGAAAGGATCTTCTCGCTGGAATAAACAACGAGTAAAGGTAGCTAGAATTCATGAATACATATCAAATACTAGAAAAGATTACTTGGACAAAATTTCAACTGAAATCATCAAAAACCACGATGTTATCGGTATAGAGGATTTGCAAGTATCGAATATGTTAAAGAATCATAAGTTAGCAAAAGCAATTAGTGAGGTATCTTGGTTGCAATTTCGATCAATGTTAGAATACAAAGCAAAATGGTATGGCAAACAAGTCATTGTCGTATCGAAAACATTTGCTTCTAGCCAATTATGTTCTTGTTGTGGATATCAAAATAAAGACGTTAAAAATCTAAACCTACGTGAATGGGACTGTCCTTCTTGTCGTACACACCATGATAGGGATATTAACGCAAGTATCAATCTAAAGAGTGAAGCGATAAGGCTTCTAACCGCAAGGACTGCGGGGTTAGCCTAATCAATTAGAGTTCGATAGAACTCTTTACTTAGGAATCCCTCACTTCTAAACGAAGTGAAAGTGGGGGTAGTTCAAAGAAGATGTACTATATTGAAGATTTGTTCTTATTGTTGATTAAAGGGAAATTTAAGACTGGTAAGGGGAAAGTGCATAAAAGAGAAAGTCTCCTTTATTTATTCTGAAAAGATAATTCAAAAAGCTATTTGTGTATAGAATAAGCTATGCATAAATTCATCAACATTGGTGATAATAAATAAGAGAATCAATATATAAGCATAAACTTGTTAAAGCTCAGTGTAATTCTATAAATAGTAGATGAAATTATCTGAAAAATAACATTATTTACTTTTCGAGTAGGATAAGTAGAAAAAAAGGAAGTTTTTCTTTGAAGAAAGCTCTTTTGACAGGAATAGATTTTTTCATAACTAGAACAAATAAATTAATAATCACATATACTGTATTGTCGTTAAAGCAAGACATTATTTTCTCAGAACAAGGGAATCACTAGAAAAATACGTGATTCCTTTATTCTTCAATATAATGTCAATAGTTGATTTGAAATAACCGAAGAAATAAAATTTTTGTTAATGGACAATCACATAATTTTAGGTATAGTAGGTTTATAATTTAGACTATAAAAATTAATGTATCTTTTATTATTTTAACCAAGAAGACTCCCTCCATAAGGAACTCACAGCAAGTATGGGTAAGTGGGAGTAGTTCAAAGCATGCAATATTGTTTGATTTGGCTAATACATAGATTTCTCATCTCAGAACTGGTGTAAGAATTATAATGTTTATACCATTCTATTGTATTTTCTAAAGTCTGTTGTAGGGACCATTTTGGCTGCCAATTAAGATTGAATTTTGCTTTGCTAATGTCAAGGTTTAGTAAATTTGCTTCATGAAAATTTATTGGATCTATATTTTCTGCTGTCCAATCCCCGCAGCCCCAAATATCTAGTAAACTGGTCACTAATTTTTCTACTGAAACAATATTGCTTAGGGATGGCCCGAAGTTCCATGCTCCTGAATAAAGGATACCATTATTTATAATTTTTTCTGTAAGGAGTAAATACCCGCTTAAGGGTTCTAGTACATGTTGCCAGGGTCTAATAGCAGTAGGGTTTCTAATAATAATGTTTTTGTTTGATTCTAATGCTCGTATACAATCAGGAATAATTCTATCTATTGACCAATCACCACCACCAATTACATTACCAGCTCGAACGCTTGCAATTATTTTCTTGTGTTGAGAAAAGTTTTCTTCTGAAAAGTAAGAATTTCGATAGGAAGAAATTAAAAGTTCGCAGCATCCTTTGCTTGAGCTATATATGTCATGGCCGCCCATAGGGTCAATTTCACGATAACCCCAAGGCCATTCTTTATTTTCATAGCACTTGTCACTTGTCACCATGATTCCTATTTTAGCTGATTCATGTAATCGAATTGCCTCTAGTACATTCATAGTTCCTACAACGTTTACCTCGTATGTTTCTCTAGGATATTCATATGAATACTTAACTAGAGGTTGGGCAGCTAAATGGAATACAATTTCAGGTTTATAATCTGTAAAAACCTTATTTAATTTATTAAAATCTCTAATGTCTCCACGAATATCAATTATATTATTTTGAAGGTTAGTAATGTTAAAGTTATCATTCTTATTTTTAGGATCTAATGAATATCCGATTACAGTAGCACCTAATTCATTCAACCATAGGGATAACCAAGAACCTTTAAAACCAGTATGTCCAGTAATTAAAATTGTTTTTCCGTAAAAAGCATTATTAAAGTTTTGGTTTAACAATTAGTCCACCTCCTTTAGTACCCTATTTTTAGGGGGTTAGGTATAAATGTTTATTATTTTTATACCAATTAACAGTTTTTATAATTCCTTCTTCAATATTAATTCTAGGTTCCCAGGAAAGAGAGTTTTTTATTTTTTGCACATCCGCTTCAGGAACCCATCTTTCATTTGTTCTAGAGGAAATTGCACCGTAATTTGGTCTGGAATTGGTTTTCAAATGTTTGAATAATAATTCTACATAATGTTTCAAGGGGTGAATAGTGCCGCTCCCAATATTAAAAATTTCATTTTGTACAGTAGTATTTTCTACTGCTAGGATACAGGCATCTATTACATTTTCTATATAACAATAATCTCTTAATTGATTACATAAAGTTAAATTTACATCTTTGTTTTGTAATACTCGCAAGATTATATAGCTAAAAATTTTATGCGGCTCTTCGCCTTCTCCGAATATGCCAAAAGGTCTTAATGTTATAAGATTAATATTGTTTTCGCTAGCAATTTGATGGGCGAGTATAGTAGCAGCAGCTTTGGTACTTCCATAGATATCCACAGGAGTTAGTAACATATTTTCATGAATAGGTTCCATCTTGTTACCGTATTCAGAACTACTCCCAAAATTGATGATTTTTTTACAATTCACCAATTTTGCTGCTTGAATAATGTTACAAGTCCCTATAACATTTGTTTCTATAGCATGGATGTAATCTGTATGGGCAGAATTTACACCATAGGCTGCCAGGTGAAAGATATAATCGGGATTAATTTTCTTTATTGCATCTTGTACTTGTTTTTTATCTCGTATATCTATTTCATAGGTTTCAATATATTTTAGAATATCCTTTAGTCTCCAAGAGTTTGATGGTGTTCTTATGAAAAGAACAATTTTTGCTTGTAAATTTAAAAGTCTTCGTGCCAAGTGAGAACCAATAAAACCGTATCCACCAGTAATAAGGAAAGTTTTATTTTTAAATGAAGCAATCATAGTGATAATCTATCCTTTATTAAGATGTATTTTTAGTTGCTGAAATAAATAGATTTATTTTTAAATAAGGAAAGTATCAGTCTTAATTGTGATGAGGGGAGGGGTATTTAAAATAATTTTTTATTGTTGTTGTATCAATTTGATCAGCAAATAAAGAGGAGGAAGGTTTTTGAAAGGTATTATGAAGGGTATGACATGTCTTATTCAATTGTTCAATATAAGGAATGTATATATAATCTAAAACTGCTGGAGGTAATTCTAAAGTTTCGTGTTTCCATAAATCGAACTCATTTGGATTAATAATTTGCATACTTCCAAAATGAAAAGCTATTAATTCATCTTGATCAATAAAAACTTTATTATCTGTTTTGGATATAGAACTGCTATTTAAAATGACATTCCAAGGTGCTGCATCAATACCTCTATGAGTCATGATTTTTATATTAGAAAAGATGTTAGGAATGTGATTTAAATATTTTTGATCACCCCATCTATCCATTTCAACATCATAATGATTATTACAATATTCTAGGCATTTATCTTTCCACCATGTTAAAATTTCTTTACTATTTTGATCGTTTTTGAAGCCTACTAAACCAGCTTGGTATATACCGTGTATGCTTTCAATTTCAGTAGAGCTTCTTTGAGGGCAAAGGAATACAGAGTATTTCCACCACTCATCAAGAATGATATTAGGTGCTGTAAAGAAATACATATCAGCATCACAATATATAATGTGATCAACTTCCGGATAAAGACTAAGGACATGTAGACATAGGGGCGCTTTTAATGTCCAACAATACTCTTGTAAACTTCTATCATTTTTTATACTGAGGAGTTCATGATTTTCAATTTCTTTTACCGGAATTAGTATGGCGTGCTTTAATTTTAATTTCTCTAATATTTGATAAGTTAGATCATCCATACAACAGATCCATACAGTAAATTTAGCGTTGAAATTTTCTAAGGAATAATAAGAGGTCAATCCTTGAATTAATCGTTCTTTACTTATAATCATGGAAAAGTTCATAAAATGATTGGATTGATTCATTTTTCTTCTTAATTGTGAATCTTTATATAAAGTTTGAGCTTTATTTATATCTTTTTTACTTAAAAATTGTTTAGTATCTTTATTGAATTTATCCTTTAATTGCTTTAAAATAAATTGAATTCTCTCTAAATACGGAGTGTAAATATGGTTTAATATATTATTGGGTATTGAAATTTCTCCCAAAGACCAAAGATCAAAATCATTTTCAGTAAAGATAGTAATACATGCAAAATGGTAAACAACTAGTTTGTCGTTTTCAATAAATATATCATTTTTAGTCTTGTCAATTTTATAATCGTTATTATATATACAGTTCCAAGGCGCAGCATTTATACCTAAGTTATTTGAAATTTTTACTTTTGGAAAATATATAGGGATATAATCTAAATACTTTTGGTCTCCAAATTTCCCCTCTTCAGCCTCGGCACTGCACCAATCTATACATTTATTTTTCCACCATCTTACACTTTTTAGTCCATAGAGATCATTCTTAAATCCAATTAGACCAGCCTGATATTTTCCGTACATTTTTTCTACCCAATCACGATCTCTTTGGGGGGTTAGGAAGATAGAATGGTCACCCCATTCCTCAAAAATAATATTAGGGTCAGAGAAAAAGCATAAATCACCATCACAATATAGAATAGATGGTAAATCATAATTGACCAATAAATATTCTATCAAGACAGATTTTAAAGTCCAACAATATTCATTTACTTTTCTTTTTCTCTTAATTGCTTTTAGTTCACGATCTTCTAATTCTTCAACTTGTAAAAGGTTTACATTAGTTAAACTCATTTCTTTTAATAGTGAATATGCAAAAGGATCTATACAACAAATCCACAATGTGAATTTTTCTGAGTACTGCATTAATGATTGCTGTAAAGCAATAATTTTCAAGACATACTCACTACCTACAATGACGCAGAAATGATTATTTAGATCATGTTGTTGATTATAGAATTGGGGATTAATTCTTTTTTGAGTATTTTTTTTGGAGAGATTTGAAGCTTTAATTCCTGTTGAAAGTGGGTTAACTATTTTCTCATTAGAGGGGATGTACAATCGAGGTAAACTTATTTTTTTATCATTAGAGTTCAATGCTTATTCAGTCCTCTCCACTAAAATTTATTTGGATTCCAACTTTCATTTACAGTTTTTAAATCTTTAGGTGTATCGACACTAGCCCAAAAGTCATTGTGTTCATAGACGGCGAGCTCATTGTCTTTTATTAAATTTCGAAGAGGATCTTCTTCTAGAACACAATCATCATTATTACTTAAATAATTGAATATTTCTTTGTTAAATACAAAAAAACCGCCATTAATTACTTCATCAAGTAATGGTTTTTCTTTAAAATCAATAGCAATTCCATCTTCGACCGCCAATAGGCCGTATTGACTATTTTTTTTAATTCCAGTTAATGTAGCAATTTTTCCTTTTTCTTTATGGAATGCTATTAGTTGATCAATATCTATATTGGCTAATCCGTCACCATAAGTTAATAAAAAGGTTTCACCCTGTACAAAGGATTCAAGTTTTTTTAGTCTTGCCCCGGTCATTGTATCAATTCCTGTATCTATAAAGTGTATATTCCAATTTTCTAATTTCTGAAGTAGCGTATATTGACTGGTTTTAAAATTCAAACTAAAGTCATTCTCTTTCCAGCTAAAGTCCATAAAATATTCCTTAATTTTCTCACCTTTATATCCTAAGGGTAAAATGAAATCAGAATGTCCATATTTTCTATACCAATTCATTATATGCAAGAGGAGAGGCTTTCCTTGAACTCGAACTAATGGTTTGGGAATGTCCTCTAAAATTCCTTGCATCCGAAGCCCTTTTCCGCCACACAAAATTATGACTTTCATAGATTTATTTCCTTCCTCTCTATATATTTTACTAATTTAAACTATGTAGTTTGTTTGGTAAATGTATACACGGTTGTACCATAATGACAATCAACTAAAAAAAATATGTTAGATTTATAATTCAGATGCTGATTAAACGTGGAGAATACACACTGTAGTTTATCATTAATTATATGTAAATTAGGTTCTTTTAAAATCTATGCTTTAGTTTATTTAATATTAATGAAAGAAATTGCTTGTTCTTAAGATAAAAGAAGGGGAAGGAAATCAAGGGAATTGAAGAAGCTTATAATGAAATATCCAAGAAGACAAAATATAAGATAAAGTATGGAAGTAAGTAGTCGTGAATGCACTACATAAGCAGAATATGCTGATCGCATAAATGATTATACAGAAATCAATAGAAGAATAACAAAGGGAATTAGCCATTTAAAGGAAAATGGAACAACTATTTTTACATTTTATAAATTCAAAAAAGAGCACCGCATAAAGGTGCTCTAGTGATGGAACTAATTTTGTAAAGAACTATTTATTCAATAAAGAAGGACTTACGAATTATTATATGAACGTTTTGTTAATTAAGTGTGTATCAATTAGACAGGAATTTTATTTTTCTACACCTATTTGATTTTACGGGCCAAATCATGTTAAAAGTAAGAAGAAAATTATTAAGTTAATGTTATTTTGTTTAAAATAACATCCCAATCGGAATCATCACCTTCCCATCTATCCTGATAACGTGGGAGTTCAATTGAACAAACCCTCGATATTCCCCAATTTTGTTCAACAATATTAGATATACCCTCCTTGAAATTAACAATAAGAATATTAAAATCCTTATTTGTAATTTTAGATAATACGTTTTGTAATTCAACCGCTTCATCTCGATTTCCCCAAATTCTAATGAATAAAATGGATTCACTACTATTTATTTTTTCAAGGAATCGATTAATTCTAGTGTCTAATTTAGCTTTAAAAGAAGGATAGGTTGATTTCAAATCCTTTTCGGAATTAATAGGAAAATCATGCATTGAAAAACAATTATAATAAGTGTCCTTTATACAGTAGGTAATTCGTTCTGCCCATTTAATTTGATTATCAAATTCTGATTCAATAAGACCGTAACTTTCGGAACCTTCTATAACCATATTTTCCAACTTCATGAATTTTTTAAATCGATTTTGAAGTAATCTGTTTACATCTGAAAGTGATGGATAATAAAACCAATCTAAAGGTCCAGAAAATGTTCTTAAATTGTGTCTTTTGATTTGGTTGGTGACTTGACACAATCCTCCTAAACTTACAATTACGCCATAGGATTTTTGTATATCTTCTAGGTTCATCCTCATCATCCTTTATAAAAGTAATTTAAATTATCTGTTCAGTATATGATGCAATAACATATTGATGTGGACCTATATATCACAGTACATAGAGCTAAGACATTTGTATAAATTTAAAAAGTCAAATACCTAAGTTGAGGGATTTCATCTTTGACGTTATATCATGGAGTTATTATTGGAATGAAAGCTGGTAGGGATATTGCGCCAGAGTTATATATTCTCCAGTAACTTAATTTAGAAACCTGTTCTTGAT
The DNA here is from genome assembly GCF_051916445.1 of Bacillus cereus group sp. MYBK220-1. NCBI lineage: Bacteria > Bacillati > Bacillota > Bacilli > Caryophanales > Bacillaceae > Bacillus > Bacillus cereus group sp. MYBK220-1. The sequence goes on along the minus strand of NZ_JBQAGQ010000001.1, from coordinate 1,127,819 downwards.
TACTGTAGTAAAATTGTTGTTCTTTTAAAAGAATCCTTAGATAAAAAAGAAAAATCTATTGGCTAGCATTTAACCAGTAGATTTTTCTTTTCATCTTCATAGTTTTCCTGCCTCTCTTAAAGTTATGATATATAATCTTTTAAAGACTGACACGGTGCATTTTTTTTCATAATGCACGCAAAAAAATCAGTTTAAGAATTATGTGAAATCGTGTCAAAAAATTAAAGGTAATTATATATGTATTTAAGATGATATCCATCTGCGTGTATTTTTTTAAATTTTTAGATAAATGCAATGATAATGGCTTCTTAAGAATTAATTTAGCACCTTGTTTATTTAGAAAAGCCCTATAAACCATTTAGTTCATAGTAAAAGTAATATATTTGATATTAAATGTCTTGCATAATGCGATGAAATTTCACAATTTTTTATCAATATATACAGAAAAAAAGTAACGAAACTTAAGTGATATTTAATACTTTTCATATTTGTGAAGTATGTGAATTTGTTTATTATAACATCTAAGATGTTAGATGTTATTTTTTAAACATTACTTATCCGGATTCATGAAAAGTATTTTAATATATTTTTTATTTTATATAACAATATATAGTTTTGATATTAAAACTAAAATATGGAAGTAACATAGGGGATTTACGCATATAGTAATGTTGATGGTAAAATTAACAAAATTTTCATTTGAATCAGATAAAGCTATGATGTTTTTAACTTATAATAATGTTACTACGATGAAAAAATGGCTACTAATTAGTTAATTTAAAAATCAATTTTAGATAGGAAGAGGATAATGAAGACCAGAGATAGTTATAAAATTATTGTAATTGGTGCTGGGACAGCAGGACTATCTTCTACTGCACATTTATTACGAAATGTACCCCTATTGAAAGAAAGTATAGCAATTATTGATCCATCAAAAAAACATTACTTTCAGCCACTATGGAGTTTAGTGGGGGGAGGAATTGTTTCAAAGGAAAGTACGATGCGTAATCAGGAATCGCTTATTCCAAAAGGGGCAACGTGGATCCCTAAAAGTGTTGTTAAGTTATTTCCATCTGAAAATAAGATACTTTTAGATGACGGACTGCTACTTGAGTATGAAATTCTTATTGTAGCAGCTGGTATACAAATAAATTGGGACAGTATTAAAGGCTTAAAAGAGTCTATTGGCACTAATGGGGTATGTAGCAATTATTCTTATACATATGTTGATTCTACTTGGAGAGAAATCGAAAAATTTAAAGGAGGAAATGCGCTTTTTACCCACCCTAATACTCCTATTAAATGCGGTGGTGCTCCACAAAAAATTATGTACTTAGCAGAGGAGTATTTTTGTAATAGTGGTTTAAGAAACAGAAGTGAAGTAATGTTTTATTCTGCAAACAATAACATATTTCAGGTTCCAAGATATGCAAATACTTTAGAACAAGTACTAGAAAGAAAGCAAATTATAACGAATTATAATAAAAATCTAGTGGAAATTATCGCCGAAAAGAGAGAGGCAATTTTTGAAGATACGCAAACACTAAAAAGAGAAACCGTACCATATAGTATGATACATGTTGTTCCGCCAATGGGGCCACCTAATTTTATTAAAGAGAGTGAGATAAGTGATCATCAGGGGTGGGTAGATATAAGCCCTTATACTTTGCAGCATGTGCAATATAAAAATATTTTTGGACTTGGAGATTGTACCAATTTACCTACCTCTAAAACTGGAGCAGCAATTCGAAAACAAATACCCGTCTTAAAACAAAATATTATGGACGTACTTAGCGGAAGAGATTTACAGGCTAAATATGATGGATATACATCATGTCCGATTGTTACAGGATATAAAAGTCTTATACTTGCTGAATTTAACTATGAACATGAGCCTCAAGAAACGTTTCCATTTAATCAAGCGAAAGAACGGTATAGTATGTTTTTACTTAAAAGATATATGTTGCCATATATGTATTGGAATTTAATGTTGAAAGGGATTCTATAGGAGAAGATAAAAAGTGGTTACAAAAATTGAAAATTAATTTGAAATAACTAATTGGAGGGAATAGCTATGCTTTTAAAATATTTTTATGATGAAAAATTAGCACATGCTTCCTATTTAGTCGGTTGTCAGAAAGAAGGCGTAGCAATCGTTATTGATCCTAGTCGCTATATAGAACAATATATAGAATTTGCTAAGAAAGAGGGGATGGAAGTAATTGCTGCGGCTGAGACCCATATTCATGCTGATTTTCTTTCTGGGTCTAGAGAACTTTCTAATCTTTACCATGCAAATTTATATGTATCTGATGAAGGAGATTGTGATTGGAAATATCAATATCTTAACGAAGGTCGATACAAATTGGTTAGAGAGGGCACAGAGTTTAAAGTAGGTCATATAAAATTTAATGTAATTCACACCCCAGGGCATACGCCTGAAAGTATTTCTTTTTTAGTAACTGATACAAGTCAAAATAATTATACGAATGATAAACCGATAGGAATATTCACAGGTGATTTTATATTTGTAGGAGATATAGGAAGGCCGGATTTATTAGAAACTGCAGTCGGTATTAAAGATACTGCAAAAATAGGAGCGAAACAATTATTTGATTCTATACAAAAAATAAAAATACTTCCTGATTATTTGCAAATATGGCCATCACATGGTGCGGGAAGCGCATGTGGAAAAGCATTAGGAGCAATTCCAACTTCTACATTAGGTTATGAAAAGATGTTCAATTGGGCATTTCGGTGTAATGAAGAAAGTGATTTTATATCGACTTTATTGACGGCACAGCCAGAGCCTCCAAAGTATTTTTCATTAATGAAGAATTTAAATAAGTATGGTCCGCCAATTCGTAAGAAGAGAAAAAGTACTGCTATTAATACAGTAGAAGAACTTCAAGAAATTTTGAAGAGCGTTTATCAAATAGTTGATATAAGGGATGTAGAGAGTTTTGCTGCAGGTCATATCGAGAAGTCAATTAACATACCTTATAACAATTCTTTCACAACTTGGTGTGGATGGTTATTAGATTATAAAAAAGAAACTTTAATAATTCTAGATGAGGAAAAGGTTAAAGTAGAGGCAGTTATTAGAGAATTTGAATCTATTGGGTTAGATAATATTATTGCTTTTGCACCCTTAAAAGTAATACAAAGACTTGATAGATTTGAAAGTTACAAAGAAAAAACATCGATTGAATTATATCCGCATATAAAAGGTGGAAGCGTTAAGGTTATCGATGTGCGTAGTAAAAAAGAGTGGGAGGAAGGACACCTTCATGATGCAATACATGTCACTTTAGGTAATCTATTTGAACAACTAGATTATATACCGAAAGATTTTCCAATAGTTTTGCAATGTCGAACCGGATTACGTTCCGCTATAGCAGCTAGTATTTTACAAAGAGCTGGTATAAAGGAAGTAGTGAATTTAAAGGGAGGATTTCTTGCATGGAAAGAAGAAGGGCTTCCTTATACAACATGCAATCTCAATGTGTAGGAAAATATTATATGCTAGGTAAGAATAATTAAAAGAAGTTATAGATGACGTGTTAGAAAAGGGAATCATAATTGTCGCAGATTCAGGAAATACATTAGGATTATTAATTGATTATCCAGTTAAATATGAAAATGTAATATTTGTTTTAGCATTAAATAATTTAACATTGGATCCATCTTTTATGGAATGGCAGTGTTGGAAGTACTTAGGTATTATCAATAAGAACCCAATTTAAAATTCTCTTGGATGCAAGAGAATTTTTTTATTGGGAATAGTAAGGGGGAGGGGAGGTGCATTACATATGGGAAAAGGTAGAAGTAATAATGCTGGTAAAAAGCAACCGAATTTTGATGATTCATCTAATTTTGCTAAACAAAGCCAACCGACAGAAAAGAAGAAGAAATAAGAACAGGAGCTCTCTTGATAAAGGGAGCTCCTGTTAAAAGTGGACTGACGTTTCAGAATAACAGATCGATGGATTAACCCAATAGCCATAAATACAAGGTTTTAATTTTTCGAAGGGCACCTAATTTAATATTATTGTCCCGCTTTTTTATACTTATTGACGCGTTAAATCCATTTAAAATGCTCCTTAATGGCGTTGGGCGTGACCTTCATTAAAATTTTTTAAACCTAATGGGACTTACCATTAAGAGGGCGAGGATTAAAGTAATCCATGCATTACTATATGAAAACAATGCCATGCCAGCCAATGATAATCCTGCAGCTGGAATAGGTAATCCCTTAAAATATCCAATAGTTGGTTTAATACTAAATTTAGCTAATCTTAAAGCACCCATTGTTGGGAATAGGATAAATGCCAAAGAAGTTAAAATAGAAGGTGTTGCTATCGTATGAAATAAAAGCGCAGGAGCGACGCCGAAACTAACAATATCAGCTAAGGAATCCAATTCTACGCCAAACTCACTGTTCACTTTTAATTTTCTTGCAATTCTTCCATCAAGAAAATCTAAAACAGCTGAAAAGAAAATGAGAATGGAGGCTGCTCCTAAATATTCACTCATATTCAAGGTGATTGAGAAAACACCGCACAATAAATTTCCAATCGTAAATAAATTCGGTATAACTTTTACAAGCTGATTAAACAAGTTTGTTCCTCCTAAATTAATTAAACTTCACATTTCTGTAGCAATTTCTATATATTCTTCCGTTATTCTTAAAAATATATGACCACTGTATTACTGTAAGCTAATTAAATTTCGATAAGAGAAAAATTGATTTCTTAAATGTTCCACGGGTTTATAAAAATGTTTAATCATTTTCAGTACGCGTTATTGAATATTAGCACCTGATAGTTGATATTTCGAGTAGTCAGGGATTTTCCGGTTCTGGTGCAAAAAATTAAAGGTAATTAAAAATAATCTCTAAAAAGGAGACATAATGATACTATTATTTTAAAAAGGTTCGTGGTTGGTATCGAATATGAAAAAATAGAATTTTTATACAAAAATCACCCGAAAGGGTGCCTTTTGTACCTCTTAAAATGACTGAAGATGTGTTTACTTGAGTTCATTAGGTAGTTAGAGGTTGATAGACTATCTTTAACGAAAATGTTGAGTAGTTCATCTTCATTATATATCAATTTAATAATGATTGGGATTTAGAAAGTTCCATGGAAAGTACATATCAACCTGATTGGAAGATTGGAAATTTAATAACTGGTGATACATTTTACTTAACGCAACATTTTGGTGCGCAAATGAAAATTTTTAAAGTCCACACAAATGGTACCCTAGAACGATTCCAAACAATAGAACCAGAATTAAAATAAAATTTTTGTAGCATCAATTAAATTCATTTCTTTTTATGCAAACACACTTTCAGCGGAACTAACTTCTTCACTATTTTGCGCTGGAAAGACTGTATAAAAAATGGTTACGTTTTCTGATCTTGAAATAACCCTCTCAAATTGCAATCCTGCTTTTTCTAAAAGCTTTACTGCATCAACAATAGAAGTAATTGCTACAAAAGTTTTTCAAATAAAATTTATAAAAGCTTGATAGGTAATACCAAGGGAAAAGACCGTAGCTACTATATGTGCAGTCCATTTAGGCATATTTAAATTTAATACGGTATTGTACAACATTCCATATACGATACAAATGATTAATATGAATGCAATGAATTGAAGAACTAATAAAAATAGCGGTTGTTCCATTTATTCTCACTTCCTTTATTTGATATATTAATATAATTTATTTAAATGTGAAAGTTTTATTTCTATGAATTTCCAAAAAATGTGATATGAAAGGCATAGTAGTAATCACAAGAATTACTGCAAAACTATAAATGGAACTAAAAGTATTATGACGAGATCAGTAAAATAGTAAAGAAGGTCACCATTCACGGCGACCTTCTTTACTATGCGTTATACCCAAATAATTTTAAATCTTCTCCTGAATCTGAAATGATTTTCTCAAATCGTAATCCTACTTTTTCTAAAAGCTTTCCTGAGGCGATGTTATCTACAGAAGTAATTGCTACAATTCGTTTCATGCCAAGCTTTTGTACACCGTATTCGATTATCGCAGAAGCTGACTCGTAGCCATATCCTTTTGAACGGAATGTCTCTAAAAAGGCAAACCCGATATCAACGTTTTCTAATGAATCTCTTTTAATAAGGCCACACATACCAAGTGGAGTGAGATCTTTTTTTCGTTCTACTAAGTAAAGGCCGAATCCAAGTTTGTTATACATATCGATGGGACCGTTTACAATATAATTTTTTGCATCTTCTAAGTTACTAACTCCTTTGTCACCGATAAACTGAATCCATGCAGGATCGTTTACTAACTCAAGAATAAAAGGAGCGTCTTTTATATCAAACCAGCGAAGATTAAGACGTTCAGTTTCAAGAACTATCAATAATTACACCACCTTTAAAAAGTTATAACAATTAGTATGGATTGTGTAAAACAAAAGTGCAACATATTTTAATGGGGGTGTTTGTTCACATAAAGTTCGTTTGTTTTGTATAGAGAGATATCTTATAATTAGGATTAATTGTAAAGAGTGAGATGCTTATACAATGACTCCTAGGTGACTAGGAGTTTTTACTATATAACTATCATTATTACTAAATATGACACACTATACATTCTACTCAAGGAGGTACATAATGAAGAAATTATATAATGCATCGTTTACGTATTTGATTATCGGTTTATTATCAGGGATTTTCGCTAGGGAGTATGGTAAGTATAAAGGGATTTTAGGGTCTACTTTGTTAAATCTTTTGCATACGCATACACTTGTACTTGGCTTTTTCTTCTTTTTAATTGCTTTAGGATTAGCAAAAGTATTCGCGTTTCATGAAGTGCAAGGGTTTAATAAGTGGTTTGTTTTACATAATATTGCATTAACATTAATGTTAGGTTCGCTAGCAGCGAGAGGGCTTCTTCAGTTAAATGGAGCTGACTTTAAAGGGTTAACTTATATTGTAGGATTTTCTCATTCGTTGATGGCAGTTACTTTAATTTGGTTTATGTTGTTAATAAAGAAATCGTTTAAAATGTAGTGAAAAAGAACTTGTAGCGTGTGCTGCAGGTTCTTTTTTGTATGTTCAGGTTTAATAATCTTATTTTTCTAATTATTTTGTATAAAGATGGTATACTTGTTTTAAAATTAAAAAGGAGAGTTGATTATGGAAATAACAATTGAACATGTAGTAAATGAATTAAAAGGCATACTTCCTGAAGATCGAGTAGTAATAAATATGACAGTACGAGAGTTACATAGTAAAGATGAATCTTACCATAGTAGTAGTTTGCCTGATGTAGTTGTTTTTCCAAAAACGACCGAAGAAGTTAGCGCGATAATGAAAATAGCGATTCAGCATGGAACAGCTGTCGTTCCATTTGGAGTAGGATCCAGTTTAGAGGGACATGTAATTCCTTACGAAAAAGGAATTACAATGGACTTTTCTCTTATGAACAAAATACTTGAAATAAGAGAAAATGATTTTCTTGTGAGAGTACAGCCAGGGGTGACGCGCTCTCAGCTTAATAAAGAATTGAAAAAGTATGGATTATTTTTTAGTGTAGACCCAGGAGCTGATGCAACGTTAGGAGGAATGGCTGCTACAAATGCGAGCGGAACGACAGCGGTAAAGTATGGGGTAATGCGTGATCAAGTTCGAGATTTAGAAGTCGTTCTTGCTGATGGAGTAGTAATACATACCGGGAATTTAGCGGCGAAGTCATCATCAGGTTATCATTTAAATGGTATTTTCGTAGGCTCAGAAGGAACACTTGGATGTTTCACGGAGTTAACTTTAAAAGTATACGGTATACCAGAACATGTTATGGCTGCGAGGGCATCGTTTCCAACTATAAATGATGCAGTAGAAGCTGTAATTAACATATTACAGGCAGGTATTCCAATCGCGAGAATTGAACTCGTTGATGAATTATCTATGAAACAAGTAAATCATTACAATGAAACAAGTTACAGAGAAGAACCGACACTGTTTTTAGAGTTTCACGGCAATGAAGCAGGGTTAAAGCAAGATATTGAATTTACGAAAGAAATCGTTCTTGATCATAAATGTATAGAAATTGCGTTTGAGATGGAAACAGCAGCGAGAAATAAACTGTGGGATGCAAGACATAACTTAGCGTACTCTTACGTGCATAGTTATCCTGGTAAAAAGCTAATGAGTACAGACGTATGTGTACCAATTTCGGAATTAGCTGGAGCGATTCAACATGCGAAAGAGGTATTACATAAAGTAGGGCTTATTGGCGGTATTCTCGGTCATGTTGGGGATGGGAATTTCCATGTACTCTTAATGATTGACACAAATGATAAGGAGGAAGTGAAGAAGGCAGACGAAATAAATGAAAGTATCGTTCAGTATGCTCTTAAACGAGGAGGAACGTGTACAGGAGAACATGGCGTTGGAATCGGGAAACGAAAGTATCAAGAAGAAGAACATGGGGAGGCATTATTTGTAATGGGGAAAATAAAGAAAGTTCTTGATCCGCAAAATATTTTGAATCCGAAAAAGGTGTTTCAATTAAAAGATAGGGGCTGAGTGGATGAAAGTAATATAGCTGGAAAGTATTTTGCATTTTGGACCGGCTGCTGCACTCCCAAGTGTATTAGCGGCAGTATGGCATAACATTGCAGGGCCAATATTAGCAACCATCTGGTCAAAAAATGCAAAGAACACTGTCAGCGATGAAAATGTATCAATAAATATAGAAAAATAGGAATGATAAATAATGCAAAAACGTATTGTACATTTTGAAGGAATGGTTGTATTTTTAGCCACGATTTATATGTATTCGATATATGAGTTTAGTTGGATTATATTTTTTGTATTCCTTTTAGCGCCGGATCTATCAATGTTAGCATATGGGATTAATAATCACGTTGGTGCGAAAATATATAATGTATGTCACACATATATCATATCCATATTAATTGTTCTAATAGGTGTCTATTTTAAGATAGATACCGTTATAATGATTGGCTTAATATGGACAGCACATATTGGAATGGATCGAATGTTTGGATATGGATTGAAATATGAGACGGATTTTAAGGATACTCATATTCAGAGGTTATAAGAAAAAGTATTCATATTTACAGCGGGTCTATTAAAATATTGAACAAAATTCAGTGAATGAATTTCGTTCAATTGTTGAGAAATATATATATATATAGATAGATATAAATAATCGAATTATGTTATTTTTATGATAATTAAAAGAAGGAGAGTGGATTTGATGAATATACAAATCACTGGCAATGAATTAATTAATAAGATGCTGAATGATTGGTATCGAGATATTAGAGCTCAACGTATAAGTGAAGCAAAAAAAATAAAAGAAGAGATCGATAAAAAGCTTTATATTATCGAATCAGATATAAAGGTTTCATTTCACTATTATCTGTTAGAATTTCGATATAAAGTGCTAATAGATGGTTTAGGTAATTTGAAAAAAGCTTTTGATAAAATAGATGCATTGCCTAAACCAAATGATGAATATTCTAATTATTATTATTATTTATTCAAAGCCATTCATTATACAATTCTTACTAATTATAGTGAAGCTAGCAACTATTTTGAAAAAGCTGAAGGGTTATTAGAGCATATTTCAGATGAAATTGAATATGCAGAGTTTAATTATAGAGTTGCTATATTAAAATACCACTTGCATTACGCATATTCAGCTATTGAATACGCTTCAAAAGCAAGAGATATCTTTGTTAAACAAGCAGGGTATGAAGTGAACATAGCGCTGTGCGAAAATATATTAGGATTATCTTTTTCGGAATTAAAGCAGCATGATAAAGGTGAGGAATATATTGCGTCAGCAATAAACATTTTACAAAAAAATGATGCTGAAATGTTAGTATTAAGAATCAGACATAATTTAGGTTTATTGTATGCGAGTCAAAATCTTTCAGTTTTAGCAATTAGACACTTATCTGAGGTTTCTAAAAAAATGCCTACTCATTATAAGGCAATCTTTTTAGAGGCAAGAGAATATTATAAATTAGGTGAAATAGAAAAAGCGAAGGAATTAATTGAAAGTGGATTGAAGGTTTGTGAGGAATTAAAAAATGATGAATATAGATATCACTTTTTAATTCTAAAGGGATTTTGTCAACATTTAGAGGTAGAAAAAATAGAAAAAATTATTGTTGAAGGTTTTTCTTACTTTGAAAGAAAAAATTTATCGGAGTATATTCACGAATATACTGAAAGTCTGGCACTAGAGTTTCATAAAGTAGGTAATATAGAAAAAGCAGAAAAGTATTTTTTTATGAGTTATGAAATAAAAAAGAGAATATTTGAAAAAGAAGCATTAAAATAAAGAAAAAACTTGGATTATCTATAATGGGAATAGCAGCTGGAGTTATGGGGTTTTATGGTAGAAGGTCTTTGCAATAAATTAGCTCACAGTGGATATGGTGGAACGTTTATAATTATAAAACCTAATGAAAATCCATATGCTGTCTCTGAAGATACAACGATGCCTGCAAAACAAATCTTCTATTAAACGTGGGTAATTAAACAAGTCACAAATTATAATTTGTGACTTGTTTAAGGTTGGATACTAAATGTGTTGCTTTCAATATTGAAAGCAACTTTTAAGTTTGTGATTAATAGTGAACTTAATAAATTTTGGGTTAAAATAAAAACAAATTTTTAATCAAGTCCCACAAAAAGTACGATAAGGGCGATTCGTCGGTGCAGGTGGAATGCAGTATTCTTCTTGATCTGTAGAATACGCATAAGGGTTTGATAAAGCTTCAAGAAGTTTCTCCATTACGCTATAGTCGTCATTTGTAACAGCTGCTTCTAGTGCTTCTTCTACACGGTGGTTCCTCGGGATGATTGATGGGTTATTATTTTTCATCATCTCGTAGGCGTTTTCTTTCGATTGTTCTTGTCTGTCTAATCGAGATTGCCACAGTTTGTACCATTCTTTAAATTCAGGACTTTTAAATAGAGCTGTATTTTCGATAGCATCAAGAGTTAATGAACGGAATGTATTTGTGTAATCCGCTTTATATTTCTCCATCATTTTTAAAAGTTGCTCAATAAGTGAGTGATCTTGTTCTTCGTTGCTAAATAGTCCTAATTTCTTTTTCATTCCAAGGAACCACTGTTTTTCATACTGTACGCTAAATTTCGAAATTTCGTCTTGAGCGATTTTTAATGCTTCTTCTTCATCTTCGTGCAGAATTGGTATTAAAGATTCAGCTAGTCGTGCTAGATCCCATGCGGCCATATATGGTTGATTTCCATATGCATAACGACCTTGTGTGTCAATAGAGCTAAATACAGTTCCTTGGTCGTAATTGTCCATAAATGCACAAGGACCGTAATCAATTGTTTCGCCACTGATCGTTATATTGTCAGTGTTCATTACGCCGTGAATAAATCCAACAAGTTGCCATTTTGCGATAAGACTGGCTTGTCTTTTAATGACTTCTTGTAGTAATGCAGTATATCGGTTTTCATGAGATTCAATTTCTGGGTAATGCCTTTTTATTGTATAGTCAGCTAGTGATTTCAGGTCCTCTATTGAACCACGAGCTGCAGCATATTGAAATGTACCGACGCGAATATGGCTACTAGCTACTCTAGTTAAAATTGCTCCAGGTAACTTTGTTTCACGATAGGTTGGTTCACCGGTTGTGACAACTGCTAAACTGCGGGTAGTTGGAATATCGAGTGCATACATTGCTTCGCTAATAATATATTCACGTAGCATCGGACCGAGTGCAGCACGGCCATCTCCTCGGCGTGAATAGGGAGTAGGGCCAGAACCTTTCAGTTGAATATCGAAACGCTCACCTGAAGGAGTAATTTGTTCGCCAATTAAAAGAGCGCGACCGTCGCCTAACATATTAAAATGTCCGAATTGATGACCAGCATATGCTTGAGCTAATGGATGAGCTCCTTCTGGGAGTGCATTACCAGCGAAAATAGCAATTTCAGCTTCCTTTTTCAGTTCTTCAGGGGTCAAGCCAAGAGATATCGCTAATGAATGGTTTAGTTTAACTAACTCCGGTGAACTTACGGGAGTAGGGGGGATTTCTGTATAAAATGATTGTGGTAAAGTCGTATAACTATTATCTAAATTCCAACCTGTTTCATTATTTTTAGTCATTGTATCTCCTCCTTTTTGTATTTTAAGTTATGTATTTGTACGTATGTATTCTTTGTAAAGTTAACTAAAAGTATAATATAATATTTCCCCTTGCAATCTATTGTAAGGACTTCATTGCACTATGTCTATTTAACAGCAAATTTAAAACCTCCATTTTAAGAAAATGGAGGTTTTATTATTATTTAATTTTTACAATTATTTTTCCTTTTGCTCTTCCAGACTCTGAATATTCCATTGCTTTTTGCGCATCTTCAAAAGGGAAAATTCGATCGATTACCGGTTTAATTTTTCCGGCTTCAATATAGTTTGCAATAGTACGTAATTGATCCCCGCTTGGCTTCATAAATAAAAATGAATATTGAGCATTATGCTTTTTTTCAAGTGCAGTAAGTTTTTTGCTGGCTAATGAAAATAAGAGAGTTTTAAAGAATCCTGAACCAAATTCTTTACCGAAGCGAGCATTCGGCATACCTGAAACGGAAACAATGTTTCCTCCGCTTTTTATAATATTGAATGATTTTTCAAGTGTTGCACCGCCGATTGTATCAAATACCCCATCATAATTTTTTAGTATATCTTCAAATTTTTCTGTTTTGTAATTAATAATTTCATCTGCGCCAAGAGACGTTACTAAATTCGCACCAGCTTCACTAGCAGTCGTTGTAACAGTAGCACCCATTATTTTTGCTAACTGAATAGCGAAAGTACCAACACCACCGGACCCAGCGTGAATTAAAATCTTTTGTCCTTTTTGTAATTGCATGATGTCATGTAAAGCTTGATAGGAAGTTAAGCCAACGAGTGGAATCGAAGCCGCTTCCTCAAAACTTAGATTTTTTGGTTTTAAAGCAATATCATCTTCATGAATGGCTATATACTCCGCGAAAGTACCAATCTTATTTTTTCTTGGACGAGCATATATTTCATCACCGACTTTAAAACGAGTCACTTTTGATCCAACCTTCGTGATGACACCGGAAAAGTCATTCCCAAGGATTAGAGGCATTTCATATTTCAGTAACATTTTAACTTTTCCATCACGTATTTTAAAATCAATTGGGTTAATACTAGCTGCATGAATTTCTGCGAGCACTTCATACTCATTAATTTCAGGAGTAGGTACCTCTGCCATACGCATTGGGACTTTTCCATATCTATCAATTATCATTGCTTTCATATCTTATACCTCCAAGTTTTAATAAAAGTTTTGCAATAGCTTCTCAATATCTAATACAAGATTTTTTAATAAACCTAATTTTGTACGTATATCAATATAATAAAAATTTTTTGTACCTTCTTTTCTCATTAAAATAATGCCAGCTTCTCGTAAAATCTTAAGGTGATGTGATACTGCTGGACGGGAAAGGTGTGTTTGCTTCGTGATTTCTCCTACACGTAATCCTGTTTGACATTCCGTTTCCATTAGCACTAATAAAATAGCTTGACGTGTTTCATCACCAATTGCCAATAATACTTTTTGAGAATCAATAAAATCTTTTTTTATAATATTTAATTGTTCTTGTTTATTCATTTCAATCACTTTGCCTCCAGGTAATTAGTCGAAAGGTTTAAGATGATAAACCATTATTTCGATACGGTAATGCTACATGATTGTTGCATGAGGTGCAATATTGAGAAAGAAAATCGAGACGAATGAATTTTTTATTGTTGAAAATTATAGGGAGATAGAAAAGGGATTGGAAGGATTACATAACACAATAGATGAAGTTTTAAAAACAAAAAATGATGTAACAATAAAATAAGCGGTCGTAACCTTGTATAATCCATAAGGTTACGACCGCTTATAATGTTTGTATTATTTTTGATTTTTACGATAGAACATGGTTCAACGTAAAGTACATTCTTTTGTTTTACACTTTCATACAGACACAATTCAGGTAGATTATAGATGTATGAAAAGGTAAAAGGAATTTTGGGGCGTAATCTATCTATATGATAATTCAAAATGAAATATAAGTCTATATTTTAATGTTTTTTTTGATTATATTTATGTCACTGTGCTCAGAACAATGATGTGGAGGGTAAATATATGAAATCGAATTATGTACCAGTTTTAATTGTTGGAGGGGGATTATCTGGGTTAGCGTCTGCGTTATTTCTTGCAAAACATAACATTGAGTACTTACTTATTGAAAGGCATCCATCTACTGCCATTCATCCGAAAGCAGGTGGTCTTACTTTACGTACAATGGAGTTATTTCGAGAATTAGGCTTGGAACAAAGAATTAAATTGGCAGGTAAAGCATTAGAGAACTGCCGAGGAAGAATAGCGGTTCATACAATAGCTGAAGCGAATAAAGAAGAATTGGAACAAATGAGAGCGACGCAATACAGAAACGATGAAGAGTTACTTCAAAAAATAGAAAAGATTAGTCCATCAAAACAAACTGCATGTTATCAAATTATTTTAGAAGAGATGATGTTACAAGAAGCAAAAACGCTAGGCGGACAACTATCTTTTTATCATGAATTAGTTTCATTTGAACAAAGTGAAAACGGGGTAAAAGCAAAGCTTCGAAATCGTGAAACAGACAAAGAAAGTGTCATACATTGTGACTATGTAATTGCAGCGGATGGAGCGAAAAGTAAAATACGTGAGCAGTTAGGGATTAAAACTGAGGGTCGTGGAACCATTGGTGGCTATTATATGAATATTTATTTTGAAGCTGATTTAAGAGAGTTTATACAAGGAGACGCATTCGGTTTTTCGATGATACTTCATCCGGAGGTTCTTGGTGCACTTATCCCGGTTGATAACGTAAAAAAATGGATTTATCATGTAGCCTACGATCCATTAAAAGGAGAGGGGCTAGAGGACTTCACTATAGAACGTTGTAAACAAATTATTCAAATAGCAATTGGAAGTACAAATGTTGAATCAAAAATATTAAGTGTTTTACCGTGGAAAGCGGCCGAAAGTACAGCGGTGAAATTTCAAGGGAATCGAACCTTTTTAGTTGGAGATTCAGCACATATTATGCCGCCAACAGGAGGATTTGGTTCAAATACAGGAATACAAGATGCGCATAACTTAGCTTGGAAATTAGCGGCTGTTATAAAAGGGAAGGCAAAACCAAAACTGTTAGAAACATATCATGAGGAGAGACACTCTGTTGCAAAATTAACGACAGCTTATGCAAGTAGTTTACTGTTTCGTGCTGCGAATAGAGAGGAAGGCAGTTTGAATAATATGGATGGTTTAGCTGTTACAGTTGGATATCAGTATGGTTCAGAGGCAATTATAGATGATTCAGTCACTCCGCATAGAATGGATAGCATAGAGTTGAACGGAAGACCTGGAACGCGAGCGCCACATTTATGGGGAACGTATGAAGGGAAGAAAGTTTCTACATTAGACTTATTCGGTAACAGTTTTGTATTACTTACAGGAGTAGAAAATAGTTCTTGGGCTGAGGCAGCACATGCTGTTTCAGCTAAATTAGGAATACATATAAAAGGGTATCGTGTTGGCTTAAGTGGAGACTTTGTTGTTCCAGAAGATATTTTTAGCAAATTATATGGTATAGAGAATGGAGGTGCTGTATTAATTAGACCAGATGGCTTTATCGGATGGCGTTCGGAAAAAACGGTAGTAAATCCAGATATAGTATTGGAAGGGGTAATGAGAAATTTATTATGTGATTTTTAAGTAACTACAGAAATATTGTTTTATGCGCTTCACTGTACTGAAAAAAATATTCACAAATTTCAATAGGTTTGATATGATTAAATTCGACAAGTTAATAGAGGCCGGAGATATTTGAGAAAAGCCATAAATTTATTTAGGGACACAGGAGTGTATTCTAAATAATTTATGGCTTTTTTTATTGAATGAACCGTACAAAATAGGGAGTTACATGTGAAAAGGAGGGCTATAGAAATTAAATAGGATAATACTAGTTTTCTATATTAATAATATAGAAAACATTTGTAAGATTGGAATTTTAATATAGGTTTATAAAAATAATGAAAGTGTGTCTTCTGTTTCGTATAAATCTCATTAGCTTGTTGAAATTTGCAACGTAGGAAGGGTTAGAAGGATGAGAAAGATTATTAGCGTTTTAGTTATTTTCTTTATGACGGGAAGTATCTTTGCTGGGGGAGCTGTTCATGCGAAAGCAGAAGGAAAGCATGAATGGAATACGAATAAGTTTTTAAATATTGCACATCGCGGAGCAAGTGGACATGCACCTGAGCATACTTTTGCTTCTTATGATTTAGTGAAAAAAATGAAAGCGGATTATTTAGAGTTAGACATTCAATTAACAAAAGATGGCCAATTAATTGCAATGCATGATACAGCAGTTGATCGCACTACAAATGGAACAGGAGAAGTACGCGATAAAACGTTAAGTGAAATAAAGAGTTTAGATGCTGGGTCATGGTTTAATAAAGCGTATCCAGAAAAGGCTAAGCAAGAGTATGTTGGGCAAAAGGTTCCAACTCTTGAAGAAATATTCCAAAAATATGGAAGAAGTATGAAGTATTATATTGAAACAAAATCACCAGATGTGTATCCAGGAATGGAAGAGAAATTGTTGGCGTTGTTACAAAAATATAATTTAGTAGGCCAAAACATGTCTTCTAGCCGTGTTATGATTCAATCATTTAGTAAAGATAGTTTGAAAAAGATTCATAGTATGAATGAAAATATTCCGTTAGTTCAATTGCTTTGGTATTATCCAAATGAAAACAATGAAATTGTTGAATGGTCTGGTATTACACATGAACCGAAAAGTGTAACAAATGATGATTTTCAAGAAATTAAAAAGTATGCAGCTGGTATTGGACCAAACTTACGTAATGATAACGGAGAACTAATTATTGATGAGTCATATATGAAAATGGCTAGGAAAAATGAACTGTTAATTCACCCTTATACAATTAATGAGAAACCCGATATGAGACTGTTAATCAAATGGGGTGCTACAGGAATGTTTACAAATTATCCGGATCGATTACATAGTGTATTGAAAGAAAAATAAGTAAAAAAGGGTATACCAGTGTTTTAGGTATACCCTTTTTAATCTAACTCCCCGATAAACAGAATCTCTTTTTCATAGCATTCATCTGCATCATAAATAATTTCTTGAAAGTGAAGCGTTTTGAAGGAATGACAAACTGATATTTTCCATGTCTCCCAAAAATCAATTTCATTTGAAAGAAGAATCCATTTTTGAAATTCACTATCTCTATTAAAGAAATTATGAAAGTAGTCCTCATTTTTAAATATAATGATTTCCGAATCCCACAAATTATTTATAGAAATCAAAACAACAACTCGATATGTATGTGTATCGCTCGGTTTCATATTTATTAAATGATTTGCTTGATTTAATAAGGTTTGAATACATAACCGTTTTACTTTTCTAGGTGTTTTACGAGAGTCAATAAAAGCTTGCGAAACTGGCAATAGCATATTCCAATATTCATCGTTATAGAAAGTAGAAGGGAACGTTTTTGTATGTTCCTCAATTCGGTTTATCATAGTGTTTGTTTTTCGGTTCATACCACGTATTTTCTTTTCACGCATTGTGAGTCATCTCCATAAATTTTTGTAATGCAGCAGAGTGATATATATCTTTTCTAGTAATAAAAGTAGTAGGAACTTTTTTGAAGCTATTTGGTAAAGGATTGAATGATATGTCATGTTTATGACCACTTAAAATAGACTTCATCATAATTGCTATGCCCATACCTGATTTTACACATGCGAGAATCGCTTCAATTGTTCCAAACTCTAATACTCGCTTAGGTGAAATTCCTTCTTCTTGAAGCCAATCTTCTAATAAATTTCTATAATAGCACCCATGACTAAATGCAAGTAAATTCATGTCTCCTATGTCTTTAAAGGAAGATAAAGGCTTTTTGCTAATGAGAACTAATTCTTCTTCACGAAATATATTTGTATGAAGTTCAGCATGCTGAGTAGAGCCAGCTATAAACGCTCCGTCCAGTTTTCGTCCTAGTACAAGCCTAATCAATTGTTCCGTCGTATTTGATTCTAAAATCAATTCGACTTTTGAGTATTTCTCATAATAGGCCGTTAATATAGATGGAAGTCTTACAGCGGTTGTAGATTCTGTACATCCAATTTTTAAAGTGCCTCTTGGTTCGATCCCATTACTTTGAACTGCTTTAACAGATTGATCCATTAAGTAGATAATTTGTTTGGCGTATGTTAATAAAATCTCACCGTTAGAAGTTAAAGTTACACCTTTTCCGTTTCGGTAAAATAAAGGCACACCTAATTCGTTTTCTAGTTGTTTCATACGCATTGTTACGCCAGACTGTACATAGTTTAAATTTTTAGCTGCGTGAGATATGTTTTTTTCTTTCGCAACTTCGTAAAATACAGTTAAATCTTTTATATCCAAATATCATCCCTCCAGAAAAGGTATCATTTTTTTTGATGAATTACATGATAAATCTTTATTTTATATGATATCAGAACTTTCATACAATGGAAGGGGATGGAGGGATTATTGTGTTAATGGAAGAAAGGGTGAATAGTACTTATAAGTGGGTTATGTTAATTTTTGCGACGGTTGCTCAAACAACAGCGACACTTATAACGTATGGTGTTGGAGCGTTTGCTTTATTTTGGAAAGAAGAATATGCACTTACGAATACGGAGATTGGATTGTTAGTAAGTGTTGTAAATATAGGACCGCTATTTTGTATGCTTTTTGTCGGGCGGCTACTTGATCAATACAATGAAAAGTTGTTAATTTCGATAGGTTCATTTTTACTAGGAGGTTCGTTTTTACTGACTAATATGGTCAATGGATTTAATGGGTTACTCTTTGTACTTTTATTAGTAGGAACGTTTTATAGTGTTTCGCAGCCAGGAGGAAGTAAGGTGATAATGAAGTGGTTCTCAAAAGAAAATCGCGGGTTAGCGATGGGGATTAGACAAGCCGGTATACCGATTGGTGGTACATTAGCGGGAGTATTGATCCCGGTTCTTACAATAAAATATAATATGGCCTATGCGGTAAATAGTATTGCATGTATTTGTATAATTGGAGGGTTTTTATTTTTTATATTTTATAAGGAACCATATATTCAAGAGAAAGTTAAACAAGAACGTAGTAAACTTTCTTTTTGGATGCAGTTAAAAGAAGTGATGTGTAAAAAAGAGTTATATGCAATTTATATAACTGGCATTTGTATGATTTCATTGCAAATGGTGTTAGTTGCGCACTTTATAAAATTTTTAGTATTGGAACAATCAATCACGCCAATTTTAGCTGGAAAAGTATTTTCCGTTATGTTCTTTTCTGGAATGGTTGGTAGGGTTATATTAGCAGCTACTAGTGATTTATTTTATAAGGGGAATAGGCGTACCCTCTTATTTATAACTGTTTGTATTTCTATTTTCTTCATTCTAATATTAGTAATGAGCATACATACAATAACGAATGTATTGTATGGTGTAAGTGCATTGTTAGGGTTCTTTTCAATTGGATGGTTTAGCCTTTTTATAACTGAAGTTGCGGAATCAGCAAGTGAAGAATCGGTAGGGATGACAGTGAGTTTTGCACTTACATTAAATCAAATTGCCATTATTGCTGCGCCTGCTTTATTTGGTTATATTGTAGATAAGAAGGGATATACGTATGCGTGGTTATGCATAGTTGTATTACTAACTATTTCAGCGGTTAGCTTATATAGGAAGTATAGAAAATGAAGGAATGTTAGTAATGTAAATCTTTTATGAAGAAAGTCTAAAGAAATGTTGAATGAGCGACATTTCTTTTTTTATTTGTTGTATAATCAAAATGTAAATGAGATTCGTTTTCAATTTCGTTCATTACCTCTTTTGAAATTACCTGTAATTTTAGCCATAATTAGCTGTTTTTCTTTATCGTTATTTGCATGATTTATTTTATTTAAAAATTTTTCAGCATCATTTCCTTTTAATATTTTTATCTGTTTTCCGTAATATTCAATTAATGCCATGTTATTTTTTGTTATCCGATAATGAAACATCTTATCATCTAAACGATTGCGTTTATCGGTGTTTTTCATATTACATCTCCATTCTTTTTAGTATGTAACAAATGTTACAAAAGAATTTGAAATTATAGTGTAATGCATCCGATTGTATGTTGGAAATTTTGCAAGAAAGAAATACAATAGAGAGTAGTCAAAATTGAAAATGAGAAAAAGGAATCTAGTTTTAACAGAGTGAATATTAAATAATATTATAATATACTTGATAATTAAAAGATATAAAATAGAATGGATGTACGTTAAGTGAAACTAGATAAAAGAGGGTTCCTAGTATGTTAAAGAAATGGTTAATCGTTTTCTTTATTTTTGCAGTTTTTTGTGGAAGTATTGTTACACTAATACATGCAAATAAAGGAAAAAAATATGATGCAAAGGCATTTTCTAATGTAAATAGTAAGCAAAAAGATGTTAAGCAGGAAATTGATGCGAATGAGAAAAAGCGTTATGAAATTGCAGCTGGAAAACTAGATCAGTACTTAAAAGATAAAGGATTTAATGGGAGTGTTCTTGTAGCAAGTAAAGGTCATGTAATTTTACGAAAAGGCTACGGTTATGCGAATGTGAAAGATCAAGTATTAACAACGCCAAGAACGAAATATCGCATTGGTTCTATTACGAAAACAGTTGTTGCAATATCTATTATGCAACTAAAAGAAAAAGGGAAGTTGAACATTGAAGACAATGTAAATAAATATATCCCATCGTTTCCGGCAGATAAAAACATTACGTTACGAAACTTGTTAACACATACGTCTGGATTACCAGAACAGGGACAAGGTAGTGTTGACGCAGCATCACGGTTAAAATTAGTAACGTGGATTGGGGCACAAACGTTACAATTTCCAGCAGGGACAGGATGGAAATATACAGATTATAATTATATGGTGCTTGCATATATTGTAGAAAAAATATCGAATAAACCACTTGCTGAATATGTGAAAGAAAATATTTTGACTCCCGTTGAAATGAATGAATCTGGAATGGGCGCAACACTTCCAGAAGATATTTTCTTAGCAGAAGGGTATACGAAAAAAGATAATAAGTTAATAGCCACGCCGCGCTTAAAAATGAACTGGCTGTATGGTTGTGGTGAAATGTATACGACTGTTGAAGATATGAAAAAGTTAGATGAAGCTATTATGGATGGTAAACTACTTTCTAAACAAAGTGTATCAGATATGTTTTCTGCATCACCTGCAAGAAAATATGGATTTAGTTTCTATATTTACCCAGATTATTATCATAACCACGGTGTATTAGCTGGCTGGAACACTTTTAATAATTTTAACTGGGATAAACGAACGTTTGTTATATTATTTTCTAACGTCCAAAATGGTATGAATGACGCATTTAATCAAGAATTTAGGAAAATGGCGAATGATTTAATAGAAGGAAAATAATTATAAAAAATCGGTATGGATATGTAATTATCAATACCGATTTTTTTATTTTGTAAAGTTTTACTTACTGAATAAAGT
Source organism: Bacillus cereus group sp. MYBK220-1 (assembly GCF_051916445.1). Lineage (NCBI taxonomy): Bacteria > Bacillati > Bacillota > Bacilli > Caryophanales > Bacillaceae > Bacillus > Bacillus cereus group sp. MYBK220-1. The sequence continues at coordinate 1,106,136 of NZ_JBQAGQ010000001.1, read as the reverse complement.
GAAACTTTATTCAGTGGAGGGGCTTTGTTCATCCCCCACTGAGTAGAAGCCCTCATCAATCGGGCTTTTACGGGCAGCAGGGCCCCCACCTAACTTTTTTGCTTGCGCTGAATTTTGAGGTGAGGGTCTTACTGCCCACAAATAGCGGGATAAATAGGTAAGAAAGGTGATTGGCATATGAATAAATCTAAATAGGTAGTTAAATGCTAAGTAATGCAAAGAACAATTGGTAATTTTTACATTGATAAAAAAGCTTGAGCTTCACACTATGTGAAGCTTTATATTATTGGAGACAAGAACAGGAGGTTGAAAAAATGAAAAAAGCAATAAAGTTTTGTTTAATAGCTACATTATCTACAACAATTATTAGTGGATGCTCTTTTGAGGGTAACAATGAAAATGTTAAAGGGAAAGAAGGGGAAAAAGTAGAGGTACAGAAAAATGCTGGGAAATATACGATGCCAGATGAAAAAGATAAACATGAAGGTACATGGCTGCAATGGCCACATGAATACACATATGGTGAAGAGTATAAGAAGGAAGTTGAACCTATTTGGGTTAAGATGGCAAGTGCTTTAACTGAGGGTGAGAAAGTCCACATTGTTGCATATGACCAGGAAGAAAAAGAAAGAATCAATAACCTTTTAACAGATGAAGGGTTAAATATGGAGAAGATTGATTTCTTTATCGCGCCTACTGATGATGTATGGGCAAGGGACAGTGGACCAATTTTTGTTTATGACAGCAATAAAAATCTCAAAATATTAGATCCAGCATTTAATGGTTGGGGGAAGAAAACACCTTATAAAAATGATGCTCAAATACGTAAGAATGTTAGTAAACAATCAGGAATTGAAAGAGTTGATTGGGGGAAATTTGTCCTTGAAGGCGGCGCAATTGAATTAGACAGCAATGGGACTGCTTTATTAACTCGAAGTGCAGTAACGAATAAAAATAGAAATCCTGATTTATCAGAAAAGGAAATTGAAAAATATATAAGTGACCTTGGGGTATCAAACTTTATTTGGTTAGACGGAGTACCTAATTTAGATATTACGGACTTTCATATTGATGGATTTGCTAAATTCCATAATAAATCTACCATTGTAACGATGAAAGAAGATGACCTAGCCGAATGGGGTTTATCTAATAAAGATATGGATACATTGTTAGATGCAAAAAATGCTTCAGGACAGAAATATAAGTATGAATACTTGCCGCTTAGTAAAGAAAAGGTTGCTTTAGAAAATGGAAAAACTCTCGATTATAAGGGGTCGTATATCAATTATTATATCGGAAATACAGTTGTATTAGTGCCTAATTATAATGATCCGAATGATAAAATTGCAAACGATACGATTCAGAAGTTATACCCAGATCGTAAAGTAGTCGGTATTGATGTGAGAGAGTTGTATAAAAACGGCGGTATGATTCATTGTGTGACACAACAACAACCCATTGCATTGAAGTAATTGATTGTAATTTCGTTGTTCTGCTATATAGACAAAATAGGTGGAATCTTATTACCTATTTTGTCGTTCCTTATTATTTATAATAATAAAATTTTAATATAATGATAAAAGAATTATAGTGTATATTCACTTTTCGTTTTATATGGTAAAGGGGAAAAATGTTTGTGTTAAAAAATTTTAAAATAGTGTTTTCGTATTTCCCTATCGTTTTACAGTACATTTTAAATGTAGCTTTAATTTGCTTAGGGTTTATTCTAAGTGTGTTTCTTATGAAAGAAGTCATTCAGTTTATACAAGAACTGAAATTGGATGGTAATGAATCGAGTTATCATTTAATTGATAGTATCGTCGTATTCTTTCTGTACTTTGAATTCATCGTAATGATTATAAAGTATTTTCAAATGAATTTTCATTTTCCATTACGATATTTTATATATATAGGTATAACAGCTATTGTGCGTCTCATCATTATAGATCACGATAGTCCGTTAGATTTATTGTTATATGCCTGTGCAATCTTTGTATTAATTAGTGCATTGTTCATTGCGAATTCTAAAATGATGCGTCGGGATTTAGAATAGTGACATTTGTTGTTGAATTAAATAAGATATTTTATCTTTTTGCAAAAAAGGAGTAACGGTATTGAAAGAAATAATCTTAACCAGCCTCATAATGATAGGGTTTATGATTCTATTATTTAATTGTATACTTTCATGATTTAAAAGAATAAAAGGTTAATAGAGAAAGAGGTTTTTGTAAATATGATTCATTACAATAATCAAAATAGTTTACATTTATAAGTTTTGCATTTATAGGTATTGAAGCAATAGGGGTTGAAATTGAAGATCCCTTTGGTCAGGATCCAAATGATCTTCCGCTAGAAGGAATTTGTATAGGAGTAGAAGCGCATTTGGTGAATCTATATAATCAAAATGATCTATTAGAAGTAATGGGTTTGAATCTTGATAAAAAAATCATTTAATCATTTATTGTTGTTTTAAAATAGGTTATTTAAAAACTTGTCAAGAGTCAATTTAAGGCTTAACGTCAGCTTTATATTTTTTATATAAATATATAATATTCCTCCATGCTATAATCCATTCATGAAATGTACATGTTGCATGAGTTGGAATGAAAAAGACATGAATTGAGGATTAGTTGGCTTTGTGAAATCAATTATGTAACTACTATTAAAAAGCGAGGTAAATAATATGGAACAAAAACATAATGGAATTATTTTTACTGCAATACCAGACGAATCAAATGAATATTATCAACCATTTTATGAAGACTTGATTTACTTTAATGAATGTTTAAATGAAAAGAAATCAATTGCGGATCAACTTATATCTTTATCTGCTGAAGAACAAGACTTTCATACGAGCTGTTTTGAGTATGATGATATTTGGCTAAGAGATGTTGCACCGGTTGTCACAAATCATCTAGTTAAATTTAAATATCGACCAAATTATTTACCAGATGATCAAGGGCGATATTTAGATCAACAATTTAATAAATGGTTGAAAAAGAATGACTTTGAATATGAAAAATCCCCATTAATATTAGATGGCGGTAATCTTATTTGGAATAAAAAAGATACTGTAATATTAACAGAACGCATATTTGATGATAACGATGATTGGACAGAAGAGGAAATTATTGAGCAGTTAGAATGGGATTTAGATGTGAGCCGAGTTATTATTATTCCTGCTGAAGAAGGGGATGTACTAGCACACGCAGACGGAATGGTTAAATTTATTGATGAACATACAATGTTTATTAGTGATTTTTTAGGGGATCATGAATTTAGATATAGTGTTCAAGAGATTATTCAAGAACAAATGCCAGAAGCTGAATTTATAGTTGTTCCTTCATCATATACAGAGAAAGGACAATATGATCAAGAGATAGCATCAGCAAAAGGGTTGTATATAAATATGTTAGAATCATGTGATGCTCTTTATGTTCCTAAGTTTGGACTAGCTAAAGATGAGGAAGTTTTACGATATATTCAACAGTATACGGAGAAGCAAGTTATTCAAATTCATGTAGGAGAAATATCAACAATGGGAGGCGCAATGAATTGTTTAACGTGGTATTGTCCAAGCCATTTGTTACCTTCAAAAATGAGAAGATTAAAAAATCAGAATGAAGATTTTTCAATGAAGAAGATTTTTGATTGGTTTTAATAAATAAGTAATGAAAAGAAAATCTATTCAAGGAGTATTGATATGTATACCATCGCTGAGTTTTCTCGGATTTGTAAAATGAGTACGCGGATGTTAAGACATTATGACAAAGAGGAGATATTAAAACCGGCATATGTGAATCCGGTTAATGGGTATAGATATTATGAACAAGAGCAGCTGGAAGTAGCGTTGAAAATCAAAAAGTTAAGGGAGTATAAATTTCCTCTTCCAAAAATTAAAATTGTTTTGCAGTCATCAGATCAAGATTCGTTTGTTCAACATATACAATCACAAATTATCGAGTTGTCTCATGAAGTGAAGCAAAATTTACAGGTTATTTCAGAAATGAATGAAATGGTAAAGGTGAATAGTAGTCTAAATATTGCTCGTCATAGAAATTACGATATATTAATGGGAATGAGGAATGAAGTAACGATAATTACTCAAAGAGTAAAAATAGATATAGATGATATGGATGATTATTTTTATGACTTATATGAAGAGGTACAAAAAAATAATTTTCAAATAGTCGGTTCACCATCTGCAGTCTTTTATGATGAAGAATATATTCCAAGTAACAGTGATATTGAATTAAGAATCCCGGTTATGCAGGGGAATGATGAAGACGTAGCACAAGAGTATGAAATGAAACAACTAAGTCCACATCATATCGTTACTACTATGCATTATGGAAGTTACGACTATATAGGTTACGCTTATATAGCGTTAGAAGAATGGATTGAAAGAAATGGGTATGTGATAATTAATTCGCCATATGAGGTTTATATAAAGGGATCTGAATGTGATTGTTTAGCAGAAGAGTATGTGACACAAATTTGTTTTTTAGTTACGGAAATAGAATGAGAATAAGGATTGACATTAACATTATGTCAATCCTTATTCTATGTACGAAAGCAATTTATCATAATAAAAAGGCGAAATAAAGAGTCACCTTATAAAGTTGCTACAAGTAAATGAAGATATTCCTGTTGACCTTAACACGATGTCAAAGTATAGACTGGACATACATTCATATAAGGGGTGAACACGTATGAGAAATATAGAAAATAGTTTGTATTATATGCCTGCGGAATGGGAGAAACATGAAGGTACATGGCTCCAATGGCCACATGATAAAACACATAGGGGTGAAGGTTACAGAGCTAAGTTAGATGATATTTGGATATCGATGGCAAAGGAGCTTCACTATGGAGAAAATGTCCATATTGTTGTATGTGATGAAGAAGAAAAAATACATGTCCAATCGAAGTTAATGGAAGCTAACGTGAATATGAATAAAATTGATTTCTTAATTCAAGAAACTGATGATATTTGGATAAGAGATAACGGACCAATCTTTGTAAAAGATAAAGAAGGGAACCGCTATCTAACGCACTGGATATTTAATGGTTGGGGAGATAAATATCCGTACGAAAACGACGCTAATATTCCGAATAAAATAAGTGAAATGTATCGCATTCCAAAAGTTGAATCTAGTGTCTGTTTAGAGGGCGGGGGAATTGAGATAAACGGAAACGGGACCTTAATGGCGGCGGAAACGTCTATTATAAATGAAAATCGAAATCCTACACTAAGTCAGAAAGAAATTGAAATGGAGTTAACGAAATATTTAGGAGTAACGAATTTTATATGGATAACTGGTATACGCGGAGAGGATAATTATGATGAAGATACAGATTATCATATTGATGGCGCGGCACGGTTTGTAAATGAAAATACGATATTGTATGAATATGATCCTTTCGGTGAAGGAGAGTCATATCTTTTGGAGGCGTACGAAAAGCATTATCAAGAATTGCGACAAGCAAGAAATATAGATGGCAAGCCATTTCAGCTCATTCCAGTACCAGTAACAAGAAAATTGGCAAAAGAAGCAGATTGTAAAGGATCGTACTTAAATTTTTACATTGGTAATGAAGTTGTATTGGTACCTATATACGGTGATGAACATGATAAATTAGGGCTTCAAATCATTGAAGGTCAATTTCCAGGGAGAAGAATTGTCGGTATATATGTTAACGAATTGTATGCATACGGTGGTATGATTCATTGTGTGACGCAGCAGCATATAGAATAGAGTAATTCAAATAAAAAGCATGCAGAGCATATACTCTGCATGCTTTTTATAATGTTGAAAACTCCTCAACAAGTTGAGTGAATTGTTTCAATGCACTTTCAATCGGTTCTGGCGTAGTTAAATCAACACCAGCTTTTTTCAATAGGTTTAGTGGATAGTCAGAACTTCCACCTTTCAGGAATTCAATATAATTTTTCTGAGCATTCGGATCATCACTTAATAGTTTATCAGCGATTTGAATGGCAGATGCGAATCCAGTTGCATATTTGTATACGTAAAACGGGCGATAGAAATGAGGGATTCTAGCCCATCCGTATTTTACTTCTTCATCAAATACAAGTGAATCACCGTTATATTCTTTAAATAGCTTTTCATAAATTTCACTGAAGACTTGTGCATTTAATGGTTTACCTTGTTCAGCCATTTCATGTGTGATTTTTTCAAATTCTGCAAACATAATTTGTGTAAAGAAAGTACCTTTAAATTTCTCAATAAAATGGTTAATTAAATGGTTACGCACGTCCGTATCTTTTGCTTCTTTTAATAAATAGTGAATTAATAACACTTCATTTACTGTAGAAGCGACTTCTGCGACAAAGATAGAATAATGTGCAGAAATTCTTGGTTGGTATCCATGTGAATAGTGCGTATGCATACCGTGACCGCATTCATGAGTAAGAGTGAACAGGCTGTTTAAATCATCGTGATGATTTAAAAGAATGAAAGGATGAACGCCGTATACACCAAAGTTATAAGCACCAGAACGTTTTCCTGGTGTTTCTCTTACGTCTATATATCTTTTATCTTTAAAACTTTTTAATGTCTCAATATATTCTTCTCCTAAAGGAGCTAGTGATGCAATCATAATGTCAAATGCTTCACTATATGGGATGTCTTGTTTTGCACCTTCTACTAAATCGACGCCTAAGTCGTATTGTCTTAGTTCATCTACGTTTAATTTTTCTTTTCGAATTTCATTGTATGTATGTAATGTTTGAATGTTTTTTTTCGTTGTATCAATTAGGTTTTCGTATACTTCTTTCGGAACCATATCGCCAAATAATGATTTCTCTAGCGCTGATGGATAGTTTCTTAATTTCGAAACAGTAACATTATTTTTAATAGCAGCGGATAAAGTAGATGCGATGGAATTCTTTAACTGAACATATGGTTTGTAATATGCTTTATAAGCTTCTTTACGCTTTTCACGATTCGTATCTTCTATTAACTTTGCATACATTCCGCGTGTTAAGTTCACTTTTTCTCCATCGTCAGTCGTCACTTCACCAAATAATATATCTGCATTATTTAACATACCAAATGTGTGCTGTGGAGAAGAAAGAGCTTCACCCATTTGTGATAAAATTGCTTCTTGGTCCTTATTCAATACGTGTTTTTTATAACGATATAATTCAAATAAGTCTTCTTTATAATATTGTAAGCCTTCTGTATCTTCTATATAAGAATGTAATGTGTTTTCGTCTATGCTAAGTAAGAAGGGGGAAAAGAAAGATTTCGCTGCACTTACTTTCACGTGTAATTGTGATACTTTATCGACAAGAGATTGCGCGTCAGTATCGCGTGTATCAAGGTCAGATTGTAATCGTGCATAAGCGAACATTAAAGATATTATGCTAGAAATTTCTTCACTCTTCGTTAAATAAGCTAATAAACTATTGCCATTGTGAATATTGCCATTAAACTCGTGTAATTCCTTCGTTAATACTTCAATTTTATGAAAATCACTTTCCCAATCTTCAATTGTATGGTAAATGTCTGTTAAATCCCATTTTTCTATATCAGCTACTTGTAATCGATCTTTAAGTTCTGTCATAATCATTTCCTTTCTAAACATGTAGTTATATTTCTATATAACTATGAAATACAACAAATTGCAAAAAATCCCTGCTGAAAATTGAAAAGCCTTGCTAAAATAACAAGGCTTACATACTTATAGTGTAATTCCGAATTTTGAATGTAAAAGGTTTGTATATTGCATGTCTGTAACGGTTTCTTTCGTTTTTTTACCATTTTTCGCTACTGTAAGGCTATCTTTCGTTAAAGAGGCATGCCCATCTTCAGTTAGTTTTACAATAAGAGGTACTTTATTAAAGGGTGATCCTTCATGTTCAACGATAATTTTTTGTGCTATATTTGCTTTTTCTTCATCCACTTCTTCTATATAAAATGCATAGCCTAACGTCCAATCATCAGCAGAAGATTGATCCAAGAACTCATTGTTTTTCCGCATCTCTAAAATGTAGTTTCCCTTTTCGGTCATTTCTTTACGAATACGATAATCTCCTGTAACAGAGTGAATGACTTCACCTGAGAAAGGGACAGGGGCAAGAGGTAAGTATGATCCGAATCCTACTTCAATTAAATAAAGTTCATTATGATGTGTTAAAACGGTTGCGATATGGCCAGAATCAACAGCCCATATGGAGTTTGCAGCGTTATAAACTGTTCCTGGAACGAGATGAACATCGAATCCAGAATCTTTCAGGAAGTAATACATAGTAGGATTGAGTTCATAACAAAGACCGCCACGGTTATTTACTAAAATTTTCTCTTTCAAATTTTCTTTTGATATTTCTTTAAAATTCTTTTCGAGAATATTTAAGTTTTCAAAAGGAACAGTTTGTGCCATTGCGTACATAATGTTAGATAAATCTTCAAATGAAACTGTGTCTTTTTCTTCTATATGTAATCGTGCGAAAAATTGTTTTTGAAAGTCTGTCATCGAAATCCCTCCGTTATGCTTTTATAGGTAAATTGTAAACAATCTTGAATAGGATGTGAAATGAAAACTACGTTGAATATTTGAAATTAGATTAAAAATAATATGGGAGAGTGAGAGATTGCTACTTTACTAACGGTGGGACGAATATTATAATAATTCTGATAAACTATGCAAACGCTTTCTTGGAAGGGGATGGTGTACAGATGTTTAAAAGAATAACAATAGTCGGATTGTCAGTTGTTATGTTTTTACCTAGTATATATGAGGGGAGTAAGGCATATGCAGACACAGTTAACAATGGAACGTTAATGCAGTATTTTGAGTGGTATTCTCCGAATGATGGGGATCATTGGAATCGTTTGCGTACTGATGCTGAAAATTTAGCGGAAAAAGGAATTACATCTGTTTGGATACCACCTGCATATAAAGGAACTATGCAAAATGACGTAGGATATGGAGCATATGATTTATATGATCTGGGGGAATTCAATCAAAAGGGCACAGTGCGGACGAAATATGGGACGAAAGCACAATTGAAATCTGCAATTGACGCTTTACATAAGAAAAACATCGATGTATACGGTGATGTAGTTATGAATCATAAAGGTGGGGCTGATTATACAGAAACTGTCACAGCAGTTGAGGTAGACCCGAGCAATCGAAATAATGAAGTATCAGGTGATTATGAAATTAGTGCGTGGACGGGATTTAACTTTCCAGGGCGTGGAGATTCTTATTCTAATTTCAAATGGAAATGGTATCATTTTGACGGAACGGATTGGGATGAAGGAAGGAAATTAAACCGAATTTATAAATTTAGGGGCATAGGTAAAGCATGGGACTGGGAAGTGTCTAGCGAGAATGGGAATTATGATTATTTGATGTATGCGGATCTTGATTTTGATCATCCAGATGTTGCGAATGAAATGAAAAAATGGGGAACGTGGTATGCGAATGAATTAAATTTAGATGGTTTTCGTTTAGATGCTGTTAAACATATTGATCATGAATATTTGCGCGATTGGGTAAATCACGTTAGACAGCAAACAGGGAAAGAAATGTTTACAGTAGCTGAATATTGGCAAAATGATATCCAGACTTTAAATAATTATTTAGCGAAGGTTAATTATAATCAATCTGTGTTCGATGCACCACTTCATTATAATTTTCACTATGCTTCAACAGGAAATGGGAATTATGATATGAGAAATATTTTAAAAGGAACGGTAGTTGCGAATCATCCTACACTTGCGGTTACTCTAGTTGAAAATCATGATTCACAGCCTGGTCAGTCATTGGAATCTGTAGTGAGCCCTTGGTTCAAACCGTTGGCATATGCATTTATTTTAACGCGTGCAGAGGGGTATCCTTCTGTTTTCTATGGTGATTACTATGGTACAAAAGGAAATAGTAACTATGAAATTCCAGCGTTAAAGGACAAAATTGATCCGATTTTGACGGCACGAAAAAACTTTGCATATGGTACGCAGCGGGATTATTTTGATCATCCAGATGTGATTGGCTGGACAAGAGAAGGTGATAGTGTACATGCTAATTCTGGTTTAGCAACATTAATCTCTGATGGACCAGGAGGGGCGAAGTGGATGGATGTTGGAAAGAATAACGCAGGGGAAGTATGGTACGATATTACGGGTAATCAAACAAATACTGTAACAATTAATAAGGACGGATGGGGGCAATTCCAAGTAAGTGGAGGATCAGTTTCCATATATGTTCAGCAGTAATTTGGTGATGAAAAAGAAGAGGTAGACTGAAATATAAGTTTTCCTCTTCCTTTTTACATTCTGTATAGTTATAAAAGTATGACACCTTTACTTCTCACGTAACATATAGTATGATGATTTCAATAAATTAGATTTCAATGACTATAATATAACTTAATGAGAGGTGCTTTTTGTGAGTGCGGTAGGTATTAAATAGGAAAAATTTAATGAAATAAATCGGATAAGACCAGGGGATTTTTATGTACATCATACCCCTAATTTTGTCATGCATTTATTTCAAAACCTATGAAGATACCTACAATACTTTATAAAGCGTGTAATAAGGGACTGCCATCTATTTTTTATGGCTTATTTCCTCATATGTTATTACACATGCCTTGTAAATGTAAAAGCTGCGGTATCCCCGCAGCTTTTTTGTATATGTTTTTATTGTATAATTATGGAATTTTATATATGACTCATTGGAATCTAATGAGTAGGTATCTTCATTTATGATAAAAATCAATCATAGTGAGGAGAAACAAAATGAATACGATGACTTTTGAAAAGTTACAATATAACGAATTAAAGGATATAGTGAAATCTTATTGTGTAAGTGGATTAGGTAAGGAATTATTAAACAAATTAGAGCCGAGTACGAGTATAAAAGTAGTGAGAAATCGGTTGAATGAAACGACAGAAGCACGAGCTATATTAGATGCAGAAGGGCATGTTCCTTTCTTCGGCATTTCTAATATTGCTAGTACAATTCAAAAATTAGAAAAAGGTATGATTTTAGATCCAGAAGAATTAGTGAGTGTTTCAGACTTTTTACGTGGATGTAGAAAGATTAAAAAGTTTATGTTAGATAAAGAATTTTTTGCACCAGTATTAGCTTCTTATGCAAATTCAATGACTGAATATAAAAGTATTGAAGAGGAAATTAACTTTTCAATTAAAGGAAATAGTATTGATGCAGCTGCAAGTAAAGAGTTAAAACGAATTCGAAATAATATCGATTCTGTAGATGGGAAAATAAAAGAACGTTTAACGAAGTTTTTAAATAGTAGTGCAAATAAGAAATTCATTCAGGAATTCTTTATTAGTAAAAAGGATGACCGTTATACGATTCCAATTAAATCTTCCTATAAAAACCAAGTTGCCGGAAGTATTATTGAAGCCTCGGCAAAAGGTTCTACTGTATTTATAGAACCGCATACGGTTACGAAATTGAATGCAGAACTAGCAGGTTTGAAAGCAGAAGAAGCGGTTGAAGAATATCAAATTTTAGCGACTTTATCAGGGATGGTATTAGAAAATATTTATAGTATAAAGATTAACATGGAGCTAATTAGTCAGTATGATATGGTATTTGCGAAAGCGAAGTTTAGTAAATCGATTGATGGAATAGAACCGAAGTTAAATGATCATGGCTACATTCATTTAGTGAATTGTAAGCATCCGCTTTTAACAGGGCAAGTTGTACCCTTAAATTTTAAAATTGGTCAAGAGTATCGTAGTTTAATTATTACAGGGCCGAATGCGGGCGGAAAGACAATTGTGTTAAAAACAATTGGATTGTTAACATTAGCTACAATGTCAGGTCTTCATATTGCAGGAGATAAAGGGACAAAAATCGCTATTTTTGAAAATGTATTTGTAGATATTGGTGATAATCAAAGTATCGAAAACGCACTAAGTACATTTTCATCTCATATGAAAAATCTTTCTGAGATTATGAGGATGTCAAATAATAATACGTTACTTTTATTTGATGAAATAGGGAGCGGTACAGAACCGAATGAAGGTGCAGCACTTGCAATATCCATTTTAGAAGAGTTGTACCTTGCAGGATGTATTACCGTTGCGAGTACGCATTACGGAGAAATTAAACGATTCTCAGAAATGCACGATGACTTTATGAATGCAGCGATGCAATTTAATAGTGAAACGTTAGATCCGCTTTATAAATTAGTTATCGGAAAATCAGGAGAAAGTAATGCACTTTGGATTGCGAATAAAATGAGCGTAAAAGAACATGTGCTGAAAAGAGCGAAAGAGTATATGGGAAATAAAGAGTACGCTTTAGAAAAAGTGAATGAAAGTAAAATTAGAAAACCGAAATTTGTACAAGAAAAAAGAGAATCTCATTATGAGTACAAAATCGGAGATCGTGTTAATTTATTGGATCATGATGATTTTGGTATCATCTATAAGGAAAAAGATAATTTTTATAACGTTGTTGTATATTATAACGGTGAATTCGTTGAAGTAAATGTGAAACGTATTACTTTAGAAGTAGCAGCGAAGGAGTTATATCCAGAAGGATACGATTTAAATACACTATTTGTTGATTATAAAGAAAGAAAAATGCAACACGATATTGAGCGCGGATCGAAAAAAGCACTTCGTAAAATTCAAAAAGAAATAAGAAAGAATAGAGGATAAGTTAAAATGGTAACGATTAGACAAGAACAAAAAAATGATTATAGAAAAACAGAAGAAGTCGTAAAAGAAGCATTTTTAAAGGAAGAATTTAGTGATAAAACAGAACATGAACTTGTAAAACGTATTAGAGAATGTGACGCGTTTGTTCCGGAGTTATCAATTGTTGCGGTAGATGAAGATATAGTTGGTCACATTATGTTATCGAAAATTACAATAGAACAATGTGGAACTTCTGTAGAATCGTTAGCACTTGCACCAGTTTCAGTTGCTAGGGGCCATCAGAAGAAAGGAATTGGTGGAAAACTGATTACGGCTGCTTTAGAAAAAGCGAAAGAACTTGGATACGGATCAGTTGTAGTATTAGGACATCCAGAGTACTACCCGAAATTTGGTTTTAAGAAAGCAAGTGAGTGGAATGTAAAAGCACCGTTTGAAGTGCCTGAAGAGGTATTTATGATAAAGGAATTAACAGAAAATGCTCTTCTAGGTGTAGAAGGAATTGTACAATATTCGAGTGCTTTTGCTGAGTAGGAGTAACGGTTAAGAAATGTAATCATAAAAGATGCTATCTTTTTGTATGGATATACAGAAAGATAGCTTTTTTTATTAAGCGGATCTACTGACGTATATTTTGCTCAATGAATAATTGAGGTGGTAAAATTGATATAGAAACGTAAAGGGAGAGAATGAAATGAATAAGCGAGAAACAGATAGCAATGAGAATGCAGTTACGTTATATGTTACAAGACACGGTAAAACAATATTAAATACGAATCATCGCGCGCAAGGTTGGGCTGATTCTCCATTAGTAGAAAAAGGTGTTGAAGTTGCCACAAATTTAGGAACAGGATTAAAAGATATTCATTTTATGAATGCGTATAGTAGTGATAGCGGCCGCGCAATTGAAACTGCTAATTTAGTATTAAAATATAGTGAGCAATCAAAATTAAAACTTGAGCAAAGAAAAGATTTGCGAGAATTAAATTTCGGTATTTTTGAAGGTGAAAAACTTGAGAATATGTGGGATGTGGTTGGAAAAGCTGCAGGCGTTGCATCACCAGAAGAACTTATGAAGTTTTCTATTCAAGAAGTGATTAATCTTATTAGAGTAGCAGATCCTACAAAACAGGCGGAAGATTGGGACTTATTTTCTACTCGTATAAAAACAGAGATAGATAAAATTAGTGAAGAAGCTGCTGGAAATGGTGGCGGTAACGTTTTAGTTGTCGTTCATGGGCTTTTGATTACTACCTTAATAGAAATGTTAGACAGTAGCAAAACAAAACTTGGAGTGGAAAATGCTAGTGTGACGAAAATTGTATATCAAGATGGAACATACACAGTCGAGTCTGTTGGAGATATGAGTTACGTTGCAAAAGGGAAAGAAAGTGTTGAAATATAATTAAATCTCCAATAGATATAAGAAAAGGAAGGTAGAGAAATCTAGCTTCCTTTTCTTATTTTTAATATATCATTTATTAATACGAATCGGAATATTCTGTTAAAAATTAACTATTGAAATTATTGTAATGGTATAATTAGAGAGTAGGAACAATAAATTAGTTTGCAGTGTATTGGAGTTGGAGGGACATTAGTCTAGCCTTACATTTCATCTCGGAATCTAAAGTAAGTATACGAGAAATAAAACAAAGTAAGGAATATGTGAATATGGATGGTACATAGTATGTGATTTATGTTCAGTTCTAAGGAGAAAAAATATTAACAATTATATGGAGAAGTGATTATGTTGATTAAATTCGTTCATTTGTTATTTGGAAAACCGTGTGAAAAAGGTGATTCGTTCCAAACTAAGTTTCCACGTTTTATTTATTGGAGTGCAGTTGTATTTTATTTTTTTGGAATGCTATTATTTGGGATTCTTTCTTTTATTGATACTGTATTTATTGGATCGTTGATATCAGGAGGTTTGTTCTTTCCTTTAATATTTAGATTCATTTATTATATAAACTTAAAAATGAGGGGCCTAGAAAGAGAAGCGTAGAGAAAAAATATAAATAACAGGGTTATTGAAAAGAAGCGAGATTGATGTTAAGAGATAATAAAGTTGTTTAATTTACAATAAAGTCCTTTGAAAATAATAAAGTTGTTTAATTCTTATTGAATTAACGGTGCAGGATAGTTGAATAAGGATGATGATATACTTAAGGGGAATTTACTTTATTTTATAATTTATGAGGTGGAAAATGGACTCTTTAGAATTAAACAAATCTAAATATATTGTCTCTAATATCAAAGAAATTTTGCATAAAAAGCTTATTCTTGATAAACCGTTAACTAAAGATGAGGTAAAAAAATTAAAACTAGTTAATCCCCCTGTATACGAAAAAGAGAAGTATCTCATTCAAAAACGGTGGTTTTATAGTATTAATATCGGAGAATGGGAAGATGTGGAGATTATTATTCAGGGGAATAATGAAAATCCCGATATGGAGATTATCGAAATGGCAGAAAAAACATTCGATGAACTCCATCTACATATAAGCTGTGCATTAAAATATTTACAGAAATTCTTCCCTAATCAAGAAATGAAGAACTACTATCTATCCACAATATTTTTTGGAAAGATGGTTAATTTTGACGATTATATATTTTCTGGGTTTAGTTTAGCTTTTATTTATGATGGTCACTTTGAGTTTCAGTATAAAGTAAAATTTAAAAACGATGGAGGGCCTATTGGTTTTGAAGGTGGGCCACTTTAATAATAATAGATAATTTTTTCTTATTGAACTAACGGGTGCTTTAGTTGAACAAGATTTAAACAACTTTATTATTAATTTTTGTCTACAAGCACATTTAAATGGTTAGAAATTAAACAACTTTAAAGAGCTTTACCACAATATGATTTGTAGCCAGGCTCTTATATTTTTAGATCAGAATTAAATAACTTTATTATCACTTTACAATTGAACATAAATAACGTTAAAAAAGGAAGCAAAGAAATACATTCTAGCTTCCTTTTTTTATTGGAACAATTATGGAATTAATAAAATCTTCCCAGTACTTTTTCTGCTCTCTAATAATTCATGGGCAAGAGCACCATCTTGTAAGGCGAATGTGGTAGGGTTCTCAATATTTAATTTTCCAGTAGCGATCCAATTAAATAATTGAGTAGATCGCTTTTTACGTTCTTCATACGTAGTAAGCACGTTCCAAAGGTCTCCGCCAGTTAAAGTTTTTGAAGTATCCATAAGCATACGCGGATCAACGGGAGCAGGATTACCGCCGGCCATTCCGTAAAATACGACAGTACCACCAGTTTTAGTAGCATTAAAACTTTCCTCTAATGTAGAACCTACTGATTCATATACAATATTTACTCCAGTTCCATTAGTCATTTCAAGTACCTTCGTATGCCATGATTCCGTATATAAAAATACGTGATCGGCACCAGCTAATGTAGCAATCTTTGCTTTCTCTTTTGATGACGTTAAACCAATTACTTTTCCGCCATATAGTTTAATCATTTGAACGAGAAGTTGACCAACGCCACCAGCCGCAGCATGGACTAAAGCTGTATCACCTTGTTTTATTTGATAGCTATCTTTCGTTAAATAATGTGCCGTTAGACCTTGCAATAAGACAGAAGCGGCTGTTTCAAAAGAAATAGAATCTGGAAGCTTAATTGCTCTCTCTGATGGAACGGCAACTAATTCTGCATTTGCAAATGGGACGTCCGCAAATGCAATACGGTCTCCTAGGTTGATAGTAGTAACGGCAGCTCCTACTTTTTCAACAATTCCAGCTCCTTCATAACCTAATACATAAGGCGGATTGCCAGCAAGATGATAATCGCCGCGGCGTCTATAAATATCAGCGAAGTTCAAGCCGATTGCTTTCGTGCGGACGAGAATTTCATTTGGACTTATGATTGGATCGTGTATTTCTTTATAGTGTAGAACATTAGCGTCTCCGAATGTTTCGAAACAAAGTGCTTTCATATGGAATACCTCCATTTTATTGTTTGTCGATGCTCTTTATCATACAATATAAATATCAATAGACAAAGAGGATTATTTCGATGAAATCAATCGGAAATACCGATTGAAAAAGAGGGATGATAAATGGAGATAAAACAATTAATTACATTTAAAGTAGCAGCAGATACTTTGAACTTTACACAAACTGCGAAGAAATTAAACTTTGCTCAATCGAGCGTTACAGCACAAATTAAAACGTTAGAGGCTGAGCTCGGTACACCACTATTTGAGAGATTAGGGAAACGTCTTTTCTTAACTGAAGCAGGAAGAAAGTTTCAACTATATGCGGACAAGATAATCGCACTTAGTAACGAAGCGAAGACGGCTGTGAAAGATGATGAGGAAATAGCAGGTACGTTAATAATTGGTGCACAAGAAAGTCAATGTACATACAGACTGCCTTCTATATTAAAGAGGTTTAAAATACAATTCCCAAAAATAAAACTTATATTTAAACCAGCACATTCCAATAAAGATGCGAAGGAACAATTGATGGAGGGGAAAGTAGATCTTGCATTTATTTTGGACGAATGTAAAACAGAAGATGTTTTGCATGTGGAACCACTTATGAAAGAAGAATTAAAAGTAGTAGCTGCTCCAGGGCATCGTTTACTTGAACAGACTACTGTTTCTATAAAAGATTTAGAGAGTGAAACACTTTTACTAACAGAATTAGGCTGCTCGTATCGGACTTTATTTGAAGAGCTATTTCGCGGGGAAGATGTATATCCAGCAAATAAAATTGAGTTTGTTAGTGTTGAAGCAATTAAACAATGTGTTATTGCAGATTTAGGCATAGCCGTTTTACCAGCAATAGTAGTAGAAAAAGATATACGAGAGGGGACGATAAAAGAGTTACATTTAGAAAATACAATCTCTCCGATTTATACGCAAATCGCTTGGCATAAAGACAAATGGATGACAGTGCCACTGCGACAATTTATTGATGTAACGAGGGAGTTTTTTGTAACGGATTAAGTGGAGAAATATTTATTTTATATAAAAGAAAAAATGGCAATTTTGTATAAAGAACCGATGCTTGAATATAACAAGTATCGGTTCTTTTATGTTTTAAATATAGAATGCTATAAAATGTGTATTTCTCAACTTTTTTTCTTACAAGGATAAGTAAAATTCTTCGTATATTCCAATAATCATAAGGGAATTTACAACGTTTATTCGTTTCTGTAAGATGCCTCTAGGAAGCGTGAAAGGAGGACTTACATAGCAGTATAGCTTGTCTTTAGTATACGTACTTATTGTGAGGAGGAATTTAAAATGTTTAAAAAGTTAATGAAAGTATGCGTGTTAAGTGTGGCAAGTATAGGTGTATTATTTAGTTTTCAAGAAAGTACATTTGCAGCTACTGATTTAAGTAGTTATTATGACGGGAAAAATCCAGCAACAACGAAAGTATACGGGGGAAGTACGACGTGTGATGCAGATGGATTTAATGCAAAGTCTACAGCAGTTTATGAAGGTAGTAAAAAAGTAGGAACAGTGTATTTACGTTACAGTAATAAATGTCATGCAGCATGGTCTAAGCTTGTTTTAGATCAACCAGCTCCTTCTGTTTCTGGAGGGGTATATGCTTACGCTGTTATTAATAAATATAAAAATGGTGTATTCCAAAAATCAGTAGACTCTAATAGTGGCAATGGAGCAATAAAAACAGGACAAACGAGTACGTATACAGGAATGGTGTTTGATTTAACTGCTGATTTTGGTTATACAGCTGATGCCGAAGCGGTGACGATTAATAACGGCTACGGGAAAACTGGACGTTATTAATAAAGGAGTGGAATTCTATGAAGCTTTTTAAAAAGGTAAGCGCATGTCTTTGTCTGGCATTGCTCATCGTAACTAGTGTGTTTAGTACGACCAACAATGATAAAGCATACGCAGAAGACCATTCATATGATGGGAAAAGTCCTTATTATAATAGCTGTGATCAATCCGCAGTAACGAAAGAAAAGAAGTGGATTGATTCAAATTCTTATGTAGAATTAAAATTTAGCACGACATGTAAGACAGCATGGGCAAAAGTTACTGTAACTCGCCTGGCAATTTATAATAATGAAGCTGATGCAAGGATTGTTAGAAAAACAGATGGAAAGGCATACACTTGCGGAAGTGCTGGAGGAAATGGTGTTGTAAATAAAGGGCAAACATCATGCTATACGCCAATGGTATATGATTTAGATCCAAGAAAGGCACAAGCACAAGGGAAACATGCCATTCCGAATAGTGATGCATATAATTATGCGGAGACTATTTGGTATTGATACGATTATACATGTTTTAAGAGCTGTTATTTGATATAAAAAAAGAAAGAGCCTTACTGCATTTTATTGTGGTAAGGTTCTTTAAAATTGTTTAATAGATTAAGTACATCCATTTACAAAGGTCTGTCTATATAATCGCTTTTAAGTATGGCCATAATAATTTCATCTGAGTATGTATCGTTATAAAATAAAGATTGACGTAAGGTTCCTTCTTTTACAAAACCAACTTTTTCATAAGCTTTAATTCCGCGTAAATTATGGCTAAATACTTCTAACTGTAAACGATTTAATGATAGTTGTTCAAAAGTAAAACTTAAAACTATTTTACTAGCTTCAGTTCCATAGCCTTGTCCTGTTAATGCTATTGAAATCATTGATATTCTGAATCCTGCTCTTTTGTTCTCCTCATCGATATCTAAAATCGACAACTCTCCAATCATCTCGTCAGTACTTTGTAAACAAATAGCGAAATCATAGCGACTTGAATCATTATTTATATGATCTATATGTTTCGTAATTTGCTCCAATGAAAAAGTGGACTTAGTTCCAGTCATATATCTTATTTCATCATCCATTGTACTTTCTAATATAATAGGAGCATCTAGCTGACAAAGAGGCCTTAAATAAATTCTTTCGCTCTCTAATCTCATTATAATTTTCTCCTTTAGTTAGTAATTGAATGTATAAATACTTAAACTTTCTTCAATGAGTTACATAAAAAATATGAATCTTAATTCGATGTTACATGAATTTTATAATGGTATGGTATACCTAAAACAAATAATAAAAGTTTTATACACAACAAAATGTATCAACGAGTTTTTTGATCATACTATTATTCTTGCTGCTCATTCCGCTTTTAAATGAACACGAATGTATTAACTAAGGTCTGTATAAGGAGGAGTATATCCAAGGTGACGAGCCATAGATACAATTTGTCCTTTATGGTGAAATTCATGCGTCTCCGTATGAGTTAAAAGCCATAGCGGAGTTGTGCTCCAAGGTTCTTTTTGCCATTTCACTTCATTTGCTATATTTTCGAGCCAACGGTCATTGTATTCATCTAAAAAACGTTGTACAGTCTCATCTACTAACTTAAATCTAGCGCGAACTTTTTCCACATCTGCATGCTCAATTTCGTAATCGCTAGCAAATGAAAAATCTGCTCTTTTTTGCTTGAATGCGAATGATCCAAGCCAGTATCGATAGCAATCGGCTACATGAATATGAGTCTTTATAATGCTACCGCTTCCGAAATTAGAAACTGTGCTATGTAATTTTTCTACTGGGATTTCTTCCAAAAACGAAAATAGAGTTTCTCTTGTAGCACTAATAAGATTATATTGTTGTTTTAAAATATGTAACATGCAAGTACACTCCTCTTTTATTAACATAGTAAGTAATTCTATATTTACGAGGAGTGAACCTTTTTATTATTTTTAATAAGCATATTAGATGTATTTCTTATTTGTTTCTGATAGATTAAACAAGGTGAAACTTTAATAAGTTGAACATTCTTAGTTCATAATAAATTGTACATCAAGAAGGGGAACGATAAAATGAATAGACTAGTGGGTTTAAAACAATTTGAAATAACGCGCGGGGCGTTACTTAAATTTATGGAAACGTTAGATGATAAAACTGTGGATACGCAGCCAGAGGGTTTTAACAATACAATTCGTTGGCATATTGGACACGTGTTAACAGCAGCAGAGACTTTCATGTTCGGAAGAGAATTTAAACAATTGCCAACTGAATATCCAGGTATGTTTGGATATGGATCAAGACCATCTAAATGGACGACAGAAGGACCATCGTTAGAAGTGTTAACGGCTCAATTAAAAGAACAAGCAAAACGTATTAACGAAATTCCAGCAGAAGCATTTGAAAATAAACTGCCAGAGCCATTCCTAGGATTGGAAACAGTAGGGGAGCTTTACGGTATGATGCTTTATCATGAAGCTGATCATATTGGGCAAATGAAGGCGATGGAACGTATTATTAAAGCTCTTTAGTCTTAATTGCATATAACAAGCAATACAGTTGTAATGTTAAATAATATATACAAAAAAGGTAGATAAATTATTATCTACCTTTTTTGTATAACTTCTTGAAGGATTAGAGAATTTTATAATTTTTTATGTGGTGATTATTAATTATAGTATTCCTAAATATGGAATATACGTATAATGATAGAGAAGAACTAGAAATAGGGGTGAATACTATGATTACATTAGAGAAAAAGTTGGAGCAATATAAACATACATATGTACAGTTAAAGGGAGAACTAAAATGGAAAACGAGTGATTCTCGAACAGGAATGATGATTGCTGCTATGTATGCAGGTAGTGATAAATTGTTTGATCTCGGACGTTTTTTAGAAATTAGTAGTTATATTAAGAATCAGGTAGGGATGTTTTCATACTTAAAGTCTTATCATCGTTTTGTAGTGGCCGCAACATTAGATATTCACTTTACAGATTACAAGAAAGCTTTTCGGACGTTTTTAGATTTATATGAACAATTGGTCACTGGTGGCTTTAGCCGGAGTATATTTACTTATCTCGCAGCAGCTGTGCTTTTGACAGAAGAAGATGAACAGCATGGCGCGCACATTCAGCGTTCGATGCAAGTATATAAACGCATGAAAAAGGATCATCTCTTTCTTACAAGTACAAATGATTATCCGCTCGCAGTTTTATTAGCAGGACAATCAGAGCATGTAGAAACACTTATGGACCGAGTGGAACGTCTTTATCAGAAACTAGCGACAGCTGGTTTGCGTAAAGGGAATGATCTTCAATTCTTGAGTCATATTCTTTCATTAAAGAAGGAGGTCAGGGAAGAACTATTAGTTGCAAAATGCACAAATATATGGAATTTGTTAAAGCAAGAAAAGGTAAAAGTAAAACAGATGCATTACCCAGCTATTGGGCTACTAGCGTTACTCGAGGACGGAGAAAAAGAGATTCATTCTATTCGAGCATTTATTGAAAAATTGCAGGGGGATAAATTGTTCCGTTGGCATACAGATACAAATATTCTTATTGCTATTCAACTGTTCGTAAGTCAGAAAGGTGAGGAAAGTAAAGCTACCAACACAGGTTTACAAACAATGATAGAAGTCCTCATACAAGCACAACAGGCAGCCATGATGGCAACGATTGCTGCTTCATCTGCAGCAACATCTTCTGCTAGTAGTGGTTCATAATGTGCAACTGCTTATGCTCTTGTAAATTATAACTCCTTTGATAAGGTCGGTTTAAAAAATATTACTAAAAAAAGCCCATCACTCTCTAATGAGTGATGGGCTAATTGATTTTACATAATCAGCATTATCTTTTTGATTCCTTCAAATGTTTGAGCTGCGTGACAATCATAATGCTAATAACAACTAATAAAAACCATGAGCTAATTTTGCTTAAGTGAACGAGGTTCCATGCTTCCCGTTGATTTGGATATTGCCATGCACCGAAAAATGTTGCGATGTTCTCTGCAATCCAAATGAAAAATCCGATAAGGAAAAAGGAGAGAACGAGTGGTATTTTATATGTAACGCCTCGTAATGAAAATTCCACAAATGTCTGAAAGAAAACGATGAATAGAAGTAAAGTTAAGAACCATCTAAAATCGTATAGAAAATGATGCGTAAAAAAATTGAAGTAAATCATTGCTCCTAATGGCACGGTAAAAATAGCTTTCGGCCAATAATGCATTTGTAAATGCAACCTTCTCCACGCTTGACATATGTAACTTGCGACACTTGCGTACATAAAGCCGCTGTAAAGCGGAACTCCAAAAATCTTTGAATACGCCTCTTCAGGATAACTCCATGAACCGAAATGAACTTTATATATTTCTAGTAAAAGGCCGATGAGGTGAAAGACAGTAATTACTTTTAATTCGTCTTTCGTCTCAAGTCCAGTCTTGTACATAATCCACTGCATAAGAAGACATGCGATGAGTATGAAATCATAGCGATATAACCCTGGAATAGAAACGATTTTTGAAAGGGCTAGTGTTAAGAAAATAACGACTGGGAATAAGCAAGATAATGCTTGCTCGTAAGTGAAGTGTAGTAGTTGTTTTATATAGAACATTGTGTCACCTTTGGGATTTTTATTAGAAAAATTAAAATAATTAATAAGTATACTACAATTTAAAAAATAATTCAGTAGTCTATTTTGCGTGTATTTGTAAGTCTTGGAAGGGAATTGTAATGAGTATTTTAATATTTAGCGAAGTGAAAAAATAGTTTGCTATTTAAAAAAAGTGGGGATATAATATCTAAATGAAAATGATAATTATTATCAATAATAATTACAAATAAAAAATAATTATAAAAAACAACTGAATATAAAGGATGAAATGAAACATGTTACATAAGTCTACTGTACATGCTGGTAGTAACCGCTGGATACATATTAAGTTCATATGTTTCATGAGCTTAACAATTTTATGTTTAATTGGATCTATATTTTTAGCCATTTCATTTGGTGCAAAGGATATTCATTTACAAACGGTGTGGGCAGCGGTTTTGAATTACGATCCGAAATTAACACAGCACCAAATTATTTATGAATTAAGGCTCCCGAGAGTAATTGGAGCAGCAGTTGTAGGGGCAGCTTTTGCGGTTGCTGGTGCTGTTATGCAAGGTGTAACACGAAACCCTTTAGCTGATGCAGGTGTACTCGGAATAAATGCAGGTGCGATG
Source organism: Bacillus cereus group sp. MYBK220-1 (assembly GCF_051916445.1). Lineage (NCBI taxonomy): Bacteria > Bacillati > Bacillota > Bacilli > Caryophanales > Bacillaceae > Bacillus > Bacillus cereus group sp. MYBK220-1. Next base: position 1,082,465 of record NZ_JBQAGQ010000001.1, on the reverse strand, counting down.
TTTGTAGTAGCACTTAGTTTTGCTTTTTTTCCGCATATGCCGTATTCCTATTTAATGATTGTTTCCTTTATTGGAGCAGTCTTAAGTACAGTACTTATTTTTGTTATTGGATCAGCAACATCAGGTGGGTTAACACCAATGAGGTTAACGATTGCTGGAGCTGTTATGGCAGCGCTTTTACATTCATTAAGTTCAGGTGTTGCGATTTATTATGATTTAAGCCAAGATTTAGCGTTTTGGTATGCTGGTGGTGTTGCAGGGGTTAAGTGGGAACACTTGAAATTTTTAGTCCCTATTATTCTTATAACGATTATTTTTGCAATAGTGTTAGGGAAATCTATTTCACTCATATCAATGGGGGATGATGTTGCTACAAATTTAGGAGTGAAAACGAACCGAACGAGAATACTAGGGATGATTATAGTAGTTATTCTGGCAGGTGTTTCTGTTTCAGCTGTTGGTTCTATTGGATTTGTGGGACTAGTTATCCCACACATTGCTAGAAAATTAGTTGGTGTTAATTATAGACTCATTATTCCTATGGCAGCATTATTAGGAGCTATGTTATTAGTTGTAGCTGATTTAGGGGCAAGAACAGTAAATCCTCCTAAGGAACTTGCGATAGGGATTATGGTAGCTCTTGTTGGAGTTCCGTTCTTCCTCTATATAGCACGTAAAGTTGGGAGGGAGTTATAAGTGAAAGATCTTTTTAACACGGATAAAAAGAGAGCTATTACTGTAACTACAATCTTCGGATGTATAAGTATCGCTGTAATTTTAATTAGTTTAAATACAGGGACACTGAGTATAGCGCCACTTAGAGTAATTGAAACACTTTTGGGTTATGGTAATTTTGAGAGTGCAACCGTGCTATATGATTATCGTATGCCAAGAATAATAATCACGATGTTAGCCGGTATTGGTCTTGGTATTTCCGGTGCGATTTTGCAAGGGTTATCACGTAATACACTTGCAGATCCTGGTATTTTAGGGTTGCATTCAGGTGCATCTTTCGGTCTTATCGTATTTGTTACTCTCTTTCATTCTATTAATGAGAGTGCATCCATTTTAATACCGTTATTTACATTTGGCGGAGGAGTATTAGCTGCATTTCTTATTATTTTACTTGCGAGTGATCGGTCAAAAGGTTTACTTCCCATTAGACTTATTCTCGTTGGTATTGCAGTTTCAGCTGGCTTTAGTGCAATTTCGTTATTTTTCTCTCTCAAGTTAAATGATGAGACGTATACATTCGCTTCTAGATGGCTAGTTGGTAACGTGTGGGGAAGGGATTGGATTCATGTCTTTGCATTATTACCTTGGATTTTCATACTAACCCCTTATGCGTGGCTAAAATCTAAAACGTTAAATGCATTGTCACTAGGTGATAGTGTAGCAGCAGGACTTGGTGTTTCTGTTCAAAAAGAACGGTTATTACTTTTAGCTACAGCGGTTGGATTATCTTGCACAAGTGTATCGATGGCAGGAGGAATTGGTTTTATCGGTTTAGTTGCTCCGCATATCGCAAGGAAGTTAGTAGGTACTACATATCAACACTTTCTTCCTTTAGCTGGCATTATCGGAATGATTATTTTAGTGCTAGCAGATACGATAGGTCGTTCTATATTTGAGCCAAACTCTATTCCGGCTGGTGTAGTAGTGGCAGCTTTAGGAGCACCGTATTTTCTTTATTTACTTACAAAAACAAAATAAATACTTCAAAGAGGAGAACATATGAAAAAGAAACTTACTATTTTATTTAGCATGATGTGTATTTTAGTATTAGTAGCATGTGGTCAAACGAAAGCTAATGAAGAGGCAACGAAAAAAACGGAAAAAAGTAATGATCCAAAAATTGCTTCAATGTCTATTCATTTAACAAATGATTTACTTGCATTAGGAATTACACCAGTAGGTTCTGTTATTGGTGGAGATTTAAAAGATTTCTTACCGCACGCTAAAGAGAAGTTGAAAGATACGAAGAAGCTTGGTGTTGTAACAGATCCGAATATGGAAGCGTTACTTCAATTAAAGCCAACTGACATTTATGTTGATGAAAAATATGCTGGTAAAGATGTAGCGAAATACGAAAAAATTGCAAAAACACATTCTTTCAATTTAGATGAAGGTACGTGGAGAGAGCATTTAAAACAAGTTGGTAAACTTGTAAACCGTGAGAAAGAAGCAGATAAATATATTCAAGATTACGAAGAGCAATCAAAACGAGTAAAAGGTTTAATAGATAAAGAGCTAGGTAATAACGAAAAAGTAATGGCAATTCGCGTTACTGCAAAAGAATTGCGTGTATTTAGTACGAAAAGACCGATGGGACCAATTTTATTCCAAGACCTAGGGTTACAACCTGCAAATGGTGTAGAGAAAATTGATGGAAACCGTCCTTTCGAAGTCATTTCACAAGAAGTATTACCTGACTTTGATGCAGATGCGATTTTCGTTGTTGTAAATAGAGATGATAAAGCAAAAGCAGCATTTAAACAACTTCAAGAAACACCAATTTGGAAAGACTTAAAAGCAGTTAAAGGCAAGCACGTATACATTATCAATGATCAACCATGGCTTGACTATTCTGCTTTAGGAAACAAAATGGCAATGGATGAAGCGGAGAAAATGTTTACGAAATAATATAGTTTTGCTATTAGGAAAGGCCCTCAAAATTTGGAGGGCCTTTCTGTTATTGTTAGAATAAATAAAAAATTATACAATGAAGTTAATTCAATATGGAGGAGATGTGCCAATGTCAGTGCTTATTGTAAGTATCCCGTTTATGAAACAGTTTATGGAACAAGGGGATAAATAGGCTAAAATAAGTATCCCTGTTATTTAAAAGGGGGAGTTTGAAATGACAATGAATCTTTTTCGAAATAAAACGATTAAATTATCAGCTATGAGAGAAACAGATGCTGAAGTAATGGCTATGTGGCAAGAAGATAGTGAGTATTTAAGAAATGTTGATACAGATGTAGCATTCCCGCAATCTTTAAATGAAATAGCAAGTGATGGGTTATTAAAAGGACGGAGATCGAATAGTGTTTCTTTCATGGTAAGGACAGTTCAAGAAGATCGCTTAATTGGTTTTGTGGCGATTCATGGTATAGAGTGGAATAACAGAACAGGTTTATTAGCCATTGGTATAGGAGATGCGAATGATAGAGGAAAAGGATATGGGAAAGAAGCAATACATCTTATTCTAAAGTATGCTTTCTATGAATTGAATTTACACCGCATCGGTCTCGATGTTATTTCGTATAATAAACCTGCCATTGCATTGTATAAAAAGATGGGTTTTGAAATGGAAGGCTGTATGAGAGAAGCGGTTCAAAGAGATGGGAAGTGTTTTGACCGTATGATTATGGGGATATTGCGGGATGAATGGATAGAGCTGCAAGGTTAGAAAGTACATTCGAAATTATATATGTAGTATGCAGGAGATATAATGGTAATTGGCGAAAATTTACAGTGTGTTGATTGAATTTATAAGGAGTCATGCAAAATGAATTTAGAAAAGGAAAAACCAGTAAATGAAGAGGTCGCCGAATTAAAAGAACTTATTAAAGAGTTACACGGAAGTGTGCACCAACTTCAAAGTGAAGTGCAGCAACTAAGGCACGAAAGACCAGTTGTTGAAGTGAGAAAAGGTGTTCAATTATCACCAACAATTATTGGACAAATTGGTGGTATGATTTTAGGTGGTTTAGCAATTATCGGTATATTTTGGTGATGAAAAAAGGTTTGCAGCACGATGCTGCAAACCTTTTGTATTTGACGATATAATGTCATGCAATACAACTTTTACATTAAATAACGTAAATATATATAAGCATGTGATAACAAGAGTGCAACAATAGTTAATGGTAAACCAATTTTTAAGAAGTCCATATAAGAGAAAGCATGTCCTTCACGTTTTGCAATACCAGCAACGACTACGTTTGCAGATGCTCCGATTAGCGTTCCATTTCCTCCTAAGCAAGCTCCAAGAGATAACGCCCACCATAGTACTTCGATTTGCGGAGAATCGACAGATAGTCCGAGTCCTGTAGCTAAGTCTTGAATAAGAGGAATCATCGTAGCGACAAATGGGATGTTGTCGATTGTCGCAGATGCGATGCCAGATACCCATAAAATAAGTATAGCTGCGAATCCGATGTCACCGTTTGTTACGCCGATTACTTCTTTTGCAAGTGAAGAGATAAGTCCGATATCAATTAACCCGCCAACGAGAACGAATAGTCCGGCGAAGAAGAAAATGGTTACCCATTCAACGTGGGCAAATACATCTTCAATATCATGTTCTTTCACGCCGATTAACATAAGAAGTGTAGCGCCTGTCATCGCTATAACGGCAGCGTCTACATGAATAATCGAATGAAGTACGAAGCCTAAAATAGTGAGTCCTAAAATCGAAATAGATTTTAAAAGGAGGCTTTGATCTTTAATGTAATCTTTTTCGTTTAATGCCATTAGTTTTTCGATTTGTTCAGGTGTTGTTTTTAGTTTGTTACGATACATGAAGTAAATAATGCCAAGTGTCACGATAGAAATAATAATTACGATTGGAGCTAAGTTAATTAAAAAGGCGTTAAAGTCTAAATGCTTGTTTGCTGATCCAATCATAATATTAGGTGGATCACCGATTAATGTTGCTGTTCCGCCTATATTTGAAAACAGCACTTCTGAAATCAAATAAGGCACAGGATTTACTTTTAAAATACGTGTAATGGATAATGTAACAGGAACGATTAATAAAACAGTCGTTACATTGTCCAAAAATGCTGATCCGACGGCAGTTAATAGGGATAGTAATAATAAAATGCGAATCGGTTTTCCGCCAGCTGCTTTTGCCGCTTTAATGGCCACAAATTCAAAGACGCCTGATTGACTCGTAATATGTACGAGAATCATCATCCCAATTAAAAGGGTAATCGTTTCCCATTGAATATGTGATGTGAAAGCAGTATGTAAATCTACAACTCCAAAAATAATCATAATAGCAGCACCGAATAGTGCGATTACAGCACGATTCAATTTCTCAGAAATAATAAATCCGTACGTGATTAAAAATACGGCAATTGCAAAATAATATTGCCAATTTGCTACTTCATGTGCTGACTGTTCCAATCATGTCACCTTCTTTAAATTATGTATTCAATTGTCGAAATGTATCTCGCTGCAATAATACGGGATAAAATATATTGTAGCAAATTCAAAAAAGAAAGAAAACTATTTAACAAAGTGAAGGAAAAAATGTATTTTTTACATATCATATAAAAAATATAAAAAACACAGTGCAAATTATTAGGAAAAGTGAGCGTTGTCCTCTAATATAGAGATAGCAATTTACATTATTTTTGCGTAAAATGGTTTAAAGAGGTGAATTCCGATGGAAATAGTAAAAGATAGTTCTCTTATTCAAAATGAAATTGAACGTTTTGTAAATAAAGATGTATATATTCATTTAGAAACGACAAACGGAGCGTATGCATCACACATAAATGAAAAGATGATGACAGTTGGTGCTTTCATTCGAAATGCGATTATCCGTTTTGAACGCGGGAAGATAACTGGAACAAATCCATACCGAGTTGGTCTGAAAATGGATCACGGTTGGGTATATGCTGAAGGTATTACGCACTGGGAAGTAGACGATCAAGAGCGTTTATTATTAGCTGGACATGATAATTTAGGTCGTCTAGCAGTTGCACTTGAGTTAAGCTTAACACCATTTAAGTAAGAAGGAGGGAAACTTATGGAGAGACATGTACTTGTTGTATTTCCGCATCCAGATGATGAAGCATATGCTGCGGGAGGAACAATTCGCTTATTAACAGATCAAGGAGTACCTGTAACATATGCATGTGGTACTCTAGGACAAATGGGACGTAACATGGGTAAGAACGTATTCGCTAACCGTGAAACGATTCCACATATCCGTAAGAAAGAATTGAAAGATGCTTGTGAAGCGATGGGTATTAAAGATTTAAGAATGCTTGGCTTCCATGATAAAACGTTAGAATTTGAAGATGTTGATTTCGTTGCTGACAAAATTGAAGCAATCATTCAAGAAGTAAATCCATCTCGAATTATTACATTTTATCCAGAGCACGGTGTACATCCAGATCATAATGCATTTGGCCGCGCTGTCGTTCGCGCTGTATCACGTATGCCAAAAGAAGAGCGCCCAGTTATTCATGCTGTTGCGATTACGAAAAATCGTGAAGCAGTATTAGGAGAACCGGATGTTGTAAATAACATTAGTGAAGTATTTGATCATAAATTAACTGCATTAGGTGCGCACCGTTCACAAACAGAAGCAATGCTTGAAGACACGCATGCAAAAATAAAAAACAAAGATGCAGCAACATTAAAATGGCTGCAACTTGAACAGTTTTGGACTTATAAATGGGAGTAGGCTAGAAGGATACCTTCTAGTTGCTCTTACATAGAAAAAGCGCCGTCACTTGTGATGGCGCTTTTTCTTGTTGAAGACTATACATTTTTTAGGGTGCTTCAAAATTTTTAAATTAACGTGCAGTATAGCCTCCATCAACAAGAAGTGTTGTACCGTTAACAAAACTAGCATCATCACTTGCTAAAAATAAGACAGCTTTAGCGACTTCTTCTGGTGTTCCAAGTCTGCCTTGCGGATGAAGTGAAGCTAAATATTCTTTCTGTTGAGGATTAACACTACCCAGTAAAGGGGTGTCAATATAACCAGGGCACACCGCATTAATACGTATTCCATATTTAGCGTAGGCAGTACATAAATTTTGAGTTAATAGTTTCACACCACCTTTTGCAGAGGAGTATGCTGTTGGGGTAGGTAATGAAACAAAACTATGAATCGAACCAGCGTTAACGATGACACCACCTGTACCTTGTTTAAGAAATTGTTCAATCGAATATTTATCAGAAAGGAATACCCCAGACAAATTAATATCAATAGTTCTTTTCCATTTTTCATAGGATAATTCGTTTGCCGGTGCATCATCAGCAACGCCGGCATTGGCATACATAATATCTAATTTACCGTATGTACTTACTGTCTCATGAATTAGCTGTTTAATATCTGCCTCTTTTGTTACATCAGTTTTAATAAATAACGTATTATATCCATGTGCATTCAATTCATCTGATAGTTCTTTTCCACGTTCAGAAAAGTCAGCAATAACTACTTTTGCACCTTCTTCGATAAAAAGACGAACAGTAGATTCGCCAATTCCACTTGCACCACCAGTTATGATTGCCACTTTGTCTTTTAATTTCATATAAACCTCTCCATTCATCAATGAATTTAAGTCGAATTTTTAAATCTTGTTACTAAACTATTAACCTTAAATAGTAAGTAGATAGAAGAAAAAGCTCGCGTTTACTTAATCGTGAGAGTGCTATTTTTTCTTTATCCCGCTATTTGCCAGGCAGTAAGACCCTCACCTCAAAATTCAGCGGAAGCAAAGACATTAGGTGAGGGCTAATAATCAGTGGGGGGGAACAGAACCCCCACTGATTAAAGTCTCACTTTATTGTACTTTTTGATACAGTGATGGGCGAAAATATTAATTTGGTCAATTTTATCATTAGATTGAATATTTGGTAAAGTATTCTCGAATAGAGTGAGTGCTGAAGCTAAACTACTGACCTACATAGGTATAACGAGGGGGATTTACATATAATTGCTCTTTTTTATTTTAGTAATTAACAAATTTTCAAACTTGCTGATGATGTAGTGGACTTAAATAAGTCACTTGTTTTTAAATTGAATCAAAAATAAAAACAGTAAAAATAAAACGTTTAATAATAATTGTTTATTGAAAAACGATAAATAAAATGATATTATCAAATTGAAAATTAGTAAGAGAGGTGCTTTTTATAAAATGTAAAACGAATGTTATGTATTAAAAAGAAATTGATGTAAATTAGGAAAATTATATATTTTAATAGCGAAATAAGAAAAGGGAGTTAGAGCATGATTAATAAAACAGTAAAGAAAGTTATCTTGATTGCAGGTGGTTTGTATATTACATATTTAGTAGGTGTAGTTATTTTAGCGGAATCTATACCGTATCCTACATCTCAACAACTTAAAGAAGCCGAAAGAGTAGTTGAACGCTATGTAGGTGAAAATAATGGAGTGAAAATGATAAATACATCTAGTAGCTTCACGGCTGAGATGTTCGATCGGACAATTCAGATTGAAGGGAATTCAAAAGAGAATCCGGAACAAGTATATCGAATGGATTTAGATCAAGTTTCTAATGAAAGTGAAAAAATAACCGAAAAATCGATAAATACAGTTTGTAAATCAAATGATGGGGGAAAGAATTTTACTTGTGCTGATGCTGAATAGCTAAAAGTAGAATCCGTAGCAGCGGAGTAACAGTTGATAACCATTACTCTAGTTAAATAGGAAAAAGCCTCGCAGGGGGGCGAGGCTTTAAACAGGGTATTAAAAATTATCGATTCATTAAGAATAACTTCTATTGAATAAACTAATTTTAGCATGATAACTCATATATATGTGTTACGAATTTATGAACAAAAAATCAATAATAAGAATGTAGAAAAGATAATAATTTATTTAGAATTTGTATCATTACATAAAGTTTGAGTGGAGAAGAAATTATACTTTTGTATGGTGTAATAAAGATATAGTCCGCCTACAGAAATAGGCGGGCTATTTTTTATAAAGAAAAGACAACTTAAGGTAGAGATCTTGTTAAGAAATAGGATAAAAACAAGAATCTTTAAGAAGAGATAAGGTCGTTCAAAAGATAAAGGTATTGTATTTGAAACACGTTATTATTCGTGGATTAAGTTATATTTTTGATAAAAAATCTTTAAAAAGCATTATAATCCCTAGAAGAGATAAGACTTCAATTGAAAACCAAAATACACTTTTTTGAGGTTTTTTAAACTCCATTATTATGGAGAAAAATAAAAAGATAGCAATGAAAAAAATAATTAAGAGACGAAGTATATCAAACATCAATAGCACTCCTAATAGTTAATTTGTTTCACTATATAGTTATTTCCAATATTACAGAATTTAAGAAGTGACTTGTTAATATTAAAGCAAAAAGTTCTCAGAATCTATGAATTAAAAATAAAAAAATTTCGAACTACTGAGCACAGAGGGATTATATATTAATTAGTTTAGCAATTGAAAGAGTAATTTTTTAATCTTGTAAAAGTCCGATTGGTGAGGGCTGATTAAAGTTTCACTTTATTTGTTTTCTTTTTTATATAAAGCCTTAGAACTGGGATTTAGTAATGGTTTATAAGAAACATATATTTTGAATTATTTAATAGAATAATATATATTTATATTGATTTAGTGATTTTAGTTTGTTAAAAATGGGGAAATCGATATGAAGGTTAAATTTGCCGTAATAAAAGATGAGAGCTTTGATTGTAGTTTATTGGAAACAAAATTATTGAAAACTTTTAAAGAAGTAGATTGTGAAGCAGATATTGTAAAGGTTGAGGATGGAATTTTTGAAAACAATGATATACAAACGTATTTATCAGAAATAACCATTCATGTTACTGGAAAAAATATTGGATATAGATCCGTTTCAGCCAGTATATTTATTGTTCTAGAGAGTTTATCAATACAGCTATTTCGTATTCATATTAGTATACTTTAAGCAGTTCAAAAAGTGGCTTCTTCAGAAAATCATACTGATTATATGGAGTTGTAAATATGAAAACAATAGAAATTATCGTAGGTGCTCCCGAATAGTGGATTGCACCTTGTTTGTTGTTAAATAAACAAGGGATTCCTTTTCTAATTTTAATGTATCTCAGCGCTAATTTATAAATAGAAGAATGGAAACATGTGAGTAATTCAATTAGATTGTACAAAAATTTGGTATGCGGATATACGGAATGTATTCACAGGTAAGAGGGTTGTCTCATAATATATATAGGTTTTTCTATTAAGATGAACAGAGGGTGTGAATAAATGGAAGATGTTTACGCTAAAATTGATAGTCTCAAGGCGGAGCAAAAAGAAATTATGAGAGACATTCGTAATTTAGAAACGCGTACCACTATTAATGAGAAAGATATAGCAACAATCAATAAGCAATTAGAAAAAATAAGTACAAACACAACTTGGATTTTACGAATTATTATTAGTGCGATAATAATGTCAGTTTTAGGATTAATATTAAAAGGAATGATTTAGTCTTGTGAAATAGAACGATATAAAAGAAAGAGGGGAGCTCCCTCTTTCTTTTATATAAATGAGAAGCTATAAATTTTCCGTTTCCTCTTCACCTGCATATTTTTCCTCTAAAGAAATTAATAGAGGAATGGATACGGTTACTAGAATGATTAAAGTAGTTATAAAAGATTTAGAAAGAGAAAAAGAACCTTCAATTAAAGGTGATAAAAACTTGAATGAAAGTATACTTGTTATGAAGGAAATTACTAAAAAGCTAAAAAGAGATATATTTTTATTCTTTATAGATGTCTCTATAAGGTCTTTAACACAGGTTATTATGACAAATATAGTTAATATGATAAGAGAAACAAAATAATGTGTTAAATTCGTCATACTAATAGTAGGGTCGTCTATTATGTAAGCAAGTAACTTAGATACTAATATTCCTCCAAACAATAAAATAATAAAAGCAAGTAATCCTTCCAATATATAAGTGCTCAAATTGTCTTTCTTGTTAAAGAGTTTATAGTTTAGAGTAGATTGGGTTATTTGAATTAGGAATAGGCTAATAATCCATACATAATATACAATTGGTAATTCTCCTGAGAATAGAGAAATTAGACAGTTTACTACTGTCCTTAAAATTTCAATCATTACGAAAGTCCTCCTGTTTGTAAGCTTGTGACATTAAAATATGCTAGTCTATCGTTTAATAATTAAACTTACGAATTCAAACTATTTCTAATTATTCCATAAAAAGGTGGCTGCATCAAGTTATCTTTTTAACAATCCTCCAAGGCCGAGCGCTAGTAAAAGAAACGCAATATGTAATATAATTGAAAAAGTATATTTAAAAATCAATGTTAATATTACCCTCCTATAAGTATTAACATACGTAATTGAGGTGTTTTCTTTGTTGTTTTATGACCGGATTTCTATAATGGCCCCTCCTGTTCCGTAGCTAAGGAAAGTCTTTTTATTTCTGAGATTTTCAAAGTTATAGGAGGGTATGAAAAATGAAAAAAGTCTCAGTACCATCACTTTTGTTAATGATTATTCTTGTCGCATTTCCGCAAATTAGTGAAACGATTTACACACCGTCTTTACCGGACATTTCAAAGGCGTTACATGTAAGTAATAATGAGGTGCAGTTAACACTTAGTGTGTATTTTGCTGGATTTGCGTTAGGTGTATTTTTTATTGGGTGGTTATCAGATATAATTGGTCGTCGCCGAGCGATGTTACTTGGAATTGTCATATATGGCGCTGGGAGTTTCTTATGCTATATTGCAAATTCCATTGAAGTTTTATTGGTAAGTCGTTTTATTCAAGCGTTTGGAGCAAGTGCAGGATCCGTGGTTACACAAACGATTCTTCGTGAAAGTGTAGAAGGGCATAAGCGGCATGTTATGTTCGCTCAAATCTCGGCAGTCATTGCTTTTACACCAGCGATAGGACCGTTAATTGGGGGCTTTCTTGATCAAATGTTTGGTTTTAAAATAGTATTTTTAAGTTTAGTAGTTATGAGTGTCGGAATTTTTCTGTATACGTTTGTTTTTCTTCCCGAAACAAAGACGGGATCAGTAACGAATAAAATAAATGTGTTTTCAGTCTTGAAGAGGCTAATTACAAATCCGAAAGTGGTAACATATGGGCTATTAATTGGAGGAGCAAATGGTGTTTTATTTAGCTATTATGCAGAAGCGCCGTTTATCTTTATTGAATACTTTCAATTATCGCCTAGTATGTATGGATTTCTAGGAATTGTTGTTGCATCTGCTTCTATTGTTGGAGCGAAAATTTCAAAACGTTTACTTGCTACTTATAAACCAGAGAAAATTATATATATCGGTTGTCTCGTGATGACAGGGGGAGCTATCCTTTTATCTGTTATTACGTTTATTGGATCAAATCCGAATGTAATATATATGGTTGTATTTTTAATAGCAATGTTTATATTGTTATTAGGGATTGGAGTAGCGTTACCTAACTGTTTAAGTTTAGCGTTAGTAGATTTTCAAGATGTTATTGGTACAGCCGGAGCATTGTTTAGCTTAGGATACTATGTAATTGTAACGATGACAATTTTGGGGATGAGTCAGCTGCATACAGGCTCGTTACTAGTGATGCCACTTTATTTTCTGGTTATTGTAGTTATAATGGTAGTGTTTACTAGGGTATTTATCTTTGGTAAGCAAACTTCGAAATCGATTTAAATATGAAATTGTAAAAGAGTCTCATTTTTTAATGAGACTCTTTTATATTTTGGCTGGGGTAAAGAAGTTAGTAGTTTATTAATATATTAAATTTCTCATTGGTATATAAATCGAATGTGTGGGAAATTACGTTATCAACTATAAAGGTTGAAGTATTTGACATATGAAACCGAGAAAGAAATGCTCTCCTCTGTTATTTATATTGTAATAATATACATGCTGGAATCATATTGAATAGATGTATTTTATTGTTAATTTAGTTAAAAATTAATCAGACTTATGTATAATAATTTATTGAAAAAATAATTGAATTTTTCAGATTAATGAATTAATATAAGGTAAGTAATTTTAAGATTTATAGAATATTGGAAGATGAAAGGTTTTGAGAATTTTATTAGGAGCACAAAACGATTTTAGGATAGCTTTAAAGCTAGTGTAAAATGACGTTTGCTTCATCATTTTCAGGGCCGAAAGGAATTAGGGGAAAGCATCTTGTGTTAAAATGCGGCTATGAATCATCTAAGAGGGGGAAGTGAAGTGGCAAACAAAGAATTGAAAAGAGGTTTAGAAGCACGTCATATTCAAATGATTGCTTTAGGCGGAACGATTGGTGTTGGTTTGTTTATGGGGTCAGCCAGCACAATTAAATGGACAGGTCCGTCAGTAATGCTTGCTTATGCAATTGCAGGTATTTTCATCTTCTTCATCATGCGTGCCATGGGAGAAATGTTGTATATGGAGCCAAGTACAGGCTCATTTGCGACATTCGGTCATAAGTATATTCATCCACTAGCTGGTTATATGACAGCGTGGAGTAACTGGTTCCAGTGGGTTATCGTTGGGATGTCAGAAATTATCGCGGTTGGAGCGTATATGCAATATTGGTTCCCAGATTTACCAGCTTGGATACCAGGTATAATTGCAATGGTTATTCTTGGTGCAGCTAATTTAATTTCTGTTAAGTCATTTGGTGAATTTGAATTTTGGTTTGCGATGATTAAAATCGTTACGATTCTATTAATGATTATTGCAGGATTTGGCCTTATTTTCTTTGGAATTGGTAACGGCGGAGAAGCGATTGGCATATCTAATCTTTGGTCAAATGGCGGTTTCTTTACAGGTGGTTTCTCAGGATTCTTCTTTGCTTTATCACTTGTAGTTGGTGCATACCAAGGTGTGGAATTAATCGGTATTACTGCTGGTGAAGCGAAGGATCCAAAGAAGACACTTACAAGAGCGATTCAAAGTACAATTTGGCGTATCTTAATTTTCTATATTGGTGCTATTTTCGTTATTGTAACGGTGTATCCGTGGGATCAATTAAGTACAATTGGTAGTCCGTTCGTAGCAACTTTTGCGAAAGTTGGTATTACGGCAGCTGCTGGACTTATTAACTTCGTTGTAATTACAGCAGCAATGTCTGGTTGTAATAGTGGTATTTATAGTGCTGGTCGTATGCTTTATACGTTAGGTGTAAATGGACAAGCACCGAAATATTTCACGAAACTTTCTGGAAATGGTGTACCTTTATTTGGTACAGTTGGCGTAATTATCGGTCTGGCGGTTGGTGTTGTTTTAAGTTACATCGCACCGAAAAACTTATTCGTATATGTATATAGTGCGAGTGTACTTCCTGGAATGGTACCATGGTTTGTCATTTTAATTAGTCAAATTAATTTTAGAAAAGAAAAGGGAGCAGAGATGAAAGATCATCCGTTCAAAATGCCATTTGCTCCTGTTACAAACTATTTAACAATTGCCTTTTTAATTATGGTATTAATCGGAATGTGGTTTAACGATGATACTCGTATTTCATTAGTTGTAGGTATTATTTTCTTAGCTATCGTTACAATTAGTTTCTATGCTTTCGGAATAGGAAAGCGAGCTCCGTTAGACGTTCAAAATAATAAAGAGATTTCAAGTAAATAAAGAAAAGGCTGTTCATCTGGAACAGCCTTTTCTTATTGTTGTTATTTGTCGATAAATCGATATAATTTGATTTATGATAGATATATTTGAAAAATCGTTGATATATTGTACGTTATGATAGATATATTTGAAAAATCGTTGATATATTGTACGTTATGATAGATATATTTGAAAAATCGTTGATATATTGTACGTTATGATAGATATATTCGAAAAATCGTTAATATAATTTTACATACTATCTGTCACTATCATGATTAAAATTTCTCTAATACGATTTTCCCAATGGTGTGCCCGGTTTCAAGTAGTGCATGTACTTTCATTAAGTTTTCAGCGTTAATCGGTGTTAATGTTTCATTTTTATGTAAGCTGTACTGATAGTCTAGAAGGAGTTTATTTCTAAAAAGAAGAATTTTTTACTGTATTACTTTATCCCAAACTAAATGTAAAGGTGGATACATAATGACAGTAAAGAAACTTTATTTCATCCCAGCAGGTCGTTGTATGTTGGATCATTCGTCTCTTAACAGTACGTTAACACCGGGAAAATTATTAAACTTGCCGGTATGGTGTTATCTTTTGGAGACAGAAGAAGGTCCTATTTTAGTAGATACAGGTATGCCAGAAAGTGCAGTTAATAATGAAGGGCTTTTTAACGGTACATTTGTTGAAGGACAGATTTTACCGAAAATGACTGAAGAAGATAGAATCGTGAATATATTAAAGCGTGTAGGGTATGAGCCGGACGACCTTTTATATATTATTAGTTCTCACTTACATTTCGATCATGCAGGAGGAAACGGTGCTTTTACAAATACACCGATTATTGTGCAACGAACGGAATATGAGGCAGCACTTCATAGAGAAGAATATATGAAAGAATGTATATTACCGCATTTGAACTATAAAATTATTGAAGGGGATTATGAAGTGGTACCAGGTGTTCAATTATTGTATACGCCAGGTCATTCTCCAGGCCATCAGTCGCTATTCATTGAGACGGAGAAATCCGGTCCTGTATTATTAACGATTGATGCATCGTACACGAAAGAGAATTTTGAAGATGAAGTGCCGTTCGCGGGATTTGATCCAGAATTAGCTTTATCTTCAATTAAACGTTTAAAAGGAGTTGTGGCGAAAGAGAAACCAATTGTTTTCTTTGGTCATGATATAGAGCAGGAAAAGGGTTGTAGAGTGTTCCCTGAGTATATATAGTGCAAAAAGTCATGAGTTCGCGTGCTCATGACTTTTTCGTTTAAATAATTTTTTTAAATAAATTATAAACTTTTTTTGAACTATCTTCGTTTAACTGATAGTACGTAAGGTTTACATCATCAGGAGTATCTTGCTGAGCAATCATCACTTCGCTGCTGTGATGATCAACTATCCATATGAAATATTTTTTATAAGTTCCATCCTCGAAAGTAATCCACATATCACAATCTATTAAATCTGATCCTTCTTCATCCAATGTTAATTTGCCTTTTTTTGCGGTATTCATACTGTTAATAAATGTTTTTAATTCATCTGTTTTTGTGAGAAAGATATCCTGTTTTGTTTTAATTGATTCGACATGTATATCTTTTATTTCCTGTTTACCTAAAAAAACAGGAGGCTCATTTGGATCTCGCGAGCTTGAAATAATAGTAGCTTTCTTTTTCGGTTTATTTGCAGTATAGAGATCTTGAATAGATTTTCCCGAGTTTATAAACCATACAATTCCACAAATAATCAATACACTACCTAGCAATAAAATAATTTTTTTAATAGGATTTTCTCCTCTCTATTACTTCATGTGAAGAGCTTTTCTATTAATATATGATAGGTAAGCGTAAAGTATTATAGTTGAACTTGGTTATGCTTCACAGTTTTTATCGGGCGATCTATGAGTAAATTGTAAGTGAGCCCAATTAATACGAAAATGCCACCGATAACTTTACCAATTGAGAGTTCATTTGTTAGGAAGAAATCAATAATAGTCCCCGCAAATAATTGTCCGATAAAGATGAGTAATGTTAAATAAAAGGCTGATATTTTAGGAGTAATATAGTTGGATAATGAAATAACGATAACGCCTACTAATCCGCCTAAGTATACGGCGATAGGAATAGATTGCAATTTATGAATAGGGATATACAATGAATCTGAACTGAAAATTAAAAATAACATAGAGAAAAATAATCCAGTAATATAATTGAAAAACGTGCCTTCCCAGTTTCCAATTTCCTTTGCTAAATTCGCGTTAATAATTCTAGCAACGACGATAGAAACACCAGCTAAAATAGCGATAGTAATATATAACATATTTTTGCCCCCATTAATATATTGTCATGATAATAATCCCAGAAGAGATAAATACTAATCCAACTAGTTTTTTCTTTTCAAACTTTGCAACTTTCATTCCTAATAAGCCGAAATGATCGATAATGATGGAAGCAATGGATTGGCCGAGTAAACTTAATGCGATCGTAATAGAGGCACCAAGGACGGAGAAACTTATATTATTAAAAAGAACAGTGAATACTCCAATCGCTCCAGCGCTATATAAAAAAAGCGGAATACCTTTATCGAAATGAATTTTATGTTTGTTTAAGATTAAAACGAAAATAACTGCAATTAAACCGACAAGGTGAATGACCACGCTTGCTGTATACTTGCCAATTAACTCAGATAAAATCCCATTCAATGGAAGCATAACGGCGATGAGCACACCAATAAAGACAGAAAGAAAGTTATACAATGCAATATCCCCTTTGTATTTCATATTTGTAATGACTGTATCATGCTGAAATTGTGTATTACTATGACATATGTCATAGTGGAAGAAGAAAATTTTGATTACAATGGGGATGAGTTGTAAAGGTGGGGAACTATGAAGAAAGTATGTAATTCTATTAAATTAGCAGAGTATATGAAGAAAAATAATATTGATTCATTTTTTAGTCATGATATGAAGCCATATATGGAACTTATATTTTTTAAAAAGAATGAGTTTATTTGTAGAGAAAATGAAGAGATAGATTATTTATATTTCTTTGTTGAAGGAAAAGCGAAAGCGTTTAACACATTAAGTAACGGGAAATCCGTATTACTGTGTTTTTATGATAGTTTGCAGTTACTTGGAGATGTGGAGTTAATTCATTCCCAAAGGATTACTTCAAATGTACAAGTAATGGCAGATTCATATTGTGTTGGTTTACCATTAGGAAAAGTGAGAAATCAGCTATTTCATGATGCGAAATTTTTAAGATGTATTTGTGGATCGTTAGCACATAAGTTAAATCGACTTTCAAAAAATAGTACAATTAATTTATTGTATCCGCTTGAAAATAGACTTGCGAGTTACATGTTAGCAGCAGGGGAACGAGCAGTTCAGCATGAAAATAGAATTGTATTTAGTGGGAATTTAACGGAAATAGCGGAATTGTTAGGAACGAGCTATCGGCATTTGTTGCGAACATTAAATATTTTTTGTGATAAAGAGATAATAAAGAAGAACGATGGATGCTATGAAGTAGTAAACGTGGATGTTTTGAGAGAATTGGCAGCAGATGTTTATAAATAGGAGGAGAGTATAAATGATAACACCTATATTTAGAATTTTTGATATTGAAAAAGCAAAACTATTTTACTTAGGTTTTTTAGGATTTAAACTGGATTGGGAACATCGGTATGAGGAAAATATGCCATTATATTTGCAAATTTCGTTACAGGATGCTGTGATACATTTATCAGAACATCATGGTGATGCCTCACCAGGTGGTGCGATTCGGATCAAAATAGATGATGTAAAGGATTATCATTCTGTATTATTAAGTAAAGAATATGCTTATTCGAAGCCGAATATAGAAAAAACACCTTGGGGTACAATTGAATTAACTGTAATTGATCCGTTTTCAAATAGAATTACACTGTACGAGGAAAAATTGTAGAAATGGAATGAAGAGTAGTTCATAGAGCAGTGAACTGCTCTTTTTTATTTTGAGTAGATATTGAATCATATAAAAAGAAAATGTTATGATTATGGAAACGTATGAATATATGAACAAGTATTCATACGTTTAAGAAGAGGAGGGATTAGAATGAAAGATCTAATTATTATTGGGGCGGGTCAAGCTGGATTAACAATGGGATATTACTTGAAGCAAGAAGGGTATAATTTTTTATTACTTGAGGCAGGAAAACGAGTTGGTGATTCATGGAGAAATCGATATGATTCTTTGCAGCTTTTTACCCCAAGGTCTTACAGTAGCTTGCCGGGTATGGCGTTAATAGGTGAAAAAAATGAATTTCCATATAAAGATGAAATTGCAACTTATTTAGAAAAATATGCAAGACATTTTCAATTACCGGTACAATTACAAACGGAAGTTCTAAAAATAAAGAAAGAAAAAGAAATATTTGAATTATATACTCCTACAGAAATTTTACAAACGAAAAAAGTTATTATCGCAACAGGTGGTTTTCAGCAACCGTTTATTCCCTCAGTTTCAGCAAATCTATCATCACATGTTTTTCAAATACATTCATCACAATATAAATCACCATCACAAATTCCTAAGGGAAAAGTACTAGTAGTAGGTGGTGGGAATTCAGGGATGCAAATAGCAGTAGAACTTGCAAAAACTCATGAAGTTATGATGTCTATCAGTCATCCTTTAACGTTTTTACCGTTACATTTTTCTAGAAAAAGTATTTTTAATTGGTTAGAAAAATTGGGTGTATTGTATGCTGAAGTTAGTACCAAGAGGGGGAAATGGTTTCAGAAGAGAAAAGATCCTATTTTTGGATTTGAAGGTAAGGAACTCATTCGTAATGGAGCAATACAACTACAGGAAAAAGTAGTAAGTGCATCAGAAAATAACATCATGTTTCAGAATGGTGATACTTATAGTGCAGAAAGCATTATATGGTCAACTGGTTTTATTCAAAATTATAATTGGATTGAAATTGAACAGGCAGTGAATGAGAATGGATTTCCTAATCATATAAAGGGAATCAGTCCAGTAAAAGGATTGTATTATATCGGTTTACCATGGCAATCTCAAAGGGGTTCCGCACTTATTTGTGGTGTAGGAAAGGATGCAGCGTATGTACTTTCTGAAATCAAAAAAA
The DNA here is from genome assembly GCF_051916445.1 of Bacillus cereus group sp. MYBK220-1. Lineage (NCBI taxonomy): Bacteria > Bacillati > Bacillota > Bacilli > Caryophanales > Bacillaceae > Bacillus > Bacillus cereus group sp. MYBK220-1. The sequence goes on along the minus strand of NZ_JBQAGQ010000001.1, from coordinate 1,063,022 downwards.
TAGATCAGTAGTGATAACTACTGATCATCCATATGTACATGAATTAGGAGAGGTCAAACATTTATTAACTTTATTATAATAGATTTTCACGGAATTAAAAACTGAAAATTCGAATTAAATGTTGAGAAAGTTTTTTGTATCGAAATATATGAAAGAATAGGGATTTTTATTAAAACAGAAAAAGATATTTCTATTTTAGTAAATTATGATATAGTCTAAATAAGCGTGTTTTTCCATAAATGTAATTATTTTCATTGTAGTTTTGTTTATATGAGGGAAGGAGAAGTAATTATGAAGTTTGATGATCAACGCTTACTAGGGGTCCGATTAGGTTCTGTACTTGTGACAGAGGAAAATCAATATTTAGTAATTAAGAAAAAAGATCATTATGCACTGTTAAATATACATAATTTAGAATGCACTCATGTTGAAGTGCAGTTAGAACATTTGGAAGAAATGTTGCGGGAAGATTTCCAAGAAAGTATAACGGAGATTATCGCACCAGAACATATAAAAATTGTTGCGAAAAATGTTATATAGGTAAAGAAGCTGGAAGGAACAGCTTCTTTATTTTCATTATAAGGGTAACGTTTTTACAACTTCACCAATGATCCCTTCCATTTGATGAACACCTAAATCGGAATTGGTCATAATAACAGCACCATTCCCGCAGTATGGATAACAAACCATCATACATTGAAATCCAACGCCCCATCCGAGTGAATAAACCTGTAATTCTTCATTAGAATCATCTAGAAAAACACCTAATCCAGTCCATTTTGAGCAACCTTGAGGAGAAATCATGTCTATTACTAATTTTTGAGAAAGTTTTAGTTTACCCTTTCCTTGTAAGGAATGAATGATTTCAATAACTAAAGCTGATAAGTCAGTTGGTGTTGTCCAAATACCTGAAGCAGCTGCGAATGGATAAAATGGATACTTCTCATTTGTTACAGTTCTATCTTTATTATGTCCGCAAGCAAAAACATCGGTTTTATCTATGTCTTTTGGAGGGAAAAGTGTACTATTTTTCATTTGTAGTGGCTGGAAGATGTGTTCTTCTAATAACTGACTAAATGATCTTCCTGTAATATCTTCAAGTAGTAGTTCAATAATACAAAAGTTTGCATCGGAGTAGTGAAATTCGTTTTCTGGTTTATAAGTTATTTCTATCGGTACTGGGCAATAGGATGTTTTACCGGCAAGGAGTTCAGACATGTTTGGTCGCCCATGTGCAAATGTATAATGTCCAAAACTATTAGGAGGATCAATAATTCCAGATTGGTGACTTAATAAATTTCGCAGGGTGACTTTTTTCTGTGAGGTAAATAGGTTGGTAGGTATGTTCCAAGATGTGAGTCTATCATTTATGTCTTCATCTAAATGTATGATTTCTTGATCTGGTAACGTTAGTACTAGCATTGTAGTGATGAATTTGCTGATAGAACAAGAATTAAAGAGAGAATTTGTAGTAACAGCTCTAGTTGTTCTAGCTTCAAGTGTTCCAAAGGCAGTCGCTTCATCTAGTTTGCCATTACATATAACAGCGAGGCTTAAACCTGCAACGGAATATTGGTTCATTTTCTCGTATATATTGCTACTTTTTAAGTTCATGGTGACTCCTTTCTTTAAAGACAGAATATTATTTTTATTATACAGTAGTAAAAAAAGAAAACACTTCGTCATTCACCAATGAAGTGTTTTCTTTTTTAGTTAGTTTGAAGTGAACTTTTGAAAAAATTTGTCTCGGTATATGTACATAACCCATGAGATTGTTATTAAAGAAATAATGATTTGTTTGTTTTTAATTGGTGCATTGAGAACAAGCCAACCAACTATATCAAATAATAAATGTAGCACGATTGAAAGAACTACAAATTGAAGTAACGTATTTAAAAATCTTTTCATAAAGTGTCCCCCTAAAATAATAGGTTTTATTAACAGTTTGATATAGTGGTATTATACAGTAAATGTGTCCTGTGGTAAAATTTACATAAGTTAGTGAAATAAAACAAATGAAAGTTAGTAAGGGGGAACATTCATGGAATTCTGGATGGTTATACTGATAGTAGCCGTTGGTTTCATTTATATCGCTGAAAAATTAGCTACAATTAAAAAGAAAAATGATGCGCGTTTAAAGAGAATTGAAGATAGATTACAATTAATTACGAAAGAGATGGGAATTATAGAAAGAGAACCTGAAATTAATAAAGAACTACGCCAGCTTGTAGAAGAAGGAAAAAAAGTTACAGCAGTTAAGAGAGTAAGAGAAGCTTTTGGTTTTTCCTTACTAGAAGCGAAGCAATATGTTGATAAATTATAAAAAAGATCATCCATTTGGGTGATCTTTTTCACTGCACCATGCGTGTATTTACATAAGCCGCGATTATAAAGTGTCCAATTATATGGAACAAACATTTGAGATAAATTGTCTAATATAGGTAATAACTATTTAGCTTGGAAGAAAGGGTTGATGACATGAAAAAGAATACGTTGTTAAAAGTAGGATTATGTGTAGGTTTACTAGGAACAATTCAATTTGTTAGCACAATTTCTTCTGTACAAGCATCACAAAAGGTAGAGAAAACAGTAATAAAAAATGAGACGGGAGCCATTTCAATATCTCAGTTAAACAAGAATGTATGGGTTCATACGGAGTTAGGTTATTTTAATGGAGAAGCAGTTCCTTCGAACGGTCTAGTTCTTAATACTGCTAAAGGACTAGTGCTTGTTGATTCTTCTTGGGATGACAAATTAACGAAGGAACTAATAGAAATGGTAGAAAAGAAATTTCAGAAGCGCGTAACGGATGTCATTATTACACATGCGCACGCCGATCGAATTGGCGGAATAAAAACGTTGAAAGAAAGAGGAATTAAAGCGCATAGTACAGCATTAACCGCAGAACTAGCAAAGAAAAGTGGATATGAAGAGCCACTTGGAGATTTACAAACAGTTACGAATTTGAAGTTTGGCAATACAAAAGTAGAAACGTTCTATCCAGGGAAAGGACATACAGAAGATAATATTGTTGTTTGGTTGCCACAATATCAAATTTTAGCTGGAGGCTGTTTAGTAAAATCTGCGGAAGCTAAAGATTTAGGAAATGTTGCGGATGCGTATGTAAATGAATGGTCTACATCGATTGAGAATGTGCTGAAGCGATATGGAAATATAAATTCGGTAGTACCTGGTCATGGAGAAGTAGGAGGCAAGGGATTACTTTTACATACATTGGATTTATTAAAATAAGAAATTGTAGAAATACAAAAGAGAGGAGAAATAATTTTCTCCTCTCTTTCTTCTAACTATATTTAAATGCTGAATCTGTCGATTACGTCAGCATATATTACTGAGATTTTAATTCCAAGTATACAAATACTAGTACTGTCATAATTGCAATAACAACGTAAGTAGCATCAAGCATTATAAGTGTTTTTAAAGTTTCAGTCATCGTAATTCACCCCTGTTATAAAAATATAACATGATCTTTTTATTGATTGGATAAGAGATCATAAAGATAAAATGTATATGAAATTTCTTAAGTAGCTTCTATATAAATATATCATATAAATAATGTAAGTAATGTTAAAATAATGTAAATGTATTGTAAATAAAGAGGTTTACAATGAAGGCTTTAATAAAAAAATGATAGTTCCTTAAAATAAAAAATACGCTATTTTCATATGAGATGAATTGCAATTATTTGTATAAGGGATTCAAAAATTTTTTTCGTTGTATATATTTCTCCAAATTAATTAGCTATTTAAAAGTATCGAAAGATGTGTGCACACTAATGCATATTTTTTAGTGTCAATAAAAATATTATGTCAACAATATGAACTGTCACAAATCTTTATATATTATTGTGATTGATATCACATCACTTTTTTTCAATGGGTATTATGCTTAAGGTGTAATGAATGATTGGGAGAGGGTGGGATGATATGTTTTGTTATCAATGTGAACAAACGCCAACAGGCGGATGTAAAGTAATGGGTGTGTGCGGCAAGAATGAAACGATTGCGAGTTTACAAGATACGATTGTGTTTGGGCTAAAAGGAATTGCAGCTTATCGCACACATGCTGCTCAGCTAGGGTATACGGATGCATTTGTAGATGCTACAACACAAGAAGCTTTATATATGACATTAACAAATTCTAACTTTAACGAACAAGAGCATATTGATATGGCTATGAAAGTGGGGAAATCAGCTTTACGGGTGATGGAATTATTAGATGAGGCACATACGAATCATTTTGGTGTGCCAGAGCCTGTACAAATTACACAAAATCGTGTAGAAGGTAAAGCAATTGTAGTTACGGGTCATAATTTATTTGCACTAGAAGAATTATTAAAGCAAACAGAAGGAAAAGACATTAATATTTATACACATTCTGAAATGCTACCAGCACACGGATATCCGCAGCTGAAAAAATATAAACATTTAAAAGGAAACATCGGTAAGGCATGGTATGATCAAAGACGCCTTTTTGAAAAATTTACTGGTGCCATATTAGCTACAACGAACTGTGTTATGCCAATTAAAGGATCGTACTCTGATCGATTCTTTTCATATGATATTGCAGGTTTAGAAGGTGTACAAAAAATTGAAAATGATGATTTTACACCATTGATTCAAAAAGCGCTAGAACTTCCAGAAGTACATACGGAGTCAGATGAACAGTTAGTGACAGGCTTTCATCATAATACAGTATTGTCATTAGCTCCAGAAATTATTGATGCAGTAAAAGAAGGGAAAATAAAGCGTTTCTTTGTTATCGCCGGTTGTGATGCACCGGGAAAAGACGGAGAATATTATCGTGAATTAGCAACGTCGCTTCCGCAAGAAACAGTTATTTTAACAACTTCTTGCGGAAAATTCCGCTTTAATGATGTAGATTACGGTGTTGTACCTGGTACGGAAATTCCGCGTTACATGGATTTAGGACAGTGTAATAATTCCATTTCTACAGTGAAAATAGCGGCTGCATTAGCTGATGCTTTCCAATGTGAGGTGAATGAATTGCCAGTAAGTATTGTGCTATCATGGTTTGAACAAAAAGCGGTTGCCATTTTACTCGGGCTATTTAGTCTTGGGATTCAAGATATTCGCATCGGTCCAAAGGCTCCTGAATTTATTTCACCTGGCGTGCTTGATGTATTACAAGAAACATTTGGTTTAAAACTAATTACAAATGCAGCAGAAGACATGGCTATGATGTTATCGTAACGGAAAAGATGTTTTCACTTAATTGTGGTTTTATAAATCATTTGTATGTGTGTGAGTAAACGCACATACAAATGATTATTAATAAAGAAAATCGCTATATCTATAAATTTTATAGAGCTTTTAAAGTGTAACACCACATGCCCACCACCTTAAGATTTTAAGTATCCCCAAAACGAAATTTCTACATGAATATCTATAATTTTACCTCTTTTTCATTTGATTTGAAAATAAGCTTTCTATTTTTAAAAACCAACGATACCACCTCAAATTATAGGAATAAAATCCATTCATTTATTAGGAAAATGGATTGAAAATAATAAGGTAGACTAAAAAGTAAAATATTATTTATGATAATCATTCTTTTATAAAATTTAAATTGGAAATAGCCCTACTCATTTTGATTGCGCATTTTCAAAATGGAGGGGCTTTTTTTACTGTAAAATCAATAACTGCATCTTATTTTTGTTGAAAAAATTCTCATTCTTATTTTGAAAGTGATATGGGTACATTTACATGCACATCAATCTTTTATTATGAAGTGGCCCTTGAATATATTGTTTTTTATTGACAGACATAAAAATGATTTATTTGCTGTATTGATAATTTGTAGACGTTATAATAAAATGTTTATGTATATGTAAACTTAATTTATTTTTGTTTGGTTTTATTGTGAGGTTAGGCAGTGTTAATAACAATAAAATAATGAATATATCACCTATAAAAAGAATGAAACCAATACGGAGAAGATGATTTTGTTAAAAATTCGAAAAATAAGCGTTATTAGCTCTTGAAGAAAAATGACTAGAAAAATTACAAGCATATGGAAAATAGGGTTATACAAAAAGTCCTAAAGGGGGACGGAATTATGGAGAAAAGAAAGTATTCAGTAACACCACAAGATCGAATGAATTATGTATTAGGTCTTTATTCTGCAGATCAACAAATTAATGCAGTTCTTTATTTTCCTGTAGGTATATCCAAGGAAATACTTGAAGAATCAGTAAGGATAACGTTGCAATTGCAACCAGTTTTGAACAGCCGGTTTGTAGAAAATGATATTCCTTACTGGGAGGAACATTCATCTGACACTAACTCATCTATTTGCTTTTTTGCAGAAGGAAATAATCAAGAACTTGAAATAATGGCAATAGATTTTATTAAGGAACCTGGTGATCGTATTCAGGGGCCTATGGTTCAAACGAAATTATTACGGGGCACTACAATAGATATGTTAGTTGTGAAATTGTCTCATCTATGTTCAGATGGTGCAGGAGTCAAGGAATATATAAAATTGCTTGGAACAATATATACTCACCTTTCATTGGGACGGTCTAAGAAGCAAATTATAAAGGAATTTGATGAGGGAAATGAGAGTTGTCGAGATCAATCACATGTATTCAAATACGCTGGAATATCGGACATAAAAAGTGCGTATCGTCCTAACCAAGAACAACAGGCATCGTTATGGTCTTTTCCATCTCAACCTAACAAAAATAAATTTCCCCAAATGTCCGTACGGCGATTGAGCCATAAGCAAACTCTACGTTTAACCCAATGGACAAAAGCACAACAGGTTACCTTGAATGATGTAATCATGACTGCTTACTTCCGAGTTTTATCACATTTCACTGTGTATGCAGAACCTCGCACTGCAGAAAAAATGATTGGTTTGACAATTGATTTACGTCGATATCTGCCTAATAATACAACTGGTGCTATTTGCAACTTATCCGGTATGGAAATGCCAGTGATTAAAATGGAAGACGATGAAACATTTAAGCAGACTCTTGTTCGAGTTAAACAATCAATGGATAAAATAAAGTCTCAAAATCCAGGTCTTTCTTCAGCAGCAGGAATGGAGTTACTGGCAGAAATGAAGCTATCTACAGTGAAGGAAATGTATAATCAGCAATATGAACAGGCTGTACAGATGGGGATGGCGTTGCCATTACTGACAAATTTGGGAGTGATTGCTGAGGAACCTATTCAGTTTGGTCAAATTCAAGCTGAGGACGGGTATATGGCATCACCTATTATGTATGCACCATTCTTTTCAATGGGAGCAAGCTCTTATAATGGAAGGCTTACATTTACGATCGGTTATCATGCGCCGGATACATCAAAAGAAAAGGTAGAAAAATTTTTAGATAGTGTTGCTAATCAACTATCAGAAATAAAATAAAAGAGAATATAGAGAACAGATTTCTAACAGAATTGTATTTTAGGGGCTCGTATCATGTACGGATAATCTCTGGGAATTTTCTCTGACCGCACTTGCCTTTATGCTTTATATGCAATGGGAATGGTAGTGAGAAACAATTTGTATCGTGAAAAAACAAGATATATCGGTATAAAAACAATAAAACAGAGCTGATTTAAATTACACTTTGAATCAGTTCTGTTTTGCTAGTGTGATGGTCCTTACAACAAAAAAGTAGGCTGTATCCGGTTAGGGTAAAGCGGATTTTTAATTTTTTTGAAAATAAAGTTGACATCCATAACTACTTAGTCATACAATGTAGATGTAATAAGTGATACTGAATAGTTCGGATTCACAAAAACTGTTCAGTAAAAAATTCGCCTTAGTACTCTGTGATACTGAATATAAGTCAGACAGAATAGGGGGTAAAGGAGGATCAGGACATGGAAAATTTAACTGAAATGCTGAAAGGTTCACTGGAAGGGTGTGTACTGGAAATCATTAGTCGCCGTGAAACGTATGGCTATGAGATTACCCGCCACCTGAATGATCTTGGGTTTACCGAAGTTGTGGAAGGTACGGTGTATACCATCCTCGTACGATTAGAGAAGAAAAAGCTTGTGAATATTGAAAAGAAACCATCAGATATGGGACCGCCTCGTAAGTTTTATTCATTAAATGAAGAAGGCCGCCAGGAGCTTGAATTGTTTTGGGAAAAATGGGATTTTGTATCGTCAAAAATTAACGTCTTGAAGTCAAAATAGGTTCATAAGATAAAATGTTCCGGCCGATACTTTGGGAATTTCTTGTTCGGTTTTATAAAAAAGGAGGAAAATAAGATGTTAGAAATGTTCAAAAAGTTAATTGGTGATAAAAAAGAGTACAAAATGATGATGGCACGAGTTGAGGCTCTGCCAGAGGACTACCAATTTGTATTTAAGAAAATTCAAAACTACATGTGGAATTTTTCAGCGGGTAACGGGATGGATATGTTACACATACAGTATGAATTAATCGATTTGTTCGAAGCGGGTGCAGCGGAAGGAAGACAAGTGCTTGACATTACTGGGGATGACGTGGCTTCCTTTGCTGACGAACTAGTGGCAAATGCTAAAACTTACGTCTCCAAGTATCGTGAAGATTTGAATGAAAGTATTATGAAGAAATTGAGAAAAAAATAAATGGAATAAGTAGTACCGACTGATTAGCTGGTTACACATATGAATTGCCATCATAGCTATTCAGTTATATTTTTAACTCGGTACTAAGTAATACAGAATATCAGTGATACTAAATAGATAGAGGTAAATAAATAGTCTTCGCAAAACATTTTTATAGGGAGGAAAAAAGTATGAGTCATGCAGCGATTTCTGTAAAAGGCTTGAAAAAATCCTTTAAAGATAAGGAAGTTTTAAAAGGGGTAGATTTTGAGGTGCAGCGTGGAGAAATTTTCGCGCTGCTAGGCTCAAATGGAGCGGGAAAGACGACAACGGTCAACATCCTTTCGACACTAATGAAGCAAGATAGCGGTGAAGTAAGTATTTGTGGATTTGATGTACAGAGTCAATCAGATCATGTTCGTCAAAGTATCAGTTTGACAGGGCAGTTCGCAGCTTTAGACGGTATGCTGACTGGGAGGGAAAACTTGATAATGATCGCCAAATTACGTGGTGTTTCCAATCCTGCTCAAGTTGCTGACAATCTACTTGCAAGATTTAGCCTGACTGATGCGGCAAACCAAAGGGCAGATCAGTATTCAGGCGGGATGAAGCGCCGGCTTGATATCGCGATGAGTTTGATTGGGGCGCCAGCAGTTATTTTTCTTGACGAACCAACGACTGGACTTGATCCTGAAGCGCGAATCGAAGTGTGGGATACAGTCAAGGAACTTGCTGGTAGCGGTACAACTATTTTGCTTACGACTCAGTATTTGGAGGAAGCAGAACAACTGGCAGACCGTATCGCTATTTTGCATGGCGGAAAAATTATTACGACAGGTACTCTTGCTGAACTAAAAGAGATGTTCCCGCCAGCAAAAGTGGAGTATATCGAGAAGCAACCGACATTGGAAGAAATATTCCTTGCGATCATTGGAAAAAAGGAGGAGATGTAAATGAAAAGTAAAACAGGTGTATTACTAGGTCGTTTAATGCGTAACATTATGCGCAGTCCGGATACAATTATTACAGTGGCGATTACACCGATTATGATGATGCTATTATTTGTCTACGTGTTTGGCGGCGCAATAAAAACTGGAACGGAAAACTACGTTAATTATTTATTGCCGGGAATTTTGCTAATGGCTATCACATCCGGTGTAGCTTACACTTCCGTTCGACTATTTACGGATGTAAAGAGTGGGCTGATGGCACGTTTCATTACGATGCCTATTAAGCGCTCATCGATATTGTGGGCTCACGTTCTAACCTCTCTGGTTGCTAATGTACTTACTATCGTGGTGGTTATTCTTGTTGCACTCTTAATGGGTTTCCGTTCCAGTGCTAATATTCTAGATTGGCTCGCGGTAGCTGGGATACTTGGGATGTTTACGCTGGCGCTAACATGGCTAGCTATCATTCCAGGATTGAAAGCGAGGTCTATGGAAGGGGCGACTGCTTACTCGTACCCGCTAGTTTTTCTTCCATTTATTAGTTCGGCCTTTGTGCCTACCGAAACGATGCCAAAAATTGTTCGTGCGTTTGCAGAGAATCAGCCTGTAACTTCAATCGTGAATGCGATTCGTGCTCTTTTATATGAAGGAACTGTTGGAAACGATATTTGGATTGCGCTCGCTTGGTGCGTAGGTATAATGGTCATCTCTTACTTTTTCGCCAGTAAAGCATTTAAACGTCAGTTAGGGTAAGAAACGTGATAAACGAAACCTTCAGGAATAATATATATTTAGAAAAGCACGGGAGATTTTCCGTGCTTTTATTATTTATCATGCTCTCATTGTAGTAAATGAAATGGTATTTAAAAATAGGATAATTATCCAGTGATAAAGCTTAATATTTGAGGCTCACTGCTTATGGAATGTATAAGCACACTCGTTTTTGTAAATCTGCTAATACTTCATCGGGTATTTCTTTGATTTTAATATCCTTCCCTAGAAAAAGCAGCCAATTTATTATTTCCGTCACTTCATCGGGATTGTTAACATTGATAAAAGTTTTTAAAATGGCTGTGGATTGGTAAGGATTAGTATAAGATATTGAAATTTTTAAAGGATGGTATTTTTTGAACTGGGCAATTGCTTTTGGTCCAAGTTCAAGTACCAAGTTGATTATTTCGTCCTTCTTACTTAGTTTTTCTAAAATCTTTTTCTTATTTAGCCTTTTGTTCGTCGTGTATGGTTCGATATTAATGAGATCATCGACAGGAAACATCATCTTCTTTTCTTTTTTTAAGTCAAACCCTTCAATGATCCAATGGCTTTTTTCTTGATAAAGGTGCAATAGATAAATTGGATAAGTCTTGATTTCTTCATCTTCTTTAATGGTAATCAATAAATGGTTATCCAAAAGAAGGATTTGAATGAGTTTTTCTAACATAGGATGGGGGAGATCAGAAAGCTCAAGTAGATCGGGATTATGAGGGTTAGTCCCTTGGAAAAGCAAGAGTTGATTTAAAAGAACGAGATCATCTTGCTGGGTTTCTGAGATGAGTCCTAGTAGTTTTTCGGCTAAAGATTGACGACTCTTTAGGTAGGGAAGTTGTTGATTCCTCGTAGCCATAAAGGCAATAAAAAGAGCTTTCACTTCATTATCAGTAAAGCGAACAACGGGCAGGATAGAGTTGTGCATAACAAAATATCCCCCGGACCTCCCAACTTCAGCGACAAGTGGCATTCCCATAGCTTCAATTTCTCTAATGTCTCTAATAGCTGTCGACCGTGATATGTTAAATTCTTGTATAATTTCAGAAATTGTAAAGTGAGAGCGGTTGTTGATATACCGCATAATTGTATTAATCCGTTCAACTTTTTTCATTTTAGTCTCCTAAACAGTATCATTTTTTGATATGGTTTAAAGGTATTATAAACGTATCAGATGAAAAGATAAATCGTTTGATTAATAAAAAAAGAGGCAGGTTTTGCATATGAAAAATTATACTATAGAAGAAAAAGATAGCTTTATTGTGTTAGGTATTGGAACTGAAATTAAGAGTGAATACACAGACTTTGCTGGAATAAATAAAGAAAAGGAAGACTTTTGGTCGGCTGTTAAAGAAGATGGAAGGCTGGACACTTTAAAAGCTTTAGCGACAAATGAATACATTTTTTCCGTGAGCGAAGCGGTGAATAACAAAATGATGTATTATGCGGGTGTCATGACAGAAGCACAAATAGAAGAAGAATCTAGAGTAATCCAGTTTCCGAGGGGAGAATACTTAGTAGTGAAAGGGGAGGACAAAACGGCTGAAGAGCTAAGTAATAAGTTGACTGGTATCGCCTTCGGTCAAGCTTTACCAGATGCAAATGAGTTTGCTTATGTTGGTGGACCAAATACGACGGTTGAGATGGGGAAAAGAAACGGCTTAGTGTTTGGTGAAATGTGGATTCCAGTTGTTAGGAAGTAAAGTGATAAAAGGTGCGAATATGGGAAGTAGAGGCTAACAATCTTGGATTGTTGGCCTTTTTAACATGAATATAATATTCATATGCTGCTCCATAGTATGTTCTGATAAAATGGAATAAAAGGGGATTACTGTAAGGTGGTGGTGGGGTGAATAAAAAAAGGCTATTTGAGCTATTTATAGTAACGTTTGTTTTTCTATTCCTTCATGTAAGTACATTTACAAATGAGAAGTTTAACGATAAATTGGGTGCTTTTACTTACATTGTTTTATTTCTTATGCTTACTATCAACGCTATATTTATAGAAAGGTATTTTGGTGATATACAAAAGTGGATTCGAAATATTACATGTTGCTTTGCTTTATTCGTAGTGGTTTTAGTAGCTCTATGGATAGGTTATTTTTAGTCCTTACTTAAGAGAATGAGAAATATGTGATTACACTACATTCGATCCGATAATATTACTTAGCTGCATCGGTTTATATTAATCTTTTCTCTCCTCAATCATAATAAAATGTACAATAGGAAATTTTATGTAACATAAAGGGGGAAGGTTTATGGTCAGCTTGAGTACCTTGATAGCTTTTGCAATTGTTTCGCTTAGCATGGTTTGTTCACCTGGGCCTAATATGATTTATCTCATTTCCCGTTCCATTACGCAGGGACGTATGGCGGGATTTATTTCTTTATTGGGCATCATGCTCGGATTTGTAATCTATATAATCGCAACTATGTTTGGACTTACAGTTCTATTCCTTGCTGTTCCCGCTGTATATGAAGTAGTAAAGTGGGCAGGTGCTGCTTACTTACTCTGGCTAGCTTGGAATTCGATTAAACCGGGTGCTATATCTATTATGGAACCTCGTACGATTTCTAATGAACCACCACGGAAATTATTTTTAATGGGACTCATGACTAATCTTCTGAATCCAAAGATTGCTATTTTGTATGTATCACTTTTACCTCAATTTGAAGATCCAGAGAAGGGATCGTTGCTTTTTCAAGGTGCAGTTTTGGGGCTTACGCAAATCACTGTTAGCTTTATAGTTAACCTTCTAATTGTATGTACAGCAAGTAAAATTGCGAAATGGTTTGGCACACATCCAATGTGGCTGCGAGTGCAGCGTTGGCTTATGGCAAGCGTCTTGACAGGTCTTGCGGTACGTTTAGCTTTTGAACGTCGACAGTAAGAGTATCTAAAAAAATTGAAAATCTTTTTTTATGAAGAAATTAAATTTCATAGTGATGGTACAACAAGTACAGATGCGAATCTTACCCACGTATATGGAGAAAAAGGAGCATATACTGTGGAACTAACAGTGGAGGATAGTAAAGAACAAACAAAAGTTACTGTAAAACAAAATCCGCAAACAGGTGGATCCCTCGAAGAGGAGAAGGACTCCCCATAGGCTTGTAAAAGGGAATCTGATTACTCCTGATCAGACAGATGTTTATACGTTTGATGTTACAGTTCCGAAAGAAGTAGATATTTCTGTGATAAATGAACAAAATATTGGGACGACATGGGTACTTTATCATGAATCAGACATGTAAAATTACGTAGCTTGTGGTAAAGATGAAGGAAATACTATAAAGGGAAAATTCGTAGCGAAACAAGGAAAATATTATTTGAATGTGTATAAATTCGATGATAAAAATGGTGAATATTCATAAAGTATACTTAATATCAGTAATTCATGTAATTAGGAGTGGTTTCTATATTTAGAGAAAATACAAAAAGGATACTTTTGTCATTAGTAACAAATCCAATACTAATAATTGTATACGGGATTTTTTGTTATGAGTTGGCCTTATACTGTAAGTACGGAAGAATGAATTATAATATTTACATTATGTTATTATGTATAGTACTTTTCATATCCATAACTACATTTACTACAATGCGATTGATAAAAAATAGAGAATATAAATCTAAAAAATTAACTAATTCAATAGCATGGAGATCCATTTCTATTATCATTATTGTTGCAATTACATCATTTTATGGGATGCAGATTTATAAAAGTGCAATAAATTACAATGGCAAATTGGCATGGTTTATAGAAAAGTTAAAACATGAAAGGTCAGTTAAACTTAAACATAATAATATATATAAATCTGGAGTAGAAGGTATTTTTGAAGATATAAATAAAAAATATCCTTTGCCAAAGAAATTGTATATGGCAACTGATTTTGATCTTACATTTCATTCAGATGGAACAATCACAGCGTTTGATACATTTGTTTATGGGAAAAATGTTGATGGGAAAGAAGAAACTTATTTAATCTCTTATAATAAGAAGAAATCAGAAGATATTACTATAATACGAGATGGATATGCAAAGCCTGATTATAATGATGATAAATTAGTAGAACCTTTAATTAAAACGGTTAAGGCGATCCCAGTTAAGCAAACGGTCAAAAAATGGAATGAAAGTAAGTATGGGTTGATTTATTATGGAAAAAGAAATTGGGGATCCAATACAGAGGGAATTATTAATATTACTGAGGATGGTAAGAGGCAGAGTGTTAAAGAAGCAACTTCTGATATCATTGGATATACTGTATCTATATTTGTCCCTGGAAAAGAGAAAGAGCTAGTCCCTGCTAGATATAATTTAATAAGTGACGCAAGTTGGAGTAAATCAAAGACGCCTCCAAAAGAAGATAGGCTTAAAGAGAAGGAACAACAAGATTTAAAGAATGAAAAAGAACAGTTTTTCCTATCGAAAGAAGTTGGTTATAAACTAAATATGACAGATAAAGCATTAGGGAGCGCCTTTTATTCATTAAGCAAGACTAGTGATGAAGGGAAAACATGGGAGGTTATCAATCCAGACCCATTTAATGGGGGGATTGGTAGTGTATCAGGAATCACTTTTATAAATGATAAACTTGGGTTTTTAGGAGCAATTAGGCCTTCTGGTAATGAAGGAGAGTTATATCGCACAGATGATGGGGGAGTATCTTTCAAAAAGGTAGAATATCCGCCGCATGAAGTGAAATTAGATCATATACAGTCCACAATAACTCCTTTTGATTCACCTAGTATGCCATATGAGAAAGATGGGGTTTTTAATATGTTAGTTGGACAAGGGGCAGATGGAGACTACAATGGCGATAGTAGTGCACTTTATCAATCAAAAGATAACGGAGAGACATGGGAATTTGTAGAAGAAGTGAAAAAGAAATAATCAGAATGTTTTTTTAAAAAATAAGATAACTACTGAGCTATACATTTCATTTAGAAGTTTGGTAAGGGGTATAATTCCAGCCATAAAGATAAAAATGGACCTATACCTCGCTGCCTTTCTTTGTTTTAAAGCTTTGCGTGTGGCAGGAAAAGGTCCAGACCGCTTCTATGCATGGCCAGTTCCTCTCGTCCATTTAAAAAGATGCTTTTCTGGCTTTTTTTCATAGAGGGGTTGAATAGTTACTAAAAGTAAATAATTTAAATCGAATCATAAGCTTGCTGGAAAATTTATGGTTCGATTTTTTTTAGGGCAAAGATATCGTTCTAAACGAGTATCGCCACATCGCTATCAAGCTAAAAAAAGAGGTCACCTCCAAAACGAAAAAAACATGTTAAATTCCCATGTATTATTATATTTAAAGGAGGGGATTCAAATTGGTTAAAAACTTATCTTTACTACATGCGGTTGTTGGCTTAACCAAGGGTGCTGCATTAGAATATACGAAAAAAAGAATTCGTATTAATGTACTCTGTCCTAGTGGTGTGAAAATAGCATTAACAACAAGTGTTGAAGCTCAGTTTGCGAAAGATGGGTACGCTCCAGAAGAATCTTCCCAATATGAGAATGGATCGTTATGCTGATCCAGAAGAACTCGCTGAAATGGTTGCTTACTTAGCATCAGATAAGGAAAGTTATATGATCGGTTCAATTGTTCTTGTGGATGGTGGGCTAACTTTATAGTCAATAAAAATATCGAGTAGGGTTCTTCCCATTTAATAATTAGGGACAGTTATGACTGTCCCTAATTTACTTTTTTAAACCTGACTCAATCATTCATGTGTGCCGTTAAAAGTTTAGCAAAGTTTTGTGCGGTTTGTGATAGGTAATGATTCTTCAGCTATATTAAGTTTGTCGATGCAACTAAAGCTAATTTCGCCCAACAAGTCGAACTCCATATCCTAAAACTTCTATAGAAGTCATAAGCATTAAAAATAAAAAGATACAAATTACTTTAAAAGTAATAAACTCCATAATCATACCCCTTAAGTTTCTATAAATACATAACTCAATAATTATATTAAAAATATTCAATATTTTCATTGAAATATAAATCAATTTCTATTTTATAATCAAAAACTATACTCCTTTATTTTGAATGATGGCATCACCTTTTAGTAGAATTGTCCCTTGGTTTAGCAAATGTTTTTTTGTAAATAATATATTTGTTAAACCATTAATTAAGGGGGACTAGTATGCCGCAGGATCGAAAAGAAGAAGTGCAAAACGATACATATGAAGGAAAAGAGGTTATGCCAGATAATCCACAATATCTACCGCGTCACGTGCAAATGGAGCTGCCTCCCGAATTTTCTATAAATCCTCTTTTTGCCCGCAAAGGAGAATCAGTCGTTCCGCGCTTTCACATGCCTGATGAAGGCATGTTACCAGAAACAGCGTATCAAATCGTCCATGATGAAATGACTCTTGATGGCAATGCACGCTTGAATCTTGCAACATTCGTTAGTACATGGATGGAACCTACCGCAGAGCACTTATATGCTAAAGCATTTGATAAGAACATAATTGATAAGGACGAATATCCACAGACAGCTGAAATTGAGGAGCGGTGTGTCCGCATTTTAGCCAACCTCTGGCATTCCCCCAGCCCACTTACAACTATGGGCGTTTCAACAACTGGATCGTCGGAAGCCTGTATGCTCGGGGGGCTTGCGTTAAAGAGACGCTGGCAAAATGCACGAAAAAGAGAGGGTAAGCCGGTGGATCGGCCTAATATTGTGTTTAGTTCTGCTGTTCAAGTCGTTTGGGAAAAATTTGCGAACTATTGGGAGGTTGAACCACGCTATGTGAAGGTTAGCCCTGAGCATCCCCGATTAGATCCTCAAGGGGTCCTTGCAGCCGTGGATGAAAATACGATTGGTGTGGTACCGATTCTCGGTGAGACTTATACCGGACTTTACGAACCGGTTGCCGCCATTGCAAAAGCGTTGGACGATTTACAGGAGAGGACGGGACTCGACATTCCTATGCATGTAGATGCGGCTTCGGGCGGATTTATAGCACCGTTTCTTCAACCAGATTTAGTCTGGGATTTTCAGTTGCCGAGGGTGAAGTCCATCAATGTATCGGGACATAAATATGGATTAGTCTATCCTGGCTTGGGTTGGATAATTTGGCGGGAAGCTGATGATCTCCCCGATGATTTAATCTTCCGCGTCTCCTATTTAGGCGGAAACATGCCGACTTTTGCCCTGAATTTTTCACGTCCTGGCGCACAAGTGCTCCTACAATATTACAATTACCTGCGTTTGGGGAAAAGTGGGTACTATGATGTCCAAAGGGCTTCTCAGAAGGTCGCTCTTTTTCTTAGCAAGGCGATTCAGGAGATGGAACTGTTCGAACTTTTGTCCGATGGTTCGGATATTCCGGTTTTCGCTTGGCAACTGAAAAAAGGTTACACATTAAACTGGAACCTTTATGATTTATCTCGACAATTGCGTGTGTTCGGCTGGCAAGTACCCGCATATCCATTGCCTCCAGATCTAGAAGCATTGACGATTATGCGCGTTGTGGTTCGAAACGGATTTTCTATGGATCTCGCGCATTTATTTTTGAGGAACCTCAAACAGGCCGTTGCCTTTTTGGATTCTGTGGATGGGCCTATGCCACATGATACGAAATGTGATAATGGGTTTCATCACTAAATGAAAAAGCCTAATTTCTTCGCATTAAATTGAGAAGTTAGGCTTTTTCATATTGTTTTAGGTACTTTTTTTATAATATAATCATATTGTAAAAAAGAGGAGGATATGAATGCCTAAAATAGTTGATCAAATACAAAGGAAAAATCAGATAGCCACTGCTACTTGGCGTGTAATATTAGAAAAAGGTATCGATAAAGCTTCCATACAACAAATCGCTGATGAAGCAAACATTTCGGTTGGACTTGTTCAGCATCATTTTTCGTCTAAAAATGAATTAATTCATTATGCGATGAATTTAGTATTGAATCGAATGAAAGAACGGGCAACTACTCGTACAAATGAATTTAAAGGAACGAAAGAAGAAGCACTTAGAAGATTAATGAAATTCATTATTCCTACTAATAAAGAAGAACTGTTGGAAGGTAAGGTTTGGATTACATTCTTGGGTATATCCTTTAGTTCTCCAGAGCTTATTGAACTTCGGAAGAAAATGGATTCCCATACGAGGTATCTTATGGGAATGATCTTAGATTTAATGAAGGAGTTAGGCTACGTCACACCAGGATACAATAGAGAGTTTGAATTGGAGATACTGTACGGATTTATCGATGGGCTAGTAATTCATGTCCTTCAAACACCAGAATCCTATCCAGAAGAGAAAGTAAATCAACTAATTGAGTATTATTTAAAAGAAAAAAAGAGGGATTGATCGCATGAATAAAGTTTTCATTATTATTCTTGTAGTCGTTATCGTATTGATTATTAGGCAGCTTATCCCTAAACAAGTAGATAGTTTTGATCTTCTTGGTATACCAATCATGGCTATAATTAGAACTTATATGGGTCTTCCAAATAGATTGGACTTTATTATTACAATTGAATTAATTAGTTTGCTTATATTAGGAGCGATAGTTGGTTACTGGCAAGCTAAGAGAGTGAAAGTTTTTCATCATAACAATCAATTATGTAGTGTTGGAGGCTATTCGTATATTATCGGATGGATTATGATGCTTTTAGGGAGAATTGTAATTTTATTATTATTCAACCTTAATTCTCTCGTATCGACATTTCATGACGAACAGGAACAATTTACGAGTGAAATAATTAAAGTTCTTTCTCATGCTGGAGATTGGTTAATATGGTCTACTATTCTTGCATCTTCCATCATGTATACTGTTACTTTATATAAGAATCATCCAGATATCAGAAAAATTATACATGCTCGTTTTGAAGAAATAAAGCAACGAATAAAATATTAATGTAACTAATAAAAACGTTATTCTTTCTAATAATTTTGCTTGTTTAGAAAGAATAACGTTTTTGTTTTTTTATACGCAAGTAATAGTTTACCTGCAGTTCCTATCATATAATTTATTGAATTTTAATATACGTTATGTATAACAGACATTTATCTTATAAAATAAGGGTGATATTATGACTAAGACAAACGAATCTTTAGAAGTTAATTTGAAAAAAGATGTGAAGTTTTCTATTATAATTCCTGCGCATAATGAAGAAAAGTACATTAGAAAATGTTTAGATTCAATTGCAAAGGCATCAGAGGCATATAAAGAGCAAACGGAAGTTATAGTTGTTTTAAATCGTTGCACAGATCAAACAGAGGAAATAGCAAAATCTTATAATTGTGTTACATTGAAAAATAACGATAAAAACTTATCTAAAATTCGAAATGCAGGGGCTAAAATAGCTAATGGAGAAATAATCGTCACTATAGACGCTGATACCATAATGACAGAGTCTATGTTGTCTAATGTAGATAAATATTTAGCTTCAGGTAAATACATTGGTGGTGGGGTAAATGGGAAGTTTGAAAGAATATCTTTAGGAATATTTCTCTCCGCAATGTTAATCATAATCCCCTTACTTTTTAAGTACGGAGCTATATCTGTAGGGATTTTTTGGTGCTATAGAAAAGATTTTATGGCAATCAACGGATTTAATGAAAACATGCTTATGGCAGAAGATGCAGATTTCGCTAAACGTTTAAAAGAGTGGGGAAAGAAAAATAATAAGAAATTCGGTACTATTAAAAATGGAATGATAACTTCATGCAGAAGATTTGATACATATGGAGACTGGACTTTACTTAAAAATCCAAAAGTAATTTTAGCTTATCTAAAAGGAAATGATAGAAAATACGCAGATAAGACATATTATGATAACCAAGAAAGATGAAAATGGAGAAAATCTGCAGGGGAGAGCTAGTACTTTTTTAGATATAATGAGAATCCAACTTAATTTAATAGATATTATAAGAAAACCATCAATTTGATTACCCTTTTTCAAATTGATGGTTTTTATTTTTGAAATAAATATGTATTTTTTTATAAAAATATTTTTTGACCCCCATAAAACTTTGTACTCCTCCGAATATGTATAGTGAAAAAAATAAATAGAAGAAAAATGACTATGAAAGAATATAGAAGTATTAATAAAATTACTAGATTAAGTGGCATCCAAAACGGAAGGATGAAATTACCAATTATATAGAGAAGAGTTATTCAAGGATTGCAGATAAAATAGAAAATGAATAAGCAAAACGAACGGTAGAAAATAAGAAAGTAGATAAAAATACAAACTTAACTTTAGTGCCGAGAGAAAAGGAAAAATCATTAAGAAAACGTTAGACTCTAAAAATATAACTAACAGCAAGAAAACAAGACCGAAGAAAAGTACCAAGAAAATCTGGTTAAATGGTCACTTGTGTAGTGGCCATTTTGCTATTTGAAGGAGGCTGGGAGATTACAAGTGTTGAGTTTAGTAATGAAGATCTTAAGAAAACCGAAAATAGAAGATATCGTATGTAACATACAAAACAACGAAGAAGATAAAGAAGCGTTTATCGTACAGTATCAGCCTTTTATTAGAAAATCAATCTCATCTGTCTGCCGCCGATATATTACAGAACAGGATGATGAATATAGCATTGGATTGTTTGCATTTAACGAAGCAATTGAACAGTATTCCTATACAAAAGGAAAATCCTTTTTAGCGTTTGCTGATCTTCTTATAAAAAGAGATGTAATTGACTATATACGTAAGGAGTCTAAACATAACTTTGTCTTTTTAAAAGAAGATGAGCAAGAGGAAATGTTAGAAATGCAAGTGTCGCTTACGGAGTATATGAAAGAGATGGAAAATAGTAACCGTAAGGAGGAAATTCTTCATTTTCAAAGTGTGCTAGCTGAGTTTAAAATCACATTCTCAGAGCTTGCTAAAGAATCTCCTAAGCATCGTGATACGCGTGAGCACTTAATAGAAATTGTAAAAATTATTATAAAAGAAGAGGAAATGATGGAAGAGCTGTTCCGAAAGAAAAAGTTACCGCTTAAACATATTGAACCGCGTGTTAGGGTAAGTCGTAAAACGTTGGAACGACATAGAAAATACATTATTGCAATGTGTATTATTTTTGCAAACAACTATACATATATTCTGGATTACATAAGAGGGGAAAAGCATGATGAATAAAGGAATTGTGATGGATATAAAAAAGCATAGCGTAGTTGTTTTAACACCAAATGGAGAGTTTATTACGTGTAAAAGAAAAGGGGATTCTTGCATGATCGGGGAGGAAATCTCATTTGATGAGCAAGAACAAAAAGCATCGCATTTTTCGATCCCTTCCTTTTTAAAACCTGCATCAATACTTGTTGCTTGTTTTCTATTTGCAGTGCTGTTTTTCTACAACCAACCAGAAGAAAAAGTATTTGCTTACGTCTCAGTTGATATAAATCCAAGTTTAGAGGTGAGCGTAACGAAGGATTTTCGTGTTATAGATTTACAGGCTTGTAATGATGATGGAAGGCGTATTTTAAAAGAATTGAAGCAATGGGAAAATAAACAATTACAAGAAGTAATACGTACTATTATAAAGCAAAGTCAAGAGGATAAGTATTTAACGAATGATAAGCAAGTTATGCTAACAGCAGTTGCAAAGGACAAGGCGCTAGAACCACAGTTAGAAAAGGCAATGAAAGAATTGAAGAAAGAATATGAGTTAAAACATATTACAGTTGAATATCAAAGTAGCACGATGCAAGTACGAGAGAATGCTAGAAAAGCTGGAATTGGCACAGGTGTCTATATAAAGCAAGAGAATGAGAAAAACAAATCGCTTACTCCTCCTGCCACGCCGCCTAATCCGGTGGGAAATGAAGAAGAGGTGCAATCACAGCCGGAGTCATCTCCTGATGCATCAATGGATTTATCTCCTGTAGACGAAAAAAAATATGAAAAGCAAGAGCAGAAAGAACAAAAGAAAACAGAGGAACAGCCATCGAAGCAAATAAAAGAAAACAATGGAAGAGGATCTCAGCAAGAAAATAGAGGGAATCAACAGGAGAATAAAAGTAGAGAATCACAACAAGGAAATAATGGGAATCAGCAAGGGAACAATGGAAGAGGATCACAACAAGGGAATAATGGAAATGGGCAAGGGAACAACGGAAGAGGATCACAACAAGGAAATAATGGAAATGGGCAAGGGAGCAACGGAAGAGGATCACAACAAGGGAATAATGGAAATGGGCAAGGGAACAACGGAAGAGAATCACAACAAGGAAATAATGGAAATGGACAAGGGAACAACGGAAGAGAATCACAACAAGGAAATAATGGGAACGAGCAAGGAAACAACGGAAGAGGGTCTCAACAAGGGAATAATGGAAATGGGCAAGGGAACAATGGAAGAGGATCCCAGAAAGAAAATGGTGGAAATGAGCAAGGGAACAATGGTAGGGGGTCTCAACAAGAAAATAGAGGCCACCAGCAAGGGAATGAAAAGAAGAATCAATAGAATATGGAAGTGAGAGATTCATTTCAAAGCTAAAAGGATTTCTCTCGCTATTGTGGGCAGTAAAACTCCCATCTCAAAATTTGGCTGGGCAAAGAAGTTAGGTGGGAGTTGGGCTGCTTGTAAATGCTCAATTGGTGAGGGCTGATTAAAGTTACACTTTATTATTTTATAGTTCTATTAAGAAGGAGTATGTGAAAAATATAATGGAGAAAAACATTCAACAAGACAAAGATAAAGAAAAACCTGTTTTTTATGATCCGAAAGGAAGGAGAAACATAGCCTTTATTTCGTTTCTATGTATCTCAATAGTTAGTGTAGGTGTTGTATTCTATTTTTTCTTTCAAAGTATTTTTTCAACACCAGAAATTCCAAATATGAATACCGCTGTACAACAAGATACTAAACTTGTACCAATTAATCAAAAAATTAGTGATCAGCAGTTAAAGAAGGAAGAATTTAACCCAAATACCGAAACGAAGGATAATAAAAATTTGGTGAATCCGCCGAAGGATAGTAAACAACCTAAAGAAGTGTATGGTTTTTACGTAAACTGGGATGAAAATAGTACCGCTTCTTTAAAAGAAAATATCGATTCCTTAACTACGTTAGTACCAGAGTGGTATCATTTAAAAGCAGATTTAACGATTAGAAGTGAGATCAAACCTGAGATAGTAAAGTTGGCAGAAAAAAATCAAGTGAAGATTATGCCTTTGCTTACTAACTATACTGAGGAAGCTTCTGGTCCTGATAGTGGGCTAATTCATAAGTTACTGAATTCCTCAAATGATGTAAAGACAAAGTTTATTAATGATTTAGTAAGCCAAGTTAAAAAGAATCATTTTTCAGGAATTAATATTGACTTTGAGGCCGTACCTGAAAGTGATAGAGAAAACTTAACAAATTTTATGAAAGAACTTACTACGGAATTTCATGAACATGATTTGCTCGTTACACAAGATGTTCCAGCTAATGATAAGGCTTTTGATTATAGTGCGTTAGCAAAAATAATAGATCGAATGATTGTAATGATGTACGATGAGCACTATGGAGCCGGGGAACCAGGACCAATTGCTTCAAATAAATGGTTCCAACATACATTGAAAGAACTGAATATTCCGTCTAATAAGCTTATAGTTGCTTTCGGTAACTATGGATATGATTGGGAAGTAAATAGTAAAGAAGCTGCGAAATCATTAACTTTTTCAGAAGTTATGGCAATGGCTCAAGGTTCAAATATGAAAATTCAATGGGATAAGAGTAGTGGAAATCCTTATTTTAGATATAAAACAGGAGAGAAAGAACATACTGCTTGGTTCTTAGACAGTGTTACTCTCTATAATCAAGTGAAAATTGCAATGGAGAACAATGCAAAGGGCTTTGCATTATGGAGACTAGGAGCAGAAGACCCTACAATATGGAAAGTTTTAAAAAATCCTATTGAGGCACAAAAAAATCCTAATGTATTACATAAAATCAATAGTTTAGATGAAGTAAATTATTCTGGACAAGGTGAAATTTTACAGATTGAGAATGAAAGAAAAAATGGATTGAGAGATTTTAAAGTAGGCAAAGATGGTTATATTACAGATGAAGTATATCAATCCTTACCATCTGCATATGAAGTGCAACGATATGGAAAACCAAATGGGAAACAAGTAGTATTAACATTTGATGATGGACCAGACCCGAAATATACGCCAGAAATTTTAGATATATTAAAAGAGAATCAAATAAAAGCTGCTTTTTTTGTACTTGGTGAAAACGCACAACTAAATACTAGTATTGTAAAAAGAATATACGATGAAGGGCATGAAATTGGGAATCATACTTTCAAGCATCCTAACATAGCTGATACGTCTTTACTACGAACGAAAGTAGAACTTAATACGACGCAACGTTTAATTCAGGAAGTAACTGGACATTCTACGGTTTTATTTAGACCGCCATATGAAGCGGATGCTAACCCGGATTCATCAAATGAAATATTGCCTATTTTACGTGCACAAAATATGAACTATACAATGGTAGCGGAAAAAGTTGATCCCGAAGACTGGGCAACACCATCAACAAATGAATTAGTAAGACGTGCTCTTAATCCTATTTATAAGGGAGAGGGAAATATTATTCTTCTCCATGATGCGGGAGGGGATCGTACCCATACAGTAGAGGCGCTCCCAATCATTATTAAAGACTTAAAAAAGCATGGATATAGTTTTGTAACAATTTCAGATTTAATGAATAAAGAACGAGATGAAATTATGCCTCCTGTTTCTTCTGAGGGGAAGCAATATTTACTTTACAATAAAGCTGTCTTTTCAGGAGCTGGATATTTTAAGCATATATTAACAACTATTTTTTATATTGCTATTGGATTAGGGATTTTTCGATTTTTATTCTTAATTTATTTTGCATGGAAGCAGAAAAGAAAAACGTTATCTCGCTATATTAATTCGTCTTATCAACCTTTTGTTAGTGTTGTCATAGCGGCATATAATGAAGAAAAGGTGATAGCCAAGACGATTCACTCAATTTTGAATAGTAATTATAGAGAATTTGAAGTTATTGTTGTGGATGACGGATCGACAGATGGTACGTCAAAAGTAATGAAAGAAACATTTTATAAACACCCTAAAGTTCGTTTCATTCAGAAAGAAAACGGCGGGAAATCATCGGCAATGAACCTAGGGTTTCAACAATCGCGAGGAGAAATCATTGTCACTTTAGATGCGGATACTATTATTGCGCAAGATGCTATTTCTTTAATGGTTAGACACTTTGAAGATCAGAATGTAGCTGCAGTTTCAGGTAATGTCAAAGTGGGGAATAGACGGAATTTGTTAACTACTTGGCAACATGTTGAGTATATTACAGGGTTTAATTTAGAACGTAGAGCTTTTGATGAGTTAAATTGTATTACAGTAGTTCCAGGAGCTATTGGGGCGTGGCGCAAGAAGAATGTAGTTGAATCTGGATATTTAAGCGAAGATACATTAGCAGAAGATACGGATCTTACTATTACATTTTTACGTCAAGGGCATAGAATTGTATATGAAGAAAAAGCGCATGCTTTTACGGAATCACCTGAGGATGTGAAAAGTCTCATTAAACAGCGATATCGTTGGTCATATGGTACACTTCAATGTCTTTGGAAACATCGAAAAGCGTTGTGTAATTCAAAACATAAAACATTAGGGTTTATTGCACTGCCTAATATGTGGTTATTCCAATATGTTCTGCAATTCATTGCTCCTTTTGCAGATATATTAATGATTATAGGACTATTTAGTAGTAATCCGCTAAAAGTTTTAGGGTTTTATCTTGTATTCTTTTTAATGGATCTTCTCGCTTCTCTGTTCGCATTTAAATTAGAGGAAGAGAACCCAAAACCATTGGCATGGTTAATTTTACAACGTTTTATTTATCGTCAATTTATGACTTATGTTGTCATTAAATCTATATTCTCATCGCTTCGAGGAGTAGCGGTAGGATGGAATAAACTAAAGAGACTGGGGAGTGTTAAACATTCCACGGAACATAAGGAGGCATCATAAAAGAGCAGACTATTTGCTCTTTTTTCATTGATTTTAGTTAGTTGAATGTAGAGTTGTAGCATAAATAAAAACTGCTGCTTCTATAATGAGATTCCTATTCCTCATTAATGGTGAGACATTATGTTAAGCTAATCCTTTAGTTTCGGATTAAATTTTTTTTATATTTTTTTAAAATGACGGACACAAAAACGCATATACCTTCGAATTATATATATGGATAACATAAATATGTATATAAAAGGGGAGAAATAAGATGAAAGAAAAAAAAGAAATGTTTCAAGAAATCGCTGAGGTGTTAAAGGTATTGGCGCATCCAGTTCGTCTATCTTTAGTAAAAATAATGCTTGCAAAAGGTCCTACTAATGTAACAACAATGTATGGGGATTTACAAATGCCTCAAAGTACAATTAGTCAACATTTATCTAAACTAAAAGCTGCTAAAATGGTTACAGGTACTCGGAAAGGATTAGAAATTTATTATGAGGTAACTGACAATCGCACAAAATCAATATTAGCATGTTTAGTTTAAATAATGACTTCTATTTCAAAATAAAAAACGCTATTCTTTTCTATGATTTTACAGAGAGAATAGCGTTTTTTATTTTGAAGGAGTATCTTTTTATATGCCTATAGAATGGAGTGAAAGGTTTATGGGTTTAAATGTACCTACTATTACCTTAGGTTCTAATGCGTCTAATAATGAAAAAATTCTCGGTTTAGGGGTGCTTCTTTATAGCTTACGTACAATTGAGATTAGAAAAAGTAGAGCGAGCGCTTAATGAGGCGGAAGTAGTGTTTATATGCGAAACTGTATAGAAATCTCATTTTTCTAATTGTATCTTTTTAGATTGATGGATGTGGGGTCACGTCCATCAATCTAAGAAAACAAGTTAGCTAAAAAATGATGAAAATAAACTTTATAGAAATAAAAAATATGAACGTAGAGATTAAACAAAGTATATAGTGCTTTTTTAGTCATGTAATCTTTTAATCTGATGATCTTTTCCCCATTCAAACAGATCATTCATTATTTGCATTAAAGATTTTCCGTATTCACTTATGGTGTACTCAACCTTTGGTGGTACTTCTTGATATACGGTACGATAGATAATCCCATCAGCTTCAAGTTGCCGAAGTTGTTGTGTAAGAACCTTTTGTGTAATGTTTGGGATTTCTCGTTTAATTTCATTTGTTCGCATTTTTCCATCCGACAAAATACATAAAATATGAACTTTCCATTTTCCACCGATTACATCGAGTGTTGTTGCAATTGGGCAATTATCATTTTGATTCATATAACACCTCCAAAGGTACTTCAAGGTTCCTATAGTACCTGAAAGTACGTACTTTTCAATTATATGTAACTCATTCATACTAATACGTAAAGGATTGATTAATTTATAAAGGGGCTGGAAAATGATGAGAACACTTGTAATTGTAGCACACCCTCATATTGAAAAATCAAAAATTAATAAAAGATGGATAGAAGAACTTGAGAAACATTCAGATGAAATTACGGTGCATGAATTATATAAGGTGGCACCGGATTGGGAGTTTAATATTGAAGAAGAGCAAAAGTTATTAGTAGAACATGACAGATATATATTTCAATTTCCGCTTTACTGGTACAGCACACCACCATTATTAAAAAAATGGTTCGATGATGTATTAACATATGGATTTGCGTACGGATCACAAGGAGATAAAGTGAAGGGGAAAGAATTTGGTGTAGCTATTTCTATAGGTGGATTAGAAAAAGACTATGAAAATAGTGGGATTACAATGGATGAGTTGACGAAACCATTCCAAGCTACATGCCTATATACAGGTATGGAATTTATACCTTCCTTTTATTTATATGGTGCAGAATATAAACTAAGTGATGAAGAGATTGATAAAAGTGCACCTGAGTATGTGCAATATGTAATGAACAAGAAGTATTCTAATATATAATGAAAAATAGCCATTTACTTATGAAGTAAATGGCTATTTTATATTCTTCTTATATTCACTAAGTGTAATCTTTAGTAAATTAATAGTTAATCTGGTAAAATAAAAAACCTAACATATATAAAGGGGAGTTTTACTTGAGAACGATGCAAAAATTACTACAAAAAAGAGCAATGCAATCACCAAATTTGGAAGCGCTTGTAGGGGGGAAGAAAAGATATTCGTTTCAGCAATATAATGAACGAGTAAATCAGCTTGCACATTATTTGTTACATAATGGTGTGCAAAGAGGAGATCGTATAGGAATACTATGCAAAAATAATCACCCATTTCCAAGCGTTATGATGGCAAGTTTAAAAATTGGAGCGGTATTTATTCCGCTAAATCATCAGCTTACTGTATATGAATTAGAAACGATTGTAAAAGAAGCGAAATTAAAAGTGTTAGTTATTGATGAAGAATTTAGTGAAGTGTTATTAAATGTTGATGCTGTTAAAGAAATCCCTTATGTAATTCAAACGACAAAAGAAGGCTTTGGTTCATTTGAATTAGAGTTGCAAAAACAGCCAACGACAGAACCGAACGTAGAAGTTCATGAAGAAGACGATGCCATTTACTTATTTACTTCAGGAACGACTGGACAGGCGAAAGCATGTGTAATTGGACATAAAAACTTACATCATTATTTTGCTGAAATTGCGGGACAAAGAGAAATCCCAGCAGGTGAACGCTTTTTATCTGTGCATCCATTGTTCCATATGAGTGGCGTGCTTTCTATTTTAAATTGTATTTATCATGGCGTTACAATGATTTTCTTAGCTGATTCGAACCCTACTCTTATTTGGGATAAGATTGAAGAAGAGAAAATTACTACGATGCTTGCGTTCCCAGCTGTTTATAGTTACATGCTTGATGAATTAAATAAAAAAGAACGTAATATTTCAACCTTTAAAGTAGCACAAAGCGGTGGTACAAAAGTGCCAGAAACACTCATTCAAAAATATATGGAAAAAGGAATATATATGGTGCAAGGCTATGGTAGTACAGAAGGTTGGGTTGTAACCTCATGGCATCCAATGATGGGAAAAGAAAAGATGTCTTCTGTAGGAAAAACCTTGAAAAATGTAGAGGTGAAAATTGTTCATCCGGAAACAGGACATGAACTAACAACAAATGAAGTTGGAGAGATTCATGTGAAAAGTCCATACATGTTTAAAGGGTATTGGAATAATGAAAAGGCGACAAAGAAGGTAGTAAAAGATAACTGGTTTAACATGGGTGATGCTGGCATGATAGATGACGATGGATTCCTGCATATTATGGGAAGATATAAAGACGTTATTATACGCGGTGGTGACAACGTATATCCAGATCAAGTAGAAGATGTTATTCATGAAATACATGGTGTTTTAGAAGTTGCAGTAGTTGGAGTTCCAGATGACTTTTGGGGAGAGGTTCCAAGAGCTTACACTGTGAAGGATGGCGAAACAACATTAACAGAAGAAAGTATTATTCAGTATTGTAAGGAGAAGTTAGCAAGTTACAAAATTCCAGAAGTGGTATTCATAGATGAGTTACCGAAAAACGCTTTAGGAAAAGTGTTGAAGAGGGAATTAAGAGAAAATGTACTTGTAAAATAAAAAACGATTAGATAATGAGGAATCCAGTTATGTACAAAGCATAACTGGATTTTTTGTTTATGGTTCTGTTAGTAGATATCATAAAGATTTTAAAAATTTTGTGTTTTTGGTGTAATATTGAAAATAAAGGGAGCTAACTAATTTCAGTACAAGGGGGAGAAAAGATGGCTATAAAATTAGAAACTGAGCATTTATGTATAGAACCTTTTACCAATGATGATGTTTTTAGAATTAAAGAATTGGCTAATGACAAGGAATTAGCTAATATTCTTGGGCTTCCGCATCCATATAAATTGGAGTTCGCGCAAGATTGGGTTGATATGCAACCAGAACTTATAAGGAAAGGAATCGAATATCCTTTAGGAATTGTCTCTAAAGAATCAAGAGAAATTGTAGGTACAATTACACTAAGAATTGACAAGGGTAACAATAGAGGTGAACTTGGTTATTGGATTGGTAAGAATTATTGGGGAAAGGGTTTTGCAACTGAGGCTGTAAACAGAATGATTCAATTTGGCTTTATCGAATTAGGTCTAAACAAAATTTGGGCATCTGCCATTTCTAGAAATAGATCGTCGATTAAAGTATTAGAGAAGTCGGGTTTACGTAAAGAAGGCACATTGAGACAGAATAGACTTTTATTAAACACATATGAAGATGTTGATGTGTATGGAATATTAAAGACAGAATACAACGTTTTAAATTACAGATAAGTTTGGTAGTGTGATGACAAAAGGAAACCCTTTAGAACAGGGTTTCCTTTTGTATTTTAATAGAAGCATGTTTATCAAAAACATAATGATTTACTAGATTTTGTATTTTGTGTAAGATAATAAAGAATATTCAAATATTAATCAAGGGAAGAGATGTAAATGAAGCTGCCGCTATTACAGATAGAGACAGAGAGACTCATGATCCGTCCGTTCCAAAATGATGATTATGAAAGTTGGTTAGATGGATTTAATAAGAGGCTGCCATCTCAGTATAAATACGACGATGGTTATCAAGTTATGGCATCATCAACAAAAGAATGGTTCACGGAATGGATTAGAGGATTTGATGAAGCAGCACATCGAGATGAGATGTATGTATTAGGTATTTTTCGTAAAGAAGATGGGGCTAATATTGGAAAGCTAGAGCTAATAAAAATTTTACGTATGGACTATCAATGGGCGATGATGGGATACTCCATACATAATCAATATTGGAGAAATGGATATGGTGTTGAAAGTGTGAAAGCTGCGTTACCGTTATTTTTTAGTAGCCTTGATTTTCATAGAATCGAATTACATATACGTGTTGATAATGAGCCATCAATGCGTCTTGCGAAAAGAGCAGGTTTTTCTTTTGAATGCAAGAGAGAGGCGTTTTCATTAGAGAATGGTAAGTGGATGGATTTTCTTATTTATTATAAAAATAAGGAGATGAATATATGAGAGTGTTTATTACAGGTGGCAGCCGCGGGTTAGGATTACAGTTAGTAAAAGTATTTTATGAAAATGGGCATATCGTTTATCCATTAGTTAGAACTGAGGTTGCGGTAATGCAATTGAAGCAAATGTTTAGTGGTAGATGTTTTCCTATATTGGCAGACTTATCGGCTGATGAGAGTACGGAGCAAATTAAGAAGCAGCTTGAGGAATATACAGAATATGTTGATTTAGTTATAAATAACGCTGGCATTACTGGGAAGGAGACTGAGATTTTACATACAAATTCAGAAGAGTTAACGGACTTATTTAATATTCATTGCTTAGGTGTAATTCGGGCTGTAAAAGGTACATATGTGGCGTTAGCTAAATCGGATCATCCGAGAATAATAAATGTGTCCTCTCGATTAGGATCATTACATAAAATGGCGAACAAAGAGTTTCCGCAAGGCCAGTTCTCATATTCATATCGAATTGCTAAAGCAGCACAAAATATGTTAACACTCTGCTTACAACAAGAGTTTGAGAATAAAGGAATTCGTGTAACTGCCATTCACCCAGGAAAATTAAAAACTGATATTGGTGCCTTTGATGCGAATATGACTCCGGCTGAAGGAGCAAAAAATATATATGATTGGGTAATAGATTCAAATGAGGATATTTCAGGGAAGTTTATTGAGCCTGGTGTGGGGGAATTGAAGTGGTGATATACGATTTTGCAATCATTCAGAATCTATTTGGCCCTTCTAAAAAAGTATAAAATGGCTTACCAAATGCAGTAACGATTGAAGAGATAGAAGAGAATGTTCTTTATGATGTACAAACTTATAAAGAAAAGATAAGTAGATTTGAAGAAGTTTGTTTTAACTGGGAGTTAAAAAGAGCGAGTATTGTATTAAACAAAAGGTTTAGTAGTTATAACTCAAGTGTAAGAGTGTTACTTGATGCCGGTTTTTCTTTGTATGCCGCAAAGATAGAAGTATGTAGAGAATTGAACAATGTAGAAGGACCTGAAAGACAATATACATATCGATCAATAGCAGAAGGAACGTTATCGGAAAAAGAATTTAAATATATTTGGGAACAATGTATGTCGGGTTCAGGGAATCAAACTTCAATTTTAACTATCGATGAGCATTTTTATTCAGTGCAAACAGAGTTAGGTACGGGCTGGGAAAAGTCATGTATTGTTTTTTATGATAAAACTGAGCCAATTGGTATGTCCATACCGCATATAGAAACTGGAACAGAAAGTGAAGGACGATTATTTTATTTTGGGGTAATGCCTTATTATCGCGGGAAAGGAATTGCTTCTCGGTTGCATCTTCAATCGTTGCATATGTTAAAGGAAATGGGGGCTACTTATTACATCGGAAGTACGCATACTTCAAATGAAAAGATGCAGAGGATATTTTGGAGAAATTATTGTTCGGTGAAAACGGAGACAGAGCTTTATTATAAAATTTTTAAAGTAGATTAGGAGAAAAGAAAATGAAGACTATAAATGTATTTCATTACGACGCATTTACGAATAAACCAAATAAGGGAAATCCAGCAGGTATTGTATTAGAAGCAGATGGATTAACGGAAGAGGAAATGCAAATTATTGCTGAAAAAGTTGGATATAACGAAACAACTTTTGTTCTTTCCTCAGAAGTAGGAGATATAAGAATGCGCTATTTTACACCTGGTTTTGAAATGGATTTATGTGGTCATGGGACAGTAGGGACGATATATGCCTTGCGCGAAAAAGGTTTATTAGAAGAGAAAAGTAACCTTACGATTGAAACGAAGGCTGGGATTTTACCGATACAAATAGGTGTAAATAAAAATGGAGAACCCTTTATTAAAATGAGACAGGCAGCACCTCAGTTTAAAGAATTTACAGGTTCAAAAGAAGAATTAGCTCATAGTATCGGTTTAGAAGTAAATGATTTAGATGTAAGTTTACCGATTGTATATGGAAGTACTGGTAATTGGACTGTAATTGTACCGATTAAAAATCTTAATGCATGTGAGAGAATGAAACCTAATAATGCTGCATTTCCATCAGTATTAAAAGAAATACCTAATGCTTCTATTCACCCAATTTGTCTAGAAACTTATGATGAACTAGCACAAATGCACGGCCGTCATTTTTCATCAGCTTACGCTGGGACGATTGAAGATCCAGTGACAGGAACAGCTTCAGGTGTAATGGGAGCGTATTATGCGGAGTATTTAGAGAAAGATTTTGAACATGAATTGGGTTTAATCGTTGAGCAAGGACAGGAAATAAATAAAGATGGTCGTGTAACTGTTTATGTAACGAAAGGGATAGAAAACGAAAAGTTACAAATAGATATTGCTGGAACAGCGGTGTATGTGAAAGAGTTTGAAATTTCGATATAAAGTGAAATTTTAATCAGTGGGGCTCTTACTGCCCAGTGAATAGCGGGATAAAAAGAAAGCCCGGAATACATCCGGACTTTTATTATCTGTTCAATACTTCAATGTACGAAGCATTTCCAGTTGTTCTTAAAGCGGAGCGGAAATTATTATTTTCTAACGCCACAGCAACTTGTTGTAATTGCTGTGCATCATCATGATGAATAAGTAAGCTGTCAGCACCGCTTTCTTCTATATGAATGTGTTCAATATTTCCAATGGCATCATGTACAGCTTTTAAAAATTCAGGTTTCATATGTGTCCTCCTATATGTATGTAACGTTGTAATTTAGTATTTCCTTATTTATGAAATATAAAAGTAAATGAAGGGAGAAATAAAATGAATATAAAGCAGTTTAACGAACATATAACATCACTATTTGGAGAGGACCTTCATAAATACGGCGATGATGAATATGGTTTTACTCATATAAGTAAAGATGAATTTCACAAAATCGGTTACACAACAAATTTGACATTAGAGACGATTGAAGAAGCGTATAAAAATGGAGTCGATATGATAGTTACACATCATGCACCATGGAGTTTTTTATTTGGTATGGAAGAGGCTTGTATTGAGAAATTGAAGCAATATGAAATGAATCATTTTTGGATTCATTTGCCGTTAGATTTTGTAAAGTTTGGCACGTGTACATCGTTATTTAACGGAATTGGGATAGATAAAATACTGGAATATTCCACGTATGAGGAAGAAGAACTACCGGGAATAGGAGAATATAAAGAAGCGATTCCTTTTTCAAACTTAGTTGGAAAACTTGAAGAAAAAATGGAAGAGAAAGTGAAGAGCTGGAGAAATCACGATAAACCAGTAAAACGGATTGCGATTTTAACCGGTGCAGGAAACAATACAAATTTGATTGAACGTGCATTAGAAAAAGGGTGTGACACGTACATAACAGGTGAAAAAACATTATATACAGTGCAACATGCGAAATTTAAAGGGATTAATTTAATTGTAGGCAGTCATACGTTTACAGAAGTGTTTGGTGTAGAAAGTTTGGCTCATAAATTACAAGACATAGACCCTGCAATAGAAATTATTAGAGTATATGAAGAGCATTTAGAGTGATAAAATCACGTTATCATAAATGAGATATGGAAGAAAGCCATTGTAATAAAATAAAATTGTTGTTTGTTATATTAGGATGGTTGGGAGGATTTCCCTTGCGTTTGTCAAATAATAGTAAAGTTGTCTTTTGAATTAAGGGAATCTTCCGAATTAAAGGGTGAGAGAATGGACATTTCAATAATCACTGCACAACTAGTTAAGGAAAAAGTTATTTCACATTATCCAAATAGCGTAAAAGCATTAAACGGGGGAACGGCAAGTACTATATATTTGTTAGATGAACAATACGTTGTAAAGTTGAATGAATCGGATGTCATACGTGAAGAAGCTTATTTTCTTCAGTTTTATAAAAAGGACGAATTATTTCCAAAGCTTTTATATAAGGAACCTTTAAATCGCTATATTGTTTACTCATTCCTTGAGGGCACAACTTCTTGCAAACTAGGCTATAAACGGAGTGTTCTTTGTAAACTTGTAAAAGAAGTTATCAATGAGTATGAAGTAGCTACAGAGGTTGATGGCTGGGGATGGAAAGAAAATCTCGTTCAATCTTGGAGTGAATTTTTAACAACAAATGTGATAGAAGCTCATGAAAATGTAAGGCGTTACATAAGTGAAGAAGAGTATAGAACGGTTCTTAAGTTAGCGAATAGGGACGCTGGAATAAATCAGCCATTTTTATTGCATGGTGATTTCGGATTTCATAATTTTATATTTCAAGAGAATAAACTGCACGGTGTAATTGATCCTTTACCAGTGTTAGGAGATCCTATATACGATTTAATTTACGCGTTTTGTTCGACTCCAGAAGATTTAACAAAAGAAACAATTCATTATGCGATGAAACAATGTGTATTTCATAAGAAAGCCCGTGATTTATATGAAGAAATAGTCATAGGCTTATATTTGCGTATAGATACATGTTTACGGCACCACCCGAAAGATTTAGAAGGTTACTTAGCAGCTTGGCGTTATTGGATGGGCGAAGTTAAGACGACTATATAGCACTAATATTTTTAGGGGAGATGGTGAGATGAATGTTGCAGAAGCGAAAAAGGATTTAGCAATAAAAACGAAGAGAGGCCTACCGATTATATTAGCCGGCGTTTTATTTTGGGTAGTTATGAGTATAACGGGATTTGTTCTTTCTGAAAAACAAGTAGTGTGGGTATATTTAATCGGTATGGGCTGTGTGTTTCCTTTTGGCTTAATGATAGCTGCTATATTGAAAATTGATATGTTTGCGAAAGGAAATCCGTTAGGGATTTTGGCTGGATTAATTGGTGGGATAAATGTATTGAATATTCCACTTGTATTACTTGCCTATTTTCAATTTCCAGAATGGTTACCTTTTGTAGTAGCAATGTTAATAGGTGTTCATTTTATCCCGTACGTATGGATTTATGAAAGTAAAAGTTATGGTTTATTGTCGGTAGGGACTGTATTTGTAACGTCAGTTTGCGGGATTCTTTTTGCAGAAAAAGGATTTACTGTAATTCCATTATCGGTTACAGTTGTCTATTTACTTACTTTTATAAGTTTAATGATTGAAAATAAAAAAGCAGATCATTATCAACAAAAGTCAGCTTAATAAAAATATAGGGATAGGGGAAATTATGATGAAAAATTTCGTTTGTACAACGTGTGGCGTGCAGTATGCAGCGAGTGTAGAAGAACCGGTGAGTTGTCATATTTGTGATGAAGAAAGGCAGTATGTGAATCCGAAAGGGCAGTCTTGGACGACTTTAGAAAATTTGCAAACAGATGATACATATAAAAATGAAATAATCAAAGAGGAAAATGGACTTTATAGTATTACGACAAAACCAGGATTTGCGATCGGTCAAACGGCATTTGTAGTGAAAACAGAGTCATATCGTTTACTGTGGGACTGTATTACGTATTTAGATGAAACGACAATTATGAAAATAAAAGAGCTTGGCGAATTAGATGCGATTGCATTGTCTCATCCTCATTATTATTCAACGCAAGTAGAATGGGCAGAGACATTTGATGTACCAATTTATATACATGAAGATGATAAAGAGTGGGTGATGCGTCCGAGTAGTCGTATTATTTATTGGTCTGGTGAGTCTTTACAATTAGCTGATGGATTAGTCATTCATCGTTTAGGGGGACATTTTAAAGGTGGATCTGTCTTACATTGGGAAGAAGGTAATGACGGAAAAGGGATTTTGTTAACAGGTGATATTATTCAAGTTGTAGCGGATGAGCGGTGGGTGAGTTTCATGTACAGCTATCCAAACTTAATTCCATTACCAGCGAGAAAAGTGGAAGAAATGGTGAATCGAGTGAAGCCATTACAGTTTAATCGTTTATACAACGCTTTTCATCGAGTAGTAAAAGAAAATGCAAATGAAGCAGTTGAACGTTCTGCTGAAAGATATATTGGAGCATTAGAAGGTAAATTATTTCATACGTAAAAAGGGGAGCAAGCCTAATGAAAACGTTAGTATGTTTTGGCGATAGCATTACAGCTGATGAGACGTTTTTTGATGGAACACCGAGATTAACGCCAAGGTTACAAGCAATGTTTCCAAATTGGAAAGTAGTGAATGCAGGTGTTCCAGGGGATAATACATTTGATGCGTTAAATAGGATTGAAGAAGATGTAATATCATATAAACCAGATTTCGTAACAGTTTTTCTTGGTACGAATGATGCAGTTTCTTTTTCTCAAGTGTCATTACAAGCATATAAAGAAAACTTAGAGAAGATTGTGAACCAGGTTTCCTCAGATAAAATACTACTTATTAGTCCTGCACCAGTTGATGAAGAAAGACAGTACAATAGAACCAATAAAGTGCTCGGTCAGTATACAGACGTAGTAGAGGAAGTGGCGAGGGAAACAGGAAGTTATTTTCTAAATGTATATGCTGAAATGATTCAAGAACGGGATTATAAAAGATTTGTAGAAAATGATGAAAAAGATGGGTTACACTTTGGGCCAGAAGGTTATGAGTATGTAGCGAAGTTAATTGGTGAAAAGTTAAAAGGGATTTTATAAGGAGCAAAGCACTTAGTGCTTTGCTTTTTCGTATTTCTTTCGTAGTCCATAAACTTATTGATTGCTGTAATTTGGACAGATATTTTGCGTTTTTATCCCGCATTAACTGTCCGTAAACGCCCCATTGGTGAGGGCTAATAATCAGTGGGGGATGAACAAAAACCCCACTGATTAAAGTTTCACTTTATGTGCTTAAAAGGCGAGTTCTGTTTTAAAGTAATATAAATTTATTTTTAAAAATTTATATTTCGTAGTTGAAAATCAATAAAGGTGTAACTATAATAGTTACAGTAAGTTTGTTATTTTGAAATGTACACATTGAATTACAAGAATGAAGGGAGTTTTTATGTAAATCAAAAAGTTATAAAAATCTATTAATTTTTATAATAAGATAAAATGCTTTTCGGTTCATACACATTATGAAATATGTTATTTCTAATAGAAAACTAGAGGTGGAAAAATGAAAAATTTTAAAGGTATGTTGATATCATCACTTGCAATTACAACTTTTGCTGGGGTAGGTACGACATTTGTGACAAATACAGTACATGCTGCTAATGACGATTCTAGTAAAATACAAGTTCGTTCTAATAAGAGTATAAATACAACAACTGGCTCGAGATTCCCTGTATTATCATCAGTCAATCCTTATGATGAACCTAGATTTTCGAGACAGGGATATCTTGAAGAGGCACCTTTAGGAATTAATGCTCCTTATGCTTGGGGAATTAAAGGAGGGAATGGTCAGGGGGCAACTTTTGTAGATTTGGAAGAAGGCTGGTTATTAAATCATGAAGATTTAGTCGGTCAAAATATTGAATTTATGTCTGGAAAAATGAGTAATGATCTTTCTCATGGTACTTCAGTTCTAGGTGTTGTTTCTGCAGCTGACAATGGGATTGGGAACATTGGAATTGCACCAAAAGCAAAGGCAAAAGTAATTTCAGTGATCCGAGACAATGGGAGAATTGATGTAAGAGATGCTATTTTAAGTGCCGTAGATTCTTTACAGGCTGGAGATGTTTTATTAATAGAAGAATCCTTTAAATATGATGGATATGGAGATGACCCTTTACCAGTAGAAGTATACCCGAGTATATTTAACGCAATTCGCAAAGGTACAGATAAAGGCATTATTATTGTAGAAGCAGCTGGTAATGGTGGGATTGATTTAGATGAATTTAAAGACCGTAATGGTAAACAGATTTTAAATCGAAACAGTCAAGACTTTAAAGATTCAGGAGCTATTATAGTGGGAGCATCTACTGCAAGAGTTCCTCATAAACGTTTAGCTTTCTCTAACTATGGTAGTAGAATTGATGTATATGGTTGGGGAGAGTATGTTGATACATTAGATACATATCAAAATCAAAATAGTAAAGGACAAAAAGTTACAGATCAGAACATAACTAATCGTTATACTTCTAATTTCCGTGGTACTTCTAGCGCTTCGCCTATAATTGCTGGGGCTGCTGTATCGATTCAAGGGATTGCTAAAGAACATTTAGGTAAGGCATATACACCAAAAGAATTGAGAGCAATTTTAAGTAATCCTAATACAGGCACAAAGTCTAATAACCCATCATCTGATAAAATAGGGGTTTTACCAGATTTAAAAGCAATTTTGTCTAACCTTGGATTTCATAGTGATTTGACTACCAATGATCCTATGGTATTTCCAGATAACGTAGAAAAAAATGAAGGAAAAGAAAATTCAACTTTCGTATTTCCAGGTGAAGAAACAAAAAGAACAGGTGATAAAAATTCAACTGTAACCTTCCCAGAAGAAGATTTAAAACAGGAGGAAAAAGAAGAGGGATTAATTGTTTTTCCTGATTAATAAAAAAATACTACCTTCCATTTGGAGGTAGTATTTTTTATTTCTTGTCATTAACAAGCAGGCATGAAATTTGTATTTGTTTATCTTTTATAATGAATTTAACTAAAAAAATCGAATATTTGACTGTTAATTTACTTTTTTGTCTCAATCAATTACATGAATCAATCTAGAAATGCTTGCTGCAATGCTCTCAGTCCATCACTGTAAATGCCATGAAACAGATTAATTGCCTCTTCATCACTAACTTCAACAGGAGTGAACGTACCAGACCACTCTACTAACGATGTGTTACTTTCAGTACCTCCTTTAACCTGGATTGTAGATAAATAATTAGTGACTGGGAATGGTGCATTCATGATTGAATATGTGTAGTAGCGCTCTTTATCATTGAATACTTCTAATCGTTCTATAATTGTATCGCCATCTGGATTAGCTAGATGACGTACACGACCGCCTTCAGTTAATTTACTGCTAGGTATATAAGGTAACCAGTCTGGAAGGGAGTTGAAACCTCCGATTAATTGCCATACTTGTTCCGGTGAAGCAAAAATTTCCATAGATGTAGTAGTATGTGCCATATTCATTACGCTCCTTTTCATCCCGGTATTTACGGGTAAATAATCAGTGGGGGATGCTCCCACTGATTAAAGTTATATTATTATTTTACGTTGATTGGTAGTGGTGCATTAGGTGCTACTAATTTTTGTTCGCGCATTTCTTCCCAGAATGCTGCTGGAATTACTGTGTTTAAGGCATTTTGGTCTTCTACAATGCGTTCCGGTTTACTTGCACCAGGAACAACAGCAGCAACTGCTGGATTGGCTAGTGAAAATTGTAGTGCAGCAGCTTTGATGCTGATTTCGTGACGATCTGCAAGAGCTTTGATTTTCTCAACTTTTGCAATAATTTCTGGCGATGCTTTTTGATATTCGAAGTGAGCGCCGCCAGCAAGAATACCTGAGCTATATGGGCCACCAACAACAATATCCATATTATGCTTTATAGCTGCAGGCATTACTCGTTGCAATGCACGTTCGTGGTCTAATAATGAATAGCGACCAGCTAATAAGGATATATTTGGTTTCGCTTCTTCTAAATCAAGCATAAGTTCAATTGATTCTACTTTGTTTACTCCAAGCCCCCAGCTTTTAATGACTCCTTCTTCACGTAAACGTGTTAGCGCACGGAATGCTCCTGTTCGAGCAATTTCAAATTGTGAAATCCACGCATCACCATAAAAGTCTTGTGCTAAATCATGAATGAAAACAAAGTCTAGACGATCTGTTTTTAAACGTTTCAAACTTTGCTCGATAGAACGAAGTGTTGCATCTGCGCTATAGTCATTGATCATTTTATTTTTGCGACCAAATTCGAAAAGCCCGCCTTTTTCACCCAAATCACGTGCAGATGGATCTTCTAATTCATCCGAAATCGTTCGACCTACTTTCGTACTTAAAAAGTAATCATCACGATTTCTTTTTGATAGTGCTTCACCAAGACGAATCTCCGCTAAGCCAGATCCATAAAGTGGAGCTGTATCAAAGTAACGAACGCCATTCTCCCAAGCAGCATCCACTGTAGCGATTGCTTCTTCTTCAGGAATATTACGGTACATGTTTCCTAGTGGTGCTGTACCAAAACCGATTTTTTCTTTTAGTAATTTACTCATTATAGATATCCTCCTAAAATGTATTTAAAAATGAATTCATCATTGTAAATGGATGTGAAAATGAAAACATGTCATTTCATCGTCTGACAAAATGT
The DNA here is from genome assembly GCF_051916445.1 of Bacillus cereus group sp. MYBK220-1. Lineage (NCBI taxonomy): Bacteria > Bacillati > Bacillota > Bacilli > Caryophanales > Bacillaceae > Bacillus > Bacillus cereus group sp. MYBK220-1. The sequence continues at coordinate 1,021,556 of NZ_JBQAGQ010000001.1, read as the reverse complement.
ATGATAAAAATACTCACTTTAAAGTACGGGTACCAAAAGGTTATTTCTAATACTGCATGACTCACTCAACTCTTACAAATGCTATTATGAAATGTATTTTACATAATGAAAAGTACGTACTTTAAAGTGATATAGATACTAAAAAGTAATACAGGTACTTTTTGGTGCCGTACTACTCATCTGCTGTTTACGTATGCTATTATGAAACATGTTTAATACAATAAAAAGTACGTACTTTAAGGTGCTATAGATACTTAAAAGTAATATTTAAATATTTTAGCTTATTTGTCTTATAAAATTATTAAAGGAGATTTTTATATGAAAACATACAATATTCCTGTAGAGGCAACTTTAGAGGTTATCGGTGGAAAGTGGAAAGTAGTTATCCTTTGTCATTTAAAGAAAGACAAAAAGAGAACGTGCGAATTAAAACAATTAATGTCTGGTATTACACAAAAGATGTTAACGCAACAATTACGTGAATTAGAAGAAGATGGTGTAATCGAGAGAAAAGTGTATAACCAAGTGCCGCCAAAAGTAGAGTATTCGTTAACCGAATACGGTCATTCTTTAGATGCTATACTCGATTCTCTTTGTAACTGGGGAGAAAATCATCTTGAAAAGAATGGTAACACGTCTATGCTTATAACAGCAGCTGAATAAAGAAAGAAAAAACGAACGAGAATACGTTCGTTTTTTCTTTTTGTATAGAGGGAGATTTTTAAGTGGCATAATTACTTTTTTGTAATATAGGTACTTTTTTGTGCTGTAGGAACTAAAATGTGCCGTATAGAAAATTATTTATTTTTACGTAACAATAGATAAGGAATTTATAAAAAAGGAGAGGAGATCGCGTGAAACAATATAATATACCTATAGAAGCAACTTTAGAAATTATCGGGGGAAAGTGGAAGGTCGTTATTTTATGTCACTTAACAAAAGGGAAGAAGCGAACGAGTGAGTTACAACGTTTGATGCCTGAAATTTCTGTTAGAATGTTAACGCAGCAACTACGTGAGCTGGAAGAAGATGGTGTGATTACACGTGAAATTTACAAAGAAATTCCCCCTCGAGTAGAATACTCCCTAACCGATTATGGGTGGTCTTTACAAAATGTATTAAATCAATTAACCGCGTGGGGAGAACGATGCATAGATAGAAAAAACACAGAAGTTAAGTGAAATCTCTATATGTAATATTGAAAACACCACCTAATGACGAGGTGGTGTTTTTCGTTTTAAAACTTTAGAAAGTTGTTATGATGAAAAGTAAAATTTTTGAGGACCTGTTTCAGTCATGGGTACTTAAAAGTGCCTACATCACTTTAAAGTACGTACTATGCTTCATAATATAACCGTTTTATAATGACACTCGTAGCAAGAAGTCATAACGATTTTAAGCTATGTTCAAAAAGACTTATTAACTAGTATAGTTTTTTGTTCAATTTTTTAGTAGGAGATGTTTTTATGGTTGAAGAACTTTTTTATAAAAAAATACTTAAAAATCTGTTTTCAGATCCAGTTCAAATTACACTTTGGAATGGAGAAACAATACAATATGGCGAAGGGGAACCTCAATTTCATATAACATTCCATAAGCCGCTCTCAAAAAAAGAAATTGCTAAGGATCCTTCTATTGCATTCGGTGAAGCATATATGAATGGAGACCTTGAAATAGAGGGTAATCTTGAAAAAGCAATTCAATCTATTTATAAAAGGCAGGATAGCTTTTTAGGTGATAGTAAGTTGCAATATTTCAAAAGTAAATGGAATTTCTCAAAACAAAAAAATAAAGAAGATATTGCTCACCATTATGATATTGGGAACGATTTCTATAAATTATGGCTTGATGAGACAATGACATATTCTTGTGCGTATTTCCAAAATGAACAAGATTCTTTAACGACAGCGCAGCATAATAAAGTGAATCATATTTTGAAAAAGTTGAACCTTCAAAAAGGTGATACGCTATTAGATATCGGTTGCGGGTGGGGTGAGCTCATTACAGCTGCCGCTAAGCAGTACGGTGTGAAAGCGATGGGAGTAACATTAAGCGAGGAACAATTTGCAAAGACTTCCGAGCGAATTAAACAAGAGGGACTTACGGATTTAGTTGAAGTATCTTTACTTGATTACCGCGATATTAAGAATCGTAAATTTGATAAAATTGTTAGTGTAGGTATGATCGAACATGTAGGAAAAGACAACATTACGCAATACTTTGAAACAGTTAACAAACTACTAAATGATGGCGGGATTTCTCTGCTGCATTGTATTACTTCTCCGGCTAATGGTGGTGCTACGAATGGTTGGATTGAAAAATATATATTCCCTGGTGGGTATGTTCCTGCTGTTAACGAATTAATCACGAACATGACAAACGAACAATTTTTCATTGTTGATGTGGAAAGCTTACGTAGACATTACGGGAATACATTACAACATTGGGCTCGAAATTATGAAAATGTACTAGAGGAAGTTCGCAAAACGAAAGATGAGCGATTTATCCGCATGTGGCGTTTATATTTAAATGCATGTGCAGCTTCGTTCTTTACAGGTAATATTGATTTACATCAATTTGTATTTACAAAAGGGATTAATGATACAATTCCGATGACACGTTCTTATATGTATGAATAAGAGTATATAACTAAGTAGCTCTCAAGTCATTGAGTATAAATAAAATGATGATAGGATATAAGTCTATAACGTAAAGTCGAGATGGGAATCAGAAAATGATTTCTTTCTCGACTTTTTGATATATAATTTTGAAATTAAAACTATATACTTTTAAAGATAAAAATATATAATAAATGTAGAAACGAAAATTTATGAGCAAGGAAGTTGAAGAACATGACATTAACAATGGGCTTTATTGGATTTGGAAAATCAGCTAACCGTTATCACCTACCTTATCTAAAGACACGTAATAATATAAAAGTAAAAACAATTTTTGTACGTCAAATAAATGAAAAATTAGCGGCTCCATATGAGGAAAAAGGTGTTTACTTCACTACTGATTTAGACGAATTGTTGAATGACAAAGAAATTCAAGTTGTGACGATTTGTACGCCAGCACATACGCATTATGAATTAGCAAAAAAAGTTATACTAGCCGGAAAATCAGTTATCGTTGAAAAACCATTTTGCGATACAGTAGAACATGCGAAAGAATTATTAGCTTTAGGACGAGAGAAAGGTGTAGTCGTTATGCCTTATCAAAACCGTCGTTTTGATGGTGATTTTTTAGCTGTAAAGCAAGTAGTTGAGCAAGGATTCCTTGGTGATATTATTGAGATTGAATCACATATTGATTATTTCCGTCCTGGTTCAATCACTCATGAAGCTCCAAAAGAAGAAGGTTCATTTTACAGTTTAGGTATTCATACGATGGACCGTATGATTTCATTATTTGGCCGTCCAGATACGGTAACATATGATATTCGTAATAATGAAATGGAAGGTGCGGTTGATAACTATTTCGATGTTGGTCTACATTACGGAAATCAGTTGAAGATTAAACTGAAAACGAACCATGTCGTAGCAAAAGATTATCCACGCTTTATTGTCCATGGAACAAATGGATCATTTATTAAATATGGTGAAGATCAGCAGGAAAATGATTTGAAAGCGGGTATTATGCCTGAGAGTGCAGGATTTGGTGAAGATTCACCGATGTATTATGGAATTGCTAAATATCGTAATGCAAATGGTGACTGGATTGAAAAACAAATTAAAACGCCGCTTGGTGATTACGGTCGTTTCTATGATGCAGCGTATAACACAATTGTAAATGGTGCACCAAAACTTGTGAAAGATGAAGAAGCAGTAACGAATATTGAAATCTTGGAAAACGGATTTGCTGCCCCATCACCTTCAGTTTACAAACTTGAGGCTTTACATTTGAATGAATAGAAGAGAGTTTGCGGTATAAAGGAGGTATGGAAATGGCAAGCGGATCAACACAAGTAAAATACCTCGGCATTTATCAAAAGATTAAACAGCAAATTTTAGACGGTGAATATAAAATCAACGAAAAAATTCCGAGTAGCTCCGTCCTTGCTGAAGAATTCGATGTTTCAGCACTTACGATTAAAAAAGCGTTAGATCTATTAGTAAGAGACGGCTACATTATCCGTCGGCGCGGAAGTGGAACAGTGGTACAAGATTGGCATCAGCAGGAAAAGGCACGAATGATTCAAACTTTAACAGGTACGAAAGCTGTTTACGGTAGTGAGGTAGAAAGTAAAATTATCGAGTTTGCGATTGTAGGTGCTGATAAAGTAGTTGCTGAGAAATTGGGAGTTTCAATTGGTGATTTCGTCTATAAAATCATTCGCCTTCGCATCATTCACAGCATTCCGACGATTATGGAGCATACATGGATGCCAATTTCGGTTATCCCAGGTGTTGAGGCTTCTGTTTTAGAGGAGTCGATATACTCACATATTCAAAATAAACTTGGTCTTGAAGTAGGGACATCTGTTGTCAGGGTTAAAGGAATTCGCCCAGATGATAGGGAAAAGCAGTTTATGAACTTAACAAATCAGGATTTCCTAATGCGAGTTGAGCAAGTAGCTTACTTAACGGATGGACGAACTTTTGAATATTCTTACGCAGATCATTTACCGGAAACCTTTGAGTTTGAAACAGTCATTACGGCAAAAAATTATAAAGAGACATAAAAAACGGTTGAGGCAAGTATTGTCTCAACCTATTTTATGTCTTCTACAGTTATTATTCATCAGCAGTAATCAGCATGGATGTGTTCCCGGTTTTTTCAAGATGAACTTCTCCCCAGGAACAGAGGGAATCAAGTATAGCTCCTAAAGACGAACCGTAATCCGTTAAAGAGTACTCTACTTTCGGTGGTACTTGGTCATATACTTTCCTTTGGATTACACCATCTTCTTCTAGTTCCCGTAATTGTTGCGTTAACATTTTTTGCGTAATACCAGGCATTAAACGTTTTAATTCACTCGTTCTTTTTGTTCCTTTTTTTAAATGACAAAGGATAACAACCTTCCACTTTCCACCAATAACTTCTAAAGTCGCTTCTACAGGAATATTATATGTCTTCATAAAAAAACTCCTTTGATGAATTTAGATTACAGTTGTGAGCCTACATCCGTTGTAATACTAAAATTATTTCTTTTTAGTACCTATAACACTTTAAAGTGCGTACTATTTATTGTGCTAAATATCGGTCATAATAACCGATGTAAGAGAGAAATAAGCAGAATGGCACTTGAAAATGCATATGTTCCTTTTTAGTACCTATAACACTTTAAAGTACGTACTTTTTATTAGGATGAATATAATCCATAATAGCACTTGTAAGCAAGAAATGCGTGAAATGTGCTTTGAAGGAGCCATCATGCTATGGGGAATTTTACATGAGAATAATTTGTTGTGTTATTAAAATTAATCCAAGACTTAACAGTTGATTAATTGAACTGTAAAGTTTAAAATTACAGTAAGATTTTTAAAAGTGAGTTGTTAACGTCTGTAAAATGTAGCATGAATAATAGAGATAAATGAAACATTGCTGAATAACTAACATTATGTGAATTTGATTCTAAACTGTAATTTTTTTTAATACATTTCAATAAGCGATATTTAAAATGTACGTTTAATAACATTAAAGGAGTGAGTTAAATATGGTAATTCTATATACAACAGCAAGCTGTGCGTCATGCCGAAAAGCGAAAGCATGGCTTGAAGAGCATCAAATTGATTATATTGAAAAAAACATCGTATCAAATTCTATGACAGTTGATGAGCTTAAATCGATTCTTCGTTTAACTGAAGAGGGGGCTACTGAAATTATTTCAACTAGATCCAAAACTTTTCAGGACTTAAATATAAATATTGATGAGCTCTCGCTAAATGAATTTTATACATTAATAATTGAGCATCCACTAATGTTGCGTCGCCCGATTATGCTGGACGAAAAAAGATTGCAAATTGGTTTTAACGAAGAAGAAATTCGCAAATTTTTACCACGTAGCGTCCGAACATTTTTAAACATTGAACTGCAAAAGTTGGCTAATTAATAAGTAATATTTTTTAGGAAAAGTGGTATGAAAGGAGGAAGCTGAAAATGATAGAAGTATGTGTTACAGTCTATTATAACGATAGAAATTATCAAACAAATGTTATTGTAAGTAAAGATACGATATGGACAAAAATTAAACAATTGGCAGAAGAACAAGTCAAAAAACAGTGGGGCTTTTAAATTGGATTATTTAAAAAGTGAAGTTACACGTTAGAGGCTTTAACTAAATCTAAGACTTTTCAGGACTTAAATATAGATAAGAAATTTGTATGAAAGGAGGAAGAAGGAAATGATAGAAGTATGCGTTACAGTTAATTATAACGATAGAAATTATCAAACAAATGTTATTGTGAATAAAGATACGATATGGAAAAAAATTAACCAGTTGGCAGAAGAACAAGTGAAGAAACAGTGGAGTGTTTAAATGTATTTTTAACTTAAAAAGCTAAATGAAGTTATGGAATCTATTTCTTTATGCTAAGAGTGGTTCTTATATATTTTAACGTTCAACTAACCTATCTGTAATGTTTATGGCTACAGTATGTTAATATAGGAGAAACAATATTTTTGATTGTAGGAGGAAAACAATGAACAGCGACTTTACCTTGGCCATACACAGTTTAACTTATTTAGCTTTACAGCCAGACCGGATGTCAACAAGCAATGCTATTTCAGAAAGTGCAGGTGTTCACCCAGTACGCATTCGCAAAGTACTAAGTTTGTTAAAAAAACATAAGTTTATACAATCGAAAGAGGGAACTGGTGGAGGTTTTATTTTCGCTCGCGATTTAGATGAAATTAATCTTTGGCATATTTATCAGATAACCTCTGAAGGTGCTTTGCAGCCGAAGTGTCCAGAATCAAACAATCAGTGTGTTGTAGGTTCGAACATGCGAAAAGTTCTTTTCGCTATTTTCTTAGGTGCTGAAGAGCATTTAGGTGAATACTTAAAGAATTATACGATGAAAGAAGTTGTTGACCTTATCAATCAAGAGCGTTAAGCAGCTTAATTATTATATAGCCGTGAGTTCTTAACACTTAAATGTAATGAAAAATATTACAGTATAATTTGTTTTTATATCTTTTTTATCGTCACAAAAAATGTTTATAGGAAGGTGAAACGGTATGATGTCAAATAATAATCATGTTTTAAAAGTAGGAGATTGGGTTCGTGGAATATCAAATGAAGGTGAATTAATAGTTGGTTATATTGTATCACTTGATGATGTAGAGGATATAGTTACAGTTAGTATTGTGAAACGTGACGGCCAGTACACAATAAACGAAGCGATTTTACTCTTTAGTAAACACGTTAACAAACTCCCTGAATCAAAGGTAATAAATAAGGAACAAATCCTTTATCTTATAGATCTTGCATTATTAACAGGGGATGAAGAATGGTTTATCGAGCTTTCTTCAAAATTAAACTCGATAAAAGAGCTAGTTAATGAGGGATTTTAAAATTTAAACTTTTGAGGGTGCACACAATCCGCCTTATGGAGAGGACACAATTACTTTTCGCATAAAAGGAAATGATGTAAAAACGATTCATTACAAACATAGAGATATCCCTGAAGAAGAGCCGAACAAACTACAATTAAGATGATATTGAAGTGATTTGTTTGTGTATTCCTGATAACGATAATTATGTAAATGAGCTGTCCATATGGGGCAGCTTTTTTGTTTTTTGCTCAGTGTAGCTTTTTAAATTGTATATGAATTCAATATTAATAATATATATCCTAAAATTTGGTTTTTGTATTTTGGGATTTTTTTCTTTTTACCTACATTAATTATTTATTAGAATATCTTTTATGTTTAAAATAAAATTTTTTGATAAAAGGGGATATAAGTATCTTTATAATAAGTCACCTAGAAAAACAATGTATTATTGTATTTTTTTACTAACTAATTCAGCTTTAAGCGATAAAAACAATGGCTACATGCTAACTGTAAAATATTATCCATATAAAATTATTCCTCGTTAATATTTCTGAAAATATAAAAATATTAATTTTATAAATATACACGTTATAATGAGGGCGTCGAGAGAAATTTTATTATCTCTGGAGAAAATATAAAAAATGCGATTATTAGTAAGAAAGGTGTGTGATTAGAGGCGAAATGTATGTAATGTGCTTCAGTGGCTTGTGTAAGCAATATCATCAGTGCTACCGAAGTTATGAAAGTAATGTATAGAATTGAGAAAGAAATGCCTCGCAAATGAAGAGAGGCCGGTTTAGCTAAAATTACTGTTAAAAGTAAAAAAGAGAAACCATTAAAGTAATACACTGTTATTAGAAATGTTGCAACGTATTTATGAAGTCTATTCTATATTGTTCTCTTAAGGGTTCTTTATATAAAGAGCGGATATTACGAGTAAACTTTTTTGTGAACGCTAACAATTATATTAGGACGCTAATTAGCGAATGTTTCAATTTGGATTCATTATGATGAAGAACATACAATGTGGGGCAACTTGTAAGGAATTCATTTTCCAAAAAGGGAATATTTGTTAGGTGCAAAGAGAGATGCAGGAATAGATACAAGGGGGAGTTATTATATGAACGGGAATACTGCAAAGAAAATAGAAGTTCAAGCTGAAAATACCGCACTAAAAAATGAGCAATATGCAGATCCGAAAAAGTGGCATAAGCAGGATACTACATGGGCACTCAGTCTATTTGGAACTGCAATTGGAGCAGGGGTGCTCTTTTTACCGATTAATGCAGGTTCAGGTGGTTTATTATCTTTACTACTAATTACATTGCTTGCATATCCAGTTATGTACTACTCACATAGGGCACTTGCTAAAATGATATACGCTTCTAATTCTGCTGATGAGGGGATCACAGGTACAATTAGAGAGTATTTCGGAAATAAAGCTAGTATCATTTTTAACATCGTATATTTCGGTTCAATTTATACAATCGTACTAATGTATTCGGTTGCGCTTACAAACACTGCAAGTAGTTTTATCGTGCATCAATTGCACATGCCAGAACCTCCAAGAGCTATTTTATCACTTGTATTAGTTCTTGGTCTTATCGCTATACTGAATTTTGGTCAAGATATTACTGTAAAGGTAATGAGTATGTTAGTGTATCCTTTCATAGTTTCTCTACTTTTTATCGCAATATCTTTAATTCCACAGTGGAATACGTCAATGCTTAGTTTTTCAGCTGTTTCAACTGCTTCAACAGGAACAGGCTATTTTGGGACGATATTGATGATTCTACCAATCATCGTATTCTCATTTAATCATTCACCTATGATTTCATCATTTGTTGTGAAACAGAGAGCTACGTATGGAATCGAAGCCACTGATGCTAAATGTGCGCAAATACAAAAGGTTTGTTATATCATGACATTCGCTGTTGTTATGTTCTTCGTTTGGAGTAGCGCATTGAGCTTGACTCCAGATGATATAAAAATGGCAAAAGAACAAAACTTATCAATTCTTTCATATCTTGCTAATGAGCTTAATTCGCCTGTAATCACTATTGCAGCTCCAATTATTGCTTTTGTGGCTATTACAAAGTCTTTCCTTGGCCATTATATAGGAGCATTTGAAGTAATGCGTGACATGATTATTAAGTTTGGTAAATCACGTGGAAAAGATATTGAAGAAAAAACAATTAAGACAATAATTCTTACTTTTGTTGTATTATCATGCTGGTTTGTTGCTTATACAAATCCAAGTATTCTTGGACTTATTGATTCTCTAAGCGGTCCTTTAGTTGCTGCTATCTTATGTCTATTACCGATGTATGCGATTCAAAAAGTGCCAGTACTAGCTAAATACAAAGGGAAAATGAGCAACGTATTTGTTATTATTGTAGGTGTACTTACTGTCTTAGCAAGTATTAAGTCATTATTCTAATTCACTACTGTTGGTTTTAGTATCAAAATAGTTGGATCTGAGAAAATAAGGAGCAAGTTTTGAATAGTTTTTTTCAAAACTTGCTCTTAAGATATTCTACGGAATTAATTTTACAAATAAGTTTATTCATATTAGTCATCTAGCGTTTTGGTCATATACTCATCCGATATTATCAAGACCTAAATCGAAAAATTTTAAATATCAAGCGCCTAACGTATTATATATCCCTAATATGTTAGGCGCTTTTATTTTGGATAATAAATTTTGAACCTGAATTTGAATAGTATATTTCTCTATTTGATGCTTATTTAATATTGTAAAATTTGTATTGAAAATTCGGGGTTTTAAAAGTATCATATACATATTCAAACATTTGAAGATGTATATGATACTTTTTGAAATTGAGGAAAAGTAACGGAGGGATTTCAATGGGAAACGAAATGCAACAATTTAAAGCAGATTTCTTTAAAGCCTTAGCACACCCTTTGCGAATAGGTATTTTAGAATTATTGTCAGAAGGTGAAAAAAGCGTAAACGAAATTCAAGATATTTTAAATAAGGAAGGCTCAGCTGTTTCTCAGCAATTAAGTGTACTACGTTCAAAAAATATTGTTGTTGGTAGGAAAGATGGAAAAAGAGTTTTATATTCTTTACGAGACCCTATTATTGTGGATTTATTGGTGGTTGCACGGAAGATTTTTAACAACCATTTAATCGATACGATTTCAATGTTAGAAGAGCTAGATGAAGCAGAAAGTGAAATGATGGCCAAGGAGGGATAGGTTGAGTATTGAGGTTAAGAAAGAAGATATCATCCAACATGGGATTGAAACATTTCGCTCATTAGGAGCTCATTACGTTTGTGAAGTTTGTATAAAAAGTGGGAATTCTTGTTGTTTTTCATGCCAACATTTACAAGATGGAGTTGGATGTCGAAAAAGAAATACTGCTTGTACAGCTTGGTTATGCGGAATTCAAGGTTTTTTATTTGATCAACTAGGATTACTGGATGAATGGAATCGTTTTTGGAGTGAAATTCCAGGACAAATGTTTCGTAGAGATATTACTCCAGATAAGGTAAGGATTAGATCGTTTATTGATACGAAGAAGCTAGATAGTAGAGCCGGAGAACGTCTAGCAGAAAGATTAAAATCCTATGTACAACAAGGTGGAGATATAGGTGAATTGGAGTGTCATTTAAGTAAAACATATAGTAAATATTAGGATGGTTTTTCTTTTTGTGAAAAGGACAATTTTCTGTATAAGGGACCGAGAAATACATTTGTAATCCAGATCTATTAAAAATAGAAAAGAAGGGTTTGTAATGAGAAAGTTATTTACAGGAAGGTTTGAAGGATATTCATTAGCACATTTTCAAAAGGATCTTCTTTCAGGAATGATTGTTGGAGTTGTTGCGATTCCACTTGCTATGTCTTTTGCTATTGCCTCTGGTGTTAAGCCAGAGTATGGGATTTATACAACCTGTATTGCTGGAATACTCATTTCACTGTTTGGTGGTTCGAAGTATCAAATTGGAGGACCTACAGGTGCTTTTGTTCCGATTCTTTTAGGAGTTGTAATTACCTATGGATACGAAAATTTACTACTCGCGGGTTTGTTAGCTGGAATTATTTTATGTCTTATGGGAATCTTCAAGCTAGGCTCTTTAATTAAGTTTATTCCACGTCCTGTAACAATTGGTTTTACTTCAGGTATTGCTGTTATTATCTTTACGGGACAAATTGCTAGTTTTTTAGGTTTAACAGGTATAAAAAAGCATGAGGAATTTCTAGCGAATTTGAAGGAACTCTTCACTCATATCAGTACTACCAATTTTTATAGTGTTATAACTGCTTTGATTTGCTTTTTTGTTATAGTCATAACACCAAAGATTTTACCAAAAGTGCCTGGTTCATTAGTAGGTGTTGTTATTTCAACTGTAATTGCAACTGTATTTTTCTCAGGTCATGTACCTACTATTGGTACAGCATATGGCACGATTCCAAATACACTTCCTCAGTTTGATATACCAGAAATCACATTAGAACGTATAAAACAGTTAATTGGTCCTGCATTTGTTATTGCGATGCTCGGTGGAATTGAATCGCTTTTATCCGCTGTCGTGGCAGATGGTATGACAAATAGTAAACACAACAGTAACAAAGAGCTTGTCGGTCAGGGGATTGCAAATATTGTTACCCCGTTATTTGGCGGGATTCCAGCAACTGGAGCAATTGCTCGTACAGCGACTAATATTAAGAGTGGGGCTGTATCTCCGATGTCGGGTATTATTCATGGGGGATTTGTGTTATTGACACTTTTACTGTTAGCTCCATATGCTTCACATATTCCTCTTGCTAGTATGGCTCCCATTTTAATGGTGGTAGCTTGGAATATGAGCGAACAAAAACATTTTTATCACATACTCAAAATGAAGACAGGAGATTCCCTTGTATTACTAGTAACATTTTTACTTACTGTATTTACTAGTTTAACAACAGCTGTGGAAATCGGTCTTATTTTAGCTGTTATTTTGTTTACAAAACGTATGAGTAATATGCTTGTTATATCTAAAGTGCTTCCTGATCATACAAAAAAGAATGAAAAATTGTTATCGCATGTGGTAAATAAAGCTCATGATTGTCCACAAATTAGTATTTATACAATAGAAGGGCCATTATTCTTTGGGGCTGCTCAAACATTTGAACAAAATATTTTAGCGACTATTCATTATAAACCTAAAGTTTTAATTTTACGTATGGGAAAAGTTCCTTTTATTGATACCACAGGAGAGTCTTACTTTAGGAATATTGTTCAGCACTTCAAAAAACAAGGTGGCGTACTTCTTATTTCTGGAATTCGATCAGAGCTAAAAGCCAATCTAGATAAGAATGGATTGTATGCTGAAATTGGGAAAGAAAACTTTTTTGATCATACCGGAGAAGCAATTAATTGTGCTTTAGGACATCTGAATACAAAAAAATGTATAGGGTGTAAGCATTTTGCTTTTCATGAGTGTACAGGGCTTTCTCAGCAATCTCAGGAAATCAATACAATAAAGAATAAAGTAAATGCATTAGATTTTTAAAAATTTCACTTCACATACAAAGTTTGTTTGATTTAATCTACTTTTTCATCATTTTATTAAAAAATAGAGAAGAAGAAAGTTTGCTTTGGAGAATGTGGAGAAAATTTTTTACAAGGTGTGAACAAGTAGTTTTTTTATACATTCAACAAATAAGTATCAAACAGTAAGAAGAGAATATTTCCCGTATATTTAAACGAAAAAGGGAAATTAAAAATAATATTTATTTAATAGAATACACGAAAACGAGTGGAGGAAATAAAAATATGTCTAATTTACCAAATTGTCCAAAATGTAATTCAGAATACACTTACGAAGATGGGAATCTTTTTGTTTGTCCAGAATGTGCTCATGAGTGGACTTTAGAATTAGAAGCTGAAAATAGTGAAGATACAAAGGTAATTAAAGATGCAAATGGAAATATTTTAAACGATGGTGATTCTGTAACAGTAATTAAAGATCTTAAAGTAAAAGGAACTTCATCAGTTGTAAAAATTGGTACAAAAGTAAAGAGTATCCGATTAGTTGATGGAGATCATAATATTGATTGTAAAATTGATGGTTTTGGAGCTATGAAATTAAAATCTGAATTTGTTAAAAAGGTATAAATACAATTTTGTTACATCAAAATTAGTTTGAAGTTAATGAATATACACTGTTTTTCAGCTGTACCCTGTGCCCAACAACTTAAGAATTTCGAATTACCTCGAAATGATAAAATGAACTTTTGGTTATGATTCAGCAGATTTTTTTGGGGAGTACCATGAAATTTTAGCTTGCTAGCGATATAGTGCTGCCGAAATATTTGAAATAGCTATAAGACTATTCTTTCGATGGTATGATGAAAGATATGGAAAAGGCATAGGTGTCAATCAGACCCCAATATTAATCTTGACCATTAGCAACAAAAAACCACCTCTCATAAAGGTGGTTTTTTAGTATTATTTTAATTAGTCACGTCTAAATGGACCTTTTGGAGCAATAAGCTCTAAATTAGTACCATCTGGATCACGGAAGTAGGCAACGCCTGTGCCAAATCCAGATTTCTAGCCGTCTTCTTGAAAGATAATTGGTTCGTCATATGGGTGCTATCCTATGCCCATCAAGCTAACAAAATGGATTGCCTCTGAAACAAAAAAATTTTTATTACTATAAAAAACGTAAAGTATCTGTTTTTAGAAAAAATTAATTTTTATAAATTGATGGAGATATAACTCAATTCTTTTATATATTTAGTTAAATATGATTGTCAGAATGAACTTAAAGTAATTATGATTTCTAGAAATGCGAACTGATGTTTTGAATTGGTTTAAAGTTGCTGGAACAAAATAAAACCAATTGAGCAAAAAACTTGCAAAAATAAAAAGAGAGATGTATATTAATTGATATATCAATAATTGATATATCAATTAATATTTTGACAAGAAAGAAAAGGAACATTTTATGAAGGAAATGTTCGTAAATATCAGTGGAGAAGAACGCAAAATACTTATTCGTGTTCTATTACAGATGCAAAAAAATGTAGAGAATATTAAAGAATAGAGAGTGTAGGGGGCAGAATAGTGTGGAAATAATCGCAGCTATTTTAGTCGGGATCGTAGCATTAGAACATTTGTTTATCATGATCCTTGAAATGTTTTTTATTGATTCAAAAGTAGCGAAACGTGCTTTCAAATTACCGAAGCATTTAGAAGGAGATCGAAACGTAGCCATTATGTTTGCAAACCAAGGTTTATATAATGGATTTTTAGCGGCTGGTCTCATTTGGGGACTTGTACTTGGGCTCAATCCAATTGGTTATATGGTCCAATTATTTTTCGTGATTTGTGTGGTGATAGCAGCTATTTTCGGAGGTTTCACATCTAATAAATCAATTATTGTGAAACAAGGACTTCCAGCTGTTTTAGCACTGGTTGCCCTTTTATGTATGATATAGAATCAAAGTTTCTCAATAAAAGAACTCATTTTTGAAAAGAATACGCTATTCTTTCTTTAGAATTATAGGAAAGGATGGCGTTTTTTTATGTCTATTTCTATATGTAGTGAATTATAACTATTCCCTCAAGGGACTCAACTGTTTTTCAGCTTTTGGATATATTTTCATCCATCTTTGTTTCCTCCTATTGTTGGATAGTGTAATAATTGATAAAAATTTTGATGAAATTGGATTATAACGATTGATCAAAAAAGTTAGTGATTAAAAATATTATTCTTTAGTACATACATTTTTAAGATGTTAAATATATTTCATAATAGTCTCTGTAAGATAGGGATAAGTAAAATAGTACTTTAAAGTACCTATAGCACTTTAAAGTGCGTACTTTTTATAACTTTGAATATCATTCATAATAGCACCAGCAAGAAGAAAACAAGCTTTACGGTACTAGTTACCAACGATGTTACAGAATTTTATTTAGAGTCAGATTGATTGAAAGGTTGTACTATATGGCCTAATAATTTCGGGAAAATGTCGGTGTGGCATAAAACAATTATGGAGGTTAAAGATATGAGTTCTTCAAATTTGAATGAAATAAGTAAACAAATTTTAAAAGAGGAGGAAACACTTCAATTTTCCTCTTTTACAAATGAAGATGCCTTGCAACTAGGTTTATTTATCGTTGAAACAGCAAAGCGAGAGGGAAAATTGATTGCTGTTGATATAACGAAAAATGGTGTCCAATTATTTCATTTCAAGATGACAGGGACAAATGAGGAAAATACGAAATGGATTGAGCGTAAAAAACGTGTCGTTTCTCTGCATGATCGTAGCTCGTATTATATGCAGATACAAAGTGAAATAACTGGGATTTCATATAATGAAAAATATCTTTTAGATACTTCGGAATATGCTGCGTTTGGTGGATGCTTTCCTATCAGAATAAAAAACGTAGGGGTTATTGGAATGATAACAGTTTCAGGATTACCACCAGAAGAAGATCACGAATTGGTAGTAAGAGCAGTTAAAAATCATTTGAACCAATAGTTGTAACGAGTCAATAGATAATTAATTTTAGGGGGCAACACTATGCCATTAATTGAGCTAAATACTTGGCCAACCATGTCAACAGAAGAAAAGAAGGCGTTTATTTATAATGTAACGGAACTTACAATAAAACTATTAAAAATTGTCCCTGACAAAATTCAAGTGTTGATAACGGAACTTGAGAAAGAAAATTGGGGGAAAGCTGGGGCTGTAGCAAGTGATGCTACCTTTGCTGAGAAAAGTAGGGTGTCCGATTGGGAGACAAAAGAGTCTTACGATACACCAGGTTGTAACGTTAATGGAATGGCTATTATTAAGATTGATATATGGAATACATTTGATCAAGAGACAAAGGATAAGTGGGTAAAAGAACTTACACAAGTAACATCTAAATATACTCATGCACCTTTGGATAAAGTGCTAATTCTTATTCGTGAAATGATTCCAGGGAACTGGGGACAAAGTGGTGTAACAGGATCTAATGCAGATTTCCTTTCCAAAAGTCGTACATTTTAATCGTTAAATAAAAAAGGCAAAAATGAACATATTTCTGTTCGTTTTTGCCTTTTTATTATTTGTCTGTGGTAATGAACATGATCCTTTATATGTTTAAGTAATGTCCTCTAAAGTTGCCTCTACGGGAAAAGTGTATTTCTTCATTTAAAAGTCTTTTTCATGGAATGTAGATTTCAATTTTTGAGCAAAATAAGCTAGGCTATATAAATGTTACTTTTTAGTACCTATAGTACTTTAAAGTACGTACTTTTTATTATGTTAAATATCATACATAATAGCACATGTGAGAGGGAAACAAGATTTATGGTACGAGCAATTAACTATGTTACTTTTTAGTACCTACAGCACTTTAAAGTACGTACTATTCATTGTATTGAATATATTTCATAATAGTACATGTAAGAGAGAGACAAGCTTTACGGTATTAAAAAGTACCTATAGTACTTTAAAGTGCGTTATTTAAAAAAAGAATGAAACCATTCATAATAGCGTTTGTAGAGATTAAATATGTTTTTTAGAAGATAAAAGGGCCTTTTTATCGCACTATTATGATAGGAATTATAAGGAAGAGGGGAAACTCAATTGAATTCATATACAGCATCGTCTTCAGAAGTTCAGACGAATCGAAGAAGTATATTTGCGTTATTAGCGCTAGCAATTAGTGCGTTCGGGATTGGGACAACTGAATTTGTTAGTGTCGGTTTATTACCATCTATTTCGGAAGATTTACATGTGTCGGTTACAACAGCTGGTTTAACAGTTTCTTTATATGCGTTAGGTGTAGCGTTTGGTGCTCCAGTATTAACGTCATTAACAGCTAATATGTCACGAAAAACGTTATTAATGTGGATTATGATTATTTTCATTATTGGTAACGGAATCGCAGCGGTAGCAACAAGCTTCACTGTATTACTTATTGCGCGAATTGTGTCTGCACTTTCACATGGTGTGTTTATGTCAATTGGTTCAACAATTGCTGCGGCACTTGTACCAGAAAATAAACGTGCTAGCGCGATTGCAATTATGTTTACTGGTGTAACAGTTGCGACTATTACAGGGGCACCAATTGGAACATTTATTGGTCAACAATTTGGCTGGAGAACATCATTTTTAGCAATTGTAGTAATTGGAATTATTGCCTTAATTGCAAATAGTATTCTCATTCCATCTAATATGAAAAAGGGTACGTCTGTATCATTCCGCGATCAATTTAAACTGATCACGAACGGAAGACTGTTACTTGTTTTCATCATTACTGCACTTGGATACGGTGGTACATTCGTAACATTTACGTATTTATCTCCGTTATTACAAGAAGTAACAGGATTTAAAGCTAATACAGTTACTATCATTTTATTAGTGTATGGAATCGCAATCGCGATAGGGAATGTGATTGGCGGTAAATTATCGAACCATAATCCAATTCGAGCGCTATTTTACATGTTCTTTATCCAAGCGATCATATTATTCGTTTTAACATTTACAGCGCCATTTAAGGTAGCTGGGCTAATCACAATTATTTTAATGGGACTATTCGCATTTATGAATGTTCCAGGGTTACAAGTATATGTCGTAATGTTAGCTGAACGATTTGTACCGAGTGCTGTCGATGTTGCATCGGCAATTAATATCGCGGCGTTTAATGCAGGGATTGCCCTTGGTGCGTATTTAGGTGGTATTGTAACGAACTCTTTAGGGTTAATTCATACAGCTTGGGTAGGCGGCATTATGGTAGTAGGTGCTGTTATTTTAACAGCGTGGAGTATGGCATTAGAAAAACGAGATCTAGTAAAATAAAAGGAGAGAAAATAAAATGAAAAATTTACAAAGTACAACAACATTGTATAACGGTGTAGAAATGCCTTGGTTCGGTTTAGGGGTATTTAAGGTAGAAGAAGGTCCGGAACTTGTAGAAGCGATTAAATCAGCAATTAAAGCTGGATACCGTAGCATCGATACAGCTGCAATTTATGGAAATGAAGCAGCTGTAGGTGAGGGAATCCGTGCAGGTATCGAAGCAACAGGGATTTCAAGAGAAGAATTATTTATCACTTCAAAAGTATGGAATGCAGATCAAGGATATGAAGAAACGATTGCTGCATATGAAGAGAGTTTAAAAAAATTAAAGCTAGATTATTTAGATTTATATCTTGTTCACTGGCCTGTAGAAGGGAAATATAAAGATACGTGGAGAGCGTTAGAAACACTTTATAAAGAAAAGCGTGTACGTGCAATTGGCGTAAGTAACTTCCAAATTCATCACTTACAAGATGTAATAAAAGATGCGGAAATTAAACCAATGATCAACCAAGTGGAATACCATCCTCGTTTAACACAAAAAGAATTACAAGCTTTCTGTAAAGAACAAGGTATTCAAATGGAAGCATGGTCACCACTTATGCAAGGTCAATTATTAGATAACGAAACATTACAAGAAATTGCTGAGAAACATGGTAAAACAACAGCACAAGTGATTTTACGTTGGGATCTTCAAAATGAAGTGATCACAATTCCAAAATCAACGAAAGAACACCGCATTATTGCAAATGCCGATGTATTTAACTTTGAATTAACGAAAGAAGATATGGAAAAAATCGATGCATTAAATCAAAATCACCGCGTTGGTCCAGATCCTGATAACTTTGATTTCTAATAGAAATGAGTAAAAAGAGTGCAAAAATTGCACTCTTTTTTATTTTCTATTCTATTCAATAAAATGTTTCTGTTTATATTATGACTTTTAAATTACTTTAAGCAATCTAAAGAACTGATTAACAGTATTAAAGTTTGACATAAAATAATGCATTCTATATTATATATGCTATAGCATGTAAATTATGATTTATTTGGAGGTGGCATATGGACTTATATGAGTTAACAGGACATCTTGTTCATCATACGGATGTGAAGTTAACAAATTATATAATGTAAGTTTTTAAGCACATATTGCTTATAAAATTTATCTTTTATATGCTGTAGCATATAAGTGTTATCTCATAACTTGTAACGGTAAAAATTTAAATAATACAGTAGATATATTATGAAACGAGGAGATTTTAGTTATGGAAAAATTCATATTAGCGTTTGATAGAGAACTTGTAATCGCAGAAAAAAAAGACTCAACATGGAGCGTCCAATCGCAGTTTGTAGGTGCGAATCCAGTTGCTTTAGCTTTAGATCCATACGACCAAGAAAGAATGTATTGTGGTACTTTTGATAGGGGATTATGGAGAAGTAAAGATGGAGGAAGTTCATGGGAAGCAATTGGTACGTTGCCTTCATTTGGTGAAGTGTTCCCAGCTAATGCTATTCATATGAGAGCTATTACAGCAGTTTCTGTATCTCCAGCGAAGGGGGATGACGGTAACGGGATTGTATATGTAGGAACTGAACCGAGTGCAATGTTCGTATCCAAAAATGGAGGAGACAGTTTTGAGCTGCTAACAGATTATCGACAAATGCCATCATATTCATCATGGTTCTTTCCTCAAAGAACATATACACACCATGTAAAACATATTGAAATTGATGCTAATAATCCAGAAACTATTTATACGACTATTGAGGTAGGTGGGTTAATTAAAAGTGTAGATGGAGGTAAGACATGGACTGAGGAAAAAGAGGGGAACTATCCTCAAGATATTCACATTCTTACATCACATCGCAATGCCCCAAATCGTTTATACGGGGTGTTAGGTGATTCATTCTTGAAAGAACCAGGTCAAGAGTATGCGGAGAGTAATGATGGAGGTAAGACTTGGAACTATATGTGTAGCGGGCTAAAGCATCATTACGCATATCAAATGGCAGTTAACCCAAATGATCCAGAAAATATTATTATCGCGACATCTTCAAATCCACACGTAGCGCATGATTACAATAATGGAAATTGTGAATCATTTATTTATAAGAAAGAAAAAAATCAGTCTTGGGCAGAAATGAATGCAGGTTTACCAACTCCTAAAGGGACAATCATACCAGTATTAAAGGCAACAAGTGATGGAACGTTTTATCTGTTTAGCAATAAAGGAGTGTATCAGTCAGTAGACGGTGGTTCAAATTGGACATCATTAGAGATTCCTTGGGAGAATAGATTTATGGAACAGCATCCATATGAGATGTTAATTATTAAATAAGTGACGGGTATAGTTTTTACTACTATTCATTGGTAATGTTTAGTTGAATTTAAATTAAAAATGTAAAAAGCCAGGTATTGTGTTATTCATGCTACCTGGCTTTTTTGACCATCAATTTAAGGTTATTTTCATATTTGTGTAAATATGAAACAAGCAGGATACATGAATAGAGAATGGGTAAAATAATACCGAATGATCACTAGATTGTATCAATGATGCTATAAGAGTTTTTTTAGGTGAACTGAAGCAAGAAATAGTGGTTTAGATTCAGAATGACTAGCAATTGGTGTTATGGAGTTCGATGGTTCAAAAATGAACTCATTTCAACTCATATTATCTTCGCAATGTATCATTTTGAAGAATATTAAAACTTAGGAGGAAATGAATTATGACAAAAGATTTCTATACTGCACTGAAAGAAAGACGTACTTACTATGGAATTAACAAAGAGGTACAAGTATCGGATGAAAAAATTAAAGAAATCGTGGAGTTTGCTGTGAAATATACTCCATCAGCTTTCAATTCTCAAACTGCGCGATTAGTTGTATTATTTGGTGAAGCTCATGATAAATTATGGGATATTACAACTGAAACATTAAGAAAAGTAGTTGGAGATGGAGATTTCTCAGGAACGCAACAAAAAATGGATTCTTTTAAAGCTGGTTATGGAACAGTACTATTCTTTGAAGATGAGGCTATCGTTAAATCGCTTCAAGAAAAATTTGCTGCATATGCTGAAAACTTCCCAATTTGGTCACACCAAGCATCAGGTATGCACCAATTAGTCGTGTGGACAGGTTTAGAAGCAGAGGGATTAGGGGCGTCTTTACAACATTATAATCCATTAATTGACGATGAGGTAAAACAAGAATGGAATGTCCCTGCTAATTGGAAGCTAATTGCACAAATGCCATTTGGTAATCCGACAGCTGTACCAGGTGAAAAAGAATTCCAACCACTTGAAGAGCGTGTGAAATTTCATAAGTAACATTCAAATGTAATAAAGTGAAGCTTTAATTAGTAGTGGTCTTACTGTTCGCAAATAGCGGAGGAAGCTAACTGTATTGTGAAAAAAACTGTTTCGTCAAAAAAGTTTATTCGTTCTGTTAAAAACACTATTTTAATCTTTAAAGGAACAAGGTGATCGCTTTGATCACCTTGTTTCATTTCTTAAATTTTATTTTATTCATTCAAAAACGCTAGCTTTTCATAAATGTTTGAAAAACTAGCGTTTTAATTATAGATATTTGTAATTTGATTACTTAAAACTATATACGAAAAAGCTTTTATGCTATTCCTCAAGTTTTACCCATTCCTGTGACCATTCTTCTATTCCACGAATAATGGATTCTAAAGCAAATCCTTTTTGAGTTAAAGAATATTCTATACGAACTGGTGTCTCAGGAAAGACTTTACGTTCGACAATTCCTTCTAGTTCTAATTCTTTCAATCTTTCTGAAAGTAATCTTCCGCTTACAGGAAGAGAAGATTCAAGCGTACAAAAGCGCTGAGATCCAGAAAAAAGTTGGTAAATAATTAGTGCTGTCCATCGTTGACTAAAAAATTTCATTCCTTTTTCAAAGCGAGGGCATAATGTCGAATCATTCATTTTCCTTCACCTCCTAAAATAAATTATATAACATCTTACTATTAGTAACAAATGTTTTTATAATTAATTACTTGACGTAAATTAATTACGAATGTATACTAACTTACATAAAGTAACTAAGTTGTTTTATGTAACTAGAATTCTTTTCTTTAAATAGCCAAGGTTGTAATGATACATATTGCATATAAGCTGAGAGAAAAAAGAATATCATCTGTAAAAACACTTACGCTGTGTAAGTTAAACAATAAAAAATATAACAATGGAAGAGAATTTTTTAGAGATTCTCTATACTAGGAGGTACCTAATGGTTACAACAGATACAATTCATATGTTAGAAGATAAAATTCAATTTATACATCAAGATGGAAAGGATATTTATTTAGTAGGACCTATCAAATTGCCAATTAATTTATATGGGGAGACTAAAATTTTCCAATGGTATTCTTGGTTACAATGTAGTGAGGTTACAAATAGTGTAGAAGGAATTATCGAAAAACTCTCATCTATTAATTTAGCTGATATGCAGCAATCTAGTGTGCTTGTGTATGGTGATTTTGAGAATTCTGAAGATGCCCTAATTCGTATGCATAGTATTTGTCACACCGGTGATATCTTTGGTAGTAAACGTTGTGACTGTGGATTCCAATTAAAGCAGTCTTTACAAATGATTACAGAACATGGTTCAGGTGCTTTATTTTACTTAGCGAATCATGAAGGCAGAGGAATTGGCTTGTTTAGTAAAGCGATGACGTATCTCTTGCAAGAAAATGGGTTAGATACAGTGGAAGCCAATCTGAACCTAGGTTTTGAAGATGATATTCGAAATTACGATGACACAATTGAAGTATTAAAAGCGCTACGCTCAAAACCTGTAAAACTTATTACAAATAATCCGAAAAAATTAGAAGCGTTACAAAAAGCTGGGTTAAATGTTACGAGTCGTGAACCGTTATGGGGGGATGTCTCAGAATTTAATGAGAAATATTTGCAAACAAAGATTCAACGTTCTGGACATTTTGAAGGGGGACACTTACATGCTTGAGCATGAATTGTATATGAAGCTAGCACTAGAAAATGCCAAGGCTATGAAGGGACAAACGACTCCAAATCCACTGGTTGGATCTGTAATTGTAAATGATAACCGAATTGTAGGGATCGGAGCACATATGAAGGCTGGAGAACCACATGCCGAAATACATGCGATACGTATGGCGGGAGAACAGGCACGTGGTGGTACAATCTATGTAACTCTTGAACCTTGTTCTCATCATGGAAGAACAGGGCCTTGTGCAGAAGCAATTGTACAAGCAGGAATTAAGAAGGTAGTAGTTGCTACACTTGATCCAAATCCACTTGTTTCTGGACGTGGAATTAAAATTCTGCAAGATGCTGGTATTGAAGTGCTTGTAGGAGTGTGTGAAGAAGAAGCTAAAAAGATGAATGAAGTCTTTAATAAATATATTTTGACAAAGCGCCCATTTGTAACGATTAAATCAGGAGTTACATTAGATGGGAAAATTGCTACTTCTTTATCGGATAGTAAGTGGATTACATCTACAGAAGCAAGACAGGAAGTACACCAAATACGAAACGAAAATGCGGCTATTTTAGTAGGAGCGAATACTGTTCAAAAGGATAATCCATCATTGACAACGCGTATTCCAAATGGACGAAATCCAATTCGAATAATAATGGACTCGACATTACGCATACCGATGGAAGCTAACGTTGTTACAGATGGAGAAGCTCCTACCTGGATATTTACAACAAGTAATCATGCAGCGAAAAAAAAGAAAGCATTAGAAAATGCAGGAGTTAAAGTATTTGTTACTAGCGGAGAAAAGCATATAAACTTACATGAAATGCTTGATGTTTTAGGACAAAAAGGAGTTTCCTCCCTGCTTATTGAAGGTGGTGGAGAGGTAAATGCTTCGTTTATTGAAAATGGATTGATGGATAAACTTATTTTATATATTGCACCTAAAATTATTGGGGGTAGAATGGCGCCTAGCTTTGTAGAGGGTGCTGGTATTGCTAAAATGCAAGATGCGATTGAGTTTGAGGACATATCCTTTACCCAGGTTGGAAAAGATTATAGATTTATTGGCTATCCAAAATATCGGAAAGAAGAGGAATAAGGAGAATAAAAAAATACTTATATTTTTCAATAAATGAAGTACAGAAAGGAGCGATGAAGAGTGAAGTTTGGATTTGATATCGATGATACGTTAATTGATTTAAGACAGCATGCTTTTCATTTATATAACAAAAAATTAAACAAAAAAGTAGGTTTGGATGTATTTCATACTTTAAAAACAATTGAAATTCATGAAGCATTTGGCATGACTTCGGAGGAAGGCAGTCATATGTGGAATAGTTTGCTGGATGAGATTTATTATACTTCTTGTTCACCGTTTCCATATGCAGTAGAGACATTACAAGAATTAGAAAAACAGGGACATGAAATATACTATATAACAGCACGGCCTAAAGAACATGGAGAGCAAACAAAAAAATGGTTAATAGAAAAAGGTTTTCCGGTACATGAAGATCGCTTTTTCTATGGAATGAGGGATGAAGAAAAAATACACTTCATACAAGAAATAAAATTAAACTATTTCTTTGATGATAAGCCGGCAGTCTTAGAAACGTTAATAGGAAAACCGATAAATGTGTATGCAAAAACTACTTCTTACAATCAACATCTCAATATCCCGCGGATTACAAGTTGGACGGAGTTAGGAGATATTATAAAGAAAGAAATGTGAGGATTTAACTGGCAAATCAAATAGAGCTAAGAGTATATTGAGTGTTACAATTTTAGAGGAAAGACATAGGTGTTATGTCTTTCCTTATTTTTTAATACTATCGTTTTTATTAGTGTGATGTGCTAGGAGTACTTCTAATAGAGAGGAAATAGAAAAATGAGCAATAAGAAAAATATTTTTAAGCTAGTCTTGTATGGTAGTGTAATTTATACATCAATGATGGGTTCCCCTAGTGCCACAATATTTTTGGATATTTTGGATGAGAAGTTCAAGAATTAATAGGGTGTGTTCATAATCATGAATTTTTGGAAAACCAAAATTACAATGTTAGGTTATTTTGAATCAGTAGTGGATGATATGCAAAATTGCATATTACAAAATAAACATCGTAATTTTTGAATTCTTGGTATAAAATACATTACTTAAACTATATATTAGAATGGAGAAAGTGAATTGGAATTATTAAGAAACAGTAAGGTTGGTACAAAACTAAACATATTAATAACTATATCAAGTATTGCATGTATAGTATTATCCCTAATAGGGTTTTGGGGATTAGAAAGAGGGAAAAGTACTTCCTCTAATATGTATGAGGATAATTTACTACCAATTGAGTGGATTGGTATTGTAGAATCTAATTTTTATCATGTTAATATGAACTTTATGGAAATTATGGTATCAAAAGATGAAAAAAGAATGAATGAATTAATAAGAGAAATGGACGGAATTCGTCAGGAAAATGATTATCTTTTAAAGCAGTTTGAGGCTAAAGTTATTTCTACTAAAGAAAAAGAATTATATAACACGTTTTATGAAACATTTAATAAATTAAGAACTCAAATGAAGAAAGCGCAAGAATTAGGGAAATCTAATAATGAGGAAGCATATGCATATTACCTAAAAGAGATTGAACCTAATATGCAAAAATCAATAAAATCAATTCGTGAATTAATTTTATATAATAGTAATAATGCAGAGCTTTTACAGAAGGAAAATAATAATAGTGCTCAAAATACAATGATAATGTTTGTTAGTATTTCGCTTTTAGCAATTTTGATAATTATATTAATTGGATATATTATTAAATTAACTATCCGAAAACCACTTGTGTTACTACAAAATGATATGGAAAAAGTAGCAGCTGGAGATTTAACAACACGTACTCCTTATAAAGCAAATAATGAATTAGGGCATATTGTTCAGTCTTTTAATAGTATGTTAGATAACCTTCAACAATTAATTGCGAATGTTAAGATGACAACACAAGAGGTTATTTCTACTACGGAGGGCGTATTACAAGATACAAATCGAGCGTCTAGTATTTCAAATGAGGTTGTACAGACTGTTTTAGAAGTAAAAACAAAAATAGAAGGACAGGTAACTAGTATTCAGGAGAGCTCATCCTCAATGGAAGAAATTACAACAGGGGTGCAAACTGTAGCTGAATCTTCAGCAGTAGTCGCTGAGGTAGCAGTAACGACTACAGAACGAATAAATATCGGTAGTGAAGTGATAAATCACTCTATTCTTCAAATGAATAGTGTGCATGATGTTGTCGAGGAAACATCAAAAGTAATAAATAAACTTGTTACACGTACACAACAGATTGATACAGCTCTCGCTGCAATTACTAATATTGCCGAACAAACGAATCTTCTTGCCTTAAATGCCGCTATTGAAGCGGCACGTGCTGGAGAGAATGGGAAAGGATTTGCAGTGGTTGCCGCAGAAGTTCGAGACTTGGCTGAGCAATCTAAAGAATCTGCAAAGGAAGTGAATCATTTAATAAAATCCATTCAACAAGATACTCAAGATACAGTTAATGTCATGCGAAAAGGCCAACAGAAGGCAGTAGAAGGAAAAGAAGCTGCCCACAAAGCGAATCAAACCTTCTTGTCTATTATGAGAGATATTGATAAGATTACAAGTCAAATTCAAGAAGTATCCGCAGCGACAGAAGAGATGTCTGCTGGTACAGAAGAAGTAAATGCTTCTCTTTCGCTAGTTTCTGAAACTGCAACGGATGTGAAAAAGGAGACGCTTCAAACAGTAAATTCAATTCAATCACAGGCCGTATCAATTGAACAAATATCAATCCAATCCAACAAAATGAAAGAAAAGGTGGAAGAATTAAGGGGATTGGTTTCAAAATTTAATATTACAGAATAAGATAATTTATTCAATTATAAATGTAATAACATGTATGAAAACACATGAAGACTTAAGGGGCTTCGTGTGTTTTTTTTATTGAATAATGTATGAAATAATATTGGATCATTACAAGATATCTCGAAATTTTTCGTTAAACATTAATATATGCAAAATTACATATATTTAATGATTGATAATCATGAGCTAATGTAACTATAATAATTACACTAATAAGTAACTTACTGACGACAGTTATAAGTAAAGAAGGAGGGTTTTATTGTATTTTGTATATAAAAAATAGAAAAGGAGATATGTAAATGAAAAGGCTACTTGTTATAGGCATCATGTATACAATGTTTTTCTTCATAGGAAATATACACTTACATGCTGATGAACGAACAAATGTAAAAGAAATTACTAGTTTAGAAGAGCCTACTTGGATATTTCAGGCGGGCATAAGTAAGGGTAAATATCACGATCGACAAGATTTAGGATTTATTTTGCAGAGAAATACACCATTAAAGGTAAGACAAACGAATCCTAATTTTAAAGACAAATTAACATTACGTTTATTGTCTAATGACTCTAAAAATGAAAAATCCATACAAGTAGGAAATGAATGGATTACCATTCAAGGTGATACGCCTTTAGTTCCTTTCATAGATACTCCGTATGGTGAAGAGCACGCTGTACTTGAGTACCAAGTAGGGAATGAAAGTGCTACTAAACCTCTTCCCATTTATAAACAACAAGGAAGTGTATCTCAATTTTTTAGTACATGGGATCAATTTGATGGAGAGTATGCGTTACTTCAAGGGGAGAGTTTTCAATTATTTATACCTAAAAAAGATAAAGAAATAGTAAGGTCTTTAAAAGATTTTCAATCATTGGATGAGTTAATTGCGTATTATGAAAATATTTTTGCGATGTATGATTCAATTATTGGTTTAGATGGTTCAGCGGTTGAAAATAAAAAAAGTCAAAATCGTTATTTTTTAAAAGCAGATATATCCGGTGCTGGCGGTGCCTATTATGGTGCAAATTGGACAGCGAATAGTTCAGATAGTACAAAGATGTGGTTAGATAAACTGAGTTGGGGAACTTTACATGAAATCGCTCACGGATACCAAGCTGGTTTTGATAATCAAGGAATATTTACAGGAGAAGTTTCTAATAATCTATTCGGTGTTCAATATCAATATAGTAAATATGGAAAAAAAGCAGATCAAGTTGGTTGGTTGTTTAATTTCGGGAAAAAGGAACAAGTAGAACGGAATTTATATAATGCTTTAATGAAAGAAAATAAAAATTATGATGACTTAGATTTACGACAAAAACTTATTCTTTTAACGATGGCGAAACAAAAAGCTGGCGATGAAGCTTTTGCAAAAATGTATCAAGGTTATCGAAAACTAGCTAGTAATGCTGCTTTTAAAAAAGGTGACCATTCTTTACCAGATTTAATGAATCAGTATTATAGCGAGAATGTACAAGTTGATTTTACACCCGTTTTTGAAAGATGGGGCTTTAAGCTTAATCATAAACAAATAGAGATGAATAGGGCGAAAGGTTATCCGGCAGTTACTTCTTTAGCGTATATAGTGCCTGAATCACAATTAGCTAAGGCGAGAGCTCTAGTTGATCCTGATATTCCGATAAACTCTAACTTTGAAATAGTTACGAATCAGCAAATTGCTTCACTTAGGTTAAAAGGGAATTTGCATATCCATTTAAATACAAATGAAATAGATACATTGAAAGGAAGAAAGATTAAATTAAAAGAAGGGAATACAGTTGTTCAAGAAAAAACAATTGAAACAGCAGATATCAATTTACAAGACGTACCAAATGGGGTTTATACGGTTGAAATTTCAGGTGAGAAAATGGATAGAATGTATCATTTCCGTTCGTATTATGCCTATGTAAAGGAAAAGGATAATAGTCTAACGATTGATGTTAACGAAATGAAAGTGAGCAATTTGGTAAATGAAACGATTCAATTCCTAGGATTAGGAGATGATCAGTTTGCCGAATTAAATACAGACTTAGAGCAAAAGCGGGCTGTTTTTACGGTTACTACTAAAACGCCTCATAGCTATTATGCAGATGAAAAATACGCATCAATAGAGGTGTTTAATGAGAAAGGTGAAAAAATTTATACGAAGGAAATGGAAGGGACAAATGTAACGATTGTAAAAGATACTATTCCACTAAAAGAAGGATATAAAATTAAAATCTATCATGATGAAATAAAAAAACGATTAACTAGTAAAGCTACTATTATTAATCCTATGAATAAAACGAATGAATTTATAATGACAAAATGGGGACTGAAAAATACTTATTTAAAAAATAATCCAGAAGAAAATCTTATGAAAAGAATTGATGAAGAAATGGAAGAAATTATAAGTAATCCGGTTTTAAAAGAGATACCAATGCAAAAATTAGAAATGAAAAAGAATGTGTGGATGGCGATAAATATGTTATCAGAACCACAAAAAATAACGTATATAAATAAATATAAAGATAGCTTATATAATGAGTAATTTTTGAGGAATGAAATGAATCTAAAAGTAAAGACGCAATCTATCTATATTATGAGGAATCACAATTCATAAACAGTAGATAAACATAGATAGTTTGAAATATCTATGTTTCCAATTTTGAAAAAACATTTATTTAACTTAATAATAAGATTATAAAGGAGTAAGAATATGAATAATTTCGTAAAGGTAGGTTTAACTACAGGAGTGGTGTTATCGGCGATTATGCCCTATGGAGGAGTGCATGCGGAAACAGAAGATTTAAAAGTGGAAACAAAGGAAGATACGTTCCGAACAGGTAATTTAACAGTACCTTCTCAAAATTCGGCAGAAAATGTAGCAAAGGATGCACTAAAAGGAAAAACAGAACAAGCATTATCATCAAAGCAAGTTAATACGGAATCCAAAGTTAATTATAATGTTACGCAAAGTCGTAAATCTTATGATGGTACTACATTGGTACGTCTTCAACAAACGTATGAAGGACGTGATGTATACGGATATCAACTAACAGCACATATTAATGATGATGGTGTACTTACGAGCGTTTCAGGGGATAGTGCCCAAGATCTACAACAACAGGAAGATTTGAAACAACCTATTACTTTATCAGAAGAGGATGCAAAAAAACAGCTTTTCAACATCTATGGAAATAATCTCACATTTATTGAAGAACCAGAAATTAAACAAGTGGTATATGTAGATGAAAATACAAATAAAGCTACAAACGCATATCAAATTACTTTTAGTGCATCTACACCTGAATATGTATCTGGTACAGTATTAATTGATGCTTTTGGTGGTAATCTATTAAAAGAACTCGTTCAAAAATTGGGTATACAAGTAGATAGTAGTATTGTCCAATCTGCGACAGCAAATAAATCACAAGATTCTTCAAGATTAACAGGTACAGGAAAAGATGACTTAGGTATTAATCGTACGTTTGGAATTACGCAGCGAAGTGATGGAACGTACATGCTTGCAGATTATTCTCGTGGTAAGGGAATTGAAACATATACTGCTAATTATAAAGATTATAATAATTATAGAAGAAATGTATGGGGTTATCTCGATGATTTAGTAACAAGTAATTCTACAAATTTTACTGATCCTAAAGCAGTTAGTGCTCATTATTTAGCAACGAAAGTATATGATTTTTATCAAGAAAAATATGGCCGTAACAGCTTTGATAATAACGGACAAAAAGTAATTTCTGTCGTTCATGGTTGGAACACAAATGGTACGAATAAAGGAAATCCTAAGCAGTGGTTTAATGCATTTAGTAATGGAGCTATGCTAGTATACGGAGATCCAATTGTTAGAGCATTTGATGTGGCAGGACATGAATTTACACACGCGGTTACAAGAAATGAGTCTGGACTTGAGTATGCAGGAGAAGCTGGTGCAATTAATGAGGCTCTATCTGATATTTTAGGAGTAGCAGTTGAAAAGTATGCTAATAACGGAAAGTTCAATTGGACAATGGGAGAACAATCAGGTCGTATTTTTAGAGATATGAAAAACCCATCATCTATCTCTTCTAGATATCCGGAGGACTATAGACATTATAATAACTTACCTATTGATGCTGACCACGATCATGGTGGTGTACACACGAACTCTAGCATTATTAATAAAGTAGCTTACTTGATTGCTAGTGGTGGAAGCCATAATGGAGTAAATGTACATGGCATTGGAGAAGATAAAATGTTTGATATTTTCTATTATGCAAATACGGATGAATTAAATATGACTTCTGATTTTAAAGAATTAAAAGAAGCTTGTATTCGTGTAGCAACGAACTTATATGGTAAAGACTCATTAGAAGTACAAGCTGTCCAACAAGCCTTTAAAGCAGCTTATATTTAATATTATTGTGATGAATTATAAACTCTTTTATTTTAATATAGTGATTAATTTGTATGTATAGACAAAAACCTTGTAGAATTTTTCTGCAAGGTTTTTTTGAATGTTATCCCGCTATTTGCCGGGCAGTAAGACCCTGCCTCAAAATTCAGCGGAAGCAAAGAAGTTAGGTGGGGGTCGGGCTGATTAAAGTTTCACTTTATGTTATATGGTTTTTAGTTAATTAGGATAAAAAATAATCCTATAACTGTATGTAAGAATGTGTAATTTTACACTCTTTTTTATGATAGAAAAGGATACTACGTTAGTAAATATAAAAAGTTAGAAATTATAGTATATAGGGCACTTTTTTGTTCCTATGGAACTTTAAAGTGCGTAATTTTCTTTCTAGTTAATATAGATCATAATGGTATTTACTGGTTGGTTTTAGCTTTACTCTGCTGTTGATGTGATTTTTTAACATTACAATGATTAGAATCAGAATTATCGAGTAGATCTAAATGATGATAATTTCGATTTTTAATTCAGTACAGAGTGAAATAGCTACATAACTTTCGTTTATACGCTTTTGAAAAAAGGGTGAATCTGCTTATTTTCTGTTAAAGATAAGAGAAGTGAACCACAATATAAACGTAATTATTTATTCCAACGTAAGTCAATCATTTAGCACATGAATTTGGAGGGATTTATATGTATATGCAATTAAAAGGAAAAACAGCACTGGTTACTGGATCTACGGCAGGGATTGGAAAAGCAATTGCCACTTCATTAGTAGCGGAAGGAGCTACTGTACTTATTAATGGACGCCGTGAAGAAAATGTTAATCAAACGATAAAAGAAATTCAAGCGCAGTATCCTGATGCTATCCTTCAACCCGTAGTAGCTGATTTAGGAACAGAACAAGGGTGCCAAAATGTGATTGAAAAGTACCCTGAAGTAGACATTCTTATTAACAACTTAGGAATTTTTGAACCTGTAGAATATTTTGATATCCCTGATGAAGATTGGTTTAAATTGTTTGAAGTCAATATTATGAGTGGTGTTCGACTTACTCGCTCATATTTGAAAAAAATGATTGAAAGAAAAGAAGGAAGAGTCATCTTTATTGCTAGCGAAGCAGCTATTATGCCATCTCAAGAAATGGCTCATTATAGTGCGACTAAAACGATGCAACTCTCACTTTCTCGTAGTTTAGCTGAGCTGACGACAGGAACGAATGTGACTGTTAATACTATAATGCCTGGTTCGACTTTAACGGAAGGAGTTGAGACTATGCTAAATAGTCTTTATCCTAATGAGCAATTGACAATAGAAGAAGCTGAGAAGCGATTTATGAAAGAGAATCGACCAACCTCTATTATTCAAAGACTTATTCGACCAGAAGAAATTGCCCACCTTGTCACTTTCTTAAGTAGCCCACTTTCCTCAGCGATTAATGGTTCCGCGTTGCGAATAGACGGGGGATTAGTACGTAGTATATTTTAATAAAAAAAAGCAAATTGCGATATGAAAACAGCCGAATTTTTCTACTATAAGAAAAATTCGGCTGTTATTTTTTACTTGTTGTAAAGGAGGAAAAGCGTTTAGCGTTGTGGCATCTCTTAAGAAAAAGATAAGGTGGTTTAAAGCAATTCCACTGTTATTTTCAAACAACAAATATTTGTTGTTTGTATTATTTAGTGAAAGTTACCAAACGTTTTTCAACACTATTTTCCCAATTGCTTCTTTCGAATCCAAATAATCATGTGCTTGTGCAACTTCATCAAACGTAAATGATTTAGAATCTAGCAATGGACGAAGTTTTCCTTCTTCTACAATTTGCGTTATTTTCGTTAAGATTTCTCCGCAATCATTACGCTTATCTGTATGTAATATTTTTAACGCCATAAAAGTAACGTGCAGAGAGAGTCCTTTTGCGTGTAAAGGAGAGAGGTCATGGGTTGAACGAGCTGCAATTGTTACGACGGTTCCATTGACCGCAGCAGCTTCAAACGAATGATCAAGATTCTTGCCGCCTACTGTATCAAATATAACTTCAAATCCGTTGCCATTCGTATGTTTTTGCACATATTCTTGAACAGATTCTTCTTTATAATTAATAGCTACGTCAGCTCCCAGACGATGAGCTATTTCAATTTTTTTCTGCTGAGAAGCGGTTGTAAAAACTTTAGCGCCTGCCCATTTAGCTAGTTGAATGGCTACGTGTCCTACGCCACCAGTAGCTCCATGAATGAGGACATTTTGACCAGGTTTAATATTTGTACGATCAAATAAAGATTCCCAAGCTGTAATTGCCACCAATGGTAGAGCAGCTGCTTCTTCCATTGTTAAATTTTTAGGTTTTTGAGCAATTAATCGCGCATCAGCAAGCATAAATTCTGCAAGTGCACCACCAGTTTCTTTAAAACCTCCGGCACATCCGTATACTTCATCCCCTGATTTGAATTTCGAAACACCTTCTCCTACTTCAATAACAATACCAGCTACATCGCCGTGTAATATAGCTGGAAACTCAGGAGCGACTGCTGAAACAGCGCCACTACGCATTTTTGTATCGATTGGATTTACACTTGTTGCTTTTACATTGATTAGAACATGACCTGGTAAAAGTTTTGGTTTTGAAACTTCTTCTAATTGAAATACAGATGAATCCCCAAAAGAATGGATAATTTGTGCTTTCATAGTTTATACCTCCTGTTTGTGGTTATAGCATAGCAAAGTACGAAAAATAAGTATAATATTTTGAATTTGGTTAGTGAGAATTTTATATAAAGAAGAGGAAAGTGCATGAAATGAAATAATGTAACGTACTTCTAAAAACTACTGTAAAGCTTTTTGAAGAAAGGGTAGATGTTATTTTTGCAGCATGATTTATTATTACTCACTTAGTATAGGTACTTAAAAGTGCCTACATCACTTTAAAGTACGTACTGTTATTCATGTTATGGCCGATTTATAATAACACTCGTAGCACAAAGAAAGTTATAACGATGACAATCGGCAACAATGTGGTGTTGCAGTGTTGCTTATAAATTTTGAGAAGAAATATGAAAAGTATAGGTTTATATGAATGAGGGAAAGTGAGTGAAACACATGGAAAAGTTTGCGAACCATTTTGGATATAATCGTATGTTTGCGAAAGATCAACTTACGTTAGGAGTTCATATTCCGATTGAAAATTATCAGTTTCATGCTCCAACGATGGAAAAACAAGTAGAGTTAGTGCAAAAAGCTGAACAATACGGTTTTACAGGTGTATGGCTTCGCGATGTTTTACTGCAAGACCCTGACTTTGGTGATCCTGCAACAGGTCAAATTTACGATATGATGATTTATTTGACGTATTTAGCAAGCAAGACAGAGAAAATCGCATTTGGAACGTCGGCAACAGTGTTGTCACTTCGTCATCCATTGCGTGTAGCAAAAGAAATTGCTACATTAGATCAACTATTTCCAGAAAGAATTATGCTGGGCGTTTCATCCGGTGACAGACGTGCCGATTTCAAAGCGTTAGGTGTTAGTCATGAAACACGAGGTGAAAAGTTTAGAGAAGCGTTTGCTTACTTGGAAGAAATTTTGTATAAAAACTTCCCGTCTATCCAGTCGACACTAGGAGAAGTTCATGGTGCGAATTTAGTTCCAAAACCGTCTAAACGTGTTCCAACCTTTATTACAGGTTTTAGTCAGCAAAATATGGAATGGTTTGCTGAACATGGAGATGGATGGATGTATTATCCACGTAGTCCGGTGCATCAGGCGGGAGCAATTGGACAATGGAGAGAACTAGTAGAGGATTATCATCCAGCTGTATTCAAACCATTTATCCAACCGATGCATTTAGATTTATCTGAAGATCCAAATGAACGTCCTACACCAATACGTT
Source organism: Bacillus cereus group sp. MYBK220-1 (assembly GCF_051916445.1). Classification (NCBI taxonomy): domain Bacteria; kingdom Bacillati; phylum Bacillota; class Bacilli; order Caryophanales; family Bacillaceae; genus Bacillus; species Bacillus cereus group sp. MYBK220-1. The sequence goes on along the minus strand of NZ_JBQAGQ010000001.1, from coordinate 986,076 downwards.
TAGGTTACCGTACAGGGCGTAAGGCACTAATTGAATTACTTGATATATATAAAAGTATTGGTGTGAATCATTTATTCCTTGCTCTATTTGATGGTCAACGTCCAGCTGAAGAAGTATTGGATGAGCTAGGAGAAGAAGTACTACCTCATTTCCCAGCATTGTAAAGGAGTGAAAAGAATGAAAGCAATAGGACTTATACAATATGGAGATAAAAGTGTACTACAAGAGATTGAAATGCAGACACCGCTATTGGGAGACAACGATATACTGATTGAAGTATATGCAGCTGGTGTAAATCCTGTGGATTGGAAAATTCGTGAGGGTTTACTTCAAGACGTAATTTCTTATGACTTCCCGCTCGTTTTAGGATGGGATGTTGCAGGTGTAGTTGCTGCTATAGGTCCAAACGTAACAGCATTTAAAGTGGGGGATGAAGTATATAGTCGTCCAGATATTGAACGAAATGGTACGTATGCAGAGTACGTGGCAGTAGATGAGAAGTATGTAGCGAAAAAACCGAGAAATCTATCTTTTGAGGAAGCGGCATCAATCCCTCTAGTAGGTTTGACAAGTTGGCAAAGTTTAGTGAAATTCGCTAATGTTCAAAAGGGTAATAAGGTTTTAATTCATGCTGGATCTGGCGGGATTGGTACGTTTGCTATTCAGCTAGCAAAAAGCTTCGGTGCATATGTTGCAACTACGACTAGTACGAAAAACATACAGTTTGTAAAGGATCTAGGCGCTGATACTGTCATTGATTACAAAACAGAAGATTTTTCTTTGCTTTTGCATAATTACAATATTGTATTTGATGTGTTAGGCGAGGATGTACTAAAGGATAGTTATAAAGTGCTTGCCCCAAATGGAAAGTTAGCGTCTATCTATGGTCCGAAAGGTATGGAAATTCCGCAAACTGAAGTAGCAAGAGAGAAAAATATTCAGAGTGACCATATATTTACTGAACCTAACGGATATGAACTTTCTCTTATTACAGAATTAATTGAGGACGGGAAGATTAAACCTGTTGTAACACATGTGTTGCCTTTACATGTAGAAGGCGTAAAAAAAGCACACCACATAAGTGAATCAGAACGTGCTCTTGGCAAAATTGTATTAAAGAAACATTGGTAAAGTATGAGGATTTAGAGAGAGCGTTGTGCTAAGTAGCGAATGAGCTAATATATTCTTTTCTAGCAATTGTTTTAAAAAGGGAGATAGCAAATGGATTCAATGACATTTCTTTTATTCGGAGCGACAGGGGATTTAGCGAAACGCAAAATTTACCCTGCTTTATACAAACTATTTAGTAATGAAAATATACCGCAATCTCTTTCGATTATCGGTATTGGCAGAAGGGGAATGTCAGATGTGGAATTTCAAACAATAGTAGGACAATCCCTTACTACATTTTCTAGAAAATCTACTGATGACGAATCAGGAGTAGAAGAATTTATTAGCACATTTCGTTATTGTCAATTAGATACAGCGAATATAGAGGACTATCAAGATTTGTTGAGTCTTGTAAAGAGGCGTGAAATAGAATTAAACATTCCTGAAAACCGTATGTTTTATCTATCTGTTATACCAGAAGTATTTGATGTGATTGCTTTAAATATTAAAGAGAGTGGATTGTGGGCTACAAAAGGATTAAACCGTCTTATTATAGAGAAGCCTTTTGATTATAATGTAACGTCTGCTCGCGAGTTTAACGAAGAATTAATTGAAGATTTTGACGAAACTGATATTTATTATATCGATCATTATCTTTGAAAATGAATGGTAACTAGGAATACACTTAGAAAAGTATTACGAAATAAATAGTATGTAATGCAAGACATTTTTATTGACGATAATAATTTATGTGGTTAATATACTAGACATAAGATTACTTAATTACTAAAAGTAAACAGATATAAAATGTTTCGTTAAATTCTATAAATAAGTAAGTTGTAGTAGAAATGCTTTGAATTGCCACTATTAATATTGGGGACAATGAGAGAGCGAAAGGTATAAAAAGAATTGGAATTAGATAACTCTTTGTTTTTTATAAAAACAGGAAGTATAAGAGTATGAGCTTCTGTACAATTCATTTTTAGTATATTGAAGAGGATTATACAACCAGAGGGGGACTGAACTTGGAATCAATGACCTTTGTTTTATTTGGAGCGACAGGGGACTTAGCGAAACGCAAAATTTACCCCGCGCTATATAACTTATATAGAGATCAAAAGCTTCCAAAGCAAATATCTGTTATCGGGCTTGGAAGACGTCAAGTATCTCACGAAGATTTTCAAGAAAGAATAAAAGAATCAATAGAGACGTTTTCTCGTCAGAGGGAAGAAGGTACTCCGGAACTGGAAGGTTTTTTAGATAATTTTCGCTATTGTCCATTAGATGTGAGTAAGCCGGAAGACTATGAGAGATTATTACAAGTCGTTCGTGAAAGGGAAGAAGAACTACATATAAAAGGTAATAGAATGTTCTATCTTTCAGTTGCTCCTGAATTTTTCGAGACGATTGCTTTAAATATTAAGGAAAGCGGACTTGATAAAACAGATGGATGGAAACGCCTGATGATTGAGAAACCGTTTGGGCACGACCTTGCATCTGCTCGTGAGCTGAATGATAAGCTTAGTCGCACGTTTGAAGAAGACGAGATATACCGTATTGATCATTATTTAGGTAAACCGATGATTCAAAACCTTGAAGCGCTAGAATTTGCAAATCCTGTTCTCCAGTCGATTTGGAATAAAGAACATATAGCGAATGTACAAATCACAGCTAGTGAAACAGTTGGGGTTGAAGAAAGGGCAGGATATTATGACCAGGCAGGAGCCATTCGAGATATGGTTCAAAATCATATGTTACAAATATTAATGATGACTGCTATGAATCTGCCGGAAAAGGTTAATGCATGTGAAATTCGAGAGGAAAAGCGAAAGGTAATGGAGACGCTTCGTAAAGTGAAAAAAGAAGACGTTCAAAACCATATCATTCGCGGACAATACGCTTCAGGAGAGATAAAAGGCGGGCAAGTTGTAGCATATAAAGAGGAACCAGGAGTAAATCCTTCTTCTAACATAGACACATTTGTTGCTGCTCGCTTGTGGATCGATAATCCATTTTGGACTGGCGTTCCCTTTTATATACGAACAGGTAAACGAATGAAAGAAAAGTCTACTCGTATTGTAATCGAATTTAAAAATACGTTAAAACAGCAATATCAAGATAGTAATCCAAATGCAGCACCTAACTTGTTAATAATTGAAATTAGCCCAGGTGAGAACGTTTCATTACAGTTAAATAGTAAAAATCCATTAAAAAATGGAGAAATTGAACCGATGCGTATTAACTTTACTTGTGAGCAAGCAGATGTGGGAGTACCTGAAGCGTATGAAAGACTCATTCATGATGCTGTGAGTGGAGACGCTACATTCTTTGCACATTGGAAAGAAGTTGAATTGTCATGGGAATGGGTACAACCAATTCTTGAAGCATTCGAGGAAAACTTATTACCACTTCATGAATATGAGTCTGGTTCATATGGTCCAGATGCGTCGAATGAATTATTGCAAGAAAGTGGATTTAAATGGTGGTTAGATCAAGAAACGGAAAAATAAGTACTTTCTTTCATGAAAGCATGTAGGGGGACGATTACTATGACACAAAACATAAATCAATTAGCAGTGAATACAATTCGTACGTTATCAATTGATGCTATTAATGCGGCAAATTCAGGTCATCCAGGTCTTCCGATGGGAGCAGCACCGATGGCTTATGCATTATGGGCGAATCATTTAAATCACAATCCTAATCATCCGAAATGGTTTAACCGTGATCGATTCGTTTTATCAGCGGGACACGGATCGAGCCTACTGTATAGCTTACTTCATTTAGCTGGATATGACGTTTCAATTGATGACTTGAAAAACTTCAGAAAGTTAAATAGTAAAACACCAGGACATCCTGAGTTTGGTCATACTCCTGGAGTTGAAGCGACGACAGGCCCGTTAGGACAAGGGATTGCTAATGCTGTCGGAATGGCAATGGCAGAAGCTCATTTAGCAGCGAAGTTCAATAAGGATGGTCACTCTATTATAGATCACAATACGTACGCATTAGTCGGAGATGGTGACTTAATGGAGGGTGTCGCTTATGAAGCGATGTCAATGGCAGGACATATGAAACTTGGCAAGTTAATTGTACTGTACGATTCAAATGAAATTTCACTTGATGGTGAATTAGGCATTGCTTTCTCTGAAGATATTCAGAAAAGGGCAGAATCTGTACATTGGCAATATGTAAGAGTTGAAGATGGAAACGATGTCGATGCTATTACAAAAGCCATTACATTAGCGAAAGAAAATACGGATCAACCTACTCTTATAGAAATTAGAACCATTATAGGTTATGGAAGTCCAAAAGTTGCTGGAACGAACAAAGCACATGGTAATCCGCTTGGAGTAGAAGAGGCAACAGCGACAAAACAAGTGTATGGTTGGGATTATGAGGAAGACTTCTTTGTGCCTGAAGAAGTAACAGCTCATTTTAATGAACTGAAACAAAAAGGTATTGAAAAAGAGAATGAATGGAATGAGCAGTTCAACGTATACAGAGAGTCAAACCCTGCACTAGCAGATGAATTAGAAAAAGCGATTACAGGTGAGGTTTTAATCGAAGCGAAAGACATTCTATCCTTTGATACTGAAAAAACGATTTCTACTCGTGTTGCAAGTGGGGAAGCTATTAATCATTATGTGAAATCGATTCCTTCTATTTTCGGTGGAAGTGCAGATCTTTCTCATTCTACGATGACAGATATAAAAGGTGAAGCAGTATATGCAGTAGAATCGTATGCTGGCCGCAATATATACTTCGGTGTACGTGAACATGCAATGGGCGCGGCAGCGAATGGATTGGCGCTTCATGGAGGAGTAAAACCTTTCGTAAGTACATTCTTTGTATTTAATGATTATCTTCGTCCATCGATTCGACTGGCTGCACTGCAAAAGTTACCTGTTACTTACGTATTTACACATGATTCGATTGCTGTAGGAGAAGATGGTCCAACGCATGAACCAATTGAACAATTGGCAGCGCTTCGAGCAATTCCTGGTCTAACAGTTATCCGTCCGTCAGATGCAAATGAAACAGCAAGTGCTTGGGCGTATGCTTTACAGCAAACGGATGGCCCAGTCGTTTTAGTACTGAGCCGTCAAAATTTACCGGTGTTTAATGAAACGAAAGCGAACATAGAGAATCTCTCTAAAGGAGCTTACGTATTAACGGAAACAAATGAAAATCCGGATGTAATTTTAATTGCGACAGGTTCTGAAGTATCTTTAGCTGCTAGTGCAAAAGCAAAACTAGAAGAAGACAATGTCTCTGTTCGCATCGTTGCAATGCCGAGCTGGGAGTTATTCGATCGTCAATCGAACGAATATAAAGAATCCGTTCTTCCGTCTTCTATAACGAAACGAGTATCTCTTGAGATGGGTGTATCTCTCGGTTGGGAACGTTATGTAGGGCAAGAAGGAAAAGTACTATCAATTGAAACATTTGGAGCTTCAGGTACTGGAGCTGAAGTCATGAATCTATTTGGATTTACGATAGAAAATGTTGTTCAAATTACAAAAAATGTGTTGAATTCTTAAGCTATGACTGTGAATACCTTTCTAGATTTATCAATACTGAATGGTATTCAAAATCGTAGTGATATGAATTTTTAATAAAAGATAATCTGAGGAGGAATTATATTATGCAAGTAGGATTAATTGGGTTAGGTAAAATGGGATTAAATTTAGGGAAAAATTTAATGGATCATAAACATGAAGTAGCAGCATTTGATTTAAATGCAAGTGCAGTGGAAGAAATGAAAGAGTACGGGGCAACAGGTACATCTAGTTTAAGTGAACTTGTTCAGTCATTACAATCACCAAGAATTCTTTGGGTAATGGTACCACACGCTGTTGTTGATTCTGTTATTGATGAGGTTACACCACTTTTATCAAAAGGAGATATTTTAATTGAAGCAGGTAATTCACATTATAAAGAGTCTATCCGCCGATATGAACAATTAAAGAAAGATGGCATTCACTTTATGGATGCAGGAACTTCTGGCGGAATGGAAGGCGCTCGTAATGGTGCTTGTTACATGATCGGAGGAGATCAAGAAGCTTGGGACATCGTTGAACCTATCTTCCGCGATACTGCTGTAGAAAATGGATTTTTATATGCTGGAAAAGCTGGTAGTGGTCACTTCTTAAAAATGGTTCACAACGGAATTGAATACGGTATGATGGCTGCTATTGGTGAAGGATTTGAGATTCTAGAGAAAAGTGAATTTGACTACGATTATGAAAAAGTATCAAGAGTATGGAACAACGGTTCAGTCATTCGCTCTTGGTTAATGGAATTAACAGAAAATGCATTTTCTAAAGATGCAAAACTGGATGAAATTAAGGGTGTTATGCATTCTTCTGGTGAAGGAAAATGGACAGTAGAAACAGCATTAGACCTTCAAACAGCAACTCCTGTTATCGCAATGTCTCTATTAATGCGCTACCGCTCATTAGACAATGATACATTTACAGGAAAAGTTGTAGCAGCTCTGCGCAATGAATTTGGCGGACATGCAGTAGAAAAGAAATAAAGTGAAACTTTAATAAGTAGGGGCTTTATTCCACACCAATCGGGCTTTTACGGGATAAGCATATTAAACATGTAACTCATCAACGTTTAAAAACTGGAGGGAATGGATAATGAAATTTTTTATTGATACTGCAAATCTTGAGGACATAAAAAAAGCATATAAACTTGGAGTTTTAGCTGGTGTTACAACGAATCCTTCTTTAGTAGCAAAAGAGGGCATTAAGTTTGAAGACCGTATTGCAGAAATTTGTCAGGCAGTGCCGAAAGTTGAATCTGTTTCGGCAGAAGTAACGCCAGATGCTGTTACAGCTGAAGAGATGATCGCTCAAGCAGAGGAACTGATTAAGATTAACGGCGGCGATGAAAAAGTTACAATAAAACTTCCGATGACGCTAGCAGGATTAGAAGCTTGTCGCTATCTTACTGAAAAAGGTGTAAAAACGAACGTTACACTTATTTTCACCGTGAACCAAGCACTTTTAGCAGCTCGAGCAGGTGCAACGTATGTTTCTCCATTTTTAGGGCGCTTAGATGATATTTCTGAAGATGGCGTATTATTAGTTGCTAAAATTGCTGAATTATTCGATGTTCATCAATTAGATACACAAATTATTGCGGCTTCTGTTAGACATCCAGATCACGTAACTCGTGTAGCGATGGCAGGTGCTCACATTGCAACAATCCCTTATAAAGTAATCGAGCAACTTGCTATGCACCCATTAACAGATCAAGGTATTGAGAAGTTTGCTGCGGATTGGGCGAAAGCTCCTAAATTATAATGCATAAAAGTGAAGGGGCTTTCCGAAAATTGCTTTTCATGAGAGGACAAATCCTAAGTAACTTCATCGTTTAAACTGGATCCTGAGTTTGTAGTCTTACTACGTGAAAACAGCAGAGAAGAAAGTGTCATTCACTTTTGAAGAAGGAAAATATGCTCGTATGACGCATGTATAAAATAACACTATAATTATGAAAGAGAAATCCCCTTATCAGAGAGAGTAGTTAACATGTATCTCTGATAAGGGAGATTCTTTTTGTATAAATTATTATTTTGTGAAGATGATTTGTATATCGATATATAAATTCTTACTCATGAAAGAACGATATAGGTTCTCTTAATTGTATAGTAATTTTGAAAGGGTTTACATAAAGGGGTGGAACTGAGTATGAATATGTACCTTTTAATGATTACATTATTATCAATCGTAATTGTTATTTTAGGGGTGTCGTGGTGGAGATGGCATGCGTTTATTAGTTTAACGGTTGCAAGTTTGTTTTTAGCAATTATGTCTGGAATGCCAATGGATAAAATAGTGAGTGCTTATGAAACAGGAGTGGGAAGTGTTCTAGGGCATTTAGTAGGTATTTTAGTATTAGGTACAATTTTAGGGAAAATGATGGCAGAGTCAGGTGCTGGAATGCAAGTGGCAGAGTTCTTTATTAAATCCTTTGGGATAAAAAACTTACCATGGGCTATGTTAATTGCAGGTTTTATTATTGGAATCCCGGTGTTTTTTGAAGTAGGTATTTTAATATTACTGCCGTTAGTAATTTCAATTCATAAAACAACGAAACAAAATATTTTATTAATAGCATTACCAGCAATTGCTGGGCTATCTGTCGTGCACGGTCTTGTTCCTCCGCATCCAGGGGCCATAGTTGCAATTGGTATTTATAAAGCGAATCTTGGGAAGGTACTAATGTATTCACTCATTATTACATTTTTTGCAGCGATTATTGCAGGTCCTATATTTGCGAAATGGATTCACAAACGTGTAATTCCTGAAAATGAGCCAGAATTGATTCGTGTAAATACAAAATCAACGAAATTACCAGGAATAGGAGTTTCATTTTTAGTTATATTGTTACCTGTTATGTTAATGGTTTTAGCTGCAGCAGCTCCTTATGTGCCTCTTTCTAATACTTTGATGAAGATTATCACATTAATCGGTAGTCCTATCATTGCACTATTGATTGCATGTTTTGCGGCGTTCTATTTTCTTGGATTTCGTCAAGGTATCGATAAAAAAGCTATTAAGAAGATAACAGAAGATAGCTTATTACCAATCGGTTCAATTGTTGCGATTATTGGTGCTGGCGGGGGGTTTAAGCAAATTCTTATCGATAGTGGGGTAGGGAATGCTATTGCTCAAATGTCTGAACATTTAGCTCTATCTCCAATTGTATTAGCATTTATAGTAGCTGGTTTAATTCGAATTGCGACAGGGTCAGCGACAGTCGCCTTAACAACAGCAGCGGGTATCGTTTCGCCAATCGTTGAAAATACAACAGGTGTGAACTTAGAATTACTCGTTATTGCAACAGGTGCAGGAGCATTAATGTTTTCACACGTAAACGATGCTGGTTTTTGGATGGTAAAAGAATACCTAGGTTTAACAGTGAAAGAAACATTTAAAACATGGACAGTATTAGAAACGTTACTTTCATTTATCGCTTTTGGAGGCGTTTTACTAATCGATATGTTTGTTTAAGATAAAGATGTTTCTATTTAGATAATTGTGGCATACAACGTTATCAATAGATAAAAGGAATGTATTTTTATGGTGGGATACTGTAACAATTTTTTGTTAGGAGGAAGAAATGGTGAGCTCAAAATATATGATTGGTGTAGACATTGGGACAACTAGTACAAAATCAGTTCTATTTTCTACTGATGGATCTGTTATTGCTAGTCATGGAATTGAATATCCTTTATATTCTCCTACGCCTGAAACAGCAGAACAAGACCCAGAAGAAATTTTTCGTGCAGTAATACATACGATTAAAGAAACTGTACGATCAAGTAGTGTACAGCCAAGTGATATTCTTTGTGTCTCTTTTAGTTCGGCAATGCATAGTATCATTGCTGTAGATGAAAAGGGAAAGCCGTTAACGAGATGTATCACTTGGGCAGATAATAGAAGTGCAAACTGGGCGGAGAAAATAAAGAATGATATGAATGGTCACGAAATTTACCTTCGTACTGGGACACCAATTCATCCGATGTCACCACTTTCGAAATTAGTTTGGCTACAGAATGAGAAGGCAGAGTTATTCGCAAAAAGTTATAAATTCATTTCTATTAAAGAATATGTTTTTTACAAGTTATATAAAGAGTATGTAATTGATTATTCTATAGCATCAGCAACAGGGATGTTTAATTTAAAATCTTTAAAATGGGATGAAGAGGCTTTATATGTTGCGGGAATTACAGATGAAAAGCTTTCAAAGCTTGTTCCAACAACGCACAGTTTAACAGGATTAGATGAAGAGCTGGCCAAAGAGATGAATGTACCTGTTTCTACGCCTTTTGTAGTAGGAGCGAGTGATGGAGTACTATCTAATTTAGGGGTAAATGCAATAGATCCTGGCGTTGTGGCTGTTACAATTGGTACAAGCGGTGCGATTCGTGCTGTAACAAATCGTCCTGTAACAGATCCAAAAGGGAGAATCTTTTGTTATGCGTTAACTGAAGACCATTGGGTAATCGGTGGTCCAGTTAATAACGGTGGTATGATTTTCAGATGGGCTCGTGACCAATTGGGTACTTCAGAGATTGAACTTGCGAAGCGTTTAGGAAAAGATCCATATGAAGTACTTACTGAAATAGCAGCAAAAGTGAATCCTGGATCTGACGGTTTATTATTTCACCCGTATTTAGCAGGGGAAAGAGCTCCTTTATGGAATGCAAATGCACGAGGATCTTTCTTTGGACTCGGATTGCATCATAAGAAAGAACATCTGATCCGTGCTGTTTTAGAAGGAGTAATTTATAACTTATATACAGTTCTTCTCGCTTTAAAAGAGCTAATTGGTGAACCGAAAAAAATTCAAGCGACAGGTGGTTTTGCAAGATCGGAACTTTGGAGACAGATGATGGCAGATATTTTCCATCAAGACGTATATGTTCCGGAAAGTTTTGAAAGTTCTTGCTTAGGAGCTGCAATCCTCGGTTTATATAGTTTAGGTGAAATAGATACATTATCCGTAGTTTCTGAAATGGTAGGTGCAGATTTTCATCATGAGCCAAACATGGAAAGTGTGGAAAAATATAAAGATTTAACGCCAATCTATATTCGTCTGTCCCGTCAATTGGAAGAAGAATATGAAAGTATAGCAGCGTACCAAAAAAAGTGGGTTTAAAAGCTATTTACCAAGAAAATATGGTAACGTATAAAGAGGTACTCCGATTTTTTAGGATACTCTTTCAACATAAAATATTTTAAGAAGTATGATGAATGAAAAATATAGGGAGAGAGGGTTATGAAAATGAAGGATAACAAAGAGTTTATTGGATATGTTGGAACTTACACGAAAGAAAATAGCGAAGGAATATATAAGTTTACTTTAGACACAGAAGCAAAAAAAATTAGTAATGTAACACTTGCCGCTAAGCTGGATAACCCTACATATGTAACGATTAACCGAAATAATGAATATCTCTATTCCGTTGTTAAGGAAGGCGAATCTGGCGGTGTAGCTGCTTATTCCATTGATAGTCATACTGGAGAACTAAAAGCGAAAAATAGACAAGTAGTAGAAGGGGCTTCTCCTTGTCATATTAGTGTTGATAGTGGGAATCATACAGTAGTTACAGCAAATTACCATAAAGGAACGATTGAGTCTTTTAAAGTAAATGAAGAAAATGGAACTGTAAATCCTGCTGCATCTATTATGGCACATGAAGGTTCAGGTCCGAATAAAGAAAGACAAGAAAAACCACATGCACATTACGCGGGATATACTCCTGATGAAAAATATGTGATAGGTGTTGATTTAGGGATAGATAAATTAATTACGTATGAAATAAAAGATAGTACATTAATAGAAGTGAATAGCCTGTCTGTGAATCCGGGAAGTGGACCAAGACACATTGCTTTTCATCCAAATGGAAAATACGCTTATGTAATGACGGAGCTTAGTTCAGAGGTTATTGCGCTAACATATAACTCGGAAGAAGGATCCTTTACAGAATTACAGTATATTTCTACTCTTCCAGAACAATTTGATGAAAATAGTCAAGGCAGTGCTATCCATATTTCTTCTGACGGCCACTTTGTATATGCAGGTAATCGTGGTCATAATAGTATTGCTGTTTTCAGTGTGGATCAAAACTCAGGCCAGCTTACATTTGTGGAACATACATCTACAGAAGGAAATTGGCCGAGGGACTTTGTATTAGATCCTACTGAAAAGTTTCTTGTTGCTACAAATGAAAAGTCACATAATCTTGTGTTATTTTCAAGAGATGAATCTACAGGTAAGTTAACACTTTTACAATCTGATGTTGTTGTGCCAGAGCCTGTTTGTGTGAAGTTTTTAAATATATAATTTCAGATGCCTAAACAAAAGCAAAGCGATATCGCTTTGCTTTTTATTATTTCTTTTTCGGTCTACGTACTAATTCGCCGCCGCAGTTTGGACAAACGTTATGTCTTTCTTCTGTACATGGTGCGCAAAATGTACATTCATATACACAAATGTATGCTTCAGAATCTTGTTCGAGCGATTGATCGCAAATTTGACAGTTTGTTTTCATTTCTAGTGCCATAATAAGTCTCCTTTTTAGTTAGAAAATTTATAATTTAATTATAATTCATTAAATAGAAATAGTCCTTTTCAATTGAAAGGAAATCGAATGATAAAGTTATGAATTGAAACGAAAGATGCTGGTTTATTTTAAAATTGATTATTTATTACAGTTGGAATATTATGAAATAGTCAAAAGACAACAGGGGGTATAGATTTTGACTAATCATAACGATCATTTAAAAGCAAACTGCGAAAAATGCTTCGGTCTATGTTGCGTTGCATTACCGTTCGCAGCATCGGTAGATTTTGCAGTGAATAAAGATGGTGGTAAACCATGTTCCAACTTACAATCAGATTTCAAATGTAGTATACATAAAAATCTTAGAGGAAAAGGTTATAAAGGTTGTACAGTATTTGAGTGTTTCGGTGCTGGACAGAAGATTTCTCAGGGTACGTTTAAAGGGATTGATTGGCGGAAAGATGCAAAGCATGCAAGAAAAATGTACGATGCTTTTCCAGTTATGCATCAACTTCATGAAATGCTTTGGTATTTGAATGAGGCGATTCTTTTAAAGGCAACACAGCCAATTCATAAAGAGCTGGAGAACGCAATTGAGGAGACAGAGCGACTTTCGAATTTAAATCCAGATGAGTTAATGAAAATAAATGTTCCAATGCATAGGGCAGAGGTGAACATTCTCCTTTTAGAAACGAGCGAACTAGTATGGAAGGAAATGAATACTGCGCGTAAGAAACGAATCATACACCGTGGAGCAGACCTTATGGGAGCGAATCTGAAAAAGAAAAATTTACAAGGTGCAAATTTAAGAGGAGCTTATTTAATTGCGGCTAACTTAAATGGTGCAGATTTAAGAGGAGCAGATCTCATCGGAGCAGATTTGCGAGATGCAGATATTCGCGGGGCTGATTTTACTAATAGTATTTTTCTGACGCAAGTTCAAGTTAATGCTGCGAGAGGGGATAAGCATACGAAATTACCGAAATTATTGTCCCGTCCATCGCATTGGAGTGCGTAAAGAGTGAGGAGTGTTTAGTGTGGATATATTTCAGTATTTAGAAGAGATGCAAGAGGATGTCTTTTCGTTAGCAGTAGAGCAAATAGAAGCGAAGTATTATGATATTTGTTGCATGTTGGCGTCTACAGAATGTGCAGAGCGAATTAAAGTAATTGATTTAGAGTCATATAAGGAAAGTATTCGAGTAGGTTTGGATGCAACTGTAGAAAGGGCTACTAATGAAGAAGCAAAAGCGATTTATTTTGAGTATGACCTTGATAACGAATGGGATAGTCAGTTCTATATTTGTGAGGAGTATTTTCCAATGGAAGAAGAGGATGACGATTGGGCATCTGAATGGACATATAATATTGAGGGGCCGGGGTCTGTAGAATTAGCAGATATGTATACTGAAAATGGCTTTGACACAAGTGAAAAAGCAGTCGGTATAACTTTATATTTAATTGCTAAAACGCTGTGTAGTTTTATAAGTGTACGTAGTGAAGTGCAAAGTAATATACCGATTTGTATTGGTTTTCACGACCAAGATCCAATTATGCGAACAGGCAGAGACTAAGAATCTCTGCCTGCTTTTTATTTCTTTTCAAAAGTAGTAATGAAAACGCTACATATAATGAGAATACCACCAATGAAAAAGTTACTATTTAATGTCTCATTTAATAAGAGCCAGCCAAGTAACGATCCAACGATAGGTTGGAAGAAGAAAAATAAGGAACCGATGCTTGCATCCATTAATTCCAATCCTTTATTCCAAAGGAAAAAGGCACCTGCTGTTGAGACGATTCCTAAGTATAATACGCCTAATATGACGTACGTATTTACTGTTCCGATAGAGGCCGCTTGTAGTTCCCATATCATAAAAGGTGTAATAAAAAAGAGTGAAAAGAAAATTGCGTACGTTGTAATAACTAAGGATGAAAATTGGATTGAAGCGATTTTTACATGAATAGATAGTAAAGCCCACGTAATAGCAGCTCCAACTAAAATGATTGTTCCGATAAAATAAGAGCCGATTTCAATGTCCCATCCGATTACGATAATGACACCGATTGTCGCTATTATAGTAGATAAAAGTCTACGAGCAGTTAGTTTCTCTTTCAAAATGAGCGCTGCAAATATAACCATAAATGCAGGTGTAGCTGATGTAACTAACGAGCCTGTATGAGCGTCGGATAATTTTGTTCCGATAAATTGGCATGTGATCGAAATGAAATAGCCGATAAATCCAATCCAAGCGAAGAGGAGCCAATCTTTTTTGCGAATGGTTACTTTTTTCTTTTGCTTTTTCTCAGCTAGTTTTAAAATGCCATACAAAACAACAAAAGCGATAATAAAGCGTAGCCAAACGAGTGTTAGTGGTGGGATAAAATCGAGTACGTATTTGCTAACAACATACATACCGCCCCATATACTTGCTGCTAGTGATAAATATATAGCTCCTAAAATTGTTTGTTTCATGTAAAGTACCTCCGTCTATTTTTAGGGTATTATGAGTTCCCTAAGACGAGGCGTAGTGTATGTGTTATATGATTGCCCGTCTTAGTTTATAGACGGCCTACAGGTTGATCGTTTTCGAATGAAGTGTTGTAGTACATGCGTGCATTCCTCCTCTTTAAGTTATAATGATATTATAACTTAATTTTCTGATTATTGGAGGTTGTTATGAAATATATCGTTATAAAATCACATGTTAGCAATTATCCTAATCCAATTCGCTTAGAAGAGGGGGATGTAGTGAAAATGATAGAGAGTTACGCTGGTCCGGAAAACTGGGAAAACTGGATGTTTTGTCACGAAGAGAAGTATAACCGGAAAGGATGGGTTCCGGAGCAAATTATAAGAAAAGATATGAATGGAACAGGAATTATTATAAAACAATATACTGCGAAAGAATTAAATGTGAGTATTGGAGAAAGATTGATCGGATTAGAAGAATTGAATGGATGGGTTTGGTGCGAAGGAAGAGATGGTGAGAAGGGCTGGGTACCAAAGGAAAACTTACAAAAATATTAATAATAATATTTGATCAATAATTAGGAAACATATTTTTGCTTATGAGTATATTGGTTGTAGGATAAAAAGTAGATTAATAGAGAAAGAGGAGGAGATTATTATAACTACAACCGTTATTTCACATTTTTACAATGAAGAGTATTTATTGCCATGGTGGCTTATGCATCATACGAAACTTTTTGATCATGGTATTTTAATTAATAAAGGTTCAACAGATCGTTCCGTTGAGATTTGTAAAAAATTCGCACCGCATTGGGAGGTGCGAGATTCTGTAAATCCAGAGTTTGATGCATATGCGACAGATCATGAAGTGATGAGGATAGAACAAGAAGTACAAGGATGGAAAATGATTTTAAATACGACTGAGTTTCTTTGCGTGCAAGATAAAAATCAGTTTTGGAAATCGCTAAATGAATTGGGGGGGAGGATGTATTGGCTGGACGGGCTTATTATGGTTGATGATCCTAACTACAACTATCCGGACCTTAACTTTGGAATACCTTTAATGAAACAGCGATTTCATGGTTATTTACCAGAAGATTGGCCGTTATGGAGAAGAGGTAGATTTATTCATAATCATGAGCATGGAAGTTATACGGTTGGAAGACATTTATCTGCGCATGAATCGATGATTTATCCACCTCTTGCCTGTATATTATGGTTTGGGTTTAGTCCGTGGAACGATGCGATGAGAAAGAGAAAGTTACAAATTGGTCCGACTCTTTCTGAAGCTAGTAAGCATGGGGGAATGGGGACGCATCATATTATTACGTCGGAAAGATTAGGAGAATGGTATAAGGAATTAGCGAGAGGAACGAAGGATTTACGTTTTAATGATGCATATCGTTATGTTTTTGTATAAATGATTTCCACCATAAAATTGTTTCTTCAATTCCTGTATTTAGATCGTATGTTGGTTTCCAGTTTACTTCAGTTTTTAAACGTTCTACATTAACCCCGACAAATAAAGGTTCATCTTTAGAGAAAGGGATTGCACCTAGTTTAATTAAATGTTCTTTTCCTATCTTTTTAGCAATGATAGAAGCTAACTTTTTAATTTGTACAGATTGACCAGAAGCGATATTGATGGTGCCTGTAACGCTGTGTTCTAATATTGTTACGAGAGCGTCAGCGACGTCACTCACATGGAGGAAATCTCTCGATTGTTTTCCATGTGTACATAGTGCTTCCTCGTTTTTTAATAAGGAAGTGATAATGTTAGAAACGAGCCGATTACCTTGTTCGTGAGGTCCATACATATGAAAAATGCGGCCCCAACACATGCTGAGGCCTGTTTGTTGTGCATACGTTTCTAGCCAGGAGTGCAGTGCATTTTTACATAAAGAATACGGGGTTTTATAGGAAAGGAGCGGTGAATCTTCAAATAATACGCCGTTAAACCATTCGTACTCTGCGCCAGTACCTGCAACGACAACACGCTTTCCGCCGCATGTTGTGAAGTGTTGAATCAATGAAATACTAGACTTTAGCCAATAGTAATTATTAATAGATACATAGCATGCTGGTGGCACTGCTTCCCAAGCAAGGTGAATGAGATGGCTAGGCTGAACATCCGAAATGAATTGTTTTACTTCGTCATCGCGAAGCAAGTTTACTTTATGCCAATGGCAAGGGAGGTGAGAGGGGTTATTTTTATTATACGTAGCGTGCACTTCATATCCCTTTTGTATAAGTGAATGTACAACATATTTACCTATCCAGCCACTACCACCTGTTACAACAACTTTCTTCATGGCTCGATCACCTCAATTTCTGGAACCGTCACTAAAAATTTACCGCCCCATTCACGAATGAAAGAGCATTCTTTCATAATTTCGTCTTTCAAATTCCAAGGAAGTATAAGAATGTAATCCGGTTTTGTACGTTTAATTTCTGCTGGAGATTTTATTGGAATACGAGTTCCTGGTAAAAGGAGATTTTGTTTGTGAGGATTTTTATCTACTGTATAAGCTAGAAATTCTTTACCTATCCCGCAATAATTCAAAAGGGTGTTTCCTTTAGCTGGAGCACCGTAACCGATAATTTGTTTGTTTAAAGCTTTCGCTTCAATAAAAAACTTTAAAATATTTATTTTCAATTGTTCGATGCGTTTAGAAAAAAGGAGATAGCAATCTAAAGTATCTAACCCGTGGTCGACTTCTTTTTGAATTAATTTTGTAACATTGGAATGGATAGTTGATTGGGCACTTAGATGGTTTACAAAAATCCGTAAGGAACCACCATGCGTTGAAAGTTCTTCTGCATCAACAATTTGTAAATGATGATAACTTAAAACTTTTTGAAGGCTTATAAGTGAGAAGTAGGAAAAGTGCTCATGGTAGATAGTATCGAACTGTTTAAAGGATATGAGGTTTAATAAGTGTGGGAATTCAATTGTTATCGTGCCATCTTGTTTTAATAACGTTTTTAAACCGGCAACAAAATCATGCAAGTTTGGAACATGTGCTAATACGTTATTTGCGACGATTAAATCAGCTTGTGGCAATTTTTTTGCTAAGTCATTACTGAAAAAATTCACATGAGTAGGAATTCCTTTTTTGATAGCAATTTCTGCTACGTTTTTCGCGGGTTCAATTCCCAATGTCTCGATATTTTCTTTTTTAAAGTATTGTAATAAGTACCCATCGTTACTTGCGATTTCAATCACTTTTGAATGTTTCGTTAAGTTGAAACGCTTAATCGCCATTTCTACATATTGTTTAGCGTGTAGTAGCCAACTTGAGGAGTAAGAGCTGAAGTATAAATAGTTATGGAAAATATTTTGTGGGGATTCAAATTCATCTAGCTGTACGAGTAAACAAGAGTTACAAACAAATGTGTGCAGCGGATAAAAAGGTTCCATTTTATATGAGCTTTCAGGAGCTACAAATGAATTAGCAAGAGGGGAAACGCCCAAATCTAAAAAAGTGTTGGTTAGTAATGAGTGGCAAAAACGGCATTTTTTCTGTTCCATTTTATAGCCTCCTTATAAATTTTTGAATGCATCGATTTGTTGTCGTGTGAAAGATTCTATATTTTCACCAGATGCATATTTTTTGTACCAATCAACAGTCCAAGCGATAGCATCATCTGTTGATAACTTAGGAGTCCAGCCGAGTTTGTTTACTGCTTTTGTACTATCGAGTGTTAAAACAGGTGATTCATAAGGAGTATTTGTAGAGGAGGAAATGATTGTTAGTGGGTTATTCCATAATTTTATTACAGATTCAATGACATCATGAACGGTTCTGTTAGGTTCATTCATTGGGCCGAAATTCCACGCTTCTGCATATTTAGCATCATTCCAAAGTTTCTCAGCTAAAAGGATATAGCCATGTAGAGGATCTAAAACATGTTGCCACGGACGGACGGCATATTTGTTTCGAATACACAAAGTATGATTGTGCAAATATGCCCGAATGATATCAGGGAATAATCGGTCTTCTGCCCAATCACCACCGCCGATGACGTTACCAGCTCTGACTGAGGCGAGTTTCTGGGTATTAGTGCGGAAGAATGATTTTTGATAGGATGTTGCCGCTATTTCAGCGCAAGCTTTACTAGCGCTATAAGGATCGAAACCTCCTAGTCGGTCATTTTCCACGAACGCTCGGTCGCCACTACCGTCATTCTCATAACATTTATCGCTTGTCACATTAATAATGGCACGTACGCTTTCGACGGACTTTGCTGCTTCTAGCACGTGGACAGTACCTAAAACATTCGTTTTGAATGTATCGATAGGATTTTTGTATGAAGCGGTTACGATTGGCTGAGCTGCTAAATGAAATATTATGTCAGGTTTATGCTGCTTCATGGCATGAAATAAAGAATGGTAATCTGTAATATCGCCTTTCATTGTCGTGCACTCTTTTGCTACGTTACCTTGTTCAAAAATGTTAGGAATGGATGGGGGATGAGAAGAAAAGCCTACTACTTCTGCACCTAAAGAACTTAAGAAAAGGGTGAGCCAGGAGCCTTTAAATCCAGTATGTCCTGTAATAAATACTTTTTTCTTATTCCAAAAAGATGATGAAGCCATATTACCAAACCTTCCACGGAGCGTTATTACTTTCCCATAGCTCGACTAATTTATTTTTATCGCGCAATGTATCCATCGGATGCCAAAAACCAGAATGTTGATATGCGGCCAATTCATTTTTGTTTACTAACTGAACTAAAGTGTCTGTTTCAAAAACAGACTTATCTCCACTAATGTAATTGAAAACTTCAGGATTTAAAACGAAAAATCCACCGTTAACCCATCCGCCATCACCTAATGGTTTTTCTTGAAAAGATGTTACAGACTGTTTATCTAATATGAGAGAACCAAATCTACCAGGAGGTTGTACGGCAGTAACAGTAGCCATTTTTCCATGTTTTTTATGGAATGTAATAAGTTCTTTTATATTTACATTACTTAATCCATCACCATAAGTGAGGCAGAAAGGTTCGTCTCCGACATAATTTTGAATCTTTTTCACTCGGCCACCCGTTTCGGTATTTACACCAGTATCGATTAGTGTAACTTTCCATGGTTCTACACGATGAGAATGGCTAGTAATTGTATTATCGTTTAACTGTATTGTGAAATCAGACATGTGTAAGTTGTAATTTAGAAAGAACTCTTTAATTGCATATCCTTTATAGCCTAAGCAAATAATAAACTCAGTAATCCCGTAATGACTATACAAACTCATAATGTGCCATAGAATGGGCTTTGTTCCAATTTCAATCATAGGTTTCGGTTTTAAATGTGTTTCTTCCCCAATTCTTGTACCGTACCCACCAGCAAGAATAACAGCTTTCATTTTTTCCTCCTAAAATAAAAATTTATTATTTATACAGTATTCATGTTTTATGCAAATGAGATTGTTTTTGATTAAGTGAATGAAAATGTTTGAGGTGATGACGATGCAGAAAATATTACGGTTTGAATTTTGGAAATAATTCTTGATATTCAGGGTTATGACGGAGGTCTTGTGTTAGGTTACTAAGCTCTAAAAAACGTATGTCCAGTACTTCAGGAGATTGACCGTAATGTGTTTGAAGTCCCATTTGAACACCCCTTTTTGAAAGGGTAGGTGTAATTTGTAATTTTCTTGCCTTTGATTGTTCATTCCAAGGGCTAAAATAAAATTTTAAAATAAATGAAGGATAGTCATAAATTATATATCCGTGCCGCGAATGATGTCTACCAGGTAAATATGCACCGTCTAGATGATTGTGAATAAATCTCCAAGCACATCCGAGATTTGGGTTATAAGGGAAGACACCGTGGTATCGCTGTTCTACTAAGGGGATAGAATATCTAGGCTTTGAATAATTATAATTATGATTATCTATCATTAAAATCATTCTAATCGCATACATGTTTTGGCCTAGTGTATGAAGAGATGAAAAAAATTCTTCAGTATTATTACAACAAAAGAATTCAGTAGTATTTAAAACGATTTTCCAACCTGAAACTTCTCTTTCAATTTCCATCACTTCAATATCAGTATTAGTTGGATCAAACTCAAGAAATCTTGAATTTCGTACTTCCCAGTGGGGTGCTAATAGTTTACAAATCTCTACGGAACGATCTGTAGACCCTCTATTAATTAAAATGCCGTGATCGAATATTTTCGTGTGATGCATAAGCCACCATGGAAGTAGGTATTCTTCATTATAAAAATGAGAAATGATTGTCTTTTTCATATTAATTCCCTCCTATACAAGCAATCATTATTAGTAGGATATGCTTTTAAATAAGAAAGGTTAAAAGTGGCAGACAATGTAGTGATTAGGTAGTAGTTTAGTAATTTTATTGTATAAGTGTAGATTACTCGTATTGAATCATCATAGGAGGGGATTGGAATTTTGTATAAATTGTGAATAATAAACCGTCACGTTTGACTGTACAGTTTATGTGTTGTATGATGTAAGTAATATAAACAAGGGGGGAAGATCGTTGGGAAGGTGTATCGAATCGGACAGTTGGCTCTCATGGCTCACGTGTCGAAACGAACGATTGATTATTATACGAATCTAGGTATCTTAAAAGCGGAGCGATCTCAATCTAATTATCGCTATTACGACGAAACAGCATTTGAGACATTACAATTTATTGAGAAGTGCAAAGAAATGCATATGCCGCTTTGTGAGATTAAAGAGAAAATCGAGGAGAAGAAGAAGCTGCTCGGTATCAATGAACACGTTTCGAAACAAGTGAATGAAGTGACAGACCATATTCATCAATTAGAAGTGGAGCTTACTGAGTTAAAGCCGCTTTTAGATGGATTGACTGATTCACAACGTGAAAAAATATCGAAATCTTTATCTGGTCAAACGACAGCTTTAATACAGACACTTGCTCTATTATTATAGAATAAGTGAAATCCGACCTCTTTAATTTTTGTATCGGGCTATGTTTTCTAACAAACAAATAAGAAAACATTATAGTATACAGGAGGTGGACACCTTAGTTTTTTAACTAAGGGGATTCATTGGAAATATTTAATTTAGTCATGGTTGCGATTTTAATCGCATTTACTGGATTTTTCGTAGCAGCAGAGTTTGCGATTGTAAAGATACGTTCAAGCCGTATCGATCAGCTTGTTGCGGAAGGAAAACGCGGTGCTTTAGCAGCGAAAAAGGTAACAACAAATTTAGATGAATATTTATCTGCTTGTCAATTAGGTATTACAGTTACAGCTATGGGATTAGGTTGGTTAGGTGAACCGACAATTGAAAAGTTATTACACCCGTTATTTGAGAAATGGAACTTAAATCCTTCTATTTCATCAGTACTAACATTTGGTCTTGCTTTTATGATTATGACGTATTTACACGTTGTAGTAGGGGAATTAGCTCCAAAAACGATGGCAATTCAAAAGGCTGAAAGGGTAACGTTATTATTGGCAGGTCCATTAATGATGTTCTATAAAGTAATGTATCCATTTATTTGGGTATTGAACGGTTCAGCTCGTGTGATAACTGGTTTATTCGGTTTAAAGCCAGCTTCAGAACATGAAGTAGCTCATACAGAAGAAGAATTACGTCTTATCCTTTCAGATAGCTATGAAAGTGGCGAAATTAATCAAGCTGAATACAAGTATGTAAATAACATTTTTGAATTTGATAATCGCATTGCAAAAGAGATTATGGTACCGCGAACAGAAATCGTTGGTTTCTACCTGGAAGATTCAGTAGAAGAACACATGAAAGTAATCCAAAATGAGCGATACACACGTTATCCGATTTTTGGAGAAGATAAAGATGATATTATCGGTATGGTCAACGTAAAAGATTTCTTTATTCGATATATGACCGAGGATCAAAAAGATTTATCATCTATTCGCTCGTATATGCGTCCGATTATTGAAGTGATGGAAACGACTCCAATTCACGATTTATTACTTCAAATGCAGAAGAAGCGAATTCCGATGGCTGTTTTATATGATGAGTACGGAGGAACAGCTGGAATTGTAACGCTTGAAGATATCTTGGAGGAAATCGTCGGCGAAATTCGTGACGAATATGATGAAGATGAAGCACCACCAATTCAACATGTGAACGAGCAACATATTATTGTTGATGGAAAAGTGCTTATCTCAGAAGTGAAAGATTTATTTGGATTACACATCGAAGAAGATGATGTGGATACAATCGGTGGATGGATTATGATGCAAAATCATGAAATCGAAGAAGGACAACACGTTGAGGCGGAAGGTTATGAATTTAAAGTGTTAGAAAAAGACGCTTACCAAATTAAACGTGTTGAAATTCGTAAGATGGAACAAGAACAAGAAGAAGAGAAAGCAGCAACTGTGTAAGTTGCTGCTTTTCTTCTAAAGTACAAAAAATGAGAACTTAGGAGCGGATATTTTGATTCAAGAAGCCTTACGTGTATATCGATTACAATTGTATGTGATCTTTAGTGGTTTACTACTTATGTGGACGATTACTCCGTTTGGAAAACAAGTGACAGGGTTCGGTATTGGATTAGCAGTAAGCGCCTATTGTCTTTGGTTATTAGCTCGCAGAGTGGAGAAACTCGGAAAAAGTATCGTAATGAAGGAAAAGGCTCCTGGATTAGGAGTTTTAAACCGATTTGCAGCTGCTATTTTAGGAGCTATCATCATGTATGAAATTGAGCATGAAATGGAAATGTGGGCATTCGGTACAGGTATTTTAGGTGGTCACTTTTTAATGATTGCAAATTTAGCGTATGCAAATATGCAGTTAGTGAAAGAAGAAGAGAAGCAAAGAGAACATGCTTCGAAAAATATAGAGCTATGATGAAAGGGACCTAATCAGGTTCCTTTTTTAGTTTAGCGATATGATACAAGTAATCAAATTAACGACAAATATAATACGCTTCTTTTTTGTGTTTTTCAATAGTATGAAAAATAATAAAAAAATTTTAAAAAACCCATCGATTTCTAAAGGTTATGTATGTTATTATGACAAAAGACTTTTTGAAAGAGGTGGATACCAATGTTACAAGCGCTACTTATTTTTGTGCTTCAAATTATTTACGTTCCAATATTAACAATCCGTACGATTTTGCTTGTAAAGAATCAAACAAGATCCGCTGCTGGTGTTGGATTGTTAGAAGGAGCTATTTACATTGTCAGTTTAGGTATTGTGTTTCAAGATTTATCAAATTGGATGAACATCGTTGCCTATGTCATTGGCTTTAGTGCGGGACTGTTATTAGGCGGTTATATAGAGAATAAATTAGCAATTGGTTATATTACGTATCAAGTTAGTTTACTAGACCGTTGTAATGAATTAGTAGATGAATTACGTCACTCTGGATTTGGCGTTACAGTATTTGAGGGCGAAGGTATTAATTCTATACGTTATCGCTTAGATATCGTCGCAAAGCGTTCTAGGGAGAAAGAGCTTTTAGAAATCATTAATGAAATTGCACCGAAAGCGTTTATGTCTTCGTATGAAATTCGCTCGTTTAAGGGTGGATATTTAACGAAGGCGATGAAGAAAAGAGCGTTAATGAAAAAGAAAGATGAACATGCATCGTAAAAAAGAGGAGTAGTGCTGCATTAAAAGCGCAGTATAAGTCCAAATGTAAAAGGGAGGAATCTATTTTGATGTAGATTCCTCTCTTTTTTATTGTTAATTGAAAAACTAAATCGTATAATTATTTTTTCTACTCATCCTCAAATTAATGATTAGCCATATAACTTGAAAAAATACCGGTATGATAAACGCGATTAATATAACGATAAGTGATATGGATTTAATTTCAGGTGTTTGAATAACACCAGCACCATCAACCTCTCGTAACCAAATAATAGCGGCCCATATTCCAAAAACGATAATCCAAAATAGGTTACCAATCCACCAAGAAATCCATCGTTTTTTCATGTTAGCACCCCTTACATTTATCTACTGTTAAAAGTATATTTTCGTTCGTTACATTTATAATGAAACAACTTTAAAATTAGTTTTTAACTGTATATCTAACTTGTTTGAAGGTTACTATTTCTCCATCATCATTATCATCTTTCGTTTGCAAAAGTTGAACTTTTGGTTTGTAGTCTGTCCGATGAGCGTGTTCGATATCTTTAATGTTAAGCTTGTAGGATTCACCATTCTTTAGCTTTTGTTCTAACACTTTTTTATTAGCAACATAAATAAAAGTTACTTTATTTTCATCAATTCCCTCGGTCTTAATTTCTAACTCATTATCTTTTGCTGTGATCGTTGGTGTTAATAATTCCATACTGCCTTTCCCGCTTTCTAAAGAATTCTCTGCTATAGTTGAACATCCTGATAGTATGATTCCGGTGAATAGAAGAACAAGTAATTTCCTTTTCATAACATCCCCTCCGATTCTATGTGATTTTTGATTTTGGCATTGTTAGACTGCTAGTGTGGAGCGTAAATGTTTAGCTAGTACTCTTTTTATTGTACCATAATATGTAAATTAAAAAAGGCTGTATATCCAATGTAAGAGAGACTGAAAAATTTACTTATTGTTGTAAATTCGTGTGTTTTAGCTTCTATTTCAATCGAAATGTAGACGAGAAAAAGAAATTTTTTACAGAAATTATAATTTTTACATTTTACTATAATGATAGGGAATAGATGAATTCATTTACTTCGGAGGTAGTTATTTGAACATTAATGAGAAGGCAATTGAAATGTTTGAACAAAATAAATATGAGGAAGCAATGGAACTGTTTCAACAAGCAGTACATGAATCTAGAGACGTACAATCTCTCAATAATCTTGCCTGGATGTATTTTTATGAGGAAGAGAATGATGAGAAAGCTCTTGAATTAATAAGAGAAGTTGTTAAGTTGAATCCATCTTCATACTTTCCTTATAACATCTTAGGGGACATTTACATGAAACAAGAAAAATGGACAGAAGCGAAAGAAGCATTACAAAAGTCTATTTCGATTCAACCATCAGATGAAGCATATCATAATGTAGCTGTAGCGCATTATAACCTTGGAGAGCTGGAAAAAGCTTCAGAATTTTTCTTGCGAGTTGCAGGGGATTCGGACTATATCATGTATAGCTATGTAAAATGTTTAATTGATTTAGAACGAACGACAGAAGCAAAAGAGAAGTTAGATACTTTTAACAGGGAGTCTGATAATTTTTTAGGGGAAATTCATGTAGCAGATTTATATGTTGAGTTGAATTGCTATAAAGAAGCAATTGAATGGTTCGAAAAGGGATACAAAAAATGCTGGAAAAGTCCTAATTGGATTAGTAGATTTGTTTATGCTCTATATAAAGTGAATCATTTCTCGCGTATAAATGAAGTGATACGGGAATCTATCGAAGCGAAAACAGCAGAAATAAAAGATGTCGAGAATGAAGAAGTAGAAGACAACTGGACAGAGAAAGATAAGAAAGAGTTAATTGAGGAATATACAGAAGCGAATAATGATTATAAAACAATGATAGAGCGTATTAAATCAGGATATGTTCCAGGGTTAGAATTTGAAACGGATTTTATAGGTGGGTGCTATTTGTTTGGTTGTAAAAGGCATAATCATCTTGAATATGAAGAATAAAAAAATCGACTGTCACATATGATGGTCGATTTTTTTTATTATAGGACGCTTGTATTACATAGGTATATATCTATCCTCTTTAGAGGCCACTTTTTTTATATTCAAAATATGTAGTGAAATAAAACCAGTAAGCCCTATTCCGCCAAAAATAAGCCATGGTGTATACACTCCGCTTAAGTTGGATGTAAAAGATGTACCGGTATAATTACCAATGATAAAACCAAATGCGAGTGATAGTTGATAAAATCCAAAGAAAGTGGCTGTATATGATTCATTACTGTAATTTGCAATAGCGATATCAGCGTTTGGTAATACAAGTGTTTCACCGATTGTAAATAAAATTACACAAATAAAGAGCCAATATGGGTGTTGAAATAAAGGAATGAGTAAAAAGGAAATACTCATTAGTAAAACACCGTATTTAATAAAGGAAAGGGTGTTGTATTTGAGAAAGAGTTTTCGGAATAACACCATAAATAGGACGCCTGTTATTGCATTTATCGTAATGACTAATGTAGCAAGTTGATTGCTACTACTAATGTTTTTCATATGAAGTGGAAGTGCGACAGTAAGCTGAGTAAACATAATATAGAAGAAAATCATGATAAAGGAAAACAGAAGGAAAGACTTGTTTTGTAAGATGGCCTGTATTCCTAATGTAATAGACGTGTTTTCAGTAGTGACTTGGAAGTGATTTTTAAGTAAGTAAAAGATAAAAGCGAATAACAGCATAAGAGATCCTGTTAGAGAGAAAGCGTAGAGTGGATCGAGTAAGAGTAAGAACCCTCCTGCAATTGGTCCGATTATTGCACCGCAATTAAAGCTAAGGTTTAAATATGTAAATAAATTTTTTCTCAAATGAGCTGGTTGTGAACCGAATATGGCGCGCGCAGCAGGTTCGTAAAATGCAGTTCCGAAGCCAATAAGTGCAGAAGAAATAGAAATTGTATAGAAATCAGAGCATATTCCTAAAGCGATAAATCCGATTCCTCTCAAAAATAAACCGGATATCATCATAATGATATAGCCTATTTTGTCAGCAATTAACCCTGAGAATAATGGGATAACTCGTGATGTAATTGTCATAACCGTCAACACTGTTCCTACTTGGACAGCAGAAAAATGAAGAAAGGTTAATAGATAAATAGCTAAAAATGCGTATACTGCAAAATACCCAAAAGACATAAAAAATGAAGAAATAAGCATGAAACGTATCGGTGTTGAGAAACTTTTCATAGAAATCCTCCTAATTATGTAACCAGTAAAATCATTTGATGGTTAACTATTTTATACTATAATTATACATAAAGTCAGAAAAAAGTAAATTTTAAGAAGAAGGTGGATCGAATTGAATCAAAACGCTCCAAATGAACTAGAACATATTCGGGAATTTTTAAATACATGGAGAATACCAAACGATACGAGAGAGCCAATTGATTTGCTGCAAACAGAAGAAGACATAAAGCTTTTTATGAAAGAATATTTTGATGAAGAGTTTCCATTTCATACGATAGAGGAATTAAGAGGTTTTCGAGAAGATATTCGGATGACAATTGAAGGCGAAGGATCATTGCAAAAATGGTTAGAGAAATACCCATTTCATGTACATATAAAGGATGATATGAAAGATATTACATATGAACCGGTATATGAAGAGAATGTGTATACAAAAGTGTTAAGCATTGTGTTAATGTCAATTCAAGAAAATGTATGGGGAAGGTTAAAAGCATGTCCAGATTGTCGCTGGGTATTTTATGATCATTCGCGAAATGGAAGTAAAAGATGGTGCGGTATGTATGCTGGAGAAGAAGGAGGAAGAGCATGCGGTACGATTGCGAAAGTGAAAAACTACCGGGCGAAGAGAAAAGGGCGATCTGGTTATGATATGTAATTAATATTAGAGAAAGAAAAATGGATGGGGGAATGTAGAATATGAAAGGTAGGCAAATGTTAGCTTTAAATAAAAAGTGTTGGGATACAGTTGCACCTTATTTCTTTCAAGTGGATTGTTTACCTAAATATGGTCCGTATACGGCGTCTGAAGATGAGATTCGTTTGTTCGATTCAATCAGAAAGAAAAAGGTTCTTGATATTGGCTGTGGAAGTGGGCATTCGTTGCAATATATGGCGGAACAAGGGGCAGAGGAATTATGGGGGCTTGATCTTTCGAGTACACAAATTGAAATAGCGAATAAGACGTTAAAGGATTGGAATCCAAAGTTAGTATGCGGAGCAATGGAAGAAGAAGGAGATATTCCGAAAGGATATTTTGATATTGTATATTCCATTTATGCATTAGGTTGGACTTCGGATTTAAGAAAAACGTTGGAACTGATTTATTCATATGTAAAGCCAGGGGGAAGTTTTATTTTTAGTTGGGAGCACCCGGTATATTCAAACTTACAGTATGGTACGGAAGAAGTTGCTATAAAGTCTTCTTATCATAAGGAAACGCCCATTACGTTTGAAACATTTAAAGGAGAAAATGTACAAGCGACATTATATAAGAGAAAAATAAGTACATACATAAATGAGTTAAATAGAGCGGGATTTAAAATTGAGAGAATAGAAGAGCCTGAACCATCAAGCTCGTTTGATGGAGAACTAGCTGAGCCGTCTACGAAGTATTATTCTTTATATAAAGCTAGAATGGTGCCGACTACTTTTATTATTAAAGCTAGAAAGTAAAGTGTTTTTATAAAAGAAGCCTATGATTTCAAATAGATGAAATGATAGGCTTCTTTATTTTAAAAAAATGAGGTCAAAGGTGTACTTTTCTTATAAAAATGCATTTCATATAAAAGGTGTAATTATTTTGGGGAAGGGGGATTGTTGTGCGTCATCATAGAAAGTGCAAAAAATTTGGAGTGGCACTGCCTCTTCCGCTTATAGGAGCAACGGGTCCGACAGGTAATAGTGGTCCAATCGGTCCAACTGGAGGGCATGAAGGTCCTGTTGGTCCTACAGGGGTGACTGGACCGACTGGAGCAACTGGGCCCCAAGGTCCTCAAGGTATCAGGGGAATACAAGGTCCCCAAGGGACAACAGGAGCACAAGGAATACAAGGGGCTATTGGTGATACAGGAGAGCAAGGTATAACTGGCCCGACTGGTCTCCAAGGTGCTCAAGGATTAATCGGTAACCAAGGTCTAATTGGTGATATTGGAGTACAAGGATTAGAAGGAATACAAGGAGCAACGGGTCCTGCTGGTAGTCAAGGTATACAAGGCACACAAGGAATACAAGGGGAAATAGGCGAGCGAGGACAAACAGGGGCACAAGGAATGCAAGGAGAGAGAGGCATAACTGGAGTCTCGGGTGTAACTGGTCCACAAGGCCCTCAAGGTGTTCAAGGAATACAAGGAGAGCAAGGGGCTATTGGTATACAAGGAGAAGACGGCTTCCAAGGTATACAAGGAATTACTGGAGAGGAAGGCCCGCAAGGAGCTCAAGGAATACAAGGGGAAGTGGGTCCAACTGGTTCTACTGGAATGCAAGGTGCCCAAGGTATAAGTGGAATAAAGGGGATAACAGGTGCAATAGGTTTACAAGGACCACAAGGTGTGCAAGGAATACAAGGTATAACGGGAGCAACAGGTTTTCAAGGGATAAAAGGAATAAGAGGTATAACGGGAGCGACAGGTAGCATTGGTATTCAAGGCTCAGAAGGACCACCGGGCGGTCCGACGGGAACAACTGGTCCAATTGGTCCATCTAGTGGGGTGACTGGACCAGCTGGTCCACCCGGTCCACCAGGAGGTCCAACAGGTCCAACGGGTGCGACTGGTTCAACAGGTGTAAGCGGTGGGATAGGACCAATTGGAGCGCAAGGAGTGCAAGGTATAACCGGTCCAACAGGTCCTCAAGGTGTAAGAGGAGCGCAAGGTTCCCAAGGTGTAGTTGGAGCAGTTGGAGTACAAGGGGCACAAGGTCCTCAAGGTAACCAAGGTATAACCGGTCCAACGGGTGCAGAAGGTTCTCGAGGAATACAAGGTCCGCTGGGAGTAATCGGTCCAACAGGTGCAGAAGGCCCTAAAGGTATTCAAGGTATTCAAGGTGTAATCGGTCCAACAGGTGCACAAGGAATGGTGGGAATCCAAGGTGTAGCTGGTCCAGCTGGTGTTACAGGAGCGGAAGGAGCTCAAGGTGCACAAGGAATCCGAGGAGTAACCGGTCCTGCTGGATCACAAGGTATACAAGGAGTTCAAGGGATACAAGGAGAAACAGGAGCAGCTGGAATACAAGGTCCTCAAGGTGTTCAAGGGATACAAGGGACTACCGGATTGACAGGCACACAAGGTGCACAAGGTCCTCAAGGAGTGCAAGGAATAATAGGACCGACTGGAGCTATTGGCTTGCAAGGTTCTCAAGGATTACAAGGAATAACGGGTCCAACAGGAGCGCAAGGAGTGCAAGGAATACAAGGAGTGCAAGGAATTATCGGTCCAACAGGTGCACAAGGAATTAGAGGTCCCCAAGGAAGTGCAGGGGAAGTCGGTATAACAGGCCCACAAGGAGTCCAAGGAGCGCAAGGTAGTCAAGGCCCACAAGGCCCACAAGGAAATGTTGGAATTACAGGTGCAACGGGTGAAACTGGGGCTACTGGAGCAACCGGGGCAACTGGACCACAAGGTGTGCAAGGAGTGCAAGGGATTACGGGAATACAAGGAATAACGGGAACGACAGGCAATACAGGTGCAACGGGTCCGCAAGGAATACAAGGTATACAAGGGATTCAAGGGTTGCAAGGCCCAATTGGAGCAAGTGGGGTGACAGGTGCTAGTGGTAGTATAGGCCCAGTTGGAGCACAAGGTAGTCAGGGCCCAAGTGGTGTGGTGGGACCGACAGGAGCAACTGGTAGTGCAGGTTCAATAGGTTTCTTGGGAATAGCGGGAGCGACAGGAGCGACTGGCTTACCTAGCGGGGGTGGTTATTTCTTTTCTACTTCAACGAGTACAATTGCAGCGAATGCGTTAATACCAATTAATTCTGGATCTACAGTTTTTGGTTCTGATGTCAGTTTAACAAATGCAACAACTGTAACGTTAAGTACGCCGGGAATTTATTTAGTAAGCTATTATTTTCAAGGCGATCCAACTGCCGGAAATGAAACAATTTCAGTGAGGCTTACTTTAAATGGAACACAAGTCGCAGGGAGTTTTATTTTTTATGTTACAGGAGGTACTTTTATATTAGAACCAGCAGTTTCGAATACGATGGTCATTGAAGTTACTTCTTCAAATGCAACTTTGTCTTTACAAAATGGTCCGTTAGCTATCGGGCATGTAACGACATTATCTGGTGTGATAACAGCTAGTTTAAATGTATTAAAAATAGTTTGATACGTTAGTTATAACGGGGGAGATGCTTGTGAAGAATCAAGATAAGTGTAGTAAGTTTCAAGCACCTATTCCTTTTCCACCGCCAGGTATTACGGGGCCCACTGGTCCAACCGGTCCAACTGGTGCTTTAGGTGGACCAACTGGACCGCAAGGAATACAAGGCGTACAAGGTCCAATCGGTCCAACCGGCCCACAAGGAATACAAGGAGTGCAAGGGGTGCAAGGAGAAAATGGTCCAACCGGCCCAACTGGTTTAACTGGACCACAAGGTTCTCAAGGTAATCAAGGACCTATGGGAGAACGAGGCCCACAGGGAATACAAGGTGTTCAAGGAATACAAGGAGAAAGAGGTCCGACTGGTCCAACTGGTATTCAAGGGATACAAGGAATTCCTGGCCCAATCGGTCCGACCGGTCCAACAGGAATACAAGGCATACAAGGAATGCAAGGAGAAATCGGTCCAACCGGCCCAACAGGAATACAAGGAATACAAGGAGTGCAAGGGGAAATTGGTCCGACTGGACCAACTGGAAATACTGGTATACAAGGTGTGCAAGGTAATTTAGGAGGTAGTGGTTTACAAGGTGTAACCGGAATACAAGGAATACAAGGTCCGATTGGTCCAACAGGCCCAACTGGTTCTCAAGGAATTCAAGGGGAGCAAGGACCAATGGGTCCACAAGGGGAAACTGGTGTTCAAGGTTTACAAGGTCCCCAGGGAGAAATGGGGCAGGTAGGTCCAACAGGAATACAAGGAATACAAGGAGTGCAAGGTGTAATCGGTCCGACTGGTCCAACCGGTTTACAAGGTGATCCAGGTCCAACCGGCCCAACAGGAGCCACTGGGATAACTGGTCCGACAGGTTCTGCAACTGGCCCGACTGGAGCAACCGGTCCAACTGGTCCACCAGGAGGTCCAACTGGTCCAACCGGTCCAGCAGGATCACCAGGGG
Source organism: Bacillus cereus group sp. MYBK220-1 (assembly GCF_051916445.1). Lineage (NCBI taxonomy): Bacteria > Bacillati > Bacillota > Bacilli > Caryophanales > Bacillaceae > Bacillus > Bacillus cereus group sp. MYBK220-1. The sequence goes on along the minus strand of NZ_JBQAGQ010000001.1, from coordinate 953,506 downwards.
GTCCAACTGGTCCGACTGGAGCAACAGGGGCAACAGGAGCGACCGGAGCAACAGGAGCGACTGGAATTCAAGGGGTACAAGGAATCCAGGGACCGACCGGAGCAACTGGTGTAACAGGTTTGCAAGGAGTACAGGGACCAATGGGGGCAACGGGTCCAACGGGTGATCAAGGCATTCAAGGTCCACAAGGGATACAAGGAGTAACCGGTCCGACTGGTCCGCAAGGTCTACAAGGAATCCAGGGACCGGTAGGAGCAACCGGTCCGACTGGTCCACAAGGAGTGCAAGGGGCACAGGGGCCAATCGGTCCACCCGGCCCTCAAGGTCTACAAGGCATACAAGGTGAGCAAGGAGTAAGGGGAGCGACCGGTCCAACTGGTTTACAGGGGCTACAAGGAATCCAAGGTCCGAGTGGTCCAACCGGTCCTCAAGGAGTGCAAGGCGTACAAGGTCCGAGTGGCATAACCGGTCCAACTGGTCCTCAAGGAATACAAGGTATTCAGGGACCACAAGGAAGTATAGGCCCAACCGGTCCTCAAGGAATACAAGGTGTGCAAGGTCCACAAGGCCCAACCGGTCCGACTGGTGCAACTGGTCCTCAAGGAATACAGGGAATTCAAGGACCACAAGGAGTAACGGGTCCACAGGGAATACAAGGTATACAAGGAATTCAAGGTGTAATCGGTCCAACCGGCCCAACTGGACCGCAAGGAATTCAAGGGATAACCGGTTCGACGGGTCCAACAGGAGCAACAGGAGCAACCGGACCTACTGGTGCAACGGGTCCCCAAGGTCCTCAAGGAATTCAAGGACCACAAGGAGAAACTGGTCCAACAGGAGCAACCGGACCTACGGGAGCAACGGGTCCTCAAGGTCCACAAGGAATCCAAGGTCCACAAGGGGTAACGGGGCAGGCGGGAGCGACCGGCCCTACGGGAGCAACAGGTCCACAAGGAATCCAAGGAATCCAGGGGCCACAAGGTGTGACGGGAGCAACCGGAGCAACCGGAGCGACTGGAGTGACTGGTGCAACAGGACCGACCGGAATACAAGGCATACAAGGAATAACTGGAGCAACAGGGGTAACGGGGATAACGGGCCCAACAGGTGCCACAGGTCCAACAGGCTTAACTGGAGCAACAGGATCATCTGCTATATCGACAGGTGGCGGATATTTCTTTTCTACATCAACAAGCACAATTGCAGCAAATGCCAACATCCCAATTAATTCTGGATCCACTGTATATGGAACTGGTGTATCTTTAACTAGTGCTACGACAGTCACAGTAACGACGCCAGGAATATATTTAGTAAGCTACTATTTTCAAGGGGATGCAAATGGTGGGAATGAGACAGTATCTGTTAGATTGCTATTAAATGGAACGCAACTAACAGGGAGTTTTATACAAAACGTAACGACATCAACTGTAGTAATCGAACCAGCCATTTCAAATACACTTCTTGTGAATGTGACGAGTGCCAATTCAACATTAATATTACAAAATGGCCCGTTAGGTGTAGGGCATGTGACTACTATAGCAGGTGCGATTACAGCAAGCTTAAATGTAGTGAGAATTTTATAAAGAATATAAAAAACACAAGGAATGTCTTTGTAAGACACACCTTGTGTTTTTTAATATTAAATAAACATTTTCTTTATCTTTTCGGTTGAAAAATATGCTGAAAGAAGTATTTGTGATGTAAGTTATCTACAACCTTATTTGCTTGATATGTGCGTTGTTTTTCAATTCGAAGTCTTTGCTCCATCATTTTAATTGCGTGATCAGATAAACGTAACATAATACATTCTCCTTTTCTATAAATATAGGTGACTATTTGATATCGATCCCATATTTATAATTAAGGAGGCAAAATGTGTAACATAGGCAAAAAGCACCTTCCTCTCCCATTACGCTTACGAGGTTAGCTGTCGGACTCGGGAAGTGAGAGTTTCCCTACTTAAAAAAGATTCGCCCCAAGTAGCATAGCTACAAAAATGGTTCCCCCGCTCCAAAATTTGGACTCAGCAAAAGGTTTTATAAAGTAAAAAATAACATAAAGGAGCGAACAAGTCAAATTATTTTGTGTATTCTGTCTTTTTTAATTGCGTAAGAATCATACCGTCAGGAAGTATTGTATCTGATACTGTAATGAATCCGTGTTTTTTATATAAAGTAATAGCAGGGGTATTCGCTTTACCTGTTTGTACAATATATGTCATTGGAGAGGGAAACATGTTAAATATATAAATTAGGAGTTTCGTTGCGATTCCTTTTTGAAAAAAATCGGGCGATACAACTAGCCTATGGATATCGATTAGTTTTTCTTCTTGTACAAAAGAAATAAAACCGACAAGTTTATTTTCAGAAAAATATCCATAGAATGTTTCAACGCAATTTTGAATATCGTTTACAGTATCATATAAACGAGGTATGGCAGTACTATTTAAGTAGTCTGCTTCAACTTTATAAGCTGGAATTTGAACCTGTAAAATGGATGTTGCTACTTCAAAAGAAGTGGAATTTAACTTAAGAATCATAGATAATGAAGCCTCCTTTAAATATGGTATATGAATATAATTGCTTTATGGGTGAGTTTGACAATATTTTTCTTTTTTGCATATAATATATGTATCTCCATATGTAAAATAGTAGTAAATATATTTCTATAGTGAAATATGATTAGCAATGATAAATACATATGTTTGTATTAAATCATACAAACTATAATAGAAATGGAGGACTAAAAATGGGATGGATTATCACATTAATAGTTGGTGCTATTATAGGTGCAATTGCTAGTTCTATAACGGGTAAAAATTTCCCAGGTGGTATGTTCGGAAATATTATCGCAGGTTTATTAGGTGCTTCATTAGGTGGTAAATTATTTGGAACTTTTGGGCCGTCTTTTGGTGGGATTCATGTCGTGCCAGCATTATTAGGTGCAATCGTGTTAATTTTTATTGTATCATTTGTAGTGAAAGCTGCAAAGAAATAGATATATAGATTATGATGAAGAGCCCTGAATAAGGGCTTTTCATCATTCGAAGAGGTGGTTTCGTTGGAGAAAATAAATATAAGAAAAAGAGATAAGTTAAGAAAGTTTTTTAGAGAACAAAATTATTTGGCGGTATTACTTGGATTTGCGTTATTGTTCATTAATATTTTATTGCTAACAAAAATATCATTTGTTTTTACACCGTTTATCGTATTTTTAAAAACAATTTTCTTCCCAGTACTATTAGCAGGCGTGCTATTTTATATTTTACATCCATTCGTTTCGCTTTTAGAAAAGAAAGGTGTTTCAAGAATCGTATCGATAGCTTCCATATATTTAATCGTACTAGGATTATTTGTGTTTTTAGTTGTAACGGTTATCCCTATTATTAAAGATCAAATTGATGCATTAATTGATAACTTACCGTATTTTGGCCATGAGATTGAACAAGCAGCACGTAGATTCGGGGAAAGTAATTTACTCGGTAAAATTCAGGAGAATTTAAATATTAATGTTGCGAATATGGTAAAAGAATACACAGTTGATTTTACAAAGTCATTATCATCAGTAACTGGGAATGTAACTGGATTTTTGAGTACTGTTACAGAGGTTGTTTTGACATTTGTAATGGTTCCATTTATATTGTTCTATCTTTTAAAAGATGGTGAGCAATTGCCGAATCACTTTTTAAAGTTTATTTCAGAGCAAAGACAACCAGCAGCAATGAGAATACTAGATGATATGCATTATGCGATTAGCTCGTATATTAGAGGTCAAATTATCGTCAGCTTATTTATCGGTATTATGCTATTAATTGGTTATCTTATTATTGGTATTAAATATGCGGTATTACTTGCGATTTTAGCGATGATTGTAAATATCGTTCCGTACGTAGGACCAATTATCGCGATTACACCAGCGTTAATTATCGCATTTATCGACTCGCCAGCAATGGTGTTAAAAGTAATTATTGTTATGATGGTTGTACAATTAGCAGAAGGTAAATTTATTTCTCCGCAAGTTATGGGTAAAAAGTTAGATATTCACCCGATTACTATCATTTTTATCATTTTAACTGCCGGAAACTTATTCGGGATTATGGGCATTATTTTAGCCATTCCAGGATATGCGATATTAAAAGTGTTAGTTACACACGGTTATAGATTTGTTAAGTTGAATACGTGAAAAAAAGCGCTAAAACAGTGGGAACTGTTTTAGCGCTTTTTTATTAACAATTCATTTGCATATTGGCGCGCCCATTGATCCGCTTCTAATATAGCATCTAGTGAAGGATCTTTTACGTTATGATGAGCTTCAACTGTTTTGTAAATTGTTTTTTCAATATCGAAAAAGGAAATTTCATTTTTTAAGAATAGCGCATTCGCAATTTCATTTGCTGCATTTAATACAGCGGGAGTAGTACCACCGATTTTGCCACATTCATATGCGTATTGTAGACAAGGGAACTTCTCTAAATCTGGTTTTTCAAAATGTAAACTACCGATTTCTAATAAATTTAATTTTTCATAGGAAGAAGGTAGCCGAGTAGGATAGTGAAACGCATATTGAATCGGCATTCTCATATCAGGAGCACCGAGCTGTGCCATAACTGATCCATCAATAAATTCTACTAAAGAATGAATGATACTTTCTTTATGAATCATTACATTAATTTTTTCATATGGAATATCAAATAGCCATCTCGCTTCCATTACTTCGAACCCTTTATTCATTAATGTGGCAGAATCAATCGTTAGTTTTGCGCCCATTAACCAGTTTGGGTGCTTTAAAGCATCTTTTGCTTGTAATGTTTGCATTTCATCACGTGTTTTATCACGGAAAGCACCACCGGAAGCTGTTACAATTAACTTCTCAATCTCTTTATTATTTTCTCCGTTTAAACATTGGAAAATAGCTGAATGCTCACTATCTACTGGAATTAAGCGACATCCGTTTTGTTTCGCTAGTTCAGTTACGATATGTCCAGCTGCAACCAAAGTTTCTTTATTAGCAATAGCGATATCTTTCTTCGCTTTTAATGCTTCAATTGTTGGAAGTAATCCTGAAACACCTACAACAGAGCTTAATACAAGATTTGAATCAGGGTGAGTAGCTACTGCAATTAAGCCATCAGTCCCGTGTGTGATTTTTGTATTTGCTGAAATACGCGTACGAAGCTTGTCTGCTAAGTCTTTTGTCGCAACGCTTACAATACGAGGTTGAAACGTTTTGATTTGTTGCTCAAGAAGATCGATATTATAATTTGCGGTTAAACCGACGATTTTAAAATGTTCAGGATGAGCTGAAACGACATCTAATGCAGATGTGCCGATGGATCCTGTGGAACCTAAAATGGATATATATTTTACCATGAAAAAACCTCCAAAGTTGTTTCGAATATTTCTGCAAACCTATATAATATTAGACAATTGAAGTGGAAATTCCTTCTATATAAAATAGAAAATTTTGGTTTGTTTGGAAGTGAAATGTGATAAACTGTAAAAAATAACGAAAAAGCAATGAAAGAGAAGAGTACATATTCGAAACTTTTTAGAGAGCTGATGTGTGGTGGAAATCAGTAAGGGATGAATATGGAATGGGCTCTGGAGCTTCTAACTGAAATGAGTAGGTAAAGACGGTTACTTCACGTTATTGAAGTATGAAGTGAGCTAATGATAGCTAATTAAGGTGGTACCGCGGGAGTCTCTCGTCCTTTTTTAAGGATGAGGGGCTCTTTTTATTTTGAGAAAGGAGGAGTTAGTGTGAGTGAAAAAATAATGTTAACAGGAATTAAGCCGACAGGTTATCCACATTTAGGAAATTATATTGGTGCGATTAAACCTGCATTACAAATGTCAAAGAATAATGAAGGAAAAGCATTGTACTTTATAGCTGATTATCATGCATTAAATGCTGTGCATGATTCAGAAAAGTTCAGCAGTTATACGAAAGAGGTAGCAGCTACTTGGTTATCACTTGGACTTGGAGAAGATGTTATTTTTTATCGGCAAACAGAAGTACCGGAAATTCTAGAATTAGCTTGGATTTTAGCTTGCCTCACTCCGAAAGGTCTTATGAACCGTGCTCATGCGTATAAAGCGAAGGTGGAGCAAAATAAAGAAGCAGGGTTAGAGGTCGATGCGGGAGTGAACATGGGGTTATATACGTACCCGATCTTAATGGCAGCTGACATATTATTATTTCAAGCTACACATGTACCTGTCGGAAAAGACCAAATTCAACATATTGAAATCGCGCGTGATATTGCGACGTATTTTAATCATACATTTGGCACGACATTTACACTTCCAGAGTATGTCATACAAGAAGAAGGAGCTATTTTACCTGGTCTTGACGGAAGGAAGATGAGTAAAAGTTACGGAAATGTGATCCCATTATTTGCAGAGCAAGAAAAACTACGAAAGTTAATATTTAAAATCAAAACAGATTCTTCACTTCCAAATGAACCGAAAGAACTAGAAACCTTATTTACAATTTATAAAGAATTTGCGACAGAAGACGAAATACAGTCATTACGTGAAAAATATGAGACTGGAATCGGATGGGGCGATGTGAAAAAAGAGTTGTTTCGCGTAGTAGATCGAGAGTTAGCTGGACCTCGTGAAAAGTACGCAATGTATATGAATGAGCCGGATTTATTATATGAAGCATTAGAAAACGGTGCTGAGAAGGCACGCGCTATTGCAAAGGTAAATTTAGCGGAAATTAAAAAACGGATTGGATTTAAGAGGGAACGTTAAGCGTCCCCTTATTTTTTTTGATAATCTGTAATAATCCTCTCAATAACAGGGGGAAGATTATTAGGTAATTCATCAAGTGAAAAGAAGCGTAGTTCTTTTGATTCACTTTGATCGCATACAAGTTCACCATGAAATTCTCGGCAAATATAAACAACGAGTACACCGTGTACTTGATCGCCGTTTGGATAGATTTGAAAGTAATCTGGTCCAGAGTATGTACGGAATAGTTCTGGATTTTTAATAATAAGTCCAGTTTCTTCATATACTTCTCGTTTTAAAGCATCTTCTAATGTTTCATTATATTCTAAGGCACCGCCAATAATGCCCCAGCGGTTAAAATCTGTACGGAGCTGCAGCAATACTTCATCTTTTTTATTTAATATAATGGCGTGTGATCCTATTAAAATAAGTGGATGAATTCCTACTAGATTTCTCATGTCTTCAATATAACCCATGTCATTGCTCCTTGTATTTAATAATAGTTAGGAAGTTCTTTTAACATTCTTTCTGTTTTACGTGCTGTAAAGGCTAAGTTATGGTCATCTTTCGTTCTGAAAAATAATGTGCGTAAAAAGGTTTTAATATTGGCACATAAAATACAATACTCATTAAGCGAAAGGCGTTTTCTAATTTGAGGAAGCCTTTTTATTTTTTTATGAATAATAGAAATTAAATCGTTCTGAGGAAAATCATGATACAGCATTGCTAGTAATGGAGTAACAATGCGTTCATCTTCGTTATTATGAAAAAGGTCAGATGGAATAAAGATTTTATTTAATAAACAATGAATTAATTCTTCGTACCATTCAAAAGTGGTATACGTATTATGAACAATTTCAGTAAAAGCATCAGATACGTGAGCAAGACAATGAGCCCATCCTTTATTTTCGATATAGCCCCGAAAATCCGTTTCTAAGTTTGTGTATGTAATGAGTTTATTTTTTATTTCTTCGATATCCTCCTCTGTACAAAAGTAGTGCGAATTAGCGAATTGGAGTATTAACGCAATTAACGAAACAGTGTAAGAACGTGTGAAAACCCCATCTGTATGTGGGGAGTAAATGTCACAATATAAATACTCATCACTTAAACAAGTTTGCAGAAGTAATTTCAGTTGATCATCCATAAGGAATTCATGATGAATGAAATGTGCAAAACATTTATATATAAGTTGGTAACGAACGTAGCTATCAGTCGTTCCGATATACTGAAGCATGTTCAAAGTTAACTCATTTACGTCTATATGTTGCAGTTGCGTATAGTCATTTTGTTGTATAAGCTCTAACTGTTGTTGCAATGCTGTAATATCCACTGGAGAACCTCCTCCGCACTTTAAAGATGCGATCTTTTCTAGTATTCTATATATTCAAGGACAATCCTGCTCATGCAAGGAGAACGATTAGAAATTCGAGTATGATATAGATGAGGGAAGAATATGACGACGATAGAACAGTTAGAAAAACATTTTAAAATAAGAAGAAGTGCTTCTTCTATTATGATAAAAGAAAATAATGCAGAGATTTTTACAGAAGAGCAATTAGAGGAAATGATGCAATATTGCGTTGCTGAAGCTAAAAAAGATGGATTAGAAAAACTACATTTTGAAATCTCTTCAAAAAGTCCAAATTATGATGTGTATAAAAGATGTTTTGAAACGTATTTATTTGAATATGTTACGGAAAACATGATTGTATTTAAAGATATATACGAAGTAGAAGATGTAGAAAGTGAAATTGATTTTAAGCTTATTGAAGAAGTTGGAGAAGAGGCTTTTTATTCACTGTGGAATGAAGCAACGGGAGAACCAGTCGCTCATGATCAATTTGTGCATATGATGCTACAAGAAATTGGTGAGCAATGGAAAGAACATTGCTTAACAGCGAGTGCCGATGAAGAGCCGATAGGAATTGTAATCCCGCATATTGAAAGAGGTACGTTAGAAGAAGGGAAACTTATGTACTTCGCAGTTACTCCAAATATGCGTAATAAGGGATATGAAGCTGCGTTATTTGCAGGTGCGATGTTTGTCTTAAAGGAAATAGGTGCATCTTATTATATTGGTGAGACAAATATGCAAAATGAGTGGATGAAGGATGTTTTTGAAAAGAACGGATGTCAGCTGCTGAGTTGTACTGAGCGGTATGTGAGGAAGTTTTAGGAGGATGAAGGATGTATACTCTCGAACTCGTATAGCGGGAGGGGACTATATATGTTAAAGCAATCCATGCATTCATTCGTGTTACTGTATCCAAATGTATTGTTAGAAGGCTGGAATGTTGAAAAAGTTTCAGAACGTTATGAAGGTGAAAAGTGGGGAACTTTTTGGTTTCAGGTTGTTACTCCAACTGGGATGTTTCGAGTAAAGGAATTTTTTCTCGATATAATGGAACCAGTATTTCCGGATAGCTGTATTTCTCAAGCAAAAGGAGATGGTTTTCAATATAAAGGGCTTGTGTATTGGAAAGGTATAAATTATAAAGGAAAAGAAAGTTACGTTACATCTATATGGAAAACACAAGTTGAAATTTCTGTTGATCATGGATATGTAAAACAAGACGAAATGGAACGATTTCTATTTGAATTACAACCAGTAAATATGGAGCTTGGGAAAACGATATTACATACATCATTTCACTTATTAAGCTTTCAAGCGAAGAGAAGTGAAATGGGTGAGATAGGAAGATGTAGAGAGTGGAATGCTCCAGATGACGTATCCTATGTAAATTTGTTAATTCATGAAAAACTAAATTGGAAACTTGAATCGGTCGGTTTCGGAAATGACGAAACGCAGTATGTATACTGGGACGAAGTTAATAAACTATATGCACTTTGGGTTTGTAGACATAAAAACAAAGCGTACTATCCTATTTCTTCATGGACAATGAACTATGGCCCAAAACAAATTATAAACGGGTTAGAGTTTTATTCGCACCCTAATCGCGGAACAGTTGTATACGAAGATTTAGGTAATGAACAAATCGCATACGTATTTCGCGGTAATCCATGTACAAATTTTGAACAAGTAAAAGAACTTTTCGCCTGTTTGTAAGATAAAAAGAAAAATGAGAACGACAAAATGGATATTCCCATAATACAATAGGGTAAGATTCAATTATAAGAGAAAGCGTTGGTGAAAGAATGGAGCAGCAAAGAAATTGGCTACAAGCAACTGTAGAAAGAATTGAAGATAATACGTTACAAATAAAGTGGGAAAATAATATAGAAGAAGTTCGTATTTATTGGAGTACTTCACCAGATCATATTGAAGAAAATGGAGAACTACTTGCAACTGTAAATGGAGAATTATCATATACAATTGAAAACCCGAGTGAAAATGAACGTCCATATTTTAGACTAGTAGGAAGTAATGGACAAGCAGTGACAGTAGCTGAGCGTAGATTGCCATTACAAGGTGCGTTTAACTTCCGTGATATGGGTGGATATGAAACGACAGATGGACGTAAAGTGAAATGGGGCAAATTATACCGTTCTGAAGAATTAGCAGGACTAACAGAGTGGGATATCGACTATTTACAAAAGTCTGGTTTAAAGTTAATTTGTGACTATCGTACAGACTTTGAGGTAAAGCATAAGCCAAATCCTGAGATTACAGGTGCTCGTCAAGTGTGCTTACCAGTTATGCAAGACTTAGCGAAAGACTTAAATATAAATGAGTTTTTCCAAGTTGGTGACCTTTCTATGTTAGGAAAACCAGGTGAGTATCTTGTGAAAATGAATCAAGATTTCGTAAGTGGCAACGAGGCATTCGTGAGCTTCTTAAACTTAGCGCAAAACCCGGAAAACTTACCGTTAGTAAACCACTGTACAGCTGGAAAAGATCGTACTGGATTTGGTTCAGCATTATTACTACTTTTACTAGGTGTACCAGAAAAAACAGTAATGGAAGACTACTTACTAAGTAACGGATTCCGTGAAAAGCTAAATGAAAAAATGATGTCCTTTTTAGGTGCAAAATTACAAAACGATGAGAGCAGAGCGATATTAGGTGCAATGTTTGAAGCGCGTGCTGAATACTTGCAAGCTGCGATTGGTGAAATTCAAAAGCAATACGGATCAGTTGAAGCATACGCTGAAAAAGCTCTTGGCTTTACGAAAGATTCGTTAGAGGAAATGAAAGAGTTACTGCTGGAAGAAAAGTAAAAAGAAGGGAGGCTGGTTTTAATTAGCCTCCCTTTCTTATTGTTGTTATAATTAAGCTATGAGAATATAGGAGTTGAGAAAAACATCATGAAATACAAAGTTATATTATTCGACGTAGATGATACATTATTAGATTTCCCTGAAACGGAAAGACACGCATTACATAATGCGTTTGTACAGTTTGATATGCCTACAGGGTATAATGATTATCTTGCAAGCTATAAAGAGATTAGTAATGGATTATGGAGAGATTTAGAAAATAAAATGATTACGCTAAGTGAATTAGCAGTAGATCGATTTAGACAATTATTTGCACTTCATAATATAGACGTAGATGCACAGCAATTTAGTGATGTATATCTTGAAAACTTAGGGAAAGAAGTACATCTTATAGAAGGCGCAGTACAATTATGTGAAAATCTACAAGATTGCAAGTTAGGTATTATTACGAATGGATATACGATGGTGCAACAATCAAGAATCGGAAATTCACCTTTATGTAATTTTTTTGATCATATTATTATTTCTGAAGAAGTTGGTCATCAAAAACCAGCACGTGAGATTTTTGATTATGCGTTTGAGAAGTTTGGGATTACGGATAAATTAAGTGTACTAATGGTCGGAGATTCGCTAACTTCTGATATGAAAGGCGGAGAAGACTTCGGCATTGATACGTGTTGGTATAATCCGAGTTTGAAAGAGAATAAGACGAGTGTTAATCCGACTTATGAAGTGGAGAGTCTTCTACAAATTTTAGAAATTGTAGAAGTGGCGGAAGAAAAGGTAGCTTCATTTTAATCGTGCTGATATTTGTCGAAAAATCGATATATTGAAAAAATCGTTGATATATTGTAAGTTGTGATAGATATATTTGAAAAATCGTTGATATATTGTAAGTTGCGATAGATATATTGAAAAAATCGTTGATATATTGTAAGTTGCGATAGATATATTTGAAAAATCGCTCATATAAATTCATATACTAAGATATAGAACAAAAAAATAGAGCTACTATACAAGGTCATTCACGTGTTATAATGCGTGAATTAAATATGCGTATATAAATAGTTTCCTAGCGTGATGCGATGTCATGTATGATTAGTGTAACAACTAGAGGTGAATAAAGGATGTTAACGTTTTTATTTGAGTTAGACAAAAATCTCCCGCAGAAGGATGAGCCACGGTATGATGCTTATTCAAAGGGCTTTATCGAAGGAGATGTAACGATTTGCGCGAGTGACAGCGTATTTTTTCAAAAATCATGTATGAAGGTTGCAGAGCTGGGGATTTATTTAGGTCAGTGGATGGAACAAGTTCAACATGGGCAGAACGTGCCTATGAAATATGAAACGGCTGACCGTGAAGAGGTAATTCTTGGTTTCTTCTATGAAGAGGATCATAATCAATGGACTGTTTTTTCCAGCTGGCAAGAATTTGAACTTCAAGAGCGTATAGCTACTGCAACATTAATAGAGAGTGTTCAACGCTATTTGTATGAGCTAAATAAAGAACTGCGCATGATAGAATATCCTGTGACGTTTGATCAGTACTTAAGAGGAGAGCGAATGATGCAGCTCTCTTACAAACGACCGTGTGATAGCAAAGCAGATACGACACCGATAGAGGTTTATAATGGAAGTGAGCAAGTAGGTGTAGTAAGGGGCTATTATAAAAATACGCTGATGAGAGTGCTGGATTTTATTCCGAAAATTGGTAGTAATATTATTTATGAAATAAAGGATAGTAAGGACAATATTCGCGTCATTGCAAAGGATGTAAGTAGGCAGCGCCAAAGAAGGATTTTAGTAATGTACAAAGATAATCATGATGCAGAGCATGAAATACTTGTATGTGACGGAAAGTTATTGGATGCAAATTTCTTATTTACCTTTACATATAAGGCAGAAGAATATGTTGTTCATAAAACTTTATTTGGAATGGGAAAGTTATTACGAAAGGGCTATGTAATTGCAGATTGGAATATTCGTCTTGAGGAAGATATGTATTACATTGAGATGAATGTATATGATGAAGATTACATGCAGGATCAATACTTGCTATTAGGCGTATTTCATGCGGTTTTATATGGATAATCAATGAGAAATACCGTCATTCTTCTTGGAAAGAATGACGGTATTTTTTTTGTGATTCTTGTGACTGGACGTCTTTAATCAATCCTCAAAAATAAAAATCTCATCAATCGTACTATGTAATGCCTTCGCTATATCGTGAGCAAGTTGTAAGGAAGGATTGTATTTACCTTTTTCGAGATGACTAATTGTTTCACGTCGCACACCAACGCTCTTCGCTAAATCTTCTTGTGTCATGTTCAATTTGGCACGGTATTCTTTTATTCTCGTTACGAATGCCATGGTGCATCTTCCATTTCATCAATTGGTTTATCGAAAAAGAACATAGAAAAGCCGAATGTAAGAATGAGTGTGCCGAAAATAAGAGCGATATCAATCTCTTGTAGCGTAGGGTTTAGAAATAACATTTCAATAAACATAATGATTGTGGTAGTTAGTAACGTAACGATAAATGCATTGCGACACGATTTATTGACAATTTGTTCAAACAGTTCATCGTGTTGAACTGTTCTATACGATGTGAAAAAGGAGAAGAAACAGAACATAGTAAACAATCCTTTTTCATAAAAAAATCCGAGGAAACCGAAGAAACCGAGAAATCCTAAATATTTTATCCAAGTTGTTTTCATGATAGTTCCTCCTTATAGTGTTAGAAATAAATCACGTTATGTTATAAATATATCACATATGGATAGGAATGGTAATAATAGTTTTCCAGTTTGGTTCATAATAATAGTAAAAAGAGGAAATATGCTGCGAAATAAAGAGGATAATATTGTAAAATGGTTGTAAGGAGGGGGAGGAAGAAATGCTAACTTGGATCATGATCGTTGTATTACTTGTAGTGATTACTGTCATTGCGACGGTGTTAATTGGGCGGAATGGTGATGCAAATTATAGCAAAGCGACAAAGGGGAATATTAAACGCTTAACAATGATTTATATTATACTAGCTGTCGTTTTAGTTGTTGGATTAGGGGTGTATATTTATTTTAAAGGTTAAATATACTGAAAAATGTAAAAATCTTAAAATAGAACTATGCTATAATATCAATATAGTTATTTGGTAATTAAGGAAAGGATTGGATGAAATGATTGAAATTACGAATGTGTCAAAAAGTTATAATGGGTCTACCTATGCAGTAAAAGACTTAAGTTTATCTGTACCTAGCGGCGAAATCTTTGGATTTTTAGGACCGAATGGTGCGGGTAAATCAACGACAATTAAGATGATTACTGGTATTCACGGGGTGGACAAAGGGACTATTACGATTAACGGAAAAAATATTATGGAAGAGCCGATGGAAGCGAAGAAGACGTTTGGTTATGTACCAGATAGTCCAGATATGTTTTTACGATTAAAAGGAATTGAATATTTAAACTTTATGGCCGATATGTATGAAGTGCCGAAAGAAGTACGACAAGAACGAATAGAGTCTTTAGCGAAGAAGTTTGATCTTTATAATGCTTTATCTGATCAAATTCAAAGTTATTCGCACGGTATGAGACAAAAAATCGTTATTATTGGTGTGCTCGTACATGAGCCAGATGTATGGATTTTAGATGAACCATTAACTGGGCTTGATCCGAAATCTGCATATATTTTAAAAGAAATGATGAGAGAGCATGCGGATAAAGGAAAGATTGTATTTTTCTCTACACACGTATTAGAAGTGGCAGAAAAATTATGTGACCGCGTCGCGATTATTAATAAGGGAAACCTTCAGTTTAAAGGGAATTTAGATGAAATGAGAGATCATTTTAAATCCAATGAATCACTTGAAAAAATGTTCTTGGAGATGACGGGCAATGAGTAAAATTTGGACGTTAACGAAAGTATTATTGAAATTAAATTATGCAGATTTTATAACAGATAAGAAGAAGCGATGGGCGTATGTATTTTCATTTGCAGCTATTTTATTTGTCGGCTTTTTACTGTTTGGTTCTATCACGCATGCAATGTATGAGGGAATGATACATTTAGGGCAAGATCCAGGAATGATTATCGCAATGGGACTTGCGATTGCGAGTATATGGGTATTTTTAATGAGTATTACGAACATTTTAACTGTATTTTACTACAGCAATGACATTGAAATGTTATTACCATTACCATTAAAACCAGCGCAAATTATTTCAGCCAAATTTTTAACAGTATTAATTACACAATACGTAATGAGTTCATTTATTTTATTACCGATCTTTATTACGTACGGTTTAAAAAGTGGCGCATTTATTACATATTACATATATATGATTTTCATTTACTTACTCTTCCCAATTGTGCCGTTAGTACTAGCTTCGTTACTGATGACAGTTATTATGAGGTATACAAATATAGCGAAAAATAAAGACCGAGGAAATATATTTATTGGAATCGTAAGTATACTATTTATTGTAGGAATTAACGTATTTTTGCAGTGGAAAAATAAAAGTTCGTTTTCTGAAGATGCAATTGCGGATTACCTTGCAAACAACCAGTCTTCTCTTTTAGTACAAATGACAAACTATTTTCCAACTACATATTTTGGAGCAGTAGCATTAGTAGAAAATGCAAATTGGAAGGGACCTTTATATGTAATAATTTTTGCAGTTATTTCATTTGTCTTCTTTGTGTTGTTTTATTACATAGCAGAGCGTACATATTTAAAAGGGGTTATTGGACTTTCAACGAGTACAGCAAAGAAACAAGTTATTTCGGCGGAAGGTTTACAGAAATCAACAGTACAAAGTTCGCATTTAAAAGCGTATGTGAAAAAAGAATTTAAAACGTTATTCCGTACACCACAATTTTTCTTAAATTGCATTGTACAAACTTTCGTTATGCCAATTATGTTGTTCTTTATTTTATTTGTGCAAGATGGAAATTTAAAGTTTATTACAGAGTATATTAACAATTCAGAGACAACGGGATTTGCAATTGGTGTTGGCCTTTGTGCATCGTTATTTTTAATGGGTAGTAACGTCATTGCAACAACGTCATTTTCGCGAGATGGAAGCTCTTGGTTTGTGAATCGTTATTTACCAGTAAAGGCTTCGGATATCTTTTTTGCGAAAGCAATCACTGCTTGGTTAATTAATGTGATCATTTTAGCAGTATTCGGTATTACGATGGCAGTTGTAGCTGGGATTTCTCCAGTCTTTATGATACTGTGGTTTTTACTAAGTGCGAACGGGTTGTTATTCATTAATTTAATCGGAACACGCTGGGACGCGCAAACTGCAGATATTCATTGGGATACAGAGCAGAAATTATTTAAAAGTCGATATACAACTTTGTGGAATTTTTTAGCTAATATTTTAATAGCTTTAATTATTGTGGGGGGAGTAAGTGTATTATACTTCTTCCTTCATGTCGGACTGTGGGTTATGTTTATCGTTTTATTTGTAATGTTTACGATTGTAAATTATATCTTTATTAAAATGTTAAAATTAGGTGCTGAACGTATACTGTCAAATATTCAATAAGAAGATAGATCCTCTGTATTCATGCAGGGGATCTGTGTATAGATGGAGGAGAAAAAGGTGAAGAAAATAGCAATTGTAACAGGGGCAACTCGTCTGAATGGAATTGGTGCAGCTGTATGCAAGGTGCTTGCTCAAAAAGGGATAGACATTTTTTTCACGTACTGGCCAAAGTATGATAAAGCGATGCCATGGGGAATGAGTGATCAAGAACCCTTTTTGCTGAAAAAGGAAATTGAAAGTTACGATGTTCGATGTGAAATGGCAGAAATCAATTTATCGCAGTCTTATTCGCCAAATCGTTTGTTTTATATGGTATCAGAACGGTTAGGTGATCCATCTATTCTAGTTAATAATGCAGTATATTCTACTCATACGAGAATTGAGGAATTAGATGTAGAGCAGTTGGATAAACATTATACAGTTAATGTTCGGGCTACTATGCTATTAAGTTCATTGTTTATAAAACATTATTCACTTAAAACGGGCGGGAGTATTATTAATCTTACTTCAGGACAGTCAGTAGGTCCAATGCCAGATGAACTAGCATATGCAGCAACGAAAGGGGCAATTGAAGCATTTACAAAGTCAGTAGCACCAGTTGCGATGGAGAAGGGGATTACAGTGAATGCTGTAGATCCAGGACCGACGAATACAGGATGGATTACAGAGGAGCTGAAGCATCATTTAGTATGGAAGTTCCCGCAAGGTAAAGTAGGAGAACCGGTGGATGCTGCGCGCTTAATTTCTTTTTTAGTAAGTGAAGAAGCGAAATGGGTTACTGGGCAAGTCATTCACTCGAATGGTGGTTATTCATAAAAATATTATGTTAACAAATGTTGAGAAACAAAAAACGAAAGAAAATTTTATTTTTTTTGTATAAATAAAATGTCAAGAAAGATAAAAATTTGATAGAAGAGTATATCGTCATATGAAGATAGTAATTCTTAATGTGACAATATACTCTTTTTCTTTTACTTGCGAGTAGAAAAATGAAGTAGAAGAAACTCGAATATTAAAATGAGTTTATCAGTTTTTGTACGTATTATTATGAAGATTACTGTCGGAAAGATGATAATTCGTATGAAAAGGGATTTTTTAAGGGGGAATCGAATCGTAAAGGGGAGGATAAATTATGTAAAACATAGGGGGATTTATATGAAAATGAAAAAGGTCGCTATCGCATCGATAACAATTGGTACAATGCTTACTATGGCAGCTTGTAGCCCTTCAGCAGATAAAGAAACGGAAAAGAAAGAGCAAGTAACTGCGCAAAATGATGGAGAAGCAAAAACGACAAGTGCAGATGAAGCGTCAAAAACAACGAAAGATACTGAAAAAGAAACAAATACTTCTTCAAATGAAAAAACAGATAAGGATGCAAAAAATACGAAAGAATCATCAGGGACAGAAAGTAACGGCAAAACGTCAACTCAAAACGAAAATGTAAAAACAAAAGAAAAAGAGACGACAGGAAAAACGAATGATCAAACGACTAGCGGGAAAACAACAGATCAAAGTACAAGCACAAATAATAATGGAAAGACAACGAAAGATCCGAAGAAAAGTGTTGCTGTGAAAACGAATGTTAAAGAAGTTGTAGCATTAATTGATAGCTTGGACAAGCAGTTAGCTGCTAATCCAAAATTGGAAACAGTGAATAAGCTTGGCAAACAAATTAATGAAAAGTGGGATGTGATTGAAAAAGAGCTAGAAGCATCACATCCGACGGATTCTAAAACAATCGGTCAAAGTATGTATCCGTTAATTGTAGGAGCGGAGAAAGAAAAAATCGATATTAATAAAATGAAATCATTAACGACGAAAACGAAAAAAGATTTAAATCAGTTATTGACGAAACTTTCATAGTTTCAAAAGCCTACTCGTGTGAGTAGGCCTTTTTTAGTTTGTTGTAATGTGCACAGTATAACTTATTTATTTTCATTTTCAATTACGATGCGAAAGGAACTGAATGCTTGTTGACTGATATAATCTTCTTCGCTAACTTTATAAGGAAATGGAAAAGCGACGAGTTGCAAATTACTTTCCTGATCCACTGAAGGCAATGTGAAATTAAAGATTTGTCTTGTTTCAGGTGCAACCTTAGTATAAACGACTTTTCTATTGTTAAATATTTCAACTTGTTTCCAATCTTTAAAAGCCACGATTGCGTAAGTCATTTCA
Organism: Bacillus cereus group sp. MYBK220-1; assembly: GCF_051916445.1. Classification (NCBI taxonomy): domain Bacteria; kingdom Bacillati; phylum Bacillota; class Bacilli; order Caryophanales; family Bacillaceae; genus Bacillus; species Bacillus cereus group sp. MYBK220-1. The sequence continues at coordinate 934,848 of NZ_JBQAGQ010000001.1, read as the reverse complement.
TCATTTGTTTCATTACCGTTTGATAAAATTAATTGCTTGCCTTCCTTTTCAAAGAAGACAGTTTGTAAGTTCTCTTCACGGTTCGTAACAAATACTGGTTCGTAAAGACCATCTTTTAAAATAGCATCTGGATTTATAAGGGAGAGTTTTATTTTTTCGTTTTCTTTCTGAAGAGGATGCATTGAATATCGCATACTTAGAATATCTTCTAAAATAGCTGCTTTATTTAAGTTATTATCTTTTAATTTGTATTCAGGTTTTTTAATTATTAAAAAGGTTAATTCACTTGCATTAGGAGAAGTGCGTAAAGAGATTTTCGTAGTAATTGAACTGTTTGGTTTCATATCAAAAAAATAGTGTGATATTTCATTAGTAGTATCTTCTATTTTAAAAGGTTTTTGTTCGTAATCTTCTAGAACAATTAATCCATATTTTCGGTTTTCATTAATAGTATGTACGAATGATAATGTTACATTAATTTTATTATCCTCACTAGTAATTGTACTACCATTGTTAATATGTTGGCCTTGATTATCCTTCAATCCGTAAGAAATAGTATTGGTTTGTTGCTCTCGTTTATTTTCTATGGAAGGTGGATGAGGTTGTATGAATGAAGTATTGAACAAAATATAAATTGTAAGTAATGAAATAAGTAAAACACCGCTAATAATATATATTTGTTTCATAAATAGCACCTCAATATATGTAAAATATTAGAGAAAAAAGATATGCAAGATGCATATCTTTTTTCTCTTTCTTACCAGAAAGCTTTTGTTTCGTGATTCACATCATTATAACCACTTAATTTATAGGTATGATTACCGATAGCGTAATCATCTCCATAATAAATGCTTGTGTTGGTCGCTGTAGCACTTACAAAGGATGATTTTTTTGCACTATTACTTTTCGTATTCACTAATGAGCCATCGCCATTGAAAGTTCTTGCTTTTGCATAAACATAGTCTTCGGTCGTAGTTGATTTCGATTTAGCAACTGCATAGGGGTTACCAAAAAAGGGAGTATATACGCTAATGTTAGAGTCATTCTTAGGTGCAGCTGCAATAGTCAAACTAGGAACACTAGATGTTTTTGTTGATTGAATTGTATCAAAGTCAACTAAAACGGGCTGCTTGTCTACAGTATCGACCTCTGAAGCACTTGCGTTATTAGTAAAACCAAAACCTAAAACCGCTAACCCTAAAGTTGTCACCGATAAAGATTTTTTCATATTCACTAATTTTCCCACCTTTTTAAATTTTTGAGTTCGAACTCAATTCATACAATATATGAAAATTTCGAAACTCTCAATGGTTTATTCCATACTTAACTTTTCTTTTACTTTCGATTCAACATGTCTTCATTTGCAAAAAAGCGAATATATCTTCTAATGCTTAGCCAGCAAGGGATACAGGTTTAACTTTATGAAATTCGTGTAAATTTAAATCTATTCATGTCAGAATCTCTGTTATTTTTAAGTTCATATGGGAAACTTATTAAAAAAAGGATGGTGACAAAAATGACAATCGATCGAATTTGTACAATTGGACCCGCAAGTAATAATAAAGAAACGTTAGCACAGTTAATAAAGAATGGTATGAAAATTGTTCGACTGAATTTATCGCATGGCACGCATGAAAGTCATAAAGACATCATTCGTTTAGTGAAATCATTAGATGACTCTATTAAATTTTTGGGTGATGTACAAGGACCTAAAATAAGATTAGGTGAAGTGAAGGGAGAGCAAATTACACTTCAGGCAGGAGATTCTTTTATTTTACATACACAATCAGTTACAGGGAGTAATACAGAAGCGAGTGTTGATTATGAAGGAATTGCGAATGATGTAAAAGTAGGCAGTAGAATTTTAATTAATGATGGAGAAGTTGAATTAATTGTTGAAAAGATAAGTACGGACAAAATAGAAACGAAGGTAAAAACAGGTGGCAATATCTCATCTCATAAAGGAGTTAATTTACCAGATGCGGCTGTTCGTTTACCAGCTATTACAGAGAAAGATAAAAAAGATATTCAGTTTCTTTTAGAGGAGAATGTTGATTTTATCGCGTGTTCTTTCGTAAGAAAACCTAGTCATATAAAAGAAATACGAGATTTTATACAACAGTATAAAGAAACGTCACCTAATATAATTGCAAAAATAGAAACGATGGAAGCAATCGAGAATTTTCAAGATATATGTAAAGAAGCAGATGGAATTATGATTGCAAGGGGCGATTTAGGAGTAGAGTTACCGTATCAATGCATTCCGCTTTTACAGAAAATAATGATTCAGGAATGTAATCGAACGAATACATATGTCATTACAGCAACACAAATGCTTCAATCTATGGTAGATCATTCTATTCCAACAAGGGCAGAGGTGACTGATGTGTTTCAAGCTGTACTGGACGGAACGAATGCAGTTATGCTTTCAGCTGAAAGTGCATCAGGAGAGCATCCAATCGAAAGTGTAAGAACATTACGTCTCGTTTCAGAATTTGCGGAACATGTTAAAAAAGATGGACCTTTTGCGATGAAAGATGTACTGCAATTACTGCGTGAGTCTCTGGATGAGTAATAAATAAAAAGAGGGCGGATATACATCCGCCCGCGTGTTTTTCATTCATACTATTCTTGCTCTTGCTCATCCAAAATCTTTTCAAACGCAGCAGATACTTTATCAAACTCTTCATCATTTTCAATGTATGAAAACTCATTATCTTCTTCTACTTTTAAAAAGAAAATATCAATGTCTTCCTCAGTTTCTGTTTGGATATCTTCAACAAAGGCAACTGCAATATATTCTGCACCTTCGACATCCATCGCTCCAAGTACTTCTACTTCTTGCTCTTCGTTATTCTCATCACTAAGAGTAAACACTTCGCCAACTTCAATATCAGACATATTCATTCTCCTCCTGTTCGACTCTAAAAATAGAGCACTCAAACTGTATACATACTAACATATCTTTCCATGAAAAACCAAATTCATACGTAAGAAAACAATTCATTCTTCTTTAGTATGAGTATACAGCTATTAGGAGCATTATTTGTCTGTGCTATATTACTTAATCCATTCAACAATTGTATCCATAGTCTGTCTTGTTTTATCACGCTTTGGCTCTTCTTTACGGTAACCAAAGGCAACCATAACTGATACTTCAAGATTATCGCCTTGTATAATGCCTTCTTGACGAAGTAAAGAATCTACTTCCTCTTTATCAAATCCTTCTATTGGACAAGAATCAATACCGATTTGAGCTGCGCTCGTCATCATATTACCTAAAGCAATATAAGTTTGTTTAGATGCCCAATCAAATACAGCACGATCGGATTGTAATAAGTTAAAATCTGATTCCTGGAACTTTTTGAAGAATTCATATCTAATTTTTTGAGTGTCTTCAGGCAATCCAATAATATCGTTCATCATATATTTAATATACTCTGCATCATAATGCATATCTTTAATGTTTCTTGAAAGAACAATAACAAAATGACTAGCTGTTGCAAGTTGCCCACCAGCGCCCCATGAATACGGTTGTAGTTTTTCTCTTAATTCTTTATTTTGTACGACAATAAATTTCCAAGGCTCATATCCAAAAGAAGAAGGAGATAATCTGCCTGTTTCTAAAATGAATTTGAAATCCTCTTCTGAAATTTTGTGCATAGGATCGAATTCTTTACATGCATGTCTGAAATGAAAAGCCTCCATAATCTTTTCTTTTGTAATTTCATTTGTATTTGTCATAAAAGTTCCTCTTTTCATGAATTTATTTTTGTAAGTAAATTATATTTTTAAAGTAACACAGATACAAGTACGCACATTTATGTGGTATAGTATCAAAAAAGATACTATTGATAAGGGAAGGGATTTATTATGGATTGTTCAAATGAAAATAATATAAATTACCCATTTTTAAATAAATATTCTTGTCCAGTTGAAGCTATGGTTGAGGTGATTGGAGGGAAATGGAAAGGGGTAATTTTGTATCATTTATTAGATGGTACAAAGCGGTTTAATGAATTAAAAAGATTAAAACCAAATATCACACAAAGGATGTTAACACTGCAGCTGAGAGAACTTGAAGCTGATGGGATTATACATCGTGAAGTATACCGTGAAGTACCACCTAAAGTTGAATATTCGTTAACTGAGCTTGGTGAATCACTACGTCCAGTGATTCTATTAATGATGGAATGGGCAACTCATAATATGGAGAAGGTTTTGGAGAATAGGAATACGAAAAATAATAGTTAAGAGTTGAAATTGATATAGACGAGTTATGTGAAATAGTTGTAGAAATAAAAGGTGTTTCCATACGTGAAAACACCTTTTATTTCTATATTTTTTACTTTTTAACTTCAACTGCTGAAGTTGGAAAGTTATTTAAGTTTGCAGTTTGACCATACCAATCAGCATGTTTAAAAACAACACCTTTTCCATATCCGTCAGTTGAAGTACGTTCCCATAGTGTTGTTGAGTAGCTAGCAGTAGGAGCTGCTGTACGTACAGAAACAATTTGATTTTGCCAACTAGCAGACAAGTTTTTATAACCGCTACTTAGAGAAAAATACTCGCTACCTTGATTTGTAAGTTTATAGAAGTCTGTACTACCAGGTCCGCTTCCTCCAACACCAAGGGGAGTGATTGAATGATTCAACCTTTGTTTATCTTTTTCAATAAAAGACTCTAAAATTTCTTTGCTCGAAAATCCATAAGATAACCAGTCTCCATTTTGATTTTGTTTCGGTAGAACTAACGTTATTTTTACGTCTTCCTTTGATGGAGCACTCAATTTGTTAAACGAATCAACAGTCTTTTCATCTACAGTTACATATTCGAAAGAGGAAACCGTATAATCTTTTTCGGTACTAGCTGATACTGATCCCAGTCCTCCAGTTAACGACGAGACAGTTAATAATGCACCTGCTACCAACTTTTTAAGCATGGATTCATCTCCTTAAAAATTAGATTTTTTACATAACTAAAATGTATGTTAATTTGAATGTTTTATAAATGTTTAGAAATTTATAAAAATTAAACAGAATATTCTTTTATTATTCTGAAGTAAGGAAAGTAATTAAAAATGAAAAAAGGTTTACTTAAAAAGTAAACCCTTTTTGCTGACCTATTTCAAAACTCAATGGATGAAAGTTTCATTTTATCCATCTATGAATCATACACTTCTTTTGCATTCGTAGAAGCAGCATCTAATAAAAGGAAAATGGCTGCTATCATATGTAGAAAGATGTCTATATAAGGAAAGAAGGCAACTAGAGTAACGATAATACCGATATACTGAGGGTACGTATTCATGCCTTCTTTTTTAGCTAATAAAATAGTAGTGATATGAAAAACAATCAATAGTAGTAAAGGTAACCCATATAGGTTAACAAGACTTGGAAATACATAATAACAAGGAAGTAATAAAAGATGATAGATCCCTGTAGTCCACTTTAGTGCTTGAATGTAGGTTTTCAAAGTTAATCCTCCTAAAACAATTCATATCTATATATTACCAAAAATAATAGGTAATTGGATATTGTTTATTTGTATTTTTAATAGATTATAATAATTTTATGTAAACTAATTGTTAGGTATCTATAAAATAGAAAAACCACCCAAACGAGGGTGGTTCGTATTATAAATAACTACTTAAAGAAGAAATCGGAACCTTCACTTCACTACCTTCCTTCATATTCCGCAGCATAACGGTTTCTGTACTAAGTTCGTCTTCCCCAATAATAAGCACATAAGGTATATTCTCTTTATTGGCATAATTAAGGGCGCGTTTTAATTTGCGTCCTGCTAGTTCAAGTTCGACTTTTAAGGAAGTGGTGAAACGTAATTGCTGGGCAATTTGTAAGCATTGTAACTCTGTCCCAAGCGGGATGATAAATAGATCCGCTGTAGATGAGATTGTTTCTTTCTGCGATAGTGCTGTATAAATAACGTCTAAACCGAATGAAATACCGACTGTTGGATAGTTTATATTATCACCACGGAAAGCTCCGATAATGTTATTGTATCGACCACCGCTACCGATGCTAGATGTAATCGATCCATCTTTTAAAAAGATTTCATATACAGTACCTGTATACATTGTGAGTCCTCGCGCTAAAAACGGGTTGAATATCGTATTTTCATTTATTCCAAGGGCGATTAAATATTGCTGTAATTGTTGTAGTTCGTTTACTCCATCGGCAACGAGTGGATTATTGAAAGCTTCTTTAAAGTCAGCGATAGTAAGCTTTAGACAAGATAATACGGTATTACATATCGTATCAGCCATTTCTTCAGAAATTCCGCGCTCTAATACATCTTTTCGTACACCATCAATCCCAATCTTTTCGATTTTATCTAATGATAAAATGACGTCACTTGTTAACTCAGTAGGGATGTTAATGGCCTGAAGAATACCATTTAACAATTTTCGGTTATTATATTGGATCGTTATCTCTAAGTTTAACGTTCGGAACAGTTCAAACGCCATAGCCATAAGTTCAGCTTCTGCCAGGACAGACTCAACACCGACGATATCAACGTCGCATTGTATAAATTCACGAAATCTTCCTTGTTTAATTGGCCCATCTCGAAATACTTTCCCAATCTCATAACGTTTAAAAGGGAGGCGGAGGTTCGGATTCATTGCCACAACTTTTGCGAATGGAATAGTTAAATCGTATCGTAAGGCAAGCTCACGTTTTCCTTGATCCTTTAGCGTATATATTTCTTTTAATATTTCATCGCCACCGCCGTACTTGTAAGACATAAGCTCATACATATTTAACGTTGGTGTCTCTAACGGTTTGCATCCGTATCGTTCAAACGTATCTTCACAAGTTCTTTTAATTTTATTTCGCAGCACTTGCTCCTCTGGTAAATAGTCTTTCGTTCCTTTTACGTTTTTCATTTCCATCATAATCACTCCTTTTTTAAATTAAAAAAAGCTATGCAGGTATAAAAATACCCACATAGCTTTATGAATGCTTCGTGGGTCAACAGGAAAAGCCCTGTACCCACGAAGAAAAATTTTTCTTTGGATACACGGCGTTACGTATGATGATGAAGTTGGAAAGAAGTATTAAAATTTTGCATTACAAATCTCTCCTTAACATAAGTTTTTCCAAATTATATCAGATGATTTTTGAATTATCAATATTTTTATTTTTGAAATATACGTGAAGTTATGTAGGAGAAATGGAAAAGGGTGTATAATAAAACTTAATAATATGAAATAACCTTTTAAGGAGAATGTTATGAAAAAAGATAAAACAAATGCGATGCGAATATTAGAAAAAGAGAAAATTGAATATTCGATGATGTCATATAATCCAGACGATGGAAAAATTGATGGTGTATCAGTAGCTGAGAAAATTGGACGAGAAGTGAGAGAAGTATATAAAACGTTAATCGCTCAAGGAAATAGTAAAAATTATCATGTGTTTATTATTCCGGTAGATGAGGAACTAGATTTAAAAGCTGCCGCAAAAGCAGTAAGTGAAAAGAAAATTGAAATGATTCCTGTGAAAGATATTACGAAAGTGTCAGGATATATTCGTGGTGGTTGTTCACCAGTTGGAATGAAAAAGTTATTTTCTACATGTATCGATGAAAGCGCCCAATTACTTGATAAGATGATAGTGAGCGGCGGGAAAATTGGTATACAAATTGAGCTGAAAGTTGATGACTTGGCGAAAGTGACGAGAGCGCAGTTTGGAGAGGTAACGAAGTAAATATACATAGGAAAAGAAGTTCTGGTTTTATCCCGCTATTCGCCGGGCAGTAAGTAAGACCCTCACCTCAAAATTCAGCGGAAGCAAAGAAATTAGGTGGGGATTAATTGCCCGTAAAAGCACGATTGGTGAGGGCTGATAATCAGTGGGGATGAACAAAACCCCCACTGATTAAAGTTTCACTTTATTGAATTTAGATAATAATTTATAGGATAGTTAGTCCATTATGGGGCTGATTGTCCTTTTTTATTTACAAACTGGATAAAGATTGAATGTTTAGTTTGATATAGGCATGTAATCTGAATTGTTTGTTTGGCTTTGGGAGGAGGACAAAGGCTCGGTGCGAGGACTTTAAATAAGTTACTCTTAAAGATAGACAAGTGACGGGAGAGTGTTTAATGGAGGTTCAAGAAATACCCTAAGAAAGCACGTATTGGGGGGCAGTGTTTTGGCCCCCATCGGCTAAAAGTATGAAAGATTTTATACAGTTTTTTTGCTAATCCAGTAACAAACAAGAACACTAAAACCGCGTTAGGATAGGAATGTATAAAAAATGTCTAGATTCATAGAACTAAAAAAGAAGTTTCACTTGTGAGAGCAGGGTTCTCCTTTTTCATTGCTACTGATAATGAGACGTTATGTTAACTAATTTTGAATATCGTATACAGACTAAAAACAGAGAAAACTTCCTGTTGTGTAGGGTATTTTTTCTGTTTTTTTGATGATAGTTGTTAACTGATTTCTCACATTTCAAAAAAACTACTTTTTTGTTTGCTTGTCCACACCATTTCACCTCTTTGTGAATTTTATAGTATTAAAGGAGGTGAAAAGAATGAATGAAGATATTATTTCAATTGGAGCAAATTGTATAGTGAGAATTAGAAACAGATTCTTTCTTCTAGTAGAAATTGAAGTGGAATTTGGAAATGTAGCCATAGAGGAATTTGTTTTTATTCGAATATCTGAGCAAGAAGCTAGAACATTGTTAGCAGGGGGTATTCAACGTTGTACTATTTCCAATTGTATTCCTAGGTCTCATGATGATTTAGAAGTAGAATTCATTTGTGTTTTAATCGTAGGTGGGGAAGCATTTGCGGTTTTTGATGTAGAAGACGATGTTGATGAAGCTGTACTTGTTCCAATTTCATTAAGAGAAGCCGAGCGTTTAATCTGTAGAGGAGCAAGACGATGTACAGTTATTAATAGATAAGAGTAAGCCTTTTGGGTACTAAAGAGGTTTCATTTTGTGTGGCTTCTTGTAAGAATGATTATGTAAATATGAATATCCTCCAGAGTACTTAACTGGAGGATATTTTTTAGACTTCTAGATGTATTAACTACTGATAATGAGACGTTATATTAATTAGGTTTGGATATTGTATACATCGTCTTTTCTTCAACTAAGAGTGCAGATTCATACAGTAAAAATTACTTTTTTAACTATAAAATAAGAAGAAATGAACCTATATTACTACTGATAGAGCTATGTTATAATGAAAATAAGGGTTTTATCCTTATTTTCATTATATAGGAGAGTGTTGAACATGATTATCAAGTTCATTCGTTTACGTTAATTTTAAACACAATTCGTTATGCCCGACTATTTTTTTCGAAATGTGTGGGTTTATTTGGTTGTGTCTTTTTTTATTAACTAAATACGAATGAAATGAGGAGTTAATCATGACTGAAAAGATTATTAAAATTAATAAAGTTGATATATGTACAGAGAGCTTTGGCAATTCAGCAGATCCAGCAGTCTTACTAATTATGGGAGCCATGTGTTCAATGGTTTATTGGGATGAGGAATTTTGTCAACAATTAGCTGATACGGGCCGATATGTTATTCGTTATGATAATAGAGATGTCGGACGGTCAACTACTTATGAACCGGGGAGTTCCCACTATACTGTGGTAGATATGGCTGATGATGCGATTGGGGTACTCGATGCATATCATATTGACGAAGCACATATTGTTGGAATGTCATTGGGTGGAATGATTGCTCAAATTGTAGCCTTAAGGAACCCTGAGAGAGTTATAAGTATAACTTTGATTGCATCAGGTATTTTTGGTTCTGAAGATAACGACCGAAATTTGCCTCCGATCGATGAAAAGATACTCGCTTACCATACTAATGCGGCCAAACTAAATTGGTCGGATGAAGAATCTGTTGCAAATTACTTGGTTGCAGGATCAGCATTACTTTGTGGTTCAAAGCATAAATTCGATAAGAAGAGGGCTTATAAGCAGGTAGAAAACGAAATAAAACGGGCAAATAATCTACTCAGTATGTTTAATCATTCCCTTCTTAAAGGTGAGGATTCTTATGAGGGGAGATTAAAAGAAATCAATATACCTACTTTGGTTATCCATGGTACAGAAGATACAGTGCTTTCATACGAGCATGGTCTTGCTCTTGTTAATGAAATACCGCATGCTGTGTTACTACCCTTAGAAGGATCGGGTCACGAGATTCACTGTGACGATTGGAATCATATAATCAACGCTATTTTGAATCATACTTCAGTCCTGTAATCATTATAGAAATCGTATAAAACAAAAAATATTTGGAAAAAGGGTTACAATCGAATCTGTAACCCTTTTTTTCTATTAAAAATCAATTTTAGAACTGTTACTCATTTAAAGAATAGTAATACGCTTAGTTATTGGTATTTACTTCCAATGATGAAAATTATGTAAATAAGCTGTTCACTGGATTCCCATAGAAAACTGTGGTGAGATGAGATTTTTGATTTTGAAGTACTTCAAAATCTTAGCTAGATGGCTATGTAGCGGTACCCACATTAAAAATGCAGGAACATATCAAATATGTTCCTGCATTTAATTTTATTAAGTTTAATATCTATGACCTAAATATAATAGAATTTGGAGCTTCTTTTTATTTTAAATAAATTGGGTAATTAGACTATAACATTAATGTTTATCATTGAATATAATAATAATATAATGGAGGTGGTGTTATATGGCTCTTACTACAGGACCAATTGAAAACGTAGGAAATCAACCTGCTAATGCAAATAAAGTTAGGGTGAAGATCATTAACCGTACTGCGGGCCCACTTACTGGAGTAGCTAGAGTTTTTAGACTTGACGGTTCATTAGTATTAATTGAACAGGTAAACTTCAATGTGAATTCTAATGCTTCTACTTTTGCAACTCTAAGTTTAGTTCATCCTGCTCTTGGACAAGCATTTGAATATGAAGTTCAAATTGTTCCTAATCAACCTGGTGGACTATATAGTGTTTATGGACTAACAGCTGAAAATGTTATTATTACTGCACAACGTGTTGTGAACTCAGAATTGACACAGTTTCTTTAATTAAAATAGATTGGTGCCTACATGGTATCCAATCTATTTTTGTACGTATTATTCAGAGAAAGAATGGTTTTACACAAAAATAAAGATAGTTATGGAAAAGGGAAAAGTCGAGCTATCATCTTAATTTTTATTATTTCTGTCTTAGACCGTATCTGTTTTGTGGCACGGTTTTCTTTGAATGCATTTTATTCAAACTGTTTTTTAAAGTATTTATCAAATATGCATTATTGCATAAATAAATTTAAATTTATAAGTTAATATTAAACTACTTTTTAGTTGTAAAGAATATGTTAATAATCTTTATAAGAAAAGGATATTTCTTGTAAAAAGTGAAATTGTTTGGAATGTGAATAAACAAAAAGTTTAGAAGTGATACAGACTGGATAGAGTCTTGTATTAAATAAACAGAAAAGGGGTATGGGTTTCTAAAAGGTTTCGGGGGTTAGAAAGCACTTTTTAGTTAATAGCTTTAAATTATATTTTAAAGGGGAATGGGTATATGAAGTTTCGAAATACAAAGATTGCTATGGTTACACTGTCTTCATTTTTTATTTTAGGTTCTGCATCTCTATCATTCACAGATACTATACACGGTGAAGTAGCTTCTGCATCAGCACAAGAGATTATTGTGAAAAATTATGATGATACATATTATAATAACGCAATAGGAAAAACGGGGTTAGAATTAAAGAAGGAACTGCATAATATTATTGATAATCATACAAAGCTATCATACAGTGCGGTTTGGGAAGCAATAAGAGATACTGATGAAGATCCAAATAATAAAAATAATGTGATACTCTTATATACTGGTCGTTCGCAAGGGAAACTTACGAATGGATCAGGAGTAAATAACTGGAACCGAGAGCATGTTTGGGCAAAATCTCACGGTGACTTTGGAACGACTGCAGGACCTGGAACAGATCTACATCATTTAAGAGCGACGGATGTATCTGTAAATAGTTCACGTGGAAATCTAGATTTTGATAATGGTGGTGTGAATCATTCTGAAGCGACAGAATGTAAATATGATAGTGATTCTTGGGAACCTCGTGATAGTGTAAAGGGAGATATTGCTAGAATGCTGTTTTATATGGCTGTTCGTTACGAGGGAGACAACGGCGAAATAGATTTAGAACTAAATGAAAAAGTGAATAACAATAAAGATCCATACATGGGGAAACTATCTGTCTTATTAAAATGGAATGAACAAGACCCGGTCGATGATTTAGAGCGAAAGCGTAATGAAGTGATTTTTACAAAATATCAACATAACCGCAATCCTTTTATTGATCATCCAGAATGGGTAAATAAAATCTGGAACTAAGATTTTTAAAGGTATTATATTTTGATAAAAGGGATTGATCATTATGATCAATCCCTTCTTATATTTTTACTAGAATAAATGATTTTTATAGGACTAGTGAGGGAAATAGAATAGATATTTATATGGAACGATAGTACTTATTTATCTAGTTAAGTATTTAGTAAGGTCCCCACTCAATATTCACCCCAACAATAAGAAAAACAAGTCCAATGATAAACCAAATGAGTGCAAGTGGAGCCATGAAACGAATCCATTTTCCATAAGAAATCTCGCTTGCTGCGAGAACGCCCATTAAAACACCGGAAGTTGGATTTAAGCAGTTTACTACACCTTCTCCGAGCATAACAGCTTGTACTGTAACTTGGCGTGTAATGTGCATAAAATCAGCTAATGGAGCTAATATCGGAATAAAAATAACCGATTCTCCTGTCCCGGATGAAATGAGGAAATGTAATGCGGCACTACTCACATACATGCCGATAACACCAAATACAGGGTTTTGTCCTTCGAGAGCTTGTGCGAGTTGGTTAACAATTGTATCAAGCAATTTTCCTTGTTCTAAAATGACTGAAATACAGCGAGCCATTCCGACAATTAAAGCACCGTAGATAAGGTTTTGGCAGCCAGTTAGAAAAGTAGAAGCGATATCGTTTGCTTTCATGCCACCTATTATTCCGGCTGTAATTGCTATGAAAATAAAAGTAGCGGTCATTTCTGCGTCCGTCCAATGTAGACGAAAAGCGCCTATTAAAAATGCAATTAATGATAAAGCTGAAACGAGTAAAATTAATTTATGACGTATCGTCCAAGGAACTTCCTTTTTCTCTGCTTCTTTTTCGCTTGAAAGAGCGTTACTTGGAAACCAGTTGTCGCCAAGGATGCTTCCTTTATTCGATTTTTTCAAGCGCTTTACATACCAATTTATATATAGAATGGTAGCAAGTAAAAAAGATATATAAATTGCTGTGCGTAAACCAATTCCCGAAAACATCGGAAGTTCTGCGATCTTTTGTGAAATGCCTAAAGGTGAGGGAGATAAAATAGTAGCATTAAAACCAGCATAAGTACCTAAATAAATAATTGCTACACCGACGATAGCGTCCCATTTTAACGTGCGCGCAACGATGATGCCGATGGGGATAAAACCGATAACTGAGTTAACGATAATACCAGTCGTTCCAAGAATAGAAAAAAGCGCAGCAACTATACAAATGAAAAGTAATTGCTGATTACGAAATTTGTTAATAACATGATAGATTAAACCGTCAAGAGCACCTGTTTTTTCAAGAATTGCAATGGCTCCACCTGTAAATAAAATTAGAAAGATAATAGGAGCAGCAAGTGTCATTCCTTTTTCAATAGCGGTAAAAAAAGAAACAAATCCTACGGGTGATTGCGGAACAGAATGGTAGCTACCTGGTATTGTCGTTGTAACGGTCCCGTTTGTAACCCTTTTAAATTCTCCAGCAGGAACGAAGTACGTAGCAATGGCGCAAAGTAAGGCAATAAAAAATAGTAGTACGTACGCATCAGGCATTTTAAACTTTGGTTTACTAGGTTGTTTTTTTGCCTCAGTTTGTATTTGCATAAAATCCCTCCTTCTTCACTTGGTTAATTTTTAATATTCTGAATTTAATCTGTGAAATAGATTATAATAAAGGTAGCTTCTTAAGGCAATAGTTTTTGTATCCTTTCCCGTACATACAAATTATTGCAATATTAGACAGGGAAACGATAATAAGCCAAGAATATGTTATGTAGAAAGAAAAAGGAAAAGAGGGAACAAGATGTGGAAAACTACTGATCTATGTGATGAATTTGAAAAGGAATTACAAATATGTCGCCAGTCTTTTCGGTCTTTTGGGAAGAAAGAACAATTCCACGGGAAAATTGCAACTGTAAAAGTGAAAGATGATAATGTACTAGTGAAGGAAGGATTGCAAACATTACCAGAAGGAACAGTATTAGTTGTTGATGGCGGAGCGTCTACGAATTGTGCGTTACTCGGTGATAATTTGGCAGCTATTGCGGAAGAAAGAAAGCTAGCAGGAATTATTGTGAATGGGTATGTTCGTGATTCTAGTGAACTAAAGAATATTAATATTGGTATTTTAGCGTTAGGAACGATGCCAAATAGAAGTGTGAAAGAAGGAAAAGGAGAACGAAATATTTCATTGCACTTTGGACAAGTAGAATGGAATCCAAATGAATATGTCTATGCGGATGAAGATGGCGTCATTATTAGTGAAAAGAGTTTACATCGTTAAGAGTTAATAAGTTATTATTCTTAGAAAATAAATCCGATAAAGCATGGACAAAATTCTTTGTCAATAGTAAAATAATACAGAAATTTAAAATTTACAGAATGTATAGGTTTATCGTTTTACGATAACTTAAATGGGAGTAAGTTGTGCCAAGAAAAGTGAATGTTATCACAATGATACGTTCATAAACAAAATTATTTTTCCTATACAAATATAGCCGCGAATGATGCGGGTAGGAGGTGTTGTGCATTTTTGTTCGACACTTACAAAAAGAGAGTGTCAATCGCACGCCCTTGAAGGGCCTTTTTTTGTGTAAATGGTAGTAAGGGAGGAAATTTTGGGATGGCAATGTTGAAAAAATGGCTGCTTACGTCGTTAATGGCAGTGACACTTGTATTTGTTTCTTTTGCGAATACAGTACATATTACGTTTGCTGAAGGAAATACAGCAAAACTTGCAATTATTGGGGAATCACAAAAAGGCATTATGTTATGTCCGAAAGAAGAGCAAATTAAAGATGGGGAAACAGCTTTAAGTTTGCTGCAAAAGGTCATGGGGGACAAAGTAGAATCTGAAACGATGTCGTTTGGAACATATGTAAAAGGCATCGATGGTTTAATGGCCGGGGCTACAAGTGCTTGGCTGTATGATGTAAATGATCAGTCTGCAGAAGTCGGAGCAGATAGTTATAAATTAAAATCTGGAGACGTTGTTGTCTTTCGTTTTGTTTCAGACTGGAGCAATATAAGCCAGGAAACATTGAAAGAAACGTTAGATAAGTTCGGAACGTGTAAAACAGAAGAACCTGACGGCGGCAAACCAGAAGAACCAAAATCAGAAGGTCAAGACGGTAAAACGCCAGATGGGAAAAACCAAGGTGACCAAGACGGTAAAACGCCAGATGGGAAAAACCAAGGTGATCAAGATGGTAAAACGCCAGATGGGAAAAACCAAGGTGACCAAGACGGTAAAACGCTAGATGGGGAAAACCAAGGTGACCAAGATAGTAAAAAACCAGAACAACCAAAGCAAGAGAATGTTCAAATTCCAGCGAAGCAATTAGAGGAAGCAATCTCAAAAACATCTGAAAAAATGTTACAAGATGGAATTGAAAGTGACTGGGTAGCTGTAGCGCTTTCTCGTTCTGGAAAGAATGTGCCAATTGAGGCAAAATTAAATTATGTTAAGTCAGTAACTGAAAAAGTAGAAAAGCGCATTAATCGTTTTTCAGCGACAGATTTAGCTAGAACAATTATTATGATGAATGCAATGAGTGCAGACCCTAAAAATGTAGGTGGACATAATTTAGTTCAAAAATTGTATGAGTCAGATAAAGTGAATTCTGTTACAGGTTATGCATTTGCTTTACTTGCATTTGATACGAAGAAGTATGAGATTCCAGTTGAATCAAAATGGAACAGAGTTGCTCTAGTGGAAGCACTGTTAAATAATCAGCATACAGACGGTGGATGGACTTATAATAGTTCAGGTAGTAAAGATAGTGCTAGTAGCGTTGATGTAACAGGTATGGTTTTATCAGCATTAGCTCCTTATCAAGAGCGATCAGATGTGAAACCAGCTATACAAAAAGCTGTTGCGTATTTATATAACGAACAGCTGCAAAATGGTGGTTTTTCAGCTGATGGACAAGAAAATTCAAATAGTACTGCGCAAGCAATTATTGGATTATCGCTTGTTAAAGATGTAGATCAAAATCGTCTTCATAAGGCAATGCAAAACCTATTATCATATCAACTTTCAAATGGTGAATTTAAATGGTTACCAAGTGATCAAAATGGTAACGGAATGGCTACAGAACAGGCTCTTTTAGCATTACTTCAATTTAAGGAAATGGGAAAATCTATTTATGATTGGTCTAATGTAGACGCTGGTAATGTAATTAAGCCAAAACCGATTGAAGAGCCAGAAAAGGTCGTTGAACCAGAAAATAATGTAGTAGAAAAAGAAGGTACTGAAGAACCGAAAGAACAAAAACAAGTACAACAAGAAACAAAAGATGAAAATCTAAAAGTAGTTGTAGATAACGAACCGGTTAAGAATAAAAAAATCGGAAACGGTAACAGTCTACCAAAAACAGGAGCATCTTCTCATGGTGCAGCAACAGAAGTAGGTATGGGTGTATTATGTATTGCTTCTGCATATGTATTATGGAGACGTAAAGCAGCTTAACAAAAAATTAGGAGCAATTAATTGCTCCTAATTTTCGTATGAAAGGTGAGAGATAGGATGAGTAAGGTGAAATGGTTCATTTCTTTACTGCTTTCGCTCGGGCTACTTGCCGGATGTGAAGAGGCAGCTGTAAAGCCTGAGAAGAAGGTAGAACCGAAGCAAGAAGAGGTAGCGAAACAAGAAGAACAAAAAGATGAAGTGAAGCCGGAAGAAAAAACAGAAGAAAAGCAAGCTGAATCAGAGCAAAAGCAGCAAGAAGAACAGAAAGAGAAACAAGAACAAAAAGTAGAAGAGAAGCCGAAAGAGGAAAAGCCGCAGGCACAACCAGAGGTAAAGAAAGAAGAGAAACAACAGGAACAACCGAAAGAACAGCCGGCTGTAAATAAGCAACCAGAGCAGCAACAAGCACAAGAAGAGAAACAACAACCGAAAGCACCAGAAGTAAAAGAAGAAGCAAAGGTTGTGAATCAGCCGAAAGAAACACCGAAGCAGGAGCAAAAAGAAGATCCGAATAAAGCGGAGAAAACGATACCGACTCCGACCGTTCCAAATTCTGAACAACGAAAACCAGATCCGGTTCCACCGCCTAAACCACAAGCAAAACAAGTAACAATCTCGGTAAAAGGAAATAACGGATATATAATGGGTGCGAAAAAGATGGATGTACAAGAAGGCGATACAGTGTATAAAGTATTGCAACGTACAGGATTAGATGTTGATGCAAGCGGATCTAGAGATAGTATTTATGTAAAAGGTATTAATGATTTATATGAAAAAGATATTTCGGATACTAGTGGTTGGAAATATCGTGTGAACGGTGCTTTTCCAAACCATAGTGCTGGTGTAGTTACGGTAAAACCAGGAGATACAATTGAGTGGGTATACGTATTACAATAAGAAAGGCATTCGGTAAAGGGCTATGAAAATAAGTTTTTCTTCTTTACATCCTTTTGTGAATTTTTTCTATTATATCGGGGTGATGATACTATGTACGATGTGTCTTCATCCTCTTTTTTTAATTGGAGCAATAGTATTAATTATTATGTTAAATGTGATGCAAGGAAATAGCGAAAAGATAAGAAAGATGCTACCGAGCACAATTGTTTTCTTTTTTATGGTAATTTTATTTAATTCGTTATTAACGCATAGAGGTCGAACTACGTTATTTTGGTTAGGTGATAGCCGTATTAAGCTTGAGGCGATTATGTTTGGAATAGTAATGGGGTTATTACTAGTTGCAGTTATGTTTACGTTTGCGTCATACAATGATATTATTTCCAGTCATAAATTTTTATATTTGTTTTCAAGAATTTCACCGAAAGTTGCATTGTTAACGATGATTACAGTGAGATTTGTTCCTTTGTTTATAAGACGATTAAAGAAAATCACACTCGTCCAAAAAACGAAAGGTGTGCAGGTAGATTCAGGTTCGATAATTGAACGCGTCAAAAATGGTATGCAATTGCTGCAAGTATTATTAATTTGTTCGTTAGAAGATGCACTGCAAACGGCAGATTCTATGCAAGCTCGTGGATTTGGTGTAACGAAGCGTACGACGTATATTCGCTATAGAATGGAAAGGCGCGATTGGTATACGCTCAATTATTTAATCATTTTATTTATAGCTGCTATTGTATGTAGTAATTATGGCGGAGGGAAATTGATTATTTATCCGAAAGTCGAATCTATTTTATTCCAGCAATACGATGGAATGATGTTTGTATTATTTACACTGTTTATTAGTTTACCAATCATAATGGAAGGGAGAGAATGGATATGGTGGCGCATGCAGAAATAAACAATTTATCATTTGTATATGCTGATGAAAACGAATACGCGTTACAGCATATTTCTCTTTCTGTTCAAAAAGGTGAGTTTATTGCACTTGCTGGAGGATCGGGATCTGGGAAGACGACGTTATTAAAACATTTTAAAAAGGAGTTACTTCCAATTGGTACGCGTTCTGGAGAGATATTTTATGAGGGTGTTTTAATAGAGGAAGTAGCTGATTTGTTATCTGCCCAAGAAATTGGGATGGTATTTCAAAACCCAGAAAACCAGATTGTTATGGATACAGTGATTCAAGAATTAGCATTTTCTTTAGAAAATATCGGATTACCATCACATATTATTCAAAAAAGAATAGCAGAGCTTATTAGCTTTTTAGGATTTCAAGATTTATTGCATCAATCTGTTCATACGTTATCTGGTGGGCAAAAGCAACTTGTTAATTTAGCTGCGGTATTAGTTATGCAGCCGAAATTGTTATTATTAGATGAACCGACAGCGCAGTTAGATCCAATCGCTGCAAAAGAGTTTTTAGGATTATTAAAACGGATTAATGAAGAACTTGGAATTACGATTATTTTAAGTGAACATCGTTTAGATGAAGTTATCCCGCTTGCAACACGCGTTGTTTGTATGGATAATGGCCGTATTATGTATGATGGTAGTCCTAAAATTGTTATTACGGATATGTGGGGAGTAGAAACATTCCGTCCATTTATTCCGCAAATTCCAAGGCTATTTTTAGAGTGGAATGTGAGAGATATTCCGTTTACAGTGCGAGAGGCGCAAATGAAAATGAATGATTTTGCAGCGATATCATATGTAAATGACCCAATAGCACAAAGTGAAAAGCAAGAGGTAATTTTAAGCGCAGAGCATATTTCGTTCCAATATGAAAAAAATAGTCCGCTTATTTTACGTGATTTATCAGTTTCGATTGAAAAAGGAAAATGGGTAGCGCTCGTTGGGAAGAACGGTACAGGTAAGTCTACACTGTTAACGATTTTAGCAGGATTACAAAAAGCGAGAAGAGGAAAAGTAAAGTGGAACGGAAAAGTGATACATAAAATCGATTCGAAAGAACGGTTTAAAAGTATTGGGTATGTATCGCAGCATCCGTATTACCATTTTACATTTGATACAGTATGGGACGAGGTTTATGAACGTGCGCGTGAATTATATGGAGAACAAGGAAAAGAAATAGCAAAAGATACGCTAAAACAGTTTTGGTTGTATTCGCTTAAAGAACGCCATCCGCACGATTGTAGCGGAGGAGAGCAACAATTACTTGCGTTATGTACGACGTTGTTATCAAAGCCGACTTTATTATTACTGGATGAACCGACAAAGGGATTAGATCCATGGAAGAAAGAAAGAGTAGGAGAGCTATTTAGGAAGCTACAAAAAGAAGGTACAACAATTGTAATGGCAACGCATGATATTGAGTTTGCAGCGAAATACGTGGATCAATGTATGATGTTATTTGATGGAACAGTCATTATGAATGATGCACCGAAAGAATTTTTTAGCGGCAACTTCTTTTATACAACATCTATTAATCGATTCATTCGAAAAGAATTGCCATATGCATTAACGTGGGAGGATGTGTACGAAGCTTGTCCAAACGATATGTTGCATTCATAATATGTATCTTTGCAGTAATAATCGGCACATTACTCTTTACGACACTTGTCATGGACGGTTATTACATGTTAAGTAGTTTGTTTATATTAGCGGTTATTATGTTACCTTTCTATATCCGTTTTGAAAGAAAGGCGTTTGTTTCACGTGAAATTGTTCTCGTTGCTGTATTAGCGGCAATTGCAGCAGTAAGCCGGGTACCATTTTCTATTTTACCAAGTGTACAACCAACTTCTTTTGTCATTATCGTTTCTGCAATTGTATTTGGAAGTGAAACTGGTTTTATGATTGGTGCTACAGCAGCAATCGTATCTAATATTTTTTTGGGACAAGGTCCATGGACACCGTGGCAAATGTTTTCGTGGGGCATGATTGGTTTTATAGCAGGTTTACTTCGTAATACATTTTTTATGAAAAAGCTATGGGGGAGACTTCTTTACGGAGTAATTGTTGGCTTTTTATTTGGCTGGATTATGAATTTCTGGGGCCTTCTCGGTTTTATACGAGAAGCAACATGGGAAACTTTCATTTCGTATTATATCGCAAGTTTTTACTTTGATTTGAGCCATGCGATTTCGAATGTTATTTTCTTATTACTATTTAGTACTTCATGGATTACGATTCTTACAAGATTTAAAAAGAAATACGGTATATTAGATGAGCATAACGTGACATAGAAAAGCATACTCATATAAGGTAGGGTCGCGACTTACATATTCGTTTGCCTCTTTCATGCTTCTTACATAATGTAAGGAGCATTTTTTTGTCAAAAAATCGATTCAATATGCATCCGCTATTATATAAAATTATTTGTATAATTGTAGGTGAGAACTTTTTTCAAAAGGGAGGTGTATAGTTAATGAAGTTAGTTATTTCGAAGCAACATGGTGCATGGGCTATGCTTGTTATTCCTTTTTTATTAAGTGTCATACTTGGGAAACCTACTATTTATCATATTCCATTGTTTTTAGCGTGGTTCTTTATCTATTTAGCCACGTATCCATTTCTTACGTACATAAAGCAAAGACGAAAAAAAGAGTTTTTACAAGCTGCCATTGTTTATTTTATTATTGCGTTCCTATTTGGGACGATTTCTTTATTATATGAGTGGCGAATTCTTTTATTCGTAATAGTAATGATTCCATTATTTATAGTGAATATGTATTACGCTCGTCAAAAAAATGAAAGAGCACTATTAAATGATATTTGTGCGATTATTGTGTTTTGTATCGGTGGGTTAATTAGTTATTACTTTTCAATGAAGCAAATCGATCATACAGCTATATTTATTGCACTTATTTCATTTTTATACTTTTTAGGTAGTACGTTCTATGTGAAAACGATGATTCGTGAAAAAAATAATCCGAAGTATCGTCTTATATCTTGGGGATATCATATCGTATTAACGATAATTGTATTTGCGATTAATCCGTGGTGTTCTCTTATTTTTATACCAAGTGTCATTCGAGCAATTGTGTTGTATGGCAAAAAAATTTCTATTATAAAAGTAGGAATTTTAGAAATTGCTAATTCTGTATATTTTTTAATCATAACGGCAATAATTATGAAGTATGCCATTTGAAAAAACTTCCCATCAATTGATGGGAAGTTTTTAATCTTTTTCTAAAATGTGAACGGTGTACTCGCAACGTTGAATAGCTTGTTCAACAGCATAAAGTGATTGTTCAATACGAGCGCGATTAAAATCTTTTTCAACTGTTTCGAGCGCTTCTTCTAAACAATTTTTAGCTTCTTGTAATGATTGAAAAGAATCTTGTACATATCCGCGAGCATTTTGATGCATTTCATAATCCTCCTTGCATGTTCGTATATGGGTAGTATGAACAGTAAGGAAGAAAATATAATTTGTTATATTTATTATATTTGTTTGACAATTAAAGTGGAATTACGTATAGTAAGAATTAAGTGAATATTTTCTTATCCAGAGAGGTGGAGGGACTGGCCCGATGAAACCCAGCAACCGCGATGCAGGTGCTAATTCCAGCAGAACATATTTGTTCTGGGAGATAAGACGAAGATATATACGTAACTTCTTCTTATCGGAGAGGTTTTTTTATTGCAAAAAAACCGATTACGAAAATTTATATTAAGAAGAAAGGGGTTGCGCATTACTGTGACACTCGAAAAATACGTAAAACTGCGTAGTACAGTTTATGAATATATGATAGAGCAAGATAAGCCGATATCATTGTTAGATATTCAAGAACATATCGTTTCGCATCATGAAGGAAAATTCACGAAAAAGATGTTGCATCAATTTTATTTATCAAGATTATTAGACGAACTAAAACTGGATGGGAAAATTACATTAGCTGATGAATATCTCTATGCTGAAAAAGGGGTATTGTATAAGGCGAGAAAAGGGAGCTAAGCTCTCTTTTTTCTTAAAATAACGGAGTATGTAGAGTAAAAGACTGCTAAAGCAGCCTGATACAGGGAATGGTGTTGAGTGTGTAGTGTCAAAAATTGAATGTGCCTGAAAGAGGCAATTCATATCGGCTGCAAATGAAAAGAGACACCTTCGCCGAATAGGTGTCAGTCGTTTTGTCACGTAGACTTGCTACTTAACAGTAATTAGAATAACATGCAGGATTTTTGAAGTCAAAAGGGAATTAAAGGAAGGAGTACAATTATGTACGCTTACTTATTAAAAGATATAACGAAATGGATCCCAAAGTACATTGTAGATAAGGGATATGAATATTATGAAGATGGGCATGTAGAAGATGTTGAAATACAAGATAAAAAAGTGTTTGCTTTCGTTACTGGAAATGCAGGGAGTTATGAAGTAGCTATCGATCTCGAAGATTTTTCAAAAAGTAGTTGCGAATGTCCGTATGAAAATTATTGTAAACATATGGCGGCAGTTGTTTATGATATGCAAGGTACTGGTGAGAGTGCAGTTAAAGAGAAACTGAAAGATTTAGAAAAAGAAGAGTTACTTACTGTATTAAATCGTTTATTACAAAGTTCGAAAAACATGCAAATTGTAGAGAAGATGTTAAAGAAGGAGAAACTTTAACGTATAGAGGGAGTTGTTATGTAGTGAACGTACTAATTGTATACGCTCATCCTAGTCCTTCAAGTTTTAATGCGGCGATTTTAAATCATGTGCAAAAAGGACTACAGGAAACAAATCATTCAGTTACCGTACTTGATTTATACAAAGAACAATTTGATCCAGTCCTCGTATTTAATGAAGAGAAGAAAAGACGTGATTTAGTAAATGAAGAAGAAACAGCTCGATACAGAACGTTAGTAGAAGAAGCAGATACAATTCTATTCATCTATCCAATATGGTGGTGGGGAATGCCAGCTATTTTAAAAGGTTTTATTGACCGTATTTTCGTAGCTGGATTTGCTTATAAATATGAAGGGGCTCTGCCGAAAGGATTATTGCAAGGGAAAAAAGCGTGGGTTATTAATACGTTAGACTCACCTCTATGGTACGTCGCATTGTTATATCGATCAGCAGATTGGATTATGATGAAGAGAGGTATTTTACGTTTTTGTGGCATTCGCGATATAAAACGGTCAGTGTTTCAATCTGTGAAAACGAGTAAAGTATCAAAGCGTGAGAAATGGTTATTACAAATAGAAGAAAAGGCTCGTGCATTATGAATGAAGTCGATCGTATTATAAACTGTGTTCAGTATGATGGCGAACTTTTTCGGAAGTATGTTACGTGTTTACTTCAATTGAAAAAATGTAGCGAAACATTTCAGCAAATTCAAATAGAGTTAAGAAATGATTATTTAATAAGAGGAATTTGTGAAAGAGAAGTTGATCAGGTAGTACGGGGAAGTAAAGAATATGAAACATATTTTCTTCCTAAAGCGTTACAGTGGAATTTTTTGAGGGAACATCCACACCTGATCGGAAAAATTTGCGAAGATTTTTTTGCATTTGAGTCATTACATCTTACGGAGTCAGAGTGGGAGAAGATTATAAATTGCATGGGAAATAAGTGATTTATTATGTAAAAAAGCTAGTATAAAACTAGCTTTTCGTTTAAATAAATAAGAAACATAGACTAATGATAAAACCCGCATATAGTAAGTTCACAACACAAAATCCCATAATGTCACGAGCACCTAAACCAGCTATCGCTAATGCTGGTAATGCCCAGAAAGGTTGAATTAAATTCGTCCAAGCATCGCCCCATGCAATTGCCATTGCTGTTTTTGCAGCAGGTACACCAAGTTCAGCGCCAGCTGGAATCATAATTGGTGCTTGCACAGCCCATTGACCGCCGCCAGATGGAACGAAAATGTTAACAATGCCAGCACTTAAAAATGTAAAGAGCGGAAAAGTCGTTTCATTTGAAATGCTAATAAAGAAATTAGAAATAGCTCCTCCAAGTGAAAGTCCTTCACTATTTGCTCCAATCATCATGCCCATAATTCCTGCGTAAAACGGAAATTGAAGTAAAATGCCAGAAGCACTTTTCGTAGAGTCTGAAAAAGCACGAATATACTGAATCGGAGTACGGTGGAAAATAAGACCTGCAATTAATAACATAAAAATCACGATATCGAGAGTAAGGTTAAAACCTTTCGTATAAAAGTAATTGAAAATATAAATGAGACCTAACAATCCAACGCAAAGTGTAATAATAATGCTATTTTCCATCTTTTCAGCGAACGTATTTTTTTCTACTTCTTGAGCAGCAGCTTCTTCATGGAACACGCTAGGATCTACTGTAATCGTATGTTTTTCATCTGGATGCATCGCTTTATTAATGAGAGGCATCGTAATGAGAAAAATAATAACTGGAACGAGAGCGTATGGTGAGAATAACGTTTCTGTTATTGGAATCGCCTCTTTAATACTTCCAGCAGTCGTTTTAATTAACGTTTCACCGCCTGTTGCTAACGTAAGAGGAATAGAGGCAGAAAGACCGGCATGCCAAATGAGAAATCCAGAGTAAGAAGAGGCGATTGCTAGTCTATAATCTAATCCGTCCAGCTGCCTTGCCACTTCTTTTGCGTATAAAACAGATACAACAATTCCAAAGCCCCAGTTTATGTATGCACCGAGTAAACTTACAATTGAAATGGCAATAATGCCTTGTCCAGTTGTTTTTGGTAGTCTGGCAGCTTTCGTTAATCCTTTTTTAATAAGAGGAGCATTTGCTAAAGCAGATCCAGTCACGAGTACAAGTGCCATTTGCATAGAAAAGGCGAGGAGTCCCCAAATTCCATTACCCCAGTGATTAATCATTTCTACAGGTGTTTGGTGAGTCGCAAACATACCAAAGAAGATAACGAAAACAGTTAGTAAACATGATAAAATAAACGGTTCTGGCAAGAAGCGTTGCACTAAGGCGACGCAACCATTTGTAAAGGAACGAAACAAAATAGATCAACCTCCTTATGTATATGTATTACAATTATTCGAGGTTGTTTAGGAGATAACCTTCAATGTAAAGAAAATTCAGATATTTATAGAGTGGTAATTTATTGATAGATTGATATAGAGCCTCGTATCAAATTCTGCTTTTAATATACTAGAAGAAACGGTTGGAAATGGGGTAGCACTTATAGGGATAGTATAGAGAAAGGTTACTAGTTGGCTTCAAAGCTACTGTTGCAAAGGGAGAGGAGATTCAATACAATAGTGTTGCATTACATGAGAAATATGTTTTAGCACAAATCTAGCTAAAAATGTTTATACAAATACATTTAAAATTGATGGGGGAATTATGATCAAAAGTTTTTATCTTTTAAAGCCTAAAATGTTTACGGCAGATATATATTATAAAGTTTTTATTACAGGTGACTGTATATATTTTATAAAGATTGGCGGACAGTTTCATAGCCGACATGCTTATAAAAAACAATTACCTGGTATTTCAGAGCTATTGTTTTTGTTTTGGTTCAAAAAAATTGAGAAAAAACAATTAAACTTAGAAACTGAAATAGATGTAAAAATACATACTGGCGATGTACATGAACTCTTGCAATTAAAGAATAACTTTTCAATTGAAATAAATATAATTGAAGAGGTACTATTAAATAAACGAGGAACGTTTCATACAGGTTTTAATGATAATGGAACGATTTCCTTCATGTTAAAAAATGGTCAAAAAATAAAGTTCATCATCCCGGAAGAAACTTTATTTTCATCTATAGAAGAAATTTTCGACCAATATGAACAGACAATCTTTGTAAGGGAAGTGTTTTAAAGGAAACGATTAATTTATTATCTTTTTAATAAAGTGATAGAAAGCTTCATTAAAAAGATGAAGCTTTTTACTTATAAAAGATAACAAAAGTAATACATTCATTACTACATTTGTGTGTGAATTCAAGAAAAATTAAACCACCTAGCCCCTAAAGAGAATATAGGAAGCAGATGGTTTAGGTGTTTTGAGAGGTATCCTGTTTTCAGGATTTAGTTCAAATTATTGATTTGCATTTTTATATCGAGTAAATTTAAGTTTCTGGAATAATTGTAATAGCGACAGTCCGAACCGGAGTCTCTATTTCGTCGCCTTTACTTTGGCTATTGTAGTATTTAATCATTAATTCGTTAAGTTCGTTTTGAAATTTTCCAAAGTGTTCTTCATCTAGCTTTAATTCTACTACAGAAAAAGTAGCAGTATCTTCTTGACTGTTTTGTTCCTCTAATTTCTTAAGGTAACTTTGATATTGTGTCATAAGTGATAACTGATAATAGGAAATGTAGTTTAACTTTTCATCATCAGATAATCCTTTCCATTCACTTCCTTCAATTTTTGCATCTTCTTCATTGATTGCGTAATATTTTTCAGAAACAGATTTTACCTTTTTTTCTTTAATTACATGAACGATACCTGAATCAACCATAGTTTGTAGCTGTCTATATAGTGTTGCTTGTGGTACATTTTTAATGATTTTTACCATTTCTAATGGTGTTAACCCATCTTCTTTATTTCTCATTAACACTTGGCAAATTTTCATTCTTACCGGATGCATTAAAATTTCAACTTTATTACTCATTATATCACCTTATGTATTGTTTTTTATTCTCATTATAAATAATGAGAATAATGATTGCAATCCATCCGCTTTTGTTTTATCATTATCAATAATGATAATGAGATTTAAAAGGAGTGATGACAATGAAAATACATTATGGATTGAATGATCTTAAAGACATTGATATTATGGCTTTTCTACCCATTATATTACCAGTTATTGCAGTGGGAGCACTTTTAGTTTTAATTGCATTCATTGATTTATATCGACATAGGAAAACAAGAAAAAATGTACTTGTATGGACGTTAATTATTCTTTTCGTTAATATATTGGGACCTATCTTGTACTTTGTTATAGGGAGAAAGGACAGTGAGAAATTATGAAATTAGAGATTAAAAATGTAACAAAATCATTTAAAGGAAAAATTGCTGTGAATAATTTCTCGATGGAACTGCAAGCAGGGGAATGCGTCGGATTAATTGGACCAAACGGAGCAGGGAAATCCACATTAATAAAAGTAATTTCGGATATTACTAATCCAACTGCTGGTGAAGTTTTATTGAATGGGATAAAAATATCAAAAATGAAAAGTGAAATTGGTTATTTACCTCAATATCCTAATTTTTTTCATTGGATGACAGCGAGAGAAACGCTTACGTTTATGGGCCAACTTTCGGGGTTGAAAAAAGAAGAATTGTCAAAGTCGATTCCAAAAATGTTGGAGAAAGTTGGACTAAAGGAAGAAGAAAATGCAAAGGTTAGTACATTTTCTGGTGGAATGAAACAACGACTTGGTATTGCACAAGCATTATTGCATAAACCTTCGCTTATTGTCATGGATGAACCAGTATCCGCATTAGATCCGATCGGCCGGCGGGAAGTATTGAATCTGATTAAAGAAATAAAAAAAGATACAACCATTTTATTATCAACCCACATCTTAAGCGATGCAGAAGAAATCTGTGAACGATTTGTCATTATAAAAGATGGAACAAAAATAGAAGACACAACGATTACGGAGCTTTTACAACGTAATCGTGAAAATAAATTAATGATTGAAATAACAACTAAAGATCAAAATTGGATTGAAGTTGTAAAGAAATTACCGTATGTGAAGAATGTAGAAGTGGTTGGGCTTAAAATCAAAGTGAAGGTTGAAAGTATCGAAATAAACAAAAATATGTTACTGCAAAATGCACTCGAACATAAAGTGGACATTGTTAAATTTAAAATGAGCAACGATACTTTAGAAGAAATTTTCTTGAAATTGGTGGTGTAAAAATGAATAACTCAATGGTATTGATAAAAAAAGAATATGTTCAAATGTTACGTGATTTTAAGATTATTTGGCTACCAATTGTTTTTATATTTTTAGGTGCAACACAGCCGATAGTAACTCATTATTTGCCATCAATTCTAGAAGCATTAGGTGGAGGCCAGGGAATTACAATTGATCTGAGTATGGCAGCGCAAAAAGGGGGCGAAGTATTAGCGAGTACTTTAGGATCCCAGTTTGATCAGCTTGGACTTATGATTCTAGTGATTTCTATGATGGGTGCAATTCAAACAGATAAAGCTAATGGTATGTTGGCCTTTATTTTAACAAGGCCCGTTACTGTTACTTCATATGTAGGTGGGAAAATAGTGTCAAACTATTTAATGGTAGCGTTTAGTGTAACAATTGGATACGTAGCTTCTTATCTATATGTAAATTTTCTTTTTACTGCCGTTCCATTTGCACACCTAATTACTGGATTACTATTTTATCTAATTTGGGTTCTTTTTATCGTATCTTTCACAACAATGATAAGTGCTATTTTTCACAGTCAAGGTATGATTGCATTAATTTCAATTGTTTTCCTTTTAGCCTGCAGAGTAATCGTCGGTTTGAATCCAATAATGGATCAGCTTAATCCAGCCGGTATGAGTAAGTATGCAATGGAAACGTTAGTCACGGGGGTAGTAAATTCAAACGCAATAATTACTGGATTACTAACTATAGTGTGGATTTTATTGACACTCTTCGTAACGTATTATTGGATTGCTAATAAAAAGTTTCATTATGAATAACCGTGATGAGGGTAGTGGTTTCAAATAAAACAACGCAATAAGAAGAAGCTTTCACTACCGTGGAAGCTTCTCCAAATGATGTGCAATATCAATATACATATTTGAGTAAACCGAATGTATTTCATTACTTGGCGTTGCGTTAGAAGAGAAGTGAGCGATTACCATATTTGCTTTCGGATCGATGTAAAGTGTTTGTCCGTAACTACCTAACACTTCGAAAGCACCTTGTTCATTGTGGGGAATCCACCATTGATTATGATAAGAAATGGAAGCTCCAGGGCCAATTGCAAGTTCACCTTCTTGGACATTTTTTACACTTTCTGTAATAGAAGAAGGGAGAATGTGTTTTCCGTTATATTCCCCGTTGTTTAATAGTAATTGCCCGAATCTCGCCATATCTCTAGCAGTTGCATTTAATCCAGCACTAGCTTGTTCTACTTTTGTTTCATCTGTAACGTAATACGCGTTTTCTTCCATACCAATTTGAGACCAAATTCGTTCGCTTACATTTTCAGCTAGTGATTTACCAGTAATAGTTCTAATAATCCAAGCGAGCGTTTCTGTTGATCCGTTATTGTAAGAAAAGGAAGAACCAGGCGGTGCCGTTTCTTCGGCTTCCCGTAACATATCATAAATTTTCATCGGACCGTCGTAATTTTTGCCGCGGGGTAAAATATTGCTAGCTAAATATAATTGTGCATCTTGATTTTCTAGCCCAGGTTGCTCATATCCATGAGTAGGATATTCAGCTGAAACTTGCATGTCCATTAATTGCTGAAGTGTGGCATTACCGAACGGTGTGTTTTTTAATTCTTTTATGTAAGTGTCAGCTGTTTTCTCTAAATCGATACGATTCTCTTCAGCGAGAGATTGTATAATTGCCCCGGTAAAGACTTTTGCTAATGATGCCATACCATGAGGTTCATTCTGTTTATACCCATTGAAATATCGTTCGTAAACAAGTTGTCCATTATGTACAACGACAAAAGCATCTGTTTTGTTATCATCTAAAAGTTTTTTTAGAGGAGTTGTATTTCCGAATCTACGCTCCACAGCAAAATCGTCTAAGTTTTGCAATGCGGAAGGGAAGTGAGCAATTTGGTCAGGATTGTTTTTTACGTCATTAACTAAAGTGAATTCTTTCATGTGTGTGTACGACCAACGTAAGTAAGGGTCATTTAACCAGTTTTCTTTTGTCACATTATGTTTTGATGGGGTCGTTTTATTTTGTTTGAAGTAAGTAAACCCAAGCCCTGTAATTACAAATATGAATGTTAGTATAAGTAAGAGTAGGGGAGATTTTTTTAGTTTCATATATGGCCCTCCTTTTTATTTCTACTATAAGTATACGCTCGTCTTGAAAGAAATACAAAATAAGGAAAGTAAACGGGGAAGTTTACTTTCCTTATTAACGTTAAGCGGAAATTTTTCCGTCTGTAGGTTGTTTCTTGAATTTTTGTTTTCGTCCGTGTAATCCATAATATAAAAGTAAAGTGAACGCAACGATAATAGCTGCGATAAAATACATATTATGATAACTGGATTTCGCTGCGACAATACCTAAAATGAAAGAACCAAAACCAATACCACTATCAAAGAATGAGAAATACGTAGCTGTCGCAGAACCACGTCTATGGTTTGGAGCGGCAGAAATCGCAATCGTTTGGAAACTCGGAATTAATGTCCCGTAACCTAAACCGATTAGCATACCTGCGCCAAGGAACCAAAATGAAGTTTGTGCTTGGCTTAATATGAACATTCCGATTGTGAAAATAATGATAGCAGGGTAAACGAGTACATTTTCACCGAAGCGATCAAAAATCTTTCCTGTAAATGGACGAGAAATGACAACAACAAGTGCGTATAAAATAAAGAAGTAACTTGCAATTTCACTTAAACCGAGTTCTTTCGCATAAATAGGAATAAAGGATAAAATACCACTATAAGAAAAGGCTAAAACAAATCCTGTAAGTGCAATCGGAATAGAAGATGGTTCGATTAAGTCTTTCCATTTCATTTTTTCACGTTTTTGTTTGCTAACAGGTGCTTCGTGCGGAATATCTACAAGTAGTCCTAATAAAAATGCAAGTAATGAAAATACGGAACAAACGATAAATAATACAGTAAACGAAAAATGAGAAATAATTGTTAAACCTAAAAAAGGACCAATTACCATCGGCAGACTCATAAATACGCCGAAATATGCAAGCGCTTCGCCTCGTCGATGAGCTGGCGCAACATCAGTTACAATCGTACCAGTAGCTGTCGTTGCCATCCCGAACCCAATACCGTGCAAGAAGCGAAGGGCAAGTAATAAGAATAAACTTTGCGCACCGAAATACATAACAGTAGCGGCTAAAAATAATGAAAGTGAAATAAATAATATTTTCTTTCTTCCTAAATCATCGAGCCATTTTCCTGTGAATGGTCTACATAAAACAGAAGAAATAAGAAACACAGTTGCAACTAAACCAATTTCCTCAGGTTTTCCTTTTAGGCCGTCTATGACATAGACAGGCAGAGTAGTCATAAGCATGTAAAATGTTAAGAAGAGAAATAGACTACTAAAACAAGTTCCGAGGAAATCCTTCGTCCAAAGTTTCTCACTTTGCATCGTCATCCCTCCAATTTAATCTAAATTTTTAATAATTTGTTGTAACACTTGAAATGCTTGATGTAAATCATCTTCATTAATACCTTCTAGCGTTTTTTCTTCGAAAGTATCAACTTCTTCTTGCCATACTGGAATCATCTTTATCGCTGTTTCGGATAAAGAAATGAGCTTCTCGCGGCGATCTTTACCTTCTGTACGAATAATCCATCCCATCGTTTCCATACGTGTTAACGTACGAGTCATCGTTGGTGATTCAACATTTAAATACTGGCACAATTCTGTTTGCGTACAAGAACCAGTTTGATTAATGCGGAAAATAACAGCCCATTGCGCACTAAATAACCCTGTTGGAGATACACGTTCATTAAATTTCTTCGTAAACTTTCGAGAAGTCTGGCTGACGATGTGAAAAAAATGTTGTTTTTCGTCCATGTATTTTGATCCTTTCAAATTAGTTACCTAGCTAACTATATACTTTTTTATAATAATTGTCTAGTAATAGACATGTTGATTTATGTAAAAAATTCTTATAGGTTTTATGTTGCGAACGTATATTCTACGTGCTATTCTTTAATTAAGTAAAGAATTTTCTTTCTATTAAATAGAATGGGGGAACTTGTGATGATTAAGCCTGCAACAATGGAGTTTGTTTCACTATCGAACGGAGAAACGATTGCATATCAGGAAGTTGGAAGGCGAAATACAGATATTCTTGTACTCATTCACGGGAACATGACATCGTCACAACATTGGGATTTAGTTATTGAAAAGTTGCAAGATCAATACCATATTTACGCTCTTGATTTAAGAGGGTTTGGACAATCAACGTATAATCAGTCGATAGATTCATTACAAGACTTTGCAGAAGATGTAAAATTATTTATCGACGAGTTAAAGCTAGAGAAATTCTCATTAATGGGCTGGTCAATGGGTGGTGGCGTTGCGATGCAATTTACAGCGAATCACCCAAATTTTGTAGAAAAGTTAATTTTAGTAGAATCAGTAGGAATGAAAGGATACCCAATCTTTAAAAAAGATACGAATGGGCAGCCGATTGTATCAAGTTTAGTAAAGACGAAAGAAGAAATTGCGCAAGAGCCAGTACAAATCGCTCCAGTATTAGACGCGATAAAAAATATGAACAAACTATATTACCGTACAGTATGGAATCTATTAATATATACACATAATCAACCTGAACCGGACCGTTATGAAAAGTATTTAGATGATATGTTAACGCAACGTAATTTCGTAGATGTGAATTATGCGCTCATTACATTTAATATTTCAGATGAATATAATGGGGTTGTAGAGGGAAGTAAGCAAATTCATCGTATTAAAGCGCCAACACTCGTCATACAAGGCGATAGAGATTATGTCGTTCCGCAAGTAGTCGGTGAGGAATTAGCGAAATATTTGCCAAATGCAGAGTTGAAGGTATTAGAAGATTGCGGACACTCACCGTTTATTGATTGTTTAGATGTATTTATAAAACATGTAGAGGATTGGTTAGAACAGAAATAATCCCCGAAATGAGAAGTGTTGCATATACTATAACATTTGTATTTATAAGGGGAGATTATCAATGCATAAACCATCCTTAATCGCTTATTCGCCATATAATCATCATATCTATACAAAAATAATGATAGATCCGATGTATATGCAAGTTTCACCAGCTGTAGTTCCTTTACAAATGCAGCAGCCACTAACAGCTCATATGCAACATTACTTATATGGACCTTCATTTTATGAAAATCCATATTTTAAACACTTTCATTACAATGTGAAAGCGCAAGTTTGGGAAGGATAAGATAACAAGCTAAAAGGTTCATTCTTTTAGCTTGTTTTTTATTGCGAATATTCGTACACGCATTTGAAGAAACAGTTTATAATGAAAAGTGGAAGCATGAGAAGGAGAGGGACAGAGGATGTCAATGCGTTTTACTTTTTGGATTATGGTTGGGATTGTAGCAATCTCGGGTTTGTCACAAGGAATGCTCTTACCGGCCATTGCAATGATTTTTGAACAAGAAGGGGTTAGTTCAAGTATTAATGGTATTCATGCGACGGCATTGTACATTGGGATATTAGTTATTTCGCCGTTTCTTGAAAAACCGATGCAAAGGTTTGGAATGAAGCCGATTATTGTTATAGGTGGGTTTCTCGTTATTATTTCATTATTCTTTTTTACACAAACATTTTCATTTTGGGTATGGTTTATCCTTAGATTTCTAGTTGGAGTTGGAGATCATATGCTTCATGTCGGAACACAAACATGGATCACGACAACATCAGACCCAAGTAAAATAGGGAGACAAGTATCGATATACGGTGTATTCTTCGGAATTGGTTTTGCCGTTGGTCCGTATTTAGCAAGCACTGTGCAGTACGGTCTTGCAACGCCATTTATTATATCTACTATACTTTGTTTAATAGGTTGGCTTTTACTACTTCCAACAAAAAATGCATTCCCAGCGCAAGATGAAAGAGAAGTGAAGAGTGAATCATCATTTTCTCGTTATAAACAAGTTGTTGGATTAGGATGGATTGCACTGCTAGGACCACTTGCATATGGCGTACTTGAAGCAATGCTAAACAGTAACTTACCAGTATACGCACTTCGTAAAGGGTGGTCTGTTTCAGATGTATCCTTCTTATTACCAGCATTTGCAGTTGGGGGTATTATTACACAAATTCCGCTCGGTATATTGAGTGATAAATACGGAAGGGACCGTATTTTAACGTGGACGTTTAGCATAAGTACGGGCATTTTTCTACTTGCCGCCGTATTTGATCAATATTACTGGATCGTCTTTGCCTGCATGCTTTTAGCGGGTATGGTTATTGGATCGTGCTTCTCTTTAGGGCTTGGATTTATGACTGATTTATTACCGAGACACTTACTACCAGCAGGTAATATATTATCCGGAATCGCTTTTAGTTTAGGAAGTATTATGGGACCTGTATTAGGCGGCGTATTTATAGAAAAAATACAGTATACAAGCTTTTTTATTGCGGTTATGATTATAATGGGAATTCTCGCAATGTTATATATGGTCTACATGAAAAATCAATTCGCATCAAGAAAAATAGAAAGTAGGTTAGGGCATGACAAAACAACCTAATAAAAAGAAATTTGAAGTACTTGAAAATGAAACAATTACAGACTGCTTAGCACGTATGGAACAAGAAGGCTACGCTCCGTCTCGTCGTATGGAAGAGCCAATCTTTCATGAAGTAAAGAAAGACGGCAAAACAGTAGTTGAGCCGTGCGGTAGGAAGATTGTTTTTGAAGGGAAATTGAAGTAATCCAATAACAAATTCTCTTTATAGTATAGAGCCATCCAATAGTTGGGTGGCTTGTTTTTTTATTAATCAATGAAGGAATTGAATAGAATGAATCTCTCGTTCATTTCTCCTAATTGGCTTCTTTATATGGGGCAAAAGATTGCTACTTTTTTCGTATATTGGTAAAATAAGTTCTTGGGTCTTACTTATTGTTATCGGTATAATGTTTGTCGCTTGAATGAAAGAAATTAGTTGCAAAAATTTCGCACTATGTAAAGGGGTACAGCAACGATCCCTTTTTTGGAGGCACCTTAAACATAAAGCGAGAGAAGAGGCTATATGAACGATTCTCCTATCTTGTTTAAATATTAAACGAGTTATTGCAATTGGAATAGGTATATCAAACTAGTCGACATCCTGATGGATTATGTTTTTCTAGTAATCTATTACTTCTGATGGAATCGATAGATTGCTAGAAAGCGGAAAACAATTATTAGTATATTCCGAAGCAGGTGTAACAGAGTGTCCTTCCATAATTAAGGGTAAAACCAAAATACGTTGTTGTAAAGAATGATTTGTTAGAACAGGTTATAAGGAATAAAACAGAAAAGAGGATCACATGTTAGATACTTTACAGAGAAGTAAAAAGTTTTTTTTAGTATGTCTTATTTTTTTAGTGCTTTTAACCGCTTGTGGTAATACTGATGTTAAGACATCTAAAGCTTCGTTACCACCGGCTGAATCCAATATAGATACATCATTAAAAGCACCGAATTGGGTAGATAAAAGTCCTATCCAACAGTCTCCTAATTTTACGGAAGATAAAAAAGTACAATCGGTTGTGAATTTAATAGCTACGGGTGATAATTTATATCATGACGCAGTAATTAAAGATGGCAAACAAAAAGACGGTTCATATGATTATAATTATATTTATGAAAATATCAAAAAGGCTGTTAAATCAAGTGATCTTGCTATAGTGAACCAGGAGACTCCGATTGCCGGAAATAATTTAAAAGTACAAGGATATCCGACTTTCAATACACCTGAAGAAGTAGGCCAATCTTTAGTGGACACTGGATTCAATATAGTGACGCAAGCGACAAATCACGCTATGGATATGGGTATTAAAGGTGTTGCGAATACAAGAGAATACTGGAAAAAATATCCGGATGTTATCCCGGTAGGTATTAATGAGAGTAAAAACGAGCGTAATGAAATAAAAACGATTACAAAAAATGGTATTCGTTTTGCGTTACTAAATTATACATATGGTACGAATGGAATTAAAATTCCAGCTGATAAGTCTTGGGCTTTAAATTTAATTGATAAAAAAGCGATACAAAATGATGTGGAAAAGGCAAAGAGTAGCTCTGATATGGTGATTGTTATGGTGCATTGGGGAGTAGAATATACCTCAACACCTTCAAAGCAACAAAAAGAAGTTGCTCAATATTTAACAGATTTAGGTGTAGATGTAGTAATTGGAAATCATCCACATGTAATTCAACCAATTGAGTGGAAACAAAATAAAGATGGACATGAAACGCTAATCTATTATTCTCTTGGAAATCTTATTTCTGCGCAAGAAAAATTAGAAACATTAGTTGGAGGATTATCTTATGTACAATTTGTTAAGTATGAAGATAAAACTTTTGGTATACGACAAGCGGCAATCGTACCGACAGTAACCGACTATGCCGATGGTAAGAAACAATTTAAAATTCAATTTTTAAAAGATTATTCGGATGAAAATTCTAAAAAACATGGAATTAAAAAATTTGTCGGCCCCGTTTCTTTGAAGGATTTCAAGGAGATTCCTAGAGACGTGTTGGGAAATTGGTATAAAGACTAATAAACAAAAAGGGAATGAGATACAATTAAAAAATTTATAATTTTAGCATTGGTATTAGCAATGGGATGGAGTCTTGCTGCTTGTAGTGGAAAGCAAACATCTCAGGCAACTACTAATAATAACGATAAAAATAAAAATGAAATACATGCGAAGAAAAAAGATGTTTTACCTATCTCTGATGTTAATGATTGGAGAATTATCCTTGTAAATAGAGAGCATATGTTATCAAAGGAACTAGGAATTGAATTAACAAGTATCACCCAAAATGCGAAGCCAAATATGAAAATAGATAGTAGAATTGCAACTTCCTATCAGGATATGGTAGCAGCTGCAAAAAAAGAGGGAATCAATCTTTATTTAAGATCAGGTTATCGAGCTATAAAATTACAACAAACTTATTATGATGCTTCAGTTAAAAGCTATAAATCTCAAGGTTTGTCGGATAAAGAGGCTAGTGCTAAGGCATTGGAATATCTTCAGTATCCTGGTGCAAGTGAACATCATACTGGATTAGCGTTAGACATTATTTCAGTTGAATGGCAGAATACTGTAGAAGATTTAAATGCAAAATTTGAAACTACCGATGCATTCAAATGGTTAGATAAGAATGCTGCAGAATATGGATTTACTCTCCGCTATCCAAAAGAGAAAGAGAATATTACTGGCATTAAGTATGAGCCATGGCACTATCGTTATGTAGGGAAAGAAGTTGCTGTTTATCTAAAAGAAAAAGGGTTAACTTTAGAAGAATATAACGAAAAAATTAAGTCTGGTAAGTAAAAATATGCTTTAATTTTATTAAACATTATGCACTGCTACAAGAAAAGGTGAATCTGAGGATGTGTTAACCTTCCACCTAGTATTGTAAAAACTGAGTATGATAATTTGAGCACGTACGAACCAGTTATCGTGTAAAAAGATGTATGTATTAAGAAATTAAAGTTAAGGATCTGATATTCATATCAGATCCTTTTTCTATCGTTCTTTTAAGAGCGACTGAGCCAAAATATTGGAATGAATATAGAAACAAAACAGCCCAAGGAATAGTAAAACGAGTCCGGGAGCCTACTCGTACGCTTCATTGGGATTATCCAGAAATAGTTGTTGATGAAATAAGAAAGAACTGGTCTTACTCTCAAGCAAGGATTTAATACGAATGAATTGGATAAAAGGTAGTAATAAAAAACACTGCGCCTGGCAGTGTTTTTTATTATTTCTGCACATAAATACATAGTCATATTGATTAAAGTTTCACTTTATTGAAGAAAAATGCGAAAGCCATTCATAAAATATGGAAATGTTAAAATCCCTTTGATAAAATAGCAATATGTAAAAATAATTATTTGTTAATTCTTAATGTAATGAATATTCATGTTTAAATATACGAATTTAACTACATAGTTATTGCGCTAAAGGGGGAGAAAGATGTTAGATGAATTGTACAATGCTTTTTTAAATGCGTCTGGTTTTACAGAAAGTGCGAGGAAACGAGATCGGTATGATGATTTACATGATTATTTAAAAGATAAAGAAAGAGAGTTAAAGCAATTCATTCAAGATGCTGAATCAGCGAAGAGAGAGTATGA
The DNA here is from genome assembly GCF_051916445.1 of Bacillus cereus group sp. MYBK220-1. NCBI lineage: Bacteria > Bacillati > Bacillota > Bacilli > Caryophanales > Bacillaceae > Bacillus > Bacillus cereus group sp. MYBK220-1. The sequence goes on along the minus strand of NZ_JBQAGQ010000001.1, from coordinate 896,166 downwards.
GAGTAAAAGTAATGGTTTAGAAGCTAATAAAATTCCGGCAGTTGAATTTGAACAAAAACGTCATGAAAAGGATGAAGAATTACATACATTAGTATCCTATTTTAAAAGTGCATTAAGCGATGTTGGATCTGCAAAAAGTACAGCTTATGCAAAGTATTTGGAATATAAAGCGAAAGCAGAATCAGAGAAAGCGTCAGCATACGCTGCAGCGACCAAGGCTTTTGAAGAAAAGAAAAAGGAATTTGAAAAACTTATCCATTAAGCATACAAAGAATGGAGGGAACCAACATGAGTGGTAAAGAGGTTGAAATTATAGGAAGTAACACTGCAAGTGCCATTTCTTACGCACAAAACATTGAAAATGGTATGAAGGATTCTTTAAACCAAGCGAAAGACTTAAAAGCATATGTCACAGGTGCGAAATGGAATGGAAAAACGAGAGATGCATTTTTAAGTTATCTTGATTTGATCATTCAATATAATTCAGAAATGGTAGAGGCATTTGAAGGACATACGAAAGCTTTGAAAGAGTTAGATAAAAGCATTCAAACGTACGGAGATAAATCGGAAGTAAGGGCGATAAAACAACTGTGATGGAGAAACGAGGGATAAAAGAATGGGGAAAGGAATGAGTTTTGCACCTGCTGAATTATATGTTCTCGCAGGTGCAGCTGGGGTTACCGATATATTTGGATTGCCAAACCGTGACGCAATTATTTTACTTGATGCAGAATGTGTCACGAAAGCAACTACGAGTTTAAAAGAAAAAGGCCTACTTACAAGTGAAAATGGAATTACCCCTGCAGCTTTTCAAATAATTGAACTATTAAAGGAATATGAAAATTGTCATGAATACACGAGAATGAATAATGTATTAATTGGCTTTTTAAAAGAGGATAAAGACCGAGTGGCTGTATTAACAGAAATAGAACCAAATAAAAAATACGAGATCGACTACATACCAAAACCGGACGTATATTTTTCATTATTAACACGCATTCCTTTCTTATTGAGAGAACCGAGGGAAATAGAAGATACATTTTTCTCAAAGAGAATGACAGAGGCAGAACAACAAACATTTGAGGGAAAAGATTTATCAAATAAAGACGTTATAGCGATAGAAACGTATATGAGGCCTCGAAGTAATAGAGGAGGAAAATGGGAATGTTTCTTATATTTTACTGAAGGAGAAGATTTCGTTCAAATCGATGTAGATCGTAATCGATATGACTGGGTGAGCCTCTATGCGGTTAATAAGAAATTGTATGACGTGTTAAAAATGCCATATAAAAAGTTAATTGACCCGAGACAATTCTCGTTAGGAGGTATTCAATAATGCAAGTATCAATGGGAGATAGTGGTTCTGGTGGTGGAGAAGAAGTATTAGTTAATTTTCAAGAACTACTTGATATAGTAATGAAGTTAGAAAATATATATAAAATCCATGTAGACGTCATTGGAACGAATATTGAGAGTTTATTAAGCTGTGATTTTTATCAAAAAGGTGAAGCGATGAGAGTAATTGAAAAATATCCTGATATATTACACAAAACACTAGAATTGGCTGAACACTATTCTAGGTCAGCGACAGTTGTAGGAAATGTATGTGTAGAAATGCTTGAAAAGGACGAACAATTACGTGAAATATTAAGTAAGTTGTAGAAATCACCATACGGCTGGGGGGATGAAAACGAGATGGATGTGAAATATAGACCTGAACCATGGCAAAACATGGGGGATGGTATGAATCGAATTACAAAAGATGCACTCATAAAATTACGGGATGCAAATGAACTATTAAAAAAAATTGATGGAAGAATACGAGATTTAGACTCGGATGGTAGTATCCATTTTAATCCTAAAGATCAATCGCAAAAAATCGGGGAATTACTTGATAGCTATTCGACATTACAAAAATATTGCGGAGAAGCAGGGCGATTAGTCTCTGAACATATAGATAAACCTTTTTTAGTAGAAATGGATAAATTCGCTCAAAAAATGAGAGATACATCTATTCTCAGTTTTGAAACAAATAACCGAATTGGCTCTACAACAACGACAGTATTACCAGGTGCGCATGCAGGCTACGGAAGTGTACCACAAACAATACAGAAGAAGAAAGATAAAATAACAGTAGAAGATATTTTTAGAGATTCACCTGCATTTGATAACGTACTGAGAGGGGAATACAAAGAACTAAAAAAACAAAATCCAGATGCAAAATTAAATTATGAAGAATACAAGAAAGTAGTCCCATCCACACGAGGATTTGAATACAAATCGATAGAAGATGAACAGAAAAAACTAGAAATGGTGCGAGACATAGGAATAGGCGTAGGAATCATCATCACAACAATCCTTTGTCCACCACTCGGGGCCGCTGCCGCAGTAGTATACGGAGGTGTACAAATAAAAAGCGGTATCGACGGAGAAGACTGGGGAACACATAGGAAATTGAGCCAAGAAGAGCGGGTAGGAAACATCATTTTTGGCGGATTAGATGCAATCCCAGTTGTTGGAGCAGTAGGAAAAGGAGTAAAAGCATTCAAAGGGACGAGTGAATTAGCTGATTTAGCCAAATTATTAAAATTCAAAGAAGGAATGCCTGGTTTTAATCCAAATTTGGGTGGAAATGTGGTACAATCGCTTAAGGAAAATAAGACTTTAAAAAATGCACTAGATGCTATGAAAAATACTCCTATTCCAGTAGCAGTTAGGACGGTGGATACTGGAATAGGAATGAAGCTTCCTTATATGGAATCTTCAACTGTTGGAGAAGTAGCTGGAAAGTTTTCAAAGGCAAGTACGGCAGCTAAGGATGACGCTTATCAACTTGCTAAGGGTAGTGGAGGGGTTAAGGGTACGGGTAACACTGTTCATAGATCAGAAATTGACGAAGTAATTAAAAACGACTACGATATAGACGGGAATTTGGTTAATAGGTCAATTGTGCCTAAAGGTTATGATAGTGTTGAAGACTTTTTAACAAAAGTAGATGATACTACTATTAAAGAGTTTGGATATGATAGTGTTGAGGAATTTAAAGCGGTAGTAGGGTATGTTGATGCTCATTTAAATGCTTCACCAAAACATAATATAATTAATAAAGGGCTAGCAGGTGGCACACATATGAAAGGTATAGATTACGATGTTTTAGGTTTTCCGATTTTTAAAGGTGAGGATGTTAAGTTTACTCATAAGTTAGATGAAAGTTTATTTATAGCTAAGGATGATGCACAATTTGAAGAGTGTACAAGGCAATTGAAGGCAGCCATAAACAAAGGAGAGATACCGAGAGATATTTTTACACCTAAGCAATTAAAAATGATAGAGTTGGAATTGCCACGAATTGTAGATTTAACATGGCATCATCATCAGGTGCCTGGAAAAATGCAATTAGTTGTTTCAGCAAAGCACAGTGTAAATCATTTAGGTGGTAATAAATTATGGGGAGGCGGAATTAGATGAGAAAAGATTTAACATGGCCAGTACCAGATGAGCCGGTTTCAGCAGAATATATATATGAAGTGGGTAAGCAGATGGATTTTATATTTCCAAGTGATTATGTAGAGTGTGCTACTACTAATAATGGTTCAGCGGTATTACCATATAAGTTTGAGGTGGATGGAGTAACAAGGGTGTTTGGGACATTGCTCTCTTATGATACGGATAGTAGCGAATATATTGTTAAAGTATATCGTACTTATGCCCCTACTATACCTAAAGAGTTAGTTCCTTTTGCTTTTGACCCAGCAGGAAATTTAATATGTTTTGACTATAAAAATGACAAAAATAACCCTGTTGTGGTATTTTGGGAGCATGAGAATGCTGGCGAAAAAGAAATATTAATGCGTCAAGAAGGTTTAACAGAAGCACAAGTAGAAGAACTGGCAAGAGAAAATGTATTTTATATTGCAGATACATTTACTGATTTTTTAAGTAAATTACACGATTAAAAAATATAATGATGAATGAAAAATAAAGTTTATGTGAAATGGATAGAAAAAATAATAGGGTGTTTGAAAATATATACTCCATGATGGTTGTACCATCATAGAGTAATATGTGCAATGATAGAATAGAAAACGAAGTACGAGCTTAGGCGATATGACATTTTACATGGCGATGAATATAAACACATGGAATGTATATTAAACTAACGAACTCGTACAAACTCGTAAGTTTTAACGTAGTAGTTGTCACAATATATAAAAGGTGTCAAACTGCACTACAAAAATTATAAAATTATCCATAATTAAAAACATATTAACTTAAAGTACTTGATTGCCGACTAAAGGCAACAAGTGCTTTTTTAATTGAAAGGTATACTATAAATTTATAAAAGTTATTTTTATGAATTAAAGCTAACAGAAACTATTAGTATTATATAATTGAAAATACATTAGCAAAAGGTGTGGACTCTGTAACTCCATTCGTTAAAGGTGCAGAAATACTGCCAGATGGAAGTGTCGCTAGAACTGGAACGAACTATAGCGGGAAATTCCAAGGAGCCCATGATACCTCAAAGGCGAGTATTCAGAGTAGAATCTCGAATTTGGAGAGTGGTGGGGTTAAGGGTACTGGTAGTAACGTAAACCCAAACAAAATTAAGCTAACTCAGGAAAGAGAAAAATACTATCGAAAGAAAATAGATGAAGCTAAAGCGCGAGGAGATTATAAAGCAGCAGCGGATATTAGATATGATCGTCATTGTGAAGAAACGAAACAACCTTTAGAGCGTAAAGATTGGGATGCTAGGACTGAAAATTTAAGAAAGAGTCAAGAGCGAGGAAGAGAAGAAGAAATAAAAGGGAGAAAAGCTTTGGGAGAACACCTAAATCGTACATTAGAGGACAATAACTCTGGCAAGGTTGTTACGTATACATCCAGTGAAGGGCATTTTACGCTAAGGATGAAATCGATTTAGTTCATGATCACAAACACAAAATAAGTGACAAAGAACACGTTATTCATAATGACAGTCAAATGCGAGCTGAAAGGGAAATGCTCGAAGATAAAAGTGGAAGTCATATTGTGACAATATCAAGTGATAAACCCGATTTGAATGGAATTCCTCCTCATCCAAGACCAAGTGGGCCTTTGGGTAAGGATAGTGATGTTTACTACACTGATCCAAATAGCGGTAAAGTGACTCATAAATGGGAGAACAATACACGTTTACCTGGTGGAGGTAGGTGGAAAAAGCTGTGAATAAAAATTATTATGTGACTATATTTTTTAATATTAAGGGGGATATACATGAAACCAGATTTTTTCACAATTACAATGTATCCTACAGTATCTTTTAACGAAGAAGAATTATTAGGTCGTCTTTTGGATGTGTTTGAGTCAAATGAAAAATTTGCTCCTACTCATTGGGGCAACTGTGAAACGGTACGGGTAGAATATAACCGTCAGGAAATTCTGGAAAAAGTAGTTTCAGAGCGTATAGTATCAGAAGTTTACCTGTATCGTGATAAATCTGTGAACTACACAGGACGTTTTCAAGTTAACTGGAGCCATCGTTCATTTTTAGAGTTTGAGTTTCATAAATCAATACCTAAAAAATTATGGTCTGCTTTTTTTGAGTTATCTGATCAAATCGCAGAAGCTGCGAAACCAAGTTACGGAGTAACTCAAATTTTTTGGCCTTTATCATATCCGTGGAATACCGACCGTGAACGTTTACAGATGTGGATGGAAATATCTTCCCAGCCAATACCGGTTAGGTTTCTTCCTAACGGTCCCTTAGGGATAGGCGCTAGAACATACTTTAGTGGTCATATTTTAGAAATGTTTGATAAGGAATTATTACAAAATAGTCCAGCTGTGGTATCTGAGCTAGATTGGGGTGGGCTTTGTATTGATATTTTAAATAATCCATTAGGGAGTGATAGTGATACATTACTTGATAATTGGCTACAAGTAATGAAGTATTTGGAACCAGCACAAGTAATGGCTATACCAAGTTTTGATGAAGATCAAATGGGTGTAACTTATTCTCCAAATATTGCTTGGAAGGACTATCTGAAAAGCTAAATGAAAGGAGATCGTAATAATGAATGAGAATGGTAATGATAGAATAAGAGTCATGGAAATATTAAATAGATCTCAATACAATGATGAGGTTATAGATGGACTAGATATGAGTGATTTAGATCTTACTTTTTCAGATTTGTCAGAGGTGATGGCAGAGGGTATCATGGCAAAACAAGTCCATTTAAGAGCTTCTTCACTAATGAGAGCATCTTTTTTTGATTGTGATTTTGAGTTTGCTGATTTCAGGAGCTGTAATTTAGAGGAAATACATATTGCAGATTGTAGATTTGGTGAAGCTAATTTCTCTAAAGCCAATATGAAATATGCAAAGGTAAATATAAGTAGTTGTTTTGAAACATGTTTTGATGAAGTTGATTTTTCATATGGAGAATTAGTTGGAACGATATTAAATCATGCTACTTTTCGCCATGCAAATTTGGCAGGAATCAATGCGGAACAGGCTGATTGTACAGGAACAAATTTCAGCAACGCGAATCTTACAGAAGGTAACTTTGAAAAAGCATATTTAGAAGATGCTAATTTATCAGAAGTAAACGCTAGAAATGCAGATTTTACTGACGCAGATTTAACGGGAGCGACCCTTTTAAATGGTGATTTTACGGGCGCGAATTTTACCGGTGCTAAACTTGACAATGTAGTTTGGACAGGAGCAAAGGTAGAAGGAGCCAAATTTGATGAAAATGTGAAGGAACAAATCTTAAAAATGATTTAAATATGATGGGGATTATATACATTTGAGCACTCGAAAACCTATGATTGGTAGCGGGTGCTTTTTTCTTAGAGATATTAGAGATTGATAAATAAGTGAAAATCAATATAGATTATTTTTAAGGATTGTTAGATAGATTAAGTCGTGAAAATTATATAATTGAAAATACATTAGCAAAAGGTGTGGACTCCGTAACCCCATTCGCTAAAGGTGTAGAAATACTGCCAGATGGAAGTGTCGCTAGAACTGGAACAAACTATAGCGGGAAATTCCAAGAAGCCCATGATGCCTCGAAGGCGAGTATTCAGAGTAGGATCTCGAATTTGGAGAGTGGTGGGGTTAAGGGTACGGGTAAAAATCCAGAAATAGTAAAGTTTACAGAGGAACAATTATCTACTAAACCCTTATATTCTAGGGATCCTGAAAAATGGCAGAAAAAAGGTGGGAAAATCGAAATTAGTGAGGAAGGAATATGGACTTATATTGATTGGTATATTCTTCCAAATCGAGTTTCTTATCCTGGAGGTTTTCCCGACTTTAAATCTGCTGGGTTGGTAAGACAAGAAGTTCCGATAGGTGAATTTAATAGATATGAAATTGATTTTGCTAAGGCTGATGAATTAGCTCCAAATGGACCAAAATTAGATGAAAACACATGGCACCATCATCAAGATTTAACAACAATGCAAGAAGTTAGTAAAGAGATGCACAGAAGATTTCGACATATGGGTGGAATGTCATTAGCTAAGAAGTTAAAAGATTAAATAGGAGTGAAATAAATGAATTTAAATGCTTTTGGTAAAGCAACTGAAGAATCAATTGAAGAATTAGAAGAGTTTTTAGGATTTTTACTTCCGGAAGATTATAAAAAATTTTTAAGTAAATATAACGGAGGTACTTCGAAAGTTAGGTATAGTAAATTTTTTGTTAAAGAATTAAATCAGGAAATCCCTTTAGATGTTTTGTATGGTATAGGTGTAAAAAAAACTTTTGATTTAAGTGAATGCTATGAAGAGTTTGAAGAAGATATGTTACCGACCAGTTTAATCATAGGAGATGATCCGAGTTCAGGGTTAATTGTACTTATTACAGATACTGAAAACCATGGTGTATATTATTGGGATCACTCTTTTTATTTTCCACAGTCTAGTGAAGAAGAAAATACGTATAAAATAACTGATAGCTTTAAGGATTTTATTAATGGATTGAAGAATCCTTAATTACCAACTTTTATATGTTGTAATTAATAATTTAAGATATTAAGAAAATATACGAAATGGATTACAGTAACTTTATAAATGCTAAAACTATACTTTATATATGAGAATGCTAAAAAATGTGGTGCTTGGTTAAAGATAACAATCATATATGTAGATGAATAGAAAATAAAGTGTATTTGCAGTGGAAAAAAAGAGTAGGCTATTAAAAAGTGCATACTTCAAAACACATGGAATGCATATTAAACTAACGAACTGATAGAAACTCGTAAGTTTTAACGTAGTAGTTGTCATGACATATAAAAGGTGTCGTACTGTTAATACCAAACTTACAGATCTTATAAATCTTACAAATTTATGCTACTTAAAAACATATGAACTTAAAGCACTTGATTGTCTACGAAAGGCAACGAGTGCTTTTTTAATAGATAAACATTCTGTAAATTTTTAGAAATTATTTTTTATGAATTCAGGCTAACAAAAATTACAAATATTATATAATTGAAATTAAACTAGCAAAAGGTGTGGACTCCGTATCCCCAATCTTTAAAGGTGTAGAAATAATGCTCGATGGAAGTGTCGCTAGAACTGGAACGAACTATAGCGGGAAATTCCAAGAAGCCCATGATGCCTCAAAGGCGAGTATTCAGAGTAGGATCTCGAATTTGGAGAGTGGTGGGGTTAAGGGTACGGGTGATATTGGAACACCGCCTCGATACGGGGAAAGAAGAATCTCAAAGGAATTATATGATGAATTAAGAGATGGAACGCCTGACCCTGCTTTACCTGGTAAGTATATTACAGATAGACTTCAAGCTGATCATATCGTATCAATGAAAAATATAGCAAAGATGAAAAATTTCGATAAATTAACGAAAGAACAACAACTTAAGGTTTTAAATAATGAAGAGAATTTTCTAGGATTAAGTGAAGAAGCCAATAAATCCAAGGGGTCTAAATCTTATTCTGATTGGACAATTTATAAGAAAGAAAAAATTGAAGTTGATCCTAAGTTTAGAGAAGAAATGATAAAGAAGGAAAAAGAATTAGAAATGAAATTACAAAAACAAATTGATGATTTTGTTGAAGAAAATAAAAAGGATATAGATAAATAAAGGAGATAGAATTATGGAACAAAAACTTGGTTTTTTAAGAAAATATAAAAGAAATGCACAACTTATATCATGCCATGAGATTAATAAACTTGATAGTGGGAAAATACCAAATTCATGGTATGAATTGTTTCAAGAAGAAAATGTAGACAAGAGAGTTGAGAGTATTTTATCGATATGGAAAGAGCAAGTAGGAGTGGAATTAAGAAACACTATTACTTATTTGTCTAGGCACCTTGAAGAAGTAGAGCTTATGAACACAAATGGTAGATATTCAATTTTATACACTATTAAAACAGATAATGGGGAAATTCTATATTATGAAGGGGGAAATCCCAAAGATGAGTTTAATAATGAAGAATTAGAAAAATCTTGGGATAAGATTCCTTCAACAATACGAAATTTTTATCGAACTGTTCATAATGGTTTCTATTTTTATGCGAGTCAATCTATGGGTTTAGTTCCTTTAGAAAATGTAACTTTTTTTGATGATGATGAATGGGGTATTATTGAGGAGTTAGAAGAACCTTTACAAATTGATTTACAAACTACTTTTGGTTTCTTTAAAAGTGGTATGGGTGGTTATGTTGCAGTAGATTATAAGAATTCTAATAATGATAATGCGACTTTATGGTGGACGAATAAAGAGCCTAGATATAATATGAATTTTTGGGACATTGTTGATGAATGGATAGTAATTGGATTTGAAGTTTAGTTTAAAGGTTCTGTTGCAAAGTTTTTATATAAACAAAAAAATCCTAATTTAGTAGGTAGAGTTTATACAACTTTGAATAGATTCTCTAATTCATTGTACGTCGAAAAAACGAAGTACGAGCTTAGGTGAGATGACATTTTACTGGGTGATGAATATAATCACATGGAAAGTATATTAAACTAAGAACCCGTACAAACTCGTCAATTTTAACTTAGTAGTTGTCATGGCATGTAAAAGGTGTCGTAATGTTAATACAAAACTTACAGATCTTATAAATCTTACAAATTTATGCTACTTAAAAACATATGAAACTTAAAGCACTTGATTGTCTATTTGGGGCAACAAGTGCTTTTTTAATTGAAATGTATACCATAAATTTATAAAAGTTATTTTTATGAATTAAAGCTAACAGAAATTACTAGTATTATATAATTGAAAATACATTAGCAAAAGGTATGGACTCCGTAACCCCATTCGTTAAAGGTGTAGAAATGCTACTAGATGGAAGTGTCGCTAGAACTGGAACGAACTATGGCGGGAAATTCCAAGAAGCCCATGATGCCTCAAAGGCGAGTATTCAGAGTAGGATCTCGAATTTGGAGAGTGGTGGGGTTAAGGGTACGGGAGAATCCAGATTAGAATATTTGAGAGGGAAATATGGCGAATTAACTTCTGAACAGCTCCATGCTAATATTAATGAAAGGGCTGGTATTGCATTTCCGCAAAGGTCCACTAGGAGTCAACTTAAAAATGGAGGTTATATTGTTGAAGATGTTGACTTGTATAAAAAAATGAGTCCAAATAAGAATCGTGCTCTAGGTTTTCGGAATACCAAAAATGATGGATTGGTACAAGCGCATCATGCAATACAAGATGAATGGGCTAAGATATGGGATAAAACAAGCGGTAATAATTATAGCAGTCGACAAGCACCATCAATATTACTCAAATCTACCTCTGGTGAACCACATGCTATAATATCCGCTCTTCAAAGAGCTAGAAGAAGGAATGAAGGTTTTAGTACGGATATAATATACGAATTTAATATTAGCTATAAAGAAATGATTGAAGTGGGTGTAGATTTAAAAGTAGCAAAAAAAGTAATGCGAGAAGCATATAGATATTTTGATGGATTAGGAGGATTTAAATGATAAATGTTCAAAAATTGTCGACTTATGAATTATATTCTCCAGTTGATGAAAATGAAATTAAAAAAATTGAAGAGGAAATGGGATTAATACTCCCTAATGCTTATAAACAATTACTAAAGCATACAAATGGTTTTGTGTCCGATAATGGAGTCGTTATATTTGGAGTGGATATAATAGATGAAATGAATAAAACATATGAAGTCCATGAATATGCAAAGGGTTATGTTGCTGTAGGAAGTAATGGTGGAGGCAAAATACTGTTAATGACTGCAAATGAAAACGCAACAGAGTTAGTACAAGTTGATTCGGGGATTATGGATCCGAATTATGCAACCACAGTAAGTGAGAATTTAATACAGTGGATAAATGACGGAGCGATAGATATTGACTGTGTGGACGAAGAACAGGAAGTGTTTAAGGAAAAACTGTGTAATCTTATATTGGTAAGTCCACCAGTAGGAGGGGCTATGGATTTAAGGAAAATACAAGAGGTATTTATCATCAAAAAGGGATTGTTTGACTTATTAAAAGGATCAAAACAATTACCATTCGTGCTAATGAAAGACATACCTGTTGAGTTGGCTTTAAAAAACATAGAACTGTTAGGCGAATTAGGGGATATATTGAAAATATCTAGTACTGATTAACTGATTTTAGGGCTTAAAATAGAGGGTATTTGAATTAAGAACCGTTTAATACAATTATTAATTCAAAATAATATTGTTGAAAAATTGCTATTGGTTCCGTGTGTGTCTTATATAATCAATAAATTAAACTCTTAGAAAATATTATTTGAATTTAGAGTGCTTGATTGCCGACTAAAGGCAACGAGTGCTTTTTTATTAGATAGACATGGATCATCAAGTACCTGGTAAAATGCAGTTAGTAGTGTCTAAAACGCATAAAGTTAACCATTTAGGTGGAAATGCATTATGGGGGGATGGAATCAGATGAGTAAGGTACAATGGAGATCACCAGATGAACCTATTATACGAGAAGATGTAAAGAATGTTGAACAGGAATTGAACATTAATTTTCCTTTAGATTATATAGAATGTGTGATGAATAATAATGGAGCGCATGTTAGTCCAGAGGTGTTTGAAGTTGAAGGGAAAAGAAAGGTTTTTGGAACGTTATTAAGTTACGATATGGAAGATGATGAAAATATTATGGAAGTATTTGATGATTACAAGGATACACTACCAGCAGAATTAGTTCCTTTTGCTTTTGACCCAGCGGGAAATTTAATATGTTTTGACTATAAAAATGACAAAAATAACCCTGTTGTGGTATTTTGGGAACGTGAAAATGCTGGTGAAAAAGAAATGTTGCTGCGAGAAGAAGGATTAACAGAAGAACAAGTGGAAGAACGTGCAAGAGAGAATGTATTTTACATTGCAGATACATTTACTGATTTTTTAAATAAATTACATGATTAAAAAAATAAAGTTTATGTGAAGTGGATAGAAAAAATAATAGGGTGTTTGAAAATAGATACTCCATGATGGTTGTACCATCATGGAGTGTTACGTACAATGATAGAACAGAAAAAGAGGTGCGAGCTTAGGCGAGATGACATTTAAACGCATGGAAGAGACATAAAACTAACGAACTCGTACAAACTCGTAAGTTTTAACGTAGTAGTTGTCACGACATATAAATGGTGTCATACTGTTACTACAAAATTTATAAATTTATGCTACTTAAAAATAGATGAACTTAAAGCACTCGATTGTCGATTAAAGGCAACGAGTGTTTTTTTGCGTATTAGCGTAGAAATTTAACAGATAACTATAATTTTATCATGTAAAATTTTTACATAGTTTTCTATACAACTAAAGAGAAGAAAAATGTTCACTATTACTTTCATTTCTGTTATAAAAATTCTACAATAGAAGACAGAACGTATATTTGGTATAATCAAAATATACTATATGAAATGATGTACATGAGTTTGAAATTCATGTAATGAGGTAAGCACTACATAACAATGACTAATATTTAAAGTTTTCGTACCTATAGAATTCAATTCATGTTATATAAATCAATTGTTAGAAAGGAACAGGTGTAATGAATCAAATTTCATTTGAAGATTTATTTGAAGAAGAAAAAGAAAAGGTGGAGGTAGCTGAGGTATGTAAGGTACTAGCCCCTTTATCACCATTACAAAAAGATATTTTAGAATTAATTGATTCTGAAGAAATAAGTGCGCTTGAGCTATGTGAACGATTAATACGATCGGGTAAAATACCCGATGAAAGATTCACTACGAATAAGCCTAAAGCATATGGACAAGTATGTTTACTATTAGAAGGTTTTGTTACAGAAGGAAAACTTATTTTTATCAAAGATGATGAGAAAAGAGATAGGGTATATAAATTGAAAGAAGAAGTTTGAGATGTATAGTGGGAGATGAATGATTGGTTCCCTTTAACTTGCAGCTCCGTTAGTCTAGTAATGTCCACAAAAAAGGTGTCAATCTCTCCTACATTGACACCTTCATACTTTTAACACCTTACATACTTACGCTTAAAACCAAGTCTTCCTCTATCTAGTTCTTTCTGAATACTTTCAGAAGCATTTAACAAACTGCTTTTTTTATTATCACGTTTGACTTCAACTATACCAACTTCTTTTGCAATCTCGACTGCTTTTTCATGTAGTGGTACATATGAGATTGCCACAGTGTTTAGGAAATTATTCATAGCGGATTTTGTTCGTTCTGGAGAATGATGAATTGTATCTTTCACCATTTCAAGCATATCGGAAATTTTACTTTCGGAAAACTCATTGTCTTTGCGATTTCCTAATAGCCAACAGTAGCAACTCCAGCCGGCAGACATTTTAAGCTCGTCCCCACTTGCAATCCATTTATCAGCAACATCTTGCGCAATATTTGACTCCGATAAAGTTACTGCCACTACATAATCAGATAGCATATAAAAATATGCCCCGTCTATCCAGCGATCAAAATCAGACTCACTCATAGCTTTTGGATCGGCAATAATACCTGCAAAGTACATAGCATCGTAGTTACCTGTGGCATAAAGTTCTTCAGCTAACTCTTGATTTAATTTTATTTTTTTAGCGATTGGTTTCATAGCACCTGTAGCTACTCCGAAAACCGGTTCGTGCGCACCGTTAGATATGTATATTTTTTTCGTTCGTTCCTTACCTAGAGCTTCAAGTTCTTGCATAACTGTTTTAAGATCCATAGTTGTGCAACTTCCTTTCTTCATGTGAAAGCCTTTTTAAGTCTTTCATATTTCTTATTTTAATACTAATTGTATTTAAGAGGTATGTCTACTTTCTAAAGGTATCGAAACTTGGTTTGAATTTTAGATGAAATAAAGAGCTAATTAAAAGGGTGGTATAATATAGAAAAAGTGAATGATGAACATCAAATAGGGGGTATTCAATTGGAAATAAAATTGAATCGATTATATAGAGAGATAGCGGAAACGGTTCATGCCATGATTCCAGAAGAATGGGAGAAATTTTATTTTTATGCACAAATATCAGAAGCTGGAGGGGGAACTTACTTTTTCTATAACAACTTCAGAAATAAACAAAATTATAAGTATAGTGTAGAAATTCCTTTTAAATACGAAGTTAATGAAGAGGAGTTTGAAAGGAAAGAAGATTCTTTATATAAATTGAGTAAGGAATTAAGAGATGTTTTTAAAGATAATCAGCAAGAGCTTTGGTACTCTTTTACAATGTCTCTGGAACATAGTGGGGAATTTAACATGCATTTCGATTATACCAATTGGCTCGAAACAGAATATAGTTTTAGTGATCAAATGATTATTTGGAAACGTAAATACTTAGGTGAAGTACCAATTAATGAAAATGATAAAGCGCTAATTAATAAGTATGATAATGAATTTCCGAATAATCCTATTTGACTGAAAGGAAAGAAGAAATGGTTTTTATAAAAATCATGAATTTTAAAGCGTAAGTTGAATGAGAATATATATTCATAATGGAGGACGCTATTAATGGAAGTACACGGAATGGTTTCAATATGGTTCGGTAATATGCAAACGCAAGATCAGTTGGATACATATATAGATGTTACGTATGATGAAGAAGGAGACTCTATACCAGCAAGATTTTTTGTTGATTTTAATATTGATATGATTGATGTAGATGAAGATTTTATTGAAAAGGAAGTGTTAGAAGAAGCGAGTGATGACATTTCTATGTTATTAACGGGATGTTCATATGATGATAAAATACTTTCTCGAATTAAGGAAGTAGTTAAATTAAATAAATCCTATAATTCTATCGTTTTAATTTATAATTTTCAATATGACAATTCAGTAAGTAATTGTGAAGGTTTTAATTTTGTAACTGCTACAAGTTATCTATAGTTAGAAGTAAAGTACAGTAGAATAAAAATGATTTGTATAGTTTTTCCAATAAATATTTGGTATGATGGTGAATGGGAAAAATATACAAGTTGTTAGTTTTTCAAAAAAGGGGGATTGAATTGAAAAGAACACCTGAATTTGTATTAGGTTTAATTGGTGGCATTTTGGGAATTATTATTTCCATAATATTAATAGTTGTAGCGTTTAATATTATGGAAGGTGTTGATTACGAACTTTTAGCTTATTACTCTATTATTTTAACGGTTCAAATAGGATTGTTCATTTTATCGTGTTTAGTAAACAAGGTTAATAATAAAGTTTATGGAGTTTGTATGATTGTGATTCCTATAGTTATGTTGTTTATGTCATTATTCTTTTTACTTATTCCGACAATTTTACAAATTATATCTGGTTCATTTGCATTTAGGACATTAAAGTTAGAATCGAATGTAAGCTAAATATAATTATCAACGTCTGAATATTCGGTTTTTTAAACATTTTCGTTTGCAGTTCAAATTAACATAAAGTACAAAGTTGTACGCTTTAGGAGGAGAAATAGATGATTATTTGGTCTGGTTGGGGTTTTTTGGTCGCAATTATTGTAATTATTAATACTCTTTTGGGTAAGGCTATCTTTGGATCTATAACGGGGGACGCTACATATTTTCAAGACCATAGTTGGCCAATGGCGGTAATGTTTATTATATCAGGGGTTATGTCTTGGTATTTAGGTAAATATATTAATAAGCCAGATGGGAAAGTTTATATAGATGCCGAAACTGGTGAAAAAGTTATGTTTAACAAAAAGCACTCATTATTTTTTATAAAAATGGAATATTGGGGACCGATTCTAGGAGTTATTGCGATTGTAACTTTAATTACAAGATAAAAAAAGAGGATGGGTATAGCAAGAGTAATCTATTCAAGTAGAAGGAGAAATCAGTCATGAATGCAAAGAAACTACTAGGGGTAGCAGTTCCGGTCATGTTGTTATTTGGTTGTGGAGTTTCTGAGAAAACGAACACTTCTAAACAGGAGAAAACGGAAGAGTCTAAAGTAAAAGAATCGAAGTCTAATAGTAAGAAAGAAAAAGTTTCAAAGGAAGACTATCCTAATAAAGTGTATAAATTAGGGGTAGAGTTTGATAAGTTGTTTGCGGAGCATAACAATATTACAAGAGAGGTTTTTGACGGTAAGAAAAAGAAATCAGATATAGTAGATAGTGTGAAAGAATTAAATAAAGTGTTAGATAAATTTGAGTCGATAGATCCCCCTACAGAGTATGTAAATCAACAAAAGGATTTTGAAAAAGCAATTGGTTATTTTAGAGAGTCTTTTTCTTTAATAAATGAAGTATTCACCCGAAAAGAAAAAAGAGAAAAAGGCGATAAGACTGATAAAGAGTTAATGGAGAAATCCGAAAAGTTAGTGAAAGAAGGAGATATTTACTGGCTTAAGGCATTCAAAGATCTTGAAGGGGATATTAAAATCGGTGACGGTACAGTATCTGTGAAAGATTTGAAAGAGTTAGATAAGAAAGCTGGAATTAATACGGATAACGTTATGAAGAATGTGAAAGATGGTACGGAATTAATCGGTAATTGGGGATTCAAAGGAACAGACGGTTTCATTATGTCACTTATTCTAAAAGGTGATAAGACATTTGAAACGTATGGTAAAGGTGAGTATCCAAATAAAAAGAATTATATTGAAGGCACTTGGGAATATGATAAGGAAGCTTTTACAATCTATTTACATCTCAATAAACGTTTAGTAGACGGTGTAGAAGATACAATTCAAAAAAAGAAAATAGCATATAAAGTTCAAGATTATGATGGGGAAAACTTGCAATTATTTAATGAGACGTCATTTCATACAATTAGGTATGTGAAGCAAAGTTAAAGTTATGGAGGACTAGGTTTAAATGGCCTGGTCCTTCATTAAAGAGTGGGTATGTAAATAATATGTTATCTTTCGTTCTGTTTAATTAGTATCATGTTATTCTTTAATAGAGTAATAAATGGAGTTTTGCATTAAATATATGAGGTTGGTTACAAATGATAAAAAAATTTACTAGATTAGTATTAATAGTGGTTATCCCAATCAGTCTTATTACAGGTTGTGGGGCTGCTGAAAAAACTGAAGCACAAAAGCCGAAAGCGGTACAAACGGAGAAAAAGGACTATATGGATTACTCATATGGTAGCAAAGGTATATTAGTAAGTGGCAAAGCGAAAGAACGGCAACAATACGAGATTGGATATATGGATGATAATAAATTAATTGGGATTGATGAAAATATTGAAGACTGCATTATTTTAGATAATAAAGATGAAGCAGGTCTCATTTGGAAACAAATAGAGCGAGGATCTATTATTGAAGTGCAATACGGTAAGGATCGCAATGATATCGTAGGCGTGCAATTCGTAGGAGATCGTGAGTCATATGAAATTAGTGATAAGTTTGATCGGAATACGATAAATGAGATTGTTGAAAACGTTAAAGGGAATTTGTAATAGATGTATTTCGATAGTATAGGATCTCTTATTATGAAATTGTATGCCAGTTATTTGTCTAAGTTTAAATTGATTATTTTGACGGTATTTGTAATTAGTTGTAAAATAATGTTTGTTGATGAATTTTATAAAAAGTATGTTAGATGAAATTCATCTGTAGGGATGACATATAAATATTTTCTTAATGGGTATAAAATATGGTAATTTAAATATATAAATAAAAAGAAAATATATTAGGAGTACATAGTAGATTCATATTTTTAAAAATTAATGTGACAATAAAGGGAGGTTGAGATACATACACGGTGGGAGTGTGTATGTATTTATTATAATAATGAATAAGACAATCAAACAACAAGTAATCGCACTATCAACAAGTCTAGTGATTTTAGGGAGCGCACCTTTATCAGCATCAGCAGAAGAGATCAACAAATCTCAAACTGATCAACTTAATATTGCCCAAGGAGAACACGGAACGAGCGGATTAAATTATTCTAATTTCAAGTTGGAAGTTCCTGATCATGTACAAATTAACGAAGCAGAAGTATCTGAAAATGAAAAAATGCTTTTAGAAGAATATAAGCATAAACATGATGAAACAGAAGAATTAAACAAAATGCAAGATGCTAAGAAGGGACAAGTAGCAGAAAAGGAAGCTATTTCAAACATTGAAAAGGCATTTGAATCTGTAGATGGTCGAAATGATGGATCTGATCGTCAAATGAAACCTGTTGCAAAGCCAAGAGGTATTCAATATAGTGCACAGAGTACGAAGAAATATGGAACACTTGCAGGAGTTCCATTTGTGGAGTGGATTGTTCCAGCAGGAAATCCTGATATTCGTCCTGCAAATCCGATGAAAGCACGTTACATTACAATCCATGAGACCGCAAATACAGCTGCTGGTGCTAATGCTGAAAATCATGCGAAATATTTATACAAGCAAGCAACTGAAGGCACTTTCCGAACAGCTTCATGGCATTTTACTGTAGATGATAAACAAATTTATCAACACTTACCAACAAACGAAAATGGTTGGCATGCAGGAGATGGAGATGGTTCAGGAAACAGGGAGTCTATCGGTATCGAGATTGCGGTTAACCAAGACGGTGATTACAATAAAGCGTTAGAAAATGCAAAACGACTTGCAGGTTATTTAATGAACAAAGAAGGAATTGGTGCAGATCATATTTACAAGCATCAACAATGGAGCGGGAAAAAATGTCCTGACATTTTAATTTCACGTGGTAATTGGGCTGGTTTCGTACAAGGAATTCAGTGGTATGCAAATATAAATGCGCAGATTGATACGCCTTTACAAGATAAAAATGACTCATTTAATCCAAATGAAAATAATCCAGCTGAACCTAGCATGGAACTAGTGGTAAATGGTAGTGGCATCAATGTACGTAGTGATGCGGGTATTGAACATCGTGTTGTACGTAAAGCTTCAAACGGAGATCGTTACAAAGTATTAGCCGTTAAAAATGGTTGGTATAAAGTAGGTAATGGAGAATGGATTTTCTATGACCCAAGTTGGATTAAAATTAACTACAATGTACCAAAGGAAGAAGTACAAAAGCCTAAGGAAGAAGTACAAAAACCAAAAGATGATATTACAGGTGGCTGGTTTGAAGGGCATATTCGTAAATTAAACAGTCTAGGTATTATGCAAGGCGAAGGCAATGGTGTATTTGCTCCATATCGAAATGTAACGAGAGCGGAGTTTGCGAAATTAATCTCGAATGCTCTTAAACTACCAGAGGGAAATAAGTCATTTGTAGATATTAATGAGGCACATCCATCACTTCATGACGGTATTAAACGTTGTGCAAGTGCAGGAATTATTAATGGTCGTGGTGAAGGGATTTTTGATCCTAACTCACCAATTACTCGTGAAGAAGTATCTATTATGATTGACAAAGCATTACGATATAAAGGAATTACAGGTGAGTTAGTAGCATTACCATTTACAGATAAGCATTTAATAACATACAAAGAATCGGTTCAACGATTATACAGTCTAAAGGTAGTTAATGGTATTGGAAATAATGAGTTTGATCCTCGAGGCACAGCAACTCGTGGTCAGGCGGCTGCCTTTATTGTGAAGATGTTAGATTCAATGCAAAAATAAAAGGAAACTTTAATCAGTGAGGGCCACTCGCATTGCAATCAAGCAGTTTATTCACCAAATTTTGAAATGAGAGTGTTACTGCCCACAAATAGCAGAAGAAATTGTATGTAGAAGCTGACATTGGTAGAAGTAAAAAAATAAGAAGAATTTGAAAGGAGCTATCCAAAATAATAATTTGGAATAGCTCCTATTTAGTAGGAAGAACAAATTGTATTTGATAGATTGTAATGTAGAATGCCCTTCCAAGCCCCTTATAAGCCCCTACCAAGTAATAAATCACTAAGAAAAAACAAAAACAAAAACAACTACAAGAACAAAACAAGCGCGAAAAAATGAAACCGGCGTTGTAGTAGTAAAAAAATTGTAATTCGAATGCCAAAACCATTCCCGCATGCCTATCTTTATAATGAAGGATTAAAATTTTCCTATTTACTAGCAAAGAGTGGAGGGAAACATATGGCAGTATACCGTAGTGTGCAGGTGAACTTTTGGCAAGATGAATTCATATTAGATTTAACGCCAGAGGAGCGTTATTTTTATATATATTTGTTAACTGGTACGAAAACGAAGCAATGTGGTATTTACATATTACCGAAGCGTGTGGCAGAGCTTGAAACAGGTTATAGTATGGAGACTGTTGAGAAGTTGCTAAACAGGTTTGTTGAGTATGGAAAGATTCTATATGATACGGAAACGAAAGAGGTATTCATAATAAACTGGTTACACTATAACCCTATTTCAAATACGAATGTGGAGAAGTGCGTATTACGTGAGTTAAAGACTATAAAAAGTAATGAGTTCATACATATATTTTTACGTAAATGCCTTGAAGAAGAATACAAGATTCCATTATTATTGCAGCATTTTGGTATGCCAAAAGAAGAGGATAATAGTAGTTCACAAGTAGTTATTGAAGAGAAAGAAGAAGCGGAAGAGATAGAGGTGGAAACCATAGAAGAGGACGTTCCAAATAGTGAAGTTTATAAGTTTTATGAACAAAATATTAGTAGTTTATCCCCATATATTGTGAAGGAATTGAAGAATTGGATACAAAGACTTTCTGGAGAGAAAGTGTTAGAGGCACTTAAAATTGCGTTTGAAAATAATAAGAAAACGTTAGCTTATGTGAAGGGGATTTTGAGGAATTGGTGTAAGAAAGGACGAGTAGATTTTAGTGAAGAAATGCATAGGAGAGAAGTATTTGGTTCGTATGATCCATAGTTTGGATAAGGATTTTTTCTAGTCTAAAAGGTTCTTTTACTA
Source organism: Bacillus cereus group sp. MYBK220-1 (assembly GCF_051916445.1). Classification (NCBI taxonomy): domain Bacteria; kingdom Bacillati; phylum Bacillota; class Bacilli; order Caryophanales; family Bacillaceae; genus Bacillus; species Bacillus cereus group sp. MYBK220-1. The sequence goes on along the minus strand of NZ_JBQAGQ010000001.1, from coordinate 874,913 downwards.
TAGAAGCGAATAGTGTGAGAAAGGGGTGGTTATATGGAAGTCGTTATAAAGAAGAAACGAAAAAGGGGAAAAAGAATTTTTATTTGGGCTAGTAGTATCGTTCTTTTGTTAGTTATTTCCGCTGCGATTTTTTTGAACATATATACGCTGAAATCTATGCCAAAGATAGATGGAACGATAAAGCTAGAGGATTTACAACAAGCTGTTACGGTGAAGCGTGATAGTAAAGGTATACCGCATATTAAATCGGAAAATGCACATGATTTATATTTTTCACAAGGATATGTGCAAGCGCAAGATCGTTTGTTTCAAATGGATTTAAGTAGAAGACAAGCGTCTGGTATGTTAAGTGAAGTTGTTGGGGAAGCAGCTGTTGATCGAGATAAATTGTTTCGAACACTCGGTTTACGGCGAGCTGCCGAAGCTTCAGTTAGTCAATATGATGGAGAAGCGAAATATGCCCTGCAGTCATTTGCTGATGGGGTGAACGCTTTTATACGTGAGGCGAAAGAGGAAAAGAAATTACCAGTTGAGTTTACTATATTAGGTTATGAACCTGCTGAGTGGTCAATTGTTGATACTTTAACGATCGGGAAGTATATGGCGTTTGACTTAGGAGGACATTGGCACGGACAGGCATTTCGATATTGGGCGCTGAAAAATCTTCCGAAAGAGCAAGCGAATGAGCTATTTCCTGCATATCCGAAAGATGCCCCTAGATTGCTAGCTGAACTGAAAAATACAAATGTGGACGTAGCACAAAGTTTTTCAAAAACGATAATTCCGCCGGAGTTTAACGGTAGTAATAACTGGGTTGTGAGCGGTGAGAAGAGTGCGTCAGGTAAGCCAATTTTAGCAGATGATCCTCATTTATCTCTTGCGACGCCTTCTATTTGGTATCAAACGAGACTTGAAATGAAAGGTTTAAATGTGAGTGGCGTTATTTTCGCTGGAGTACCAGGTGTTATATTAGGACACAATGACAAAATAGCGTGGGGTGTTACGAATACAGGGCCTGATGTGCAAGATTTATATATTGAGAAGAGAAATCCTAATAATGAAAATGAATTTCTGTATAACGATAAATGGGAAAAAGCTACCGTTGTAGACGAGTCTATTAAAGTGAAAGGCGGGAAGACAATTCCTTATAACGCTACGATTACGAGGCATGGACCAGTAATTTCAGAGTTTGCGGATAAGGGGAAGGAGAAAACGAAAACAGTATTCTCTTTAAAGTGGACAGCTTTAGAACCGTCAGCTGAGTTAAAAGCTGTATTAAATATGAACAAAGCAAAAGACTGGAATGAGTTTGAAACCGCTCTTCAAGATTTTCATACACCAACCCAAAACTTTGTGTTTGCATCAAACGACGGCACAATTGCTTATAAAGCGAATGGAAATATACCAGCGCGTAAAAAAGGTGATGGTAGCTTGCCTGTTCCAGGATGGACAGATGAATATGAATGGGAAGGGTATATTCCATTTGATCAATTACCGAAAGTTGTAAATCCAAAAGAAGGGTTTATTTCAACTGCGAATAATAAAATTGTTGATGATGATTATCCGTATCATATTAGTAATACGTGGGCGCAGCCATATAGGCAAATGCGTATTCAAGAATTTTTGCAAGAGAAAGAAAAGTATACGGTGAAAGATTTAGAAGAGTTACAGATGGATCAAAAGAATTTATATGGGAAAGAGTTTACTCCTATATTTTTAAAAGAGTTAAATAAAGCATCTTTAAATGAGGTAGAGAAAGAAGGCGTAAACCAATTAAAAAAGTGGAATTTTTACGATAGTAAAGATGAAGCGGCACCACTAATTTTTCATTTATTAATGAAAGAGATTTCGAATACGTTATTTTCAAAAGAAATACCGAAAGATGTGATGGAGTTATTTAAAGGGAAGTCACAAGTTGTTGATGAATTAATTCGAAAAGAAGTAGCGGGAGAAAATAGCGCTTGGTTTACGAAGTATGGAGGTTTCACAAAAGTTGTGCATACATCGTACGAGAATGTAATGAAGAAATTGCAGAAAGAATATGGACCGGATGTTGCGGAGTGGAAGTGGGGCGATTATCATCAACTCGCTTTTACACATCCAATTTCGAAATCATCGAGTATGTTAGCATTACTAGCTTTTAATCGTGAGAAACCAGTTCCAATTGGCGGAAGTCAAGTTACCGTCCAAGCAGCAAGTTACGGCGAGAACGGCATTGTAAATCACGGAGCTTCTTGGCGATTCGTTATTGATACGAAAGATATGTCAAACGGTTATCATATCGTAGGACCAGGACAGTCGGGACATTTTAGAAGCGATTGGTATCATGATCAAATAGATGATTGGGTAAGTGGAACGTATCATACGACTACATTGAATACGGAGGGGATAGAGGGGAAGGTATTAACTTTGCAGCCGAAGTGATAGTAAGTTCTTATTTGCAGATGGCCCAGTTTTATGAAGTAATACTCCTTCGGCTAATGAAAGTTTTGCTTTAATAAAGAGACTCTTACGATTGTAAGAGTCTCTTTTATTATGAGAATGGATAAAATATCCTTTTTATAAAAAAGCGACAAGTTTTGACAAAATATTATACAGAGACTTGTTATAATATCTTTTGGAATATTATGTTTATTAAACGGAGGATGAAGTAGTGTGCAACAAGGAAAATTTCTTAATAGTTGCAGTGAAATCGAATAGGGGGATTTAATATGAGCGTTAAAGTAATAAGGGCAACAGGGATGATGGGCGGAGCAGCAAGAGTTGCTGTAAAGGTAGATAACGAAGTAGTAATGAAACTTGAGAATAACGAAGAATATACGCTTCCTTTTGAATTAGATGAAGCGAATATTAAAGTAAAACAATTCTTTTTTGGAAGTAAAGAAAAGAAAGTAAAAGATGGCGATGTAGTAGAAATTAAGATAAATAGTATTGCCATGCTATTACTGATGGTGTCAATGATGGCTGTTTTATTTGGTTCGTCAATTGGTATAAATATTGTTGTTTTTGGTGTAATAGGAGCTTTAGTTACGTTAGTATACGGATTGAATAACTGGTTTCGTTTAGAGGTTAAATAATTATTGTATATATGTTTATTTCAGTTGATTTACTATACATGGAATGAAAATATTTTTAAGTGGGAAATGGAGAGGATCAGTATGAAGAAAATGGTTGTAATATCTAGTTTGGCGCTAATAGTAGGTTTAACAACTGGTTGTAGCAGTGAAAAAACAAGTGGACCTAAAACAGTATCTGTAAAAAAAGAAAAAGAGTTAGTAGCGAAAGATATTTTTAAAAAAGCAGCTGACGGATTAAAACAAGAGGAATATCTTACATTGACATCTCTTATGTCAATGAAGGGGAGCGGCCAATCAGAAGAAATTAAAATGAAAATACAGATGGAGCCGAAACTGAAGAATTCTAGAGCTGAAATGAAAATAAGTGGTACAGATATTGTAACGTATGAAGTAAATGGAAAGGTCGCTGCTCAAGTGAAAAATCCTGATACAGGAGAGTTAGTTACGATACCTAATGATCAATTTAATGTAAATGATGTAATGGTCAGTAAAAATTTACTTAATGAGTTAGATTTACCGGAAGCTTTGGCTAAGAAAATGAAAGCAAAGAAAGATGGAGACACATATAAACTTACACTTGAATTAAAGGGAAAAGAAGCGGTAGATACGTTACAAAAAATTAATGGGGATATGAAAAAATTAACGGAAGGATTTAATATGGATGCGTTTAACATTGAATATATAATAACAAAAGATTATAAATTTGAAGAGATGCGAACAACTATAAAAGTGAGTGAAAGTAACTCGGATAAAAAAGCTAGTACAGATAAGGAAAAATTGGATGCAGTTGTGAGTATAAAGATTGATTCATATGAAAAGTTTGATTCAATTAAGTTACCAGAAGGAATTCAATAATTTCAATCGTAAAAGGATAAAAAGGAGCGGAAATCTGCTCCTTTTTTATTTTTCCTACTATTTTTAGAAGATTTATATGAATATAGTTGAACGGCACTTCATTTTTTTCTGGAATAAATGTGAAACGTTGTATAAAATAATCAAGAAAGCCAAAAATTATAGGGGGAAAGTTGTGAAGAAAAATAAGAGTTTAATAAGTTTTTTAGGAGTGTTTATTATGTTGTTTTCTTTTTGTTTTCAAGGAAATGTACAGGCAGATGTAAATACTGTTCAATCTGGAAAAATCAAATCAGGAAACGTAACAGTATGGGAAGTTGGAAATGTAGCGAAAGTATTAGCGGATGTGGAGCGCTTAAATTTAAATACAGTAAATGTACCAATTCAAGTGGATATCCCGAATGTGACTTCTACTAACATGGTAATTAATCAAGCGCAAAAGCAACAAGCTATTATTTTAATTCAAGAATTATTAAAGCGTAATATTCAAGTTATAGTGGAACCGTTCCCGTATATTCAGCAGGGGAATGTTGGAGAGACAGAATGGAACCCAAGTAACATTAATGATTTCTTCTGGAATTGGAAGACGGTTATTCTGCAAGATATTTTTAATTCCATTACAAGTAAATACAATGTGTATGGACTAAAGATTGCTTCTAATTTTGTGAATATGGAGTATGCAGAAGGATACTGGAGCGATACAATTGATTTTATTCGTAATCAGTATAAAGGAAATATTTTGTATCAAATGAACTGGTGGTTAACAGCAAGCTGGGACTCTTCTTATGAAGAGAAGTTTATAGAGAAAATAAACCGTCCGTATTTAAAGAAGGTAGATATTGTTAGTATCGATAGTTGGTTTGAAGTTTCAGGAAAAAGAAATCCAACATATGAAGAAGTGAAGCAAAGTTTATTTGCGACGACAGTATATAACCGTGGACAAAATGTTGTTCAGCAATTGGAACAATTACATAATGCAACAGGAAAGCCAGTTTACTTCGGTGGATTTAACGTTCCAGCACGTGAACTTGGATTACAAAATCCATGGAATCCAGATGTTTCAAATGTGTTTTCGAAAGGGATCCAATTAAATGGATGGCGTGCTTACCGCGATGTATTAGAACCGAAACCATATTTTAAAGGTTTTTCAATTTGGTTTATTGGCTCTAATGATAGTACACATCCGTATCAAATACATAGTAAAGAAGCGGAGGCAGTTATTAGCGGCTGGTACCGAAAATAATTTTTATAAAATAGGTAAGTTTTGAAGTTTACTACATATATTTCTAGTGAAAGGCCTTTCACCATCTTATCACCTAGGGGGCAATCATAATGAAATTTTTGTCTTACCTTACAGTAATTTTGGTGATTCTCGGCGGTTTGAATTGGTTGTTTGTAGCGTTAGATTACAATGTAGTTGAGAAATGGTTTGGTTCTATGCCGGCGCTTGTGGACACTATTTATTGGCTCATTGGTCTTTCTGCTATTTATCAAATTTTTGATCGGTTCTTCACGGACAATTAGCAATTATACTTTATTACTAGAGTGTTAAGTACGATTATGTACTTAACACTTTTTTGTATGTTTATAAAAAATAGTTTGCACATGCAAGCGATTCCATTGCGTCTTGCGCCGTAATAGTAGAAAACAAATTGACCACGTATTATATTTTAGGTTATAATTCAGAAAGTTTAAAAATTAATAAAAATGAGAAATAGGGAGGTTATGAGGGTAATGGAGAGAGTCTATAATTTTTCAGCAGGACCATCAATACTCCCTTTGCCAGTTTTAGAGAAAGTGCAAATGGAGCTATTAAATTATAACGGGACAGGCATGTCTATTATGGAAATGAGTCATCGATCTTCTTATTTTCAAAGTATTATAGAGGAAGCGAGTAACTTACTTCGTGAATTAATGAGCATCCCTGATGAGTATGAAGTTTTATTTTTACAAGGCGGTGCGTCATTACAATTCTCTATGATACCGTTGAACTTAATGAATACGTATAAAAAAGCTGGATACGTACTAACTGGCTCATGGTCTAAAAAGGCACTGCAAGAAGCCGAAAAAGTTGGGGAAGTACAAGTGATTGCTTCTTCCGAGCAAGAGAAGTTTACTACGATTCCTAAACTGGATGGTTTACTAAGCGATGAAAAACTAGATTATGTACATATTACAACGAATAATACAATTGAGGGGACAAAATATGTGGACATTCCACATGTAGAAAAAGTGCCGCTCGTTGCGGATATGTCCTCAAATATTTTATCAGAGCGATATGATGTTTCGAAGTTTGGTCTTATATATGCGGGGGCGCAAAAGAATTTAGGACCTGCGGGCTTAACGATTGCTATTATAAAAAGAGATTTAATTGGGGGAGCAGATCGCTCTTGTCCTACGATGTTAAACTATGAAACTTACAGCAAAAATAACTCCTTATATAATACACCGCCATCCTTTAGTATTTACGTAACGAAACTTGTACTAGAGTGGCTGAAAGAGCAAGGCGGGGTATCTGCGATTGAAGAACAAAATAGAATGAAATCTTCACTTCTTTATAATTTCTTAGATGAATCAAAATTGTTTACTTCACCAGTTGATCCTACGTATCGATCACTTATGAACATTCCGTTTACAACACCGTCAGAAGAGCTGAACAGTGAGTTTTTACAAAAAGCGAAAGAACGAGGACTTGTTACGTTAAAAGGACATCGATCAGTCGGTGGTATGCGCGCTAGTATTTACAATGCGATGCCAGTACAAGGCGTACAGCAATTAGTAAATTATATGAAGGAATTTGAGCTTGAGAATAGATAGGGAGATGGGGATATGTTTCGTGTTCAAACGTTAAATCAAATTGCAGAAAAAGGTTTGCAAGTTTTTACTGAAGAACGTTATGAAGTAGGAGATAGAATCAATCATCCAGATGGAATTTTGCTTCGTAGCTACTCTTTACATCAAGAAGAGTTTTCAAAAGACTTAAAGGCGATTGCAAGAGCTGGCGCTGGTGTAAATAATATTCCTGTCGAGCGATGTACAGAAAAAGGAATTGTAGTATTTAACACGCCGGGGGCAAATGCAAACGCTGTAAAGGAACTCATTATTGCCAGTCTTATTATGTCTTCACGTAACATTATTAATGGTGTAAGTTGGACGAAAAACTTAGAGGGTGAAGAAGTACCACAGCTTGTTGAATCAGGAAAAAAACAATTCGTTGGATCAGAAATTGCAGGGAAACGTCTAGGTGTTATCGGACTTGGCGCAATCGGTGCTTTAGTTGCGAACGATGCGTTAGCGTTAGGGATGGATGTTATCGGATATGATCCTTATATTTCAGTTGAAACAGCTTGGCGTCTTTCTACACATGTGCAAAGAGCATTTAGCCTTGATGAAATTTTTGCAACGTGTGATTATATTACACTGCATATTCCTCTTACGAATCAAACGAAGGGGATTATTGGGGAACACGCTGTAGAGAAGATGAAAAGAGGGATGCGTCTATTTAATTTCTCTAGAGGAGAACTTGTAGATGAAAAGGTTCTTCAAAAGGCATTAGAAGAAGATATTATTACACATTACGTAACGGACTTTCCAAATGAAAATGTAATAAAGATGAAAAATGTAACAGCGACACCTCACCTTGGTGCATCTACGTCTGAATCAGAAGAAAATTGTGCAGTAATGGCAGCACGTCAATTACGTGAATATTTAGAGACAGGAAATATTCGTAACTCAGTAAATTATCCAAACGTAGAATTGCCGTATATCGGAAAGAAACGAATTACAATTATGCATCAAAACGTCCCGAATATGGTAGGGCAAATTACAGGATGCTTAGCGGAACACCATATTAATATTGCCGATATGATTAATCGTAGTAAACATTCTTGGGCATACACAATGATTGATATCGATAACGGAATTGATGATATAATAAAAGAGAATATTGTAGAAAATATAAGCAAAATTACAGGTGTTGTAGCCGTTCGAATGATTGTGTAAAGGAGAGAGGAATGTGGCAAAAATACGACCGTTTCGGGCCATTCGTCCAGTAGAGGAAAAAGCGGCACAAGTGGCAGCTTTACCGTATGACGTATTAAATAGTGAAGAGGCAAGGGAAGTTGTAAAAGGGAATCCATATTCTTTCTTGCATGTTGATAAAGCAGAAATTGATTTAGATCCTGAACTGTCACCGTATGATGATCGCGTGTATGAAAAAGCGGGCGACAATTTAAAGCAATTTATACGAGAAGAAGTGTTCATACAAGATGAAGAGCCAGCGCTATATATTTATGAACTGACGATGCAAGGAAGAACGCAGTCAGGTCTTGTTGTTTGTACATCTATTGATGAGTATGAAGATGATACAATTAAAAAACATGAAAGAACACGTCATGAAAAAGAACTAGATCGTATTCGCCACGTAGATGTGTGTGACGCCAATACAGGCCCAATCTTTTTAACGTACCGTACAAAAGATGAAGTAAAGCATTTAATTAGAAGCTGGAAAGAAGAACATGCGCCAATTTATACATTTACAGCAGAAGACGGTGTTAAGCATGTTGCGTGGAAGATTGCAGATGAAGATGTAATTACGACTTTAGTAAACGCATTTGAAGATATTCCTAATCTTTATATTGCAGATGGGCATCACCGTTCTGCATCAGCTGCAAAAGTAGGACTTATGCGAAGAGAACAATATCCAAATTACACAGGAGAAGAGGAATTTAATTTCTTCTTATCGGTTCTATTCCCTCATGATGAATTATCGATTTGGGACTATAACCGAGTTGTGAAAGATTTAAATGGCTTATCAGAGGAACAGTTTTTAAATCAAATTACGCAGTACTTTTATGTAGAAGAAGCACCTGTTTCTCCGTATAAACCAAATGAGCCAAAAACATTTGGTATGTATGTAAATGAGAAGTGGTATAAGCTTACTGTGAAAGAAGAAACATTTGATGCGAATGATCTTGTTAGAGGTTTAGATGTATCTATCCTGCAAGATCATTTATTAAGCCAAGTACTTGAAATACATGATCCGCGTTCTGATTCACGTATCGATTTTGTCGGAGGAATCCGCGGATTAGAAGAACTAGAACGCCTTGTGAACAGCGGCGAATACAAAGCAGCATTCGCATTATATCCGACATCTATGGAAGATTTATTAGCAATCGCAGATGCCGGAGAAGTCATGCCACCGAAATCAACGTGGTTTGAACCGAAACTGCGTAGTGGGTTGTTTGTCCATTCTTTAAAATAAATAGACTTCTTTAGTTAGAAAAACCGAAATGATTTTAGTTTCGGTTTTTCTTATTTTGGCTCAGTAAACGTTTAATGTTGATTTTAATGTTAAGATTGAAATATGTAACAACAGGTCGCTACAAAAAATGGAGGAAATACGATGAAAATGCAGCTGCAAAAAAGTTTTTATGTTGAATTGAAAAATGCAATTCGTTGTCATTATAACGAACTTTTAACAAGATGCGGTGTTGACACAATATACGGGTACTCCATATTAACAGACGATTGTGTCAATAGCATTGGACCAGTGGCAAATAAAGAAAGACTAATCAAAGTTAATAAATCGGACCCTTTATACAATTATTATAGATACGGAGCTGTTGAGTGGAGCGAATGGGACGATTTTGGAATGTTTGATGAAGTGAACAAAATTATTAAGAAATATCATAATATCGTCGAAGATGACTTTAACATACGAGTACATACACTGTTGAAAGAAACGTTAAATGTGTTAATGGAACTTGAATCAGAAGGGTTGTTTGGAGATAGAGATGATAATCGATTTATTGTCATTTGTGTAACTGATTCATCGAACGAAATCATGATTGAATCAGCTCGATTGCTTAATACATTAAAGACATACGAAGAATATGCTTCAGAATTTGCATAAGAATGAACATAAGTAAAACTGCGCTCTATAAGAGGCGATTTTCATTTAATAGAAAGTCACCAATTAATAGTAACCATTCGTTGTGACGTAACCATTGAACAATTAGAACCTGATGAAAAAACGTCCAAAGATAATTAAAATGTTTATATGTATGAATCAACTTGGAAAAGAAGTAATGCAGGGGAGCTTTTCAGGCATTATTCTTTGATTGGTAGGAAAAGTAATGAATAAGTGGGCCCCCGCTGCCTCTCAGGCTTAGAGTTTTAATTTCCCTCATAACGAAAATTTGATGTATCGTTGAATACTGATAATAAGACGTTATGTAATATACTCTGTTCTTTTCTTAACTATTAGAAAATAGGTGATGGATAAACTCGTCAACAAAAAGGACATTCCTAGTATTACAAGAAATGTCCTTTCCACTAAATTATAAGGTATTTTGCTGAAATTCAAACTCTAAAATTAGTTTACTAGTTTGACCTGTAAACTGATAATTATAGGATCCTCTCAGGTTTTCTAAGTTACCGGTAGCTTTAATAATTGTTCCTGGGGAATCTAAATTTCCTTTATCAAATATTCCTTGCTCTATAGCTGTAAATGTCCCTTGTTGCCCCTTATAAATCCCTTCAAAGTGTAAAAATCCAGAAATTTTAGCAGTAGCCAAGTGACCATCATTTATATTTGAGTCTAAATAATATAATAAGTATTCAACAAAAGCCTTTCCTTTTAATTCCCCATCAATATCATATTCAACATGAGCAATATTAATAGAAAAATCTTTTCTAGTATCATCAATTGGTTTTTCATCCCATTTACTTACTGTAAATGTTACTTCCATACACGTAAATCCCCCTTTATCATTAGATAAGTAATCTCCATATCATTTAAAAAGTACTAATTCACAGTCATATCTTATAGGAGTGTTTTTATTTATTTAAGCTCTGTCATATCGTTATCTTATCTCAGAATCACCTGCGCCTCTCCATGAAGAACTTACTGTCGCCACGATATCTCCTGCTTGTAACCTCTTTGGTTTTATTAACATGTTAACTCCGCTGCTACAGAATGTAATGGACTACGATTATACAAACTGTATTATTGAAAAACATGATGTATGACATTAGTTTCTTCATCATCAATTCGTTTACCTGCTGGGATTCAAGAATTCAGTCTTAGTGTTGAATATAGGAATAACCAATTTATATTTGAAAATTACAGTATGCAACATTGTATGAGAAAGACGGTTGATATTTTCTGCAATCTGTAACTGTAATGATTATAAGTTGGTCGTATTCAATCCGAAAAATAAAATCATCATGAATGGAGAGGTTATAGCTTTTCCTGAACAAGAAAGCTATCGCCTTTAGGCATGGGAGGAAAGGGAGGTTTGATACGGATTGTCCCTAAAAATCGCAACGTTCGTGGTACTTTAAGTGTCCGAAGTATAGATAGATTCTTCGTTTTTTTTGATTTTTAGGGAATTATTCTTTAATTAGTAGATAGAGAGGTAAAATAAAAATACACCTAATTAATAGGTGTATTTTTTAGACTTGAAAACCACATATGTATTGGAGATTTCTCTTAGTTAGAATGTATCACAATAGAAATCATGTATATACATAATATTTGTTACATCGAATGGTTTCCTTGTAAGTATATGAAAATGGTAATCTAAATAGATTTTAATTTTGTTAACTTACCAACCTGTACTATGTTCAGAATTAGCAGGGGCGCCGCCAGTATTGCCATGAGATTCAACTTTCGGAGCAGGGAAATGTGTATGCCCTTCTTGTTTAGGAGCTCCACCAGTGTCGCCGATGTTTAAAGCAGGAGCGCCGCCAGTATCGTCACGGGAATCTAATTTTGGAGCAGGAGTATCACCAACATTTAAAGCAGGAGCGCCAGTATTACCATGCGCTTCTAACGTAGGAGCAAAGAAGTCAGCGTGACTCTCTTTTTTAGGAGCCATTCCTTCCCCATGAGTATTTGTATAAGAAGGAGCCCAAGTGTCGCCATGTGAATCTAATTTAGAGCTTAGATCAGCATGTGTCTCTAGTTTTGGAGCAGGAACATCGCCATGCTCTGCTTTTACAACGCCCCCATCCCCAATATTTACACCAAAAAGACCAAAGCTAAACACTGATAACCCTACAACAGCTGTACTAATTTTTCTTTTCAATCTATCTCTCTCCTTTTTATTGTTTTATTTCATTTTGTCTAAACGTGGTAGATAAAATGAAATGAATCGTAAAAAAATACAATTATATTACGATATACGAATAATTCTGTGTAATATTTTGTAAAACCTCCTTGAAATTTGAATTTTATGAAAATAAAATTCGACATGGTTCATTTTTCAACTAGTTGAATAGATTTTGATTGAGTTTTTATAAAGCTATTCATTAACCTTAGGACCGAAAGTAGATCTTAATTTCTTTATACCGTGGTCATAAGGTTATTTTAGCTTTGAATTAAATTAAAGCCCTCTTGCTTTATATTTAAAAAGTACAGTATGCATCATTGCATGAGAAAGAGGGTTGCTATTTTTTATATACTGTAACTGTAATAGTTACAGGTTGGTCGATACCAATCAAAAATAAAATCATCATGAATGGAGATGTTTCATAATGGGTATGAAAAAAATAATTTTAGCAGGTGCTTTAGGAATCGCAGCATTATCAGGAACAAATGTACCAGGATTAGAACTAACAAAAGCGAGTGCAGCTTCTATTGAATCGAACTTCTCGACGTTAGAAGGACGAGTAGTAGAAGTAGATAACGGTGTAATTGTTGTTAAATCTAAGCAATATGAGGAACCTGTTAGTGTGTATATTGATTCACTTTCAAACGTTAAAGTAGGAGATGAAGTAAAAGCTACTGGATCTATGATGCGTAATTTTACAGAATATATGGTTGCAACTGCAGTTGAAAATACAACAAACAAGTTAGGTATGCATATGAAAGAAGATGGCTCACCTGATTATGTAATTGGAGAAGTAGCAAAAGTAGGAACGATGGAAGATGAGGGAGACGGTGCTACTAAATATGTCGTAGTTGAATATCCATCGCTAAATGGGAAGAAAGATATTATTGATGTTTTCTTAACAAAGGGACAAGTATTTAATACGGGTGAGAAAGTAAAAATTGATATGAAGTATGTAGGCTGGGGCGGAAGTTCTATTAACTGGAACACAGTTGATCATATCGAAAGAGTTCATGAAGCAAAGACGAACACTGAAAATAATGATGATGTATGGATTTGGTCTTAATAAGGCGAGTATAGGTCGTTATTTGCAATTTTCTCCAAACAATACATGTAAAAACTAAATGTATCATGCAGTACCCATCTAATTCTCATTGCGTATGACAATTAGATGGGTACTTTTTTATTTGAAATTTGTGCAAGTCAATGTTCAGCATTTCTTTTTAAGAGTAAATTACGGTTGAAATCAAAACTTTATTTGCAGTACATAATAAATAATGTTGATTTTTTATCTTATATTAAAATAAAAACAAACCACTGTTCGATTTGAATATTCCACGATATAATAGTGAGAGTTTATGGCAGAATAAATATTTACATAAGAAGTGAGGTACTGTATGAAAAAAAGAACGACAGACATTATTTTTATTATTATCGGTGCATTTCTTTTTGCGTTAGGTGTCAATTTATTTGTTATTCCGAACGAGTTTGGTGAGGGCGGGGTAACAGGTATCACGATTATTACGTACTATTTATTTGAGTGGTCACCAGGTTTAGTTAACTTAATTTTAAATGCGATTTTGTTAATAGTCGGTTATAAATTTTTAAATAAGATTACAACGATTTATACGATTATCGCTGTAGTGACCAACTCGCTATTTCTTCATTTAACAGAAGGCTGGACGATTGCTTCTGATGAAATGCTCGTAAATGCCATTTTCGGTGGAATATTTATTGGGTGTGGTATTGGTCTAATCATTCGTGTTGGCGGAACAACTGCAGGTACTACGATTTTAGCAAGAATGACGCATAAGTATTTAGGCTGGAGTATTAGCTATGGTCTACTGTTCTTCGATTTAATCGTTGCGTTTTCATCTTATTTCATCATTGGTGCAGAAAAACTGATGCTGACAATTATTATGTTATATGTAGGAACGAAAGTAATGGAATTTGTAATTGAAGGTTTAAATCCGAAAAAGGCCATCACGATTATTTCTGATAAACCAGATGAAATTGCTGGGAAGGTGACGACTTTAATGGGCAGAGGGGTTACTGTGTATTCAGGTCATGGCTATTACACGAAAACGCCGAAGGAAATTCTTTATGTTGTTATTAATAAGCAAGAAGTAGTGAAGCTAAAGCGGATTGTTCAAACTACGGATCCGGCGGCGTTCATCGCTATACACGATGTTCGTGACGTGTTCGGAGAAGGATTTGTTGATATTTCGAAGGCTTAAAAATTGTTTTTGATTAAAATAAACTTAATACTAAAACGTAAGAATCTATTTTGAATCATCTGTTTTCAAAATAGATTCTTTTTTAATTAAACGCCAGTCACTTTCAGTTCAATCTTTTACGTTCTAAAGAAAACCGCCGATAAAGCGCTCCAGTCTGTTCTTTAATTTTGAAATGTGAGAGTTGAATAACGATGGATTATATGTGATTTTTTAATCTACTCCCCATGAGTTTCGCCATTTGTTTTGCATCTGGATTTTCTTCATCGTACAATTTCTCAATAATGTTAATATAATCCGTCTCATTTCGATTTTGACTTAATTTATATGCAGCCTGGATGTCTCCTACTTTAATTTTAAACCCAACTATGCCTTTCAGTTCATTTTCTAACAGAGTAGGGGAAAGTTTATCCCATAATACTGGATTTTCACGGTGCTCTTCATATTTTTTCAGCATTGTTGTTAATTCATCTATTAACTCCCCTTTATCTAAAATACTTGCTTTACCATATATATGGACAGCTTGATAATTCCATGTTGGAACTTCTTCATTTTCATACCAAGAAGAAGAGATATAAGAGTGCGGTCCCTGAAACATTATAAGAACATCCTCACAGGTTTCAAATGTTCTCCACTGGGGGTTCCCATAAGCCATATGTCCAGTAATAAAATAATCATCACCTTGTTTAGTTAACCCAAAAGGCAAATGAGTTGCGATTGGTTTCTCTTTTTTTGTTGTGACGATTGTTCCAAAAGAGTTTTTTTGAACAAAATCCCAAATTTCATCAACATTTGTGACTTTAAAATACTTTGGAATATACATAATAGCCCACCTCTCAAAAAAGTTATATGAGTGTTTTGATCATGATAAGGTCAACTTGTTCGTCATCGCCCATATAAAAGGAGTGAGAGCCAGCTTGTACAAAACCTAAGTTCTTATAAAAAGCAATAGCATTTTCATTTTTTTCCCATACGCCTAGCCAAATATTCTTTTTATTATTTGCTATTGCAATTTCAATAGCATTACTTAGTAGGTGTTTACCAAGACCATGTTTTTGAAAGGAGCTCTTTATATAAATTCTCTCGACTTCAAGTGATTCATCGCCCATTTCTTCAGACTGAGCATCATCAGTATTGATCTTCAGATACCCAGCAATTTCATCGTTGAAGTAGACAAAAAAGAATTGAGAAGAGTTATTGGATAATTCTTTTTCTAATTGCTTTAAGTTAAATGCCTTTTCCAAATAATGATGCATATTTTCGGGTGAATTTTGATGTTTAAAAGTTTCATTAAATGTTTCATAACTAATTTCTTGAAGTTTGTGTATATCTTTAAGGGTGCACTTTTCTATATGTGTAGTCATATTAATAGTTCGCTCCTTTATATAATCAATAACCTCTCTTATTTCCCTTTTTTACAAATTCCCAATCTTTTTCTATATTTTTTCTTACTCTTTGAAGAAGGTTAGAAATAGTTTCCGCTTCTGTTTCCGAAAATCCCTCTAATGCAACAGTATTTGAATAATCGTTTTCTCTTTTAATAAAAGGATAGACGTTTTTCCCTTTTTCTGTTGGGAAAAGTTTTTTGATTTTCTTGTTAGATTCATCTTCTTTCTTTTCGATAAATCCATTGAGTTCAAGCTTTTTGATAGCACGGGCTGCGGTTGTACGATCTACTTTTATCATCTCAGATAGCTTTTCTTGAATGATTCCTGGGTTTTCACATATTCGCACAAGGTACAAATACTGACCTTTTGTAAGCTCATATTCTTTAAATTCTATATTACTAATAGAATCTAATGCCCTTGCAATCATGCCAATTTCACGAAGAATTTCTTTCATAATGAACTCCTTATCTTTTATTTTTATTGCAAATGCAACAATTTGAAGTTACATTTAATATAAAATATTTTTATTGTAAATGCAACAAAAATAACGATGAAGAGGTTGATTAAAATGAAGTATGTTTTTTATGTATTAGGAATTTTAATATTAACCCTTGGTATTTCTTTCACAATACAATCAGATCTTGGAACGTCACCTTTTGATGCGCTTTTAGTAGGACTTTCTTTAAATGTGGGACTTACTGTGGGAAGCTGGGAAATAATAATAGCTTTATTATTAATATGTTGTAACTCAATTTTAAAAAGACATAGACCAGAGATACTAGGGTTGTTAACAGCATTCATAACGGGTATTGGTATTGATGTGTGGCTATTTTTCTTACGCAATTTAATTACACCTGAAATATGGTACAGTAAAATGATTTATTTTGGAATCGGATTAGTTATTACAGGATTAGGAACTGCAATATATTTACAAACAAATTTTGCTCCCATTCCAATTGATCGATTAACTTTAATCATACAAGAATTAACTAGAACGAATATCTTTATATCACGAACATATATTTACCTTATATTCTTAATAATGGCAACGATTTTACATGGACCAATTGGTGTTGGGACTATATTAACTGTTTGTTTAGGTGGGCTATTACTGAATTTCTTTATGCCACTTACTAAAAAAGTAATAGATCACTTATTCGTACACCAGAGTACAACATCACCAAGTTATAAGAGTAATAAAGCAGCTGACCACAATGATAACAAGAGTATCTTCTAAGGAATCCTTTTCTTTTTCTTGCAAAAAATCTAATTGTTTTTTAATGTAGTGATGTAGAAGGATGAACGAGAGAGGGTTTAATGAAGATGATACATATTTTATTAGCTGATGACGATAAACATATAAGAGAGTTATTGCATTATCATTTACAAAAAGAGGGGTTTAAAGTTTTTGAGGCGGAAGATGGAAAGGTAGCGCAAGACGTATTAGAGAAGGAAAACATTCATCTTGCGATTGTAGACATTATGATGCCGTTTGTTGATGGTTATACGTTATGTGAAGAAATTCGGAAGTATCATGATATTCCTGTTATTTTATTAACTGCGAAAGACCAGTTAGTGGATAAAGAAAAAGGATTCATTTCTGGTACAGATGATTATATCGTAAAACCATTTGAACCAGCTGAAGTGATTTTCCGTATGAAAGCTTTATTACGCCGTTATCAAATGCTGAGTGCAGACATTATTACACTCCACGGAACGACAATTGATCGTAAAGGTGTTGAGGTGAAGTGTAACGGACAGACGATTCTACTTCCGTTAAAGGAATTTGAATTATTATCACAATTAGCTAGTTATCCTGGGAGAACATTTTCAAGAGAAGAGCTAATTGAATTAGTATGGGGAATGGATTTTGAAGGAGATGAACGAACAGTTGATGTTCATGTGAAAAGGCTCCGAGATCGTTTCTCAAAACGAACGGATGATTTTCAAATTACAACGGTGCGCGGCCTCGGGTATAAGTTGGAGTTGAAATAAGATGAAATCACTATATTCTAGATTTGTATTTATGACGGTCGGCATTATGCTACTTAGTAGTATTATCGGCTTTTTATTAACGAACGTATATTATCAAGTGAAGTTAAAACCGTATAATAGTGAAAAGATTTTAAAGTATGCGGAAGAAGTTAAATCGTTATATGAAAAGCAAAGTGAAGAAAATCAAGAGACGTATTTGCATTCTATTGCAAAGTTAGGGTATGAAATTTATATTGTCGATGATCAAAAGAATGGAAAGCGTATCGGCAATGCGTTTCGTAAGACGACGATAAGTGATGATACAGTCCGTAAAGTATTGCAAGGTGAAACATTTAATGGTGTTTCTACATATCCGACTCGCCTATTTATTACCGGTTTTTTCGATAATGAATTAATAAATAGTGTCGGTGTACCGGTAAAGCACGGTGATAAACAGTACGCGTTATTTATTCGACCCGACATTCAGAACCAATTTGGCGAAATGCGAATTTTCTTAGCGGTATTACTTGGGTTTATCGTACTATTAAGCATTATCTTTATAGCGATTGCAGCAGGTTATATCGTTCGCCCAATCCGTAAATTTACGAAGGCTACGCAAAAAATTGCGAGTGGGGAATATAAAATTGAATTAGACGTAAAACGAAAAGATGAAATAGGAACGTTATCTACAAGCTTCCAAAAGATGACGAAAAGTATTAAAGAACTAGATGAAATGAGACAAGAATTCGTTTCAAATGTTTCGCATGAATTTCAATCACCGCTTTCTTCCATACAAGGTTTTTCAAAAACGTTGCAAACAGAAAAGATGAGTGAGGAAGAAAGAAATCATTACTTACAAATTATTGAGGGCGAAAGTAAGCGAATGTCTAGTTTATGTAAACAGTTACTTACGCTTGCTTCATTAGATAAGGAGGAAAAGGTTTTACAAATAAAAGACTTTTCCTTACAAAAACAAATTAAAGACGTCATTTTTATGCTTGAATGGAAATGGCGGGAAAAAGATATCGCCGTTGAATTTGATGTGCCGGACATTACAATTCAAGGTGATGAAAACTTACTTCATCAAGTATGGAGTAACATTTTCACGAATAGCATTAAGTTTTCAAACGATGGTGGAACGATTGAGTTTTTCGTGGAAGAGTTAGAGTCTAGCGTTATAATTTCTATATCAGACAACGGAATCGGTATGGAAAAAGAAGAAATGGATCGTATTTTTGACCGTTTTTACAAAGTAGATACAGCAAGGGCAAGAAACGTAGAAGGTAGCGGTTTAGGCTTATCAATCGTGCAGAAGATTGTTGAACTGCATAAAGGGACCGTTTCGGTATATAGCACGAAAGGGGAAGGGACGACTGTTCGGGTGGAGCTTCCTAAATAGATGAAAGAGGCTGTTTGGGAACAGCCTCTTCTTTTTTTGTCGCTAGTATACGTGTAAAATGAAAAAATATGAGTCATTTTAATTGCATAATCGGATGAGTTTATGGAGTGGGATTAGGAGGAAGTTTATTTAAAAATGTAGAATCTCTACAGAGTTAGAGGAAGTGTATTAAAACTTGAACTGTGTAGGGAGGAAATTACTTTGAAACGAATTGACTTGTTATTAAACGTACTAGATTCAACATTCGATAAAGAGAGTTGGTATGCACCGTTTAAACGTGCTATAGAAGGACTTACAGCTGAACAGGCTATGTGGAAACCAGCTGGAGAGACAACGAATACCATTTGGGAGAATGTTAATCATCTCACTTATTACAAAGAAAGACTTGCTGCAAACTTGGAAGGACGTGAATGGACATATAATCTTGACGGTAATGACACCTTTTATCTTACTAAGCAATCTAATAATGATACGGAATGGAAGGAAGTCGTTGAACGCTCTGAAAATGCTCAGCGTAATTTAAGACAGGTATTAAGTGCAATTTCTGAAAGAGAGCTTGAACAAAATTCACTTGAAGGTAAATTACTGGACATCATGCTTCATGATGCTTATCATACAGGCCAAATTATTCAATTAAGGAAAATGCAGGGGGCATGGCCATCAAAGCGTTAACGTAACCTTTTAGTTGGTGCTATTGTTGAATAAATTTTAGATATTCAAACGACTTCATTGTTATATTTTTAGTGAAGTATTTTACATCCAAAATGAAATAATTATATTTTTAACCCCGTCCCCAATTTAGAACGGGGTTATGTTTGTTCTGTTATAAAGCCGCACCTTTCCCGCGTTCTTCCTTAAACCGAAGCCCAAAAGTATCCGCTGTAATTTCATCAGCTTTCGGCAAAGCCCGTAATTTTGGATGAAGCAGCCATACGAGGGAAATGAATAAAATCCCAGTACTAGCAAGCGCGAAAATGAGTTGGCTACTATATACATTCGCAGTGTATCCGCCAATTAAAGAGCCGAGCGGCATAGCAATTGTGCCCATGCTCCGTGTGACTGAATTGATGCGCCCAAGATATTGGTTTGGAATTACAATTTGACCAATTGTCGCAAATAATATGTTGGTCGCACCAATTGGTATCCAAGCTAAGCCGAATAAAAAAATGGATAACCATTGAAATGGTACAATCGTAGAGAGAAACCAAAAGAAAGCGCCAGTTGCAAAGCTAATAATGGAGACACGGCCAACATTATGTTTACCAACCCATGAACTGAATAGTGCTCCAATTAAACAACCGGCTGATATAGCGGCTAAAAAGAACCCATATAATCTCACACCACCTAAAGAATCAGCGAAAGAAGGGAGTATGGCCATCGTCATACCGATTGAAAAATTAGCGACAACGGAACCGATTAAGAAGACGCCCATTAAGGAACGAAAGACGATTGAAAACCCTTCTTTTAAATCAGTGAAATATTGCTTAGTTGAAAGTGATGTGCCCGTTTCGGTTTGTTTTGGCATTTTCAATGAAACGAACAAAAGGGCAGTAATCGCAAATGTAAAAGAGTCGATCACATATAAAGTAATCGCGCCAAATAGTGCTACTAATATTCCAGAAAGAGTCGTGCAAATTAAATCAATGCCTTGGTATGCAAATGAGAAAAGTGAATTTCCTTTTAATAATTGTGTTTTATGCAGTAGAAGTGGTAAAGCTTTTGACTGTGCGGGATAGGCGAATTGTTCGATAAAGGCTACGATGGGCATGATGATGAGTAGTAGTTGGACTGTTAATAGGTCGAAGTAGTGTGTAATAGGAATGATTAAAATAAGAATGCATTGCAAAACTTGTGTGATGACGAGGGTGTTTTTTATGGACCATCTATCAATGAATGGACCAGTAAGAAATTGTAGTGCAGAAGGTAATAACGTAAGGGAACCAGCCAATCCAGAATAAAAAGGATTACCACTTAATTTGTATACGAGCCACATCGCTGCTACATAATACAAACTATCTCCTATGTTTGTAAAAATTCTCCCTAAAAATAATAAGAGGAAATTCCGGTTTTTTAATATGTCCACTTTATCTACTCCTTTATAATAAATTTATTCGGTAAAATAAATTTGACCGTTTATGTAAAAAAAATCGTATTACGATTTTTCTTCTTCTTTAATAAATTGCTGCATTGTTCTCTCAGCGATTTGAAGTGCAGTAGTAGAAATATAATAAGGTTTACTATTCGGATCTTTATCTGCACCTTTTGTGATTTCGTTTAATTCAGCCATTAATTCATAAAACTTTTTTACCCACACTTGAAATTGTTCTGGCGTAGCATCAAATTCCCAGCAGGATGAAACGTAATTCCACTTAGCTGGATCTTCACTTGCATTTCGTAATGTAAAAGCTTCTTCTGGTGCAGCGAGAATTTGGCTTTTCGTTCTTTCTATCATTTGTAAAAAGATTTGGCGACCTGATTCGCTTAATATTTCTAAATGAGGTAATAGATCTGCAGCAGGGGTGAAGCCTTTCGCGACAGATTGATAAAACTTTTGAACAATCCCATTCTTTTCTTCTGTATAAACGATCTCTATAAGACCATTCTTTTCTAATTCTTTTAAATGATAATGAATTTTCGCCCTTGAAATGCCGAATTTCTCAGATAGTAATTGTCCAGTATAAGGACGTTCGCATAGACGTATCATCATTTCGGAACGTAGTGGATCGCTTAATGCTTTTAGTTGGCTATAAGTAGTTAGTGTTAATACGGGCTTCAAAATGATCAACTCCTTAAATTAAATTACTCGGTCAAGATTATTTGACTGAATTGTATCAAGGATTTCGAATGTTTTCAATACTTTCTGAAAATTTAATCTTAATCTCTGTAATCTTCTGTTCATATTCCGTTCATATTTCTTTTTTATGATAAGTGCATAGAAAGAAAGAGGAAGGAGCGAGCGAAATGTTTTTAGCTCTGCGTGAATTAAAACAATCAAAATTAAGATACGGATTAATCGGATTGATTATGGTGTTATTATCATTTTTAGTCCTTGTTATTTCAGGATTAGCAAATGGATTATCATATGATAATGCTTCATCGATTCAAAATATGGAGGCAAATAAGTTCGTTTTAGCAGATGATGCGGAAAATAAATTACTTCGTTCACAAATTAAGAAAGACGATGTAGATAACGTAGTAAGTCAAGTAGGCGAGAAAGAGGCAGTTCCGTTTCGGGTGAAAGTTTCAACGTATGAAAAGAAAGATAGCTCGAAAAAGGTTGATATCGCTATTTTCTCAAGCGAACGAGATTCATTTTTAGAACCGAACATTGTAAAAGGGGAGAAATTAGGTACAGCAAACAACGAGATGGTTGCTGATGAATCGATTAAAGAGAAGGGAATCGATATTGGAGATACAATTATCGATCCTGTTTCAAAGAAAGAATTTACAATCGTCGGATTTACGAAAGATCAAATGTTTAGCCATACACCAGTCGTTTATGTAAATGAAGACGTATGGGGATCTATTTCACAACCAAACCAAAAAGATTATAGTGCAATTGCACTTAACACAGATAAAGAAATTAAAAATGCTCACGTTATCGATAAAAAAGAAGTACTGCAAAGTATTCCAGGATTTAAAGAAGAGCAAGGAACATTAACGATGATCATTGCGTTCTTACTTGTGATCGCTGCGTTATTAATCGGTGTATTCTTCTATGTTATTACACTACAAAAAACACAGCAATTAGGTGTATTAAAAGCAATTGGTACGAAGAACTCGTATTTAGCAAATAGTTTAGTCGTACAGGCGTTATTCTTATCAGTCGTTGCGATGGTAATTAGTATCGTTCTTGTACAAGGATTAGAACAAATTTTACCAGCGGGTATGCCGTTCTTATTAACAACACCGATGATTGCACAATACGCAGCAATCTTTATCGTAATTAGTATTTTAGGAACACTTATTTCGTTATACCAAGTATTAAAAGTTGATGCATTAGAAGCAATTGGAGGCGGGATGTAATGACTTCATTATTGAAATTAGACAAAGTAAGTAAAGTGTACGGAGAAGGGAATACGGAAGTAACAGCCCTTCATCCGATGTCGCTTGATGTGAAAGCTGGAGAGTTTATCGGAATCGTCGGTCCTTCTGGATCAGGGAAAAGTACATTATTATCAATCGCGGGTGCACTATTATCACCGTCAAAAGGGGATATTTACATTCGTGAGCAAAATATTACGAAGCTATCAGAAAAGGAAATGACAGACATTCGTTTGAAAAAAATCGGCTTCATTTTCCAGTTCGCAAATCTTGTTCCATATTTAAATGTGAAAGAACAATTACTTTACATTGCTAAGTTAAAAAAAGAAAGTAAACAAGAATCAGAAAAGCGTGCGGATCATTTATTAGCGGCATTTGGATTAGGAGAAAGAAAAAATCATTATCCAAATCAACTATCTGGTGGGGAAAAACAAAGGGTAGCAATTGCTCGTGCGTTCATGAACAACCCAGATTTAATATTAGCGGATGAGCCAACGGCAAGCTTAGACTCAAAACGCGCACGTGAAGTTGTTGAAATGATGAAACGTGAAGTGAAAGAGAGCCAAAAAGCAGCAATTATGATTACACATGATGAAAGAATGCTTGATGTATGTGATCGTATATTGACGCTTCGAGATGGACAGTTAATATAAAGAAAAAGGCCAACCGTATATGCGGTTGGCCTTTGTATCATTGTTTTTAATAAGTATAATGGCTTTATTTTGAGAATAACGTTTTAATTTTATTGCGTGTTATTAATAAAATCCCGCCTAATACAGATAGCATTCCTAGAGCCATATTGTTTGATTGCTCGCTACCAGCGTTAGGAAGTTCTTTAGCGTTATTGTTTTTAGTACTATTATCTGCTTGCGTTTGTTTAGACTGTGACACTTCATTAATCTTGTTATCAACATTTTGCTTCGTTGTATGTAACTCAGCTAATTTGTCGTCAATTTTTTTCTCAGTATGCTTAAAGTCGTTGATTTTAATATCTAAGTCTTGTTTTTTCTTTGTTAAATCGTCTGAAACAGTTTGTTTCGATTGTTTAATTTCGTTAATTTTATTTAGTAAATCTTCTCTAGCCTTTTGTAATTCAGCTAGTTTGTTTTTTACATCTTGTTTAGCTAGTTCTAAGTTAGCGGAAAGACTGTCTAAATTGCCTTTAATTTTCTTAAGTTCCTCTAACGTATTACCAGTATTCGGCTTGTTTTCTTTTAGTTCAGCGAGTTTGTCCTCAGCAGTTTGTTTCGCTTTTTTTAACTCAGCTAATTTTTCATCTACTTGTTTTTTAACTTCCTTAAGTTCATTAACCTTTTGATCAATGTTCTCTTTATGTTGCTTCATTTCATTCACTTTTTCATCGACAGTTTGTTTATGTTCTTTAATCTCATTCACTTTGTTATCGATATTTTGCTTATGCTCTTTTACTTCAGCAACTTTATCTTCTACTTGTTTTTTATGCTCTTTAATTTCAGCGATTTTATCTTCGGCGATTTGTTTGTCTTGCTGAAGTTTTGCATCTAACTCTTGTTTATGTTGTTTAATCTCGTTAATTTTTTCATCAGCAACTTGTTTACGTTCATGTAGTTCATTCACCTTCGTATCAACATTTTCCTTAACCTTGTTAAGTTCATTCAATGTTTGATCCACGTTTTCTTTGTGTTGCTGCAATTTCGCATCTAACTCTTGTTTATGTTGCTTAATTTCAGCTAATCGATCTCCCATACTTTGCTGAGGAGTAGCATCATTTACTTCCGCATGAGCAGGGTTCGCGCCAGCAATCATTGCTAAAGCTAGTGTAGACGCAGCGATTGTTTGTTTTGTTTTCATATTTTTGTACCTCTTTTCTTTCATATGCATGAACTGTTTTGTGTAAAAATGAGCATATAGAAGTAGATTATCTTATTATTATATACTATGTTAGGCGCTTAGAGGAAGGATTTGCATAATAATCTATGATTATGTAATTTTTATAATCTCTTATTTGGGGTAGGGGATAAACCTTTAGCTAGATGAACAATTTCTTCTATAGTAAAGCTTACATCTTTATTATTGCGAATAACAAACAAATAATCAGCCTCGTTTTCTACAGGATCTACCACATTATCGTGAAGTGATTCAGTTTGTTGTCGATCAAGTACTTCTTTGAAACTAGAATATCCACCTCTAAAAATATTCGTACTTCGCGTGCTTCGAGCCACTCTTTCGTAAAGTACATCATCTGGAATGTCAAAATGAACTAATATGCGTACATATTCATTCTGTGGAAATAATTCGTTTAGTAAATAGAATCTTCCGTTTTTACTGCGATTGGAATTACAAATAATAAGGTGTAAATTTGTATGTTCTTTCGCATAATCAACAATGAATTTTGAAAGACTGTGCTTTAGTGTATTTGATCCTTCTGTCGGCTGTAATTTTTCATAATGCGTGTTAATAAATTCAGCTTGATTATCTTGATCCATAACGAAAGAGTGGGGTAACTCTTTTTCTAATGCTCTTGCAAATGTAGTTTTTCCACTGTGTGTTTTTCCAACTGTAATGATGACTAATCTTTTCATGACGCCCTCCATTTGTATTGTTATGAACTGGAATATTCGGTGTAGATCGAAATCTTCCTGCTAGAGATTACACAAATTGTTGGAGCGTTAGTAGGCTGGGAACTTGACAAAAAAACTTATTTACGCTATAATTTACCAATATAAAAATAAGGTGTATAATAGGGTTCTCCTGGCCAGGGGAACCCTATTTTTGTTGTGAAAATGAAGGAGAGTGTATGTGCGTGAAACAAGGTGAAGCAAGTGTAACGTCGTTAGTATCAGCTTTCAGCAGGGCATATCATAGTGAATTTGATAATCCGAAAATCTTTGATGATTATGTAGCTAAAGAGTTCATTTCGCCAAAAGGACGAATTAATATTGAAACGAATATGGTTCAAGGAATACATTTCTTCAATACAGACATTGCACAGCAGTTTCAAGACAATCCAAAAGAAATATTAAAATGGATTACGCAAGTTCAGTTATCACCAACACCTTTAGCACGTGCGGCATATTGTGAAAGAGTATTACTACATGAAATTACATTAGGAGCGAAACAATACGTCATACTCGGTGCAGGCTTAGATACGTTCAGTTTTAGACACCGAGAATTGGAAAATAAAATAGAAATATTTGAAGTGGATCATCCTTCTACGCAGGTGTTTAAGAAGGAAAGAATAAAAGAAACAGAACTTGAAGTTCCAAAAAACCTTCATTTTGTTTCAATGGATTTTACGAAAGGATTTTCCTATGAACAGTTAAGCAATGAAGGATTTGAACATAAAAAGACTTTCTTTAGCCTTTTAGGTGTTACGTACTATTTAACGAAAGAGGAACTTGCTAGTTTATTAGAATGTTTATTCGAGATGGTTCCGGCAGGTAGTTCTATCGTTTTTGATTATCCCGATGAAAACTTGTTTACAGAAAAGGGACTGTCCAATCGAGTTGAAAATATGGTAAAAATGGCTGCGGTAGGCGGAGAACCGATGAAATCATGTTTTTCTTATGCCGAAATGGAAGCACTGTTAGAGAAGGCGGGCTTACTCATTTATGAACATTTATCGCCAGAAGACATAAATAAATTATATTTTGAAGGACGAAACGATTATTTGAAAGCTTTTGAGACAGTGCATTATGTGCATGCGGTGAAAAGGTAGGAAATTAGTAGGCATGGGGAGGAATCTCTGTGTCTTTTTTTATAAAAAAGGAAATGAGCTGTAGTGGTGGAAAATATAATTATAAATATATATAAATTAATGTTTTGTAGAAACTAAAGGAAAGGGGAAATAGAAGATGTTGAAATTACAAGGGAAATACAATGAAGCAAAAGTGTTTACTACGAATGTAGAAAAAACTGCAGCAGGTCAAATTATTGATCTTTGTAACCAAGAATTCGTAAAGGATAGCAAGATTCGTATTATGCCAGATACACATGCGGGTGCAGGTTGCACGATTGGGACAACAATGACAATTCAAGATAAGATTGTTCCTAATTTAGTCGGGGTTAACTAATCGGCTCAGACTTTAAACTACTCACTCAATTGACTGGGAACCCTAACGATAAAAGGCGAGGGCAATCAGCAGCCAGTGGTTATGGTGACATAATCGAATGGTTCAGAGACTTGTACCATGTTAGCAGACTAAGGTACAGAATTATTCCTCATCTATTTTGAATTGAAGAGGAATAATTAATACGGTGAGCCTACAGTAGAGACTGCATATCTCGATGACTGTAGAGAAGGTATAGTCCACTCTTTCAGGAAACTGAGAGGTAAGTACGATATTGGTTGTGGCATGGAAGTTGTTATGATTAATAAGAAAAAAGAGGAAATCAACTTCGATCACTTAGACGAAACGATACGTAAATTTGTCCCAAGTGGTTTTCGTATTCGAGATAAGGAACATCGATTTTCAAAAATGATTGATTTTGATAGTGTAAGAGCCCCGTTTACATTGCAACGTGCTCAAAAAAGTATTGGTACACTTGGCGGGGCCAATCATTTTTTCGAACTGAATGAGGATGATAAAGGAAATGTATACATTGTCATTCATAGTGGTTCGCGTAATTTAGGGAAACAAGTAGCAGAGTATTATCAAAACTTTGCTTACGAGCAACTTATAAACGTTAAATCTATTAAAGAAGAACTGATTGAGCGTTTAACGAAAGAAGGTAGACAACAAGAAATACATGAAGCTTTACGTGAAATTAAGAAACCGGTGATTCGCAAAGAATTAGCTTATTTAGAAGGACAAGGATTTAAAGATTACATGAATGATATGAAAATTGCACAAAAATATGCGGAGTTAAATCGTAAGGCAATGATTGATGAAATCGTCACTAAAATGGATTGGAATGTAACCGATCAATTCACTACAATTCATAACTACATCGATATGGAAAATATGATTCTACGAAAAGGTGCTATTTCAGCTCAGAAAAATGAACGAGTAATCATTCCAATCAATATGAGAGATGGTTCAATCATTGCATTTGGTAAAGGAAATCCAGATTGGAACTTTTCTGGCCCTCATGGAGCAGGGCGTATTATGAGTCGCAAGAAGGCGAAAGAAGTACTTAACTTAGAGGATTTTCAAAATACAATGACAGAGGTTTGGACTACATCTGTTGCAGAAAGTACTTTAGATGAAGCACCAATGGTATAAAAGCCAATGGATGAAATTATTGAGAATACAAAAGAAACAATTGATATTAAACATATTATTAAGCCACTTTACAATTTTAAGGCTAATTAAAAGAGGAGTAACGTTTATTAAAGAAAGAGAACTTGAAAAGATAGCATATTTTGTGGCGGTTATATAACAGAGATTAAAAAGACAACATATTAAACTAAGAGATTCATCATATTCATTTACATTTATGTAATGTTAAAGACTAGAAAGCTATATTGGCGCGAATTGCTAATTGTGGGGTGTGAAAAAAGACAAAATCTCTTAAAAAACACTTAATTTTTTACTCCATCTATCTTTACAATCCCTCTTTATAATGTGAATTGGACAAGCACCTAAGAGAAAGCAGAACATGTCAGTTTGTACATTCTATTATTAGGGGGAGAATTTGTATGAAAAAGACAGTTGCTTCGTTAGCAGTTATGGCGGCATTATTACCGACGTTTTCAGTGCATGCGGAAGGGAAAGAGCAAGCCCGAAAATCAGCTACAACTTTTAATGTTATTAGTGATATTCAAGGGGATTTAGGGGATTTTGATCATGTGCTAAAAGATATGAACAAAGTGACGCCACTTTCTAGAGCGCTTATTATGAATGGGGATATAACGCCGACTGGACAACAGTCACAATATGATGATGTAAAGCGTGTGTTAAATAAAAATAAGCATCCAGAAAATGTATGGTCTACTGTTGGGAATCATGAGTTTTATGCTGGTAAATGGACAGCGGATGGGAAACTCTCTCAAAGTACATGGCCAAATGGTGTAACTGAGGAAACTTTATTTAACCGCTATCTGAAATTTAGTGGACAAGAAAAGGTATATCATAAAAAAGAATTAGATGGTTATCCGCTTCTATTTTTAGGAACTGAAAAATATATGAAATACCACGATTCAAAAATGTGGGACGAAGTATATATGAGTGATGAGCAATTAGGTTGGTTAAAACAAAATTTAGAAGAGTATAGTCAAAAGGATAAAAATAAGCCAATCTTTATTCTCTCTCATCATGTTTTACCGGATACAGTATCTGGATCAAGACAATCACCATATTTACAAGACTATTTAAACGTCGATAAATTGTATGATATATTAAAAGACTATCCGCAAGTTGTTTTCTTCACGAGTCATACGCATTGGGATTTAAACTTACCTGACTGGGCTGGTAAAAAGAAAATTAAAGGCGGAGATGAAAAAGGATTTACTGTTGTAAATACGGGCGGGATTGAAACAGGCTGGATGTCAGCAGGACCAAATGGAGGAGAGAAAACTGCTCCAGATGGCTATTCATTTAAACAAGGGTTACAAGTGAAAGCATATGGTAACGATGTAATCGTGACAGCTTACGATTACAAACGTGATAAGGATATAAAGAAGTTATTAATTAGTGATTCAAAAATTGCGCAGATGGCACCAAATGTAACGGCAGATGATAGTAAAAATATAATTGTCGGTGCAACTGAATATATGGAGTACACTATAGAAGGAACGAATGAGTGGCATACGTATAGTAAAGCAAATCCTCCGAAATTTGATGGAGATAAAGTCGTATACGTACGCCATAAAGGTGAAATGAATTTAGAGCCGGGATTAACGCAGTTACTTCGTTTTACGGTAAATAAGTGATTGGAGGGAGTCTGCATTTGAATGTGTGGGCTCTTTTTTTGTTGATGAGAAAGGGGTTGCCTGTCTGTCGTTTTTTGTCGATAGATCGATATATTAAGAAAATCGTTGATATACTGCAAGTTACGATCGATATATTTGAAAAATCGTTGATATATTGTAAGTAATGAACGATATATTTAAAAAATCGTTGATATAAATTTCATGTACCGTAATTAAGTAAAAATCATTAATACGGTTTTACTTATCAAAATGAAATTCTAATACATTTTTAACCGAGAAAGATGACTTCACCATTTTTACGTGTAATAATAGTAACGTTACATATATTGTGAAAGAAGTACAAAAGGAGCGTTACAATGAATTTAGCTAAATTCCCGAGAAAAAAATATACAGAATCATATACACCAATTGAAAAGTTAAACAATTTTTCTGAAGCACTTGGTGGTCCGACTATTTATTTTAAACGAGATGATTTACTTGGTTTAACAGCCGGTGGCAATAAGACGAGAAAATTAGAATTTTTAGTTGCAGATGCACAGGAAAAGGGTGCAGATACGTTAATTACAGCTGGTGGTATTCAGTCAAATCATTGCCGTCTGACACTGGCAGCTGCGGTAAAAGAAAAAATGAAATGTATTCTTGTATTAGAGGAAGGGCTTGAGCCAGAAGAGAAGAGAGA
Source organism: Bacillus cereus group sp. MYBK220-1 (assembly GCF_051916445.1). Taxonomy (NCBI): domain Bacteria; kingdom Bacillati; phylum Bacillota; class Bacilli; order Caryophanales; family Bacillaceae; genus Bacillus; species Bacillus cereus group sp. MYBK220-1. Next base: position 844,296 of record NZ_JBQAGQ010000001.1, on the reverse strand, counting down.
CTTTAACGGAAACTATTTCTTATATCACTTATTAGGTGCTGAGAATGTCATTGTTGTACCGAACGGAGCAGACCTGATGGAAGAAATGCATAAAGTAGCAAAAGAAGTAAGTGAAAAAGGTAGTACACCATATGTAATTCCAGTTGGTGGATCAAACCCTACAGGCGCTATGGGATACGTTGCTTGTGCGCAAGAAATTATGGCGCAATCATTTGAGCAAGGAATTGATTTCAGTTCAGTTGTTTGTGTAAGTGGTAGCGGCGGTATGCATGCTGGTTTAATTACTGGTTTTTCTGGAACACAAAGCCATATTCCTGTAATTGGAATTAACGTAAGTAGAGGAAAAGCTGAGCAAGAAGAGAAAGTAGCAAAACTTGTAGATGAAACTTCAGCACATGTTGGTATTCCAAACTTTATCTCGCGCGACGCTGTTACGTGCTTTGATGAATATGTAGGACCAGGCTATGCGTTACCAACGCCGGAAATGGTAGAGGCAGTTCAGTTACTTGCGAAAACAGAAGGTATTTTACTTGATCCAGTGTATACAGGTAAGGCAGTAGCGGGATTAATCGACTTAATTAGAAAAGGTAATTTTAATAAGGAAGACAATATTTTATTCGTACATTCAGGTGGTTCACCAGCTTTATATGCGAATACTTCTTTATTTGCGTAAGTGTAAAAAGCATTGGGTATCCAATGCTTTTTTTGTTATATACTGGAATTATTGAGAGGTAGGAGGATGATATGAATTCAAATTTAAAATGGATTATATATACGGTACTCGGCATTTCTATTCTATTAATCTTATTTGTGGCTTATGGGGTGTATTCTTATTTTACATTTTAAAAGCGTAATGGAAGTGAACCATAATGTAATGTATGTTATAGTTTGATATGTTAATTACTTACAATACTTTCCACAAGGAGAATACATAATGAGAGCAAAGAAACTAGTAACGTTAGCAGTTCCATTTATGCTGTTAGTCGGATGCGAGGTAGGAGATAAAGATTCTACTCATAAGACTGAGCAAACTAGTAAAGCAATAACAATACTTTCCGAACAACAGTATCCGTACTACATATGTGAGCAAGTGGTAGAGTTCCAATTTAAGAAGGATGAACTATTACTAAACTTAGGAGAATCCTTAAAGGATAAAGAAAAAGCAAAAGCTGTTTTAAAAACATCAAACGAGATAGATAAAATTTTAGATAATATGGAACACATAAAAGTACCTGATACATACAAAGACATTCACAAATCCATACAAGAAGGGGTAACAGAGGCAAGAAAAGCAACGAAGTTAATTAAGGATGCTGGTAAAGAAGATAAACAGAAGATTCAAGAAGCTGCAATGAAAGGTACTGAATTTTTATCAGGTGTAGACGGAGAGCATTGGAAAAAAGCAGTTTATGAGTTATCACAGGAAAACAAAGATGCTTATAGTAAGGCACTTGATAAGAAAGTAAAGGAGTACTCAAAGTAAAACAGTAACTTGTAACAATACATATCCACCTAAAATTTCCGCGAATGCTATGCTAGGAAGTTAGGTGGGAGATTACTGTCCTTAAATGTGGCTGATTAAAGCTACAGCCACATTCTCCTGTTCTAATTAACTAAAAGAAGAACTTCCCCATCCCGATTAAACTACTGATCATTCCTATTCCACTCATGGTGCTTTTTCCTGCTGTAAATAAGTTTCCAAGCATTCCTAGCTGACCGTTACCTCCGTTATTTCCCCATCCCATTGGGGCCCACGGACTACCCCATCCTGGAGGGTTTCCAAAAACACCCGAGTTATTGGTATTGATATGAAAAGGCTTGGCTGGCGGAGATAATAAAGCGGCAAGATGACCTTGTGCAAACATCCCTGCATGATTGAATGGTTGGGCCCAGGGGAAGGGAGGTTTTTGAAAATTAAAACCTGCATGGCCTGGTAATGGAGTCCAATTGGCAGGATGACCTTGTGGTATTATCCCTGCATAATTGATTGGCTGCTGCCCCCAAGAGAAGGGAGGAGGTTGGGGATTGAATCCCGTATAATTGGCTGATGAATCCCAACTAACTGGATAGACTCGATAACTCCAATTCTCAGGAATCTTCAAATCATTCATTACCTTAGATTTAGTTATTTCGGGCTGTGAATATAATGAAATTTGGTTAGTATATTGTTCCCCGTTTCCCTTTGAATTCAAATACCAATATTGGTGCATACGCTTATTCTCCTCACTTTAAAAATGTAATGTTAGACTTAGCCTATGTAATATTCCTTTTTATGGATGGTTACATAACTAGATCTACAAGCCTGTATTTAAAGGAATGGGTGTGTGGACTTGTTGATTTAAAGTTTCACTTTATTTTAGAAGGGGATTTTCAGTTGCTTATTTTGTGTATTTCAGCCTAATTTAAATTCCGTTAACAAACGTTTTTATAAAGGTTTCATCAAGAAAAAGATTTTAAAATGTTATGTTGAGCAAGTGGAATTGCTAAAAAGAGAATATCCATTCGAAGAGTTTGGCAAAATACTGCAAGGGTAATGTTTTCTTGTGCAAATATGTAAACGATTTAAACGAATCAATGAAATTTATAATGAAGGGGCAATTAAATATATGAGTGAAACATTACATAAAAGAAAACCACCATATTTAATGCTTGTAATTCTTTTTATTGGGGCATTTGTTTCATTTCTAAATAACTCGCTTTTAAATGTAGCCTTGCCATCAATAATGAAAGATTTAGACATTCAAGATTATTCAACGATCCAGTGGCTTTCTACAGGGTATATGCTTGTAAGTGGTATATTAATTCCGGCATCAGCATTTTTAATAACGCGTTTCTCGAATAGAAGCCTATTTATTACATCTATGTTGATTTTTATTCTTGGTACTGCCTTAGCGGCTGTAGCGCCGAATTTTGGTTTATTACTTACTGGTCGGATGGTTCAAGCGGCAGGCTCTTCAGTTATGGGACCTTTGTTAATGAATATTATGCTAGTAAGCTTTCCGAGAGAAAAAAGGGGAACAGCAATGGGGATTTTTGGACTAGTTATGATTACAGCTCCAGCAATTGGACCGACACTATCAGGTTATATTGTAGAGTATTATGACTGGCGTTTGCTTTTTGAAATGATTTTACCGTTAGCAATCATTAGCTTACTGATAGGGATTTGGAAATCTGAGAATGTCATGAAACAAAACAAAAATGCAAAACTTGATTATCTCTCATTACTATTATCTTCTGTCGGTTTTGGCGGTTTGTTATATGGATTCAGTTCTGCAAGCTCCGATGGTTGGACAAATAAAGTTGTCTTAACAACCTTAATCATAGGCGCTATTGCCCTAATTGCTTTTATTATCCGCCAATTAAAAATGGATGAGCCGTTATTGGATTTACGTGTTTACAAGTACCCAATGTTTGCACTTGCGTCTGTAATTGCAATTGTTAACGCGGTGGCCATGTTTTCGGGTATGATTTTAACACCAGCTTATGTACAAAACGTCCGTGGTATTTCGCCGCTGAGCTCTGGGCTGATGATGCTTCCAGGTGCGGTTATAATGGGGATTATGTCACCAATTACAGGTAAACTATTTGATAAATATGGTCCTCGTATTCTTGGTATAGTAGGACTTTCCATTACAGCCGTTTCAACTTATATGCTAGCAAACCTGCAACTCGACTCTAGTCACACACATATTATTCTTATTTACACACTGCGGATGTTTGGGATGGCGATGGTGATGATGCCACTTATGACAAATGGTCTTAATCAATTGCCAACTCGCTTAAATCCGCACGGTACAGCTGTTAATAATACAGCTCAACAAGTGTCCGGTTCGATTGGTACTGCTATTCTTGTTACGATTATGAATTCTGTAACAAAAACAAAAGTTGAAAGTTTAATGTCTGATATAGATCCAACAACCTTCACAGAAACTACGAAGGCAATAGTAACTCAAAAGGCTTTATTATCTGGAATTCAGTATTCCTTCTATGTAGCGCTTGGCATGAATGTTGTTGCACTACTATTAGTTTTTTTCGTTAAACGTGTAGATACAAGTGCGGAAGCCGTCGAGAAGTTAAATCGGTAGAGAAGAATAAAACGCTAGATAATGATTCCTACAAGTTGTTTGCTGATTAGATAGACTATAAAGAAATGCAAATTTTTACTGCTAAGGCGCCGGTATTTAAAGCTGGAAAAGAACTGAAAGAAGCAGTGACATAATTATGTAGTGAAAGAGGACCTGATGTTCATATCAGGTCCTCTTTCATTAGTAACACGGTATATTGCTTATTGTATTGGTTTAACTAAACCACTGATTTTTCAAATACTACAATCTTAAGCTCGTCAACTTCTCTATTTTGGGGTGTTTTAGAAGAAAATGAATTAAAATGATTGTTTTATAAACAAATACAAGAGATGAGATCCGTTTGCAATTTCTCATAAACATTATAATTTTAGATTATCTTTTAACACCAACATTAAAAGGGTCCAACTATATTTATTCGCTTCATTTTAATTTAGTATTTTTCTACAAGTTATAAATCTAATTGCCAAGCTTATACGTAATATCATAATCATGAATAGTTAGGGAAAAGATAAAATAAGGTAATCAATTACATATCTTTATTTCATGCTTTTTTGAAAGGGTGTTTTTAATGGAAAAAAAAGTATCTGCCATTCCTCAGCCGAAAACATATGGACCGCTGGGTAATCTCCCATTAATCGATAAAGATAAACCGACCCTATCCTTTATCAAGATAGCGGAAGAGTATGGTCCCATTTTTCAAATTCAAACTTTAAGTGATACCATCATTGTCGTTTCTGGACATGAATTGGTAGCAGAAGTCTGTGACGAAACACGGTTCGATAAAAGTATAGAGGGTGCTTTAGCAAAAGTTCGTGCCTTTGCTGGGGACGGATTATTTACTAGCGAGACTCACGAGCCTAACTGGAAAAAAGCTCATAATATTTTGATGCCTACATTTAGCCAACGGGCAATGAAAGATTACCATGCCATGATGGTCGATATTGCTGTACAACTCGTTCAAAAATGGGCACGGCTTAATCCGAATGAAAACGTGGATGTTCCGGAGGATATGACTCGTCTTACGTTAGATACAATTGGTCTATGTGGTTTTAATTACCGCTTCAATAGCTTTTATCGTGAGACACCTCATCCTTTTATTACTAGCATGACCCGTGCTCTAGATGAGGCGATGCACCAATTACAGAGGCTGGATATAGAAGACAAACTCATGTGGAGAACGAAACGTCAATTTCAGCATGATATTCAATCTATGTTTTCTTTAGTAGATAATATTATTGCTGAACGTAAAAGTAGTGGAGATCAGGAAGAAAATGATTTACTTTCCCGTATGTTAAATGTGAAGGATCCGGAAACTGGTGAAAAATTAGATGATGAAAATATTCGTTTCCAAATTATTACCTTTTTAATAGCTGGACATGAGACAACAAGTGGATTGTTATCTTTTGCAATTTACTTCTTATTAAAGAATCCGGATAAGTTGAAAAAAGCCTATGAAGAAGTAGACCGTGTTTTGACAGATCCTACTCCAACATACGAACAAGTTATGAAACTGAAGTATATACGGATGATTTTAAATGAATCGCTACGTCTATGGCCTACCGCTCCAGCATTCAGTCTCTATGCAAAAGAAGATACAGTGATTGGCGGGAAATACCCAATTAAGAAAGGAGAAGATCGTATTTCTGTTCTTATTCCACAGCTACATAGGGATAAAGATGCATGGGGAGACAATGTGGAAGAATTCCAACCTGAACGATTTGAAGAGCTGGATAAGGTTCCTCATCATGCTTATAAGCCATTTGGAAATGGCCAGAGAGCATGTATCGGTATGCAATTTGCACTTCATGAAGCCACTCTTGTAATGGGAATGCTTCTTCAACATTTTGAATTAATCGATTATCAAAACTATCAGCTGGACGTAAAACAAACATTAACGCTAAAGCCCGGTGATTTTAAGATTAGGATTCTACCCCGAAAACAAACTATTAGTCATCCTACTGTTCTTGCACCTACAGAGGGCAAGCTGAAAAACGATGAAATTAAGCAAAACGTCCAGAAGACACCTTCTATTATTGGGGCCGATAATCTTTCACTTCTTGTTCTGTATGGCTCGGATACAGGTGTAGCAGAAGGTATTGCAAGAGAATTAGCAGATACAGCTAGTTTAGAAGGGGTTCAAACGGAAGTGGTAGCTCTTAACGATCGAATTGGAAGTTTGCCAAAAGAAGGAGCGGTACTTATTGTGACTTCTTCTTATAATGGAAAACCGCCAAGTAATGCAGGGCAGTTTGTGCAATGGTTGGAGGAACTAAAACCAGATGAGCTAAAAGGTGTTCAATACGCAGTTTTTGGTTGTGGAGATCATAATTGGGCTAGTACCTATCAACGGATTCCAAGATACATTGATGAGCAGATGGCTCAAAAAGGAGCAACAAGATTTTCTAAACGCGGAGAAGCAGATGCAAGTGGTGATTTCGAGGAACAGCTTGAGCAATGGAAACAAAGTATGTGGTCTGATGCGATGAAGGCATTTGGATTGGAACTCAACAAAAATATGGAAAAAGAGCGCAGTACTTTGAGTCTACAATTTGTCAGTCGTCTTGGAGGATCTCCTCTTGCACGAACATATGAAGCAGTTTATGCATCTATACTAGAAAATCGTGAACTCCAATCACCCAGCAGTGATAGAAGTACACGACATATCGAGGTATCTTTGCCAGAAGGCGCTACATATAAAGAAGGAGACCACCTTGGAGTGTTGCCAGTTAATAGCGAGAAAAATATCAACCGAATTTTAAAACGTTTTGGGTTAAATGGGAAGGATCAAGTTATACTGAGTGCAAGTGGACGAAGTATAAATCACATACCTTTAGACAGTCCTGTTAGTTTATTGGACCTTCTTAGTTATAGCGTTGAAGTTCAAGAAGCTGCCACTCGAGCACAAATACGAGAAATGGTAACATTCACAGCATGTCCTCCTCATAAAAAAGAATTGGAAGCATTATTAGAAGAAGGAGTTTACCATGAACAAATATTAAAGAAACGGATTTCAATGTTGGACCTTCTTGAAAAGTATGAGGCTTGTGAAATCCGATTTGAACGCTTTTTAGAACTTCTTCCTGCGCTCAAACCGCGTTACTATTCTATTTCAAGCTCTCCACTCGTTGCACACAATCGTCTGAGCATTACGGTCGGTGTTGTTAATGCGCCTGCATGGAGTGGGGAAGGGACATATGAAGGAGTCGCTTCTAATTACTTAGCTCAGCGTCATAATAAAGATGAGATTATCTGTTTCATTCGAACGCCGCAATCAAACTTTGAATTACCTAAAGATCCAGAAACACCAATTATTATGGTTGGGCCAGGTACTGGAATTGCACCATTCCGTGGATTCTTGCAAGCGCGTCGTGTTCAAAAGCAAAAAGGTATGAACTTAGGACAAGCACATCTATATTTTGGTTGTCGTCATCCTGAAAAAGATTATCTCTATCGTACAGAACTAGAAAATGATGAAAGAGATGGATTAATCTCTTTACACACAGCTTTTTCTCGTCTAGAGGGACATCCAAAAACATATGTACAGCATTTAATAAAACAAGATAGAAGCAATTTAATTTCGTTATTAGATAATGGAGCTCATCTTTATATATGTGGTGATGGAAGTAAAATGGCTCCGGATGTAGAAGATACCCTTTGTCAAGCATATCAAGAAATTCATGAAGTAAGTGAACAAGAAGCAAGAAATTGGTTGGATCGTGTGCAAGATGAAGGGCGATATGGAAAAGATGTTTGGGCTGGTATATGAATGTTTCTTAATTAGATACATATTAACTAATGAACTTCTTTCGAATAAATTTCACTTTATTAGTATAGTGTATTTAGATGAATAGTGATTAACCAGACTATTTAAGTATCTACTAAATAAAAAACAGGACCTGATATGCATCTATCAGGTCCTGTTTCACATAGACATTATACATCGATATTTTCCATACATTATCAATGTCTGTAATGTAGTTAGCCTTTTGAGTCAGCTATAAAATCAGATATTATTTTTTCCATATCGAAAGGAGTAATCCCTTTATCCAAAGAGAAAATAGTTTCTGCTTCTTCGATGTCTTGAACGAGTTCACCTCTAGCTTCAATATGTAATCGGAACAAGTCATATAAATTCGGTTTAACTAAATTAGTTAAAGCCTTCCCAACTAGTATCATACCTTTTTGATTAGCCTCGATGGTATTATCATAAGTTAGATCTCTTGTAAGAGATAAATCTGTCCAAATCAATTTTCGTTCCTTTAAGTCTAAAATAACTGGAATAGAGATTTGGGTGTCGGCAGTAATATCCACTTTATCTTGAACAGTAGAAGGTTCAAATATTTCACCTGAACCAGGATATTGACGAACCATCCAACCAGTAAAGCATTCTGGTAAATCTTTATATGGTTGGTCTGTGTAAGAAAGCAAAGTCATGACTACATAGCGTCCACCATATTTCAGCACAGACGGAATATCGAAATCAATGAATTCAGATGCCCCCTTTGGTGCAGAAGTAATATCTCCGCTATGGTAGGCTTTGAAATTTTTTGAACGTAAGTTCGTGAAGGATACATGTTCTTTGTATTGCCAATCTTCGTCGTACATTGCAGCAGACAAATCAATGTCAACACGTCCTGTATGTTGTCCATTCACATAGCCTTCTTTCCACCATAGGAAAAAACGAATCGTATCTCCTTCTGGCAAATCTACTTTACTTCCTCGAGATAATGTACGAAGCGCTTTGCTGGCTGAACGTTGAGAGAAGGGAACTAAGTGATTTTTTAACTGTTCATCCAAAAATACTTTTCCGAGACTTGGAAGTTCTGCGAAGCGATTTTTTAAAGTATCTTCACACATTTTTACAATCATTAAACAAATATCCTCTGAGATAAATGGAAGTGTATTTTCAATACCTATAGCTTTTGCTACATTTCCCTTTGGAAAAAATGTACGAAATTCATTTTTATCATTTCGATGCTTAAAATGAGCCGTGAGTTGAAGTAATACAGGAGTAGAAACGTTTCCTATTATACTTAGAAAATCTTCGAGAATATTGAAAACATCTGTTGACTTATTACTACATAAACGGATTAAATGATCCAAGCGTCTGGCAAATTCCCCCGGGCGAGTTTTTAAAAGATTTTTCGCTGTCATGATATCACGATTCAACAAAGCTGCTTCTATTTTTCCATTAAATGTTTCAACTTTAATGTTGTTGCGAAGAATCTCAAATGCTCGGTGGGTTTTTGGGAAACGAGTATGATATTCTGCTGGATGAAGAATTTCACCTAAACGAATCCAACGTTTTTTGTATCGAAGCATATCTTCGGTAATGTTTCCGCATTGCTCTAACAATCCTAAAAGGAAGCGTCTTTCTGCTCGGTTAAACTTCTTGAATCGAACGGAGGATGCTAAACTCACATCGCCTTGAGATAAAGCAACTGCAAGGCGAAGAACATCAGTTGCTGTTTTAAAATACTTTGCAGCAGCATCGGCTGATATTTTTCTGTTTATTAATAAAACCCCAATTATAAAAGACATATTTTCCTTATGAGGAATTACATTAGGTAGAAAACAGGAAACATCTTCAGTGTGTGTAATAGCCCATTCTACATCTGTCTTATCAGTTGAGGAAATAGAGCTGTTTGCACGAATCAATTGAGAAATCATTTGATTGAAATCTTCTTCACTTCCTAAGTCAATAACTTTCAAATCAACGCTATCTAAAAGAGGAAGTCGTTCTTCTACTTTTGATACAGGTAGGCGCAACGTCACATAATGAATAACGGCATTGGTGTATAAATCAGCGTCACTTAAATCCATCATTTGTTGCGGAAAGTTTGGATACATAGGAGTAAACTGAATATGTGCACCAACCATTTCTTTTAAATGTTTTACCAACTCCTTGTAAAACGATGTGAATGCATCAACCGAAAGTGTTTGCAACTCTTCTATTAAAGGCTCAGAAAAAGTAAATCCTAAACTTTCCAAGTTTTTTAAAACAGTGGCTAAATACATGTTCGGTAGTTTATTTTCTTCTCTTTTTATAATTACTTTCAAACTTCTTCTTATGTAAATAGAATTTTTCATGAGAACGCCGATTATTCACTCCTTATAAAAGAGGGGAATAGTCCGACTGTCCTCCTTTCAGTGGTAGATTTTTATTTTTACATGCATAAACACACTAATTGTAGAAAAATGCACAGAGGGTATAAAGCTATTTTTTAGTGAAAAATTAGGGGTATAACATTTAGTTGTTAAGTGGTAATTTGTTAATTAAGAAAAGAAAACCTCTACATCAATGGTTGATAAACTAAAGTTTATTCAATCCCAAAGAAGAAAGAGGTTTTATAGTCTAATTATTTTTCATAGGAAATTGACAACTCTAAAACAATTTGAAATTTCTACAAAGAAGGAAGAATTGTCATAGCCTATGTGTTTAGCAGGAAAGTAACATCCCTATTTCGCCAAAGAAGTTAGAAGGAAGGAACGTCATAGCCTGCTCTATTAGTATATTCTCATGCGAAGAGCAATTCAAGTATACTGTCTGATTTTTTATATTTTTCTTAAAGGGGAATTTTCATGTTTATCCCGCATTAACGGGTAGCCCGATTGGTGAGGGGGATTAAAGTTTCACTTTATAAATAGGGAGATCATCACATGCCCTTTTTATAATACTATTACGGGAGGATTTTTATTTTTGATATATTATACCATTTATTTGATGGTATAATATGGTATTGGTTCTATGGAATGGAGTTGAATGAGTATTATAAATACAAAAGGTGAAATTAAAAAAACGAAAAGAAAAGTATTACTAACTATACTTACTATGTTAGTAATTATAATTGGATTTGGATATTGGAAACTTTTTAGTTTGCAAGGTGTTCCAAAAGGGGAATTAATTCGAACAGTGGAATCTCCAGATGGAAAATATCTCATCAAGACTTATTTTCATAATGCAGGATCATTAAGTGCGGATGCTGTTAGGGGTGAATTAGTTAACCTTGATACAGATTCAGAGAAAAATATATATTGGAATTATCCAGATACCGATCCATATATTGAATGGGTAAATAAGAATATTGTTAGAATTGGAGATCAAACTTTAGATATTTCACAGAAAGAAACCTATGATTGGCGTGATGATGATAAGCACGTTAAAGAAATGCCTAAACAGTTTAGTAGATAAAACAAGAAAATTTAAATTTATTTAATCTTATTCGTTTAACTATAGATAGGATTATATGAGTGAAAAAGTCCATTTAGATCTTCTAAATGGACTCTTTTAGGTTTCTAGATACGACTACTGATAAAAATGGAACAAACTTGTTACTTAGGTTGTCTATTAAGTATACGTATAAAACAGGTGTTCATGATAGTTCAATCATTTGATGAAAAGTGAGATGCAAGAAGAGTGATATCCGATACACTCTTTAATTGTATCGATATGTATAACACCTAGAAAAACTATATATTCTTGAAAGAGGTTGAAAATGTATGATAGTCTTAAACAAGTTTTTTAACATTTTACATTACAAAAAGATGGTACCTGTAGTATTTCTTTCATGTGCAACGCTTATAGGCTGTTCCGATGGCAATACTCAGTCTGAATTACCTAAACAAACAAAACAAACAAATCAAACCAAACAAGAAACTACTGGTAATGATTCTTTTGCTAAACTTGAAAAAGAATTTGATGCTAAACTCGGTATTTATGCATTGGACACTGATACGAATCAAACCGTTACGTATCAATCAGATAAACGGTTTGCATACACATCTACCCACAAAGCTTTAGCTGTGGGAGTACTTTTACAAAAGAAATCAATAGAAGATCTAAATCAAAGAGTTTTGTATACTCGTGAAGATCTTGTTAATTACAATCCAATTACAGAAAAGTATGTTGATAGGGGTATGACTCTGAAAGAGCTTGCAGATGCTTCCCTTCGATATAGTGATAATACTGCGCAAAATCTTATTCTTAAACAATTAGGTGGACCTAGTGAATTCAAAAAATCACTGAGAGAAATAGGAGATACCGTTACAAATCCTGAACGTTTTGAACCAGAGTTAAACGAAGTGCATCCAGGAGACGTACATGATACTAGTACCCCAAAGGCATTAGCTACTAGTCTTCAGGCTTTTGCGCTAGGAGATGTACTTTCAACTGAGAAACGGGATTTATTAATAGATTGGATGAAAAGGAATACTACGGGAGACAACTTAATTCGTGCTGGAGTTCCAGGAGGATGGGAAGTAGCTGATAAGACGGGCTCGGGATCTTATGGAACCAGAAATGATATCGCAATTATTTGGCCACCAAATAAAAAGCCAATTATTCTTGCGATACTTTCTAATCATGATAAAGAGGATGCTAAATACGATGATAAGCTTATTGCAGAAGCAACCAAAATAGCGCTGGGTGTCTTAAAAGCTAAAAATAAATAATAATAGTATTAGTTATTGAAATTTTCTTGTTTTTTCGTCACAATACTGTGACGGTCTTTTTGTGTATTTTACAAAAGATCGTCTTAAGTAAAGAAAGAAGATAGAAACCATCTCTATTAAGTTTATTAACTAAGTAACAACAAATATATGCTTTATTGAATACTTATTGCATTTAATGTGGAGGAATAAAATGGAGTCGAAAATTCTTATTGTTGATGATGATAAAGAGATTAGAAATCTTATCTCGGTATATCTGGAAAATGAAGGTCTAAAAACTCAAAAGGCAGAAGATGCTATACAAGCTTTACAACTGTTAGAAGAAAAGGACTTTGATTTGATTATTTTAGATATTATGATGCCGAATATGGATGGCATTGAAGCATGTATGAAAATTAGGGAAGATCGCAATATGCCTATCATTATGCTATCTGCAAAATCTGAGGATATAGACAAAATTCAGGGCCTAGCCTCTGGTGCAGACGATTATTTATCAAAACCGTTTAACCCACTAGAATTAATTGCTAGGGTAAAATCCCAATTAAGAAGGTTCAAAAAATACAATACGTCCATAGAACATAATAAAAGTATTCTAGAAATTGGTGACTTAACCGTGAATACAGATACTCGTCAAGTATGGGTAAGGGGAAAAGAAACAAGGTTAACTCCAAAAGAGTTTGCTATTCTCGAACTACTCGCCCGCAACAAAGGGATTGTCCTGAGTGTAGCAAAAATATATGAAGCAGTTTGGAAAGAGGTTTTTTATAAATCAGATAATACCGTTATGGTGCATATTACAAAAATAAGAGACAAAATTGAAGAAGATTCTAAACATCCCATTTATATTAAAACTGTTTGGGGAATTGGGTATAAAATATGAAGAATGTTAGTTTCAGAAATAAGATTATTATAAAACTTCTTGGTGCTGTTGCAATTAGTTTTTTTATTTCATTTGGTTTAACAATCCTCATTGTGCAATACGTCATAGATCCATTTTTTATAAAACACGAAGATTTTGGCATGTTTGAAGTGAGACTCGCAATGTTGTTCTTATTTACGTTCGCAATCTTAAACTTTATAGTAATCTTTTTGCTATTGGTTCGAAAGAAAATAGTATATTTGAAGCTCATTTCGGAAAATGTGAATGATATTGCAAATGGAAAACTGGGTTTAACAATTGGGATTAAGGGGAAGGACGAATTGACCCAACTTGCTCAAAATATCAACTATATGTCCAAGGAATTGGAGAATACATTTGAACAAGAAAGACAATTAGAACGTACAAAAAATGAACTTATCACCAATGTATCTCATGATTTACGCACACCTTTAACATCTATTATTGGCTATATAGATTTATTAAAAAGAGGGCAATACAACAGTAACATACAATTACAGGAATACCTTGAAACCACGTATTCAAAGTCACAGAGACTGAAATATTTAATTGATGAGCTGTTTGAGTATACTCGTTTATCAGGTATAGATGCTAAGTTAAACCTTAATGAAGTTGATTTATCAGGTTTGTTGGAACAAATAGTTGGAGAATACATACCTATATTTGAAAAGGAAAATTTAATCGTTCAAAGATCTATCGCGGAAGAAACAATACCTATCTTCATAGATGTAGAAAAAATGGTACGTGTATATGAAAATCTCTTTATGAATGCGATAAAGTACAGCATGAAACCATCCGAATTATCTATATGTCTTGAACTAATAGGTAACAAGGCAATTTTGAAAGTATCAAATAAAGTCGAGAAACCGCCTGTTAGCGATCCAAATAAATTGTTTGAAAGGTTTTTCAGGGGGGACAAGGCAAGAAAAGATGACCAGGGAAATGGACTGGGGCTTGCTATTTCAAAAAGAATTGTTGAACTTCATCATGGTAATATACATGCAGAATATAAAGATGGTTGGATGTCTTTTATTGTTGAACATCCAATTAGATAGAAAGCTTATGGAACTACAAGTTCCATGAGCTTTTTTTAAAACTTAAGAAATCTTAAGGATTTTACGGGGTGTTTCCTAATTTTCATAGTTTATCATGGGTGTATTCAAAGTGATGAGGTGAGCAAAGAAGATAAAAGGAAAGATTTCATTGTAGCTTATTGTAATGAAATAAAAAAATGTAGGAGGATATAAATGATAAAGCCAGTTGTAGATGTAAAAAACATTCAAAAATTGTACGGTAAAAAAGGTGAGAATCAATCACACGCATTAAAAGGTGTATCATTCTCAATTCAAGAGGGAGAGTTTGTTGGTATTATGGGGCCTTCTGGTTCTGGTAAAACAACATTATTAAATGTAATTTCAACGTTAGATAAAGCGACAGGCGGCGTTGTTGAAATTGCAGGAACGGATATTACGAGGATGAAGCAGGGTGAACTTTCTGATTTTCGTTCACAAAAGTTAGGATTCATTTTCCAAGACTTTAACTTATTGGAGAATTTATCTATCTATGAAAATATCGCACTCCCACTTTCACTTCAAGGTGTTTCATCTCGTAATATTGGAAAGAAAGTAGAAAAAGTAGCTGATATGTTAGGCATTACAGCGATACTTCAAAAATATCCTTCTGAAGTATCTGGTGGACAAAAGCAACGTTCCGCAGCAGCACGTGCGTTAGTTCATGAACCAGCAATTATTTTGGGAGACGAGCCGACTGGAGCCCTAGATTCTAAAAATGCAACGAGTTTACTTAATGCCATGACAAGCTTAAATAAAGAGCAAGGTGTATCCATTATGATGGTTACGCATGATCCTTACAGCGCAAGTTACTGTCAACGTATTTTATTCATTCAAGATGGTGAGTTATATAAAGAAATTCATCGCGGTAGTACCCGTGAAGAATTCTATAAAGAAATTTTAGATGTGCTTGCAAACTTAGGCACACAAAAAGCGTAAGGAAGGAAGTTCAATCATGTTATTTAAGCTCTCTATGTCAGGCCTAAAAAGTAAGTTGCAAGATTACATTGTTTTACTTGTTGGTCTTATTGTCTCTATTTCAACTTTTTATATGTTTCAAACGCTAGCATCCAATAAAACGTTCCTTGAATCTAACTCTTCTATTAGGGATATTGTGGCTGTCTTTAAAATTGGTTCCGTTTTGTTAGCGATTATCACATTTTTCTATATTTTATATGCAAACTCTTTCTTATCAGCTCTTCGTCAAAAAGAATTTGGTATGTATATGATGTTAGGAGCAAAAAAGCATAAAGTTACATTACTTATGTTTATCGAAACAATCATATTAGGTGCCACCTCTCTTTTGATTGGAATTACAATTGGTGTAGGACTTGCAGAAGGTATCGGTCAGCTATTAATGAAACAACTCGAGTTTGCTGGTGAAGGTTATAAAGCATTTTATCTGCCATCTATAGCTATTACTTGCATCTTCTTCTTTGCACTCTTTGTATTATCTGCAATTATGAATAGTATTAAATTATCTCGTATTTCTGTACTGCAACTTGTACATGCTGATGAACAAACAGAACGTGTTGCCATAAAAGGAAAAATGACAGTTGTAGTTGCATTCCTTGGTATTCTTTTATTGGGTATTGGTTATGCATCACTTATTTATATATCATATGCAAATTCGCTAATTGTTTTGGGGTTAATGGCCGTTGGATTAATCTCAGCAACCGTTGGTACTTACCTTATATTTGGATCACTTCTTCCAGTTATGATTAACAAGCTAAAGAGTAATAAAAAACGTAGTGAAAAAGGCCTTAATGCTTTTACTTTTGCACAATTAAATTTCCGCATTAATAGTCTAACAAATGTGCTTGCAACAGTAGCAATTTTAGTGGCTCTTGGTGCTGGTGGAATTGCTTGTGGTATGGCATTTAAAAACAACATCCTAAAAATTACAGATCAAATACAAATTTACGATTCAGTTATTCATAATCCAACAGCGGAAGAAAAGACAATTTTGGGTAGTATCTTATTTCAAGAAAAACTTGAATATCATTACAAAGTTGATGATAGATATGTTTATTATCTTAAAGAAGATGTAGAGAAAAATCGCCCTTTCTTGCAAGGTATGAAAATAGAGAAAGTTTCAGAGGAAATACCAATTGGTGCATTTTCAATAAAACGGGCTGAAGGAGAGACAGACACAAAACAATGGATTCAGGCTTTCAGAACAATCCAGCCAAATTATTTATATCCTGATTATGAAATGAAAATTGTAGACTATAACATATACAATGGATTGAAGGGTAAAGAAAGTATTGTGTTTATGGGGAAAACAGATGATTTTGGATCATACATAAAAGAATGGAAAAAACTTGATGAATTACAGATAGCAAAATATAAAAATGTGGAAGAATTGGGTAGTAAGTATCAAACATATATTATGAGTCATGATTTTGCCAGCGGACTAATGTTTATGGGTTTCTTCGTTGGAATTGCATTTTTAGCAATGATGGCAAGCTGCTTAATGTTTAAAGTTCTGTCGGGAGCATCAAAAGATGTAACACGTTATCAAATGCTTCATAAAATTGGTGTTCGCCGAGAGTTATTAACAAAATCAATTTATAAAGAGTTATTCTTCATATTCTTATTCCCAGCAATTGTAGGGATTACTCATATATTAGTTGGTATGAACATGTTTAGCCCTCTTGTAATCAATCCGTACTCCCGCATTTGGTTACCACTTGTTATTTTTGTAGTAATTTACTCGATGTATTACTGGATTACTGTTCAATTATTTAAAGGAATTGTACTCCCTAAAAAAGATTAATGTAATGATGTTGTTTATCCCGCATTAACGGGCAGCACGATTGGTGAGGGCTGATAATCAGTGGGGGATGAACAAACCCCACTGATTAAAGTTTCACTTTATCTTTTACTGTACCTTGTAACTACATTTTACCTTGCTGTAGAGAAACAAAAAAACATTTTTCTTATTCAATAATTCCAATTTCTAGAGCCTTTTGAACAGCTTCTTCTTTGTTACGGACTCCCAGCTTTGTATAAGCTGTAGAAGCATAATTTCTGACCGTACCATTTGATAAATATAACCTTGATGCTATGGTAGTGTATCGAAGTCCCTTTGCTACTAGCTGCAATATTTCTATCTCCCTAGCTGTTAGCTCATAAGCGGTTGCTTTTGATTGTGGTGTCTCTTTTTGCTCATCAAATTTCTCAAATATTTTGTGAGACATTCCTTGATCAATCAGTGTCCCACCTTTGTGAATAAGTCGGATCGTATTAGCTAGCTCCAATGTTTCAATAGATTTGAGTAAAAAACCATCCGCACCGTTGCGAAGCGATTCCAACGCCTGTTCGGTATCCTGAAAAGTGGTAAAAATCAATATGCGGATATGTGGCCATTGTTGCTTAATCTTTTTGGTTGCTTCGACTCCATCCATGTGTTGCATATCTAAATCCATAAGTATAACATGAGGCTGAAGGCGCCCACACAAATCGATGGCTTCATTGCCATCCTCGGCCAAACCGACTACATTTAAATCTTCATATCTATCGAGTAGTGTTCTCAAACTTTCCCGAACAAACGGCTGGTCGTCTACAATTAACAAACGAATAAGTCCATCTTTTATTTCAGTTTGTCGCGGTATGGTACATGTAACAAGCATTCCTTCATCTGGCTTTGTATATACAGACAATTGACCTTGCAAATTCATTGCTCGTTCTTTCATTGCATTCAGACCGAAGCCTTCCTGCCATTCTACATTTCCTTTTCCATTATCTTGAACTTCTAATCTCGTATATTGTTGTTCAAACTGCAATGAAACTATAATTTCAGTTCCTTGACCATGACGTACTGCATTCGTAAGGGACTCTTGTAAGCAACGAATGAACGCTATCTTCGCTTGCCGAGACATTTCATATTCCTCTCCGTATGCCCGAAAACTTACATTAACCTGAGCGTGCTCCTGAAATTCGGCTCCAAGATTTTGGAGAGATTGAATTAAGGAAGGCGATTGGCAAGGAGACTCCATTTGATGTAGGTAACCTCTCACGTCCTCGATGCTTTTACGTCCCATTTCAAGCAGAGAATCTAGCCTCTGTATACCCATTTCAGTAGCAAGTTCGGTGCGCAACGTTTCCATCCCCATAATAATAGAAGTATAAGCGTGACCAACTGTATCATGAAGCTCACTTGACAGTCGGTTTCGTTCTTCCGCCAGTGTAATGCGTTCAATTTGAGACATATATTGCTCAAGTACTGCGTTTTGTTTACGAATTGATTCATTTTGTTTATGATTGACGATTAATAAATGAAAAGCGAAGCCCATTACATATGCGAATCCATAATAGGTGACCATAATCCAATAGCTATTACTTGGTGAGACCGCATAGAAAATTCCAGTTGTTGCAAAAACTGTTATTGGAGCTGTCCAATAATAGGACAAATGCTTACTATTCGCAGCAATTAGAAACACTGATATAAGAAATGTGTTGTAAGCCCCTGGAAATAATGAGGTTAAATATATACATAGTCCACCATACAACAGTATTTCTGTGAACAAATAATATTTATAATTGAATAGTAAGGCTACCCATGGAACAGAGAAGGCAATAATTTCCCAAAGAATAATAATCCAAAGTGGTAATGTTAAACCATCCTGAAAATTTAATGTAGCTAGAATGATAGACACACTAGCAAGTAGGCGTACCCCTAACATAATCCAATCATACCAAAACCAATACTTAACCATATCTAACAAGTCCTTTACCCCCTAAATAGCCTACCATTTTACTTCCTATATTATAATTTAATCCTTCCTGCCTTATTATACTTTTTAATTTAAAACTGTGATACTACTCACAGACTGTAAACTTCTATTGATTTAGTTGCCGAATCATACTACGTGTATAGCCCCCAATTTTCTTTGTCAAACCATCTACTATTCTAATACTTATGGCGGTAAATACTATACCCATAAACATTACAAAGAGTGACTTGGCAAAAGTATCTATCTGTATAAATATAATATTCATATCGATGTATCGATACAGTAGTGGTGCCAACAGGAACATAAGTGGCATTACATAAAAAATGATTGCACTAATGAGACTGAAAATGCCAATCACAAATTTCTGCATTAACCAATAGACAGCACACCAAGTGCGACGATCTGTAAGCGCTAATTTCACCTGAGCCCAGTTCGATGTATCCATTGTTATACTTCTATCGTAAGAGTCTGTTGAAATATCTGTATAAATTTTCGTTTGTATGCGCTCGAATTGGATAAAGGGTGTGGTAGTCTGTAGTACGCGTATAATTAATGGAATCCCAACAACAGTAAATGAAAGCGTTAAACTAAATAGCAGAGCTATTAGGTAAAAACAAAAATAAAAAAATCCTGTACCGAAAGTTAGCAATAAAAAATAACCATTATGGATGAATCTTGATTTCATAAAGTTCATCACTCCTATCTATGTAATAACCGAATCATACTGCTTTTTTTGTCAGTCTCACTAGTGTAAAAGTGTCATATGACAGTTCTAAATGATGTTAAAAAGGGGAGAGCAGCCTACTTCTGTTTAAAAAAGATGCTTTTATCCCGCTATTTACTGGGCAGTAAGACTCCCACCTCAAAATTCAGCGTTAGGTGGGGGGCGGGCTGCCGGTAAACGCACGATTGGTGAAGGCTAATAATCAGTGGGGGATGAACAAAAACCTGCTGATTAAAGTTTCACTTTATTAATCCCCACAAAACAACCCCGTTTTTGCATATGCAAGAACGGGATTATTTTGTACTTTTATTTAATATGAGATGGACTTGTTTTTCGAATATGAAAAATAATATCAAATTGCTCAAGCAATGAAGTCTCAAAGTATACCGAACTGTTCGGGATGATTTGTCCCCCTATACTTAGTAATGGTCTTTTTGCTTTAGCCCATTTCTCTGCTTGTCCTTTAAGGTGACGGTTATCCAATAAAAACATTTTATATGGCACTTTTCCGAGAGTATAATTGAAACTTTTTACATCTTGTGGAATAGTGTCTGTTGTAATCTTACCTCCAGTGGAAGGATCATATTCGCTGTATAAGGTGAAATTTCCCTCCGTAGTTGTACTACCAATTGTGACATAATTATTGTCTAAACGTTCCTTCAAAAACTGCCCCGCAACATAAGGGTATAATTTCTCATCGATAATTCCTTTAGCTATATGAATATTGTGTGCCCATACCATCGTTTTACCACCAAATGTCTCTTGTGCCCACATTGCATGATCGGCCAAGTATTGTTCATGTAGTTTTATTATACTTGGATAGTCGTTAGGAAGTAGCATTGTGGTAAATTTCTCTATTGCACTTGCCGTTGCTTTCGCCCAGATGTACTCGGATGGAATTATTTCTGCGTTGGCTTGCTCGTTCTCATCATTTAGTAATCGGGCTACTCTCTCAGCGTTTGCTTTGAACTTCTCTTTCAATTCAGGAGTAAGTTTCATATATTCTTGTATACTGCCGGTAAAAGATGATAATTCTTTATAGTTTTCTTCTACTTCTGTCAGCAAATCTGGTCGATGCACCCTTACATAATCAATTACTTTATTAAAGCTACTTTGGTCCAACGTTTTTAAGTCGAGTCCAATAAATTGGATCTTTTTTTTATTGGATGGATCAGCATTATAATCTTTCATCCACTCAATCATGGCTATGATTTCATCAGTAGGATATAACAATTTTAAAAATTCCCTAGGGTTTCCTTTTCCTGTTTGGATATATTCATTTAGCTTTAAGCCGTTTCCCCAATCTTCTTCCAGTGCGAAATTTGTAAAACCCATCTCAGTAACCAAATATTTCACAAGGCGAAATTTTATAGTGAAAATTTCAGAGCTTCCATGGGTATTCTCTCCTAATCCTACATATTGTGCGTTCCCAATCATTTTCTTAAGTGGTTTTAAATCTTCAAATGGTTTTGACGGCTCTATCGTTTTTAATGGGTTAGCCTGTGATTGTATTGATTTAACTATATTTTTTTGGATTGATTGACCTGAATTTTCGATTGCTACCGTTTGAGCGTTTCCTACTTCTACACATCCTGTGACTAATAAAGCTGTACTAACCATTGCAATTATTCTCTTCTTATTCATTTTTTTCCACCTCAATTGAATTATTTGTAAAAGCAAAATTGATTCATGTACTTGCACGAATCAATTGCCTTAATTCAATTGTTATTTATTCCATATCATATTTTCTAGTTACATATTGTCATAAGGTTAATTGACACAGGTCATAGATTAATCATTACACTTTTGTACTATCGGTTATGACAACTTATAAATAATAATTACATTGTTGAGCCGCAAGTAAGATTAGATTATGAATTTGGGAGGGATTGTAAAGATGAATGAATCTGTATGCCAAAATATCTTTATTCTAAGTTGTAGCTGTTGAAATGACAGGAAGTAATTTTGATAAACAAATGAATAAAAGGGGAAGGGCGGATTACAATGTTATTACGCGGAGAAGCATTCCACAATAAAGATAAAATCCAACGTGCTAAAATAGGACTTCAACTTTTTCTAAGTATCTTAACTATTACTTCTATTATCCTAAATGTACTAGTAATGATTACTAAAAGTATGCCACTTATTGTGGTATATATGTTTACCCCAGCATTTTCTTCTATTTTGACTCGCATAATATTGAAAGAAGGGTTTAAAGATGTATCTTTTAGTCTCGGTAACTTAAAGATATGGAAGGGGATTGGTTTTGCGCTGTTAATACCTATGATAATATGTGGAATTACTTATTCTATTGCCTGGTTTAGCGGACTTGTGAGGTTTCAGCCTCCGCAAGGTGGTATGCTAGAACCTATTTACAATATACTTGGATTTCAGTATCTACCGATATCATTAAGTTTCATTTTTATAGTAGTATTGAGCGGAGTTTTAGGAAGCTTGCTTAACTTAATCCCAGTTATGGGGGAAGAAATAGGATGGCGAGGTTATATGCTTACAAGACTAATCGATGCAAAGTTTTCACGTCCCATTCTTATTAGCGGATTAATTTGGGCAACGTGGCATGTTCCAATTGTTATTGCTGGTCTATATGTAGAGGGAACATCTGCCCTACTTTCAGTACTTGGCATCTATTTTTGTATTGTGCCATTCAGTTATATTACAGCTTATTTACGACTTATCACAGGTAGCGTTTGGCCTTCGGTTATCATTCATACTACTTGGAATGCCATTATTCAAGGACCTTTCGCACGTGCAAGTACAGGAGATCAAACTGAGATTTGGATTGGAGAATCTGGTTTGATAACCGCTATTATTATCTTGGCTACTGCAATAATTATGGCTCGAATCGTAAATTTTACTAAATAGCATACGGATGTGTTTTAAATTCAATTAGTGTAATATGACGAGGCTGAAATAAGATGCTCCTAAAAATATTAGAAAAAATCTAGTTGAACGGACTCTTACTTAATCTTAGGCTGCTGGACATGTGGTGATATCCCATCGTCATCAAGCTAAGAAAATAAACTAGGTTGCCATAAAAAACATAATGTTTTCATTTAAAGGCTTGGAGATGAAATTTTATCATCTTCATCACGTTTGACCTTCAGGAAATAAAAAGTTAAACGATTATACAAATACTCTAACTGAAAAAACGATAGTCCTTCTATCAAAAATATAGAAGGACTATCGTTTATTTTTTTGACAAACTTAGGGGGTAATGTTCATAAAAATGGATAATATAATTCGTATTTTACGTAAAGAGAAAAAGTTTTCCAAAGAAGGTTTAGCTAATTTCCTTGGTGTAACGGTTGATTGAAATTTCACTTTATGACTTGTAAGTGACTGTTCAATGCATCGTACTATTAAAAAATCTAAATTTAATCATTAAATTGCGATAAAATGTGGTCGGAAATAATGAAATTTTAGGAAAAATAAGGTACACTAGTTTATGATTTTAGTTGAAAATCGTTTGACGTTAATGCATACGGGGGAAAGATTGATGAACAACAATACAACAAATGAATCAGTTGAAGAAATTGATCAAAAACGAGTAAGATCAAAAAAACGTTATACAAATTGGAAGTTTATCGCAGTGGGTATTGGTGTAATTGCACTTCTTATTGGGGGAATGAGTTATTATCAGGCAACTCACTTCAATTCGAATGTTACAATTAATGACACAAAAGTTGGTGGTCTGAGCGCTGATCAGGCAATACAGAAATTAAAGACATCTGGACTAGCAAACAAAGTCTATGTTGATCAACAACAAATTTTAGATGAAAAAGATACAAAAACGGAACTTACGGAAAAAGATTTGCCTCAAGTTAAGAAACTATTAAAAAGTCAGTGGACATTTTTCCCTTCCTCAAAGGGAGAAAATTATTCATTGCTACCAGAGAAGGCAGATCAGTATCGTAGTGAAACGATGAAAAAACTTGTAGAAGAAACGCTCATCTCTATGAATGAAAAATTAAAAGCGCCTCAAGATGCTATGGCGAAGCTAGAACAAGGGAAAATTGTTATTTCGAAAAGTGTGGAAGGGAAACAGTATGATGTTACTAGTCTACTGAAAGATTATGATAAGCAAAAATATAAAAGCGAAATTCATCTGAAGTCTGCATACATAAAACCTATTAAAGAAGACGATCCGATTGTCAAAAAAGAGGAGAAAGCACTACAGAATCTTCTTGGGCAGTCTGTTGAGTATAAAGTGCAGGATGAAGTTTATCCTTTAAAAGCGAAAGATTTAATTCAAAATGCCTCTATGTCAAAGGATATGAAAGTTACAATTGATGCGAGTGATATTAAGAAGAAAATTACTGAAATTAATAATGCCAAATCAACATTAAATAAAGATTTCTCATTTAAAACGCATTCCGGTTCAGTCATATCAGTAAAAGGACAAGGATACGGCTGGGCACTAGATGTTGAAAAAGAAACTAAACAAGTTCAACAAGCCTTTGAGAAAGGCGAAAAGTCGCTTTCTGCTTCTAATATTCACGGAAATGGTTGGGAGAAGGAAGGTATCGGTTATAAAACAACATCGAATAATGGCATCGGAGACACGTATGCAGAAGTTTCAATTGCAGAGCAACAAATTTGGATTTACAAAGATGGAAAATTAGTTGTTACAACAAATGTAGTAACTGGTAAACATAGTACTGGTGAAGATACATCACCAGGTGTGTGGTACGTCCTCTATAAACGAACACCATATACGCTAAGAGGTAACGCAGTAGGAAAAGCTGATTATGCGGTTAAAGTAGATTACTGGGTTCCATTCACAAATAGTGGTCAAGGATTCCACGATGCCGGCTGGCGAAAAGACTGGGGAAATAATGCTTATTTAACAGGAGGATCAGGTGGATGTGTGAACCTTCTTCCTAATGTTGCAAAAACTGTATATGATAGTTTGAACACGTATGATCCAGTTATCGTGTATTAAAAAATAGCTACGTATCAAGAAATAAACAAAACAGGAAATCTTACCTGATGGTATATGAAAAAACACCTCTTGCATTCGCATACTAAGTGTGCAAATGTAATGGAGGTGTTTTTGTTTGAATACAAAAGTGTATTGTTAATAAGAAACAAAGTAGGAAGAGATTAAGAATAAGTATTCAAATAGTCAATAAAATTGACAATGAATATCATTTTCACTTAATATAGAATCGTTGCATTTAATTAGACATGAATTTTTTGTTAATATAATAGAGTTCTATTAAGTTGTCACATTTAAGAACTATCATTAAATCTTTTAAGAATTTAAACGTAGGAAAGGGTAATATAAAATGAACTGGAAAAAAGGCGGGTTATGGGTTATTATTTTTTTCGTTGTAAAAGGCACGATTTCTACACTTTTAATCGTTACAGGTGCTAAATATTTTGATTTATCATTTATGCAACTTATCTTATTAATTCTGACCTTATTAGTGATTTCTCTAATAAGTCGAAAATTGCTGTATAGACATAAACAAAATAAAAAGCAAAAAGAGCTAAATATATAATGAAGCCCCAGAGACCGTTGGATTTCTGGGGTTTTATTTCGATAGTGTTTTCATGCTTATACGTTACCATTTGAAAATGTGGAAAATCTTCATACTTCTACAATCTATATAAATGGCTCAAGCTTCACATCTTATGAATTCCTTGAAGCGCTAAACCTAAGCAAAATAATGAACTATCCTATAGAAGAAAGTTGAGGGAGCTAATCGCATATGTTTTATTGAAAGGATGTGATTGAATTATGGAACGGCCGAATTGGGGAATTGGAGGATTAGTATTCGTTGGCTGTATGTTTCTTGGTGGAGGAGTGGGATCTATGTTAGGTAATGCCCAAACTGGATGGCTAATAGGAATGGGCATTGGATTTCTTGGGATGGCTTTAACGAGACTGTTCAGAAAATAATGTAACTGAGATTCTTCTTCTGGTAAATAAGGAAATATGTAAGTAATTCATGGCATAAGAGTTCTATAAATTATAGTTAGAATCTTCTCTTTTGTATTTGTCTTTTCTAAATTTCTCCATACATAGATACGATTCTCAAGTCGGAGGATAGCACCTTAGGGTGTCTTTTTTATGCTTTTTAAAAATGTCTTACCATATAATAGCTGAGTTTTGCTTTCAGTCTCCGAGGCCCATTAAACATAAAATGAAAATTCCGCACCATTTAAACTCTGATAACAATTCATACGATCAAGAATAATTGAGTTAATAGCTTTCGGTAGATTGTCATCATTTTTTTATAATACATTAGATTCATTACCGTTTCAGACCTATGTATTCATTCATAACCTAACAGTAAAAGGGGGGATGATTAAAGGTATGGCAGTTAATGAGGAATCAATTTGTCAACAGTTTGCAAGAATTATCGGTGGACAAGAAGGATTCGCCGGTGGGAAATGCGTGGCAACAATAAACAGGGATGAAATACGAGCAACAATCTTGGGAAAACGTTTTAGAGTAACAACTTCCTTTTCATTCGAATCACGAGACAATAAAACTGGACGGGCATTATGCCTAGGCCGAGTAGCACTCTTACAAAAAGAAGTCACTGAATTTGTGGCGACAATTATTAAACAAGGAATAATTGTTTCGTCTATACACAATGAGTGGTTATGTGATGATCCAAATTTGATTTACGTTAATATCGAAGACGTTGATGATCCACTAAATTTTGCAAGAAAAGTGAGAAGAGCATTGTGCAATTAACAAATTTTTTTAGTTAATGGATTGATTACGTTAAATAGAAGATTTCAGCGTGTTGAATGTTATAGTTGTAAAATAGATTTAAGTGGATGGGTTTATAAAATGAAAGAAGGCATTCCGTATTTGGAATGTCTTTTTTATGTTTTTGTTGCTCATGAGGGTGGTTAACTGATTATATGCTGTTTATCTTGCAATAGCAAGAACTGGACGAGGTATCTTTAAAGGTATTTGACTATTTGTAGATACCATATTTTATCAAATGTTATTAGCATATCATAAAACGACAGGGGAGAAATCGCCAGAGAAATACGTCAAATTAGTCATTCCTTCTATAATCTAAGGGGGCGATTTTGTTTTCGAAAAATAATAGGTAAATCATTTGACAATTAAAATAATCTACTTTATTATATGTGCCATAGCATATATATGATGAAACAAATACATTCATTGTGAATGATTGACTGGTATGCTATATCCTTTCATATCTTAATTTATAGAGGTGGTATATGAACTTACATGATTTAATAGGCTATCTTGTTCATCGTACTGATGTGAAAATGACCAATTATTTTACGAAGAAATTAAAGCCGTATGGAGTTACGCCAGAGCAGTGGGGGATTATTAGTGTTCTTTGTAGCCAAAGGAGCACTACTCAAAAAGAGTTGGCGGAAGCTATTGATAAAGATCAAACTACTGTTGTTAGAATGATACAGTCAATGGAGAGAAAAGGGATTGTAAAGAAGGCTTTGAATGACCAAGATAGGCGTTCACATAACCTTTTTTTAACTGAAAAAGGTGACGAGTTAAAGAAAACAATCTTGCCTGTAGTGAAAGACGCTCACCATTTCGTTACGAGTAATTTGAGCGAGGAAGAAATTAAAGTATTACAATCGTTATTAAACAAATTGTATGATACACACTATTAATATTTGTTCCTTATTGATGCTATGCTATTCATAAGGAACAAACTTTGTTTTAGATATTATATATGCTACAGCATATAATTTCGTTTGGACGAATGGGAAGATAACTTTATTTTGTATCATATCTGATTCAGGTTCACTTTTTTGCCTAGTACCAGTCAAATTTCCGCATTATATATGCTATGGCATGTAATTTTCGGCCCTTTAATATGGAAAAGGGTAATGTAAATGGAAGCGACTTCCATACAGGTAATCTCAGGAAATAGGATAAAGGTAGTGACTATTATCTGAACAATACTGAGTTTTTATCAAATAATAAGAAAGGTGTGATTACTATTTTAATTTTCATCAATATTGTAAAAGTAGTGTTGTTTCTGTTCTTTTTAATGACAGGAACGAAAATTATATCCGGGAAAATGGCAGATGAGTTCAAACGATTTGGTTTACCTTCGTTTTTTAATTTCTTAACTGGAGCTTTTGAGATTGTAGGAGCGATTGGAATGTTGATAGGAATTTGGATTTCAACAGTAGCTTTATGGGCAGGATTGTTATTAGGCGGTACGATGCTTGCAGCTGCATTAACGCTAATTGTATTAGCGAGAGATCCCTTTAAGAAAGCGATACCTGCACTTGTTTTGTTTGTCCTTAGTTTAGGGATAAGTTTGTATCACATTTTTTAAAAATAACCGAAAACTATTAAATTTTCACTTTATGCGTTCAAGTTACTATCATTATGTGATTATTTTACAAATAGGGGGATTCTCAAATTAGTGCTTGAATAATAATAGCAATACGAATTTAGACATTACGATCATTCGGATCATAATCAGTAAAAGAATGGCAAGAATTTTATATTAAAAATAGGAGTGAGTGAAAATGGCATATTTATTACAAGTTGATTTTCCGTTTGAGGGTCCTTTTGGTGAAGAAATGGAAAAAGGATTTTGGGATTTAGCAAATAGTATTAACGAAGAAGAAGGATTCCACTGGAAAATATGGACTGAGAATGAAGAAACAAAAGAAGCTGGAGGCATTTATGTATTTAAAGAAAAACAAGATGCTGAAAAATACGCGGAAATGCACAAGAGCAGACTTGAAGCAGCTGGTGTTAAAGATATTAGAGTAAGAATTTTTAACATCAATGAAAAGTTAACTAAGTTGAATCGTGGTTATATTAAATAATTCCGACAGTCGGAGCAAGCGTAAAAAGGAGGGGGATAATCCCCTCTTTTTTTAATTCTTAAATTGATGGTGAGGGGACTCTTACAAAAAAATCTTTGCAAAATTTGTGAAAGAAAAGGAGAGATAAAGGTATTTTAACCTTATCTCTCTTTTTCTATATTCATTTATTTTCAGGTAAGGAGTTGATTAGTTATTACTATTTATAAGAACGTGAAGAAGTGTTGATGCCAGTTGGAACTGTTGTAAAGGTTGAGGGGGCATCCAAGGAAATAGCAGAGATGTGTATGATGATTTGGCGCAGGGGTATGAATCCATCTTCTATGAAATTGTGGGATTATATAAGCATTGATTATCCTGGAGATTTTAAAATGAAATTTACCTAATTATAGAAGTGATTTGAACGTAAGGAAATTGTAAGAAATGCATAAGAAAAAAGAAATTTTTATTATGTAGGATACAAATATAGAGAAGCACAAAAGAGGGAGGATAAATAGGGTTTATTTATACGAAAACCAAACTAGTAACAAGCGCATTCTAAATAAAAAATCATTTATGGTACTAACATACATGTGAAAAAGAGAGGTTTTACCGTTTGTTACAACAGTAGGGATAAAGCCAGAATAGTAGTTTATGTGATGTTTGTAATTGAACAAATAAAAGATGAAATTAATCATTTATCTAAGGAGGCATTTTTTTATGGAAAATAAATTATCTGGGGTGTTAGCCGCTACTTTGGCCCTAACGATGAGCTTGCCAACAGGAGCGATAGCGTCTTCTAGCAGTAAGGCTCCGGTTGTATCTAGCCAAGAAGTTGCTAGTAAAGATTTGGAGAAGATTGCTGCAGAGAACGCTGAACTACTCACGAAGTCCTATGAGACGACTAGCGTGCAGTATGCGCTGATTGATAATGGTAAACTTATTTTGTCGGGGCAGACAGGCAAGAACGACATAGAAGGGAAAGAACCATTAACTAAAGATACTCTATACGGAATTGGTTCAACCAGTAAAGTATATACAGCAGCGGCTGTTATGAAACTAGTAGACGAAGGAAAAGTTGATTTGGATGCTCCTGTTACTGGCTATATTCCTGAGTTCAAAATGAAAGATAAACGATATAAACGCATTACACCGCGTATGCTGTTGAATCACTCCTCGGGTTTGCAAGGTTCGACGTTCAATAATGCATTTTTATTTAAAGATAATGATGCTCATGCCCATGATATCTTGTTGCAACAATTGTCCAACCAAAACTTGAAGGCAGACCCTGGCGCGTTTTCAGTATACTGTAATGACGGTTTTACGCTGGCTGAGATCTTGGTAGAAAGAGTCAGCGGTATGAGTTTTACTGAATTTCTACATCAAAAGTTTACAGAGCCATTAAAACTGAATCAAACGATAACATCGCAAGACAAATGGGAAGACGAAAAGCGGGCTGGACAGTATTCTCCGACATACCAGGGACAGCTTCCAAGTGAAATGGTAAATGTGATTGGTACGGGAGGAATCTCCTCTACTGCAGAAGATGTGGTGCGATTCTCACAAATATTTATGGGACAGGGAAAAGAAATTCTCTCTAATAAAGCAATCAAGGCGATGGAACAAGAAGAATATAAAAAAGGAATGTGGCCAGGAGATAGCGGAAATATGTTCAACTATGGTCTTGGCTGGGATAGTGTGAAACTATACCCATTCAGTGAATATGGGATAAAAGCGTTGACTAAGGGTGGGGATACGATGCTGCAACATGCTACATTGGTCGTGCTTCCAGAACAGAAGATGGCAGCAGCTGTATTGTCCTCCGGTGGGAGCAGCATGACAAATCAACTATTGGCAAATAAATTACTGCTAGCTAGGCTTAAAGAGAAAGGGGCAATTAAGGATATAAAACCAGATAAATCCTTCGGCAAGCCAGTCAAGGCTAAAGTGCCTCAAGATGTGGTAAAAAAAGCAGGATTGTATGGAAATATCCAAAGCCATTTCAAAATAGAGATTACGAAGAAGGGAGAACTGTTTTTACCAACTAAACCGGAAGAAAAATATGTATATACGGCGGATGGAAGCTTTATAAATGAAAAGGGTACTTCCAAGCTTAACTTCGTCACTGAGAAGAATGGAAAAGTTTATTTAAGAGAGAGCACATATGAATTATCACCGGGATTGGGGCAAAATGTGCTGACTCACTATTTAGCTCAGAAATTAGAAAACAATGTGTTACCGAAGAAAACAGCTGCTGCATGGGCGAAGCGCGAGGGCGGCAAGTTCTACCTTGTTAACGAAAAATTTAATTCTATAAATTATCTAGGACAACAAATACCTCTTAACACACAAATTACGATCAAGGATGGCTATTGGGACGGCAAAAAAATTACAGGTCCGAATACGGCGACGCATCAAATTCAGATTCCTGTGATGAATGGGAGGGATACGAAGGAAGCTCATTTCTATACAGAGAATGGTACTGAATATATGGAGATGGCCAGCTTTTTATACGTCAGTGAATCTAACGTAAAATCCCTTGATGCAGGTCAATTATCGAAAGTTACACTGCAAAAAAATGGGCATGCGAAATGGTTTACGATTCCGCAAGAGGTAGCAGGGAAAACGATGAATGTGGAGTTGCCATCAGGAAGTTCATTCGCGGTGTATGATGGGAATGGAGTATGTGTCAATTTTAGCGTTGTTAGTAATAATAACAAAGTGAAACTACCAGAGAACGGAACGGTTGTATTTGCTGGCGCACCGAACTCCGAATTTACAGTCGCATTGAACTAGCTACAACTCGGGATAGACTTCAATAAAACAGTGCGACATGGAAAAGATATTTTATTTGTATCTTAAGTATTACCTTAAATGATATTACACTTAAATTCTTAGCTTAATAGCAATGGGATAGCACCACATGTCTACTAACCTAAGAAAATAAATCAAACCCATGTCCATCAAGCTAGTAAAAATAAATACCCCAAAAATAGTAAAATTGACATTCTCAGAGTAAAAATGTAAAAAATTATTGTTTAGGGGCAGCGTAAAACATTAGTTTGATAGCGATATGGCGCTACTCATAAAAAAAAGAAATAGGATAGAATATCCTATTTCTTTTTATTGATATAATAAAATGTAAAGAATAAATCCAAAGTAATGATAATAATTAGAAGTAAAAAGTGTATAAGTGCATCAGTTTTTCCGTTTAGTAAAGACTTTACAAAGAAATCCCATTCTGTTTCATGGGGAGGTTCTATCCAATTTCGTTGCAGACCTAACACCATTCCATTTATGAAATAGAAAATGCTTAATAGAATCCTTCCAACAAATAAGGCAGCTGTTTTTATATTCCAATCCTTTATCTTGATTACATAAAGGATTGGGAATAGTATCAGTATCCAAAAAACAATAATAAAGACTGTATTTCCCATTCTCTCCTCCTAACAAAATGATTGTGTTTTTAATCTTGGTAAATTCTTAGGTTGGAGGTATGTTTCATTGTTACTGGTTAAAAACAAGGGCCAGAATTCCGGCTCCTTTTCTATCCCGCAAAATAAAGTTTCACTTTATCTCTCCGTTTCAAAAAACTCAATCCACTCCCCATCAAGGCCAGCGAAGAATATGTAACGTGTTCCATCTGGTAATGTTTCGATTTCATCTCTTAGTAAAAAGGTTACTGCGTGTTTCTTTAGTCTTTCGATTTCATCCTCTAATGAATCCACTTTAAAGCAAATGTGATGTACTTTTCCTTCTGCCGGAAGGGAAGAGTTGTAGCCTTCAATTAATTCGAGTATCGTTTCTTTCGATTCTTCCACACCTAAAAAAGCGAGTTTTAAGTCTGGGTTTGGGTGCCCCATGCGTTTAAGGAGCTGTAAGCCGACTACTTCTTCATAAAATGAGATAGATGCTTCTAAGTTTGCAACCATAAGTCCAACGTGTTCTATTCTTCTAACTGGCATGTAGATTCCTTCTTTCTGAAAATTATATACAATATATTATTGAAAATTAAGAAAATAAGCAAGATAAAAACCTTACAAATTTTAGCGTGTTATATGGTATAGTGAGAAAGTATGTTTGGGGAGAAGGAAGGAGATTATACGATGAATACAACTACTCAAACTCCTTCATTATCGGAAACGATGAAAGAGTGGCATTATGCATTAGCGTATGAAATTAAACATTGGAAAACGATAGGTGGTAGTAAAATTTCTATCATGAATGGTCGTTTTTTATATACAGATTATGAAAGTACAGTATACGTATTTCAGCTTATTTCGGAAGTAAGCTTACCTGAAGGTTCACCGATTCGAATTGAGTTCGATGGTGAGGAAGCGACAGGAGAAGTATTATCTGTACATGGATTAGAAATAGAACTGAAATTAAATGATTATATACAAGGTGAAATAAGAGAAGCGGTTTTATACAGTGAACCGTGGCAACTTTTAGAGCAACTGCAAGAGCGATTGAAAGAAGCACGTAAAGATAAGCTGAAACGTAATCGTATAAAGCGTCTTGTTGATGGGACGAGCAGCCCGAAACATATTGAGAAGATGAAAAATCCAAAAAATGAACTGGCATATCGCGCGTTTTATAATCCGACAACGTACGTATGGGGACCGCCGGGAACAGGGAAGTCTTACAATTTATCACGTATTATTTCGGCCCATTATCAAAAAGGAAAATCGGTACTTGTGTTAGCTCATAGTAATGCGGCAGTAGACGTATTAATGAGTGAAGTAACGAAGCAAATTGAGAAGAAAAAGAAATGGACGCCTGGCGAAATTGTTCGTTACGGTTATAGTCAACATGAACATATACGAAATCATGAAACGTTACTTGCATCTAAGTTAG
This sequence comes from Bacillus cereus group sp. MYBK220-1, assembly GCF_051916445.1. NCBI lineage: Bacteria > Bacillati > Bacillota > Bacilli > Caryophanales > Bacillaceae > Bacillus > Bacillus cereus group sp. MYBK220-1. Next base: position 810,667 of record NZ_JBQAGQ010000001.1, on the reverse strand, counting down.
TTGAAACGACGAACGAATCATGGGGTGAGGAAAGACTCTATTTAGAAGAGACACGCCAAGAGCTTCGTGAAAAAATCTTATCGTATAAGGCAACGTCCTCTGATAAGAAGCGTATGCAGGAGATTGAAAGTGATCTTCGAAAGCAAAAGGCTAAAATTAAAGAAGTAGAAAAAGAATATATTGAAAATGCGAAAGTAATCGGCGCAACTTTATCGAAATGTGCCATTGATGCGCTAATTTATGAGCGTACATTTGATTTAGTTGTTGTAGATGAAGTAAGTATGGCATATGTTCCGCAAATTGCATTAGCTGCTTCACTTGGAAAACGTATCGTCGTTTGCGGTGACTTTTTACAGTTACCTCCAATTGCGATGGCAAATCATGAACTCGTTCGCAAATGGCTTGGGGAAGATATGTTTTACCATGCTGGGATTGTTGAGTCTGTTAATAAATCAGAAGCACATCCGAACCTATTTATGTTGCAGGAACAAAGACGTATGCATGCAGATATATCGAAGTTTACGAATTCGTTTATTTATAAAAATAGAGTATACGATCATCCGTCTGTTTCAGAGCGTAAAGAACTTGCGCAATTGCAGCCGTTCGCAAATGAAGCGAGTGTTTTATTTGATACGAGCCAAATGGGAGCTTTTTCGTTAAAAGATGCTGCTTCTGGTTCACGTTTTAACATTATGTCTGGTTTAGTAGCAATGCAAATGATGTTAATCGGATTGTTAGATGGTGTGCAATCCATTGGTGTTGTGACGCCTTACAGGGCGCAGTCACGCTTTTTATCGACGTGTATGAGAGAAATGTTGCAGAGAACGAAATATCAAAACATACCAGTTTTAGCGGCGACAGTTCATAAGTTCCAAGGTTCTGAAAGAGATATGATGATCTTTGATACGGTTGACAGTTATCCGCAAGAACGACCTGGCGTATTATTCTTTGATCACAAAAACCATCGCCTCGTCAATGTAGCAGTGACAAGGGCGAGAGGGAAGTTCATTCAATTATCAGATTGCCATTATATGCGTAAAAACCTTTCGAGAAAACAAGCGTTATCACAATTAACAGCTCATATAGAACGTCACGGAGATGTGTATGATCGCACGACATCAAGACAATTGTGGGAACGGAAAATTTCGAAACGTTTACGCTGGTTTATGGAAATGAATCTTGAAGAGCCGAAAGGGCTATTAAAAGATATTTTAGCCGCAAAACGAAAAGTTATTATTTCACTTCCAAGTACAAAACAAGTGGATAAGCGAGTATGGCAAGCGTTAATGCGTACAAATGCGCAAATAACAGTGTATAGTGATGGACCAGTTCCACTGAAAAATGTAAAGTTACAAAGACAAAATAAAGCATTCCCGTTTATCGTAATTGATGATGAAATTTTCTGGGTAGGCGCACCGCTCACATCTCAAATGATGTTTGAAGGTAGTACGGAATTTCCGTACGTATGTGCAAGACTGCAAGCACCAGAAACTATTGGTGTATTAAAAGGATTTTTAGATATTCGGTAAATTCAGATAGGAATTCCTTGACTTTTAATTGAAATGAACTTAGAATGAAAATAATTTAATATAATTTTATGAAAATTCTTATCACGAGAGGTGGAGGGACTGGCCCTATGATACCTCGGCAGCGGATTCGTTATGAATACTGTGCCAATTCCAGCAAGGTAACTTGAAAGATAAGAAAGAAGCTCATTTTGATTGTATATACAGAAGCCTCTTTCTATCTTTTAGAAAGAGGCTTTTTTACGTGAAAATAAAAGGAGGAAGAACAATGGGAGCGACAGGAGTAACGTCACAAAGAAAAACAATTGAAGAGAGTATCGAAAGAAATAAGGAAAAGTACATAGAAACAAGTCATGATATTCATGCGAATCCAGAGATTGGTAACCAAGAGTTTTATGCATCTAGAACGTTAAGTTTATTGCTAGGCAGTGCAGGATTTCAGTTGCAACACAATATAGCTGGACATGAAACGGGATTTATCGCGCGAAAAAGCTCTGGAAAACAAGGACCAGCAATCGCATTTTTAGCGGAGTACGACGCTTTACCAGGACTCGGTCATGCGTGTGGTCACAATTTAATCGGCACAATTAGTGTTGCAGCAGCAATCGCATTATCAGAAACGCTTGAAGAAATTGGCGGGGAAGTTGTCGTGTTTGGTACACCAGCTGAAGAAGGAGGACCGAACGGTAGCGCAAAATCGAGTTATGTAAAGGCAGGCTTATTTAAAAATATTGATGCGGCGCTTATGATTCATCCGAGCGGAAAGACAGCGACAACGAGTCCTTCACTAGCAGTCGATCCACTTGATTTTCATTTTTACGGAAAAACAGCTCACGCCGCAGCTTCACCAGAAGAGGGAATTAACGCATTAGATGCGGTGATTCAGCTCTATAACGGTATTAACGCACTTCGCCAACAACTTCCGTCAGACGTGAGAATTCATGGCGTCATTACAGAAGGCGGAAAAGCACCTAACATTATTCCTGACTATGCCGCAGCAAGGTTCTTCATCCGTGCAGCAACGCGAAAAAGATGCGCGGAAGTAACAGAAAAAGTAAGAAACATTGCTGAGGGAGCAGCGTTAGCAACAGGTGCAAAAGTAAAAATCCATCAATTCCAAAATGAAATCGATGAATTACTCGTAACAAAAACATATAACGATATTGTAGCGGAAGAACTAGAACTATTAGGTGAAGATGTAAATCGTAAAGAAAGAGTAGGGATCGGTTCAACCGACGCAGGAAACGTAAGTCAAGTTGTACCGACAATTCATCCGTACATTAAAATCGGACCAGATGATTTAATCGCACATACGAATGAATTTAGAGAAGCAGCACGTTCAGAACTTGGAGATAAAGCATTAATTACATCGGCAAAAGCATTAGCAAATACGGCGTATCGATTAATTACGGAAGAAGGGTTGTTAGAGAAGGTGAAGGAGGAATTTAGAGAGGTGCAGAGGAATCAAGGGTAAGGGGATTAAGGTGCTTTTTTCGAATAGAGATCTAATTCATAAGTAGAGATATAAAAAGAACATTGAAATATCAATGTTCTTTTTTGTTTACTAATCATTAATTTTATTGGCTTTTCTCATAACGAAAAAACTTTTACTGTTAGCCGGGGATAATACGTATCCCTTTATTAGAACGACAATTTCTCCTCAAACTCACTCTTTAAAACAATTAAAGGAGACGATAATCCAAATTGCATTAAAGAGTCTAAAAATGTAGCGAGAGAATCCATCGAATCGCTCATGACCTTCATCATATAATTAAATTCCCCGCTAATTCGGTATAAATCAGTTACTTCAGGAGCGGCATTACAATATTGAATAAAATCAGTACATTGGCTCGTTTTAAACATGATGAATGCTTGAATGTTTTTATTAATTTTTGCAGGCTCAAATTTAGTTCGATAAGCCGCTATAACTCCTTGATCTTCAAGCTTGTTAATACGTTCTTTTACAGCAGGCTGCGTCATGGATATAATTCGTCCTATTTCTGAAACAGAAATTCTCGCATTTTCATACAACAAGTTCATAATTTTATGATCGATTTCATCCAGTTTTACGGCTTTTTGCATTGTGTAGCCTCCTTATTTTTGTTTTATAAAGTAAATTACGAATTATAACTATAATATCATAAGCGAATGGACTAAATTACCTATAAATCTATATTTAAAATGATTGGTGTTTACATGAAAATATAAGTATAGGTTTTTATCAAACGGAAATTTAGGAAGGATGGAAAAAATGAAGAATCTTGATGGGAAAGTAGCGTTAGTAACAGGAGCGAGTCGCGGAATTGGCCGTGCGATTGCGATGAGATTGGCGAAAGATGGAGCATTAGTTGCGATTCACTACGGCCGAAATAAAACAGCTGCAGATGAAACAATTAGTGAGATTGAATCTAATGGAGGAAAAGCGTTCTTAATTGAAGCTGAACTCAATTCAATTGATGGTGTCAAAAAGCTAGTAAAACAGTTAAAGAATGAATTACAAATAAAAGTTGGTACATCAGAGATTGATATTTTAGTAAACAATGCAGGGATAGGTACACAAGGAACGATTGAAAATACGACAGAAGAAGTTTTTGATGAAATTATGTCTGTAAATATTAAAGCACCGTTCTTCTTAATTCAGCAAACATTGCCGTTACTACGAGCAGAGGGGCGTATTATTAACATTTCATCAGCTGAAGTACGACTTGGTTTTACAGGCTCAATTGCATACGGCTTAAGCAAAGGTGCATTAAATACGATGACACTTCCTCTAGCTAAACATCTCGGAGAAAGAGGTATAACAGTGAATACAATTATGCCTGGATATACGAAGACAGATATTAATGCAAAATTGCTAGATGATCCGGAAATACGAAGTTTTGCTACGAATTCATCTGTGTTCGGGCGAATAGGGCAAGTTGAAGATATTGCAGATGCAGTAGCATTCCTTGCTTCTTCTGATAGCCGCTGGGTAACTGGGCAGATTTTAGATGTTTCTGGAGGGTTTTGTTTATAGGGGTACTACTCCATACCCATTAAGCTAATCAAGTAAATTACTAGATATGAAACGATCCTCGTTTCATATCTGGTGATGTATAGAAAGGTAGGGATGCTAAAGAAGCCTATTCAAACGTGATTTTTTCGCTAGGCAACTTGAATAAGGGGGCTATTTTTTATTGTTACTGTAATCTAAAATAATCAAATTTTATTTTACAGTAACAATAAAATAAATTATTGACCGCGTGGTACAAAAAAGGGTATTCTATTCATGTTATCTTTAAAATAGGAGGGGGATACGATTGAATAAACGCGGCAGACCTCGAGAGTTTGATTATTCCTCAATTGTAGATGTTGCAATGAAAACATTTTGGTTAAGAGGATATGAAGGATGTTCTACACAAGATTTATGCAGTGATACAGGACTTGGAAAAGGAAGTTTATACAATACTTTCGGTAGTAAACATGAACTGTATGAACAAGTATTAGAACGCTACCATGAAATTGGGATTAGGGAACAAAAGAAATTGTTACATACTCCAATTCCAGTTAAAGAACGATTAAGTAATTTTTTTGAATGGGCATTGAAAGAAGACTTTGAGAATATGGATCAAAAAGGATGTTTATTGATTAATGCCAGTATAGAACGTGCTAAAAACGATTTAATGGTACAAGAAATTTTCTCGAAGCATGTTGAACTTCTTAAACAAGCTATTGAAACAGTGATGGAGGAAGGATTGCAAACAGGTGAAATTTCAAAGAAGCAATCAGCTGAGGAATTAGCTAGTCTGCTTTTAAGCAGTTATTACGGATTCCGTGTTCTTAATGTATCGATGCAAAATCGGATGTTGTCTGAACAAGTTATCAAAGGAACAGTAGAGTCTATTTGTGGCGCTTAGTGCGCTCTTTTTTCGCACTATTTTTGTACCGATCATTACAATAATGAATAAGGAGTGTTTTTATGTCATCGATTATTTATTTATTAGCTTTAGCAATCTTTTGTATGACTACATCAGAATTTATGGTTGCAGGTATGATGAATGAACTTGCTCTTGCATTCCAGGTTCCTGTATCATCTATTGGGTATTTAATTTCAGCTTATGCAGGAGCAATGGTAATAGGAGGCCCCATTTTAACTGCAATCCTCTTACGAATGCGCAGCAAACAAGCATTATTGTTTTTAATGTTCATATTTTTAATTGGTCAATCGCTCGGAGCTATTGCTTGGAACTATGATATTATGATGATTTCACGTATTATAACTGGTATTGCTTCAGCTTCAGCTTTTGGAGTTGCGATTTCCTTTTCTGCGACATTGGTTCACTCTGATTCAAGGGGAAAAGCTGCATCAATTGTACTTGCAGGTTTAATGTTCGCAACTGTATTAGGTTTACCTATAACGACCGTTATTTCGCAATATTTTGGCTGGCGTATTAGTTTTGGGGCTGTTTCTGTTCTTGTGCTAGTATCAGGGATTATGATTCAACGGTTGTTACCATCATCTTCAAATAAAGAGCAATTAAATTGGAAAGATGAACTTCTGCGATTTAAGAATATTCATCTTTGGGCAGCGTACGTAACAAGTATGTTCATTATTGGTGGTACGTTTGCAGCATTTAGTTATTTCACTCCTATCTTTACAAATGTTACAGGGTTTTCAAGTGCAAGTATTCCATATTTACTTGCTCTCTATGGTAGTGCGACGGTAATTGGGAATATAATAATTGGCAAGTTCGCTGATAAATTTACAATGAAAATACTTATGGGTGGATTAATTATATTAATCATAGCGTTGTCTTTATTTGCTTTAAGTGCAGAGAATAAATACATTGCAGTTATTTCTACGATTTTTATTGGTTTAACTGGTGTAGCATTGAATCCAGCTATGGTTGCGAGGGTGATGAAAACAGCTAGTAATGGAATAATGATAAATACCGTTCATAGTTCTTTTATTACGCTAGGTATTGTTATTGGTTCGTCACTAGGTGGTCTTGGGATCAGTAAAGGATATGGTTTTGTATCTCCTCTATGGATTGGAGCTTGTTTAGCTATCCTTGGGGTAATTTCATTATTCCCATATTTACATAAAGGAAAGGCAGATTAAGATGTTTAAAATTTCTTTATTTGAGGTACCGCCATATCACCATCAAGCTAATACTTTCATATATCCCTAAATTAAAAAATTCTTTTTCTACAGATAGCTATTCTGAGAAACCGCTCATTTTTTCGTTTTGGGGGCATTTCTTTTTCTTAAGTTAATGGACATGTATGGTGACCTCTATTAGTCGATAGTGAATGAACAATTTCGGGGGGGCAGTTCAACTTTATTCAAAATAAGATTCTTTTGCAGTAAAATCAATGTTAGTGGAACTTTTTTAATCAAACTTTTTTTAAAATTAACATAAATACTTGCAATGTTTAAATTAGTACTATATAGTTCTAATTATGACAAAGGTAAAATTAATGAATCAAAAACGTGTGATTGAAGTAGCTGCAACATTATTTTTAGAAAAAGGATTTGCTTATACAAGTATGGATGAATTAGTACGTGTAAGCAAAGTTTCAAAGTCTAATGTGTATTATCACTTTTCTAATAAGGAAGTATTATTAGAAGGGGTCGTTGATTATTGGATTGAAATGTATCAATCTGCAATTGATGACGTACTTTCTCAGAACCAATTTTTAGTTGAAGATCGTATCCAACTGTTTTTAAAGCAATTATCACAAGGAGTTCAGTCGAGAGAGTATAAGGGGAGCTGTCCATTTATTACTCTTTATATTCAAAGTCCTACACAGGCCACGCAAATAAAAGAAAAAATAGGTCTTTTTTTTACAGGATTACAAAAGAAAGTTTCTCTATTACTTAAACAAGGGGTAGAGAATGGAGAATTCAGAAATACGATTCATATTGATGAGGTTGCATCACTTTTTATTACAAATCTTGAAGGAGCGTTATTTATTTCAGAAACATTGAAGGATGCAACTGTAATTACGAAAACAGCAGATCATTTTTTAAAATTGCTTCGATAAAAGAAGCATTTTTTTTTACATCGAATTAGTACTGAGTAGTACTAAAAGGGGGATTTTATATGAGAACAGTATTTTTAACAGGTGGAACAGGCTTTATTGGAAAGCAATTAGTGAAAGAATTAGCCAAAGAGGATGTTAAAATTCTTCTTTTAGTGAGGTCGAAAAGTAAAGCAATACGCCTTTTTCAAGAAAGAGGCATCTTAAAAAAGGAAGTTATGCATTTTATTGAAGGTGATTTGACGAAAATAGATTTAGGTCTAAGTGCTGAAGATAAGGAGAGGGTATTGAAAACGGATGTGATTATTCACGCAGGAGGCCCCATGGATATTCAAGCGACAAGTAAAGAGGCAGCTTCCGTATTTTTAAATGGCGCCAAACATATTAGTGAATTAGCTAAAAGCATTCATCAATTGAAGGGCTTGCAACAATTTATTCATGTTGTAGGTTATATGAGTCCCTTTGATGATAAAAATAGCAAGATTGCAATTGATGTGTTTCAAGAAGGAAACAATTATTTGAAAATAAAAAATCCATATGAGAGAACAAAATTTTTAGCAGATCTCTATATCCGTCAGCAGGCATCAGCAGTAGGTTATCCGCTTTCTGTAATTAATCCGCCAACTGTAGTCGGTAGTAGTAAAACAGGGAGTACAGAGCAGATAGCAGGATTAGGTTTGCTTGTGATGAGTATGCGAAGAGGGCTCATGCCAGTGATTCCTGGAGGTAAGGGATATAGGTTACCACTTATTTCAAACGATGAGCTTGCGAAGTTTATTGTGCAGGTTTTCAGATTGGAGCAACCGACTATTCAAACATATACACTTGTTGAAGACAAACAGTACGATCAGAACATTACTGAATTATTAAGTATCATGTCGGAAAGTATGAATATGAGGGCACCCAAAATTTCTGTCCCAATGCCATTTATGCAAGCAATTATGAATAGTGGAGTAAGTAAAATAACAAAAATTCCTTCTGATGGACTGAATTTTATTACAAAACAAAAATTTTCAAATGTTTCAGCGAAAAAAATTATGGGAGGAGATTGGTTTAAGAAGACGAGTGTAATGAAGTTTTTCCCTGCCGTAGTAGCTGATCTGGATTATCGAATGATGTATCAAAATGGCCAGCATAATCATGTATTTAAACGAACATTATGCGATAACAATACCCTTTACCAATTACAAGGAGAGGGTAAACCGTTTATTTTATTACATGGTTTATTGAGTGATGGAGAGGATTTATTTCCTTTAGCACAAGAGCTTCATGAAAAAACTGGTCAACCTGTATGGATCTTGGATCTTCCAGGTTTGGGACGTTCTCCTTTTAAACGAGAGAAAAATCTTCTAGGTATCTATTTGAATGTAGTGAAAAAGTTATTGGAGAAAGCTACGAATGGTGCACATCTAATTGGCCATTCATTCGGTGCGTTTATTCTTCTGGAAGCATTGGCACAAGAGTACATAGATAAGAAGTATGCAATCACTTTACTTCAGCCACCTGTTGCTAAAAAAAATGCTAAATCGCTAAATGTTCCTCAATTTATGAACAAATGGACATTAAAATTAGCAACTACTAATTTGATAGGGCGTTATTTATTAAGTAATGGTTTGTTTGAAAGTACGGAGAGCATCCCTGAACATTATATTGAAAAAATAAGTAACAGTTTTACTTCTCCTAGAATTTTAAATACTACGGTTCAGCTTAACAGTTTACTACTGAAAAACGATCAAGGTGATTTCAATGAAGTAACAAAGTATAATCTTCACATTATTTGGGGGAATTATGACAGAGCCTATTCTGCTCCATCGCATCTTGGTAAGGTTGATTTTGTTCCATATGGCCATCATTTTCCTCTTAGCCATCCGAGTGAAACGGCAACATTAGTAATAAAAAATAGTAATACTAGCAGATGAGAGTGTGGGATAAATAAAAAGTGTGTAGTAAGATCGTTGTGTCTTTGAAATAAAATCGTACTGTTTGGGGTCCCGCCCCATCGCTATCAACTTAAGAATTAATTGTTCCCCAAAACGAAAAAAAGAAACATAGAAGCGAAAAAAACCTGTTTTTCTTTTTGATAAATATATTTATTGGAAAATACTTTGAACTTTCGGGTACAGATGCTCCTTCTATCCTATTATAGAAGCTATTTTGAACGTAAGTAATTTGTAAGGAATAGGTAAGAAAAAAGAGATTTTCATTGTGTAGGATAAAAATATAAGGCGGTGTGAAAGGCGGAACAGATATGACTTATATATGAAAAAACAAACCAGTAATAAGAGTGTTTCAAAGAAAAGAAGTAATTTCTGGGGTTAACATACATGTGGAAGAAAAGGGATTTACCGTTTGTTAAGACAGAATAGCCTTTGTAAAAATAATAATTATGAATATAATTACGAATTTAATTCTGACTTTTTTGTCATTGTTGGAGATGATAGCTGTGTGATTAATACGAAACAGCAAGCAACTAACTTTACAATTTAAATAAAGGAGAGGATGCTTTATGAAAACATGCAGTAAAATTACATGTGCAAGTCTATCACTTTTAATAGCTGGAAGTTCCCTGTTATACATAACACCAGCCTCAATTGTAAAAGCAGAACCCACGCAAAATGTATCTAGTTCGTTACAAACAAGTAATCAAAGCGATCGTACTTCCGTTAAGAAAGCAATACGGGATTCACTCCAACTTGGATACCCTGGAATACTCGCTCAAATTTCTAAGGGTGGCAAAAATTGGAGCTATGCCGCCGGGATAGCGGATCTGAGAACCAAGAAGCCGATGAAAACAGATTTTCGCTTTCGCATTGGCAGTACGACGAAGACATTCATTGCAACAGTTCTACTTCAATTGGCTGGAGAGAACCGCTTGAATCTAGATGACTCCATCGAAAAATGGTTGCCTGGCGTCATTCAAGGAAACGGATATGATGCTAACCAGATTACGATTCGGCAGATATTGAATCATACAAGTGGGATTGCTGAATACTTAAAGTCAAAAGACTATGATATTATGGATACAAAAAAATTGTATACGGCTGAAGAATTAGTAAAGATGGGAATTTCTCTTCCACCAGACTTTGCTCCAGGTAAGGGCTGGTCTTATTCAAACACAGGATACGTAATACTGGGTATCCTTATTGAAAAAGTAACTGGAAACAGCTATGCGGAAGAGGTTGAAAATCGGATTGTTGAACCGCTCGAATTGTCGAATACATTCCTACCTGGTAATTCAACTGTTATTCCAGGTACCAATCATGCCCGTGGATATGAAAGATATGACGGAGAAAGTGAGCTAAAAGACGTTACTTATTCATACCCAGGTAGCTCGGATGGAGATATGATTTCTACTGCTGACGATTTAAACAAATTCTTCTCTTACTTACTCAGTGGCAAATTAATGAAGGAACAGCAACTAAAACAAATGCTTACTACAGTTCCTACAGGAATTGCTGAAATCGGCAGATATGGTCTTGGAATCTATGAAACTAAACTTCCAAACGGTGTCTCGATATGGGGACACGCAGGTGCCTCTCCAGGGTTTTCTACTTTTGCTGGAGGCACACTTGGAGGCAAGCATACATTGGCCATCAATTTGAATGGCCATAAAACTAGTTATAGTCCTTCTGATCCTTTTAAAAATATTTTACTTGCTGAATTTAGCAAGTAGGTAAAAAGGAAAAACAGATAAACCTTCCCATAGTTTTTATAGTTAGAAATATATATTTCTGGTTCGAAAAACTTATTCTAAAAAATTTTTGGGGATTTTGGAATTACGGGGGCAAGCCAATGTTATTAAGCTAATAAAACAAAATAGTCCCTAAAATAAAAAATACGCTATTCTTTCTGTAGAATCAGAGAAAAGGATGGCGTATTTTTAAACTTGGGGTTAAAGAAAGTTCTTAACTTGATGGACATGTGGCGGTACCCCATCACCATCAAGTTAAAATTTTATAATGCTCTAAAACGAAAAATTTGAGTCTTTTATAGCAATGAAGTTCATTTTATCGTTTTGGGGCAACCTGATCTGGTGGTACGCCTTATAGATATTTTTACGTTTTTAATTTTTGTATTGACCTTAAAGTTACTTTAAGGTTTATGCTAAAGACAATTACATAAAAAAGCTTTTTTTATGTCTATATATAATTAATCATAAGGTGAGGAAAGTCATATGGGTATATACAATAGGAGAAATTTGGCTTTAGTTTTAGCATTATTTAATGTATTTATTGTATTTTTAGGAATTGGTCTTGTAGTTCCTGTAATGCCATCTTATATGAGGGTATTACATTTAGGCACTGACACTATGGGATATTTAATTGCTATGTTTGCATTTTTTCAACTATTAACATCTCCTATTTCCGGAATATGGGTAGATATATTTGGTCGAAAAAAAATGATTATAGCAGGGTTAATTCTATTTTCCTTTTCTGAATTTTTATTTGGAGTTGGAAATCAAATATGGGTATTATTTCTTTCTAGAGCACTAGGAGGCGTTAGTGCTGCATGTATGATGCCGGCAGTCACTGCTTTTATAGCTGATACAACATCATTAGAAAACAGAGCAAAAGCATTAGGGTATTTATCGGCAGCTATTAGTACAGGATTCATTATTGGACCTGGTATTGGTGGTTTTATATCTGATTTTGGCATACGTGCACCGTTCTTTTTTGCAGCAGTAATTTCTGGTATCGCTGCGTGTTTTTCAGTATTCATTTTGAAAGAACCTGTATCTAAAGAACAACGAATTAAAATGCAAGATAACAAAATACAAGTTAGTTTTTTAAAAGAAATGAAACAATCTTTTCACCCTTTATATTTTATCCCACTATTACTTGTTTTTATTTTAGGATGTGGTTTATCAGCTTATGAACATATGTTTAGCTTTGTTGTTGATAAAAAGTTTGGTTTTACACCTAAAGATATATCAATAATTATTTCAGTAAGTGCCATATTAGGAGTAATAGCACAAATCATGTTTTTTGAAAAATTAGTAAAAAAATTTGGTGAAAAAGGAATCATTAAATATAGCTTATTCATAGCCGCTATAATTATAGTTGTATCTACATTTGTCGGTAATTATTGGATGGTCGCGATTTTAACGTTTATCATCTTTTTGGCATTTGATTTACTTCGACCAGCAATTACAACATTACTTTCTAAAATAGCTGGAGAAAATCAAGGATTTATCGGAGGGATGAATTCTACTTATACAAGTCTCGGGAATATAATAGGGCCAGCAACGGGAGGCATTTTACTTAATGTAAATGTAAATCTACCATATATCTTTGCAGGATTAATTCTTGCTATTGGATTTGGCATAACTGTATACTGGTCCAAATATATAACAAAAAACAACAGAGATACATTTCCAATGCAATCCTAATCTTATTGACAGGTTTCTATTTAAACCCAAACCAGAAAGCTTACGTTTTTATTTAATAAATCCCTTAAGTTGATGGGCATGGGGTACCGCAAACGAGAAGCGAATTTTGCACGCTAAGCAAAAAAACAATAAGCTGTACACATGGACAGCTTATTTACATTATTCTCGTTATTGGAAGTTATTTTTAACTTTTCCTGATCCGAAAGAGTCAATCTTTGTTTTGTTCTTCTAATAGTTGAATAACCGTATCTAATTTTTGTTCAACTGAATCTTGCTTTTTGCGATTGTTAGTATGCCGAATTATACGTATAATTCCCCCGAACACTGCACCGATGATTACTAAAATAATAGCAACTCCCATGTAATAAATAGAGTTTTCTAAAGGCATTATTTAGAATCTCCTTTTTCCCTATTTTACCCTTTAAAAGGATTGATATATTGTTTGATTTTGGTTAATATAATACCCTGATTTTTATAAATTAATATATGTATTATCTTATAAAAAAACTCAGCAGGATTTATTCTGATGAGTTTTTTTGTTTATATAATTTATCAATAATTATTCTTTTTTCTCCGGCTGATAGGAAAGAATAACGACACCTGAACTGGTCGTTCTTGTTTCGATCAGTTTTAAAGCCTTTGTATCGTTTCCGGTTTTAAAGAGATGCTTTCCGCTTCCCACGATAACAGGATTGACCATAAAATGATATTCATCAATGAGGTCGTGTTGCATCAATGTCTGTATAAGCTCACCACTACCATAAATTAAAAGGTTCTGACCGGGCTGTTCCTTCAGTTTCGATATTTCTTCTACAATATTCCCCTTGATAAGGTTTGCATTCCATTCGGTTTCTTCCAAAGTTGTTGAAGCAACAAATTTAGGCATGCTGTTCATCTTATCAGCAAAACCTTCTTCATCAGTCATAGAAGGCCAGGCAGCTGCAAAACCTTGATAGGTTACTCGCCCTAGTAGAAGAGCTTCACTTTCAAACAGTAAATCGGATTGAAACTTTGCTACTTCTTCATTGAAATATGGAGCAGTCCAAGCTGGTTCCTCCATGACACCATCTAGTGAGAGGTACATCGATACAATTATTTGTCCCATTTTGTTCTCCTTTAGTTTTAAATTGAGATTTTTACATATTGGTAACACAATTATTAATTCTTCAGTTAGCGAAATTCTCCTTTTTTAATAATTTCGATAAAATGTATTTATGTATGTTTCGGAATAACTCAATATATATTAATAACTTCGAAATATTGTATGACAGATAATTTTTACGCATTATTGATTAGCATTGCTTATTGTGCAAACGAATCAGGATAGTGTGGCGACCGACCAACTAAATAGTTGCTTATCCTCAATTATTAGAAGGAAAGTTCTATCATTTCACGAATTGATTAGACATAGACGAGTGCTATAATTTTCTATATATACATAAAGAGGTGACTACGCATGAATCAAAGACCGTCAGAAGAAGAATACGCTGGGAGCTCCGGCGAATATATCCGTTTGGTGCCAGACGGTAACATCATCGACATTCTGCTCGCTCAGGAAAAGCAAATGACCGAGCTCCTGGCATCGTTGACCGAAAGCCAGGCCGCATATCGGTATGCGGAAGGAAAATGGACGCTGAAAGAAGTCGTGGGCCACATTGCAGACGCGGAACGCGTCATGACCTACCGCCTGCTCCGGTTTGCAAGAGGGGACCGGACGCCTCTGACCGGTTTCGATCAGGAATTGTTCATACCTCCTTTCGGAAGCTGGACAACCGCGCAATTGGCCGAAGACTACCGGGCCGTACGGCAATCAACGATCACATTGCTGCGCGGGCTACCGGCGGAGGCATGGCCCCGCAAGGGCACAGCCAACAACCTAAGCATTACGGTGCGCGCCCTCGCGTACGGCATCGCAGGACACGAAATTCATCATATGGGGGTCATCCGAAATCGGTATTTGAGTTAATCGCCGGCTGAGGCCATTGGAATGGAACTAACACCTCACATACAATCTTAGATACCGTTCTTATTGGGGCCCGTCCCACAACCATCAACTTAAGGATTTAAACTATTTTTGTAATTAAAAGCACGTTACTATTCTCTTATGTTAATGAGAATAGTAACGTGCTTTTTATGAATATGCACCAAAAACAGGAGTTATATCGATTTTTCTCATTTTGGGGTATTTGATTTTCTTAGATTGAGGGTGATGGGGCACTACTCTATAATGGTCAAATTAAAATTTAAAACAGTTATAGAGACTCCATTTCTCGGAAATATTGTAACTATTAAGTTGTAAAAAGAACCGTAGTTTTTCATTTTTGAAAAGGCAATGGTCCTTTTTAGTTGTAGCAAAGTTATGATGCGAGGAAGCTTTTTAATTAATCAAAAAAACTCGATTAATAAGTTGCATAATGAACTCACTAGCGTATATACTATCAATATCAAAAAAAGTTGATGAAGGGAAGTGAACTACAGTGACACAAGATTTTCAGTTATATGAGAAAAAATTCAAAGCGTTGGCGGATCAAAAGCGTTTAGAAATTATGTATGAACTTTGCCAGCGGGGCCAGACGTGTGTATGTGATTTAACAGAAGTTTTTGAAATGACGCAATCTAAGTTGTCCTATCATTTAAAGATTTTATTAGATGCGGGTTTAATTGTAAAAGAAACAAAAGGTACGTGGAGTTATTATGATTTAAATGATGCGGAAGTGAATAATTTATTATCAGAAGAATTGTGCTGTATCTTTAGAAAAACAGGGAAAGGTAGTTGCTGTTAAAATTTTGAACTATTAATCAAAAAAAATTGATTAATGATATATAAAGAGGAGGAATAAGGATGAGATATGTTCACGTTGGTATAAACGTTACGAATTTAGAGAAGTCTATTGAATTTTATGAAAAGGTATTTGGTGTATCACCAGTTAAAGTGAAAACAGATTATGCACAATTTTTATTAGAGACGCCAGGACTTAATTTCACGCTGAACGTGCGAGATGAAGTGAAGGGAAATCAGGTAAATCATTTTGGTTTCCAAGTGGATACAGCTGAAGAAATTACATTGCATAAAGAACGATTAGAAAAAGAAGGTTTCTTCGCGCGTGATGAGATGGATACGACTTGTTGCTATGCAGTACAAGATAAGTTTTGGGTAACGGATCCCGATGGTAATGAGTGGGAGTTCTTTTATACAAAAGCAGATAGTAATGTTCATAAAATAGAAGACCCATCTTGTTGTACGACTTCTATCGTAGTAGAAAAAAATTCTTGTTGTTAATAGGAGATGGAAAATAAAATGAAACGTTTATCCTTTCTAGACCGCTATTTAACACTATGGATTTTTCTAGCGATGGCTGTTGGGATTGGTTTAGGGTTTGTGTTCCCTAGTGTAGTAGACGGATTGAATACATTACAGGTTGGAACGACGTCTATTCCACTTGCTGTTGGTTTAATTGTAATGATGTATCCACCATTAGCGAAAGTTCGCTATGAGGAAATGGGACGAGTATTTAAAGATGTAAAAGTGTTAGTTCTATCTTTAGTACAAAACTGGATTATTGGCCCGGTACTTATGTTTGTGTTAGCAATTATTTTTCTTCCTGATAAACCAGAATACATGGTGGGTCTCATTATGATTGGATTAGCACGTTGCATTGCAATGGTCATTGTTTGGAACGATCTTGCTGATGGTGATAAAGAGTATGCGGCAGGTTTAGTGGCTTTTAATTCGGTATTTCAAATGTTATTCTTCTCGGTTTATGCATACGTGTTTGTAACGGTAATTCCAGAATGGTTAGGAATTGAAGGGGCTATTGTCGATATTACAATGATAGAAGTAGCAAAATCAGTATGTATCTATTTAGGAATTCCTTTTATAGCAGGTATGTTGACGCGCTTTGTACTCGTTAAGTTAAAAGGAAGACAGTGGTACGAAAAGGTGTTTATACCTAAAATTAGTCCACTTACATTACTTGCATTACTATTTACAATCATCATTATGTTCTCCTTAAAAGGGGAGATGATTGTTAGCATGCCACTAGATGTGGTAAGAATAGCGATGCCGTTATTAATCTATTTTATTGTAATGTTTTTTGTATCTTTCTTTATGGGAAGAAAAATTGGTGCCAACTACCCGATAACAACAACGTTAGCATTTACAGCTGGTAGTAATAACTTTGAGTTAGCAATTGCTGTAGCAGTTGGTGTGTTTGGTATTCATTCGGGCGCAGCATTCGCAGCTGTTATCGGACCGTTAGTGGAAGTGCCTGTAATGATTGCACTTGTAAACGTTGCTTTTTGGTTTAAACGTAAATATTTTAATGACCAACCAGTATAATTTAAAAACAAAGGCGGAAAACAACATGGAAAATAAAAAGACAATCTATTTCTTATGTACAGGAAATTCATGCAGAAGCCAAATGGCAGAAGCATGGGGCAAACAATATTTAGGAGATAAGTGGAATGTATATTCTGCAGGAATCGAAGCACACGGAGTGAATCCAAACGCAATTAAAGCAATGAACGAAGTAAATATCGACATAACAAATCAAACATCAGATATAATTGATGCAAACATTTTAAATAGTGCTGATTTAGTCGTTACGCTTTGTAGTCATGCGGATGCTGTATGCCCATCTACTCCGCCGCATGTGAATCGTGTTCACTGGGGATTTGATGATCCAGCAGGAAAAGAATGGTCTGAATTTCAACGTGTTCGCGATGAAATTGGTGAACGTATAAAGCGATTTTCTGAAACAGGGGAATAAATAAAGGAAAGAGTCAATCTTCTATTGTGTTGGAGATTGGCTCTTTTTTATTATGTATTTCATTTACTTATCGCATCGCTTTAAAACTACTCTTAGTAAAAATACAGAATATTATGTAAAAATGGTAAAGTTAGAATAGAACAGTTTAAAAAAGGGGGTGTAACGTATGATCTGTGAACTAAGCAAGGATGATTTTTATAGGTGTAATCGTTTAGTGAATGAACAAGGTCAATTAGAGGTACGTGCTGTAATTGCAGGAGTGAATCCTGGTCGTATATTTGTAGATAACGTGACTTCTCCTAATTCGGGACTCATTTGGTTAGGTAATAATGATGGCTTCTTCTTTATTGGAGATGCTGAAAATGAAGAGTTTAATAAAGAAGTGAATCGTTTTATTAATCATGTAATAGTACCTGAGGCGAGGAAAGTAGGACTAGATTGCTTTGAAGGAATCGGGAATCATTCGAAGTGGAATAAAACAATCGAAAGAATATTTCAGCATCGTAAATTAAAGAGTTGGAATCAAAGAGTGTATATGCTAGGAAAAGAGGATTATGAAAATCATCATGAGCCTAAATTTGAACAGAGATATACTGTACTGAAAATGAGTAAAGCTCTCTATGAAAATAATAATAATACATTTAAGAACATTGATTTTTTACAATCAAAAATTTTAGAGTTTTGGTCTTCACCGGATTCTTTTTTCAATGAGGGGATTGGCTATTGCATTGTTTATGATGATTTAATTGTGAGTGTTTGTTTTTCAGGGTTCGTCTTTGAAAATATACACTGTATAGATATTGAAACGATAGAAGGTCACCAAGGGAGAAAATTAGCTCAAAAGATAGCGCATAGTTTTGTGAAAGATTGTTTGGAGAATGATATTATTCCATATTGGGACTGTATGGAATTGAACAAGCCTTCTGTTGCAGTTGTAGAAAATGTAGGGTTTACAAATGTATTTAACTATGTGGGATATTATTTTTTATTTGAATAATCTAGGTATACTTTACAATTTACACTTTGAGATTGTCCAATCATTATATATATCTACAATTTAAAAAAGAAAGCATATGAGGTGTGCGAAAATGAAAATACAAATAGTATTGTTTGATGGTTTCGGAGAACTTGTCTCTTTCGCACCGTTTGAGGTACTGAAAAGAGCGATAGAAGAAGGGGCTCAATTTATAGTTGAATTCGTTTCGAGTGAACAAAAGCAGGAAGTTACTACCTCGTTTGGAGTTACAGTTAAACTACATGATTTTTTACGAATGGAGAATCGTCCAGATTTGTTAATTGTACCTGGTGGTGGCTGGAATCATAAAGCAGAGCATGGGGCACGAAAGCAAGCAGAGCTTGGAACTTTGACTAAAATGATTAGCGAGATGCACAATGCAGGAACAATCGTTGCTGGTGTGTGTACAGGGGGGATGCTATTAGCTGCCTCTGGTATATTGAACGGTCGAAAGGCAACGATGCACTATTTGGCACAGGATGAAATGAGTGAATACGGGGCAGAGCTTCTTCATTACCGAATTGTAGATCAAGGCGATATTATCACTGCAAGAGGGGTCACTTCAGGAGTTGATTTGGGACTTTGGATCACGGAAAGATTCGCAAGTCCTAAAATTGCGGCTGCTGTTGAATACAGAATGGAATATGAGAGGCGAGGTGTTGTTTGGAAGTAATTTGACTTCTTTTTTATCCCGCATTAACGGACAGTAAGACTCCCACCACAAAATTCAGCGAATGGGAGGGAGGGCTGCCCGGAAAAAAACAATGGATATGTACTAATAATCAGTGGGGATGACAAAACTCCTACTGATGAAAGTTTCATTTTATAATTTTTCATCTTATTAAAAGTTGATTTGTTAGAAAGGACAATCATTTATTGATATAATGAATGGATGCGTGGCAGGAAATAGATAGAAAGATACTGCTAGTAATTTATACTTAAAATGTAGGGAGATTGAACAGAGTTATGGGGACAGAAAAAGAAATTAGTTCCGCTAAATTAATATGGAAGATGACGCGCCCGCATACGTTAACGGCGACGTTTTCTCCTGTAATTTTAGGAACAGTGGCATCACTTTATGTTGCCAAAATTGATTGGCTGTTATTTATTGCGATGATGGCTGCATGTTTAGCATTGCAAATAGCAACGAACTTATTTAATGAGTACTATGATTTTAAACGTGGATTAGACACTGCTGAATCCGTTGGCATCGGTGGCGGAATTGTCCGTCATGGATTGAAGCCAAAAAATGTGTTAACAGTTGCGCTTTTATTATATGTCGTAGCAGCAATTATTGGAGTTTATATTTGTATGAATAGCAGCTGGTGGTTAGTCGTCATCGGTTTAATTGGAATGGCGGTTGGCTATTTATATACAGGCGGTCCATTACCAATTGCGTACACCCCGTTTGGAGAATTAGTTTCTGGATTGTTAATGGGAACATGTTTTGTACTCATTGCTTTCTTTATTCAAACGAATACTGTAACGATTGAAAGTGTATTAATTTCCATTCCAATTGGAATTTTAGTAGGTGCAATCAATATGTCGAATAACATCCGAGATATCGAAGAAGATATTAAAGGTGGAAGAAAGACATTAGTAATCCTCCTTGGGAGAGAAAAAGCTGTGGTAACACTAGCGATAGCCTTTTTCATTGCGTATTTATGGATTGCCGTAATTGTATTAATGGGTTATATAAGCCCTTGGGCATTAGTTATGTTCCTAGGTTTGAGAAAGCCAATTTCTGCGATTCAAAGTTTCCAAAAAGGGGCAAAGGATCCTGGATATATGCGCATCGCAATGAAATCAACAGCGATGACAAATACGATTTTCGGCTTCTTGTTGTCAGCAGGATTATTAATTAGTTACTTGTTTTAAATGAAAAATATTGTTAAGTAACTTAACCCCAGTTTCTCAATTTTATTATAGAGAGATTGGGGTTTTTATTTTGACGTTGTTTCATGTTAAAAACAGTTTCATTTGAAATGCAAATACCAATAAATTGCAACTTCATCATTTTCAATATCCAAACCTTTATAAACAAGAAAATCAAACCCACCAATTACAAATCCGCATTTTTCATAGAACTTACATGCTGCGACATTATTATTTTGCGTTTCAAGCATGATACCTGGCATATTGCCTTTTTTTGCCCACTGCTTTGCTTGATGAACTAATCTTTTACCAACTCCGAGTGTACGATATTTTTTATCTACCGTTATATCTTCTATGTAAGCATAGCGGTTCCAATTCTTTTTTAATACCATTAATCCAATGATTTGGTTATGTAACAGAGCTATGTAAATGACTTGATTAGGTTTATTTATATATTCATTGTAAGCCAGTTCTTCATTATCATCTTGATTTTGTAAATAACTTTTTTCATAACTCGGAACGTCTTCTACTGTATATTTTATACGTCTATTTCCTTTGGAAAGAGAAAGAATTAACCGAGCATTCACTATAAAACTGTCATCAATCTCCGGGAGATTATCTAAATCATTTGTTTCTAACTCTCTAATTACAAGGTTCATCGGGGCACCTCCACATAATAATATTTCTTCTAGTTCTTCATTTGGTTCAAATAAATTCCAATTACAAAATTATAATAGAATTTCAATAGTACGGCTATCTTTGTATTTTATCTTTATATCAGTATGCTGTTATCTTGATATGAAAATATTGTTTAGAAAGAGTAGTATTTTTTATTTTGGATGTATATCCAGTTTTCAAATTTAACTATGTTAGAAAAATAAATATTCTTCTAAAGAGTAGATGCAATACGCTATTCTTTAACTAATTTCGACATTATCTGCATTTTATCTTCACCTTCCTCTATTAATCTATTTATTGTAAATATCAACTGAAGTTAATGTTTAGCTGCATAAATAATGAAGATGAAAATGAGTAGGGAAAGGATCGAAACATAATGAAAGAATCACAAAATAAGAAAAAAACAAGTGTAGTAACGAAGGCAATACTATCTCTAGGAGTTGTTTTAGCAACGACCTTATTCACGTTCTTTTTAATAGGAAAATGGAACGCTATCCCAGCGAAAGGGGTAGCGAATGAAAGTAGTAACCCAGTTAATACACAACAACAAGAAAAGAAAAAAGAAACACCACCGGCAAAACAGAAAAAACCTGATGGAAAACCAGTAGGAAAGGTTGTTTATTTAACATTTGATGACGGCCCTAGCGAATTAACTGGAAAATTTTTAGATGTACTAAAAGAGCAACATGTTTCTTCGACATTTTTTATGCAAGGTAGCAATTTACAGAATACTGGTTTTCAGGAAAATGTAAAACGAGCAGTAAAAGAAGGACATTATATTGGTGCACATAGTATGACACATAATAGTGATAAGCTATACAAAAAAGGACAATTTGTAACGGAGATGAAAGAAACGTTAGCTCTTATTCATAATATTACAGGTACAACTCCTAAACTAGTCCGTCCCCCATATGGATCTGCACCAGGATTAAGGGGGCAGGACATTCGTAACAAAATTGTAGAAGCAGGAATAAAAGTTTGGGATTGGACGATAGATTCAAATGATTGGAAATTAAAAGGTAACCCACAGCAAATTATAGAAAATGTAAAGCGTACAACAACAGAAGATGTGGAAGTAGTTCTAATGCATGAAAAACTACAGACATTACAAGCGCTTCCGGAAATTATTAAATTTTATAAGGAAAAAGGATATGAATTCGGGGTATACAATGAAGCGGATCATTTTCAACTAAACTTCCAGAAAGATCAACGTCTATAGTATAAACATAATTATTTTAAAAAGGTGTTTTCCATTACTAAATCAATAACTAAGCCAAAAGTCGATTTCTTATTTTATAAAGAAATCGGCTCTTTCGTTTATGTATTACGTTACAAGAGTTTTCTTATTTTCTCCGGAATGTCCTTTTTTGAAATCTATGCAACAGAGTCTTTATAGTAAGAGTATTTTGTCGGGGAATAATCAAAAAAACGTATATTACAATATAAAAAATTCATCTTAATACTAAAGGATACATGACAACGATTCCTATAAATTCTTCTCAATAATTGAAAATAAAATCAATCCAGATTATTATATTGTTATTGTAATTATAAATGTAATTACATTTTATTGAAGGAGGATACAAAGATGAAAAACTCAAAAGGCTCTATTGAATCAGAGATAAGCAAAGCAATTACTCACTGGGAAAAGGACTACCTAGGACGCGGGTCTATATCCGTTAAGACAGATATATTACGGGATATGATTATCGTAAATTTACAAGGTATTTTAACGCCAGCTGAATATACGGTTTGCGAAACAAAAGACGGTATGCTAACGATAAAGAAAAATCGTTCGGAGCTAGTTGAATCTGGAATTGAAGATTTGAAAGAGATTATACTAGAATTAACTGGAGAAAAAGTGAAAAGTTTTCATACGGATATAAGCTCCCGTACTGGTGAACGAGTAATGATTTTTAAATTGTTTCATAATCTTGAGGAAAAATTTTAAAAATTAAAACCATCGTAGGGTTAGTGGGAGATAATTAAGAAACCTAAAAGTTTTGCGCTTTATTTAAATTTATTAACATGATAATAATTAATAACTTGAAATTATTTACGTATACTGAATTTTAATTGGAATAACGCTCAAAAAAACTGATAAATAAATTGACAAACTGCTTAATATAGTTTATCTTATAATTGTTTTAAAAAATTAATAGATGCTTATTTTAACTGTTTGCTATAATTAAGGCTTTAGCATTTTTTTAATATGTAATATTGACTAAATGAAAAAGTTTCTTAATTGAAAGATAGCGCATAACATAAATTGATATATTGATTGCATAATCTAGGAGATCAGAGATATACTGTTATTTTTAATAGGAGTAATACATACATTACTATCCTCTATAAAATGGGAGCTCTTCAAAAAACTTTATTGAAGTTAGTTGAAGTGAAACCGACAATCTCCATAATTCAATGATGATATAAAATCATTGAATTATGGAAGTTGTCGGTTTTTTTTATGGGAAAAAACGATGTACTAAAAGAGTGAATGAAAATTGAAATTAAAAAAACTATCGTAATGAAAAGGAATTTTTATAGGCTATTTTCGCTTAGAAGGGAGTATTTAACATGTTAATTTCGCTGAGTTCATCAACACTGTTAACTTTATTTTTTATGGCGCTTAGTGCTTCTTGGCTAAGTGGATTATTGTTTTTAAATGCAAGGATACCTTTACGTTTTGTTCATATCCATATTGGTATTGCTGCTTTACCTTCATTGGTTTCTTTACTCGCACTTGTTAATAACAATGGAGATAGAGTTGTGGGGCCTTGGCATCTAGATACTTTAGCTTGGTTAATGGCTTTCTTTGTTCTTACAATTGGTTTAATCATTCAGCGTTTCTCTGTACGTTATTTAATGGGGGATCACTCATATCGAAAATACTTTGCACTTTTTACATGTACTACAGGTGTATCTTCGGTTGCATGGTTAAGTGATGATCTTCGCTTAATGCTCATTTGTTGGGGAGCAACGCTTATAGGATTGGTTCTACTTATAGGGCTAAATAAAGGGTGGAAAGTAGTTAGTGAAGCAACTAAAATCTCTGGCTACCTATTTACAATAAGTTGGATTGCCTTACTATCAGCTATCATTTGGCTTTTTCAAGTAACAGGACAGTGGCAGTTAACATCAGTTTTAACGAATGAAAATGTAGCTCAATTTGGAACATTGGAGAAAACAGGAATTAACTTATTGATTATAGTAGCTGTGATGATTCCAGCAGCACAATGGCCTTTTCACAGATGGTTAATTGAATCAGCTGTTGCTCCAACTCCTGTTTCTGCTATTATGCATGCGGGTTTAGTAAATGCTGGAGGTATCATATTAACTAGATTTTCGCCACTTTTTCATGATGATATTGCACAAATCATTTTACTAATTTTCTCTAGTATTTCTGTCTTAATCGGAACAGGAATTAGTTTAGTTCAAGTTGATTATAAACGTCAGCTAGTAGGTTCAACTATTGCACAAATGGGATTTATGCTTATTCAATGTGCATTAGGCGCCTATTTAGCAGCTATTATTCATTTAATTTTACATGGTTTGTTTAAAGCTACACTATTTTTACAAGCTGGTTCTTCCGTGCAACGTTTTGGGGTAGTGAATCAGTCTAATGAAAAGATGTCTAATTTATGGATGATAGTTGGGCGTGTTTTAGGATTATTTATAGCAATTACTTTCTGGTTTATGACTTCTGGAGAGGGGTATCAACTAGTTAGTGCGTTAATCTTAGGCTGGTCACTATACTTTTCATGGAAACAGCTTGTTGTTTTTGGAGAGGGAAGAATGGGACGAATTGCTGGCGTAATTGTTTTGATTGGATTTTCTCTCATTTACTTTACCGTTCATAATTCTCTTTATAAATGGTTGCATACTGATATTTATCAAAGTGTTCAACCTTCAGCTCCAGCCGTTATCTTTGTTATATGTATTTTACTATTTAGTAGTGTTATTAGTACTTTCGTTACTCGTCATCAATCTTCTACTTTATTCGCTGTACTTTATCTTTGGTTAGTTCGAATAGGTGAGGCGAGACGAAAGTCAGTAGAAAGTCACCCAAGCTATCTGAAACATTATGTATCAAAGGGAGGTAATTCGTGATGAGCATATCGTCAATATTAAAGAAAGATACAAACATTGATATGCAAGAAAATAATATAAATGATTTAGTTGCATCTGCTAGCCGAGTTATTGCGCCACTTTGGCCTATCTCTACGTTTGCAGCTCACCACCCTTGGATGGGACTTGAAAAGCAATCATTTGAACAAGTCGCAAATTGGTTAAAAGAAGCTCGTAATGTGGATATTTATCCTAGTGCCTCCATGATTCATTCGGCAAAAGCGAAAGGTGAGATTGAGGAATCATTTTTACAAATGAGTTTGTCTCGTTGGCTGGATTCACAATCTTTTCATATTCCGCGAGAGAAAGCAGAGCGATTTTGCCAAGCGGCTTTAAAGTTAGAAAAATTACCTTCTAGTCTATTATCATCGCCAGAAGTAAATAAATTGGCAGAAGAAATGAATTATATAAATACAGCAAGTATGCAAGCCTCTGTTATGCAGCCAATAAGTTCGCTTATAGAGAGTCAAAATAGTGAAAACCTATCTGATGTTCTTAATTATCATATCATTAAATGGTGTAAATTATATCTTGATGAATCCGGATCAAATTGGACGATGCCAAATCGAGAGAAAGGTTTTTATCGTGCATGGCAACACCTTATTACATTTGATCCAGCGCTCAGTAAAAATGAGCGTAAAGTTTTAAAAGATTGGCCACAAGATGCCGAAGTAGCTTTAGCGAGAGCATTATGTGAACTAGGAATTTCTGAATCTAACATACAATCTTACCTTGAAGGGCACTTACTTTCTTTGCCTGGGTGGGCAGGAATGATACGATGGCGCTCACAACAATCAATTCAGGAACAGGAACTTCTCATAGAATATTTAGCAGTTCGAATTTCTATGGAGCTGGCTATTGTAAAACCTTATTTACCTTTAAAAAATCAAAAGGTTGAGAAAAAAGTTTCGATCGTCCCACTTATAGCTTCTTGGATCTATTGGGGGAATATTTCAACACGGGAATGGTTACAAATG
Organism: Bacillus cereus group sp. MYBK220-1; assembly: GCF_051916445.1. NCBI lineage: Bacteria > Bacillati > Bacillota > Bacilli > Caryophanales > Bacillaceae > Bacillus > Bacillus cereus group sp. MYBK220-1. The sequence continues at coordinate 784,286 of NZ_JBQAGQ010000001.1, read as the reverse complement.
CCTGCTGCTGAACAAAGTGAATTATTAGCATTCGCTTATCGTTTTGATGAAAATATTCGCAGGAAACTTTGGCTGGAAGCTTGGGAACAAACGCATGCAGAGCAATTAAGGGAGAAGATTGCTTCTACACAACGTGCAACCAATGATAAAAAGCGTGTATTAGCTCAATTAGCATTCTGTATTGATGTACGTTCAGAACCGTTTCGTCGCCACCTTGAAAAATTAGGTCCGTTTGAAACATTTGGAATAGCTGGTTTCTTTGGGTTACCAATTGCAACTAGTGAACTAGGTAGTAATAACAACCATCCTTCTTTGCCAGTTATACTCAAACCGAAACATCAAATAAAAGAGCTCACAAATGAAAATGAACTTAAATCTTATGAGCAGCGTAAGAGGGTAGGCAGTTCGGTACGTTATACTTTTAAAACGATGAAACAGAACGTAATGACAAGTATGGCGCTACCTGAGTTAAGTGGTCCTTTACTTGGTCTACAGATGGTGACAAGAAGCTTTGTCCCAAGAGGAGTTGGTGGTTTCATTCGTAAACTTCGTAAAACTATGTTACAAAAACCTGATACAACATTCTCGCTTAATCATGTTCATAACACAAAGGGTGAGATACCTATCGGTTTTACAAAAGAAGAAAAAGTGAACTATGTGCGTCAAGCTTTAAAAATGGTGGGACTGACAGAAAAATTTGCTCCTTTAGTTGTAATGTGCGGACATAGTAGTCAAAGTACGAACAACCCTTATGCTGCAGCACTTGAGTGTGGTGCTTGTGGCGGAGCAGCAGGAGGATTCAATGCAAGAGTTTTTGCTACTTTATGTAATCTTCCAGAAGTGAGAGAGGCGTTGTTTGCTGAAGGTATTAAAATTCCTGAGGATACCATTTTTGCAGCAGCTGAACATAAAACAACAGTGGACGAATTGGAATGGATTTACGTCCCAGAACTTTCGGAAACTGCGCAAGAAGCATTTGATTGTATCGAATCGATTATGCCAAATGTGAGCCAACATGCAAATAGAGAGCGTTTAACGCAATTACCAAATTTTAAAACGAAAATAAAAAATGCGAGTAAAGAGGCACATCGATTTGCAGAAGATTGGAGTGAAATACGTCCAGAATGGGGATTAGCTCGTAATGCATCTTTTATTATCGGGCAACGAGAATTAACTCAGGATTGTGACTTAGAAGGTAGGGCTTTCCTTCATAATTATGATTGGAAACAGGATGAAAGTGGCGATATATTAGCTAACATTATTGCAGGACCAGGAACAGTAGCTCAGTGGATAAATCTACAATATTACGCTTCAACTGTAGCTCCTCATTATTATGGTAGTGGAAACAAAACAACCCAAACTGTAACCGCGGGTCTAGGTGTTATGCAGGGAAATGCAAGTGATTTGTTGCCAGGCTTACCTTGGCAATCCGTTATGCAGTCAGATAGTGAGACGTATCATTCACCACTTCGTTTACTAATTGTAATTCAAGCGCCTAGTCAATATATAGAACGTTTGTTAAATAATGATTTCACATTTCGAGAAAAAGTTCAAAATGGATGGGTTAGACTTGCAAGTGTTGATCCAAAGGGACGCTGGAAAAACTGGTAACAATCATGTAATGAATTATCAACTATTGTTACTAGCTTAAAAGTTTCATAAATACAATAATGAAGAAGGAGTGCTCCATATGAATTCAAAGAATAAAAAAGTTTTATTGTTAACAGACATTAAACATGAAATAGAGCCTATTATCCAACAAGTAACTAACATTCAACAAGAAAACATGTTGACTATACACAGCTACGATTCTGTAATTGTACATCCTTATGGAGATATAATGAGATCTATTATTATTGCTATTTATCAAGAAAATGTTGAAGAAATTTTTGTTGTAGGAATAGAGGATAAAGAAACGGATGTAGTTAATCTACAAATTCAACGTAATTCCATAAAAAATAACAGGGAACTAGACTATCTCTTTGAAAATTGCATGCCTGAATTTTCAAGTGGTAGCCTTGATGAATGGCTAAGTGGAAAAGAAAATGTTAGTGAAAATATTGAGAAGAGTATAGATATGATTTGTCATCATCCACTAGTACCGTCTGATGTTAAAGTTTATGGTTTCAAGATTGATAGAACAGGGGAAAAAGAAACGGTTGTTAAAGTTTCTGTTAATAAAGTAGTGAAACAAATGCATTCTTATGTGTAAGTTATCGATAGATAAGCAACTTTTATTTGGTAGATACTATAATATGTTAAATATTTGGAGTTGTTTCCTTTAAAAAGAGTAAAAGAAATCTTCTATAAATGGAGATCTTTTGCTCTTTTTATAATAAAAATAAAAAATTATTTGACGTTTTTTCGAAAAAAATTTTTAAGACAAGGCTTTTAGGTTTATGAAAACCTTTATTCATGATAGCAAGATAATTTTGATAAGAAGTATATAGTAAGAATGATTTGGAGATACCGATGGGGATATAACTATTTTATTTAGGACGGTGCAATTAAAATGGATTTACAGAAAGGGAAATTATATTGGAACACGACTTTTTCTAATACACCTTCTTATCCTCGTTTGGACGAAGATATAAAATGTGACGTACTAATAATAGGAGCAGGAAGTTCGGGTGCTCAATCAGCATACTATTTGAGTGAATCAGATTTAAATATTGTTATCGTTGATAAAAGAAAGGTAGGACATGGAAGTAACCTTACAAATACAGCACTTATTCAATATTTAGGTGATAAGATGTTTTTTGAACTTGTAAATACATTTGGGGAAGAGTATGCAGTTAAGCATATGAAATTATGTGAACAAGCTATTAATGATATTGAATATGCTGATCAAAACTTGCCTTATTGCTCTGACTTTAAACGACGTGACAGCTTATATTATGCAAGTTATGAAGAGGATATAAAGAAATTAGAAAAGGAACTGTATTATTTACATAAGCATGATTTTAAAGCGGCTTGGTTATCAGAACAACAAATTGGACAGAGATATCCATTTAAAAAACGTGCAGCTATTTATACGTATAATGATGGTGAAATAAATCCTTATAAATTTACACATAGTTTATTAGAACAAGCCTCTAATAAAGGAGTTCACATTTATGAAGATACAGAGATTGTTGGCAAAAAGTTAGAGAAAGAATGTGCTATCTTTTATACAAAGGAGGGCAATTCTATTACTGCCAATAAAGTAATTGTGGCTGCAGGATATGAAGGATTGGAATTTAAAAAGGAAAAGAACGCTACACTGATTAGCTCATATGCAATTGTTACTAATCCTGTGGAAGATTTATCTTCTTGGTATAAACGCACTCTCATTTGGGAAACTGCGAGACCATATATTTATATGAGAACTACTGCAGATAATAGGATTATTATAGGTGGATTAGATGAAGATACAAACATTGCTCAAGAAAGAGATTCAAAATTAATCCATAAAAAAGAGAAATTAGTGAATGAATTTAATAAGCTCTTTCCCAATATAACAGTTGAACCTGAATTTTATTTAAGTGCTTTTTATGGTGGTACTCATGATGGTTTACCTATAATTGGAATGTATGAAGAGTTTCCAAATTGTCACTTTATCTATGCGTATGGAGATAATGGATTAGTTTATAGTATGGTACTTTCTAAAATTGTTCGAGATATAATTATTAACGGTTCAAGTCCAGATTTGCATTTATATTTACAAACTAGACCAAAACTAAATGAGTAAACTGCATGTATACAAAATCATAGTAGTAAGGAGCTTATTTAGGGTTCCATTATAAAAAAACGCTATTTTAAATGTATTAGTTTCATGTGACTATTTGTTATGTTTATGAATGCTTAAATAAAGCATTCATAAACAATATTATTTGTTAAATCCATTCATTTTACTAAGTTCAGTTATTTGTATAATCCATTCTTTTTTTAGGTAGGGTAGAGTTGCTTGGATATGATGATATTCCCATTCTTCCTCAATGGTAGGGTAAAGATTAAATAAGTATTTTTCTTCATTATTTGTTACACTTGCTTTAGGATTGCCAGTAAGTTTAAAATAAATGTCGCACCATCCGCTATAGTTTGTTAACATGAATAAAAAATTAGGACATGTGAATTCGATGAGGTATATTTCTTTTTCTAATTGAATATCTGATAGTAATTCTCTTGCAGTCTCATAAGTAGGCTTCTTTTGGTAACCATTGCATGAATGCCATGCCCAAATGGGGAAATCTATAATAAAGTCAATACCTTTCTGTTTCATGTGTCTTACAATGTATTTATATGCTGTGCAATCTTCTTTACTAACAAAAATAGGATCGGTTATAAGCTTACCTTCATTCAAAAGTGTATTTATGGCATTTTGGTTTTGAAAAGTCCATAGGATTGTTGAATCTATAGATGTATTTAAGTTTGATTGTTTATAAAATTGTTTTTTCATCTTTCTCTCCATTTTCTTTTTTATTTTATAAGAGTTTAAGATAAGTACAAAGTGCATTATATTTTTATCTTTATTAAGAGTTGGAAAAATCTATTAAAGATAGAAGAGTTTGTTTGCAATTACAAAAAATGATTCTTATAATCATTTAAAAATAACAGAAGTATTTGTTCTAATAAAGAATGAATTTTGCTTTAAGAATGGGAAAGGATAGCCATGCAAAATAAAATTATTGTTATGTTTCAAAAAGATTTTCGTTTATATGATAACCCAGCTCTATTTGAGGCTGTTCAGTCTGGTGAGGTTCTTCCTGTATATATACAAGAGGAAACTTTTTCAATAGGAAGTGCGTCAAAGTGGTGGTTGCACCATGCTGTAATAGATGTAAAGAAGCAACTTGAGGCATTGGGCTCTACTTTAATAATTCGTAAAGGACGTACGGAGGAAGAAATACTTTCTCTCATAGAGCAATTAGATATAACGGCTGTATATTGGAATATTTGTTATGATCCGGACAGATTACAATCTAATCAAAAAATGAAAATGATGTTAGAGGATAAAGGTATTATCTGTAAAGAATTTAATTCGCATTTATTATTAGAACCGTGGATTATTAAAAAGAAAGATAACACTGAATATAAGGTGTTTACGCCTTTTTACAATGCATTTCAAAAGCAGGTAATACTTAAACCTATTAGCAGAGTGCAGAGTATAAAGTGGGGAAACTCTTTACCAGCAAGCTTATCTGTTTCAGAATTACAATTGTTGCCGACTATACCGTGGACATCTCATATAGAAGTAATATGGGATCCGACAGAAGAAGGGGCATATAAAACATTCAAGAAATTTTTCTCTAGCAAATTAGCCTCTTATAGTGAAGGAAGAGATTTTCCAGATCAAAATGTCCATTCGATGTTGGCACCACATCTTTCATTTGGTCAAATATCAGTAAAGCTAATGTTTCATTACTTAATAAATAAAAGTACCGAAAGACAATGTAGTCTTTTTGAAAAACAAGTTAATAGTTTTATACGTCAATTAATTTGGCGAGAGTTTTCTTATTATTTACTATACCATTATCCATTTACAGTATATAAACCTCTTAATAAGAGCTTTGAACATTTTCCGTGGAATAAGGAAGAGGAGTTATTAAGAGTATGGCAAAAGGGGAAAACGGGTTATCCGTTTATTGATGCGGGAATGCGAGAACTATGGCAAACAGGTTTTATGCATAACCGGGCAAGAATGGCTGTAGCCTCTTTTCTTGTAAAGCATTTGTTAATTCCGTGGCAAAAAGGAGCAAAATGGTTTATGGATACACTACTAGATGCTGATATTGCAAATAATACAATGGGATGGCAATGGGTTGCTGGAAGTGGAGCAGATGCATCACCGTACTTTCGTATTTTTAACCCAATCACACAAGGAGAAAAGTTTGATAAAAATGGAGAGTATATAAGAAGATGGGTACCAGAATTAAGAGGTATACCGAATAAGTATATACATAAACCTTGGGAAGCACCTGAGCATATTTTACAAAAATCCAATATAAAACTTGGGGATACATATCCTTATCCGATTGTTGATCATAAGGCAGCACGGGAGAGAGCCCTTTGTGCATATAAAAGTATGAAAGAATTTGTATGAAATAGGTTAAACAATATGTATTTTGAATTTTAATATTAGAATTTTATCCAGTACAAGGACATACTAATCATATAAAGTTTCTATAATCTTCTAGTAAAAAGGAGAATGTTTATGAAAAAATCTAGTATTATAGTATTTTTACTAACATATGGTTTGTTTTATGTTTCTAGTGTTTTATTCCCTATTGATCGTACTTGGTATGATGCGTTAGAAAAGCCGTCTTGGACACCTCCTGGTATGACAATCGGAATGATATGGGCTGTATTATTTGGACTTATCGCATTATCAGTTGCAATTATTTACAACAACTATGGATTCAAGCCAAAAACATTTTGGTTTTTATTCCTTTTAAATTATATATGTAATCAAGCGTTCAGCTATTTTCAATTTAGCCAAAAGAATTTGTTTTTAGCAACAGTAGATTGTTTACTAGTCGCTATTACTACGTTACTTCTCATTATGTTTTCTTCCAATTTATCTAAAGTATCGGCATGGTTGCTAATACCATATTTTTTATGGTCTGCATTTGCTACATATTTATCTTGGACAATTTATAGTATAAATTAAAGACGGAACTAAAAACTTGAGCATAATAAAAGTGCTCGAGTTTTTATGTTTATTAATGATAATCTGAAATATAGAATATATACATCTTAGGGAGGTCATCTTTTTGAAAAAATGGATAAAAATTGTTCTGTACTCTTTACTAGCTATTTTAATCGTCGGAAGTATTACTTTTTTAACTTGGTCTCAGTTTACTTATAAACCAACGAAAGAGGCTTTGTCTTTAGTAGATGATAAAAAAGATGAAGATTATATAGTTTTTGGAGAGAAAGATGCAAAAATAGGAGTTATTTTTTATCAAGGAGCTAAAGTAGAAGCCGAGGCTTATAGTTACTTAGGAGAAGCTCTTGCAAAAGATGGGCATTTTGTAGTAATGCCTAAGTTACCATTAAACTTAGCGATACTTGGAATAAATGAGGTAGATAGTGTAATTGAACAGTATCCTGAAGTTCAAAAATGGTATGTTGCTGGGCATTCAATGGGCGGAGCTATGATTTCTAGGTATGCCTTTCAACATGAAGAAAAGGTAGACGGGATTATTTTCTTAGGTTCGTATCCTGCAGATGACTTCTCTACGAAATCGATTCCAATGTTATCAATTTACGGGGAAGTAGATGCTTTAGCAACTGTTGAAAAAATAGAGAACAATAAAAAGTTCATGTCAAAGAATACTACTATGCACATGATAAAAGGGGGAAACCATGCTCATTTTGGCATGTATGGTGAGCAAAAAGGTGATAATGCGAGTTTAATTACGGCAAAAGCACAACGAGATGAAACAGTAAAAGTAATTGAACAATGGTTATTGGAACAATGATAACGAATTTAATAAATCTACCGAAAGAATTTTCCCAACGGTAGATGGGAGAGAGAATAAAGAGCCAAATCGTACGAAGTGGCTCTTTTATTTATTGGCTATCTCCAATTGTCCCCTTATTTTCTTCGGAATATCCTCTTTAGAAATGATATCGTAAGAATACACATACTTTCCTTTCACATGAAGTTTTAAGTAAGTTTTTCTTATAAAATCATTAGGCGTGTTCGTTCCAACATTATATTCTTTTTCATTGCTTAATTCATCAACAGCTTTTAGTGAGTACATAGCTTTTCCTTTTTGATGATAATCCGGAACACCATATCCTTTCGCAACGGCGTATACATTTTTTTCTTCAGCAATCGGATTAAATCTGTCTAAATCCCCGCGTAATATGAAAGGTAGTAAGTATATAGGAAGGCCTATTCCTAGTATGCAAAGTACAAATTTTTTCATGGTCGTTTCTCCTCTTGTTCATTTACAGGATTCAGTATAGAAAAAAATTCTTATGAATATAGAGGGAAATTTCTTAAGGTTTTCTTAATAAAGTTTAACCGTGTGAAAAAAACTAACTTGAGCATTAAGCTTACGGAATGAATAACCAAATAACTTGTTTTCCTTATTTTTTGATATTTCTTAAGAACCTATCAAGAAATAAGTGAGTTTTAGGATTTAGAATAAATGTATCTTACAGTAATAAGAGAATTATCTAAAAAATTAGAGTGAGAACAATTAAAGAAAGCATCTAGTGGATTGCTTTTTTCTTTTGGAATAGAGAATCACATGTGTCAGTTACATGTAATACGGCACTGTGCTTCTATGTCACTGAAAAATCCAATGATAAAAAAAGAGGGGGAAGGCATTTTTTATTGAAGTTTGTTAATGATAGATTTTTAACTAGTTAGGGGGGGATCGTAAAATAGATTATTAATCTCTTTCATAATTTTTATTTTCCTTATAGTTGGCATATTGTATTAGAAATTTTTAATTTTGAAAGGAGAATCAATAATTATGGGTAAGAAAAGAAGAATAAGTAATAAGTTATTACTTGTCAGTGCAATTTTTACAATAGCAATTCCCTCAGTCTCATATGCGGAGGAAGTAATTTCACCTGAAAATTTTACGAGTTCTTCAAGTTTGTATGAGGGACGGAATACGGAAGTATTGAAAACAAGCTTATATCCTGATACATATAACTATCCGTTTAACTACCAATTTAGTTCGAAATTAAAGGAAGCAAACACAACTATAAAAAAAGTAGACAATAGTGATGATGAAAATCCTATTATATCTACTACTCTTTCATTTATTCGCCATATGAATAGTGAAGATTATAAATCTGCATTTGATTTAACCTCAAGGTCATTACAGAAAATAATATCCGAAGAATGGCTGAAGAACTATTGGGAGGGACTCCCAGTGCAATTACAAGCAGGTTCTTTTATAGAAATTGGGGAGGTTACACAAAAAGAGATAAATCCTGTTCATACAAATGTGGAGATTCAATTAGTTTTTGAAAAAATGACTGTACCTTTACTAATTAAACTAGATCCATCTGGAAAAATAGACGATTTTCAACTCAGCATGTCGTTTAGTCCTGTTGCAGAGCGTCCATCATATAGTAAGCCTGAGTCATTTGTTGATAAAGAAGTAGTAGTTGGAAGTGGTGCATTTCCATTACCAGGAACATTGTCGGTTCCAAAAGGAAAGGGTCCTTTTCCAGCGGTTATTCTTGTTCAAGGATCAGGAGCAACTGATCAGGATGAAACAGCGTTTGCTTTAAAACCATTTCGCGATTTAGCTGAAGGTCTTGCATCGAAGGGAATTGCTGTCCTTCGCTATAATAAAAGAACTTATGAACATGGGTTGAAAACACAATTCAGTCCCTTTTATACAGTCGATAAAGAGACAACAGATGATGCTCTTCTTGTAACTCAATTTCTTAAAAATGAGCCTCTAATAAATAAAAATCAAATTTATATTTTGGGTCATAGTCAAGGTGGAATGATGCTTCCGAAAATGATTGAAAAAGACCAAAATAAAAATATTGCTGGAGCAATTGTAATGGGAGGGCCAGCTCGTACGATCCAAGACGTTGTTTTAGATCAATTTGAGTACCTTTTCTCTATTGGAGCAATGAACCTGGATCAATATAAATTCTACAAATCGCAATTTGAATTATTAAATGATCCTAATTTCTCTGGTCAGAATCCCCCAAAAGATTTTTACTTAGGATCAGCAGTATTTTGGGATTCTATACGGAAAATTAAAGCGGCAGAAATGTCAAAAGAACAAAAGACACCGCTTCTTATTATTCAAGGAGAAAGAGACTATCAAGTTCAATCAAAAATTGAAATTCCTCTTTGGAAAGAACAATTAAAAGAACGAGATAACGTAGATTATCGACTATATCCAAAGTTAAATCATTTCTTTACAGAGGGTGAAGGGGAAATAAGTAAGCCAAATGAATATTATAGTCCTGCTAATATCCCTGAGTATGTTATAAATGATATTGCTGCTTGGGTGCAAGACAGATCGCAATTAAATTAGCAACCATATGTTTTAATAAAGACTTTCTTTCCGTAATCAAAATAGAAATATTTTGATTAGGTTGTATGTTTTTTTAAAGCACTCTTTGAAAAGGAGTGCTTTTTTATTTTGCTATGATTTCTATAAAACAATGGGCTTACCTTCCAAACAAATCGTTATTTGGAGCGCTTTTATCAAAGCAAAGTTCTTGTGACATTTCTTTGATATTAAAAACATGAATAACCTATTGTGTAAAATTTTTTGAAAATTTAGGTTTAACATCTTTAAAATAGGTGTATTACATATTACATAACAACTAAATAAAAAAATAAAAAATCTAAAGGAGGAAAGATACGATGCATACGAATGAAAGAAAAACGGTAGTTTATGAATATCAAAATGAACAGGAAGTAGTTATGAAAGTAAAAGAGCTAGAATTGCAAGGGGTTCGCCACGATGACATTTATGTTTTAGCACATGAAAAACATATAACAAAAAGGATTGCGGATGATACAAACACAAATACGATTGGAGTAAAAGAACAAGGATTGGGAACAAGTATTATCAACTTTTTCTCCAAAAAAGGGGACGAACTTCGAAATCAAATGGAAGAAATGGGGTTGTCGAAGGAGGAAGCTAACTTATATGAAGAAAAACTAGATCAAGGGAAGATTTTACTCCTAGTAACAGCTGAAGTACCAATGGCGAATGCTAGGCAGCCGCAAAACTATCATTCTCTGTAATAGATTGCAACATCTGATAAATAGGTAAGGTAATTATTTTAGGTTGTAGCATGGAAGAAAATAAAAATAGAAAAGGATGAGAAAAATGAAACATACAATATTTAAATATGCTGTGATTGGAATTACGACCGGAGTCATCGTCTCCCTATTAAAAAAAGAAAATCGGAAAGCTATACAAACAAAAGGAAAAAGCGTAAAAGAAAAACTACAAGAAGGAAACATAAAGGAAACATTGGAGAAGGTAACTGAGACAAGTAAACAATTTTCTGTAACTGCAGCTAATGTTGCAAAACAAACATTACCACAACTGCTTACAGCTACACCAGTTGTGATTTCTACCATTAAAGACTTAACAGAAAACGAAAATAACAAAAAGAAAACAGATGAAAAGGATTACGAAATAAATGAAAATAGTAAGAACTTAGACGGGGAAAAAACGAAAAATGAAAAGAAATATGTGAAAGAAGGGAAAGAAGAGAGTGCCTAGATGTAACTCTAAAAATAGAAAGTGAGGAAAAAAGTATGAAATCTCTGTATGCAATTGATGTAGGAATTGGCTTTACCAAAAGGGCATATCGCCAGGATGTAGATTCTGAGATGACGGTTAAGAGTGAAGCTTCCACACTAGCCCCTGTACCTAATCATGCTGAAAGTGAAGATTTAACAAAGGTAAGTTTTATAGACTTAGACTTTGCATACTACATGGGAAATGAAGCACATCAATCTGACGCTTCATTTCTTCCTCCATTTGACGAAGAAATAGAAAATTATTATGAAAGCGAACGATTTAAACAACAAATATTTGGTTGCATTGCAAAGGATTATAAAGAAAATGTCGTGTTACCTTTAGTTGTTACCGGGCTTCCCATCAGTTGTTTTGGTAGTCAGCATGAGCAATTACAACGTGCACTAAAAAAAGAAACTTCCGTGCAAATTGATGGGAAATTTATTCATATTACGGTGGAAAATGCTTTGATTCTTCAGCAACCGGTCGCTTTACATGCCTATTTCTTAAAAGAGGGAATCATTCAGGAACGAGATCGCATCTTAATTATTGATGGTGGATTTCGCACATTAGAAATGACAGATATGAAACAGAATCTCATTTTAAATCATTATGAGACGGAACTAGGATGTAGCAAGCCTTTGAAAAATATTAAGAATATCGTGCAGAATCATGAGGGTGAAAGTAATCAATTGCATATTAACGACATGCCAAACATATTAGAAAAAGGATATGAATGTCGAGAAGAAAATCATGAGACAAATCAGGTTCATACTTTGATTCAAAAAGAGTTGGATGCACACTTCCAAGACGTCATGCGTGTATTACAAGAACAATTTAAGTTAGAACAGTATAACACTATTATTTGGACAGGAGGAATAGTAGATCTCCACAAAAAACGAATTGAAAAAATGCAAAGTGAAATTTCTTCTTTCCGTATGGTAGACGCTTCGAAAGAGGCTGCACTCCATGGATACTATATTATTGGGAGTCAAGTATTTGACGACATCACCAATCAATCTGCATATGAATCCAAATTATAATAACGACTGAAATGGAGTTCGTTGAATAGACGTGCCAAATTATGTAGCTTCTTTTCCATATATAATAAATTCTTTATAAGAAAAGATAAAAAGTGCTTGTATAGAGGAAATGTTTAAAATTGAGAATGAAAATAACTAATATATAGGGGGTCTTTCTTTTAAAAGAATAAGGCCTCCTATGTCATTTATTTTGTAATTTAGATGATCTAAAAACTTTTCCTCCAAGACATGAATACCTACATACAAATGTCATATTACGGTTATGATTCGATTAAACATAAAACAATTTAGAAAGGAAGAATAATATGGAATGCATAAAAATGACGAAATGGAGTTGGTATCATGTGAAAACTAGTGAGCTTGAAAAACTTTCTTCTATAATCCCTCGTGATGTAACAACTTATTTCTCTCAATTTGTAAAGAAAATAAGTTCTCCTTGTGAAAATGGATTATATGTTTATACGTTATCACCAAGTCAAACTTGTGTATATGGTTCGTTTTTATATGATCAAGATAAAAAGGACGCCAAAATTCAAAAATTTCTTCATTATTTCGTAGCTCATGGAATACTGATAACAGTTCAGGAAAAAGAGGAAGAGGATTTCAAAAAATTAATACATAATTTCCCTATGGGTACAAAAAATTGTAATAGTTCCGCTGAAGGATTATGTGCTATCTTATCAATGTTTATATCTCATTATTTGCGAAAGGTTGACTACTTTGAAAACAATTTCAGAAATGTATTATGGGATTTTTATCATCATAATAACATAGCAGTTTTAGAAAGGATTTATCATATTCGTCATGAATTATTTATGAACACACACGTGTTTCGCTTAATACAAGAAGTGTTACAAGGCCTAAAAGAAGCTTGGTTAGAAAAACTAACAAACACCCTTTGTTATAAACAAACAAGCGTAAAATTAGAGCGTGGATTACAACTCGTTAAAGAGTACCAAGAAGAATTAGACACGATGATTCATTTGCAAGAAGTTGTTTCTTCTCATCGTGGGAATGAAATTATGAAAGCTCTTACTGTATTAACTGCTGTGAGTACGCCTTTGACAGCCTTAGGAGCATTATGGGGTATGAATTTTAAATACATGCCTGAACTAGAATGGAAATATAGCTATTTAATCGCTCTCTTATTTATTATTTTCACAACAGGGGGGATGTATATGTATATGCGATTCAAAGGATGGACAGGTGACTTATTACGAGTAAAGAAAAAGAAATCTTTTTTTAAATCTAATTAATCCTGTTTATAAAAAATATGATAGATATATGATTTGTAATATTTATTAATCGAGATAGCACCATATCCCCATCAAGTTAAAGTTTTGATGTCCCCGTAATGATAAAAATGGTGAATATTTATATGAAAGATTAGAGCTCTCCTTCTTGTAGGAGAGCTCTAATCTTTGTTTAAAAACTATATCATATACTCTGAAATTTGTCCGGATTCAATTTAGAATATGGCAAAAGAGAACTTGCCATTAAAAACAAGCTCTCTTTAAAAGAAATAACGTAATTGAGATACTTATATAGTAACAATTGTTTTCTTCTAATTCCATATGTCATATGTTGAGAAATAAATTATGATTGGATTGATAAAGCTAAAATGAATGATTGACATAATATTTTGACGATAATATAATGAATCTCGAATTCAAGATAACTTGTAAAGGATTGGTAATTATGAGCGTGATTAACGATGAGAGCTTATCTTTAAAGTTATTTGTTATATTATCAAGGGCAGTACAGTCAATTACTAAGCGTATTGAAGAGGATATAAAAAGTTATGGACTTAATCCAACTGAATTTGCAGTGCTTGAGCTACTGTATAGTAAAGGCGATCAGCCTATACAAAAAATTGGAGACAAAATATTACTTGCAAGTAGTAGTATCACGTATGTAGTGGATAAGTTGGAAAAGAAGCGGTTCTTAATACGAAAACCATGTCCTAAAGACCGCCGTGTCACGTATGCGTCAATTACTTCAGAAGGTATTGAATTGATGGATATTATTTTTCCTCAGCATAAAGAGGCGATTCGGCAAATATTTGGTGGTTTGGACTATATTGAGAAAAAAATGATAATCGAAAAGTTGAAAAAATTAGGGTATTATGCACTCGAACTATAAATTTTTAGAAATATATCTCGAATTAGTAATGTCCTAATTAAATATAAATTAAATAAATAGGAGGAAAAATTAATAAATGGTAGTAAATTTATTATAATACAAAATGAATAAAACGTGTAATTTCAATTGGTATAGTATGAAATAAAGTTGTTATGTTAACGTATACATATCGTCCTTTAAATTATAAATCTTTCATAAAGCGGAGAGTGGGTATCAAGAATGGAATTACGTCATTTAGAGTATTTTATTCAAGTTTGTAATAATAATAGTTTCACTAAAGCTGCGGAAGTTCTAGGTATTTCACAGCCGACTTTAAGTCAACAAATACGAGTTTTAGAAGGTGAACTTGATACACCCTTGTTTCATCGAGTTGGAAGAGGTATCAAAATGACAGAAGCGGGTAAGCTGCTATTTGATAAAGGAAAATTTATCATGCAACAATTTGATGACGTTTATAATGAAATTTTTGAATTAAAGGGTGTAAAAAGAGGTGTGATTACTATAGGAGGTTTATTAGAGGATCTCACTTATTTAACACCTTATATTATGAAGTTTCAACAACATTATCCCAACATTGTAGTAAAGATTATAGAATCCGAAGTTGCTGTAAATCAAATCGTTGACAAAAATATTGATTTCGGGATTACACGTAGTGCTCAAATTCCAGATACATTAACAAACACCCTTTTGTATAGTGAAGAGCTCGTCCTTGTCATTCCAAAAAATCATCCTTTGAATGAAAAATCATTTGTTTCTTTTCGAGAATTAGTAGGGCTCAGTAGAGTAATGGTTTCATGTAGTTGTCGTGAATCTATTAAGATATATTGTGAGAGTTTAGGGTTATCTTTATCTGAAGCAAATATAGAAACAAAATCTTCTATTTCTCTATTGAGCCTTGTATACAATGGACATGGGGTTGCTATAATACCTCTTTCACTGGTTAACTTTGTTAATAATGATACTTTGAGCATAGTTCGTATTACTGATCCAACACCAAGTCAAGATATTAATCTTATACACTTTGATGATAAATTTTTAAGTTTTGCAGCACGCATCTTTATGCAGAAGTTAAATGATTCTCAAAAAGTATCAGTGTAATAGAAATAATAATGATTTTAGTGTAACAATTGAAAAATTAAGATCTATATTAAAGTCAAAGGGCAGTGGATTTATATGTGTGGTGTAGTCGATCAAAAAGGGGGATACCATTGACTTTTAATTAAGGAAAAAAGGAAAGACTTTGCAAGGAGAGAAGGCTATCAAAAACAAGTTAAGTTAATCAATCAATTCTTCGGTCTTATCGTATAGTAACAGATTCCATGTAGGGATATACACTGCTATTTTGAATTTATATATCCTTATTGTAGAAAGAAAACCACCGGCATTATACCGGTGGTTTTGATTTAGAAAGCAAAGCAAGTACAACCAATACCCCATTTAGTTCCATCTTTTCCTATTACGGTATGAGTGTGTTGATGGAGAGGGTTACTACAACTATGTAACTTGTTATCATGGGAATCGTGAGAAAGTATAGTGTTGGCTAGGTTAGCACCACCATACCCATAAACGCCCGTCGGTGACCAATCAGGTGATGCTGGCGGCAATTCAGGTGATAAGTTTTTAAATTCATTATTTCCATAAACAACCTGCCCACCCATAATGGTGAGCAATGATTCAAGGTCTTTGATTTCTTCTTCCGGCACAGTAAAGTAGTCAGCAGACAATACAGCAATATCAGCAAACTGACCGACTGCCAGGGTTCCTTTTTTACCTTCATCACCAGAGAACCACGCACTTCCTTTTGAATATAATTCCAGGGCTACTTTTCTATCAAGTTTATTTTTTTCATCGTATATGGAAAGCCCACCAATGGTTTTTCCAGCAACCATCCAGTAAAGAGCAACCCAAGGGTTATAGCTAGAAACCCTGGTTGCATCACTACCGGCGCCAACAGGTATACCAAGGTCTAACATACGATAAATCGGAGGAGTATGCTTTGCAGCTTCCTTTCCGTATAAGTCAACAAAGTATTCACCTTGAAAAGCCATGCGGTCTTGGATGGCAATACCGCCATTTAAAGCCTTAACACGTTCCATACTACGATCTGAGATTGTTTCTGCATGATCAAACCACCAGCGTAGCCCATTAAAAGGAATTTCTCTGTTAACTTCCTCAAATACATTTAAGAAACGTGTGATTGACTCGTCATAAGTTGCATGTAAACGGAATGGCCAACGGTTTTCCACCAATAGAGAAATTACTTTCTTTAAGTCGGCTTCCATCATCGTAGCTAGTTCGGGCCGTGGCATTTGAAATTTTTCAAAATCAGCTGCAGAGAATACTAACATTTCTCCGGCACCATTCATTTTATACTTATCATTTCCTTGACCTGGAGAAACAATTTTTGTCCATGAAGCAAAGTCTTCATATTCATGATTAGGATTTTGCGTAAATAAATTATAAGCAATACGTAAAGTTAATTGTTCCTTCTCGGCTAAATGTTCAACAACTTTGTAGTCGTCAGGATAATTTTGGAAACCGCCACCTGCATCAATGGCACTTGTAATACCTAATCTATTTAATTCACGCATAAAATGGCGAGTTGAGTTAATCTGGTCGTCAAGATTAAGTACTGGAGCTTTACCCAAACTTGAATAAAGAATAGAAGCGTTAGGGTTAGCAATTAAAAGGCCCGTTGGATTACCTCTTTTATCCCGCTGAATTAAACAGCCTGGAGGATCTGGGGTATCTTTCGTGTATCCCAGTGCACGTAGCCCTGCACGATTTACAAGTGCTCTATCGTAAAGATGTAGCACAAAGACAGGCGTGTCTTCAGAAACAGCATTAATCTCTTCTAATGTTGGCATCCGTCTCTCTTTAAATTGAAATTCAGACCAACCTCCAACTACTCTTACCCACTGAGGAGCAGGTGTACGTCTTGCCTGTTCTTTGAGCATTTCTAGAGCAATAAAAAGTGATGGTACGCCTTCCCAACGTAATTCCATATTATAATGCAGACCACCACGAATAACGTGTATATGAGAGTCATTCAGGCCTGGAATAGCTCTCTTTCTTTTAAGGTCTATTTTTTTTGTTTTTTCCGTGGCACTATTAAGAAGCTCATCTCCACCTACTGCAGTGACTAAACCATCAGTTATGGCGATAGCAGATACCTCAGGCTGAGAAGGGTCAAGGGTAGTAATTTTTCCGTTGTATAAGACCATATCCGGTACATTCATATTCACACCTCGTCTACTTCCTATTATTTTGTAACCATGGATGAAATAATTTACCGAAAATCGGCATGACTACCCATGATAGCAAGGACACGATACATACAGAAACAAAAAAAGCTGACATAATAGGATTCATATGTTTTATAATAGGTCCTATCACTTTAGGAACTAACATGCTAAGAGGCCATACACCCAGAAGGGTAACGATAGACATTTTCCATTTTGGCGGTGGAACTGGCGTTTTCGGAGTAACAAACCAATAAGCCAAACTGCTTTCAGTTTTGTAAGTTGGATTAGCGGCTTGAAATTGCTCCGCCGTTTTTAACAAATCCCGGCGAACATCTGATTCTTGCCAAGTACGTAGATGCTCATACGTATCAAAGCGAAAAATAACAGTATACTCTCTGGATTCGTTACTTGGGACTATTAGATTTACACCTAAATGTCCTGGGAATTTAGTAGCCGCAGCCTCAATTTCATGTCTCCATGTTTCAAACTGTTTTTCTCTACCTTCTTGAATTTCCCATGTAACAATCGTTGTTACTGGATTGCCGGCATCCATCGTGTTCCCTGTATAAGTCTCTTCGACAGCTACTCCTTCTTGGTTCATATTTTCCTGCTTGGAAGCGCGCCATGCACCATAGTATATGCGTATTCTACACCTTGACCATAAGCACCAGTGTGTTCCTTTACAATCTCCATTACAGCATCATAAGTGTCTTTGTGTGCCCAGTCACGTTGGTATTCAAGTAAAACTTGAATTGCTGTTACTGGAATTGCACCAGCTTGTTCTACACGACGCATAGCAGCGTTATGTGCTGTCAAACTAGTACCACCTGAAGCATCATCAACTGCATACACCTCATAGCCAGCTTTAATTGCTTCAAGCACAGGGAACGCAAGGCAAACTTCAGTCCAAAGTGCTGCAAATATTAATTTCTTTCTACCGGTTGCTTTAACTGCCTCAACAAATTTCGGATCTTCCCAAGAGTTCATTGAACTACGTTCTATAATTTCATGGTTTGGGAATATATCAAGAATTTGTGGCCAAAAATAACCAGAAAAGCTGCGTGTTTCAACTGTAGTAAGAATAGTAGGTACGTTAAAAGTTTTTGCTGATTTAGCAAGTAGCATAACGTTATTAATCAATGTTTGTCTATCAATACTTGCAACTCCAAAAGTCATTTGAGGTTGAAAATCAATTAAAATTAAGGCACTGTTCTCCGGATTTAACAATTCTAAATTACTCATAATAAAACGCTCCTTTTTTAATTGTTTATTGAAAGTAATGTATATTCTGTCAATTAAAGCTCTGCTATACTTTTTAATTTAAATTTAGTGCTGATTTAATCAGCACTAAATTTATACTATCTACTTTAAAAAAGGTGATTTAAAGCTATTTCCTTGAGATACATTTATGCATTTTGTTTACTAAGATCTCGCTGAGCTCCCCTATAGCTTCCAATTATATTTTGATAGCCTGGAAGATTGCTAGCAAGCAAATTGCCAAAACCTTCGACATCGTTGCGCCAATCGCGTTGTAATTCGCAAGCTACGCTAAACCAGTTCATAAGTTGCACGCCACTATGTGCCATACGAGTATTGGCAGCATCTGCAACTTGTTTACTGAAAGTTCCTGAAGCATCAGTAACAGCAAATACTTCATATCCAGCTTTTGTAGCGGAAAGTGCAGGGAAAGCAACACAAACGTCCGTAACTACGCCCGCGATGATAAGTTGCTTTTTTCCAGTTTCTTCGATTGCTTTTACAAAATCATCATTATCCCATGCGTTAATTTGTCCAGGTCGAGCTATTTTTGGTGCATGAGGAAAGAGATCAACCAATTCTTGCATTAAAGGTCCGTTAGGCCCGTTTTCAAAACTTGTTGTTAAAATAACTGGTAAATCAAAAAACTTAGCAGTATGAGCAAGAGCTAAAACATTGTTCTTGAATTCATCAACACCATAGTCACGTACTAGTCCGGACATAAGACCAGTTTGATGATCTACTAAAAGCACGACAGCATCGTCTTTGTTAATACGAGAATAGAGATCAGTCATTATGTATTCCTCCTAAAAATTAAGTAATCGAAGAAAGTTTAAATAGTCGAATACTATCATAAGTTTCTTCGTTTATAACTAAGCTGACCAATAATATTGGTTATAGCAGCATTCATAGAACATGAAGTGCTATACAAATTTATAGTATTTGAAAACTGATTCGTTAATCAATTCTAAATTATCTATAATTCGTATAGGTCGTAACTATAGTTGTTTTCACTATAAAATAGATTGGTTTTACCTATACATCCTATAGATAGAACAATATTGATAGTCACCTATTTTTGTTATTACAATTGAATAGGAGTAATGTTCAGTAATTATTTTATGATGAAAAAGGTATTAGAGGGGGGATTGTTCCAAAAGGAGAAAATGAATGCATTGGAACAATAGAGTTTCATACTTAGAGTTCACAACATAAACGTGCATGAATAGGTTATGACATTCATCCAGATTATTGAAGAAAAGGATACATATTAGAATATTTTTTGGAGGTAGAAGCATGGCTAAAATTACTGTAGGAACCGAAAATCAAGCACCAATTGAGATATATTATGAGGATCATGGCACAGGAAAACCAGTTGTACTCATTCATGGTTGGCCGTTAAGTGGTCGATCTTGGGAATACCAAGTTCCCGCTCTTGTTGAGGCTGGATACAGAGTTATAACATATGATCGTCGAGGATTTGGACAATCATCTCAGCCGTGGGAAGGGTATGAATATGATACCTTTACTTCTGATTTACATCAACTATTAGAACATTTAGAGCTTCAAAATGTCACACTTGTTGGTTTTTCTATGGGTGGAGGCGAAGTAGCCCGGTATATTAGTACGTATGGAACAGATCGTATTGAAAAGGCTGTTTTTGCTGGAGCAGTACCTCCATATTTATACAAATCAGAGAATCATCCTGAAGGGGCATTAGATGATGCAACAATTGAAGCATTCAAAAGTGGTGTGATAAATGACCGCCTTGCATTTCTTGATGAATTTACTAAGGGATTTTTCGCGGCTGGTAATCGAACAGATTTAGTTAGTGAGCCATTCCGTTTATATAATTGGGATATTGCAGCCAGTGCATCACCTAAAGGAACACTTGATTGTATTACCGCCTTTAGTAAGACAGATTTTAGAAAAGACTTGGAGAAGTTTAATATACCTACTCTTATTATTCACGGTGATTCTGATGCAACTGTACCATATGAATATAGTGGGAAATTAACACATGAAGCAATTCCTAATTCTAAAGTGGCCTTAATAAAGGGTGGTCCACATGGGCTACATGCAACGCATGCTAAAGAATTTAATGAAGCACTCCTATTATTTTTAAATGACTGATTACAACTATATAATTGTTAATTGATAAATTATAAACAAGTAAAAAATAAAGCTTTATAAAAGATGCTCTTGGATAAATCCAGGAGCATCTTTTTAAATGGTGATATTGAGATGTTAGGTTGATAAATCTCCATTAATTTTGGATTGAATACTCTTCTTAACAGCTAAAATATATTGATTAGAGTTTTTTAGATTTCTTAGAAGTATTGTTATATTACTATCAAGATAATATTTTGAATAATCCTCAAAACAAAGAAATATACATTTTTCTGAGGAAGAAATATCTTATCAGAAAACAATAAAATCTTATTAATTTTTATAATTGGTAGAATTTTTGTGGAAATAATTCTCTTAATATATTAAAATAACATCGTATTATGTCAGATTTTAATTAGGGGAGAGAAATTTTATGTTGAAAAAAATCATTCCAGTTGCTTTAGCATTAAGTACAGTTACTTTTACTAGTGTATTTGCTGCGCCTTCAATCCAAGCAAGTACAGAACAAAACCGCTACATAGATGTACAAATGCTCGGTATTAACGATTTTCATGGGCAACTAGACACTGTAAAAAAAATTAACAATAAAGATGCAGGGGGAATTGAGTACTTAGGGGCTTATTTACGTGATCGTGAAAAACAAAATCCGAATACATTAAAGGTACATGCTGGCGATGTTGTTGGAGCAAGTACTCCTGTTTCAGCATTATTACAAGACGAACCTACGATTGAATTTCTAAATGATTTGAAATTCGATGTTGGAACGATAGGAAATCATGAATTTGATGAAGGTGTTGAAGAAATGAACCGCCTTATTTATGGTGGATACCATGAGAAAACAGGAAATTTTAAAGGAGCAAAATTCCCATATGTTGCTGCAAATTTCTATAATAAATCCACCGGTCGTTTATTTTTACCACCATTCACTATAAAAAAGGTACAAGGAGTTCCTGTTGGCTTTATCGGAGTCGTAACAACGGATGTTCCTAACCTTGTTATGCCTACTATGCTAAAGAATGTAGAAATTACAGATGAAGTTGAAGCTATTAACAAATCCGTAAAGCAATTAAAAAAACTAGGCGTTAAATCTATCGTTGTTCTTGCACATAACGGAGGTATAACAGATGGGAACGGCGTAACAAATGGTGATATCGTCCGATTAGCAAATGAGACTGATCCAGAAGTCGATGTTATTTTTGGTGGCCATAGCCACACCTATGTAAATGGAACTGTTAATAATAAACTTGTCGTACAAGCAAATTCATATGGTATGGCTTTTGCTGATGTTGATGTAAAGATTGATCGTAAAACACAAGATATTGTTGAGAAAAAAGCAGAAATTGTTACAACTTACCATGAAGGCATGGAGCCTGATAAAAAAATCAAGAAGAAGATGGAGAAATATCAAGCAAAAATCGCACCTCTTGTTAATGAAATTGTAGGTAAGTCTATTGCTCCACTAGATCGTAAACTCAATACGGCTGGTGAATCTACTCTCGGAAATTTAGTTGCTGATGCTCAGCGTGCAACAATGCAATCCCAAATTGCACTTATGAATCCTGGTGGTATTCGTAATGACTTAGATGCTGGTGATATTACATGGGGAGAGATATATGGTATTCAACCATTCGGAAATCAATTAATAAAAGTAAATTTAACAGGTCAAGACATTCGTGATATTTTAAATCAACAATGGCAAAAAGACATAACAAGAATGCTTCAAATTTCAGGGATCCAATACACTTGGGATGCGAACAAGCCTAATGGAGAAAAAGTAACAAGTATTCGCTTAACAAATGGAGAAGAAATTATTCCTTCTAAAACTTACAGCGTCGTTGCGAACGCATTTCTAGCTTCAGGTGGAGATGGATTTGTATCCTTTAAAAACGGTAAAGATGCTGAAACAGGACCAACTGATTTTGAAGCATTAGTAGATTATATAAAAAAATCAAAAGAACCAATTCAGTCTATTATTGATGGAAGAATTCAAAAGATAAATTAGTTTTTTATTAATCTCAAAAACAACTAGATTACCTGTGCGCTATACTCTTTAGTGTGCAGGTAATCTATTTTTTTGATTTGAAATAGTCTAACTGTGGCCAATGGGTATACCGTCTAGATGCAGAGTGCCGAAAAAATGAAGTGAACAAAAAATAACCCCTAAATTAACTCTATGATAAAGAGACTACAAACAATCAAAATTTGGAACTTCATATTAACCATATATTAACTACGTTAATAATACATACTGAAATTGAATACTTTAGATAACATCATCTATAACGAATATCTGCACATTATAATGTTATGCAATGAGGAATTTACAATACAATGAATTGAAGCTTATTTAGTTTTATATTCGTATAAGTGAATTAAGAATTTCTTAAGAACCTATTAAGAAATAAGTGAGTTTTAGGAACTAGAATAAATGTATCTTAACAGTAATAAGAAAATGAATGTTTTAAACGGAAATTGGCAGAGTATGTAAAAAAGCTATAAGTAAATATTTCAGGAGGTTTTTTATGAAAAAGAAAATAATTATTGCAATTGTTGCTTCTGCTATAACAATGACTCATTTTGTAGGAAATACTTATGCAGATTCGAAAACAGAGGTTTCTGTTACAGCTCCCTACAATACAAATCAAATAGCGAAATGGTTAGAAGCACATGCAAAGCCTTTAAAAACAACTAATCCAACTGCATCTCTTAATGATTTGAAACCACTTAAGAATATGGTAGGTTCAGCTTCAATTGTAGGTTTAGGTGAAGCTACGCATGGGGCTCATGAAGTTTTTACAATGAAACACCGCATTGTTAAGTATTTAGTATCTGAAAAGGGCTTTACCAATCTAGTTTTAGAAGAGGGATGGGACAGGGCCTTGGAACTTGATCGATATGTTCTTACTGGTAAGGGAAACCCAAGCCAACATCTAACACCTGTATTTAAGACGAAAGAAATGCTAGATTTACTTGATTGGATTCGGCAATATAATGCTAATCCAAAACATAAATCGAAAGTACGTGTCATCGGGATGGACATTCAATCAGTAAACGAAAATGTTTATAATAATATAATAGAATATATTAAAGCAAACAACTCAAAACTGTTGCCTAGAGTAGAAGAGAAGATAAAAGGGCTTATTCCTGTAACAAAGGATATGAATACTTTTGAAAGCCTTACGAAAGAAGAAAAAGAAAAGTATGTTTTAGATGCTAAACAAATTAGTGCTTTATTAGAGGAAAATAAAAGCTATTTAAATGGGAAATCTAAAGAGTTTGCATGGATAAAGCAAAATGCTCGTATTATTGAACAGTTTACTACAATGTTAGCGACACCTCCTGATAAACCATCGGATTTTTATTTGAAACATGATATTGCAATGTATGAAAATGCGAAGTGGACTGAAGAACATTTAGGAAAAACGATTGTATGGGGACATAATGGACACGTTTCGAAAACAAATATGCTTTCTTTTATATACCCTAAAGTAGCAGGGCAGCATTTAGCAGAATATTACGGAAAACGGTACGTATCTATTGGAACGTCAGTTTATGAAGGGCAATATAATGTCAAGAATAGCGATGGTGAATTTGGCCCCTATGGAACATTAAAATCGGATGATCCAAACAGTTATAACTACATTTTTGGACAGGTCAAAAAAGATCAATTTTTTATTGATTTACGTAAGGCGAATGGCGTGACAAAAACTTGGTTAAACGAACAACATCCAATTTTCGCTGGAATAACTACCGAAGGGCCTGATATACCAAAAACTGTTGATATATCATTAGGTAAAGCATTTGATATACTTGTTCAAATTCAAAAAGTGAGTCCATCTCAAGTACATCAATAAATTTAGAATTATGTGCCTTAATGACAAATTTCATAGTGTTTCATATAACACAATGAAATTTGTTCTATATAGCAAGAAGAATAATCGCATTAGAAAAAATTAGCAGTTTAACCTGTTAAGAGTAAAACGAATCTTCAATATGTAAAGCGCAAAAACACTGAAGCGAAAAGCATCGGTATTTTTTGCGCTTTCGGGCACAGATGCTACTTCAATCCTATTGTAGAAGTGATTTTGTATGTAAGGAATTTGTAAGGAATAGGTAAGAAAAAAGAGATTTTCATTGTGTAGGATAAAAATATAAGGAGGCATGAAGGGGGGCAAGTACGGCCTACATATAAAACAAATAATCAGTAACAAGAGTGTTTTAAGGAAAAGAAGTAATTTCTATGGTTAATATGCATATGGAAAAAGAGTGATTTAGAGATTGTTAGGACACAATGGTGTTTGTGAAAATAATGATTAGTACGATAATTGCAAATTCAGTGTTGACTTTTATCATTGGGAGAGTTGATAGCTGTGTGGTTAGTATATGACATAGCTATCAACAATCAATACAATTTAAATAGAAGAGAGGAATTCTTTATGAAAACAAGCAGTAAAATTACATGTGCAAGTCTAGCACTTTTAATAGGTGGAAGTTCCCTGTTATACATAACACCAACATCAATTGTAAAAGCAGAATCTACGCAAAATGTATCTAGTTCGTTACAAACAAGTACGAAAAGCGATCGTACTTCCGTTAAGAAAGCAATGCGAGATGAACTGCAACTTGGATACCCGGGAATACTCGCTCAAATTTCTAAGGGGGGTAAAACTTGGAGTTATAGTGCTGGGATAGCGGATTTGAAAACTAAGAAACCAATGAAAGCAGATTTTCGCTTTCGCATTGGCAGTGTGACGAAAACGTTCATTGCAACAGTTCTACTTCAATTATCTGGAGAGAACCGTTTGAATCTAGACGACTCCATTGAAAAATGGTTACCTGGTGTTATTCAAGGAAACGGATATGATGGTAACCAGATTACGATCCGGCAAATATTGAATCATACAAGTGGTATTGCTGACTATATAAATTCAAAAGACTTTGATATTACGGATATAAAAAAATCATATACGGCTGAAGAATTTGTAAAGATGGGGATTTCACTTCCCCCAGACTTTGCCCCAGGAAAGGGTTGGTCTTATTCAAACACAGGATACGTATTACTGGGGATCCTTATTGAAAAAGTAACTGGCAACAGTTATGCGGAAGAGGTTGAAAATCGGATTATTGAACCGCTTGATTTGTCAAATACATTTCTACCTGGTAATTCAAGCGTGATTCCAGGCACCAAGCATGCCCGTGGCTATTTGCAACTAGACGGAGCGAGTGAGCTAAAAGACGTTACTTATATTAACCCAGGTAGCTCGGATGGAGATATGATTTCTACTGCTGACGACTTAAACAAATTCTTCTCTTACTTACTAGGTGGCAAATTACTGAAGGAACAGCAGTTAAAACAAATGCTTACTACAGTTCCTACAAATAGAGAGGGAACCGGATATGGTCTTGGAATCCTTGAAATTAAGCTTCCGAACGGTGTCTCGGTATGGGGACACAGGGGGGGCGTTCCAGGGTTTTCCACTTTTGCTGGTGGAACACTTGGAGGTAAACATACACTCGCTATCAATTCGAACAGTTTAAACATTAATAACCCGGAAGTTTTTAAAAACATTTTACTTGCTGAATTTAGCAAGTAGGAAAAACGGATAAATTTTGTCATTTGTAATTTCCATCGGAATGGATTACCGCTTGAAAGAGTATAGAGGGATTAAGTATCTATAATTGTGTAGGAGCAGCATTTGCAAAATTAGAAATTGAAATAGATTCAACCATTAAAGATAATATTAGCAGGAAAAAATTGAGGGACATTAAGGATTTTGTGAAGAAGACTTCAAAAATGAACTGAAATCTAATAAACAACGTAAAAGCTAAAAGATTTTCGCTGTGAGAACATCTCAAAATATTAAATTGATGGTAACTTTGTTGTAGCTCTTTAAACATACCTATATTAAAACCCAAATATCTCAGCATTAAATTGAGAAATTTGGGTTTTTCTAAAGGAATCAATTTTTTAAAAAATTTTTAGAAATTTAAACATAAAGTATTGTATACATGTAAGTATGATTAAAAATGAAAAGTTGTAAATGCTAAATTTAATTAAATACGCCTTACTCTCTTTAACATTGGCCTGAATGAATAGTTTATAGGAGATTACACTGGCTAAAGATGCGATAATTGTTCCAAGCCCTCCAATATTTACTCCTAGTAATAAAGCTTTCCAATCAGAAGTAAAGTTTGATAGAAGAATTGAAGTAGGAAAATTGCTAATCAATTGACTCAAAAATATGGAACTAAAGAAGACTGAAGTATCTCCTTTTAAATTAGCGCGAGCAAATGTCTCCAGTGCATCCGAATGTGAAATGTTTCCGATGAAAATAAAAAAACAGACAAAGGTTATTAGAAGAAAGTAATCGATCTTAAATAGTAAGTTTCTATCTAACGTAAATGCTGCCACCAATGTAACTATTAGCGCAATGTAATAATTAATGACACCAAAAATAGATGCAATGATAGTGATAAGTATTAAAATCCAGACGGTAGCTTTTTTTCGATTTTTCACGGTAATAACAGGTAGTTCTATTTTCAAATCTGTTTTTTGAAGTTTTTGAGTACATATAAATAACAAACTAATTCCAAGTACAGCTAAAAGCAGGATTGAACCTAAAAATGGGATGAGCTTAATTCCATAGTAAGAATATAGGTATAAATTTTGTGGGTTTCCCATAGGCATCAAGCTACTACCGATGTTTGCCGCAATTGTTTGCAGGATGATTGTATCCATCATGTTCATTTGTGTTTTTTTACTAATGACAAGTGTTATTGGTACAAAAGTGAGGAGAGCGACATCATTTGTTACAAACATGGAGCAAATAAAGCATAACAAAATTAGAATAATAGATATTGACCTGCTGTTATTGCATTTATTTAAAATCGCAACAGCAAGTTTGTCTAATATCTTTAGCTGTTCCAAGGCCTTAATGGCCACCATTAGATTAAATAAGCTAATTAACACTTCAAAGTTAATATATTCGATCTTTGGCGAATGTATTAAGCAGCTTACAATTGCTAGTATCAGTGAAATGGTAAGCACTAAATCCTTTTTTAAAAATTCGAATTTCATAAGGAGTCTTTTTTTATTTTGAACGAATACTATTTCTTTCACAATACACCACCTGTAATCTATGTTAGTAAATATACGTTTTTTGGGATAACTCGATATTGCTAGAAAAGACGATGTCATAAGGTCCTAAATAAGAGTTTTGTAATGTTTCATCCTTTCAACAAAATCCTTTTTTCTTAGTGTCTTTCATGTTGTAAATATGTGCAATATAGACGAATCCAACTAGGGGGATTAATTGAGAAAACAAATGTTTTTTGTATGATACCATAAATAAATTAAATGTTTTATTTTTTTAATATTCTTATAATATCCTTATAATATTCTATTGATTCTTGATTTCAAATACTTTATATGAACTTCTAAAAGAGAAAAAGTATGCATGTTTTTATGAAGAAAATAGAGGCTTGTCAAAGGATAGGTAGAACAAAATCTGCGACGTTTGGATACTGTATAAAATTCACAAAATCTCACTGTTTTTTTAGATGAAAAATCTTAAAATATTTTTTTGTTTTTATAAAAATCTGTACTTTTTCGTAACATTCTGTACTTTTAATTATAAATTAAAGACAAGCTTCTCTTAGTTAAAGATTGAAAGCGCTTTATAGGTTTTTCGTGAAATTTTTACCTAGCCTATTTTTGAGATTAGTAGTAAGAAAGGAGATATTTCCATGTTCTTAAGAAAATTAACAAAAAACCAGTTAATCACTATTGATTATTATGATTTAAATATAAATCACCGGTAAACGAAACAAACATAATAGTACAACAACATTAGTGGATAAGAATATTAGTTTTGCAGAAGGGGATAGAGCATCGTGTGTATAAACGGAAAGTTTTTAGAAAATTCAGTTTTGAAGTTGCATGTTACGATGTTTGTTTAAACAGGCCAATTCTATTCATATAGAAAATTTTTATCCTTGTTGTATTTGAATATGAATGAGGTATTTATGCCAAGGAATATAGGTGATTTTATATAGATTATGATAGATAAATTTTTGGTATGGAGTGATAATATGGAAAGATTTTTTGTAGAGTTAGTCGGATCAACAAATGATTTTTTATGGTCTAAATTGTTAATTATTATGCTTGTTATTTGCGGAATTTATTTTACATTTAAATTGAATTTTGTACAGTTTCGAATGTTAAAAGAGATGGTCCGTGTATTAATGGAGGGGAAAAGTGGTTCTAAAGATCAAATCTCTCCTTTTCAAGCGTTTTGTATTGGTATGGCAGCCCGCGTTGGAACAGGGAATATCACAGGAATTGCGATTGCAATTGCATTAGGTGGTCCTGGAGCTGTATTTTGGATGTGGATTATTTCTATTATTAGCTCGGCCTCCAGTTTTGTCGAAAGCACATTAGCACAGATATATAAAGTAAAAGATAAAACTGGTTTCCGCGGTGGTCCATCCTATTATATGGAAAAAGGGTTGAATAAACGTTGGATGGGAGTATTATTCTCTATTTTAATCACAATTACTTTTGGTCTTGTATTCAATTCAGTACAATCAAATACAGTTACAATTGCTTTTCAAAACTCATTTGGTACAGATCGTCTAACAGTTGGGATAATCATGGCCATTGCTTTCGCTGCGATTATTTTTGGTGGTGTACAACGTATTGCAAAAATGGCTGAATACAAGGTGGTATTTTTAGCGGTATTATACATTGGAGTTGCATTATTTGTTGTAGTTACCAACATATCAAAAATGCCGGAAGTTCTTTCTCTTATTGTTCAAAACGCATTTGGTTTTAAACAAATAGCAGGCGGTTCAATTGGTGCAGCACTTATGAATGGAGTTAAACGTGGTTTATTTTCAAATGAAGCTGGTATGGGAAGTGCACCAAACGTTGCCGCAACAGCAACAACAAGTCATCCGGTGAAACAAGGACTGATTCAAGCATTTGGTGTATTAACGGATACACTGATCATATGTACTAGCACTGCCTTTATTATTTTGCTGTCTGATGCATATAAACAACCGGGGTTAAATGGTATTGCACTTACACAAGCAGCATTAAGTGAACACATAGGTCCTTGGGCATCGGGTTGTCTTGCTATCTTTGTTTTTTTATTTGGATTTGGTGCGTTAATTGGCAACTATTATTATGGTGAAACAAATATTCGCTTCTTACATACAAGTAAAGTGTGGTTAATGATATACAGAATAAGTGTGTTGGCTATGATTGTATTTGGTTCTGTTGCAAAGATTCAAATTGTATGGGATTTAGCGGACTTATTTATGGGCTTTATGGTTATTATTAATTTAATTGCTATTACCTTACTTTCAAAAGTAGCATTTGCGGCGTTACAAGATTATATAAACCAGAAAAAAGCTGGTAAAGATCCTATTTTTTATAAAGAAAACATTAAAGGGCTTGAAAATATTGAATGTTGGGATAGTTATGAGAAAACTTCAAAAAAGAAAAGTGTGTAATAAGAAGGATATTCAGACTGCAATATGTCTGAATATTTTTCTTGGTTCTAGTGCAAATATTATTGATTATAGTAAAGAAAAAATCATTCTATATAAAGTTAATAGTACGGGGGAATATGATTAAATGATAAAGGATTCTAGCGTTCAAGTTGAGGGTCAAGAAAAAGTTTGCTTAGATCAATGGGTGGCTCATTATCGAACGTATGCAGCTAAGGGACAAAGCGCCAGTTATATTCCTGCTCTGGGGGAAATAAATGTATCGCAGTTAGGTATTTGTATAGTAAAGCCAGATGGAACAATGATAAAATCAGGAGATTGGGAGATACCTTTCACATTACAAAGTATATCAAAAGTAATCGGTTTTATAGCCGCTTGTTTAAGTCGCGGTATTTCTTATGTATTAGAACGAGTTGACGTAGAGCCAACTGGAGATGCCTTTAATTCAATTATTCGTTTAGAGATACATAAACCAGGAAAACCTTTTAATCCTATGATTAATGCTGGAGCAATTACGATAGCTTCACTTTTGCCAGGGACATCGGTGCAAGAAAAATTAGAATCTCTATACGTATTAATTGAAAAAATGATAGAGAAGCGTCCCGCTATTAATGAAATAGTATTTCAATCAGAATGGGAAACGGCTCATCGTAATAGAGCATTAGCATACTATTTAAAGGAGAATGGTTTTCTAGAATCAGATGTGGAGGAGACACTAGAGGTTTACCTAAAACAATGTTCGATTGAAATAAATACAGAAGATATTGCCTTAATAGGGCTTATACTAGCACATGATGGATATCATCCTATTCGCAAAGAACAAGTGCTCCCTAAAGAAGTAGCTAGGTTAACAAAAGCTTTAATGCTAACTTGTGGAATGTACAATGCTTCTGGAAAATTTGCTGCTTTCATTGGATTACCAGCTAAGAGTGGGGTATCGGGCGGAATTATGACACTTGTTCCCTCAAAATCTAGGAAGGATTTATCGTTCCAAGATGGATGTGGTATTGGTATTTACGGACCAGCCATTGATGAATATGGGAATAGTTTACCAGGAATTATGTTGTTAGAACATATTGCAAAAGAATGGGATTTAAGTATATTTTAAAAAGGAGCACAGATATTTTGGTGTTAGAGCGAGTCCAAAAGTGTTCAGACCTTATATTGTGTCTGAACATTTTTGAGTTATAAAGTATCTTTCTAAAGTAGAAGGGTGTAATGAATACTCACAATCTAGAATGCTTTCGTTTATATCTTATTTATCAGTTTTTGAAAAAAATAGAGTAAGTATTGTATTAATGCAAATAGGTTTGTATACTGACTGTTAGGCGAAAGTGAGAAGTGATTATTTTGAATCTTAGTAATTTAGTAAAAAAAGACATCTATATTCTCGTTTTAATGATACTTACAGTACCCTTAGTAGGTGAAATAAAGTCATTTCCTTTAAATGAAACATTTAGAATGAGCTTTGGCGCACCAACATTTTTCTTTTTTTTGTTATTGTTTCGACGAATTCCAGCATTTTTACCGGGTTTTTTAACAGCGATAGTCGTGGTAGTATTTCGTATCTCAATGGATGTCATTATAAAGGGAAATATGGATTGGCTAGCCGCTTTTCATACTCACTATCCTAGTTTTTTCTTTTATTTTACTTATTCGTATCTCTTTCATTTAGCAAAAATCAAACGTTTTTATCATCAACCACTAATGATTGGTTTTATTGGTTGCATGATTGAAATACTGTCAGACTGTGTGGAATTAATGATTCAATATTTCGTATTAAAAACATCAATCACATCCGAGGCAATAAATGAGATCATTGTTATCGCATGTTCCCATAGTTTTATAGTTCTAAGCTTTTTCAATATGATGAAATTGTATGAAGCGCAATCAAGGGAGAGACATATAAAGAAACAAAATGAACATATGCTCATGCTTATCTCTAATTTATATGAAGATGCTGTTCATTTAAAGAAAACATTACAAGATGCTGAGAATATAACAAAAAAATCCTATGATTTATATAAAACCTTAGACTCTTTTGAGCACAAACAGATGGATTTTCAGTTTGAGGATTTAAGGCAACAGGCATTACAAATTGCTGGTGAGGTCCATGATGTTAAAAAGGATAACCAACGTATTTTTGCGGGACTTTCAAAATTAATTTCTGATGAAAGTTTTACAGATTATATGTCTGTGCATGAACTAGTAAATATCATTATACGGGCAAATACGAAATATGCACGGTTGCTAGAGAAAGACATCCAATTTGTGTATAAAATTGATGGTGTGCATCCTCATTATCATATTTACACAATCTTATCTATTATAAATAATATCGTTACAAACGCTGTAGAAGCTATCCAAGGTATGGGAACCATCACAATTGACATTAATAAAGACCACCATTTTGTTGAATTTCAAATAGGCGATAATGGTCCTGGTATTTCTTCAAAATATAAAGATTCAATTTTTGAGCCTGGGTTTACTTCTAAATATGATGATTTAGGCAACCCATCGACAGGTATCGGATTATCGTATGTTAAAGAAATGGTCGAACAACTTGAAGGTGATGTTACGCTTGAGGACAGAACCGAAGGAAAAGGATCAATTTTTATAATTAGATTAGGGATTGATCATATAATTTCGAAAGGGTGATTCTATGTATTTTTATATAGTAGATGATGAAAAAGCGGTTCGCTCAATGTTGGCTCAAATTATCGAGGATGAAGATCTTGGGGAGGTTATAGGAGAAGCTGAGGATGGTTTATCTTTAGAGCAACAAATGGTAATCCTTAAAAATATAGACATTTTATTTATCGATTTGTTAATGCCGAATCAAGATGGAATAAAAACAATTCGTCAAATAAAACCTTCGTTTAAAGGGAAAATCATCATGGTCTCTCAAGTAGAATCAAAAGAATTAATTGCTGAAGCTTATTCGCTTGGTGTTGAATACTATATTATTAAGCCAATTAACCGGATTGAAGTATTAACAGTTGTTCGGAAAGTCATTGAACGAATTCGTTTGGAAAAATCGATAAAAAACATTCAAGAATCGCTTAATATGGTACTAAAATTGGATAGTAATTTAAGTACGCAAGAAAAATACCGTAGTGAAAAACATTTAAATACTTTCAATCATTTTCAAAATTCCATTCATTTTCTTTTGTCTGAATTAGGAATAGCCAGTGAAAGTGGAAGTAAAGATTTAATGGATATGCTAGATTATTTATATAAATATGAACAAGATAACACGTTGGAACAAGGCTTTCCCTCACTAAAAGAGATTTTTATGAATTTAGCTCAAAAAAAACTTGGGGATTCAGCTGAAGATGCCGAATTAAAAAGGTTCATAGAAGCTTCCAAACAACGGATTCGGAGAGCAATTTATCAATCATTAAACCATTTAGCATCCCTTGGACTTACTGATTTTTTAAACCCGAAGTTCGAAAATTATGCTTCTAGATTTTTTGATTTTACTACCGTAAGGAGAAAGATGACAGAATTGAATAATGAACCAACATTACCTGCTCGTATTGATACGAAAAAATTTATTCAAGTTCTTTATTTTGAAGCAAAACGAATACACTTGGAGTTAAGATGATAAACTCTTGCTAAGTATTATTTTCAATTGATAGATTGATAATTATTTTCATGTTATTGGTTTTATATAGTTTTTCTAAGAGAGGATTTTCCTTTATTTCATATTGGCTTTAAAATCAGAAAATTCCGTATCGATTCGGTAGAAGTGTATGAACTTAAAACAAAAGAATATGTATTTTTTACACATTAATATTCATTAAAAAAAACGAGTATTTTAACAATAAAATATAAATACATAGTAAGTTGAATTGAAAAAAAGATGCTATCTTCTGGCATCTTTTTTTCTTTAAGAGGAAATATCATTGATCCTTATATTATTTGAAATTCAAATGCGGGCATATAAATAAGGGAAAAGGAGATAATATTTAACAAATTATAATTGGAAATGGTATTTTAGGTCAGAAATGTTTTTATACTAATTAGGTTATTGGTACTAAATAAGCATAATGTCTCGCTTTTCTGCTCTTTAATCTTATCGTTATTTTTTATTAAGTACATATCGTTTTTTAGAAATCTCAATCCTAACAGAGTATATAAATTGGGTGATAAAAATGTGGAACATAATTACTTCTTATCTTCCAGATTGGAAAGTCTTTGTACAAGCTTTTATCTTGTTTTTAATTCCGTATACTATCTCAAGATTTTTTCATTGGGTTCGTATGTCAGAGAAAGAGTGGGAAGAATGAGTTGGTGGAAGTCAAGAGACAAACAAGTGAAAAAAAATAATATTCAAAGTAAAACGAAACAAGAGCATAAACCATCTCAAAATACAAACGTTCATTTCATAAATGATTTTGCCTCTAACTTAGAACTTATAAAGCAACAAATCGGACATAATTCTGATGTTCGATTTCGGAAGTTTAATATTGGACGCACAGATATTCAGGCTGGGATCGTTTTTGTTGATGGTCTATCAGATAAAGAGATAATTGACAAACATATTATGAAATTACTAATGGATGATTTTTCTGATGAATATAAAAATGAATCTTCTTATGTGGAGGGGACTGTTTCAAAAGAATATATTAAAAATAAAGTTCTTACAATTAGTGAAGTAGCAGAAGTCCATTACATAAAAGATTTAATACCCAAAGTATTGATAGGTTCAACAGCTCTTTTAATTGATGGTTTAGCAGATGTGTTTATTCTTGGTACAACAAAAGCAAATAAACGAAACATTGAAGAACCAGTATCGGAGGCATTAGTCAGAGGGCCACGGGTCGGTTTTACTGAAGTATTAAGTGATAATACCTCACTTTTGCGACGACACTGTGCGGATGAGAGCTTATCATTAGTAAAGCTACCAGTAGGAGAACGTGCAAAGAAAGAGTTAGTCGTCGCATTTATTAAAGATCTTGCTAGTACAGAATTGGTGGATGAAATAAAAAACAGAATTCAGAAAATTGACATAGACAGTGTACTCGAATCTGGTTATATAGAGCAACTTATTGAAGATAATTATCTCAGTCCTTTTCCGCAGATTCAAAATACAGAACGACCTGATCGTGTTATTAGTGCTTTGATGGAAGGTCGAGTAGCTATTTTGTTAGATGGAACACCATTTGTTTTAATTGCTCCAGTTACATTTAGTATGCTGCTGCAATCACCAGAAGATTATTATGAAAGGTGGCTTCCTGGTACGCTTCTCCGCTTATTACGCTTCATGACAGCTTTTGTTTCATTATTTGCTCCAGCACTGTATATTTCTTTTATTTCATTTCATCCAGGATTAATTCCCACTAAGCTCGCTATTTCTATTATCGGATCGCGAGAAGGAGTTCCTTTTCCCGCTTTAATAGAAGCGTTAATTATGGAAGTAGCTATCGAAGTTTTACGAGAAGCAGGTTTACGTCTGCCTAAACCGATTGGACCGGCAATGGGAATTGTGGGCGGTTTAATAATTGGTCAGGCTGCCGTAGAAGCAGGAATTGTTAGCCCAATAATGGTTATCGTTGTTGCGGTAACAGCTATTTCTTCTTTTACTATTCCGCAATATAGTGTGGGAATTACGTTACGCATTCTTCGTTTTGTAGCTATGTTTTGTGCTGCGATATTTGGATTGTATGGAGTTATTCTCTTCTTTCTTTTACTTTGCAGTCATTTAGTGAAACTGAAAAGTTTTGGCGTTCCTTATACCAGCCCTGCTGTTCCATATCGATTCAGTGATTGGAAAGATTTTATGGTTCGCATGCCATTAAAAATAATGAGACGTCGACCGAAAATAATGCATACCAAAAAAACTATCCGCAAAAGGTAGCTGATGACGAAAGGAAGTGGCCTTCAGTGATTACTATACCTAAAGACCGAATAACAACTTCGCAAGCAGTTGTTATTATTGTAAATTACATACTTGGGACAGGAATTCTTACTTTGCCCAGAGCATCTGTGGAAAAAGTGAAAACACCAGATGTATGGTTAAGTGTGATATTAGGTGGGATACTGGCAATGGTTTCAGGAGTAATTATGGTCAAATTAAGTCAGCAGTTTCCAGAAAAAACATTTTACCAATACAGTCAAGATATTGTAGGGAAATGGATAGGGAGATTGCTTAGTTTTCTTATTATAGGGTATTTTCTTACAACTTCAGCATTTCAAATTCGTTCAATGGCAGAAGTAATAAGCTTTTTTTTACTAGAAGGAACCCCCACATGGGCTATTGTTATGCCTTTTATGTGGATAGGTCTCTATTTGATTATGGGTGGTATTAATTCAATTGCACGGATGTTTGAAATAATATTTCCTATTACTGTTTTTATTTTTTTAATCATTTCCTTTATGAGTATCGGAATATTCGAGATAGATAATCTCCGTCCCGTATTAGGTTTGGGAATTAAACCAGTGTTAGATGGGATAAAAACAACGTCTCTCGCATATACAGGTCCTGAAATTATGTTAATTCTTTTGGTATTTATGGAACAACGAAAGAAAGCAGTAAAAGCTATTTTAGTTGGAATTTCTATTCCGTTAATCTTTTATGTAATAACTGTTGTAATGGTCATTGGTGCATTATCAATTGATGGGGTTGTAACAAGAACATGGCCGACAATTGACCTTATGCGCAGTTTTGAAATTTCTGGTTTGATATTTGAACGTTTTGAATCTTTACTGCTTGTAATATGGATTATGCAAATATTTGCTACCTATACGATTAGTTATTATGCAGCTGCATTAGGATTAGCACAACTCTTTAAAAAGAGTATTCATCCATTTATTTTTGCTTTGATTCCAATCATTTACATCATTGCTATGACTTCGAAAAATATAAATGACTTGCTTAAATTGGGGGATATGCTCGGTAATGCTGCTTTATTTTTATTTGGTTTACTGCCACTGCTTCTTCTTATTATTACGCGATTAAAAGGAGGAGTAGTGTGAAACATAAATTTAATTATATGCGGTTCTATTTGGCTTTGTTATGGACGCTTTTGCTTCTATTTTTAACAGGGTGTTGGAGCAGTAAAGAAGTAGAAGAATTGAGTTTAACTGCAGGTATAGCACTAGATAAAGGGAAGGATTCAACAATTGAGAAAGAAGATGAGGAAGGAGGTTATCCTAAAAGAAACCTTATAACAGCTACTTATCAAATTGTTAGTTCGCAAGCACAAAGTAAAGGAAATGGACAACAAAAACGTTATATAAATGTTTCTGAGACCGGTGATTCCATTCATCAAATTGTTCGTGAGTTTTCATTGAAAAGAGAGAGCACAATGTTCAGCCCACATTTAAAAAATATTGTTATTAGCGATAGTCTTGTACGTACATACAGTTTAGAACAATTACTTGAACAGTATCTCCGTGACAATGAAGTTCGGCTTAGCTGTATGCTCTTAATTAGCAAGGGTCTAGCGAAGGAGGTACTGGAATCAAACAAAAAAGGAGAAATCCCAGCATTTCGTTTGTCTGGAATTGCAGATAATAGAAATAGAACAACAAGGATTTTACCTCCTGTATCGCTCGCTAAATTGGAAGGAAAGATGCGGTCAGGGGCCAGTTTTCTTTTGCAAAATGTAATCTCGATAAATGGGGAAACAAAATTTGCAGGAGCTGCTGTAATTAAAGGGAAGACAAAAAAGTTGATGGGCTTTTTAAATGAGCAGGAATTGGAAGGAGTAGTATGGATAAACGGAAAAAGGAATGGTGGTGTGGTAAAAACTTTTGATAAAGAATCAAAGAAACTCATTATATACGAAATAAAGTCAATAAAAAGCAAAATCATACCACATGTTAACGGAAATAATATTTCCTTTGATGTAAACATTGAATCAGAAGGGCGTTTGTCTGAAAATTGGATGCAATCAGGAAAAGATTTTGAAAATGAATTTTTGAAAAGGGAAGAAAAAGCTATTGAAAAAGAAGTAAAGCACTTAGTACATCATGTTACAAAAAAAATACAAAAAGAATACCAAGTCGATATTGCGGGTTTTGGCAACCAATTAAGAATTAAGCACCCGAGAACATGGGAGAAAGTCAAAAAAGATTGGGATCGAACATTTAGTAAGGTACCGATTAAATATCATATAAATGTAACTATACAAGATTATGGAGCGTCAAGTTTAAAACGGTGAGATACCTTAATTGAAATTATATTTGCATCAAAACAAAAAGTTACAAAAATTTTAATTTAAAAATTTTTGTAACTTTTTGTTTTTTTATGTCCTTCTTATTATAGATTAAAGAAATGATTTTACCCTATACATTTCTTTTGCGTTATAAAAGTAAATCACAATAGTTACTATTGGTGTGTTATTTAACGTTAGGAAAGAGGAATCGCTATATGTCTTGAATAGGAGGGAGTTTGAAGTGCAAGCGAAAGCAGTGCAAATAGAAGAAATCTATCAAGAAATATTAGACGGTAAAAGAAGTAGGTTTCCACCGAATACATGGAAAGAAGATAGCAATAGAGAGCTATCTAAAAGGGTCACAAAATATTTAATTCAAACAATTTTAAAATGGAATGAAGAGGATATTAAACAAAAATGGAATACGCCTTTAATTATAAAATATCGATTACTCGGCGCGCTCAAACATAGTTATGATAATAGTCCCTATAAGATGATTGAAAACTTATATCCCAATAGATTTAAAGAGTGGGAGTTTGGTATGGCACCATTAAATTTTTGGACTAAAGAAAAAGCTCTTGAAGCATTAAAATGGACTGTTGAAGAAAAAGAAAAGCTAAGTAAAGTAGAACTATTCAAATTCTATAGTAAAAAATGGTTAGAGAAAAATAAACTCAGTGCACCATTAGTTATGTATTGGAATGGTAGTCCTTATGCAATGATAAATTCTTTATATCCTA
Source organism: Bacillus cereus group sp. MYBK220-1 (assembly GCF_051916445.1). NCBI lineage: Bacteria > Bacillati > Bacillota > Bacilli > Caryophanales > Bacillaceae > Bacillus > Bacillus cereus group sp. MYBK220-1. Next base: position 744,814 of record NZ_JBQAGQ010000001.1, on the reverse strand, counting down.
ATAAATTTAAAGAGTGGGAATTTAGTATGACTCCTAACAATTTTTGGACTAAAGAAAAAGCATTGGTAGCATTAAGGTGGACTATTGAAGAAAAAGAAAAATTAACTTCTTTTCAATTATTACAAGTTTACAGTGTAAAATGGCTTACTATTCATAATTTAATTTCTCCTTGTCAAATATTCTGGAATAACAGTCCGTACGCCATGATCAATGACTTATATCCTGGTCAAAATAAAGAATGGGAATATAAATTCACACCTACCGGATTTTGGACTGAAAAAAAAGCATTAGAGGCGCTGAAGTGGACTATTGAAGAAAAGGAAAAACTAACAGAGGGGCAATTACTATCTATTTACACACAAAGATGGTTAATTAAACATAAGTTATGGACACCATTAAGAAGATATTGGAAGGGAAGTCCATACAATATGTTAAATACTTTATACCCTAATCGTTATGCAAAAGATATGTTAAAAGGTTATAAAAATAAATAATGATTATATTAGAAGTCTTACTTATATCATACAATATCAAGTTTAAGATAGAGTTAATGAACTCTTAACTTAATTATAGGAGCGAAATTATATGTCACCTTTACGAGATGAAGCATTAAAAATGCATAAAGAAAAACAGGGGAAGATTGGTGTTTATTCTAAAGTTAAAGTACAAAATTCAACAGATTTAAGTCTCGCTTACTCACCAGGTGTTGCTGAGCCATGCTTAGAGATTTATAAAGATGAAAGCAAAGTATATGATTATACAATGAAAGGGAACCTAGTTGGAGTTATATCTGATGGAACTGCAGTATTAGGTCTTGGGAATATTGGACCTAAAGCAGCTATGCCAGTGATGGAGGGAAAAGCTTTACTTTTCAAATCATTTGCTGAGATCGATGCTTTTCCTATTTGTTTAAACACTAATAATCCGGATAAGATTGTTGAGGTTGTTAAATTATTAGAACTAAATTTTGGTGGGATAAACTTAGAAGATATTGCAGCACCTCAATGCTTTGAAATTGAGGAGCGCCTAAGAAAATCTTGTGATATTCCTGTTTTCCATGATGATCAACACGGTACAGCTATTGTAACGATTGCTGGCCTAATTAATGCACTTAAGTTAACAAATAAAAAAATTGAAGATGTTCAAATCGTTGTAAATGGCGCTGGTGCTGCTGGGATAGCCATTGTTAAGTTGTTACTCCATATGCATGTGAAAAATGTTATTTTGTGTGACACAAAAGGGATAGTATATGAACAGCGACCTATTGGAATGAATGCGCTTAAAGAAGAAATAGCTCGTATTACAAATATAGAACAGAAGCGGGGAAGATTAGCAGAGGCCCTGATTGATGCTGATGTATTTATTGGCGTATCAGCTGCAGGTGTAGTTGATGAGGATATGGTTCGTTCTATGAATCATAATCCTATTATTTTTGCCTTGGCTAACCCTACACCTGAAATTATGCCTAATAAAGCAAAAATAGCAGGAGCACTAGTAGTTGGTACAGGACGTTCTGACTTTCCTAATCAAGTAAATAATGTATTAGCTTTCCCTGGAGTTTTTCGTGGAGCCTTAGATGTACAAGCAAAAGAAATTAATGAAGAAATGAAGCTAGCAGCTGTTTATGCAATAGCTGATTTAATTTCAGAAGAAGAGCTTCATGTCAACTATGTCATTCCAAATCCGTTTGATCCTAGGGTGGTGCCACATGTAGCATATGCTGTCGCACGTGCTGCAGTAGAAACCGGTGTTTCAAGAAAAAATATCAGCATGTCTGAAATTAAAAACAATCTATTCAGGTTAACAAAAGAGACAAATATATTAAAATAAATATTTTTCTTAAGAAAATATTATGTAGTAAAGGTTATCTACTTAGTTCTTAGCGTATAAAAAATTAAATTATGTATACCTCCCTTTCTGATATTGGTAAAACGCATATATTTATTCCTTGTGAAGTATGAAAATTAACAAAGTCTTAAAAGGAGCGAGTTTAAAAGATGATTGTTCTTCAGGTAGTTTTAGCAATTTTTATTGTAGTAGGGGGATTCATAAAAATTTTCCATATATCTTTTCAGGTAGAACATTGGCAACAATATCAATATTCATTATGGTTTATGTCTATAATTGGTTTGGTTGAAATTGTTGGAGCAATAGGTATAATCGGTGGTATTTGGAATCAATACTTAGCGCTAGGAGCAAATACATTAATAGCAGTTCTCATGGTCGGAGCTATTCATGCTCATATGTTTCGAGCAAAACAATCTATTTTAATGGCAATTCCTGCATTACTTTGTTTCATACTATCTATGGGGATAATTATTTGGAATTTAAATACATTTTCTTAAGCTTAACTATAAATTGTTAAAATAAGTAATTATTAGAGGGATGTGTAAGCTCTATTTAAAATGTTGAATAGTTAAAGATTATTAATTCATAAAAATTATCACCATTTTACTCTCGTTTTTAATAGTTCTATGAATAGAAAGTCTCTTCATTTTTTTTATGCATGCTTGTAAACGAAATACGAAAACATAACTCATTATAGGAAGGAGAATTTTGAAATTCTATTGATAAACCCAGTAATTGTAATAGCCCTTATTTAGAATAATAATTTCAAAATCAATAAAATTTAGAGTAGAAGGAGCAAGAGCAAATTATTATGAATAAACAAATAGGATTCATCGGATGTGGAAACATGGGTATTGCTATGATAGGTGGGATGATAAAAAAAAATATAGTTTCTCCAGATCAAATAATTTGTTCAGATTTAAACGTCATTAATTTAAAAAATGCTAGTAATGAATATGGCATAACTATAACTACTAACAATAATGAAGTCGCTAACAGTGCTGACATTTTAATTTTATCAATCAAACCAGATTTATACTCATCGGTAATTAACCAAATAAAAGATCAAATAAAAAATGATGTAATCGTTGTAACTATTGCTGCAGGAAAAAGTATTAAGAGCACTGAGAATGAATTTGGTAGAAAGTTAAAAGTTGTTAGAGTAATGCCTAATACACCGGCACTTGTTGGAGAAGGAATGTCTGCGTTATGTTTTAATGAAATGGTTACAGAAAAAGATATAAAAGAGGTACTGAACATATTTAATATTTTCGGCCAGACGGAGGTCATAAATGAAAAGCTAATGGATGTTGTTACATCTATTAGTGGTTCTTCTCCAGCATATGTGTATATGTTTATAGAAGCCATGGCAGATGCTGCTGTACTTGGTGGTATGCCGAGAAAACAAGCTTATAAATTTGCGGCTCAGGCTGTATTAGGTTCTGCAAAAATGGTATTGGAAACAGGAATACATCCAGGTGAATTGAAGGATATGGTTTGTTCTCCAGGTGGAACGACGATAGAAGCTGTAGTAACGCTAGAAGAAAAAGGTTTAAGAACAGCTATCATTTCAGCTATGAAACGTTGTACGCAAAAATCTATGGAAATGTCTAGTTTAACTAGTAAGTGAGAAGCGAATTTATATAATATTTCAAATCTATTTAATGTAAAAGAAATATTATGAGGCTAGTTAATAACTAAGTAAATTTATATACAACACTAACGAGAAGAACAAACCTTATTTTAAAGGGGATACAGAAAATATGAGTAATTTACTAAAAAAGAAATCCGTTACACAATTGTTAGAGCATAATCAAAGCAAGACTTTAACGAAAACATTAGGGGCATTTGATTTAATTATGTTAGGGGTAGGCTCGATAGTTGGAACAGGTGTTCTTGTGTTAACTGGATTAGTAGCAGCAAGAAATGCTGGTCCAGCAGTTGTTTTTTCATTTATACTTGCAGCAATTATATGTGGATTTATAGCATTATGTTACGCGGAAATTGCTTCTACACTCCCGGCGTCTGGTAGTGTATATACGTACTCATATGCAACAATTGGTGAGTTTGTTGCTCATCTAGTAGGTTGGTCATTGCTGTTAATATATATCGTGGCAACAGCAGCTGTCGCTGCTGGATGGACAGGCTATTTCCACAATTTAATAAAGGGATTTGGATTAGAGATACCTAAAGCTCTAGTAACGATTCCTTCGCATGGTGGTATTGTGAATCTACCAGCAGTAATTATTACATTGATATTAGCATGGATGTTATCCCGTGGTACGAGGGAAAGCAAACGAATCAATAATACAATGGTATTGATTAAAATTGGAATGATTTTGTTGTTTATTACGGTTGGTATATTCTATGTAAAACCAATGAACTGGATACCAATTGCACCATACGGTTTAAGTGGAGTTTTTACGGGTGGAGCAGCTATTTTATTCGCTTTTACGGGTTTTGATATATTAGCAACTTCAGCAGAAGAAGTAAAAGATCCGAAACGTAATCTTCCAATCGGTATTATTGCATCATTAATCATATGTACAATTATTTATGTTATGGTATGCCTTGTTATGACAGGAATGGTTTCCTATAAAGAATTAAATGTTCCTGAGGCAATGGCGTATGTAATGGAAGTTGTAGGACAAGGAAAAGTCGCTGGTGCAATTGCTGCAGGTGCTGTAATTGGCCTTATGGCTGTTATTTTTTCCAATATGTATGCGGCAACACGAGTATTCTTTGCAATGAGTCGTGATGGATTGTTACCGAAATCATTTGCGAAAGTTAATAAGAAAACTGGAGCACCCACTTTTATAACTGGATTAGCAGGAATAGGGAGCTCTATAATAGCTGGGTTTATTGATTTGAAAGAATTAGTTAATTTAGTTAATATCGGTAGTTTGGTGACATTTGCGTTAGTTTGTCTATCAGTTATTATCCTTCGTAAATCACACCCAAATTTAAAACGTGGATTTATGGTACCTTTTGTACCTGTATTACCATGCGTTGCAATTGTATGTTGTGTGTTTTTAATGCTAAATTTACCGTTAAGGACATGGGTGTACTTTAGTATTTGGATTACTATTGGGGTAGTAGTATATTTCCTTTATTCGATAAAACACAGTAATTTAAATGAGGAAACGATCTCGAAATTACATGATAAAATTGCGAGATAATAACGATCGAAAATTTTATTAATAATCATATTGATAGTTGAGTAACATAGAAGCAGTTTTTTGACATTTAGCAAGAGATAAAATAAGAGATGCTAGGGCAGCTAAGTACTTTTTTAGAAACCTTGCTTGTTTTTTACGATTTAAAACTGCTAAGGAGAGAGAAGTATGAGTGAATTGCATTTTATGAGTATAGAAGAATTGGATAATAAATTGAAAAAATCTGACAGTGGTATTTATTTCATTAAAGACTATAATGACAATATTATTTATGTAGGCAAGGCTTTTAGTATAAAAAGTAGAGTATTAGCTCATTTTAATAGTTATTCCAATATTGAGGAATATGTACATTTATTTAATAAAGTAGCGTATCTCATTGAAGATAGTTTGTTAAAACGCTCATTGTTACAAGTTACTTACATGATTAAATATAAACCCGTATTAAACAAAGAAGTACAAAAAGAATTCCCAGAGTTGTATACTCAATACATTAAGCAGACAAATAAAAAATCTATGTTGTTAGAAATTGATGAAGCTAAAGAAAAAAGGGATGAGTTAAAGAATAAATTAGTAAAATTAGTGGGTGGAAAAACTATGTTTTATGACATAATTTCTCTGTTAAATAATGGATATAACTATCATGTCCTCGCAAAAGTATTGAGCATAGAACTTCAAACTTTAATTATAATAAAAGAACACCGAAATAAATTCCCGATACCACATAATTATAAGAGGACAATAAAACATCAAGATATAATGTATGCTTTATCTGGAAAAAAGAATTTAAGTACTTAAAGGTTAAACACTTAACTTTAAAATAGTAAATTCGTTGCTTTTGTAGCTTTTATTGTTATATTGAAATGCAATGTACATTTGTGTTTCAAATTTAATTGGTGAAATAAGGGGAGGGAAAGGGTTCCTATAAAAATACTGGAATAAATTAGGTTATTCATGCGTAAATAGCATAATTAGGTACATGTTATTTATAAATATTCAAAGATACGAAAGTAATACAAATGAAATTCTTATTTCTGCTACTACAAGTACTATTGAGCAAATGAAGTATGAAATTGCTTTTGAACTAGGAGTCACACTGGGACCTGATACATCACATCATCTGCAAATGGTTCGAATCGGTGGAGAGATTACAAAACGCTTAGTTCGAATGGCTGAAAAACAGTTAACAGGTCAATACAGATTACACTAAGAAAATAATCCGTATATATACGGATTATTTTTCCTTTAATTTACAAAAAAATAAATTTCGAAATCGAAAAGACCTCTCAGATTCCTTTGTAATAAACTTTTTTATTTGCGTTAATGACATAGGTATCAAAAGATAATCAACCCGATACGAACGATGTATGAGCCTTTAAAAGAGTTTTGGTGTTATTTGCAATTTTAATTTCATAATACTTAAGCCGATATAATAAAATGTTTTATGTCTAAATCGATATAAAGGAATAGTTTTTTAGTGATATTTCTTTTTTTATAGAATAAGCAAAACCTGATATTGTAGTAAGAATTGTTTTGAGGTCAATTTACTGTGCATCTTGGTTATTGAAGTTTTTTGTTGATTAACAACTATTGTATTTGGAAATTAATAATAAGTTTATCTCGCTATTTGCCAGGCAGTAAGACCCCCACCTCAAAATTCAGCGGAAGCAAAGAAGTTAGGTGGGGGGCGGGCTGCCCGTAAAAGCCCGATTGGTGTGGGCTAATAATCAGTGGGGATGAACAAAACCCCCACTGATTAAAGTTTCACTTTATGTGATGCGGTAATAAAACTATCTAGTTTGCTATTTTTAGTATTTGTAAAGTCTATATATTTTCCTCTTTTGTGGAAAGTAAAACTAATGTTGCGACCAGTAATATAGTGTCATTTTTTTGAATATTCCATCGTTTCTTCGTGTTTAGTTGAGTACTTGAATTTCCTCCATCTTGTACTTTTCAAAGCATAGTGCTTCAAAAATAGCCGTATCGCTTTCATCTGTTTCCAAATTCACAACTTCTTTATTATCTTTTTCTAAAATTTGGAGGAAAATAGTTTTTCAGTTTCACATGTAAATTAGCAGTATTTATTTTTTGAATTCAATTTGTAGAAAGGATTGAATTGGAACTTTGACTGTTATTTCTTGCGGTGGTACAGTATCTCCTGTTACTTCGCTTTATTTTAAATCTTTTTCCAGCTTGGTCCTCGCATTGACTACCACTGTATTTTGTAGTACTTCACTATTTTCTCAAGTTCAATAATTATATTTTGTAGAATTAAGAAAAGAACTTAGCTTATTTCCTTTACTTTACTTATCTACTCTGATATTTAGATGCTAACTACAATTAAATAATATATGATTTTTATAAAAAAGATATAGTAATATTTTGTTGTGAATTGTACTAATTTGATATTTTATAGTATTATTTGTCGTGAATTATATATAACAGAATATATTTTATGGATCTATAAAGGAGAATGTAATGAATACTTCTATCGATATACAACACTTGTGTGATCTTGCACATAAAGCATTTAATGCCCCTGTACATATTTTATCTGCAGACAAAAAAATTTTATATCATTCTACATCTGATAATGTTTGTAGTCCTTTTTATTCTTCAAAAGAAGAACATCTTACTGATATTTATCAAGAAAACGATCCCTTTAACTTGCCACTTTTCCGAAGTAACAACTATCTTGAAAATTTTGTTCTAATTCATATAGAAAATCATGATGATATTAAAGGGACTATCATAATCGGTCCTACTATACATCCAAAAGATTCAGATGATATGATCATAAAATTTCAGAAAGAATTTAAATCAAATGATAACATTCAAGAAAGACTTGCCTATTATCAGTGTTTATCTGAGATTAAAAAAACTACATTAATTGATATGGGAATTTTATTACATTACATGATTTTCAATGAAAAGTTAGATGTAGATATTGTCTTGGAAAAAAATAAAGTACTAGAGGAAATTCCTAATAAAAATGTGAAACCTGATTTATATATTTTAAAACGCCGACAAAACAAACCTAAAACGCACAATATGGCATTAGTAAATGATTTCTTTTCGACTATTAAAGAAGGGAATAAAAAAAAGTTAATACAGTATATGTATGCGGTTTCGCAAGAAGATGTTGAACTTATGCTAATAGAGGATCCGCTCAGGAATCAAAAAAACCTTGGAATTATTGCGATTACCTTAGCCACTCGATATGCAATAGAAGGAAACCTGCCACCAGATATTGCTTTTGCCCATAGTATTTTATATATACAAACCCTAGAACAATTAGATAATGTAGAATCTGTAAAGCGATTGTCAGGGGACGCTTTACGTACCTTTGCAGATCGTGTGAAAGAATACAATGCAAAAAAGTATTCTTACGCGGTTACTACATGTATAAAACATATTAATAAAAATGTTTACGATGGAATATCTCTGAATGAACTTGCTAATCATTTAGAAATTACGCCTACTTATCTGTCTAAACTATTTAAAAAAGAAATGGGAATTACTTTAAGCGAATATATTCAAAGGGAAAGAGTGGAAGAAGCAAAAAAATTATTAACACTCACTACTTATTCGTTATCAGATATCTGTGCGTGGCTTAACTTTAATGACCAAAGTTATTTTATAAGAGTTTTCAAAAAAATCACTAGTATGACTCCTAGGCAGTACCGTGAAAAATATACAGTAATATAAGCTTGTTATCTGCTGTCTTCAATGTAAAGACTTAAACATGGGTATAAGTATCCCAAAAAATGAAAATACACTAACCATTATTTTGCTAAAGAAAACAAAAAGACAGAAGGCTGCAAAGTGTTTCAAGTAAGCTTTGCAGCTTTTTTGTAATTTAAAACCTATGTTTATAACGATGATAAGTTTATAGACTAATATCTTCATACTGAATATTTGTTAATAATGATATTAGGATGTTTTGTGAAAAAATCAACAATATAACATATATTACTAAATATATCTACATTTTATGCAATTATACATAACTAAATAAAGGTAAAAAAGTATAAAAAGACCTATTATATTATTCTATAAGTATTTTTTCTAAAATAAAATTTCTTGGTTGAGCTAAAATAGTTATTTTTAACCGTATACACATTAATTTGTAATCATTACAATTACAGAAATGAAATTTACGGATAACTATATTTATATAATTTTTTTCGGTTCATATTTTTATTTAACAGTAAATTATCGATCGTAATCGACAAAATTTTTCTATTTACGCATTAAAAATTTAATGTTTTAATGAACAACATAACTGGTATGACCAGACAGAAAGGATAAGGTTACGCTAATAGGAATTATAGTGAAGTTGTAAGTAACATTATGTCGTTAATAATTTTATAAATAGTCAATTTATTTACAAGAGGTCAAGAATCAAATTTGTAATAAACCTGTTCTAAGTTTCTGCATAACAAAAGTGAAGTTATTCCGCAATAAAAGTATAAGCGATGTACAGTATAATTTCACCTTTTGTAGTCTAGTAAGGAGCTTGCTGATAAAACTAAGAGTAATATTATTAAATCTAAATTAAACAATGTTATGACAAGATTAACTGTAAGCATTGGTTTATTGATTCTCGCAGTTCTGTAAGTTAAACCGCAATTCTAGGGAAGAATTACTCATTTACTATTCATAGGGTGCTTGATTCAAATATAGTTAATAAATTTTTGTTATTTATATTTGAAAAAATAAAGTATCGAAGTGAGAAGTAAGTAAAATCCTTACATCCTATTAGAAGTAAAAAATAACGATATTATCCTATCTGAAAGATTTCTCCTTCTTAACCAGTTTACAAAGAGAGAGGTCGTACAAGTTATATGAATTAAGTTATAAAAACAATGGTAAAGGAGTGTACGGAATGAAAACTAAAATAATTACAGGATTATTAGTCACATCCATTGTAACTGGAGGGAATATTCCTATCAATACTCTCGCAACACCAATCGTTCAAGCGGAAACTCAACAGGAAGGCATGGATATTTCCTCTTCATTACGAAAATTAGGTGCGCAATCTAAATTAATCCAAACGTATATTGATCAATCTTTAATGAGTCCTAATGTACAGTTAGAGGAAGTCACAGCTTTAAATACAAATCAATTCCTAATCAAACAAGATATGAAGGAATGGTCATCGGAACTCTATCCACAGTTAATTCTATTAAATTCAAAAAGCAAAGGATTTGTAACAAAATTTAATAGCTATTACCCGACATTAAAATCGTTTGTAGACAATAAAGAAGATAGAGAAGGGTTTTCGGATAGACTTGAAGTACTTCAAGAAATGGCTATGACGAATCAAGAAAATACGCAACGGCAAATCAATGAATTAACAGATCTTAAATTACAGCTTGATAAAAAATTAAAAGATTTTGATACCAATGTGGCAACTGCGCAAGGCATACTAAGTACAGATGGAACAGGAAAAATAGATCAGTTAAAAAATGAAATATTAAATACCAAAAAAGCAATTCAAAATGATTTACAGCAAATTGCATTAATACCAGGGGCTTTAAATGAACAGGGATTTGCTATATTCAAAGAAGTTTATAGTCTTTCAAAAGAAATTATTGAACCGGCTGCTCAAGCAGGGGTGGCAGCGTATAACAAAGGAAAAGAAATTAACAACTCTATTTTAGAAGCGGAGAAAAAAGCGGCGCAAGAAGCGACAGAACAAGGTAAAACTGCTCTAGAGATTGAATCAGCAAAAAAAGCAGCTCGTGAAGCAATTGAGAAAAGCAAACAAGGTGAAATAGCAGCCGCAGCCGCAGCAAAAACACAAGAGTATGACCTGATGAAGGTCATTGATACCGAAAAGATTAAGAAAACATTTGGCGTTTTTGCTGAAGTAAATAAATTAACAGCAGAACAGCGAGCATATTTAGATGATTTAGAGAAACAAAATCAAAAAATATATGATTTAACAACGAAATTATCAATAGCTGATTTACAAAAATCAATGCTTCTTCTTACACAAAATGATTTGCATACGTTTGCAAATCAAGTAGATGTAGAACTTGATCTACTAAAGCGTTATAAAGAAGATTTAAATCTAATAAAAAATAGCATTACAAAATTATCTACTAATGTTGATACAACTAACGAGCAGTCTCAAAAAGATACATTAAGACAATTAAAAAATGTAATAAGTTACCTTGAAGAGCAAGTATATAAATTTTGATATTACGTTTTTGGAAATCTATAAAGAGTATAAGCATTTAGCGAAAGAAGGAGAATAGTCATGAAAAAATTTCCATTCAAAGTACTAACTTTAGCTACATTAGCAACTGTTATAACTGCTACTACCGGTAACACTATTCATGCATTTGCACAAGAAACGACCGCTCAAGAACAAAAAGTAGGCAATTATGCATTAGGCCCCGAAGGACTGAAGAAAGCATTAGCTGAAACAGGGTCTCATATTCTAGTAATGGATTTATACGCAAAAACAATGATTAAGCAACCAAATGTAAATTTATCTAATATCGATTTAGGCTCAGAGGGGGGAGAGTTGCTCAAAAATATTCACCTTAATCAAGAGCTGTCACGAATCAATGCGAATTACTGGTTAGATACAGCGAAGCCACAGATTCAAAAAACTGCTCGTAATATTGTAAATTACGATGAACAATTTCAAAATTATTACGACACATTAGTAGAAACTGTACAAAAGAAAGATAAGGCAGGTCTAAAAGAGGGTATAAATGATTTAATTACTACAATCAATACAAATTCAAAAGAAGTTACAGATGTGATTAAGATGCTACAAGACTTCAAAGGGAAACTATATCAAAATTCTACAGATTTTAAAAATAATGTTGGTGGTCCAGATGGGAAAGGTGGATTAACTGCAATATTAGCAGGTCAACAGGCAACGATTCCACAACTTCAAGCTGAAATTGAGCAACTTCGTTCTACTCAGAAAAAACATTTTGATGATGTATTAGCATGGTCAATTGGTGGTGGATTGGGAGCAGCTATTTTAGTTATTGCAGCTATTGGAGGAGCGGTCGTTATTGTTGTAACTGGCGGTACAGCAACACCGGCTGTTGTTGGTGGACTCTCGGCTCTTGGTGCAGCTGGTATCGGTCTAGGAACTGCGGCTGGTGTCACAGCATCTAAGCATATGGACTCCTATAATGAAATTTCTAACAAAATCGGAGAATTAAGTATGAAAGCAGATCGTGCTAATCAAGCAGTTCTTTCGCTTACTAACGCGAAAGAAACATTGGCATATTTATATCAGACTGTAGATCAAGCGATATTGTCTCTAACAAATATTCAAAAGCAATGGAATACAATGGGCGCAAATTATACAGATTTACTGGATAATATCGATTCTATGCAAGACCACAAATTCTCTTTAATACCAGATGATTTAAAAGCCGCTAAAGAAAGTTGGAATGATATTCATAAAGATGCAGAATTCATTTCAAAAGATATTGCTTTTAAACAGGAGTAGAACTGAAATATAAAACCTAAATTGGAGGAAAATGAAATGATAAAAAAAATCCCTTATAAATTACTCGCTGTATCGACGCTATTAACTATTACAACTGCTAATGTAGTTTCACCAGTAACAACTTTTGCAAGTGAAATTGAACAAACGAATAATGGAGATACGGCTCTTTCTGCAAATGAAGCGAGAATGAAAGAGACCTTGCAAAAGGCTGGATTATTTGCAAAATCTATGAATGCCTATTCTTATATGTTAATTAAGAATCCTGATGTGAATTTTGAGGGAATTACCATTAATGGATATGTAGATTTACCTGGTAGAATCGTACAAGATCAAAAGAATGCAAGGTCACATGCTGTTACTTGGGATACGAAAGTAAAAAAACAGCTTTTAGATACATTGAATGGTATTGTTGAATACGATACAACATTTGACAATTATTATGAAACAATGGTAGAAGCGATTAATACAGGGGATGGAGAAACTTTAAAAGAAGGGATTACAGATTTGCGAGGTGAAATTCAACAAAATCAAAAGTATGCACAACAACTAATAGAAGAATTAACTAAATTAAGAGACTCTATTGGACATGATGTTAGAGCTTTTGGAAGTAATAAAGAGCTCTTGCAGTCAATTTTAAAAAATCAAGGTGCAGATGTTGATGCCGATCAAAAGCGTCTAGAAGAAGTATTAGGATCAGTAAACTATTATAAACAATTAGAATCTGATGGGTTTAATGTAATGAAGGGTGCTATTTTGGGGCTACCAATAATTGGCGGTATCATAGTGGGAGTAGCAAGGGATAATTTAGGTAAGTTAGAGCCTTTATTAGCAGAATTACGTCAGACCGTGGATTATAAAGTAACCTTAAATCGTGTAGTTGGAGTTGCTTACAGTAATATTAATGAAATGCACAAGGCGCTTGATGATGCTATTAACGCTCTTACTTATATGTCCACGCAGTGGCATGATTTAGATTCTCAATATTCGGGCGTTCTAGGGCATATTGAGAATGCAGCTCAAAAAGCCGATCAAAATAAATTTAAATTCTTAAAACCTAATTTAAATGCAGCGAAAGACAGTTGGAAAACATTACGAACAGATGCTGTTACATTAAAAGAAGGAATAAAGGAATTAAAAGTGGAAACTGTTACTCCACAAAAATAGGGAAATATTAATTCTGTTGTAAAGTGAACTAAAACATAGAAAGTCTATGATTACACTGTTAAACAGAAAAGTAATAATTAATAAATCCTTATATAACAGAAAGGCGGAGTCTCATTAAAGACTTCGCCTTTCAATTATATATAAGTATGATTCGAATAAAAAATAACCTTGTAGTTTAATTGCTTTTTTAAAATTTGCAACAGAATCGGTTAATTTGAAGCAGATTATATACATTTTCTTTAATACTTAATGATTTGAAGGCTGCTAAAGAAAGTTCAAACGATACTGATAAAAGATGTAGAACTCATTTTGAAAGACATCGCTTTTTAATAAGATTAGAACTTGAAACCATACCTTATATAGGAGGAATACGAAATGATGAAAAAAATCCCTCATAAACTACTCGCTGTATCAGCGTTTTTAACTATAACAACTACTTATGCAGTCATACCACTAGAAACTTTTGCAATTGAAATTGAACAAACGAACACTGAAAATATGTCTCTTTCAGCAAATGAAGAACAGATGAAAAAAGCTTTGCAAGATGCTGGTTTATTTGCAAAAGCTATGAATGAATATTCTTATTTGCTAATTAATAATCCAGATGTGAGTTTTGAAGGAATAACTATTAATGGAAATGCAGATTTACCTAGTAAAATTGTACAAGATCAAAAGAATGCAAGAGCACATGCTGTTACATGGAATACACAAGTAAAAAAACAGCTTTTTGATACATTGACAGGCATTATAGAATACAATACAAAATTTGAAAATTATTATGAAACATTAGTAGAGGCGATCAATACTGGAAATGGAGATACTTTAAAAAAAGGGATTACAGATTTACAGGGAGGAATTCAACAAAATCAAAAGTCTGCAAAAGCATTAATAGAAGAATTAATTCAATTAAAAAATGCTATTGGAGAAGATGTTAGAACATTTGGAAGTCATAAAGAGACATTGCAATCGATTTTAAAAAACCAAGGTGCTGATGTGGAGGCGGACCAAAAGCGTCTAGAGGACCTTTTAGGACAAGTAAAATATCAGAAAGACATAGAATCTAAGGGGTTAGACATGGTGAAAATCCCCTTTATTCCAACCTTGATTGCTGGTGGCATAATGATAGGTGATGCAAGAGGTAAGTTAGGTTGGCTAGAACCTGAATTAGCAAAATTGCGTCAGACTGTAGATTATAAAATAACATTGAATCGTGTAGTTGGAGTTGCATTTCATAATATTAGTGATATGCATAGTATGCTTGATAGTGCTATCACTGCTCTTACTTATATGTCTACGCAATGGGAGGATTTAGATTCTCAATATTCGGGTGTACTGGGACATATTGATAAAGCTGATCAAAAAGCTGATCAAAATAAATATAAATTCTTAACCCCTAGCTTGAATGCAGCGAAAAACAGTTGGAAAACATTAAAAACAGATGTTGTCACTTTGCAAGAAGGGATAAAAATTGCAGAGAAAAAAGAACAGGATTTTTTGAATCAGCTTCGTCCATCAAACGTTTTCTACTTTTATAAAAAAATTCATAACGCATACACTTTGGAAATAAAGACTGGAACAAATGCGCCAAATGCGTCTTATAAAGTCATGAATTTAACTAAAAACACTGTTCATAATATGTGGAGTGGAGGGGCTAATACTAACATGTGGGCTGATTGGCTTTCATTCAATCCAAATGATGAATTTGCGGTAGTAGCAGTAGTGGATGGTAAAGAATATGTTGTGTATAAAGACAAAGTACAAAATATAATGAACTGAATCTGAAAGTAACGAAGTAATTGGAGCTGGAGAATAAACTAGACACCAAGTTAATCGAAAAATCTCCTTATATCTTAGAATATTTTGCTCAAGAAAAAGAATTTGTTCAGCGAAAAAAGTAAATATTGAATCAAGGAGTTAGTTGTATTATGTGTATGGTTTTACCGAAAGGTTTCAAGTACATTCCCCATACAATTATGTAGTTATCCTGAAGCATCTACAGGTGTTCTTATCGACCTTGAAGAACTACTTAGCTTCCTAAGTGGAGTGATTTTATGCAAAATTAAGTAAACGTTTTTGTACATAGATTAGTTGACATTTATATAGTTTTTTTCCATTTTTAAAGATAGTTTTGTTTTTTTATGTTATTTTTCAAAAATTACTGCTGAAATTTCTATATTCATCACTCAGCATATAATCATTGTTTGATGAAATGACATATCACGTCCCTTAGAGTTTCAGACATATTACGATAAATTAAAGAAAAAAGATAATAGTAGTCAACGGTTACTATTATCTTTTTTGAACTATTTTTCATTAAAA
This sequence comes from Bacillus cereus group sp. MYBK220-1, assembly GCF_051916445.1. Classification (NCBI taxonomy): domain Bacteria; kingdom Bacillati; phylum Bacillota; class Bacilli; order Caryophanales; family Bacillaceae; genus Bacillus; species Bacillus cereus group sp. MYBK220-1. The sequence continues at coordinate 728,821 of NZ_JBQAGQ010000001.1, read as the reverse complement.
TATCTCATCTGCTGTGCCCCTTATTTACTTTTCTAGATTTTATCCTAGTTTAAAATTTATGCATTTGAACTGTTTATACAATTTGTAGGATTTTTAGCTTTTTTGTCGAATACACTTAATGCAAGGAGGGACATTACATGATTATTAAAGATTATTTCATCAACCTTTCTATTTTTTCTTTATTAGTTAGCGCAGCAATATTTATTCAAGTGTTTACAATTAATTCTAGTCGATATTTCGAAAAGCTCTATGGAGGGATTATTGCAGTTACGTTAATGTTCTTTTCTTTTCCATACATGGGATTTTCCTACGATCTTCGAGTTGTTCCTCTTATTCTATCTTTTATTTACTTTGGTCGTATTGCTGGTTGGATTACGTTAATTAGCATAATTGTAATGCGTATCTTTTACACAGGAGGGTACTGGGAACCTCCTGTGATTGCTTATTTAGGTATGGGGATTCTATTTTCTACCTTTAAAACTTATTTTAAAAAACTACATCCTTTTAAAAGTGCATCGTTATATTTTTCTGTTTTTATTGGAATAAAGTGGTTAGTTGGCGTATTATTTAATACTACATTACTTTACACAGGAGGCTTATTATATATAGCGTTAGGACTTTTAATTGGGCTATTTCTTATGGAAGCCTACCAGAGATTGTATTATTTAACACAGGACTTATCTAAAATGAATCGAGAATTAAAAAAATCGAAGCAAGAACTTGCAGATACCGTACATGAGCTTCAAGGAGGAATTTTTAAATTTAAAAAAGTGGGTAAGCACTTTATACACACTTTATGTGATGGACAGTTTTATTATCAAAACGGATTTTATTCTGAACAGGTGGTAGGAAAAAGCTTACGTACTATTGATGCTTCTATTGTTCCTCCACATTTAGTTCCACAATTGATGAAGTACTATCTTCAGGCATGGGAAGGAAAAGAAATTATATTTGAATTACCTTGGCCAAATGATAAAACTATTATTCTTATTGCGCTTAGGCCGATTAAACGAAATGGACAAGTTATTGAAGTTGTTGGTTCTACAGTTGATATAACCGAAAGGAAAAAGGTAGAATCAGAATTAAGCGCTACCAAAGAATTATTGGAATCATTTATAAAGCACAATCTAGATGCTATTACCATTTCTGATCGAGAAGGGCATATTTTACAAGCGAATAAAGCTTATGAAAAGATATTTGGGTGGTCATCACAAGAAATCATAGGTAAGAGATTACCTTGTGTACCAGATTTTTTAATGGAAGAATCGCTTAAAAATATTCAGAAAATTCTAACAGGTGAATCTGTGGTTACTAGATTAGAAACTGTTAGACAAAGGAGCGATGGGAGTCTTCTTGATGTCAGTCTGACAGTTTCTCCTATACTAGATGTAAGAGGAAATGTGATAGCTTTATCAGCAATATGTAGAGACATCTCTGAAAGAAAACAAGCAGAAAGAGAACGACATCGATTACACCAGCAATTAAGAGATAGTGAAATGAAGTACCGTGCACTAATTGAACAAGCAACTGATGCGGTATATGTAGTAGAGCTGAATGAAGATAATGCTCCAAGTCGATTTATTGAGGTAAACCCTGTTGGGTGTAGAAGATTTGGATATAGTAGAGAAGAGTTGCTCTCATTATCATTTTCAAATATAGTACCACAAGATTCTCAAATAATCGTAAGGTTATTAGAAAAAATTAAAAAGGGACAAACTTCCTTCACTTTGCAAGATGAATATGTTTTTCCAACAGGAAAAGTAATAACAACTGAGTTTAGTGTTCGTGTTTTTAACTTAAATGGTAAAAAAGTTTTTCTAAGTATTTCTCGTGATATCACTGAACGGCTAAAAACAGAAGAATTATTACGAAAATCTGAAAAACTTGCTGTTGTAGGACAATTAGCGACTGTAATGGCTCATGAGATTAATAATCCATTAACTGCAATGAAAGGGTTCATGCAATTACTAAAATCAACGGAAAATGAAAATAATCAAGGTTATATAAATATAGTATCATCAGAGATTGAGCGTATAGAGAGTATTACAACTGAATTTATGGCGGTAGCCAAACCACAGGTGGTAAAAATAAAACCTAATGATATTAGTTTGCTAATGGATCAAGTTTTAATGCTACTACAACCTCAAGCAATGATGCATAATATAAAAATTAGAATCGATCTTAACCCTGGTATTCCATTGATTTCATGTGAAGGAAATCAATTAAAGCAAGTATTTGTTAATATATTAAAAAATGCAATTGAATCTATGCCGATGGGAGGAGAAATTCTCATTCAATTAAATATACTTGATAATAATCAAGTAAGTATTCGTTTTATCGATCAAGGGTGTGGGATTCCAAAAGAACGTATACCATACCTCGGAGAACCTTTTTATAGTATTAAAGAAGAGGGGATTGGCTTAGGGTTAATGATCTGTTATAAAATCATTGAAACACATCAGGGAAAGGTATTTATTGAGAGTGAAGTGAATAAGGGGACTACAGTTGAAGTCACTCTCCCTATTTGTACACTTCAAAATTAAGATATTCTCTTACTGAATTTTTTTAAGAAACCATACAGAATGTAATGCCAATGTTACTTAATGAAATAATAAAGAGAAGAACACTGGTAAATATACCCTATAGAATAGACACTTGAAAAAGCCTGTTATAAAAACATCCTTTCTTTAGAACCAAAAGAAAGGATGTTTTTAATATTGTAATTTTTCTTGGGGACATTTCAAATTTTTACTTGTAATACATTTTTTAACTAATTTTGGTTAAGTTAGTTAAAAAGGTATTATTTTTAATGAGCATATTGACATATAAATATCCCTCATTTTTAAAATAGAAATTTCTAAAAACTATATATAGGTTCTTTTTGAAAGGAAGGGTATTATCAATTGAAACCACATGAAAAAGTACCTGTTCACTCTATAAAATCTTTGCAGGAATTAATGCAATTACTAAAAAAATCTAAAGATTTTATAACGTTGGAGATCGCTTCAAACAAATCCTCTATAGTCATTTCATATTTTAGAACCTTAATCGATGTAAATATATTTCATGAAGAGGTTTTAACTTATATAAAAGAGAAGAGCTTCGATTCATTACAAGATATTCGGTCTGTCTTACCCTTTGAAAATTCAAAAATAACAAATCAAATGGAAGATATTCAGGATAGTATTTTAAACGGCTATATACTTATTCAGTTCGATACAGATAAATTAAATGGCTTGTTAATCAATGTGGCAAAGAAAGAAAAAAGAGATATTACAAAAGCTGAAATTGAATACAATATCGTGGGTCCACAAATCGCGTTTGTTGAAGATTTAGATGTAAACTTAAATTTAGTACGTAGAAAGCTTCCAACACCTTATTTACAAATGAAGGAATTGAAAGTAGGTTCTCTATCTAACACAACCGTTGCGATTGTATATATTGAGGGAATTGTAAATGATCAAAATCTACAAGAAATTATAAAAAGGGTGAGTCTAATAAAAACAGACCACGTTTTGGATAGCACGTATTTGATGCAGTTAATTGCAGACAACCCGAATTCTATATTTCCTCAATTTTTGAATACAGAACGACCAGACCGTGTAGCAGCTGTATTGGCAGAAGGGAAAATTGCACTTTTTGTAGATGGCTCACCTTATGCAATCACTCTTCCAACAACATTAATTGACTTTTTTTCTACGACAGAAGATTACACCATGCCTTGGATTATTGCCTCTTTTTTTCGTCTATTAAGGCTTTTTGCTTTTATGTTTTCTGTCTTAACGACTCCATTATATGTTGCAATCTTAACATATCATTACGAGCTTATTCCAAAAGAACTTCTTGAAACGTTAATCATATCGAGAAGTAAAGTACCTTTTCCTCCATTAATTGAAGCGCTTTTTTTAGAAATAACGATTGAATTACTGAGAGAAGCGGGGGCACGTTTACCAACTAAAGTGGGTCTAACTGTCGGTATAGTAGGTGGTATTGTAATTGGACAGGCATCTGTAGAGGCAAGCCTTACAAGTAATGTACTTATTATTATTGTTGCACTTTCAGCGCTTAGCTCATTTACAGCACCAATATATCGAATTGGTAATACAATTCGAGTAATTCGTTTTCCTTTTATAATATCTGCACACCTGTTGGGTTTATTAGGAATTGTTTTAACAAGCTCTTTGCTTTTAGCACGTTTATTACGTACAGAATCATTAAGACGTCCTTATTTGTTTCCTTTTTATCCTACACGCCCTACAGATTGGAAAGACAGCATTATCCGTTTGCCGATCTCAGCGATGTTTCGACGTCCTATTTTTTCAAGATCTAAACAGCGTTTTCGTTTTAAGCCAGAAGAGGTAGAGAAAAATAAAATCAAATCACAAAATGATTTTGATGATTGAAATTAACAGGGAGGAGCATTATGAAACAGATCCCAATTGAGTATCAAGTCTCTCCATATATGGTGTTTTTTTTAATTATTACTATACAGATGGGGGTTGGTATGCTTGGTTTTGAAAGGATTAGTGCAAAATTAGTTGGAAATGATGCGTGGATTAGTACGCTGCTTTTTGGAATATCTGTTAATCTTATGATTTGGATCATATATCAGATTTTAAATCAGGGTAATGGAGATATCATTGCAATCAATCAAGACGTACTTGGAAAATGGATTGGTGGATTGCTTAACTTCATTTTTTTATCCTATATTATATTGTTAGGTGCAACAACACTACATACTTATATCGAAGTAGTACATGTTTGGATGTTTCCTTCTATTTCATCTTGGGTTATAGCAGGGGCTTTTTTAGGCTTATGTTATTACATTGTGACTGGAGGATTTCGTGTAGTTGCCGGAATCGGCTTCTTTGGAGTCGTTATCCCAAGCATTCTAATCTTCACATTTTTTTATCCTTTGCAGTATGCAGATTTCCAAAATTTATTTCCAATTGCACAGCATTCATTCCTAGAAATTATGAAAGGAATGAAAGGAAATATGTTTAGTTTTTTTGGATTTGAAATGTTATTGTTGTACTACCCATTTATTAAAAAGGCAAGAACCTCTCAAAAATATGCGCACTATGCAAATTTAGTAACGACTATTGTCTACACATACCTTATGATTTTAACTCTTGCGTTTTTTAGTGAAAAACAACTAGCGAGCGCGATATGGGCATATTTAAGCATGATTAAAATTATACAATTTCCCTTTATAGAGCGGTTTGAATACATTATTGTTTCTGTTTGGGCTTTTTTTATATTACCTAACGTTTCCTTTACATTATGGGGAGTAAGTCGTGGTATAAAAGAGGCACTGGGAATAAAGCAAAAATATGTTTTGCCAGTTATCATCCTGTTCATCTTTGTTTTATCATTTTTCTTGAATAACCGTAATAAAATTAACTTATTAAATACTTGGACAGGTCAAATTGGCTTTGTATATATATATGTATACCTACCTATATTATGGCTAATTCAAACCGCCAAAATAAAGTTAAGGAGATAAACATGAAGCGATGGATACTTTTCCTTATAGTAAGTGTCTTCTTAATAGGTTGTGCTAAAACGAAAATTGTGGATGACATTGACTTAGTTCAAGTTGCGGCATATGATACCGAAGCAAAAGGTAAGCTAAAAGGAACCTTTGCGATTTCAGCTTATAAAGGAGGCGGGGAAGGTGAAACGAAAATCTATTCAGCATCAGGCCAGACTGGTAGAGAAGTTCTTGCAAGAGCATCCGAAAAGTCTTCTGGACCTCTAGAGTTGGGGCAATTGCGTGTTATTATATTTAATGAAAAAATAATTGAAAAGGGAATGCAGGAAATTTTAGAGACTTTGAATCGAAATCCTAGTGTAGGAAATGCAATTTATTTAGCAATTACAAATGTAAAAGGGGAATCACTATTAAAGGGGAACTATTCTAAAGAAAAAGAAATTGCTTCCTATCTATCCTCTTTACTGGAGCAAAATATGAACAATGGAACGCAACCAAAAACAAACTTTTTTATGTTTTTAAATCAACTTGATGATGATGCGAGAGATTCCTATTTACCGATGATATCTAAAAAAGGGAATGTGTTGGAGTTAAATGGAATAGCACTTTTTAAAAGATGTAAAATGGTTGATAAAGTGAACCCTAAAGATTTATTTGTATTTAAATTGTTGACAGATAATTTTAAACAAGGTACATACCAATTCAAACTACCTGGTTCTTCAAATACTTATGCCACGATAGAGAATATAAAAGCTAGAACAAAATATAAGATGGAGGGGAATAGTAAGCGTCCATTCGTAAATGCTCATATTCAAGTTAAAGCTGAAATTCAAGAATTTACAAAAACAAAAAATCTAGATAATCCTAAAGAAATAAAAAAATTAGAAAAAATTATGGAAAAAGAAATAGAAAAAAAAGCAACTACATTGATAAAGAGATTTATTAAAAAAGACACAGATCCTATAGGACTTAGAAAGCTTGGTAGAACTCACGTAAGAAAATGGAACAGTCAAGAGTGGGAAGAATCCTATAAAGATTTACGTTTTCGTGTAACAGCTGATGTAAAAGTAACCCAATCTGGTGTTACAGAATAAATCAAATAAAATATGGGTAATTTTAACAAAAATATAGTCTCGCAGGAGATTAGGGAGAAGAGAAACGATTAACAAAGAATTTCATAAACATTAAGATGTTTTGTTAATCGTTTTTATACCTGTAGCTTTATCACTTATAGTAATCATAATTATAATAAAAGAACACCGAAACAAATTCCCGATACCACATAATTATAAGAGGACAATAAAGCATCAAGATATAATGTATGCTTTGTCTGGAAAAAAGAATTTAAGTACTTCAAGGTTAAACACTTAACTTTAAAATAGTAAATTCGTTGCTTGTAGCACTTCAACTAGACTGTGCCCCCGAAAGTTAGAAAGGTCGGTTTATTAAGTAGCCTCTAGGGAATGAGCCTAGTACAATACTGGATTCATTTCCTTTTATTTTTCCTTGATTCTTTCATGATTATAGTATTTTATATACTTTGCTAATTCTGGTTTAAATTCTGTTATACTTTCAAATTCTTTTGATACAGAAATAGACATACAAAAACGCCATTCTTTCTTATAAATTTACAGAAAGAATGGCGTATTCTTCAAAAGTGAGTTCCTTTATTGAAAAGTTTTAGTTCTATATGACAGATAAAAGGGCAAGCAACGCTAAAATAGCGAGAAATCCTTGTTTCATGATAATTGATTTATTGGATGTGAAACCTCCGGAAATAGCTGCTATCACTACACAAATGATGAAAAATAATTGAATCATATAACCAATGGGATTGTTTCCAAGTATAAGTCCCCGAATGAGGCCAGTTGCTAAGAATTCATTATATAAACCGTTTGCAAATTAATTGTCTAAGTATTTCTAAGTTTAAAGAGTACAGTGTCTTCGTTTTTTATTGAATCAACTTTTACATGTTGGTTCAATATTTTCTATTCTCTTGGAACTTAGTTCTCGTTTACTTCTCACAAAAGCAATAAAATCTATTATCTCTTCTGTTGACAGTGCTTCTCCATCTATTAAAAGTGTTGGATCTGGATCGTTTAGGAGTCTTGTAATATCAATTACATCTTTGTTTTGATGTGAATGTTCAATTCGACCTAATATATAATCTACAGATGTATCAAATAAATCGGCTATTTTTGATAAAGATTGTAATGAAGGTAATCTATAACCATTTTCATACCCGGCATAGGTGCTTTTCGCAATCCCAAGTCGATCTGCTGTCTCTTGTAAGGACCATTTTTGATTTTTTCTTAATTTAGATAAACGTTCCAGCATTCGTCTCATACCCCATCTAATTTTATTAAATTAATTATAACATAGAAAAAGAATCAAGAATAGAAAAAAAGTACGCGTATTGAATACAAAATCTTGATTAATTCAAATTAAGTTCTATAATGATAAATATAAATACGCATTACGCGAACGATATATCGTTGTTTATTTTATGGAGGGGTTGTGTATGAAGAAAATTTTATTACTTGCAACTGGTGGGACAATTGCATCTGTGGAGGGGAATGAGGGGCTTGTTCCAGGATTGTCCGCTGAGGAATTATTGAATTATTTTTCGAAGTCTTCTCGAAACTTAGAAATAGATTGCAAAATCTTAATGAATATTGATAGTACCAATATGCAACCTGAGCACTGGAAAGAAATAGCTAATGCTGTTTTTAATCACTATGATGACTATGACGGGTTTGTGATTACACATGGAACGGATACGTTAGCTTATACATCTTCTGCGTTATCTTATATGCTGCAAGGTTTAAGAAAACCAGTTGTTTTAACAGGTTCACAAGTACCTATTAGTTTTAAAAAGACAGACGCAAAGAAAAATGTAGCTGATGCTCTTAGGTTTGCCTGTGAGGATGTTGGCGGTGTGTTTATTGTTTTTGATAGTAGGGTGATTATTGGGACGAGAGCAGTTAAAATGCGAACAAAAAGTTATGATGCATTTGAAAGTGTGAATTATCCATATGTTGCTGAGGTAAATGAAGATGAAGTGAAATATCATTGGAAGCCAACTTCCTCACATAGTGAACTTTCAATAAATACTGATTTATGTACGGATGTTTTTCTTATGAAATTGTATCCAGGTACAAAGCCTGAGGTATTTGATTGTTTAAAAGATTTGTATAAAGGGATTATTATTGAAAGTTTTGGAAACGGTGGATTACCTTTTGAAGGAAGGAACTTGCTTTCGAAAATTCAAGAGTTGACTGAAATGGGGATTGCTGTAGTGATTACTACTCAATGCCTGGAAGAAGGAGAAGACATACTTCTCTATGAAGTAGGACGGAAAGTGGCGCAACATCAAGTAATATTGTCTGGAGATATGAATACGGAAGCCATCATAGCAAAATTGATGTGGGCGCTTGGGAAAACTAATAAATTAGAAGAGATTAAAAAAATTATTGAAGAGCCTTTAGCCTACGATTTAACAATAAAATCTGATAAGGATTGGTAATGACTTCATATGATTTATTTAGGTTTTACATTTAATATGGGGGAGAAATTAAAATGGCAATGACAAACAAGAACGTGCGAGTGGAGAATGATTTTTTGGGAGGAAAGGAATTACCTATTGAGGCATATTACGGAATTCAGACTTTACGCGCTGTTGAAAATTTCCCGATTACAGGGTATAAAATTCATGAAAGTTTAATTAGAGCGTTCGCAATTGTAAAAAAAGCAGCAGCGCTTGCGAATACAGATGTAGGAAGATTGGAATTGAACAAGGGCGGCGCGATCGCAGAAGCTGCTCAAGAAATTCTTGATGGAAAATGGCATGATCATTTCATCGTAGATCCAATCCAAGGCGGAGCGGGTACTTCAATGAACATGAATGCAAATGAAGTCATTGCCAATCGTGCTCTTGAATTATTAGGGATGGAAAAGGGAGACTATCATTATATTAGTCCAAATAGTCATGTAAACATGGCGCAATCAACAAACGATGCATTCCCAACGGCGATTCATATCGCAACGTTAAATGCATTAGAAGGCTTATTACAAACGATGGGTTATATGCATGATGTATTTGAATTAAAAGCAGAACAGTTTGATCATGTGATTAAAATGGGTCGTACACATTTACAAGATGCGGTGCCAATCCGTCTTGGACAAGAATTTAAAGCATACTCTCGCGTACTTGAACGTGATATGAAACGAATTCAACAATCGCGTCAACATTTATATGAAGTAAATATGGGGGCAACTGCAGTTGGTACAGGCTTAAATGCAGATCCAGAATATATTGAAGCAGTTGTAAAACATTTAGCTGCAATTAGTGAATTACCGCTTGTTGGTGCAGAAGATTTAGTAGATGCGACGCAAAATACGGATGCTTATACTGAAGTATCTGCAGCACTGAAAGTATGTATGATGAATATGTCTAAAATTGCGAATGACCTTCGCTTAATGGCATCGGGTCCACGTGTTGGTTTAGCAGAAATTATGCTGCCTGCTCGTCAACCAGGTTCATCTATTATGCCAGGGAAAGTAAACCCTGTTATGCCAGAGGTAATTAATCAAATTGCGTTCCAAGTAATTGGTAATGACCATACAATTTGCCTTGCTTCAGAAGCAGGACAATTAGAATTAAACGTGATGGAACCAGTACTTGTTTTCAACTTACTTCAATCGATTAGCATTATGAATAACGGTTTCCGTGCCTTTACAGATAATTGCTTAAAAGGAATTGAAGCGAATGAAGATCGCTTAAAAGAGTATGTTGAGAAAAGTGTAGGAATTATTACAGCCGTGAACCCTCATATCGGTTATGAAGCAGCAGCTCGCGTTGCGAAAGAAGCAATCGCGACAGGGCAATCTGTTCGAGAACTTTGTGTGAAAAATGGTGTATTGTCACAAGAGGACTTAGAGTTAATTCTAGATCCATTCGAAATGACACACCCAGGGATTGCAGGAGCAACTCTTTTAAAGAAAAATTAAAAGAAGAGGGGGACAAGTCCCTCCTCTTTGTTTACAATATAGGGATTTTATACGTGAATAGAGGTAGGGAGATTATAAGTAAGTATACAGTGGCGTTTAATGGTTCATAGAAACCAAATTAAGAGGAGCAGCAATATGGTCAACACCTCTTTTAAGTTAGTTAACATTGTTATCGTGTCCGCTATTTGGTTACTTAATACTTTAATTAATGTTTTTACCAATTAATTATTACCTCAAAATGCAAAGTTTTTGGAAATAACTATTTTAGATGTGAGATGAAAATGGGGGATAGATACTTAGCATTTAATAAAAAAGATAAGATTACGAAAGGTAATCTTATCTTTTCATTAAGAATAACGAATTGTAGCTTCAAGGTTTCAGAATGACTTTTATACAGTCATCTTCACGATTATTAAAAATTTGATAACCGTAGCTCGCTTCTTCAAGGGGGATTTTGTGTGTAATAATCTCTTTTGGATCAAATTCTTTATTTGTTATTTTTTCAAATAGTTCCGGCATAAAATGAATGACAGGTGCTTGTCCCATTTTAAGATTAATATTTCTAACCCAAAATGCCCCGAGTGGAAATGCATTATAATTGCCACCATAAACGCCAGTCATTTGAACCGTTCCATATTTCCTTACGGCTTTCGTAGCGATTTGAATAGGGCCGAGAGTTCCGCCTTGTAGTTTCAATTTTTGTTCCAGAAATTCTAGAGGCGATTTTTTTCCATCCATTCCCACACAATCAATGACTACATCGGCACCGCCATGTGTAATTTCCTTTAAATGTTCTCCCATATCTGGAAATTTTGTAAACTCAAATACCTCAACATTGTTAATCTTTTTTGCATAATTCATTCGATAATCTAAGTAGTCCACTGCAATTACACGTTTAGCACCTTGCATCCAAGCAAATTTTTGTGTCATTAATCCAACAGGCCCACAACCAAGGACGATAACAGTATCACCTGGCTTAACGCCTGCGTTTATTACACTCCAATATGCTGTTGGTAAAACATCTGATAAAAATAGTAGGGATTCATCTTCAAGTTCGCATGATTCCGGTATAACAAATGGAGTGAAATTTCCAAAAGGAACTTTTAAATATTCTGCTTGTCCGCCTGGATGATTACCAAATTTCTCTGTATAACCAAAGTATCCACCAGAATCGTAATGAGGGTTTGAGTTATCACATTGACTTTCCATTTCGTGTTGGCAATAGAAACAATGTCCACAAGAAACGTTGAAGGGGATCACAACACGATCGCCTTTTTTCACTTTAGTGACATCTGGCCCGACTTCTTCAACGATTCCCATTGGTTCATGGCCGATAATGTATCCTTGAGGTAAGGGCATGTTGCCTTGATATAGATGTAAATCAGAACCGCAAATAGCGGTTGAAGTAATTTTTACAATAATATCATCTTTTTTCTCTAATTTTGCATCATCCACTTGTTTAACCTGTACTTGGTTTGGTCCTTGATAGGTTACAGCTTTCATCTCATATCTCCTTTTGAATTATGTCTCAAAACATAATTTTATTTAATCTCTTGGTGAAATAGAAATCTTTCTTTTATTTACTGAAGGGAATTAGAAAGTATACATAGTGTTGTTATGAAAGTATGTTATATCAGTTATTCTTTCTTATATGTTTTGCCCTACTTTAAGAAAAAAATCAATTTTTATTCATAATCTAATTTCCATAAAAAGGATAATTATTATTTCATAATTTGTAGCATATTAAAAACATCGGAGGTGAAACAATATGGGAAAAAATAATAGTGGAAGTCGTAATGAAGTATTAGTTCGAGGCGCTGAACAAGCTCTTGATCAAATGAAATATGAAATTGCACAAGAGTTTGGTGTGCAACTTGGTGCAGATACAACAGCTCGTTCAAACGGATCTGTTGGTGGTGAAATTACAAAACGTTTAGTAGCAATGGCAGAACAACAACTTGGTGGTAGAGCTAACCGCTAAGTAAATTAGCTTAAAATATAGCAAATATGTAAATCAATTTCTTTTGTGTATTCATAAAAATAAAAAACCTTATATTAAACAGATTCTCACTCAAAGATTATTGATAATCTTCTTTCATAATCTTTGAGTATTTAATTTGTAAACTACTTTCCTAAACAATAAACACGCAGTGTTGGAAAGGTGTTTTCCATGCATAGTAGAAAATCTTTTGCAGGAAAAAGCATACTTAAAAATTTGATTTCAATATTGAAATCAATATTTATTATGATATTTTCGAAAGGTAGGAATTTAAAAATGGGTATATTAAGTGGAAATCCTCAAAATGAACCTTTACATTACGGAGAAGTATTTGACATTTGGAGTTATCTTCTTGCTGCACAGGGTGCAATTGCAAGCCATCAAGTGTTTATGAATCACACAGGTGATGAAGATTTGAAGAAGTTTTTAGAAGGCTTAATTGAAAATGATATGAATTCGGAAATAGAAGAATTAAAAGCTCTTTTAAAGATTAATGGGGTCGCTTTACCGCCTGCTCCTCCAGAACGACCAGTTGCATCTATCGAAGACATTCCTCCTGGAGCACGTATTAATGATGTTGAAATTGCTGCAGCTGTTTCTACAGGATTAGCAGCTGGACTTGTGACATGTAGTCAAGTAATGGGAAAATGTCTTCGAGAAGATGTAGGTATGCTATTCGGACAATTTCATATGAAAAAAGCGCAGGCAGGTGTAACTCTGCTACGTTTAAGTAAGAAAAAGGGATGGGTAGTTCCACCTCCATTACATGTAAGAAATTCTGACCAAGCGTAATAAACAAAAATAAAAAAGTGGCGTTGGCCACTTTTTTATTTTTTAGATGTATCCTTAAGCTTGGATTTATTTATTGTGGAAGAATCCATATATTCATCTGATATCTCCATAGCGTATTTATCATGGTGAATATGATTGTGTTCTCTTAATTCATTGTCATTACGCAGTACTAACTTCTGCATATAAATATGGAAGAACACTTCTATTCCGCCAATAATTAAAGCAGCTAAAAATGAAGAGAATCCAATATTATGAGTAGAATCTAAATTAGTAAACAAGGATGTTAATAACCAAATTCCAAAGAAGCTTAAACCGAAATCTGCCATTGTAGCAATCGCATTTCCGTATTTAGGTAAAATGAAGAGATCTCCGATTAAATAGGCAGTTCCCGTAAGGAAAAGAGAAATTAATAATACTCTAGGAATTGAAATGCCTTGAAAGATACTGAGCATGATTAGCAATACTGCAGTTATCGCTGTGTACTTAATTAATAAGGCAACAATATGTTTCATTATTTTCCTCCATTGTTTAAATGTATATGGAATACAATATTTCATTAAAAACGGATTATGCTTTTATGTAGCGTAACCCGTTTTAATCACCCTTTAATGGTAAGAAGTACAACCTGGGTAAGAAGCAGGCTTATACTATGGATAGTATTTGCGGAATATCGAGCTTTATTCATAAAGGGTAGTTCCATTCTTATAATAGAGATGTTGCCTAAGTACAGTGTTTTTTCATATTAAACTTAATATTCTTTGGTGTTTTGATTTTGCATTATATTTTGATTCATTAATGTGAAAATAAACAAAGTATTTCCGCGTTTAATGCATCTTTTTATCTATATATTTTCCGTAATCAGGTACAGCAATTTTATCAAATTCTTGAACGAGTGTTTTGAGGCTTGTTGATAGCAATTCACCTGACATCGGTATGCCATGTCCAGTAACAGTGGTTAAAGGCTTTAACTTCTCTAGCTTAATAACGGACTCTTTAGCGGCTTTCCAGTCTGTTGTTAAATAACGAGGCGGACCGCTTATTTCCTGTTCTTGAGTTATTACTTTATACAGATACTCCTGTTTCACTGTAACAAAAGCGTCCCCAGCGATTAAAGTTCGGTCTTTTTCTCGGAATAATGAAATATGCCCTGGAGTATGTCCTGGTGTATGAGTCCATCTAAACTCTGGCATATGGGGAACAGTTCCATCGGTAGGTAGCGTTTTTACGTTATTTCCTAAGTCAATTGGTTCGTTTGGGAACAGAGGAGACATTTTCGCTACCATACCACCTTCAACTGTAGGGTCTGGTTCTGGATAGCTTTGTTGTCCGGTCAGGAACGGTAGCTCCATTTGATGTGCATAGACGGGAACATCACAATGCTTGATGAGTTCAATTATCCCCCCAACATGATCAAAATGACCGTGAGTTAAAATAATTGCTTTTGGGCGACTATTGGTACCAAATCGATCCTCAGCGATAGAGATAATTTCATTTGCACATTTAGGCATTCCAGCATCAACTAAAACAAAATCATTGGTCTCAGGATTTCCAACAAAGCATATATTGACGATTTGAATCGTGTAACAAAATAAATCAGGCAATACTTCGATGCCGTGACCACTTTCAATTGAAGTTGCTGGAATAAACTTGTAATCACTTCCATAATTCATTTCATTGTCCAATTTTCTCCCCCTTAATATATTTTAATACGACATTATAGTTCCCTAATCTTGAAAATTCATTTTGGCGAATTTGAGAAAAGAATTAATGTGGGATTAAAAACAATAATTTAGTCCTAGAATTAAGAGGGATTCATATCAATTTATATAAAGTGCAAACAAAAAATATTGCTTTTAAAGTCACAGATTCTACTATTTTTGAGGCGAATTTATGGCTTAATAAAAGATTTATAAAGATATTACAATATGGATTTATATAAAAAAGACATAACAAAGGTCGATAGAAATCCATTATGTCTAATGATTGCTTTTCATAATCAAAGAATGTTTAAGTTTGGTGATGTAATTGAAGTGAATTAGAGGGGAAATAGAAGTGATAATCTCTTCCTAACTTAATTATATCATGTAATTTACGTTCGAAATAGACTGTTTCTTCTTATTTACTACTGTTACAATCAAGAACACATGAATAGTAAGGAGAGGTGCCAAATGAGTTCTTTCGTTCTCGATTTTCAGGAAATAGAAAAAACGCAACTTTTTCTCGTTGGTGGAAAAGGATTGAATTTAGGGGAGTTATCCAATATTCAAGGGATACAAGTGCCAGAAGGATTTTGTGTTACAACGGTAGGGTATGAACAGGCCATCGGAAAAAATGGAGCATTTCAAACTTTGTTGAATCAATTAACAATGCTAAAAATTGAGGAACGAGATCGAATTGGTGAAATTAGTAAGCAGATTAGAGAAGTCATTATGGCGGTGGA
Organism: Bacillus cereus group sp. MYBK220-1; assembly: GCF_051916445.1. Taxonomy (NCBI): domain Bacteria; kingdom Bacillati; phylum Bacillota; class Bacilli; order Caryophanales; family Bacillaceae; genus Bacillus; species Bacillus cereus group sp. MYBK220-1. The sequence continues at coordinate 713,086 of NZ_JBQAGQ010000001.1, read as the reverse complement.
AATTCCAGTTGATGTAGTGGAATCAGTAGCTCATTATCTCTCGCACTTTGGCGATGAACATGCGTATGCAGTGCGGTCTAGTGCTACTGCTGAAGATTTACCGTATGCCTCGTTTGCTGGTCAACAAGATACGTATTTAAATATTATTGGAAAAGAAAACATTTTGCAGCATATAAAAAAATGCTGGGCTTCTTTATATACAGATCGAGCAGTTATATACCGAATGCAAAACGATTTTGATCATAATCAAGTTTCTATATGTATTGTCGTTCAAAAAATGGTTTTCCCTGAGGCTTCAGGGATTTTATTTACTGCGGATCCAATTACTTCGAATAGGAAGGTGTTATCAATCGATGCCAGCTTTGGACTTGGCGAGGCGCTAGTATCTGGATTGGTTTCTGCCGATAATTATAAGGTAAAAGAAGACGAAATCGTCGAAAAGGTCATCGCAACGAAAAAATTAGCCATCTATGGACGAAAAGAAGGCGGAACAGAGACAAAGAAAATTGCTCCTAATCAGCAAAAAGTTCAAACACTTACTGAACAACAAATTTTACAACTAGCACGCATCGGAAGACAAATCGAAGTTTATTTTGGTTGTCCGCAAGATATTGAATGGTGTTTAGTTGATGATACATTTTATATAGTCCAAAGCAGGCCGATTACGACTTTATATCCAATTCCAGGAGTAAATGATGGGGAAAATCATGTGTATATATCGGTTGGTCACCAACAAATGATGACCGATGCGATGAAACCACTTGGGTTATCTTTTTTCTTGTTAACGACTAGTGCCCCTATGCGTAAAGCAGGAGGCAGGTTATTTGTTGATGCTACGCAACAATTAGCTTTACCTGCTAGCAGAGATTACTTAATAAACACTTTAGGAAAATCGGATCCACTCGTAAGAGATGCATTAATGACTATAATCGAGCGAGATGATTTTATTCAATTGCTACCGGATGATGAAAAAGAAAAGGATCTTAGTAAAAATGTGCCATCTGCAAGTTCGCAACAACAACCTGAAAACGATCCGGAAATCGTTACGAATTTAATAAAGAATAGTCAATCATCAATAGAAGAGTTAAAACGAAACATGCAAACGAAATCAGGGGTGGATGTACTTGATTTTATTTTAGAAGACATTCAGCAATTAAAGAAAGTATTATTTAACTCGCAAAGTATAGCTATCATTATGGCAGGTATGAATGCTTCATCATGGATTAATGAAAAGATGGAGCAATGGCTAGGTGAAAAAAATGCAGCAGATACACTTTCTCAATCCGTACAAAATAATATTACTTCAGAAATGGGTTTAGCATTATTAGATGTTGCAGATGTGATTCGGCCGTATCCAGAAGTCATTGCGTATTTACAGCATGTAGAAGATGACAGCTTTTTAGATGAATTAGTTCAGTTTAAAGGCGGTGAAAAAGTTCGGGATGCAATCGAGGCGTTTCTAAGCAAATATGGAATGAGATGCAGCGGAGAAATCGACATTACGAAAACGCGCTGGAGTGAAAAGCCAACAATCATTATCCCGATGATTTTAAATAATATAAGAGACTTTGAAGTTGGCGCTAGTAAGCGAAAGTTTGAAGAAGGACTGCAGGAAGCTTTGAAAAAAGAAGAAGAGTTAGTAGATCGATTACAAGACTTGCCGGATGGAAAACAAAAAGTAGAAGAAACGAAGCGAATGATTCGTAACATCCGTAATTGTATCGGTTATCGTGAATATCCAAAATACGGCATGATTAATCGTTATTTTATATATAAGCAGGCGTTATTGAAAGAAGCTGAGCAACTTGTGCAGAGGGGGGTCATTCATGAAGTCGATGATATATACTACTTAACTTTTGAAGAACTTCATGACGTCGTCCGCACAAATAAACTAGATTACAAGAATATTCATAAACAAAAAAATGCGTACAAATTATATGAAAAACTAACACCCCCGCGTGTTATCACGTCTGATGGAGAAATCATTACAGGTAAGTACAAACGCGAAAATCTGCCGGCTGAAGCAATTGTAGGTTTGCCTGTTTCTTCTGGAGTGGTTGAGGGGAGAGCGCGCGTTATTTTAAATATGGAAGACGCGAATTTGGAAGATGGAGATATATTAGTTACGGCATTTACTGATCCTGGCTGGACACCGTTGTTTGTGTCTATAAAAGGATTGGTTACCGAAGTTGGCGGGCTTATGACGCACGGAGCAGTTATCGCACGTGAGTATGGATTACCAGCAGTCGTTGGAGTGGAAAATGCTACGAAACGAATAAAAGATGGGCAACGAATTCGGGTACATGGAACAGAAGGGTATATTGAAGTGCTGTAGTTGTATTTTAGATAAATAAAGAAATCGTCCACTAAATATAGTGGACGATTTCTTTATGATTTTAATAGTTTTATCAACTTTCATCAATATTTTCTGAAATATTGATGAATCAGAATGTATGTTCATCTAAAATAAAGGATTTTTTCAAAAATATTACAAATTAAGACAATGAATTGATTGTTGTCTGAATTTTCTGTAATATATAAACGTTGTATCGTATTTAATATTAGGGAGGAATGGGGATGAAGAAAAAGCCTTTTAAAGTGCTGTCTACGTTTGCGGCGGCAGCTGTACTTAGTTGCACATTTGGGTATGGGGGTCAATCTGTTTATGCGGCAACGCCGTCTAATGGAGGAACTTTAAGTCCGATTGATGAAAATTTAATTCAAGAGGAGCGTTTAGCAGATGCGCTCAAGAAACGCGGTGTAATTAATGAATCTACGTCGAAAGAAGACACATTAAAAGCTGTTGAAAAATACGTAGAGAAGAAAAAAGGAGAAAATGCGGGAAAAGAACCAGCAGCGGGGGATAGTGTTACGAGAGAAGCGGCTGACTTTTTGAAAAAAGTTAAAGATGCAAAAGCAGATGAGAAAGAAAAAGCAGATCAACCTGCTAGTGGTCCAGTAGCGGGACAAGAGCCGGTTAAAGGGGGATTAAACGGCCAAGTACCAACTACTTCAGCGAAGCAAAAACAATATAACGGTGATGTTCGTAAAGATAAAGTTCTCGTATTGCTAGTAGAGTTTGCGGACTTTAAGCATAACAATATTGATCAAGTACCAGGTTATATGTATTCAAATGATTTTAATCCAGAACATTATCAAAAAATGTTATTTGGTAATGAGCCATTTACACTCTTTGATGGTTCAAAAGTACCAACATTTAAACAATATTATGAAGAGCAATCTGGTGGTAGTTATACAGTAGATGGCACAGTAACAAAGTGGTTGACAGTTCCTGGTAATGCGGCAGATTATGGCGCAGATGCAGGAGATGGCGGTCATGATAATATGGGACCAAAAGGACCTCGTGATTTTGTAAAAGAGGCATTAAATGCGGCTGTAGAAAGTGGTATTGATTTATCTGAATTTGACGAATACGATCAATATGACAATAATGGTGATGGCAATAAAAATGAACCAGATGGTCTGATTGATCACTTAATGGTCATTCACGCTGGAGTTGGGCAAGATGGGGGCGGTGGTAGACTAGGTGATGATGCAATTTGGTCACATCGTTGGCACCTTGGAACACCATATCCAATTGAAGGAACAAAAGCAAAAGTTGATAACTGGGGCGGTAAGATGGCAGCATACGACTACACAATTGAGCCAGAAGACGGAGCGGTTGGTGTATTCGCACATGAATTTGGTCATGATTTAGGTCTTCCAGATGAGTATGATACGAAGTACACAGGAGCAGGTGAGCCAATTAACTCCTGGTCTGTTATGAGTGGCGGTAGCTGGGCTGGTAAAATTGCAGGAACAACGCCACCGAGTTTCTCTCCGCAAAACAAAGAGTTCTTTCAAAAGAACATGGGTGGAAACTGGGCCAATATTGTAGAGGTTGACTATAATAAATTAAATCGTGGTATTGGCTATGCGACGTATTTAGATCAAAGTGTAACGAAATCAAATCGTCCTGGTCTGATTCGTGTTAACTTACCAGATAAAGAGGTAAAAGGTATTCAGCCTGCATTCGGTAAGAAGTACTACTATAGTACAAAAGGTGATAACCTTCATACAACATTAGAAACGCCAGTGTTTGATTTAACAAATGCAACAAATGCGAGGTTTGATTATAAATCAATGTATGAAATTGAAACGGATTATGACTTCCTTGAAGTACATGCAGTGAAAGAAGATGGTACGAAAACGTTAGTGGATCGAATTGGTGAAAAAAATGTGAAAAATGGTCTAGACACAACAGATGGTAAATGGGTAGATAAGTCTTATGACTTAAGCAAATTCAAAGGTCAAAAAGTAAAATTAGTATTCGAATACATTACAGATGGTGGTTTAGCGCCGACCGGTTTTACTTTTGATAATGCTACATTAACTGTAGATGGAAATGTTGTGTTCTCTGATGATGCAGAAGGCGAAACGAAATTTAAATTAAATGGTTTTGTTGTAGCAGACGGTTTTGATAAGAAGAAGCATAACTACTATTTAGAGTGGAGAAACTATGCTGGTGCTGATCAAGCGTTAAAATATAGCAGTGGTGTACCATATAATACAGGTCTGCTAGTATGGTATGCAGACTCTAGCTTTACAGATAATTGGGTTGGTTTACATCCAGGTGAAGGTTTCTTAGGAGTTGTTGACTCTCACCCAGAGGCAATTGTTGGAACACTAAACGGCAAACCAACTGTTAAAAATAGTACACGATTCCAAATCGCAGATGCTGCGTTCTCCCTTAACCAAACGCCAGCATGGAAAGTGGTATCTCCAACACGCGGAACATATGATTACAAAGGATTACCAGGTGTAACGAAGTTTGATGACTCTAAATTGTATATAAATGATTTAATCCCAGATGCAGGACGTAAATTACCAAAATTCGGATTGAAATTTGAAGTAGTTGGACAAGCAGATGATAATTCTGCAGGTGCAGTTCGTTTATATCGTTAATAATGTAGAAGCTGTTGAAGGGGAGTCCTTTCAACAGCTTTTTTTACAGAAACATAAATTTCAAGTTATTAATAAAATAATAGAAATTACTAAGCAAGCGGGCTTATTTCTTTAAGCCAGCAGCATAAAAAGGTCCATGAACTGCGATTGTTGATAAAAAGCGAGCAATCTCCTCAGGTGTTTCTTTTTGTCCATTATTTAACCATTGTTGGATGACACCTATATGTGCAGATGCCATATAAGAAGTTAAATATTCGCTTGGAACAAGTAAATTCTCCTTATTAATGAGAGGACCATTCGTATCTTCAAATAATGTTTTCCACATAAAGTCTTTCAGTTTTGTTTGGAAAGATAAATCTCCTTTCGGACTTAGTACAGCTCTCATAAAATCACTATTTGCATTTAGAAATTCAAGAATAGAAGTGATAAGTATAAATGGCATTGTTGGAGAAGGATTTGATCCAAGGTCAGCAATAACTTCCGGAAATTTCTGTTTAGCAATGCTAGAAAACTCGTACATAATGTCTTCTTGGCATTTTGTCATTAAATCAAATTTATCTTGATAGTGCGCATAGAAAGTACCGCGATTAATGTTTGCTTTCGTTGTAATATCTTTCACTGTAATGGCGTCAAAACCTTTTTCTTCAATTAGCTCCACCAATGCATTTCGTATGGCAGTTTTCGTACGAACAACACGCAAATCTAAATTATTATCGCGCAAAGCATATCCCTCCTTAATTTTACTCAACACATTTGGAAAATGTGTCTTATAACCAACACATTTGGAAAATGTGTCTTATAACCAACACATTCACGATTTTTGATTATTGTATAAGGTTCAACTCAAACATATAATTCAAAATATAAATAAACAACACGTTGTTGGTTATTATAGATCAAATTAAAGGAGGAGAAAAGAAAATGTTTAAAAATAAACTTTTATTTTTATCACCAGTTATTGCACTACTTGTTGTTTTTATTTTTTCATTAACGTTATTTCCAACTGTTCAACCAAAGCCGAAAAACTTACCAATTGCAATTGTAAATGAGGATCAAGGTGTAGAAATTCCAAATCAACCGAAAATGAATATGGGGCAAACGATCGTTGATAACATGAAAAAAACAGCGAAATCAGAGGAAGAACCCGCAGTGAAGTGGGTAGAATTAAAAAATAAAGAAGCCGTTCAAAAGGGATTAAACAATAAAGAGTATTACGCGGCATTAGTCATTCCGAAAGAATTTAGCGCAAAACAAGCGTCGTTACGAACACCACAGCCATCTTCACCTGAGATAGAAATATATATTAATCAAGGAATGAATACGGCTGCATCAACTATGGCAGGGCAAATATTACAGGCGATTGTTGATAATATGAACAATACTGTTCGTACACAAATATTAGAAGGGTTGAAAGCAAAAGGAGCTACTGTAACAACAGATCAAGCTGCGAAATTAGTAACACCTATTGTAAAGAACGTGAAAAATGTGAATGAGGTCGGCAAAAATAGTGCGAACGGTAATTCACCAATATCATTGTTCCAGCCGTTATGGATTGCAAGTTTAGCTAGTGCAGCGATTATTTTTATTGCGATTAGTAAAATGCCAGTAAGATCAAGAAAAGAAAACTTTCTGTTAAAAGTAAAACAAATCGTAACAGGAGCTATTGCGACACTTGTAATTGGGTTTGGTCTTACATGGATTGCAGATGGGATGGTAGGATTAAATATTTCGAACTTCACGGATACAGCTCTATTCTTATCCATTACTTCTTTTAGTTTCTTCTTAATGATATCTCCAGTACTATCATTAGTTGGGCTAAAAGGAATCGGTTTATTCGCTTTATTACTATTCTTCGGGGCACCGTTATTATCATTAGCACCTGAGATGTTGTCTCCGTTTTATCAAGACTGGGTTTACTCATGGTTACCAATGAAATTTATGGTTGAAGGCCTAAGAGAAATCTTCTTCTTCGGAAAAGGGTTAAGCTGGAATACACCTGTTATTGTACTCGTTTGGATTGGTATAGTAAGTATGGTTACTATATTAGCAACTGCACTCAAACGTAGTGTAGTAAAAGGGCATAAAACAGAATTGAACGCTTAAAAACAAGCCGTTTCACTAATTAGTGAAACGGCTTGTTTTTGATTTTTTCTCAATGTAAATGCCTGATTGTTGAAAAGTGTAGTGTTTAGAATTAAGGCGAAATCTCTAAAGATCGCGTACGTTCCAAACAATCTCACCACGTTCATCATCCCACGTACTGTGATGACGCTTAAATCCTATCTTTTCTAGTACCCGGAGGGAAGCGATATTCCAAGCACCTACAGTCGACCAAAGTCTTTGGCGCCCAGTAGCAATCGCCGCGTCCAGTACAACAGATGCGGCCTCAGTCGCATAACCTTTACCATGAGCGCTGCGGAACAACTCGTATGCAATCTCTGGCTCTTCAAGTGTGGAACGACCGATAATTAAGCCACAGTATCCAATGAAATCGCCTTCGTCTCTCCTTCGAATAGTGAGAAGGGAAATACCATTTTCGTCTGCCTTCTTGCGCATCTCAATAAGCCGGTTACGAACGGAGTCGAGGGTCGGCATGTCCACACCACGTTCGCCAATTAATTTTCTCAGCCAAACTGAATCGGATTCCTCCCACATACTCAGGTCAAGTCGTTCGGTTTTTAGCTGGAACTCCATAGTTTTAAATAAAGATGGCATAGTGGAACCTCCTAGTTATGTCACTGAACTCATAATAGCTTCGCACCGCATCATGTTGAACCAAACGTTGATTCGCGAATTTATTTTCCTAACTCCCGCGAGAGTTTATAGCAACAGTATACAATAGTATTATTTTATGCATAATCAATTCCTTTACAAAATAGACCCTTTTCTCAAACTTTTCTTTCATTCTAAAGCCGTCCCGTTAAATACACAGGCTCCTACTATTTCTAAATGCATAAAATGTTAAGCGAAAGTATGGGGGGATATGATGTATAATTCGAATTATTATGATTGGTATAGGCAGAATGATAAGTTAATTAGTGATATTGAAAAAGCTATAAATGGAGAGTATAGCGCTATAAGCTGCTATGCAAAATTAGCGAATATGGCTCCAAATCAAGTAGAACAAAAACAAATTCTTGAAATTCGTAATGATGAAATAAAGCATTTCCACCACTTTGTACAAATTTATACGAACTTAACTGGTAAGCAGCCAAAACCACAAATTACTGAAGACTGCCCAAATACGTATTTACAAGGATTAGAGTTCGCTATACAAGATGAACAAAAAACAGTAGATTTTTATTTGGAAATTTCAGATGAGACATCGGATGTACATTTGAAAGAGTTGTTACGGAGAATAGCTGCGGATGAACAAAATCATGCAGTATGGTTTTTATATTACTTCGTGAAGTCGAAGTAAACATTAAGAATGAACGACTGATGTGGTGCATATATTAAAAAATATTTTAAAACGTAGTGCAACAATTGAATGGAATATTTAAATGTAAGCAGAAGGAAACCGTTTCGCTAGTAGTGGAGCGGTTTTTTTATGATGTACTTATGTATCGACAAAATATAGTAATTACATTTCATATATAATGTATGAAACGAAAATGAATAAGTTAGGAGCAAGCATATGAAAAGAGGGATTACAGTAGATATTCTAGATGGATATGATAATTTACTTTGGAAAGTATTAAAGCCAATTGATATTACTGTATTTGATTGGCGAGTGAGGGATGAGGAGTCCTACTTAATAGCACGTGGTGAATTGGATGAGGCATTATTTCCAGAAGAACCAAGTGTAGTGGAAGGGTTAGCATTGAAAAAGTTAGTTAAAGACAACATATATTATCTTATTTTTGCAGATTTAAAAGCATATCCTAAAGGAGAAAAAGCGATAGATATTGAAACATATGAAGAGTTTAAGGAAAGTAAGTGTGAGCTAATCGTATTAGCAGTGGATGCTCAATACATACAAATTTATGTGAAAGATCAAAAAGCGATTGAATTAATGTATGAAAACGCACGGAAACAAGGATTTTATGTGAAATATGTTACAGACGAAAACGACGGTAGAACGCGTTTGTCAGTATGGTAGCAATTTGAAAGGGGAAAGGCAATATGGAGAGAAATATAAGTAAAGAATATGCAATTCGAATTGCTACTGAAAATGAAAGTGATAGTATTATCCTTTTATTAAAAGAGGTAGCACAATGGCTACAATATAAAGAAGTGGATCAGTGGCAGTATCTTTTAGGAGAGGAAGCTACGGCTGAAATACTAGAATGTATAAGAGAGAAATATACATATGTTGTTCTGAAAGAAGATGAAATAGTTGGTACGGTTACAGTTTCTCCTAAACAAAATGAATGGGATGAACATATTTTTGGTAAAGAGGAAGTTTCTAATTCATTATATATTCATAGATTTGCGGTGAAACGGAAGTATAAGGGAAATGGAATAGGAGAATGGATTTTACGGTGGGTAGAAGAGAATGTGCAATGTGATAAAGAATATTTGAAGTTAGATTGCGTGGGGCATAATCGTACGTTGAATGATTTTTATAAGAAAAATAGTTTTGAATATGTTGGAAGTACGGATGGGCTTAGTAAGTTTCAAAAGAAAAGGAGAATGTGAATGCATCCAATTAACGTAAGTTTAGTTGAAAAGTTAATACAGGAACAGTTTCCTGAATGGGCCCATTTAGAAGTGAGACCTGTAAAGTTTAGTGGGCATGATAATAGGACGTTTCACTTAGGGGATGAGATGAGTGTAAGATTGCCAAGTGATGTGGCATATGCACCGCAAGTAGAGAAAGAAAATAGTTGGCTTCCTATATTAAGTAAGGGGCTTTCTTTACCGATTTCTACCCCACTTGCGAAAGGAAATCCGTCTGAAGCGTATCCATTGCCTTGGTCTATTAATAAGTGGATAGAGGGAGAAACAGTTACGAAACAAAACGTTCGGGATTTAAATGAATTTGCGGCGGACTTAGGATCTTTTTTAGTAGAATTGCAATCTATTAATGCGAGTAACGGACCTTTAGCTGGAACACATAATTTTTACCGAGGCGGACTTATATCTGTATATGATGAAGAGGCGAGAGTTGCTATTGAAAATAATAAGGATGTTTTTGACGAGGCATTATTAAAGCACCTTTGGAATGTAGCACTTAGTTCGACATGGGATTGTAAGCCAGTTTGGATTCATGGAGATGTAGCGCCAGGGAATTTACTCGTTAAAGATGGAAAGCTTTGTGCTGTAATTGATTTTGGTATTTTAGGTGTAGGAGATCCTGCTTGTGATGCAGCGATGGCTTGGACGTTTTTTGATGAAAATAGTAGAAATGTATTTAAAGAAGTATTACGCATGGATGAAGAAACGTGGAATAGAGCGAGAGGATGGGCACTTTGGAAGGCGTTAATTACATATGATGCGAATAGGGATAGTAATGAAAAAGTAGCAGAAGAATCGTATCGTATCATGAAAGTGATTGTGGATGATTATAAAGGGTAATAGAAAAGCCTATTTTAAAATAGGCTTTTTCATATGATTAAATAGTAGAAATAGAAAGAAGGAATATAACATAATTATACAGAATATTTAGATAATAGGAGGTGTCGAATTTTGAGTGAAATTGAATTAAAGAGTAATGTAATTAAGACAGGGCGAGAGAAGGGGATTATTCTTCGGTTTATACTTGCTAGTCTCGTTGGAGTGTTTATGTTTTTCGTTCCTGTTACGATAAACGGTGCATCGTCTATTATGATTGATCATATCGTATCGTGGATTAGGGCTTCGGTTCCTGGCGTAGTACCTTATTATGCATTATTTGTTATGGCGATTGGTGCGATTTATCCATTTTATACGAAGAAATGGAATGCATCTATCGTAGACATTTGTTTTTCTATTTTAAAAGTAGTTGGCGTTGTTTTCGGCATATTATATTGTTTAAAAGTAGGACCAGCTTGGTTCTTTGCGCCAGATATTGGGCCGTTTTTGTATGAGAAGCTAGTCATATCAGTAAGTTTGCTCGTTCCAATTGGCTCGGCGTTTTTAGCGTTATTAGTCGGATATGGATTGCTTGAATTTATCGGTACATTTTGTCGTCCGATTATGAGGCCATTATGGAATACGCCGGGGAGATCGGCAATCGATGCAGTTGCGTCTTTCGTTGGAAGTTATTCGCTTGCTCTCCTTATTACGAATCGCGTGTATAAAGAAGGAAAGTATACGACAAAAGAAGCGGCGATTATCGCTACAGGATTTTCTACAGTATCCGCTACATTTATGATCATCATCGCAAAAACATTAGATATTATGCATTTATGGAATGTTTATTTTTGGACTACACTTGTTGTAACATTCATCGTGACTGCTATCACCGTAAGAATCCCACCCCTTAGTAGAAAACCAGATACATATGTAACAGAAGAAGGGTTCCCAGAGCCTGTTTATAAAGAGAAAATGTTAGAACGTGCTTGGGAAGATGCGTTAGAAGTATCAAAGTCTGCACCGAGCATTATGAAAAATATTGCAATGAATTTAAAAGACGGATTTATTATGACAATGGGAATTTTACCATCCATTATGTCAGTAGGATTAATTGGTATCGTCTTAGCGAAGTTTACGCCAATATTTGATTGGATCAGTTATATTTTCTATCCGTTTACATGGCTATTACAATTACCAGAAGCAGACTTAGCTGCTAAAGCCGCATCAGTTGGCATTGCAGAAATGTTTTTACCGTCATTATTAGTAGTAAGTGCACCACTCGTGACAAAGTTTGTTATTGCAGTTGTTTCCGTATCATCTATTTTGTTTTTCTCCGCTTCCATTCCTTGTATATTATCAACAGATATTCCGTTAAAAGTATCTGAACTCATTATTTTATATGTGCAGAGAACGATTTTAACGTTGCTTATTATTACGCCGATTGCTTATTTGTTGCTTTGAAGTTTTAATAAGATAAAGTTAAACAAAAGAAGCCGTCTGTAAAAAGGGGGCTTCTTTTGTTTAAAAGCGGGATATTCTTATTTATTTTTCGTATATGACGTAACGCTTCTTAAGAAGATTCCTAGTCCCGCAAAAAAGAATCCTAAGCATAATAAGCTGCCTGGCGTTCCCCAAGTAATTTGATCTAGCATTTTTTATCCCCTCCCGTTTATCATTATATAGAATTTATTGGAAATTATCAAAAAATTCTTTTTTTAATGGTTACTGATGAGTCTTCCTACCTTATACGAGAAGAATATATTTGAAAAGAATTCTTTTCTTTATATTTTTTTATTCTTATAATACGTTTTTGATTCTTATGATATAGTAACAACAAAGGGGGCTTAAAAATGGAAATTATTCACGAAAGAGCAAAGTTGCGGTTAATGGATAATACTGATGTCGAAACTTTGTTTTCGATTGTAGAAGGAAATCGGGATATTTGGGCGTATTTAATCTCTAAAATGGATAGTGTGCAAGATATGCAACAATACGTTCAAAAAGCGATAAAGGGTTACGGAAGAGGTACTCAAATACCTTTCATAGTCGTAGATCAACAGTCGAATAAGATTGTAGGAAGTACACGTTTATATAATATTTCAGTAGAAGATAAGACAGTTGAGTTAGGGCAAACGTGGTATCATCCGAGTGTGCAACGTACGAGTATAAATACAGAGTGTAAGTATATGCTTCTTCAGTATGCTTTTGAAAAGTTGCATATGCTGAGAGTGCAAATTAAGACGGATGCAAGAAATGAAAAAGCACAACGAGCAATTGAACGGTTAGGCGCAGTAAAAGAGGGTGTGCTTCGAAATGAAAGAAAATTACCGAATGGTTATGTGAGAGATGCGGTGGTGTACAGTATTATCTCGAGTGAATGGCCAGGCGTAAAAGAACAATTGTTAGAAAAATTAGAGTTGTATAAAGAAAAGTTATAATTCGTGTTTTGAAAGGTATATTGTTCGTGAGATATGAAAAATATACCTTTTTTCTTACAAAATGCTACTTTATTTTAATTCCTTTTGTTTCATCGTTCCCTTCTGAGAAAAAATTCGTTACAATGTAGTTGTATGGTAATAAACTTATGAATTTAAAAAATGTAATGAAAACCGCAAATGAAAATGAATTGATAATCCTCAATTTTAAATGAAAACCCTTTTATACATAAATAACAAGTAAAGTTCCTTCTTTTAAATAAACTCAAACAAAACGATTTGATATAAATGTTTTTTATAGAAGTATGGATGATGTACGGAGGCAATTACAAATGAAAGAAAATAAGAAGAGTAAGAAAAGACGAATCTTTCAAGTATTTTTACTAATGATTTGTTCTGCTATTTTATATGTAAGTTATGCAGCTTACGATATTTGGAGTTATCGTTTTAAAGCAAATGATGACGTGAAAACGGATGCTGGTATCGTACTAGGAGCAGCTTCATGGAACGGAAAACCATCTCCTGTATTTAAAGAAAGAATTAATCATGCGATTTCTTTATATAAGAACGGAAATATTAAAAAGATTATTTTTACAGGTGGTACAAAGTTCGAGGCAGAACTTGAGGAAGCACGTACTGCAAGAGTATATGCAATGAAACAAGGTGTAAAAGAGGAAGATATTTTAATTGAAACTAAATCCCTTTTCACTGAAGAAAATTTAAAAAATGCGAAGCAAGTTGGAATAGAGAACGGCATACAAACATACACGATTGTAAGTGATCCACTTCATATGAAACGCGCAATGAGAATCGCAAAACATATTAATATTGAAGCGTATGCTTCACCAACGCCGACATCAGCATATAAAACGTTAGATACAGAAATACCATTCTTCTTTAAAGAATTATTCTCGTATATTGGATATGTAACCTCTTTGCCGTTAAAAGCATTGAAGGGGGACTAATAAGAAAAGAACCTATCTTTAAATAGGAACTTTTCTTATTAGTCAAAACCATTGTATTTTTATCGGAATAGTGAAACAATAGAGGGGTAGCTTCATATAATCATAATGACAAAATGAACGGTTTATGAATCGAGCATAAAGGAGATTATAGTATGGCACTCTCATTTGTTGAAACAGAAGAACAGTCTTTAATTATTGAGAAAATAAATAAATTGATTCCGAAGTTCATGGAAAGGGAGCATCAGTTAAGTGAATTAGGATCATTTCCGTATGAAAATATAAATGATTTGAAAGATATCGGATATACGAAATTAACGTTACCGAAGGAATTTGGTGGTAGTGCCATTTCTTTATATGACTTCGTTTTATTTCAAGAGAAAATCGCGGAAGGCTGTGGAGCTACTGCATTATCGATTGGCTGGCATCTTGGCATTGTGAAGGAGCTAGCGGAAAATCGCTCTTGGAATGATGAGATGTTCAAATGGTTTTGCGAAGAAGTACGTAATGGTGCGCTCTTTAACAGGGCAGCAACAGAACCGAAAACAGGGAGTCCGACGCGTGGCGGCAAACCAGAAACAATAGCGGTTCAACAAGGCGAGAAGTGGGTTATAAATGGAAGAAAAACTTTTACAACGATGGCGCCAGTACTTGATTATTTTATTATTTCAGCAAGTATGGAAGGCCGTGAAGAAGTTGGTGAGTTTGTTATTCCGAGAAATACACTCGGTGTATCTATTGAAGAAACGTGGGATAGCGTTGCAATGCGAGGGACTGCTAGCCACGACCTTGTCTTACAAAATGTAGAGATAGACAACCGCTTTTTTACGGATGTAAAAGGCGGGAAAGTGAAACAAAAGGGTATTGGCTGGTTGCTACATATACCAGCATGTTATTTAGGAATTGCACAATCAGCAAGAAATTATGCAGTTCAGTTTGCGGGATCATACAAACCAAATAGTTTAAACCATTCTATTAGTTTATTACCGAATGTTAGAAGATTAGTTGGAGAATTAGAACTCGAGCTTATGCAAGCTCGCGTCTTTTTATATCAAATTGCGAAAAAATACGATGAGGCAGAAGATAAACTGTCACTGCAAGTAGAATTAGCGGCAGTGAAATACGCCGTAACAAATGCGGCGATATCCATAGTGGATAAATCAATGCGCATCGTAGGAGCAAAAAGTCTATCAGAAAAAAATCCGCTCCATCGTTACTATTTAAATGTCAGAGCAGGACTGCATAATCCGCCGATGGATGATGCAACACTATCTATGCTTGCGGATGCGGCGTTTCGGTCATAGTTTTTAAAGCATGGGTTTGATTACTAATCAAACCCATGCTTTTTATATGTATGAAGCACTTGGTTGAGATGTAGGTTTTTAATATAAATGATTATCATGTTTTTTTGATTGTGTCTTGTTGAAAAATTCTTATTGTAATGCCAGTTTGGAGGCTGTATAAACATTTTTCGTATTTAATCCCAAATTAATGGCCTTTCTAAGTTTACCATTCGTAAATATTGTAAAAATTGACCTGCATGGACCGCATCATGATAGGCAATTCGTAATAGCATATCGCCTAAATATCGTTGATAGCCAACATCGCTTCGATCAATAAGTCTTGTATCTAGCTCTGCTATGCTTATTGATTGAACATATTCTATGAAATCGGCAAAACATGATTGTGCTAATTCAATTTCTTTTTTTACACAAGTAATTGGCTCGTCATCATACGGGGTACGTATGTCGTTTATTGAGCCGTTGTTTTTTATAATCATATGATAGTAAAAAGTTGAGCTCCATACGTGACGAATCATTTCACCAAAGGACATAGCCTCAGGATCAGGCTTCCAATTAAGAAAATTATCGGGAAGAGAATTCCATAATTTTTCTGAGCGCCTTCTCGTTTCTTTTAAATTTAATATACTAAGATCAATTGCATTCATAATACATTCTCCTTTACTATTAAACTTAAAATAATTGTATCAATTTAATAGTTAGGGTATCATCGAAATATGAATGTATATCCGAATATCTCATATATAGCTAAACTAATTGCTGAACCTACAAGAGCAATCATCTTAGATTGTCTAATGAATAATCAGGCACTACCTGCTAGTGAATTGGCTTATATGGCAAAAGTGTCACATCCAACAATTAGTTCGCATCTTTCTAAATTAGTAGAAGGGAATTTACTTACAGTTGAACAACATGGTAGACATCGTTACTATCGACTTGCTAATCAAGAAGTTGCCGAAGTGCTTGAAAAGTTAGGGACAATTGCACCAACAGTTCAAGTTCGCTCTTTAAAACAATCAACCCAACTAAAACAAATTCGTTATGCTCGAACTTGTTATGATCATCTTGCAGGCAAACTCGGTGTAGAGATAACTGAAAAATTACTAGATAGGCAATTTATAATTTTAGAGGGTGGAGAATACATTGTAACGGAACAAGGTAAGAAATGGTTTCTGAATTTTGGAATAAATGTTGATGAGGCAGATACAAAAAGGAGGGTATTTGCAAAACCTTGCCTTGATTGGAGTGAACGGTGTTACCATATTTCTGGTTGGTTAGGGTCTGCAATTGCAAAACTGTTTTTTGAACAGGGATGGATTACGAAAACGGATAAGAACCGAGCTGTCCATCTTACAAAGAAAGGTTTAAAGTTATTGGAAGATCAATTAGGCATTGATATGAAAACTGAGGAAAGAAAAGTTTGAAATTAGAAAAGTCCGTCAAAATGACGGTTTTTTTCATTATGGTAGGAGTGTACATGAATAATAGGATGTCCCAAATAATTATTGCCAATAAAAAAATCTTTCTTTTCATTCTTCTTTTTTAAGTTTTAAAGGAGAAAGCTAGGCTTCTTATTTTTACTAATGTTATAATAAGAAAAAAGCACGAAAAGAGGTCATCTCATGCTAGAGGTTATTGCAACATGTTTAGAAGATGTAAAACGAATTGAAAGTGCTGGCGGGAAGCGGATTGAATTAATTTCATCTTATACAGAAGGTGGTTTAACACCGAGTTATGCTTTTATAAAAAAAGCGGTAGAAGTGGTAAGTATACCAATTCATGTTATGATTCGTCCGCATGCGAAGTCTTTTACATATACGGAAGAAGAAATTGAAATGATGAAAGAAGATATTATAGTTGCACAGAAGTTAGGAGCAGCTGGGGTAGTATTAGGCGTATTAAACGAACGAAATGAAGTGGATGAAGAGAAATTAGCGGATTTACTATCTGTTGTAGATGGAATAAATGTAACGTACCACCGTGCGATAGATGATATAAAAAATCCAGTAGAAGCGATGAGCACTTTAAAGAAGTTTCATAAAGTGACTCACGTTTTAACTTCAGGTGGACAAGGAAATATAGTAGAGAATATTCCGGTGCTTACAGAAATGCAAAAGGTAAGTGATGGTCAAATTCAGCTTGTAGCTGGAGCTGGCGTGACGAAAGAAAATATAAAGCGATTGCTAGATGAAACTGGAATCACGCAGGCGCATGTCGGTACAGCGGTAAGAGAAGGAAAATCATGTTTTTCTGAAATAGATCCTAATTTAGTACAAGAATTAGTTGAAATAATAAAATAAGTGCTTAAGAAAGAGGAGAAACGATGAAGGAAAATACGAAGAAAGAATTATTCTCTTGGGCTAAAACGATAGGTTTTACCCTTGTATTAATTGCTATTATTCGCGGTGTTTTATTTACACCTTCTTTAGTACAAGGTGAATCAATGATGCCCACTTTAAAAAACAACGAAAGAGTTCTCGTGAATAAGATTGGTTATAGTATAAGTGGATTAGATCGCTTTGATATTATCGTCTTCCACGGGAAAGAAGGATACGATTTAGTAAAACGAGTAATTGGTTTGCCAGGCGATACAGTTGAGTATAAAAATGATGTTTTATATGTAAACGGAAAAGCGATGGAAGAACCATATTTAAAACAGTTTAAAGAAAAAGCAGTAGGCCGTGTATTAACTCCAGACTTTACGTTAGAACAAATCACTGGGAAAACGAAAGTGCCAGAAGGCCAAGTATTTGTTTTAGGGGATAATCGTGAAGTTTCTAAGGATGGTCGCATGTTTGGCTTTATTTCAGAAGATGAAATTGTCGGAAAAGGACAAGCTGTTTTCTGGCCGTTGGAACAAGTAAGAGCGTTATAAAGTGTGGTGAAGTATGGGAGAGATATTCTTCCATACTTTTTTATTTGCTTAAAATCTATTGATTGAATTGAAAGAATATTTTATAATTTTAAATTATATGTTTGTTTCGAAAAACGGAATTTAAGTTCCGTAATTCGGAACGAAAGGGAGATAGAATGAGTATAAATAAAACGGCAGTTAAGACAATGGATATTTTAGAGTTGTTTTATGAGCATGAAGAGCTAAGTTTAACTGAGATGGTTCAGCTTACAAATATGCCGAAAACATCTGTTTATCGTTTAATTGGTTCGTTGGAAGAGATGGAGTTTTTACAAAAAAACGAAAAGGGGAAATATCGTTTAGGGGTCGTATTTTTACGGTTCGGTCAACTTGTTTCACACCGATTATCAGTAAGAAATATAGCAATTCCTTATATGAAAGAACTTAGTGATAGTTTAGGACAGGCAGTTAATTTAATAATTCAGGATGGAAATGACGCAATTTATGTTGAAAAAATGGAAGGTGTTCAGCCGGTACGCGTGTATACGGCGGTTGGAAGAAGAGCACCGCTTTATGCTGGCGCATGTCCAAGAATTTTACTATCGTATTTCTCTGAGGAAGAGAAACGGAGATACATAGAGGAAGTGGATTTAAAACAGTTTGCAGATGGAACAATCGTGGATAAGAAACAATTGTTAGAAGTGTTGCAAATGGCGAAAAAGGAAGGCTACACCATTAGTTATTCTGAGTTAGAAAATCATACAGCCGCGATAGCAGCACCCATTTTCGCGAGCGATGGAACGGTTGTAGCAGGCATTAGTATTTCGGGATTAGCAATTGAGTACAACGAAAGTAACATTTCATATTTTATTGCGAAGGTGAAAGAAACAGCGCATCGCATTTCGAAAGAACTCGGCTTTTTGGCATAGAAAGAGGGAGTAGGATGAAATTTTCTGCGTTAGGGGATCAAGCAATTATTGTTACATTTGGTGAAGAAATTAAGAGGGATATATATGAGAAAGTACAGCGGTTATTTCAAGGACTGCAGCAACATCCGTTTGCAGGAATGATAGAGTGCGTTCCGTCGTTTACTTCATTAGCTGTTTACTACAATGTATACGAAGTATGGAAGGGAAATGAGAGAAGTGAAAGGTCACATGATTACGTTCGCCAGTATATAAAGGAGCTGTGTGATTCTTATAAAGAAGAAGTAAAACAGGATGTGAAACATATCTCTATACCCGTTTGTTACGGGGGAGAATATGGACCAGATTTAGAAGAAGTCGCGCATTATCACGGTTTACAAGTAGAAGATGTGATTCGAATACATAGTAAAACTACATATTTTGTATATATGCTAGGTTTTACACCAGGGTTCCCGTATTTAGGAGGACTTTCAAAAGAATTAGAAACACCTAGAAAAGAAACACCACGGTTACAAATCTCTCCTGGTTCGGTAGGTATTGGCGGAAATCAAACAGGTATATATCCGCTTGAAACACCAGGAGGATGGAATATTATCGGCCGAACTCCTATTTCATTATTTAATCCGGAAGAAGAAATACCAACATATATTCAAAGTGGTATGTATTTACGATTTATTCCAATAACGAAGGAAGAGTACGTATCGCTTGAGGGGGCTAAAAAATGGATGTAGAGGTTTTGCATGCGGGAATGTTTACAACAGTCCAAGATTTAGGGCGATCTCATTATCAACAATACGGTGTGCCAGTTGGCGGGGGGATGGATCAAAGTGCACTTCGGATGATCAATATGTTAGTTGGTAATGAAGAGAATGAAGCGGGACTCGAAATGACGATTATGGGACCTAAATTGTTAATAAAGAAAACGACTTTACTTGCAATTGGCGGAGCAGATATGGAACCGTTATTGAATGGAGAACGTATCCCCTTATGGCGTCCAATTTTAGCGGAAGAAGGTAGTATGCTTTGTTTTGGAAAAGTGAAAAGTGGTTGCAGAGCGTATGTGACCTTTGCGGGTGGAATACATATTGAGCGTACAATGGGAAGTAAAAGTACGTACATACGTGCTGCGATTGGTGGTATAGAAGGAAGAATGCTGAAAAAGGGTGACTACTTCCAAATTGGTGCACAACCAGAAATGGCGAATCGTTTCATTCAAGACTTACAAAAAGGTGAGAGAATAAAAATGAAATGGGCAATTAGCAACAGCGTACTACCAAAGTATAAGAAACATCCTAAGCTTCGTGTCATAGCTGACTTTGAATACGATCAATTTACAGAAAAAAGTAGAAAGGCATTTTTTACGAAAGAGTATAAGGTATCTAATTATGCTGATCGTATGGGCTATAGGGTTGAGGGAGAAGTATTAAATAGGATGGAAGAAAAAGAGATTTTATCGAGTCCAGTTACATATGGGACCATTCAAGTTCCTAATGGTGGACAGCCGATTATATTAATGGCAGATAGGCAAACGACAGGTGGCTATCCGAGAATGGGAAATATCATTTCAGTAGATTTACCTCTTCTTGCCCAGCTAAAGCCGGGGGACTATGTTTCTTTTGAGAAAATTACGCTTGAAGAAGCGGAACAATTGTACATAGAACAAGAAGTAAATATGAATCTATTAAAGAAATTCATTGCTTTACGAAGCTGAAATTAGGAGGGAAATAATGTGAAGACAATCGATTTAAACTGTGATTTAGGAGAAAGTTTTGGCGCTTATAAAATGGGGAATGATGATGAAATTCTTCCATTCGTATCCTCTATAAATGTTGCTTGTGGTTTTCATGCAGGTGATCCGTCTGTTATGCGGCAAACGATTGAAAAGGCAATGCAACATAACGTAGCAATAGGGGCACACCCCGGATTTCCAGATTTAATTGGATTTGGTAGAAGGAACATGAATGTTTCAGCAAGTGAAGTATACGATTATGTTTTATATCAAATTGGTGCATTAGACGGTTTTGTAAAAGTGGCTGGCGGGAAGATGCATCATGTGAAACCGCACGGTGCTCTATATAATATGGCGGCAACTAATCCGGAAATTGCAGATGCAATTGCAAAGGCAATTTATCATATAAATCCAAGTCTATTACTTTATGGATTAGCAAATAGCGGGGCGTTTATACAGGCTGCAGAAAAATACAAAGTAACTCTTGTACAAGAGGCTTTTGCGGATCGTACATATAAGCAAGATGGTACATTAACGAGCCGTACAGAAGAAAATGCGCTTATAAAAGATGAAGACGAAGCGATAAAGCAAGTACTTCAAATGGTGAAAGAAGGCTATGTAAATTCGGTGAATGGTGAGAAAGTAGCAGTTCAGGCGCAGACGATTTGTTTACACGGTGATGGGGAAAAAGCAGTACAATTTGCAGAAAGAATATACAGAACATTCAAACTCAATGGTATTTCTATTTGTGCACCGAAATAAAAAATAGGGGGAAGTGCTAGAAATGATTAAATTAATCGGAATACTACTTGTTGCAGTGGGCTTTTTATTTAGATTAAATACACTTTTAGTAGTTATGGTTGCAGGTATTGTTACTGGTATGGTTTCAGGATTAAGTTTTTATGATGTGATTAGCATGTTCGGTAAATTTTTCATAGAGAATAGATATATGTCTATGCCAATTATATTAACTTTACCGGTAATCGGAATTTTAGAGCGTTACGGTTTAAAAGAAAGAGCCGAAGCACTTATAACGAAATCAAAAGGAGCAACAACTGGAAGAGTATTAATGTCATATTTTACGATAAGAGAATCATCAGCAGCACTAGGGCTTAATATTGGTGGGCATGCGCAAACAGTAAGGCCGCTCGTTGCACCGATGGCAGAAGGGGCCGCGCAAGGTAAATACGGTAAACTTCCTGAAAAATTAAGAGAAAAGATTAAAGCAAACGCAGCGGCTGCGGAAAATACAGCTTGGTTTTTCGGAGAAGATATTTTCATCGCAACTGGTGCTATTTTATTAATGAAAGGATTCTTCGATTCAGTAGGTATGCATGTCGGTGTATGGGATATGGCACTTTGGGGCATTCCGACAGCAATATCTGCACTTATTGTAAGCTGGATTAGATTTAGAAGGTTTGATAAATATATAGAGAAAACAATGAAGGCAGAAGGAAAAGAAGAGAAGGAGGCAATCTAATATGAACATCATCACAATGGATACAATCTATTATGTATTAGGGATAATCGTTGCTTTTATCGCTGTTCGTATCGCATTCGATCGTAAACATCCAAACAGATTCGGTTCTAGTTTATTTTGGGCATTGTTTGCAGTTACATTTTTATTTGGAAATGTAATTCCTTCGTTTTACGTTGGCTGTATCGTGCTCGCTATGGTCGTTTTAGCCTCGCTAAATAAAGTAACAAAATCAGAGGAAAAAGAAGTTCCAGTACAAGAACGTGTGAAACATGCTGAGAAATTAAAAAATAAAATTTTTATGCCTGCACTATTAATTCCTATTTTTACAATTATCGGTACGTTGACCTTAGGGAAAATTAAATGGGGAAATGTCTCTCTTGTTGATCCAGATAAAGTAACATTAGTTGCACTAGCGTTTGGTGCATTACTCGCATTTGTTGCGGCGATGCGTATTACAAAATCAAAAATAACAACACCTGTACAAGAAGGAAGCAGGCTATTACAAGCTGTTGGCTGGGCTGTAATTTTACCACAAATGTTAGCAGCACTTGGCGGTATATTCGCGAAGTCTGGCGTTGGACAAGTTGTTTCAGACTTAGTCGGACAAGTGCTACCGACAGAGTATCCGTTCGTTGCCGTTATGGCGTACTGTTTAGGCATGATGCTATTTACAGTCGTAATGGGAAATGCATTCGCAGCGTTTGCTGTTATTACTGGCGGAATTGGATTACCTTTAATAGTTCAAATGCACGGCGGAAACCCAGCAATTATGGCAGCGCTCGGTATGTTTGCTGGATATTGCGGAACGCTGCTTACACCAATGGCAGCAAACTTTAATATCGTACCTGCGATGCTTTTAGAGCTAAAGGATAAAAATGCGGTTATTAAAGCGCAAGTACCAATTGCTCTTTCCATTTTCATTATTAATATGTTTATTATGTACGGCCTTGTATATCGTTTCTAATTAGGAGGAGAAAACTATGAAAACAGTATTATTAACAGGGTTTGATCCGTTTGGCGGAGAAAATATCAATCCAGCTTGGGAAGTAGCAAAAGGTTTGCATGAAAAAACAATTGGAGAATACAAGATAATAAGCAAACAAGTACCAACTGTATTTCATAAATCAATAAGCGTATTAAAAGAGTATATAGAAGAACTAGCGCCGGAAATTATTATATGCATTGGACAAGCTGGGGGCAGACCAGATATTACGATAGAACGTATCGCAATTAATATTGATGATGCAAGAATCGCTGACAATGAAGGGAATCAGCCGGTAGATGTACCGGTTGTAGAAGAAGGAGCGATTGCGTATTGGTCTACACTTCCGATGAAAGCAATCGTAAAAAAACTTCGCGAAGAGGGTATACCGTCATCTGTTTCACAGACGGCAGGCACATTCGTTTGTAATCACTTATTCTATGGACTTATGCATGAACTAGAGAAACATGATAAGAAAATAAAAGGCGGATTCATTCATATTCCGTTTTTACCAGAACAAGCGAGTAATTATCCAGGGCAACCGAGTATGTCACTTTCTACTATTCGTAAGGGGATAGAATTGGCAATCGAAGTAACGACGACAGTTAAAGTAGATATTGTAGAGGTTGGGGGCGCAACGCATTAAGTAAAATGAATTGTACAACACCTCCTGTAAACAACTGGTATAATAAGAATAGGAAAATACATAGAGGTGATTTTTGTGCAACAATTTGAAGAAGTACGTTCAATTTTAGAAAAAGCGAAGAAAATTACAGTATTAACAGGCGCTGGTGCAAGTACGGAAAGTGGTATTCCAGATTTTCGTTCAGCAAATGGATTGTATGCTGATGCGAATGTGGAGATGTACTTATCAAGAGGGTACTATAACCGAAGTCCGAAAGAATTTTGGAAGCATTATAAAGAAATCTTTCAAATTAATACGTTCCATCAATATAAACCAAATCGTGGCCATCGCTTTTTAGCTGAGCTAGAAGAACAAGGGAAAGATATTACGATTTTAACGCAAAATATTGACGGTTTACATCAATTAGGTGGTAGTAAACATGTTATTGATTTACATGGAACGCTTCAAACAGCACATTGTCCGAAGTGTAAAACGGGATATGATTTGCAGTATATGATTGATCATGAAGTACCGCGTTGTGAGAAGTGTAATTTCATTTTAAATCCAGATGTTGTTTTATACGGAGATACACTGCCGCAATATCAAAATGCGATGAAACGTTTATATGAAACAGGTGTACTTCTCGTTATGGGAACGTCATTAAAAGTACAACCTGTCGCTTCATTCCCGGAAATCGCAAAGAGGGAAGTAGGAGCAACAACTATTTTAGTAAATGAAGAGTTAACAGGACAGGAATATAACTTTGATTTTGTTTTTCAAAATAAGATTGGTGAGTTTGTTGAAGGGTTATCTTCAATGAAATAAGTTATCGAAAAAACTGAGGTATCTGCCTCAGTTTTTTATTTGAGTAATCACTGTTTTAAGCCATATGAAAACATTTTGATAATGTAGTAACAACATCTCTATAATTTATAAAAATCAATTTGCCCCATTTTTCTTTTAGAATAATATTCATGTTATTGTGCATTAAGGGAATGGTAATAAATAGGATATAAAAAACAAAAAACTGAAAATTAAATCTTTTATTTCTTTTATAATTAATATAAAATTCTATATATATCATATAAATAAATTTGATACATAATGATTTTGCGTAGAAATGTTAATAGAATGAAGCGAGGGAGCGAAATGAGACAGAAAAAGGAGCAGAAAAAACAATCGAAAAAGAAAAAGACTCATATTCCATTTCGGTTAAATGTACTATTTTTTATTGTCTTTCTTTTATTTTCAGCTATTATAATTCAATTAGGTAAAGTACAAATCATTGATGGAGAAACGTATAGAAATGAAGTAAATAAAAAGGAAGATGTAACGGTAAGCACTCCCGTTCCTAGAGGGAAAATGTTTGATCGGCAAGGTCATGTTATTGTAAATAATAAACCATTACGAACCGTTACATATACGAAAATGAGAGGAGTAGACTCGAAAGAAGTTTTACAAGTAGCAAGAGATTTAGCCAAGCTAATTGAAATGTCGCAAGAGGACATGGATAAGTTAACAGAGACAGATAAGAAAGATTTTTGGATGCAGTTAAATGAAAAACGGGCAGCGGCGAAAGTAACGAAAGAAGATGAGAGTAAATTTAGAAAGCAAGAAATAGAAGGAAAAGAGTTAGATAAAAAAGTAGAAGAACTGCGCCGGGAAAGAATTACACAAGAAGAATTGAATGAGCTTTCAAAGGAAGATATAGAAGTATTAGTAATTAAAAGCAAAATGAATGCGGGATATAAAATGACGCCGCAAATCGTTAAAAAAGATGTAAGTCAAAATGAATATGCTGTCGTTAGTGAAAGGTTGGCAAGCTTACCAGGGGTAGATACGACAGTAGATTGGGAACGTGAATACCCAAATGATAAAATACTGCGCTCTATACTAGGTAGCGTTTCTAATGAAAATGAAGGGTTGCCAAGAGAACACTTAGATTATTATTTAGTTCGTGATTATAATCGAAACGACCGTATTGGTAAAAGTTACATCGAAAAACAATACGAAGATGCACTACATGGAACGAAAGAACAGTCTAAAAATATTATGGATAAAGCAGGGAAGATTGTTCGAACAGAAAAAGTGACTGAAGGAAAAAGTGGAAATAACTTGATGTTAACAGTCGATATGGATTTACAGAAAAGAGTAGAGGGAAGCCTTGAAAAGAATTTACGAGCCTTTCATGCTGCAGAGCCGATGATGGATCGTGCGTTCGTAGTAATGATGAATCCGAAAAACGGTCAAATTTTATCAATGGCAGGAAAGAAAATTGTAAATAAAGATGGCGGTATGCAAATAGAAGATTATGCATTAGGAACGATGACAAGTTCTTATGAGTTAGGGTCAACTGTAAAAGGGGCTACTTTATTAACTGGATATCAAACAGAAGCGATTAAGCCGTATACACATTTCTTTGATGCGCCAATGTATTTTAAAGGAAGTTCTAAGCCGAAGAAATCGTGGAAAGAATTTGGGGATATTGATGATTTAAGAGCTTTGCAAGTGTCATCGAACGTTTATATGTTTAATACGGCTTTAAAAATGGCAGGCATTAATTATGTCCCAAACAATCCATTAGACATTAAACAAGAAACATTTAATAAAATGCGCTACTATTTTAGACAATTTGGCCTAGGTGTGTCGACTGGTATTGACCTGCCAAATGAATCAATTGGTCAAGTAGGTAGAACTGATAACATACCCGGATTTTTACTTGATTACGCGATTGGACAGTATGATACATATACGCCGCTTCAGCTTGCACAATATATTTCCACAATTGCAAATGGCGGTTACCGAATGAAACCACAAATTGTACAGGAAGTGAGAGAGCAACCGAATAGACCAGAGGATGTAGGAAAAGTCGTTCGGTCGATTGAACCAGTTGTATTAAATCGAGTGGATATGGACACTTCGTACATTAATCATGTAAAAGAAGGATTTAGAAGAGTTTTTCAAGAAGCTGACGGAACAGGTACCGGAACGTTTAAAGGTCTACCATATAAACCAGCGGGAAAAACAGGAACAGCTGAGACAGTATATGGTGGAGAAAGTGATATTGGAAGAGATGAGAACAACAACCGAAAAAAATGTTATAATTTAACTCTTGCCGGTTATGCACCATATGATGCTGATCCGGAAGTAGCTTTTTCAGTTGTTGTACCATGGGTGAATGATGATAAATCAGGAATTAATTCTGCGATTGGTAAAGAGATTTTGGATGCGTATTTTGAATTAAAAACAAATAGATCAAATACAAATTCAATTCCAGTAGAACAACCGAACAAGGCACAGTAAAAATAGTATCACTGCATGGAAACATATTGTGCAGTGATATATTTTTTGAGTTAAAAAGCGCTTTATAAGGTGGGAATGGATATGAAAAAGGAGATTAAGAGAGGCTGGGGAAAGTACATACTATTTATATTGGTGATAGTCATAGGCTACCATTCTTTTACTTTATGTAAGGTGGAAGGGGAATCGATGCAGCCGACTTTATATGAAGAAGACTACGTATTTGTAAATAAAGCGGTAGTACGTCTTTCTAATTTACAACATGGAGAAATTGTCATTATAAAAGAAGAGGATGAATCGAAATATTATGTGAAACGTGTAATAGGGCTTCCTGGTGATGTAATTAACATAACGAACGGAAAGGTATATGTAAACGATAAAAAGCAAGAAGAACCATATACAAACAAAGATTTATTTAACAACACACAAGTGTTTTATAATTTTCAAAAGACAAAAATTCCGCCAAATAAGTTATTTGTAATGGGAGATAACCGCGAAGTAAGTAGAGATAGTCGAAATGGCTTAGGATATATTGAAGAAGATAACATAATAGGCAAGGTGGAATTTGTATATTATCCTTTTTCAAAAATGAAAATGATAGAATAAGTGGGGGATGAGCAAAACCCCACTTATTAAAGTTTCACTTTATTTTCTTTAAAAAACCTTTTGGATTAAATGATATGAAAAATTTATGTTTAGACTCGTCGATTATGAAGTTATTGTTTTTAGTTAAAAACTCTTTCACAGCTTCCATCGGGCCAGGACCCCAATCGGGAAGAAGCGGATTTCCATTAATGGAGGTATCTTCTACAATTATATAACTGCCAGTAGTGACGATAGATTTATATAGTAAGAGTTCTTTGGATACATGTTCTTTACTATGATCAGAATCTAAAATAACTAAAATCACATCATCAGGTTTGCGCATGCTTACTATTGTTTGGATGGCCTGCACAGAAACAGAAGATGCTGTTAAATACGTAATCCGATTATGTGATGGCCGATTTGGCTGCGGAGTTATATCGATAGTAAGTACGTGACCTTTTCCAATTAAATCTAACATAGAAGCTAAATACAGTGCACTACCACCGTGAAAAGTCCCGCATTCAATAATTAAATCGGGCTTTAATTCATAAATGATTTCTTGATACAAAAAGAGATCAGAGGGAAGTTTACAGATTGGAACCCCGAACCAGTGTGTATCGTTTAACCATACGAGGCTGTTGTAATATTGGTTTAGAAATTCATTGCTTATAGTATCGATTTTAAATTCTCCTTTCTAAAAAGGATTCTCTCGTTTGACGTAAAGTGTTTACGCATGAAAGTTGTACTATATATTATGTAGTAAGGAATTGTAAGGCGAGTGTTTTTACTTGAAAATAAGCCAAATAACTCATGTGGAAAATGAAAGGAAATGATCGTATGTACAAATACACAATTTGCTTTATTAGAAAAAGCGATAAAATACTGCTATTAAATAGAAATAAAAAGCCGAATATGGGGATGTGGAATGGTGTTGGAGGAAAAATAGAAGAGAATGAAACGCCATACGAAGGAATAATTAGAGAAACGTTTGAGGAAACGGGTATAGAACTTTCAAGTGTAATGTATAAAGGGACTGTTGTTTTTAAAGGTAAAGATGAGCCCCAGGCTAGTGAAGGAATGTATGTGTTCGTTGCTGATTTGCCAGATGGAATGCAAATGAATACACCATTACGTACGGCTGAAGGATTATTAGAATGGAAAGAAATTGATTGGATATTAGATGGTGATAATAGAGGTGTAGTTAGCAACTTACCAAAATACTTACCGACAGTAATAACAGAAGAAAATAAGTTAAAACATATATTCACGTACGATAACCGGAATATTATTCATTACACAACTGCATGTTTGACAGAAGATGATGCGAACAAGCGATATGAAAAACAACTCATTTCTCAATAGAAGAGGATAGTGAAAAATCACGTTTTGTTCTCATTATATATACGAAGTGATTATATGTTTCAGAAATACAATTTATTGGTCAGAATTGTAATATGTATGATATAACCTTTCTTATGGTGAAAGCGTAGAGAACATACGTAAACGGAACAAAAAAGAGGTGGCTTTGCCGCCTCCTTTTTGTTAGCTGTGAATCGCCTTAATCATAAATCGATGTTGCTTCACATCAAAATATCCTTTTTGTAAGATAATTTCATGTATACGATATAAATCCTCATAATACCTTTCGACAGTAAAATCAGGAATTTGCCACGGAATCGCTTTTAAATAGTAGACGATAGCGCCAATATCATAAAAGCGTTGGAAAGGGAATTCTTCCTTTGCTTCTAAAATAGTAAATCCATTTTGCTTTAACTCACTGCATGCGATTTCGAGAGACCAACTTGCAAATTCGCTATTTAGTGGTGAGTCAAACTGCTCATTAAGTTCCGCACAATCGAGACCACCAACTTGTTGTGTAAGGAAAATCCCATTTGGAGAAAGGATTCTGTTTACCTCAGAGGCAGCATATGATTCATGTTGATTTATGATTAAATCAAACTGACCATCTTCAAATGGTAAAGCGGTATCATCCGTTACCTCTATAACTGTAACCCCTAAAGGTTCTAATTGCTTTCGAGCGATTGGCACGTTTGGAGCATAACCTTCAGTCGCAAAAATAGTTGGTGGGAATGGTTGTAACATAGATAAAAACTCTCCACCGCCAGTACCCATATCGAGCATTGATTTAGCGCGTTGCATAAGCTGGAAAGCAGTACTGCCGTACGACCATGATAAAGGCTCGCTCTTCATTCGGCCCGTTTCTGAAATGAAAGAAAAATCCCAACCGCTAAAATGTGTATTTGCACTTTCTAATAAAGTTACAAATAATGGATCACGTTTCATAATTGTATCCTCCTATTTTGTAAGTAAATGATATGGTGAGAAAAGAAAAAAGGAGGACCTCTTATGAAAGTGAAGCGGTTTTACGTTTCGTGCTCGAATAGATTCATATAAATTTGCTCCTTGTGAGAATGGTAATTTATATATTCGGGATAACCGAGTGGAAATCCTTTGAAGTTATGGGAGAATGTAGTTGTTTAATGAAAGATTGGATGGAGTGTACAGAAAAAGGGTGCACTCAAACTTTAGAAAAGGTATTTAATAAACTTAAATTTCCGCCCAGCCCTTTTATGAAATATGTGATATTTCTCACTACTATTAAGTAACAATAAAGTCGTACTGTTTATAAAAGAAGTGACGTTTTTGTATCCCTTTGGATTTACTTATCTATGGGATAAGTAAAGAAGTAGACATATAAACTGAATATAAAAACGTTTTAATTCTTTGAAAACATTCTATAATTTAGTATTGTTATATATGGAATAATTTATTTGTACGAAAAGAGGAATAAGATGTTTATACAAAATTATAAGGGTTTGATGCTAGGGGTAGTTGGTGCTGTATTAGGAGTAATATCCTTTGTTTATTTTAAAGATTTAGATTATATATAAGACGGGCCTTAAGTTATTATCTGTAACATTAATCATTATAGGTCGGGTTATTGCCTGTGATTCGACCCGTTTCAATAAAAAAAGAGAATAATAACGTATAAGATTATTATTATATAAATTTAGCTTGTTGAGCATGAGGAATACTAATCTTACAAAATTGTAAGATTAGAAGTCACATAGTTAGATAGAAGTCATTAACTTATGAAAAAAACTCATCTATAATCCAGATATAAATCATTTACTAAAGGAGTATTCTAATGAAAAAAATTATAAGTTATACGGTTGTTATTGCTATTTTTATAGGAATAGGATTAGGAGTAAAACGTTATGTGCAAGGTCCAGGACAACCAGTCGATGGGATTCTAGTTAGTGGTACTGCAACTGACGTAGAAAAAGTTAAACAGGAGTTTAAAGATGACACTAAACAATCAATAGACTATAAGGTAAAGTACGTCACAACAACAAAAAGGATTCCATTATCAGAAGAAGATAAGAAACAAAATGATACAAATGAAGAATTTGAAATCAACACTACAGAATATGCAGTTATTAATAGTTCTACCGCGGTAAAATTATTTAATAAGGGACTTCTAAGAGCTAGAAAAGATCCAAATTTAGCATCTATTATTTCTGAGAGGGTGAAAGATAAAAATAAAGTATCTAGTGATCAGAATCTATTATTTTCTTATGCGGGTGATAATTCAACGGTTGATAATTTTGAAAATAACCAGTTGAATTTGAACGGTAAGATGGTATCTGCCCAGTATGTTAAACAGCAAATTTGGATTGGGTATGCCCCAATGAACCTTGTTATTCTAAAAGACCAAGACTATAATGCAATTTCTGAATCAGAGTCAATAATGAAATTAATTCAATTTAAAAAACGTGATTTTGATTATAAAAACAAACAAGAAGTAGATAAAGTTTTACAACAGATTGATAAGGTCTCATCGAATAATCAGTATAAAATAAACTTTGTAGAGGTACAAGACTAACTTAAAATGATAAGAAGGTGATATAAATGGAAATCGTAAGAATAGAAAATGTAGTCAAAAGTTATGGTGAAGGAAATAGTAGGGTAGATGCTTTGAAGGGCATAAATCTTTCTATACAGCAAGGGGAATTTGTATCAATCGTAGGAGCTTCTGGCTCAGGTAAAAGTACATTGTTACATATTTTGGGAGGGTTGGACCGTCCGAGTTCAGGACAAGTATTTATCGGAGAGAACAATATTTATAATTATTTAGATAATGAACTTTCGATATTTAGAAGAAGAAAAGTTGGTTTTATATTTCAGTTCTTTAATTTAATTCCTGTATTGAATGTGCAAGAGAATATAGCTTTGCCCACTTTACTAGATAATGAACCTGTAGATAATCCTTATATGGACGAAATTATTGAAATTCTGGGACTTCATGAAAGACGAAATCATTTACCATCTGAATTATCAGGAGGTCAGCAACAACGGGTTTCGATTGGGAGGGCACTTATAAATCGCCCACATTTAATCTTAGCTGATGAACCTACAGGAAATCTGGATACTCAAAATACAAAAGAAGTCATGGATTTATTAAGATTGACAGCAAAAAAATATAATCAAACTATTGTATTGATTACTCACGATTTAAAAATTGCATCAACTTCTGACCGTATTATTACAATTGAAGATGGCCAAATCATTTCCGATCAGTGGCTATCCACGAATAAGCCTAAGACGGGAGGAAACTAATCTTGATTGGTAATTATAAACAATTAAGCAGGAGATACTTAAAGGGAAATAAGAAACGAACAATTTTAACTTTGATAGGAATCGTACTCTCTGTATCGTTAATTTCTACAATCGGCCTATTTATGAACGGTACTCAGATTTCTCAAATCGAGAATACGAAAAAGAGGCAAGGGTATTCTTTTCATGCCGTTGTATTAAATTACGATGAATCGATATTGAAAAAAATTAAATATAACCCGCAAATTGAATCATTTGGTTTAATGTCACAGGGAGAAACAGTCCAAGTTGGAGAGGCTGCTGTACAAATGAATTTTGCTGATGATAACGCCTTGGAATTTTTAAAATACAGTATTATTAAGGGCAGATTGCCATCTAATGATCAAGAAGTTGCTGTTGATCCCTGGGTATTACCTTATATAAAAGAAAATATTCAAATAGGTGATTCATTCGAATTAAATGAAAAAAAATACAAATTGGTTGGTTTTCTAAGTGATAGTACATATACACAGGAAAATAAGGTGGGACGGTTACTAACCTATAAGAGTAAGTTTAGCGCTGGTGAAGGAAAAATATTAGTTGGAATTAGCTCAAAAGCAAACTTTAATGAGGTTTTAGAGGGACTCAAGACCATTTCCGGAGAAAATAATATTAATATAAGTAATGAATTAATTCAATTAGAGAAACCAGGTTACAATAATTCGATTATGGCTACGCTAATTATTACAATCAGCATTGTTGTGATAGCGACAATTGTTGTGATTTACAACGCTTTTCAAATCAGTGTCGTAGAACGAACGAGGCAGTTTGGCTTGTTGAGAAGCATTGGTGCAACACGAAAACAAATTAGACAAATCGTGCTGAGAGAAGCTACTTTTCTAGCTGTTATCGCTATACCTATTGGAATTATATGCAGCCTAATAGCGCTTACCTCTCTTCAGTTCACTTTTTCACTTTTAATGGAAAATAGTAAAGCGGTCTCGATATTCCATGTTGATTGGAATATTTTACTAATCAGTTCGATTATTACCTTGCTTTCTGTAATAGCGTCAAGCTTGTACCCAGCTTATTTTGCAGGGAAAATCTCCCCTTTGTTGGCAATTAGTAGCAGGTTGTCAATTAAAAAGGAACAAATCAAAAAACAAAAGAATTCCATGGTGAAAAAACCTTTATCTATTCCTTTGAGCATGGCTATGAAAAATGTTAAGCGAAATAAAAATCGCTATACCATTACAATCTTATCAATTATTATAAGTAGTGTGTTATTTATTACTTTCTCGTATTTAATGAGTGTTGCATTTGCATCTAAATCTTTTGATAAGTTATCTGTTAAATCGGATATTACAATTAAGATAGTGGATAATAATCCAGATCATTTAGCTGAAAGTGAACAAGTTTTGCATCAATTGAAATCACTTGAAAATATATCTAAAGTATACGAAAAAAAGGAGAATAGCTTTGAAACTAAATTAAAGGATGTAACTCAATCTTCCGCGACAGTAAAGGAAATAGAAAACACGATTGGAAAAAGCTATTCCATTACAATCGTAAATAATTATCAAGAAAATAAAACAAAAAAAGAAGAAAAACTTACTTTACAAGTGCTTGCATATGGTTTCATCACAGTCATTTCTTTAATTAGTAGCGTTAATATCCTCAATACTATAACTATAAGTATCATGACTAGACGAAAAGAATTGGCCGCTTTGAAATCCATTGGTATGTCACAAAAGGATTTGAAAAAAATGATTACCTATGAAGCTTTGATTTACGGTTTTTCTGGAAGTTTACAAGGAATCTTTTTTGGCTGTATATTGTCTTATATTATATATTTAGCTATATCTGATATGTTGAAAATGACATGGACGATTCCCTATGAGGCTTGTATCATTACGTTTGTTTCAGCTTTAATAATTAGTTATTTATCAGTCTTAAATCCATTGAAAAAAATTCAACAAGATAATATTATTGATAATATCAGAGAACAATAATATTATAAGCCTGGCTAGATTATAGCCAGGCTATTGTAATTGGAGTATAAGCTAGGGGAAAAAAGGAGAGGGCATACTTGAATAAAAAAATATTACTAGTTGAAGATGATGAAGCTCTTGGCATAGCCATCGAATTTTCATTGAGAAATGAAGGTTATGAGGTGATTAGAGCGTCCAGTGTAAAAGAAGCTAAACACCAGTTTGTTCACAATACATTTGATTTGTCCATCCTTGATATCGGCCTACCAGATGGTAATGGTTATGACTTATGTTTGTATTTTAAAAAGAAAAACGAGAATTCGATTATTATTTTCTTAACTGCACTAGACGAAGAAGCAAATGTGGTAATGGGGCTGGATATAGGCGGTGATGATTATATAACCAAACCTTTTCGGGTTAGGGAACTCATGGCCAGAGTGAAAGTACAATTGCGTAAACAAGCGTCGCTAGAAACGCCATCTCAAATTTTAAGATCTGAGAATATAAGAATCGATACGAACCTAGTCAAGGTTTATAAAAATTGTGAAAGTATTACATTGACGAATTTAGAATACAAGCTGCTATTGAATTTCATGAAGAATTCTCACAAAGCATTAAAAAGAGATGAACTCCTACAACAAATAACAGAAGGAGAAAATGTTTTTTTTGATGAAAACACGTTATCTGTATACATAAAGCGTTTAAGAGCTAAAGTTGAAGACAATCCTCAAAAACCACAGTTTATCGTTACCGAAAGAGGATATGGTTATCGTTGGAGCAAGGACGTGATTGGGTGAGCAAGATAATGAAAAATACCGAGTTAAAAAGCTATATGACGATACTAGCCGTCCTTTTATCTATATTTGTGATTTACCAATTTATTATTCAACAATTATTTTATGATCATTTGAAAAGAGACTCTATTGCAACATGGGGGGAAATTACAGCTAGGTTGGTAGAGCAGAATCCAGAAAATGAAGCGGAAATTATGAAAGTCTTATCAAGTCATTCGTCTCACTCAAGTAAATATCAGGAAAAAGGGACAGAGATCCTAAAGCAATATGGATTATATGAAGACTTGGATTCAAAATTTTTTCCGCACTTAAATAATCTAATTATTAATCACAATCAATTTATGATGTGGGGATTAATTGCTTTTGGATTTTTACTTTTTGTTGCAAACTACATGCAACAAAAAATTATTTTCAATAAGATTAGCCAGCTTACTAGAGCTGCAAAAAAGATAATCGAGGGAGATTACTCGGTTGTCATCAATGAAAATAAAGAGGGGGATTTCGCGAAACTGGCGATTTCATTTCGTTCAATGAGGGATATCATTAGAAAAAATATGCATGATTTGCTTGAAGAGAAACGGTTTTTAGGAGAAATGTTGCAGGATATATCTCATCAGTTAAAAACGCCGCTTTCAACTATTTCTATCTATAATGAAATGTTGTTAAATGAGAAACTATCCCGAGAGCAACAAGCTCAATTACTACAAAATAATGATATTCAGATTTCTAGAATGAATGTCTTAATTCAGAATTTGTTAAAAGTAGCAAAAATTGATGCAAAAGCGATTTCGTTTGATAAAGAGCCAGGGAATTTAGTAGATACGACTGAGGAAGTACTAAATCGCTTGCAAAGCATGATAAGTGATAAAAATATTTTGATTGATTGGAATGCACCAAGAGAAATAGTCGTTATTCACGACAAATTATGGATGCAGGAAGCTTTGTTAAACCTGTTGAAGAATGCAATCGAACATTCTAAACCCGGTGGTAAAATAATGATTCAGGCCAAAAATTCTCCAATCTATACAGAACTAGTAATCCAAGACTTTGGAGAGGGAATTTCAGCTGAAGAATTACCTCATATTTTTGAACGATTCTATAAATCAAGTAGTTCTAAAAAGCACGGATCGACCGGAATTGGATTGGCACTTGTCAAAGCTATTATAGAGGCACATCACGCCTTAATTACAGTTGAAAGTGAAAAAAATGCTTATACAAAATTTACAATTATTTTTATGAAATTTTAATAACAGTTTGGTATATATTTTAATCTTTTTAATATAAAGGGGTTTTTTTATGTTTAATAGATTGAAGTGTTTTCTTTTATCTGAGAAAGAAATAGTTGATACTGTGAAAAAATACAAGGAGGAAAAAATACACGTTTCCATAATAAAAGATTTTTTAGGGGATTTAATCTTAATAAGAACTTTTACATTTTTAATGTTTGTTCCAGTATCAACTTTTATTTTTTCAGTTATAATTTATGGAGCTGTTTTCTTTTTATCAGGCATTAAGATTACTGTTTGGGGCATCACTATAATGTTATTAGTTCCAATAACATTACTTTTCTATATGAATATAACTAATACATCAATTATTATTACTGATTTAGTGAGAAAATTTTTATTAACCATAAAATATCTAAATCCATTTTACTCAATCATAAATAAACCTTGGCTCTTTATTTTTGAATTATTAATTGGTTTTTTATATGTATTTCTGCTATCTTTATTTTCTATTTGGATAGTATTACATTCATTAGAAATAGATTTTTCTGAATTTAGTTCGGAGGATAATCGAAGTTTTCAATTTTCAATTATTATTTTACATACAGCAATTTATTTGTTTATAAGAGTTCATGGCCAGTATTGTAAGACAACTAAGCAAAAAATTAAAAAGCTGAAAATGAAGTTTTATTTATGGTTTTGTTCTATGATTGCAAGTATTGTATATATATTTGAATCACTCTTTAATTATATGAATGGAATCCAAGCAATTTATTTTATTTTTGTTTTAATGATTGCTTTAGAAAGAACAGTGACACATTATAAGAAATTTATAGATTTTTTAGAATGTGAAAATTTGTATGAAAAATATTTTTAGAGAGAAAAGTCTTTTGAAATATAAAAAGTTATACCTACTAAATACTGGACGAGTAAAAAAACGCTATTCTTTTTCTAGAATCATAGGAAAAGATAGCGTTTTTGTTTAATATACTCAAAAACAAAAATCTTTTGGTAAAGTACCATTTTTAATAACTGTTCTTAACCCATGTTTTATAATCCAAGGATTAATAGGATGCTGTTTATCACGTAATTGCTGTAACCACTGAAAAACGAGTTCTTTATCTTCTTTCGTAATATCGTTAATATGATTGGCTACAGATTTTTGAACATATTTAGAAGAGTCATTCATTAATGGTTCAAGAAGCTGTAAATTGTACTTAAAATCATCTTTTAGAGCTCCTATTTTTTTAGCCCAAGGAAGCCTTGGTCTTGTACCTTCAGAAACTAATCTTCTAATGTGGCTGTTTTCGTCATAAATCCACTGTTGTAATATATTTAGTGTGTCTTCATGGTATGTTTCAAGAAAAGGCCGAATGGCATATTCAGCAGTATTTCATTTCGTTATTTCATACATGGCGTTGAATGAGGTTTCAAAGTCGTTAAGTCCATATTTTTCAACGTATTTTGCAAGAGGTATGTACATATATCCGTTTGTAAATGTGCCTACTTCTGTTGTATTTTCTGGGCCTAATGTTTTTAGTAATATATGTATTGCTGCATTAAAATCTTTTTGTAAAGCATTGTGTAATTCATCTGCTATTACTTCAATACGTTGTTTTAACTCTAAATTTTCAACTTTACAAGCTACAGAATCTACAAAGATGCTTTTAGAGAAACAAGGATCGTGTTTGCAAATAGAATCAGCTATTTTTTCTGCTAATTCTTCATTAAATAAAAATTTTAACGGAACATATTTACCCATTTTTTTCACCTCGGTGGTCAAATGAAAACAATTTTTATTTTTTAATCGACAATCCATAAACTAACGTCTCACTCGGAGTCGTAATACTAAAACCTGTCGTCTTATAATCAAGCTTCACTGTATCACCAGTGTAGTCTTTCGTAAATGAATCCATTTGTACGATAAGCTCTGCATCTTCATATACAACATCATCTGCGTTATATGTATCCCAAATTAAATCGACATCAACGAAAATACTACAAGAGTTCGTCATTGTTCCTCTAATGCGAACGATCTTTTTATCTTCAAGTTCTAATCTATGTATAGCTGCTTTTGCTTCATCAGTAATGCGAATGTTCATTGTATCCCAACCTTTATTTATATTTCTTTTATTATTGCAAAAACAGGAGCAATAGGGAAGTAAAGAGGTTTGCAACAAAAAACGAGCAAACAAATTTGTTTGCTCGTTTCACTTTATTTTAGTTCACATTTATCAAGTGGAATCACTTTTGTTTTTTTCGTAAATTTATATCCTAACCATAGTACTAAGAAGAGTGGTAAACCGATGTAAGAAACGAGTACGCCATTCCAATCGATTGATTCACCCATAAATGCGCCGTAGTTTTGTCCTAAAATTACGATGATACAAAGTGTAAATGCGAAGATTGGACCAAATGGGAACCATTTTGCTCTATATGGTAAGTCTTTCAAATCTTTTCCTTGTGCAATATATGCTTTACGGAAACGGTAATGACTAATTGCAATGCCGACCCAAGCGATAAAGCCAGACATTCCTGATGCATTTAATAACCAAATGTATACAACACCGTCACCGAATAAAGAAGCAATGAAAGCGATACTACCGACAATTGATGTTACGATTAATGCGTTAACAGGTACACCGCGGCTATCTAATTTACCAAGAAACTTTGGTGCTTTTCCTTGGCGAGCTAAATCCCAAAGCATACGAGTTGATGCATACATACCAGAGTTACCAGCAGATAGTACTGCCGTTAAAATAACAGCGTTCATAACAGAAGCAGCAAAGGCAACGCCCGCTTTTTCAAAAATAAGTGTAAACGGACTTACTGTAACATCACTTGCAGCAAGGCTTTCAGTTGTATAAGGAATTAATAAACCGATAACGAGAATTGCAAGGATATAGAATAAAAGAATACGCCAAAAGATTGAACGAATCGCTTTCGGAATATTACGCTCTGGATCAGAAGTTTCACCAGCAGCTACTCCTAATAGTTCAGTACCTTGGAATGAGAAACCAGCTGCCATAAACACACCGATAATTGCCATGATACCGCCGTTAAATGGTGCATCTGCAACAGTGAAGTTTTTAAATCCAACCGTTTCACCGCCCATAATTCCAAAAATCATCATAAAACCAACAATTAAAAAGATAATAATCGTAACTACTTTAATAAGTGCGAACCAATATTCAGATTCACCAAACCCTTTAACAGATAAATAGTTTAAAAGGAAAATAATAGCTAAACATAATCCACTCCAAATAAGAGAAGGGGTATCTGGGAACCAAAATTTCATAATTAATGTTACAGCAGCTAGTTCAGCAGCAATCGTAATTGCCCAGTTATACCAATAGTTCCATCCAAGTGCAAAGCCAAGTGATGGATCAACAAATTTTGTTGCGTACGTGCTAAAAGATCCAGTAACAGGCATGTAAGCTGCGAGTTCAGCTAAGCTTGTCATTAAGAAGTAAACCATAATTCCAATTGCGGCGTATGCAATTAATGCACCACCAGGTCCAGCTGAATGGATGACACCACCGCTGGCAAGAAATAGTCCGGTACCAATTGTACCACCGAGAGAAATCATCGTAAGGTGCCTTGATTTTAGACCGCGTCTTAATTCACCTTTTCCTTGTGTAGTTTCTGTTTTAGAGGTAGCTTGATTTGTTGCGCTATTCATGTTCAACACTCCTTTTCTTGTAGGTTAGGAAGGAGCGGGGGAGAAAAATACAAAAAACCGCCAAAGGAATTTGGCGGAACGTTTCACAAATAACCACCCCATCATACCCTTCCGTTAAGATAGCACCCCACGTTTACACGGTAATTTTGTAAACGTGACAGTTCTGTTCCTTTCGGAGACAGCCCCAGCTCATATTTCCAGAGAAGAAATATAAACTTCGGCAACTTTTCCTTTCAAACGGATTCGGTGACATTCTCTGTGTCTCGTCCGTCGTACTCTTAAAAGTCGCAACCTCTACCTCATCGGATTGATGAGGATTTATATATTGCTAAGATTTTTAATATATGGCAATTGTAATGACTTTCTGAATATATTGCAAGATATTTTGTTAGGAAAAGTCAAAAAATATCGGTTATTGTATAGGAAACGCTTGCAAAACTCCACCCGAACCTACTATTATGTAGCAATAAGCAAAGAAAAAATTGTTATACAAATGTTTCGCAAAAAATATTGAAAAACCCTCTAAATTAAAAGAAAATTCAGAAAAATATAATTCGACATTCATAATAAAGTCATATTATTTGTTATAATTAGAGTAACGTTTAAGCAAAAAGGGGAAATCAAAATGAAATTAGAAACAGAAAGGCTCTATATAGTGCCGTGTACAGAAGAGAGGATTCAAGTCGCTAACGAGCAAGGATATAATAGCGGTCCGCATATTGTAGGGCATGTAGAGAATGTGAAACAAGATGAGGCTTTATTACCATGGGGGGCGTGGTATGTTCTTCGAAAAGAAGACGATAGCGTTTTAGGTGATATTGGGTTTAAAGGGAAACCAAACGAGAATCAAACAGTAGAAATTGGCTATGGATTCATTGAGAAATATTGGAATCAGGGCTATGCAACAGAAGCTGTAAAAGAACTAATCGATTGGGCTTTCAAAACAGGTGAGGTAGAAACAATAATTGCAGAGACACTTCTAGATAATTATAGTTCGATGCGTGTTTTAGAAAAGTTACATATGAAGAGAGTAAATGCTACAGAAATGATGATTAATTGGAAAATAGAAAAATAAAAAATACCGCTCTAAATTGAGCGGTATTTTTTATAGTTATGGTAGCATTTGCTTCTGATCATTCGGATACTCAGCCGTTGACGTATTAGGACGATTGGAATGATTACGAACAGCAATGAAAATAGAAATAATAACGACAAGACCAACTGCAACGTAAGAAAGTGAAATAATAGTTGGATCCACTTTAAATGTAGTAAGCAGTGTACGAATGTTTGTAAAGATAATAAGACCACCAACTAATACGCCAAGTAAATGAGAAGGAACGATGCGAACTAGCCATGCCGCGATTGGTGCCGCTACGATACCACCGAGCATGAGAGAAAATACCCAAACCCAGCTTACTTGTTCCCAGCCAAGTGAGATGAAGAAGCCGATTGTTGCAGCGAGTGAAACAGGAAATTCACTCGTATCTACAGATCCAATAACTTTTCTAGCTTCATTTCCTCTTGCTAGAAGAACAGGTGTCGTAATCGGCCCCCAACCACCGCCACCAGTTGAATCAACGAATCCAGCGAATAAACCAAGCGGCACAAGTTGTTTTGCAGACATACGCTTATTTGAAGTGACAATTTGTTTTTGAATGATGAATCGTAATAAAATATAAACCCCTAAAGTAAATAAAAATACGGAAATGTACGGTTTGATTACATCTCCAGGCAAATTACTTAAAAAACATGCCCCAACAAATGCGCCGATTGCCCCAGGTAATGTAAGCCTGGAAACTGTATATTTATCAACGTTTCCAAATTTGATATGAGATGCGCCAGAAGCTGCAGTTGTAAC
Source organism: Bacillus cereus group sp. MYBK220-1 (assembly GCF_051916445.1). Classification (NCBI taxonomy): domain Bacteria; kingdom Bacillati; phylum Bacillota; class Bacilli; order Caryophanales; family Bacillaceae; genus Bacillus; species Bacillus cereus group sp. MYBK220-1. The sequence goes on along the minus strand of NZ_JBQAGQ010000001.1, from coordinate 671,275 downwards.
GACTTCAGCTAAATGAACCGATGCGGAAGCTACAGCCGGTGCAATACCAAACATTAATAATAGTGAAGTAGACGTTACCCCATACGCCATTCCGAGTGCTCCATCGATCAGTTGAGCGAAAAATCCAATAATAGCAAAGACAATTAATTTCTGCATAAATAATCCCCCTGTAATAATAAATGAAAAAGACACTTTTCCCGTATGAGAAAAGTGCCTTTGGTTTTTCCAATCAGCAATAATTAAATTTGTTTCATTATAATACATATTAATCGTATAAATCAACTAGGTTTTAAAGTTTTTGAATTGAATGAAATAAAAATAAAATATACAATAAAAGGATGGAGAGAAAGGGGAGAAAGACATGTTACGATTTGATCATCTTGTTCACGCAGTTCATGGTACACCGGAGGAAGCGGCAAAACAAATGCAGGAACTTGGATTTCATACTGTATTAGGCGGAGAGCATACGAATTGGGGTACTTGGAATAGTTTAAGTTATTTTGATTTATCATATATAGAATTTTTAGCAGTTCAACATGAAGAAAAAGCGAAAGAAGCAGAAAATCCATTAGTACAAGAAACAGTGGTGAAACTACAAAATGGAGAAGGAATGCTACAAATCGCGATCCGAACAGATGCAATTGAGGAGCTAGCAGTTAACTTTAATAAGTACGGCTTACATACGATAGGGCCATTTGAAGGGAAACGCATGAGAAAAGATGGCCGGCTTTTAGAATGGAAAATGTTATTTGTTAGGCAAGAAGAGAACGGACCGAAATTACCTTTCTTTATACAGTGGAATGAAACGGACGAAGAAAGAAGAAACGATTTACGTAACAGTGGGACGATTACTGAACATAAAAACAAAGTGCAACAAATTGAAACGATTCATTATGCAGTAAAAAATGTTCGAGAAACAGTACGGAAATGGAAAGAAGTAATGGAGCTATCTACAAGTTCAGTTGTGAAAAATGAAAAATGGAATGCTGAGAGTCAAAGTGTAGTGTTTGGAAATATTCATGTGCAGTTTTGTGAACCGATTGGAGAAGGGCTAGTACTAGAACATTTGAATAAGAATGGCGAATATCCATTTGCAGTAGAGTTTAAAGGTGGAAATAAACGAGAGCATGAAGTGCTAGGTAGTTTGTACATATATTAATAGAGGTGAACGTTGTGGAAGAAATGCTTAGGGAGATAGAGAGAATACTAGAATGGCCTCGTATTGTAAAGTGTACAGCTATTTCAAAAGGTTTCTCACATGAAGAGAAACATAAAATAGAATTAGAAAACAAAGTAACATATTTTGTAAAAGTATGTGATACAGTTCATTTTGAACGTAAACAAGAAGAATATACGTATATGAAACAATTAGAGTCATTACATATTCCAACGCCTAAGTTAATTCATTTCATAAAACTTGAGGAATTAAATAAATGTGTTCAAGTATTTGAATGGACCCGAGGTATAAATGGTGAAGAAGGTTTAACGAAGTTATCGGTGGAAGAACAGTATAATGCAGGAAGAAAAGCAGGGGAAGTATTAAAGAGGATTCACTCAATTGAAAGAGAAAGTGCAAGTAATAAATGGGAAACATCTAGATGGAATAAATACGAAAGATACATAGAGGCACTAACAGATTACGAGGTGAATTTTCTGGATTTGAATCCAATATTAACCTTTGTAGAAAATCATAAAGATTTATTGAAAAATCGTCCAATAAGATTTTTACATGATGACTTCCATCCAGCAAATAGTATGATTCATAATAAGGAGTTTATCGTTATTGATTTTGGTGGATATGATTTTGGCGATCCAATACACGATTTTTATAATGTAGCGATTTTTACTACAAGAATAAGTAAACCATTTGCGGTTGGACAAGTTCACGGTTATTGCGGAGGCGAACCATCGCTTCATTTTTGGAAACTCTATACATTGTACGCCGCGATGACATTCCCAGCGGATATCGTTTGGACGAATCGAAGTACGCCGCATTTAGTAGATGATATGAAGGAAAGATTAAATGGAATAGTAGAAGATCATAATCATTTTTCATCTTATATTCCAAAATGGTACCAATCAAGTGAATGTAATAAATAGAGGAGGAATTCATATGGACAAAATAGCGGTAATTTCAGATATACATGGTAATATTCAAGCATTAGAATCCGTGTTGAATGATATTAAATTAAGAGGAATCGAGCGCATTATTTGTCTTGGAGATTTAGTAGGAAAAGGACCTCATTCCAGTGAAGCAATTGAAATCATTCGTAAAGAATGTGAAGTAGTCGTAATGGGAAACTGGGATGATTTTATTACAAAGCCGACTGAATTTGAAGCATTAAAATGGCATCAAAAACAATTATCGGAAGAACAAAATGATTATTTAAGAAGTTTACCATTTTCAATCGAATTTTTTATGAGTGGAAAACTCATTCGTATGTTTCACGCTTCACCGAGAAGTTTATATGAAAGAATTCAACCACACGCTTCAAGAGAAGAACGTATTAGTATGTTCGAAAATAGTGATCTGACAGAAAATATAGAAGGAGAAAGAAAACCAGATGTCGTTTGTTACGGCGATGTTCACCAAGCGTTCGTTCAAAATTTCAGAGGGAAAACGTTATGTAATGCCGGTAGCGTAGGAAACCCACTTGAAATAACGCAAGCTTCCTATTTAATATTTGAAGGAACATATAATGAAAAAGAAGCGGCGAGCTTTTCTATTCAACTTGTACGAGTACCGTATGATATTGAATTAGCTATCAGATTAGCAGAAGAACTCGAAATGCCAGAAATTGAAGAATACAAACAAGAATTACGGACTGCTTTATATCGAGGGTTTAAGGGGAAGTAAGCTAATAATATATCAACGATTTTTCAAATATATCTATCATAACTTAAAATATATCAACGATTCGACAAAGGATATCGATTTACCGACAAATAATGACATGAATTGTTACTTATAATTGCATTATGTAAACTAATTATAAAGGGAGATATCATGAACCGAAAACAACGAATCAAAGAAATTGCAGATCATATTGTAAAGCTAAACTTAACCTATCCAACAAGAGTTGGAGTAAGTGGTATTACAGCATCAGGAAAAACAACATTTGCAAACGAACTAGCGGAAGAAATAAAAAAACGAGGATTACCAGTAACACGCGCCAGCATTGATGATTTTCATAATCCAAGAGTGATTCGCTATGCAAAAGGAAAAGAATCTGCAAGAGGGTATTATGAAGATGCACACGATTATACAGCTTTCAAAGAAAGATTATTAATGCCTTTAGGACCTAACGGGAATTTACAATATGAAATGATTTCTCATAACTTAATAACGGATATGTCTGTACATAATGAGCCGCTATTGGCCACGCAAAATATGATATTAATAGTAGATGGAACGTTTCTATTGAAAAAAGACGTTGCGTATTTATTTGATTACAAAATCTTTGTAGATACAAATTTTGAGATTGCGAGAAAACGTGGTGCTAAGCGGGAAACTGAAGCTTTTGGAAGTTATGAAGAAGCAGAGAAGATGTTTTTGAACAGATATCATGCGGCCTGTAAGTTGTATATAGATGAGCATAATCCGAAAGAAATTGCAGATGTTTTATTTGAAAATAGTAAATTTGATGATCCAGTAGTTCTATTTAAAAGACATTAATACAGTTTATATAGGGGGAATGAACATTTGTTTAGATGGTTTCAAAAAAATAATAAAGTGAATGAAGAGAAGGATGGACAATATTTAGAAATCAAAAATGAACAGTTAAAACAAAAAATAATGGAACTAGAGAGTATAAGTGAAGACATTTGCAGTAAGTATCAAAAAATATATGAAGAACGTTTTGCGCAAAATGGTAAATTAAATTTGAAGCTGTCAATTAAAAGAGATATAGACGGTGATGAATTAGAAGAACTAACATCTAAGAATTGTTTAGAGTATGAATATAGATCAGAAATTAATTTTGAATATGATGCTTCAAAATCATGGGAAGTCTGTACTATTTCGCTTTGGTATTATTACCAAGGATATCGAAAAAGTAGTAGCATAGGAACACTTTATAGCGGAACGATTAATGAATTAGAAGAAGAAGTTAAAGCAACATTGGAAGAACTGTTACATAGTGAAGATAATTAATGATTCCATTTTATATTGCGTTAAGAATGGGTTTAATTTTATGATACTAATAGGGAATAATTTAGGAAGAGAAATTTAAAGGGGATAAAAAAATGACAGAAGTACTAGAACTAAAAGAAGAACTACTACAAATTAAAAATAATAATTATGCTGTACCAGAAGACGTAGATGCATATCCATATGCGCAGTGGATGCTAGATTATATCGGATCACCAGATGCTGAATTACGTGATGATTTAATTTATAGTACGCTTCATACATGGATTACAAATGATGTGTTTAGACAAAAAGAATTACGAGGGTTAATGCTACAAGCAATTAGTCCTGATTATTTATTTTATAAAATTGGTGAAAAGGGAACAGACTCTGTATTTAAACGTGCATTCTCCGTATTAATTCCACCACTTATTTTATCTGTTCATGAAAGAGAACCGTTGTTATCGGAAGAACAATTGTACAGTGTGGCAGAACAAGTGTTGGAATATGTATATTTAGAAGAAGATGTAAGGGGCTACGTAGAAGGAAAAGGCTGGGCACACTCTACTGCACATGCAGCAGATGCGCTCGATGCGTTAGCACGTACAATTCAAAATCGTGAGTTTTCATATGCGATTCTTGCGGCTGTTCGTCAGAAGGTTCGATTGAGTGATTACGTATATGTACACTTTGAGGATGAGAGATTAGTAAAGCCAATTATGTCGTTACATAACCAAAAGCTTTTAACTGAAGAAGAGTGGAACAATTGGCTACATAGTATAGCAACTGTTGAAGACATCCGACATCCGCAGCATGCTATTTTAGTACAAAATATTAGAGCTTTCTTAAGAAGTTTATATTTTAGAGTTTTAGAGACAGAGGGTAATACAGCCTTTACAGATGATGTATTGGAGACTTTGAAAGGGTTGCGTAGGTATTAAAATAATCCATAATTAGAAACAAAGAATACATGTTCATTTTGAAAAATTTATTAGAAATTTATTTTTACATTGTACCCTTTTAGTATAGGCTGAAAGGGGTGTCAAATGAAAAAATTATTAAAGTCAGTGAAAATAATATTTTTAATATGTATTAGTATGATTTTCTTTGGAACAGGAGCTGTATTTATATATCATAACTATCAATTAAAAATGGAATCGGAATTAATGAACAATGAAGGCGAACTTGTTAATTTCGATAATAAAAAATTGAATGTTTATAATGAGGGGAGCGGGGAGGATACGTTTGTATTTATGGCCGGATCTGGAATTGCCGCTCCTGTTTATGAATTGAAAGGCTTATATAGTAAATTTTCGAAAGAAAACAAGATTTCTGTAATTGAGAGAGCTGGTTATGGATACAGTGATGTTTTTCAAGATGAGAGAGATATTGATACGATATTAGAACAAACAAGAGAAGCGCTTATTCGAAGTGGAAATAAACCACCATACATCTTAGTACCACACTCTCTATCGGGTATAGAGGCTATTTATTGGGCACAAAAATATCCGGGTGAAGTAAAAGGGATTATTGCATTAGATATTGGTTTACCTAAACAGTACGTAACTCATAAAATAGGCATGGTGGATTCATTAAAAATAAAAGGGATGAATATTTTAACGAAAATTGGTTTTCAGAGATTAGCTCCCTCTATTACTTATAATCCCCAGGTCATTAAGCAATCCTTTTTAAACGAACAAGAAAAAGAAATTTATAAAGCGCTTACATACAAAAGGGCTTTTAATGATGATATGAAGCAAGAACTTTTACAAAGCTATAATAACAGTAAAAAATCAAATTCCTTATCAATCCCAAAAGAAACACCTATTTTATTTATAGATGCAATTGCTAGGCAAAATAAAGATTCAAAATATACAAAGCAAAAAAATAAAGATTATAAGGAGTTTGCTAGCGAGTTATTAAGAGCTGATGTGAAAATAATTGAAGGCACACATAGTATTTATTTATACGCTCCTGATGAAATATACAAATTTGCTATGGATTTTATTAATAATAAAGTAGTTAAGAACTAAGCTATTGCTATTATAGCGATGAAAGGTCTACATAATGAAAGTATATAACATATTAATTGTTGAAGACGATTTAATTATAGGGGATTTATTACAAAAAATTTTGCAGCGCGAGAAGTATAATGTGTATTGGGAGAAAGAGGGAAGGAAAGTTCTTGATGTAATTCATGAAATTGATTTAGTCATAATGGATGTTATGTTACCAGGCGAAGATGGTTATCAAATTACAAAGAAAATAAAAAATCTAGGATTAAATATTCCGATTATATTTCTATCAGCTCGGAGTGATATGGATAGTAAACTAAAAGGTTTGACTATTGGGGAAGAATACATGGTAAAACCTTTTGACCCTAGAGAGCTGTTGTTAAGGATTCAGAAAATGTTAGATAATCAATATGGTACCTTCACGCAAATTAACCATTTATTTATAGATGCAGAATATAAAAGAGTTTTTATAAATGGTTTGCGTAATGAAGTTGCTTTTACAGCAATTGAACGTAAAATATTCTTCTATTTATATGAAAATAGAGATAGAATTTTATCGAAAGAACATTTCTATGATTACCTATGGCAACTCGAAGATAGAAATCAAAATATCATGAACGTACATATAAAGAAAATTAGGACAAAAATTGATGATAAAACAGGTGATATTATACAGAACATATATGGAGAAGGGTATAGACTAAATACCTACATGAAGAAATGAACTTAAAGAAAAAATATCAGTTACTACTTTTCTCTGCTATTATTAGCGTACCACTGTTATTGTTGTCGATTAGTATCTTTGTATCAGTTATTTATAATGTTGTCTTTAAAACTAAAAATAAGAACATTCCTTTTCACGAATCCTATGCATATCCTACTATGTTAATCATATTTTTATTATCACTATTAGTATTAGCTTTTGTATTTTCAAAGTCGATTAACACCGTATTAAACAAAATTAATATATTAAATCAAACAATTCGAGATTTAGCTAGTGATAAAAAAATCCCTAATATAATAGATGTTAAAAGCGATGATGAAATGGGAGAACTGATTAAATCAGTAAACTTGCTTATAGAAAGAACAACTTATCGAGAATTGGAACTACAGCAACAGGAACAAATAAAAAAGGAACTATTAAATAAATTACGGCATGATATTAATACACCCTTAACAGCGGTCAGATTACAATTATATTATTTAGAAGGTGAGTACAAGGAACAAGTACCAGTAATTGAATCACTTTATGATCAGATACAATATATAAGTGATTTAACTAACGAATTTAATATTCAATCTACAGAAACCTTAGAGAATACTTATATTGTGCATGATGAAGTAAATATACACAATTTAATAGAAAATATGATTAAAAAATGGAGCTATTTGTATAGCATTCATAAAATTGAATTAGTATATAATCCACAAGATAAAGAGTTGATATGGAATAGTAATGAGTTATGGATTCAAAGGCTATTTGATAATATTTTTCAAAATGTCCTTAAACATTCAGAAGCTAAAAAACTCAAAATCATTATAGATGAAGATGTTGTTTCTTTTAGAGATAATGGGATTGGGTTTGATATAAATAGTAAAGGAACGGGACTTGGTTTGAAAAATATTAAAGATATATCAAAGATGTTCGATATAAAATACACTTTACAATCAAATAGTGAGGGGACAATGTTTTCATTTGAAAATACTAAAGTTTAGAGCAAATTACATAAAATCAACATCTCCCAACCATACTAATAAAATGTGTTGGAGGTGAGTTTAATGGACAAAAAAGACTTTGAAAAAGTATATAATGATTATTTACATCAAGGGGAAGAGCAAGCTCAATTTGAAATAGGCCATGAAGTCAATTCAGGAGCAGAACAAATTGTTGCTGTTCGTAAAAATGATGAAGGTGATTTAATTGCTTTTAAAACAAGTAGCGGGAGAGAGTTAGATTATATGACTGCTCTTAATGAAGCAAAATCAGGGAAGTTAGCTCATGTGGACGTATTTCATAAGTATGGCAGAGATATTATACGTAGTGAACCGGATGGTATAAAGGAAAATAACTTAGATAATTTACCTTCATTTTAAACGGGTAAACCTCAAGAAGAGAATGTTCATTTGGATATTCTCTTCCTTTCTTCCTCTACAAATAGACGATTCATTTTTAAAGTGCAATCATACTTTTAAAGAGCGCTCTAAATTTCTCTTTATCTTCTGCTGTAAATGGTTTCGGTCCCTTTGTACGTTTACCACTTTTTCGAACCATTGCACTTAAATATCGTGTTTGTAACAATTGTTCAATGTTATCATTCGTATACTTGTACCCTTTATGATGAAGAACGATACAGCCTTTTGCTAAAGCGAGCGAAGCAAGACCGTAATCTTGTGTTACGATTAAATCTTCTTTTTTTGCTAACTGCATAATTCGGTAATCTGCAGCATCTGCTCCAGAATCAACATAAATTGTTTCGACACCTTTTGGCTGCTCTGCATTAGAATAATGTGAAAAACTAGTAACGAGGGTAACAGGAATTTCCACATTCGTAGCCTCAAAAATAATCACATCTTTTACAGGACAAGCATCTGCATCAACGTAAATCTTCATTTTATCACTCCTATAAATAGGTTCGAGTTGATAATAATGGTAGATTTAGGTTTTGTCAAACGAGAAAGCTTTATTTAAAGTTATTTTCACATACCAAAATAGCCTGGCGTAAACGAGAAATACCTTCCGCAATTTGATCAATATCCACTTTTCCATAAGATAAACGTATATAACCATCTTTTGCGCCGAAAATACTACCTGGCATAAAAGCAATTTCTTGTTTTAAACTTTGCATAATAAGTTGTTTTTCGTTTATCGGTTCTTTTAATTTTCCCCATATGTATATTCCACCGGTCGGATTTGAAAAAGAGATTTTATCATGAAGTTGCTCGTTTAGAGCGTGGACGATAACGTCTCTTTTTTCTGCTAGTTGTTTTCGTAACGGTACGATATGCGACTGAAATGGTACAGTTTCAAAAAATTGTTGCATAAGCCACTGCGGGAAAATACTCATTCCTAATTCCATTTGGTGCCTTGCGTCGGATAACCTTTCTACTACAGACTGCGGGGCAACGAGCCAACCAACTCGTAAGCCTGGTGCAATCATTTTTGATAAAGAATGTACATAAATGACAGTTCCGTTTTCATCTATTGATTTCAAAGTAGGACAAGGTTGTTTCTTTTCTAGCGTCAGCAAACTAGATGGATCATCTTCAACGATTGCAATTCGTAAATCTGCGCAAAGTGATAATAGTTTTTTTCTACGGTTTGGATGAAGCATCGTCCCCGTAGGGTTTTGGAAATTTGGATTTAAAAAAATCATTTTAATGCGGTGCTTTCTGTATAGCTCTTGTACATCGTCTGGATTAATGCCGTGTTCATCGACAGGTAATGGGAAAATACGAATACCTGCTGATTGGAATAACGGCAAGGAATAACAGTGTGAAGGACTTTCGAAAGCAACAGCATCACCTGGATTTAATAAACATTGCACGATAAGGTGAAGTGCTTGCTGTGCGCCAGATGTAATCATAATGGATTGTTCAGTCGCCTCAACTTTTAAATATTCCTTCATATATTTTACGACCGCTTGTCTTAGCGGGAGATAGCCTTGCGGATGATCGTAACTTAATGAATGCGTTAAAGGTTGTTCACGTAAAATCGCTTGCAGTTGATCATGAGGATAGAGATTACAACCGAGTTCTCCGTTTGCAAAATCAATAATGTTTTCATTTTGTTGTACTTCTGCCCGAATATGGCGAAGTAACGGTAAGTTTGGTAAAAACGTACCACCTTCTACGAAATTTCTCCAGTTGGGTGTTAATGTTGGAGAAACGCCCCACATATGTGTACTCACACGTGTACCTTTACCAGTCGTACTTTCTACAATTCCCATAGCACGTAGTTCATTATAAGCAGTCGTTACTGTACTTCTGTTTACATTTAATTGCGTAGCTAATTTCCGTTCTGAAGGTAGGAAGCTTCCTGGAGGAAGTTCTCCGTATGTAATGCGTTTTTCAATAAAGTCAACAACTTGCTGATAAATAGGGATTTTACTGTCACTATCTAGTTTCCATTCCATAAAAAACGCCTCCGTATCTCTTATATACATCAAGTATAGCAGATTGGCTGGGTAAAAAAACAGCCAATTGGACGGTGTTATATCCAGCCAATTTTACTATGCTAAATAGGGAAGGGGAGATTCGGATGAAACGATGGCAAATGGAATGGCTCCTAGTATCAGTTGCATTAGTATGGGGAGCAAATTATACAATAGGAAAGTATGGAGTGGCATTTATGTCATCCATTCAATTTAATAGTTTACGATTTTTAGTAGCATCACCGGTATTATTACTTATCACTTTTATGATGGAACGCTCATTACGTATTGAAAGAAAAGATTGGCTACGATTAGTAGCAGTCGGTATCGTTGGTACGACAATGTATCAAACGATGTTTATGTTATCTGTAAAATATACTTCAGCAACGAACGCCTCATTATTAATTGCAATGTCACCTATTTTTACAGGGATATTAGCAGTATTGCACAAACAAGAACGTTTTTCGATGAAAGTACAAATTGGTTCAATCGTAGCGTTTATTGGTGCAGCATTCGTTTTACTAACAGGACATACAGGAGGAACTACTTACGAATATGCGTGGCTCGGAAACATAATTGGATTAGTCGCAGCGATTGCGTGGGGATGGTATCCAATATTAGCGCAACCTCTTATAACAAAATATTCCGCAATGAGAGTCACATCATGGTCTACTTTAATTGGAATTGTACCTCTCGTTATATACTGTTTATTCAACGTAAACACATTAACGTGGCCAGTAGACATGCCAAGTTGGGGTTCACTAGCATATTCAATTATTTTTGCGACAATCTTTGGGCTAGCAATGTGGTATGTCGGTATTAGTCAAATAGGCTCAACGAAAGTAATGGTTTATATGTATCTTGTACCGTTGTTCGCAGTTATTTTTGCGGCAGTAACAATAGGGGAGCAAATCAATATGATGCAACTGGTTGGCGGACTTATTATCTTTGTGGGTCTATATGTTGTAAAAAAAGGTGGAATCAAAAAGCCAGCTCTCAATTTGAAAAAGGTAAGCTAACAGTAAAAATGATTTCTTTCATATAGAAGGAGATCATTTTTTGTTTCGTAATAAAAGCGCTTGTTCAACAGCCCATTTTTGATGATCATGAAGTAAATATTCTATAGCAAGTAAAGGAGACATCCACCGCAAAACATGATCTTCCTCACAGTTTTCAGTTTGTGTCTGCACCATGTTCGCAATATAAAAGAACCCATCGTTTAAATAATATGTATCTTCTTTTTCCGCATAAAAATATCGCATTGCATTACCGATATATTGATTAATTTCAATTGCCCATCCTAATTCCTCTAGTAGTTCACGATGTAAGCATTCATCTTTTGTTTCGGTACCTTCCATACCGCCACCAGGTAAAAAATAACGGTCTCCTTTTTGGATAATAGCAATGTTTGAAGAAATTGAGTTAAAAATAATTGCATAACAACTAGGTCGTAATACATATTGCTCAGTAGGCTTTTTATAACCAAAAATAAGTTTAGATATCATAAAATACGTCACCTCTCTATAAAATACACAAAAGGAATAATAAGGTAAAAATAGAATTGTATAAGTATAATCTTACGAGATTGGAGTGATAACAAAATGATAAATCGAAAGTGTTCGCGCTGTAAAGAAATTACAGGTACATTGCACGGTGGTAAAAAAATTAAGGAAGAATTTCTATGTGAGGACTGTTTACAAAAAGGAATTGCGAGCGGTGAAATCGAATTATCACAAATGGAGCAAGAACAAACTTCGTATCTTTCTATAAAAATATTAAAAATAATGAGTGTGATTTATTTAATAGCATCTATTTTAATGGCTTTTTCAACCGGTCCATTTATACATAATATAGGATTTGATGAAATGTCCATTTCAGGCCCAGAATTAGGTTTAATAAGTGTTGTTATGCTAGGTTCTTTATTCCAGTCTGTTCTTGTATTTTGCGGGATATGGGTATTAATCCTTTTAGTAGAAACAGTCATTAAAATTTATGAAAAAATGAAGTGAGTGAGAGGGAGAAACATATGCGAGTAAGAAACATCCAAGGGGAAGATTATGTAAAGATTCATTCTGTTTTAAATGATTGGTGGGGCGGGAGAGACATGGCTGCCATGTTGCCAAAATTGTTTTTCGTTCACTTTCAAGAAACGAGTTTTATCATTGAAGAAGATGGCGAAACGTTAGGTTTCTTATGCGGATTCTTTTCGCAAACGCATAAAGAGGAAGCGTACGTTCATTTTATCGGGGTAAATCCGAAGTATAGAAGAAGAGGAATTGCATCGACATTGTATTCGTATTTCTTTGATGTCGCACGTGCAAATAATTGTAAAGTTGTAAAAGCAATTACGTCACCAGTTAATAAAAAATCGATACAGTTTCATCAAGAAATCGGTTTTCGAATTGAGGCTGGGGATGATGAGATAGAGGGTGTATCGGTACATACAAATTATGATGGGAACGGCGGTAGTAGAGTTTTATTTTTGAAAAATGTGTAAATAAAAGGGGAATGATTGCATGGATATGCAGCAACGGAGAATGTTAGTAGCAGGAATCGTTTTAGCAGTAGTGTTAGGGGTAGGCTATTTTTCGACAAACGTATTACAAACTTTCTCAATCGTATGTTTAGCAGTAGCGATTGTATTTGGAGTTATAGGGAGCATACAAAAGAAACGTCAAAACAAGAATTAAAAATTTGAAAATTTTTATGATACCTCAAAATTTCTCGTTTTAGAGTATTTGTTTTTCTTAGCTTAATGAAGATGGGATTGTATCACAAATTCTATTCAATTAAGTTTATATTAAAACACCATTCTTGCCCCGTTGTTGCAGACATAATGATATCCTTTTTTGTTTTGTTAATTTGATAGAAGTGAGGGGGATGTCAAAAGCAATTTCTGTAAAATAATTTCATCAAAAGAAGGGGATTTATATGCATTTTGAAAGAGATAGATATTTTTTGGAGATGGCATTGGAAGAAGCAGAAAAGGCATTAAAAGAAAACACATATCCAGTAGGAGCAGTTATTGTTGATGGAAATAATAATGTCATTGCAAGAGGAAGAAATAGAGTGCATCCACAAAAAGACATAACAGCTCACGCAGAGATAGACGCTATTCGCAATGCAGGGGAAGCAATGTTTGATGCAAAAATAAAAAATGAGAAGTTTACTATTTATAGCACGTTGGAACCGTGTCCAATGTGTACAGGTGGTATTTTATTCGCAAAAATACAGAGAGTAGTCTGGTTACTAAATGATGACTTAGGTTTTGGTGGATATAAAAAGATAAAAAATGCTTTAGTTTTCGAAGGGAAATTTAATAAAATCGACATAGTGGAAGAACCATTTGAAGACTTAAAAACAAGACAAAGAGAACTTATGAGACAATGGGAGCTAAATCCCAATAATATTACTAATTTGCGTAGGGCTATAAAAAAATAGTTGTTTCTTTCAATTAAATCGGGAGACCGCCACATTACCATCAATTTAAAAAATATAGTGAAATTATATCGATTTAACAATAGAATATGGAAGAATCTATTACGAATAGAAAGCCGTCCTAAAAGTATTCTGGGATGGTTCTTTTTGTTGTGAGGAGATAAAGAGTATGGAGAATAAACAGAGTAGAAATGAGTATGTAAGACGCATACATAAGGTTCAAGATTATATAGAATCAAACATAGACAGTTCACTATCAATTGAAGAGCTAGCCGAGGTAGCTGGATTTTCAAAGTTTCATTTTCATCGAATTTTTAAAGGAATAGTAGACGAGCCGTTATCACGATATGTAAACCGATTGAAGTTAGAAAGGGCAACAAACCTTCTTACATATCGATTGGATATGACGATTACGGATATCGCTTACCATTTTGGTTTCACAGATTCAGCAGTTTTCTCCCGTACATTTAAAAATTATTACGGAGTAAGTCCGTCTCAATATCGAAACTATAATAGCAAGAATTGCAAAGACGTAAGGGGAATTTCTCAATACAATGAATGTAAGAAGGTTCGAGGAAATGTTGAAATTGTAACAGCGGACGATATAAACGTCGCATACATAAGACATATCGGTACATATGAGGAGTTAACTATAGCTTTTCCAGAAATGATAGAAAAACTATTTCATTACGCAGCTAAGCAAAACTATCATGTATTTGATGATACGAAAGTATTAACCATTTACCACGATCATCATGAATTTACTGAGGAATATCATTTAAGAACAAGTTTATGTGTAACAATTTCAGATGAATCCACAGTAGAAACGAACGACGTTGGAATAATGGTAATACCTTCTGGAAAGTATGCAGTAGGACATTTTGAAATATGCCAAGATGAATATAAAGGAGCATGGGACTTTATATACGGTGAGTGGCTTCCAAATAGCGGATATAAACCGAGAGATTCGTATCCTTTTGAAGTATATAGAAATGACCCAAAGCAGCATCCAAAGCATAAACATATAGTTGATATATATGTACCTATCGAACCTTTTTAATTATAGGTTAAAGGGGAAGGAATAATGAAAACTGCTGAAAAGTTAGATCAGATTATAAAAGAAGAATATGAAAATATGAATGGTATGTTAGTAGTGCAGAAAGGTAATGTTATTTTTGGAAAATATTATAACGGTTACGGTCCAGATGATGCATTTCACATAGCGTCAGTCACAAAAACGATAATCTCTGCGCTAATTGGGATATGTATAGATAAGGGCTATATAAAAAGCGTTGATCAAAGAGTAATAGAATTTTTCCCGGAATATAACGTTAATTCATCTGAAATAACAGTACGACATCTGTTGACAATGACAGCTCCACATCCTTTCGTAGACTGGCAGGAGCCGTTAGAAGAACTATGTATGCAACGAGATTGGGTAAAGTATACGTTAAATAGGATAGGAAACGGCGGAGAAATTGGATATTTTAAATACTCATCTGCAGGAGCGCATGTACTATCAGCAATTATTACGAATGCAACAGGGAAAAGTGCACGTGAATTTGCGAATGAGTACTTATTTCAACCACTGGGCATGAGCGAAATTCCAAACTACAATATGAAAGCATTTGGATTCGATGACTTATTCGGAAAAGATGTGAAAGGATGGGTTCACGATCCAAATGGTATTTCGACGGGCGGCTGGGGAGTAACGTTAACGGTTAGGGATATGGCTAAGTTTGGACAGATGTATTTGAATGAAGGTATTCATAATGGAAAACAAGTTCTATCAAAATCATGGATAAAAGAATCGACAGAAATGAACCAAAATCAATATGGTTACTTATGGTGGTTACGAGAAGAAGAGGGTGTCTATTCGTATTGTGCAATGGGTGATGGTGGGAATATGATTTGTTGTATTCCGAAGCAGGATTTGGTTGTAGTAATTGCTTCTGAAATTATGCCGAATGCACGGGATAGATGGGAATTAATTAAAGGGTGCATACTTCCTTATTTAAAAGATTAATATGGTTATTTTTATAAAAATAAGAATGAAAGGTTTAGTTAAACTTGTTTTGTTCTCCATGATAGAAAAAAGTGTTGTGTTAACAAAGTTATGTAACTAAGATTATAAAACTTCAACACCTATACCATTATTAAATAATTGCAAGGTGTTGAAGTACTTTTTAATCTATTAAAGCTGCTTTCAACTAAAAGAAGAAACATCTTTTTTCTTAGCTGTTTAACTATTTTTTAACTTTGTGAAGTATGAGATACATCGTGCCCAGCACAATTGCTAGTAAGGTAAATTTAATTAATTCTATTAAGCTGGCATCCCACTTGTTTTGTACTATATCTGTTAAATAAAATACATTAAACATACCATGTGAAAATGCGGGTGATATTACAGAACCGCCATATTCTCTCGTGTACGTTAAAATTATAGATAATATAAATAATAAAGAGAGATAACTTAATATTCCTACAAACTGAAACTCATAATTTTTATAAAAGATTGCTATTGGTAAATGCCATGAAGACCAAATTGAAGCTATAATAATAGCTGTTTGTATGAATGTATATTTTTTTCGTAAATAGTAATGAAAATTCCCTCGCCATATAATCTCTTCTAATAATGCAGATAAAGATCCAACTGTAAGACCAACGAGCAAGAGAAATCCTACTTCATTCCAATGATGATATAAGAACTTTATATCATAAATATAAAAATAAAAATGGAGACATAGCCCTAGAAGTAGTGGAAATAATATGGAGAAAATTAGTGTTTTTATTTTTGAACGTGAAATTCCTAGTGTATGAACTATTTTTTGTTTCTTATATAATGTTTGATATGAAGTAACTGCTAAAAGCGGAACAACCATTGTAAACCCTAAATAATTACGACCATTTTCTATGTTCAGCAAGATGATATATACAAGTGATGTAAGAAAATAAATACATAATGTTGAATGATAAACTATGTGTTTATTAATATTTTTCACCTGCCTAAGTATGTATAAGTGGTTAATCGAATATCCGATATTTTAATTATATATGAAATGGAAATCGACAGAATGAATATTTCCATATTATTGTTTTTTAGATAGAAAAAGTGTCGAAATTGCATATATTGAACTTGTAGAAAAAATTTAATTATCCCCGTAACTTTTCACAACAAAAAATCGTTAAACAAAAGAATAGATTTTTTATCACGAATGGGGGAGAACCATGAAAATGTTAATACTAGGTGGTACACGATTTTTGGGAAGAGCTGTGGTAGAAGAGGCTTTGAAAAGAGGGCATGAAGTTACATTATTTAACCGCGGAACAAACAAAGAAGTTTTTCCTGAATTGGAGCAGTTAATCGGTGATAGAAATAACGATGTATCAAGTTTAAAAAATCGAAAGTGGGATGTTGTCATAGACACGTGTGGATTTTCTCCACATCATATTAGGAATGTTGGAGAAGTGCTCAAAGATAATATTGAACACTATGTATTCATCTCAAGCCTTTCCGTATATAAAGATTGGATTCCGCATGACATAAAAGAAGATTATATATTACAGCCCGAACCGACGGATGATCAAATAAAGGCTATAGAGAATGGTGAAGTTTCACCTTATGAGTATTATGGTGCACTGAAAGTATTATGTGAAAAAGAAACAGAGAAGTATTGGCCGGGGCGTGTGTTACATGTAAGAGCAGGTCTTCTTTCAGGAATGTTTGATTATACAGATCGACTTCCATACTGGATTCAGCGTGTAGCAAAGGGTGGGAAAGTATTAGTACCAGGAAGAAAAATTCGTCCCGTGCAATTAGTTGATATAAAAGATGTCGCGAGATGGGGGCTAAATATGGCAGAACATCATAAAGCAGGAACATTTAATATAACAGGTCCGAATGATGAATTGACGATGGAAGAGCTATTAAATACGTGTAAAAAGGTTACGAATAGCGATGCTGAATTTGTTTGGGTAGACGAAGCGTTTATGAGTGAACATAATGTGCAGCCTTGGACAGAAATGCCTTTGTGGATTCCAGAAACTTTCCCATTAGATGGTGAGACGAAGCCGTGGAGAGGCGGGTTTTCTATTTGTATCGAAAGTGCGGTTAATGAAGGGCTTACTTTTAGAAGAATAGAAGAGACAGTTACAGATGTGTATGAGTGGATGGAGAGTACGGAAGAATGGGAATTAAAAGCAGGTATTTCAGGCGAGAGGGAGAAGGAATTGTTAGAAAGATGGTATCAATAAATTTAGCGGAGTTCTTTGAATATGCTTGATTGCACATAAGGGGGAAAAGGTGATGTGGAAAGACACCATTCACAGTATCTCATCAAATGGAGTTACCGAATGATTTATATCAATTATTACAGGAAACAAACGGTATAGAAGGTGAATACGGTGACTTTATATGGTCTGCTTCAAAAATTAAAACTGAAAATATGAGTATGAGAAATATAGTTGATTTTAAGGATTTATACATGCCTTTTGACTGTTTATTATTTTTTGCTGATGGGGGAAATGGTGATTTGTTTGGCTATTCCATTTTGAATGGAAAAGTACAAAGAGATGACATATATGTATGGAACCATGAAAATGATAGTAGAACGTGGGTTGCTCCTTCTTTAAAGACTTTTATGGAGTGGTGGGAGAGGGAAAGATGATAATTTAAATATAGTATCAAAAAAAGTGCCTTGTTACTAAAGAAACAAGGCATTTTTTCACGAATAATTAATCTACCACTCAATCGGTTCTTCCCCGTACATCTCCCATAGCTTAGGAAACATCTTTTTTAAACCTTCTTTATCGTCTTCATCCCAATCTAACTCGATATCAACTTCCTCAAACTCTTCATTTGTTAAGACATGGTATAGTGTAAAGTATGTATCATCTTCATCCCCAGTCTTCTCCATGTAAACTTCTTGCCCGAAATATAGAGTAAGTTCTTCAATCTCTGGGACGTCATACTCACTCAAATTTTCTAATACAGGAATTAATCGTTCTGGATCTTCAATACAAGCTTCGTATGTCTCTTTTCCTTGATATAATAACCATCCGCGGAAGTAATCGAAAGTATCATCTGAACAGCCACCCATAATAATATAGGCTGCTGCCCATAAACGGGAGGTATAGGAGTCTTTCAAAAGGCGATGCATATGCGTATCAAAAGCTACAATTTCATGTACTGTACGTTTAGCAAGGTGAGAAGTAAGCCATTCTATTTGTTCTTCTTGGTCCTCACCTTTCGTTTTTGCACGATGAAGTAGCTCCCAAAATTCTTCTTCGGTTATCGTTTTTTCTTTTATGTAATCTTCCCCAGGCAACGGGTCTGTATATCCTTTTTTACGTTTGGAAGCAACTAGTTTATTAGCTTCATTCATACATTCTTCTTCTGTTTCAAACTCTTTCGCTTTCACACTGCCAGCTGTGCCAATTTTTCCGTAAAACACAACATAGTCTTTTTCTTTCACAACGATTTTCCAAAACTTATTTGATTTCTCAGTTTGCTGGATTAATAACGTTTCCATCCGTACCCCCATAATGTTTTCTAGTGTGCAATATGATTGTAACATATGTATATACACTTGTAATGATGAAAAATAATAGTTTAGAAAATTCAAAAACCATTGAATGGAGTGGATAAATTTAGTAACCTTATTTGTACAGTAATTACATAATTGTTTTGTAATAATTCGATATTTATATAAGGGGCGTTACGGATGGATCTTACGTTTAAAGTTGAGGAAACATGTTTTAATTACCGCGTCGGAGCAATTTGTAAACAGGATAATAAAATACTTATTCTGCAAGGTGACGGTGAAGATTTTTGGTACGTACCGGGCGGAAGAGTGAAAATGTTAGAAAACAGTGAGGATGCGTTACAACGGGAACTTGCAGAAGAACTAGCTGCTCCTATTAAAGGGAAGAGATTAATATGGTCAGTAGAAAATTTCTTTACACTTTCTGAGCAAAAGTTTCATGAGATTAGTTTTTATTATGAAGTAGAGCTACATGAATTACCTGCAAATGGAGCGGATCAATATATTTTGGAAGAAGAGGATAGAACATATTTGTTTAAGTGGGTGCCGGTAGAAGAGTTACATGCATATAATTTACAGCCGGCATTTATAAAAGAGAAAGTAAAGAATATAGCAGTTCATACAGAACATATCATTTTACAAGATTAAATGTATTCGGAGGAGAAAAGGATGAAGGGGATTAAAAAAGAGATACATATAAATGACAAAGTAATTTATTACACACATATCGAAAAAGGTTCTAGTACGGTTTGCTTTATGTTTTCAGGTTCAGGATACAATTATGATAAGCCGTTATTTTATTACGCGACGATGCTTATGCTTGAACATAAAATTGATGTTGTACATATTCATTATTCTTACGACGAACAAGTAATGAATAAACCAATGGAAGAAGTAACAAAAATAATGATGGATGATATGAATCCTGTAATGAAGGAAGTATTAAAAGCTGAGCAATACAACGATACTATATTTTTAGGGAAGTCACTCGGAACAATTCCAATTGCGAATGATTTAATGAAGAGAGAAGAGTTTTTACAGTCGAAAATGATATTACTGACACCGTTACTGACGTTTGATACGATTTTTGATTCTATCTTGCATAGTAATCACGAAGGGTTTTTAGTTATGGGGGATAAAGATCATCAATACAATGCAGATCAAGTTGATCAGCTACATAAAACAAATTTACAGATTGAAGTTGTCAAAAATGTAAATCATTCTGTAAATGTTGGGGGATATGAAACGGAAAATTCAATTGAGGCTATAGCGAAAATAATAGGAAAACTTAAAGAAGTTGTTAGGACAAACTAACCTATTAATACATGCAAAAGAGGTGCGAATTGCACCTCTTTTACTTTAATAAGCCTTCAAAACATGCAGTAAATAATCCTTACGATTCAGCGGATTATAATCAACACGTTTTCGAGTAGGGAAGGGAGCCATAAGTTTTGTGAAACCAGCTGGCTTCGTTGTAAATATGCCTTCTCCTTCTGTAAATGAATGAAGCATGCGTTTAAAATGCTCTGTTTTCGCAACAGGTAATGATCCTGTTAATTGGTAAGAATCATTATATAATATAGGTTCTGCAAAAGTTGCTGGAATGGCAGCGAGCTTATACATTGCGGTACTAATTGCCTGCTCCGGTACAGTTAATTCAAACTTATTTACTGGTTCATATACATATGTTTCAGCTTGTTTTAAAGCATCCATTAATACGATCGGTGTCAAATTTCTAAAGTCACTCGCTGTTGTAACAGGACTAGCATAACCAGTATGTGTTAACGTGACCATAACATCTGTAACTTCCCAACCATATAAACCTTGTTTTAACGTTTGAAATACTGTATCTTCAATTGCTTTGTGAAATGCTAAAGGCAATGAACCAAGCTCAACACCTAATTTATACGTTATGCCAGAGTTAAGTTCACCACGTTCAATTTTAAAACCAATTGTTGCGTAAAATGGATTCGCTTTTTCACCCATGACTTCAACGGAATTCCCAATGCCAATTGGCTTTTCAATACATACAACTCGCGTATTTGAGAAAGTAACCTGTAAGTTATATTTATCATAAAGTGTTGTTTCGATAACCTCTTTTTGTACTTCACCGAAAAGGCGAATATAAAGTTCATTATGAACATCATCTTTCCACACTTTAATGAGTGGATCTTCTTCACAGAGTTCCATAAGTGCAGCGTATAAATCATGAATTCGCTCTTTAGGTACCGCATCAATCGCTGCTTCCATTTGTGGTTCGGCAAAGTGAATATCTTTTATATAATCCGTACGTTCACCGATAATATCACCAATTTTTATATCATTCAGTCCCCACACTTTGCAAAATTCTCCGCTAGGAACGATAGTAGATTGAACAGCATTTCCGCTATGAAACATACACATTTTTTTAATCTTTTCTTTATGTGGTAGAGACTCATCGCGCTGTATATCAACATATTTTCTAACATGTAAGCTACCTGAAAAAACTCTTATATACGCAACCTTTTCTCCAGAAGGTTCACGTTCAATTTTAAAAACAACACCAGATAATGGTTCCTCTTGTGCCGATGTAAGAGCTGGCATTAGGGCCGGAAGTTTTTCAAGTATTTCAGTTACTCCTATACCTGTCATTGCTGAACCGAAAAAGATTGGATACACATTTGCTTGCTGTATTTGCTGTTCTAGTTTTTCTCTTAATAGTGCGTCCGGTATTATTTCGTTATTTACATATGATTCAAGTAACGATTCATTAAATGGTGCTAACAATTCCATACAATCGTCATATGATTTGTATTCAATGATCCGGGCTTCTTTCGTTCCTTCGTTTAGAACAGAGTAGAAGGGGAATGCTTCATTTGAAAGAACCTCTTTTATTTGTTTCATAACTTTTTCAGTGTTTGCGCCACTACGATCAATTTTATTAACGAATAAAATAGTCGGTATGTTTAGTTTCTGTAATGTTCGCATTAAAATTTTTGTTTGTGCTTGCACACCTTCAACGGCAGAGATAACTAAAATCGCACCGTCTAGAACGCGGAATGATCGCTCCACTTCAGCGATAAAATCAGCGTGTCCAGGTGTATCAATGACATTTACTTTTACATCATCAATAAAGAAAGAAACGACAGATGCTTTAATCGTAATGCCGCGTTGTCTTTCTAATTCCATTGAGTCAGTTTGTGTATTACCACTATCTACTCGGCCAATTTCTTTAATCACATTCGTTTCATAAAGAATACGCTCAGTCAAACTCGTCTTGCCAGCGTCTACGTGCGCGACAATCCCTATATTTATTGTTGTCATTTATGAATATCCTCATTTCATTTTCCATTTTCATTTCCTCATTTCTATTTGTGTATTGCCGCATTATCAATCACTCTCCAGTCATTTAAATTATTACTATTATAGTGCAATTAACATTATTTGTAACGCTACAAAGCGCCTTAATTTGGAAAAAATAAAATGAAAACAAAATGCTTGCATTCTAAATCGATATAGATTATATTAATTGACATATCAACTATTGATACATCAAATGTTTTTATTTTGATTGTAAAGGAGGGTTAATTTGACAAGTTCATGCTCAAAAGAAGCGATTATTTTATATAAATTACACTTTCTAAATAAAGAAGTAAGTTCGAAATTTGAAGGGTGTACGGGTATGAGCCAGTCTCGATTAGAGCTTATACTTCAATTATTTGAAGTAGGTGAAATTAGTCAAAAAGCACTTCAGCAAGAAGTGAATATTGATAATGCTGCGATAACAAGGCATTTAAAGCAGCTTGAGGCCAATGAAATGATTGTAAGACGTAAAAATCCAGATGATAACAGAATTACGTTAGTTTCTCTTACTGAAGAGGGGCGAAATAAAATTCAGGCGTTTCAAGAAGAAAAAGAACGTTTTGCAGCATCTGCATTTAAAGGATTAAGTGAGGAAGAACGCGATAATCTTTTAAATATGTTAAATCACATTCAAGAAAATATAAAAGAATTATAAAAAAGGGAGAATACAACTATGACTAACTCAGTAAAAACAAATGATTTTAACGAAATTTTAACAGGACGTCGTTCAATTCGTAAGTACGACCCTTCAGTGAAAATTAGCAAAGAAGAAATGACAGAAATTCTTACAGAAGCAACACTTGCACCATCTTCAGTAAACATGCAACCATGGAGATTCGTAGTGATTGAAAGTGACGAAGCGAAAGCAACACTTGCGCCACTTGCGAAATTCAATCAATCTCAAGTAGAAACATCTTCAGCAATGATTGCTTTATTTGGTGATTTAAACAATTTTGATAACGCAGAGGAAATTTACGGTACAGCAGTAGAGCGTGGCTTAATGCCAGCAGAAGTAAAAGAAGACCAAATGAAAAAACTTTCAGCTTACTTCTCAATGGTTACACCAGAAGTAATGAAAGATACGGTATTAATTGACGGTGGTCTTGTAGCAATGCAATTTATGCTAGCAGCTCGTGCGCACGGTTATGATACTTGTCCAATTGGTGGTTTTGAGAAAGATCAAATCGCAGAAGCTTTCGGACTAGATAAAGACCGTCACGTACCAGTTATGTTAATTTCAATCGGAAAAGCTGCTGACAGTGGTTACCAATCAGTACGTCTTCCAATTGAAAAAGTTGCAGAGTGGAAGTAATTTTAAAGAAATAAGTGGAATATGAAAGGGGAAACACCATGATTATTATTCACGCAATATTTCAAGTAGATCCAGCGAAACAACAAGCATTTTTAGAAGAAATTCAGCCACTCATTCATGGTTCAAGAGAAGAAAGTGGAAATGTATCTTATGACTTATATAAAGATACAGAAAAAGAAAGTGTTTATACGATGGTAGAAGTATGGAAAGATGAAGCAGCAGTTGCGAGCCATAATACGAGTGAACACTTCACATCTTTCGTTAGTAAAGCAGCACAATTTTTAACTGCTCCTCTTGATATAAAAGCTTATAATGGAGAGTTAGTAAAATAATAAGGTAGAAAAAGATGACTTTAGCATATGGCTGAAGTCATCTTTTTTGTATAAGTAGAATCCATTTTGGACTCAGTTATGTTGATTGATAAGTGTTGCTCGTATCCTCAGTAACTGTGGTGAATTGTATGTTAAATTCGAACATTTGGTTTATTGGGATATTTTTCCGTGTTATAATTTTCTTGTAAATAAAAGGTAGAGGGGAGTAAGTAATGGGAGAATTTCAAAGTAATTTGCATACGGCAACGCAACTTGCAACGAAAATGAGAAATGCTTCAGATAGAATGCAAAGTGCTACTAGTCGCTCTATAAATAAGGCAACGCGTACGACACTATCTGTGAACTTCCAAGCACAAGAGGCAAATCAACAAAATTTACAGATCACGAAACAATTTTGTACTGCTTTTCAACAAACAATTGATAATATCCATTCCGTAGCAAATGAATTTGAGAAAATGGATACAGGACTTCAAAAGACTTTTCAATAATGTAACAACCTACGTAAAGGGGAAAAGGTAGGGAGAAAAGATGAGTCAAGAAATTGAAACGAGAATCAGTCAATGTAATCAAAAATTACGAATTATATTTGAAGAACAAAATGAAAACCGAATTGCGCTGCAAAATCAAGAACGAGCTGAGGTTAGTTTTCATGAATGGAAAAATAGAAGTAATCGTTTATTTAACCGAATACTAGAAACTTGGCACGGCGACAAAGAAGTGTTTCACCTTTTTACGAATATGCGGCAAGAAATCGGACAGTATGAAAGAAAACTTACATTCGAATTAGAAAATGAAAAAGAGACGTTGCTTAAAGAAAAACGGCATCTCAGTGAGAAAGAAAACGATCTTTCCTATGAACAGCAGCAACTACAAAGGGAGGCAAATACATGAGTTTAAACATGTATTTGGGAGAAGTACAAAGTCAAACTCAAAGTATGAACGCTATATGTAATGCTACGATTCAAAGTATGGAACAAGCCATTCAATCTATTGATGCCTTTGCGATAGACACAGTATTACAAGGACGAACATACAGTAGTGCAAAAGCCTACCTTGTCCAAACATTTCGGTCATTAGCGCAAGGAATCATATGCTTATGTGAAGAATTAATTCGCCAAAACGAAGCATTTCCAAATGAGTTCCAAGCGAAAGTTGCTTCGACAGATGTGATTGAAGAAGAAATAAGAGAACAAATAAGGGGAATTAATCAATCGATTACAAGTATAGAAGCAATAGAAGTACTTACACCAATGCCCGGAGTAGGTGCAATTGTAACGGTATTAGGTGCAATGAGAAAAAAACTGGAAGAAAAACTAGAGCATTTATATGAATTCAATCATTCATCCAGCAACAACTACAGCACCGCTCTCCAATTAGCAGCTAGCATCACAGCCGGACTCGCTGAAGTGCAAAGTGGGAAAGGATTTAGTCCTGTGAGTGGTACGTTTCATAGTGAAAAGTTAAATATGGAATGGGCAAAGCAAATTCAAATAATTATAGAAGAGAAAATACGGAAATCTGACAATGGTATTGGAAAAAGTGTAGATTTAGAGCACAATGTGTATAACGACATTGAAGGAATAAGCAGCGAAAATCAATCTATCAATAATAGATTTACAAAAGAAGAGATACAAGCGACACAAAAATACCTCGAAGGAATTAAAAATGGTACAATAAAAGGGAATATAGGTGAGGATTTCCAAGTTGAAACCGATGATTATGAAATGGAGCATAACATTTTTGGCCATCCAGTCGGTGGTAGAAGGCCAGTACTCGATCCTTTTTTAATCGGTGTGGCGAAGTTTGGATTCGATTTTCTCTTTGGTGATCTTTTCACACTCTTTGACCCAGAAGCTACCTATGGTGAAAAACTCCTAGCAGTTGGGATGATGACTCCATATGGGAAAGGTGTAAAAATAGTTGATAAACTTCATGATTTAAAAAAGGTTGGAGATGTGAAGAAAGCAACGTCTGGGAGTGCGGGGGTTGCTAAAGGTACGGGTAAAACTGGTGTTGGTAAAACGGGTGAGGGAATACCTTTAGAAAAAGTAAAGCCCGATGTACTTAAACAGATACATGCTGATGATAATGGAGCATATGGATATTTACCAAAAGAGGGTACTGCATATAATAAACCAGAATATGACTTTACAAATGTTGAATGGACAAAAGAAATGCAAAATGTAAGAAAAGATTATCTTGAAGCATCTAAACAATTAGAAAATGATATCGAAAAAATGATATCTGAAGGATTTTCTAAAGAAAAAATAGCTGAACATGTTGTAGAAGCACGTAATCGGCAAAAAAATGCAGCGAGGGAAAATATGACTGCTGAGGAGAGAGCCGGTTTAGAGGAAAGAAATATAAAAAAATATGGTAATCCAATAGGACCGACAGCTGAGAGTATGTTTAATAAGATAAGAGATTCGTACATTGATAAAGGAATTTATGAATCAGATGAACAAGTATGGAAAATTATAATTCAAAAATCAATGCAAAAAGATGATGTAATAAACACACTATTAGGATTAGAGCATTAGGAGGGACAGGATAACTTATGATAATAATGAATAATTACTCTAAGACAGGAACGTATATTATATTAGAACCTAGCGGATATTCAGTAGTTGAAAAAAATAAAGTAAAGTTGGTTAGACAAGGCGTCGGAGGATTTAGTGAAGATGGACAGGTAGTTGGTATTTATGTTAAAGATAACAAACTATTTTTTTTCTATAATGGAAAATCATTTGAAACATCTATAGAAGATCTAATTTGTACAAATAGTTATGTTTCAAAATTGAAAAGATGTTTTAGTGTAACAATAGGAGGACAAAATATCTGTAATATAGTTTATGAGCCTTTTATTGATCCAGGAATGATTTATTATGATGCAGACCCTGAAGAGTTTGATGTATTGTTATACTTAAGTGAATTATTGAAGAATGAGGATTCTATTAAGAGATTTATGAATGGGATGGAAATGATTAAAAAGCAGAATAAAGGTTAGTGTTTTAGGGAAAGAAATAAGTGTTTGAAATTACGTACTTCATGATGGTTGGCCCATCATTGGGTACTGTGTCCAATGATAGAATAGAAAAAAAGTACGAGTTTAGGTAAGATGACATTTTACAACATATGATCTTAAAGCACTTGATTGTCTATGGAAGGCAATAAGTGCTTTTTTCATCTCAGTATAGAAATAAGATATAATAAATAAAAAATTAATATTTTGTTAGATTGAGAAAATAAAAAGATCTACTAAAAAGCAGCTGTCGATGGCATAAAAACAGCCAGTCACAAAGTAAAAGAGGGAGTAAACTTTGTAGCCTCCACAGCAAAAGGATTTGCCGACAAAATCGGAAGTCTATGGAACAAAGGTGCTACAACCGTAAAAACAACCTTTTTGCAGGGGAATGAAAAAATCCAGCACGCAATAAAAACATTACTGGAGTACAAATGGATTCTAGGTGAGGGAAACGGCTTCGTCATAGCTGAAGTAGGAAATGTCACAGAGGGAGGGTAGCATTCTCCGAAAGAGGATTATCAGTATACGACAAGTAGGAGTGTTAAGAGTACAGGTGTTGATGGTCAGGGAGCCAGTGTAGCAGGGAACATTGGAAAAAATGATAAACTAGCAAGTCAAGGGCATGTTGATGCTGGCGTTTCAGGTGCTCCAAAAGTTGATGCAGGAAAACAGGGTAAACATGTTCCTGGTCATGGGAATAATGTCTCAACCAAATCGCAGTGGGGAGCAGGGAAAAATGGAGTAGTAGAGACACAAGAAGCATGGGTGAAAGGAACACCAGTAAAGCCAGACGGAAGTGTTAGAGTGCATGATTTTGGAAAGTCAATAGGTCCAAATGGAGAAACGAGGGTAAAGGTTCATATGGATGGTAAAGGAAATATACATGGGTATCCTGTACAATAAAGGAGAATAATTATGAGTGATGAGATACTAAAAGTTGTTAATAAATTATATAAACAAGGTGATTTCCAATATGTTTTGGGGAAATTTGTTGATAAACATTTTTGGGATGGAGAAATTAATAAAATATCAAATATAAACGTTGATAATATTACTGATTTTAGTTATTCAACATGTTTTTCTTACATTCTTCTACCACTAGATGTGAAATTTCGTTTTGGTAGTGTAGAATTCAGTGAGTACGTTCGGAAGCAATCAGAAATTAATTGTGTAATGCTAATGATTTCGGCAATCGCGCCATATGCAGTGGTTAAATATTTAAGATATAGATACACTAATGGTACAATCGAGCTAGTTGAAGAGTCCTCGCCATACAATGATGAATCTAAGAAAATAGGAAGTAGTATTTTAAAATTATTAGATAGTAACGGAATAAAGAATCTTGATAAAGAAACGTTAAGTATTGAAGTGGAGGATGTTTCGTTAGAGTTAAAGGAAACAGGTGTTACTATATATAATTGTTTATTTGAAGATGAGTATTAAAAAGAAGCATTAATGATTGTCCAGAAACCAAAGAAGGGATACAAATAATAGAGGTAGATTAGTAGTTGTTAAGAAGTGAGTACAGTTCGAAAATGTAGTCTCATTAAAAAGAGTGACCCTCTTTAGAAAACTTTTATGAGTGTACTCCATAGGGTAAATGTCCGAATATTTGTTAAAAAGCGTTACGAAAATTACAATTTATGTAATAGGAAGATGAAAGTTAAAAATTTCTAGGGATAAACCAGTTTCAACACTAGGGCAAGTTAATGGTGGATGTAGCTTCAGATATTAAAAAGATGAAATTAAAGTATACTGTGAAGAACAAGGAATGTACTCGATGTATATTTTTAGAGATAAAGAAATTAATTGCGCAAAAATGAATGAAGAAGCATCAGAAATAGACAGGGTGGGCTTGCGAGAAATGTGGGCTCACCTTTCGTCTGTTCAAATTGATTATGTGGTGGTGCTAAACTAAGTAAAACTAAAGATGGACGACAAATGTCAAATGATTGGTTGAATGGTGCGAAGACGCGAAAAAGTAGGGTATTGAAGGCTGTTGATGGAGATGAAGTATTAGCAGAAGAGATTAAGGATGCATTGGAAAACGGTGCAGTAGAAAGAGTACTATCAAAAGTCGATAGTAGTGGGAATGTGAAAACATTTAGAATAGATACAAAGGGAGACATAATTGGAGAATGGCCATAATTTTAAAAACTAGGGGGAATTGAATGATATGAGAGATCATTTATGTATAGAAGAAAAATGTAAAAAAGGAATAGAATATCATAAAAAGTTTATTGAAAAAAATAGAGTTAAAATTAAAAGTTTAAAAGAAGATGAAAAAAATGGTATTCAAAGGTATCCTAATGACAATAATAGTATTATAGAAGGAACCTATCTATCAAATTTTAATTATGCGTTGGATGATATTATTGCGAAATACTCTTTAGGAGAAAATATCCATACAATGGAAGCAGATTTTGAGAATGCCCTCATTGATTTGGGGCATATAGGGGAAAGAGAAGTTGGATATTTAAATCTAATTTGGATGATATCTCTAGGGATTTTATTAGAGACGGAGAAAAAGAATCTTGTAAGTTTAGCTAAACTAGTTGAGAAGGAAAATATGAACGACGCAGTAATCGATTTCCTCTTATGCGCTAGTGATATCGGATACACAAAAGTGACGAATAGATATTATAAAGAAAATCCATATGCAAAAACAAGAGAGATTATAGAATTTGCACAAACAGATAAAAAAGAAGCATCTAAAAGATTACAAACGTACATGGAGAAAGAATGGTTTAAAGGCCATTATGATTATGAATGGAAAAATGCCCACAAAGAACCTGGATATGTAGGGTATTGGAGCTTTGAGACAGCTGCAATAGTAAAGATACTCGGACTTGATGATACAAGTTTAAAAGATAATAATCACTATCCATATGATTTGGCACATTATAAAAATGAAATGAAATTTAAACATATAGACCTAAGTGAATATCACTATGAAGATGAGACAGAAGAAATCGAGGATATACTAGAAGGAATTGAACATAATCCTGCATTGGAAAATATTATTCCGCCAAAATGGCATTCATTGGTCAAAGAATTGATTCATGACTATGAGAATATGGATGATAGTAGTTTTTATGCAAAATACAAAAAAACGATAGGAATAGGTCAAGTGTGGTTCTTACCACAAGAGTATGAAGAAGAAAATGAGCAAAAGGATTTATTAGGAAGTTTAATTGTGTTTGCCCTGACGGTAAGAGATTACATATTACAATTGGACTATAAAGAAGATTTAGAGGACTACATTGATAATCTTAAAAATTTCTGGAATGGATCAGAAACAAAATTAGTTCAATTTATTTTAGAAAATGATCAAAATTATTATGCATGGGTACCGAGAGAGGCGAATATCCCAAATATGTATGAAGTGAAGATTGAGAGTGTCGATGTAGAGGAAGTTCTATAACGAACAAATCGAAATGGTTTTTATTATATGTAATATTAGAATGCATTTTACTAGTTAATTGAAAACAATGTATGCGTGGGAGTAAAAAGGATGTATTGTTACTAAAAATTAGAGGGAAAGAAGGCTGTTGGATTGAGTTAAGCACCTCATTGTCAATATACGACAATAGGTGCTTTTTTGCGTGCAATGAAGAAAAAATAAAAGATTCATTTTCACTCTATTTCATCTTCGAATTACATGTTATAATTTGGAAAAAATATATTCTTAATTTTTAGATAATTAAAAGGTGGTAGATAATATATGAGTACATTAAAGAAAATTACTAATAATATTTCGAAGGTTATTATAGGAAAAGACGAATCGATTGAACTGGCAGCTATAGCTCTTATAGCAAGAGGACACATTTTATTAGAGGATGTACCTGGGACAGGAAAAACAACATTAGCGAAAAGTTTGGCTAAAAGTGTGGACGCCAAATTTCAAAGAATACAATTTACAGCGGATACTTTGCCTGGAGATGTTATTGGCCTTGAATACTTTGATGTGAAGGAATCGGATTTTAAAACAAGGTTAGGACCCATTTTTGCAAATATCGTATTAGTGGATGAAATTAATCGAGCTGTACCGAGAACACAATCTTCGTTACTTGAGGTTATGGAAGAGCGTACGGTTACAATTGCGAAACAGACACATTCATTACCAGAACCTTTTTTAGTTATAGCAACGCAAAATCCACTCGAATCAGCGGGCACATTTCCTTTACCAGATGCTCAATTAGACCGATTTTTACTTACGATTCGCCAAGGTTATCCTACGAGAGAAGCTGAAAAGGAAATGATGAATCGGTTTCAAATGAATGGTCCGTTAGAAACATTACACTCTATTATTTCAAGTGAAGAAATTATTACGATGCAAAAGCGTGCAAGAGAAGTGTTAGTAGGGAATGATGTGCAAGATTATCTTCTTGAAATTATTGAAGCAACTCGTAACCATGAGTTAATTGAAATTGGTGTAAGCCCTCGGGGAACGTTGGCATTTATGAGAGCGATTCAAGCACGGGCAATATTAAATGAAAGAGATTACTGTACGCCAGATGATATTAAGACGCTCACTGCATCCGTTTGTGCTCATCGTTTAACGTTAACAATTGAGGGAGAGATGAAAACGACGAAAGAACAAATTATGAAAGAAATTCTTCATACGATTAGTGTGCCAGTGGAGAATGTACGATGAATCAACAGCTTGTGTATACACCTTTAGCGGAGCCTTTCGTAATGGGGGTTATGTCAGTTGTAGCCGTTATTTTAAGTGTATTTTCAAGTAATCTACTGTTTTTATCTCTCGTATTTTTATATGTAATTTTAATAGGTGCTATGCATGTATATATACGTAAAGTATCTCGTGTTGAATGGGAATACAGTCAAGGGAATTCGAATGTTTTTATAGGTGAAACGAATATGTGCAAAATGAAAATTTCAAACAAGTCGATATTTCCTATTCTTAATATCGTATTTCGATTTAAATGTGAAAATAAGCTAACTTGGAATCATGATGAAATAAACAAAAATCATAGTACAGGTTCAAATTATTATATGAATTTTAATTTAAAAGGAAGGGAGTCAGTTTCATTTGATTTGCAAGCTGTAGCGTTAAAAAGAGGCATCGCGAAATGGGAAGAAGTTGAAATTGTTATTACTGATCTCTTTGGATTTATAACGAACCATATAACATATAAACAAGTTGATACGCCCTCTTATTTAGTTTTACCAGCTGTTCCGAAAATACAAGTTCCTGAATTACAAGAATGGTCACGAGGATTTCGAAAAGCGATGTCTTCACCCTTATATGATGAAACGAAAGTAATGGGAGTAAAGTCTTATGAAAATGAAGATTTTCGTTCCATCCACTGGAGTGCAACAGCGAAAACAGGGACGATAATTGCGAAAAAGTATGAGCGAACACAATGTGATAAATACGCGATTTATCTCAACTTGCAAAATAAAAGTGGTGTTTCTTTGCGAAATGATATAGAGGAACTAATTGAATTAACAGCAGGTATATGCAAACAACTTCTTATGCAAAACTGTTCGTTTGAAGTATGGATCAATAGTGTAAAAGATAACGGTTTGCTACATATAAAAAATGGGGATAATCGGAAACATTTGCAAAATGTATTAAGGATACTTGCCTCGATATCAGACCAAGATACGCCTATATCTTCTTCTTACTTTTACACAGCAGGCTTTCGTCGAAAGGAACTGGATGCGGTTCCTTTAATTATTGGTACTTCACCAAAGAAATACAGTAGAACGAATAAATGGATTGTAATGAAAGAATAAGAAGGGGCTTATGTCATGGTGAATAAAAAGCGACATATGAAAGTGAAGTTATGGAGTGTGAGAACTTTAATCATACTTTTCTTTGCGATTAGTGCGATAACGTTATCACAAGGTATTGTGTATGTACAAGACATAGTAAAAGAGCGTTTTTTCAGTAAGACTAAGACAATATCGGAAAGAAATTATGACTTTACTAGTATAGGTGAAAATTTTGATGATTCCAAAATAGATGAAGATGAATATGAAGAAGTAAAAGATACGAGTATAAGAACGAAAACGGGTAAAAAATTTCAACCTTTCGAAAGAGAAAGTCTATGGAGTGACGTGCTTTCTGTTCTTTCAAATGTATGGATTACTATAGTTTTTTATGTGATAATCGCAATATTAATTATATATGCCATCTACAAGTATATTAGGAACAAATTGATGAGAACAGAAATAGTACAGGAGAAAGAATCGATCACAAAGCAAACTGCGGTAAGAAGCATAAAGAATGAAAAAGTCATTCATCAGTTAGAACGGCCGTTACCGACAGATAAGATAAGAAAAACGTTAGTTGAATGGGAAAGAACATTACCATTTCATGAACAGAGAAGGTCCTATGAAACGATACAACAATGGTTAAAAAGAATTTGTAGAACAAGGGATATTATCTCGTTATATGAGTCTGTTCGTTATGGTGAAAAGACGTATACGGATTTAGATGTGGAAGAAATAATGAAGTGGGTAGAGGGAGACGGGAAGGTGGATACATAAATATCCACCTTTTCTATTTTTATACGGAAATTTGATTAACATGAATTATTTTCTTATATGAAACCGTCTTCAAATAGGTAAACAAAATTAACTTTATTTACTTATACTTCATTACATGTTAACCTATACTTAATTTTTATAAATTATAATTAATTTTTGGTTTTTTAAGGGTGTGAAAATGTAATGAAATCGGTATTAAAAAGCATACTTATTTCCTTTGTTTTTTCAGCAGTAGGTATGTGTTGGTTACTGTACGTATTATTCAAAGGAGACGGAGACTGGTTATTGTCTTGGATAGGTGTATTAATGGCATATTTATCTTTATATACTTTAATAGATTTATATTGTAAAAATACATACGATAAAAAAATAAATAAATGGCTTATAAAAACATCGGTGACTAGTTTTAGTTTTGCTGTATTAGGAATCTCATTTTGTATCATACATGAGCTATTAACACCGTGGAGTCTTAGTTTAATGGTGTGGTATTGGTTGCTAATGTTAGTATTATTTTTAACAACTATAATATCATTAATCAGTTTAGTATTTGTTAATCGTAAAAATCACAATTTCACCGTTGGATATAGAATGCTCATACTTCTAAATATATTTCTTACACTAGGACCAGTATTATGGCCGCTATTACTTTCTATTATTGGAAATGGTATGAATGCTAGTGCGGGCTGGTAAAAAGGAATATAAATTAGTTGTGTAAAGAATAGGATGAAAAGTTGATATAGAATTTTAAATGTTTAAGAGAACATGTTTACATAAAAAATGAAAACATGTTCTCTTTTTATTTGCATGCATAACTCTTCCTCAGTTTACCGTATTTAAATTTAAACGTAAGTATTTCGTAAGGAATGGATAAGAAAAAAGAGAGATTTATCATATAGGATGAAAGTATAGCTTGAATCAATCCGATATTAATGGAGGAGAGAAAGCCTTATGAAAAAATGTAATTCAATTAAGTTAGCAAGTTTTGCAGTTTTATTAGCGGGTACTGTTCTATTCACACCTGGTTTTACTGTGACTGCAGAGTCAACTCAAAATATTTCTAGTTCGTCACAAGTACATGATCAAAAGAATCGTAATGGCTGGAAACAAGTAATGCAGGAAACAGTACAGCTTGGTGCTGTAGGAATATTAGCTAAGGCGTCTAACAACGGAAAAACTAGTAGTTTTACTGCTGGCGTGGCGGACTTAAGTACAAAGAAACCGGTGAATTCGGATTATCGCTTTCGGATTGGTAGTGTGACGAAGACGTTTACTGCCACGACTATTCTTCAATTAGTAGGAGAAAATCGCTTACAACTTGACGATCCAATTGAAAAGTGGCTACCGGGTCTCGTGCAAGGAAATGGGTATGATGGTAATCAAATTACGATACGACAACTTTTGAATCATACGAGTGGTATCGCTGAATACTTAAAGTCAAAAGACGCGGACATAATGAATTCGAAAAAAACGTATACAGCAGAAGAAATAGTGAAAATAGGCCTTTCGCTGCCTCCAGATTTCTCGCCGGGTAAAGACTGGTTGTATTCAAACACAGGATACGTAATACTAGGAATGCTTATTGAAAAAATAACTGGAAATAGTTATGCGGAAGAAATCGAAAAGCGAATTATTGAACCTTTGGACCTATCAAATACGTTTTTACCAGGAAATTCACCCGTCATCCCAGGAAAGAATCATGCTCGTGGATATGTGAAAATGGAAGGAACAGGCGAGTTGAAAGACATTACGTATTATAATCCGAGTTTAGCTAATGCAGCTGGAGATATGATTTCTAATGCGGATGATTTAAATAAGTTCTTTTCATCTTTACTCGGTGGTAAGTTACTGAAGGAACGCGAGCTAAAAGAAATGCTTACTACAGTTCCTATAGAAGGAAAAGGGGTTGGTGACGCATACGGTCTTGGAATCTATGAGACTAAACTTCCAAACGGTGTTTCAGTTTGGGGGCATGGAGGAGGAATTCCTGGATTTACAACTTTTGCTGGGGGAGTAATTGGAGGCAAACATACATTGGCTATCAGTCTCAACTCTATAGGTGGGGTCGATATTGTTCCGCAGTTTAATAAAATGATGCAAATTGAATTTAATAAATAGATGAAAAGAAAGTGAATGGAATTTTGTTATAGTTATATTTAAAAGAGGTGCTTTTTTAAGTTCGCAACTATGGACAGTAGTTGCATTTATGATATGACATCAAGTGTATTCCAAAGTGAAAGTCAATCTTAATGCTTACGACAAAATAAAAAAGGATGTCAGTTACATGACATTCTTTTTATTATGGATAAAAGAGGTATGCATATAGTTCTGAAAATTGTTATTTTTTAAATTTTTACATATAATGAAGGATATAGGGGCACCAATAGGGGAGTTATGAATGGAAAATACTTTAGTTAGTTAAATATTACTCGTTTTAATCAAAATAATTATGAGTTGATTTGGAGTTGAATACAATGGGGAAAAATCATTATAAATGGAGTAATAAACAATTACGAGAACATGTTGAAGTACTAGATGGTAAGAGAAGCACACACATATTATTAAAGAATGCAACATATTTAAATTCTTATATGCGCGAGTGGATGACAGCGAACATTTGGATATATAATGATCGAATTGTATACGTAGGGGAGCAGCTGCCAGAGCAATTAACGGAGTGTGAAGTTGTTGATTGCGAAGGAAAGTATGTCGTACCCGGTTACATAGAACCACATGCACATCCGTATCAGTTGTATAACCCAGAGACGCTAGCGAATCATGCGATGCAGTTTGGGACAACAACTTTTATTAATGATAATTTAACTTTATTTTTCACATTAAAGCGTGAAGAAGCATTTCGTTTATTAGATGAATTCAATAAGATTCCAGCAAGTATGTATTGGTGGTGCCGTTTTGACGGACAGACTGAATTGCAAAACGGGGAATCTTTGTTTAATAGTGAAGAAATAATAGAGTGGCTGCAGCATGAAGCGGTTCTTCAAGGTGGCGAGCTAACAGCATGGCCAAAACTATTACATGGCGATGATGAAATGTTAACTTGGGTGCAGGAAACGAAGCGATTGCAAAAGAAAGTAGAAGGACATTTTCCGGGTGCATCTGAAACGACTTTAGCGAAGTTAAAACTGTTAGGTACAGATTGTGATCATGAAGCGATGACAGGGCAGGAAGCTTTCACTCGTCTTATGCAAGGTTACACTGTTTCCTTAAGAAATTCTTCAATCCGCCCAGATTTAGAAGTTTTACTGAAAGAATTGTTGGAACTAGGCGTAAAGCAGTTTGATAGATTCTTTTTTACAACAGACGGCTCACATCCTTCGTTTTATGAGAATGGAATGACAAACGTTATGATTTCTACCGCGATAAAACAAGGAGTACCAGTAATAGATGCATACGATATGGCAAGTTATAATATTGCTCGCTATTATAATATGGAACATGTACATGGTTCGATTGCGACAGGTAGAATTGCTAATATCAATATTTTAGAAAGTAAAGAAAACCCAGTACCAATCAGTGTCCTTGCAAAGGGGAAATGGGTGAAGCGTGACGGTGTAAATACACATGAAGCATTACATATAGACTGGAGTAAACATAAAGTAACTCCATTATCATTAGATTGGTCCATAGAAAAAGAGGATATGATTTTCTCTAATAAAACGGGGATACACTTATTAAATAACGTTATTACAAAACCATACACTAGTGAAATCAATATAGACTGTGATGAATTGTCCACAGATCATGATGAATGTTTCTTTATGATGATTGCTCGTGATGGCAGTTGGCAAGTGAATATAGCTGTGAAAGGTTTTGCGAAAGAACTAGGTGGGCTTGCTAGCTCTTATTCTGGTACAGGTGACATCATTCTTATCGGAAAAAGAAAAGAAGATATGCTTACAGCTTTTCGTAGAGTAAAAGAGCTTGGCGGGGGAATGGTAATAGCTGAAAAGAATGAAGTATTACACGAAATAGCATTACCATTGCTCGGGATTATGTCTAATTTAAAAATGAGAGAATTAATACAGGAAGAGAAACAGATGGTGAAATTACTACAAGAGCGTGGCTACGCGCATGATGATCCAGCATTTACAATTTTATTCTTTTCTGCGACGCACTTGCCTTTTATACGAGTAACACCTATAGGATTATATGATGTGAAAAGTAGTAAGGTAGTTGCCCCGCCCGTGAATTTGATAAAGCAATATTAAAAGGAAAGATCCTATAAAAATTTTAATTTATAGGATCTTTCTTATTATTAGCATAAGAATATTGTAAGCCTCAAATGATATAGTATCTAAATCATTTGAGGTGATATGTAAATATGAAAAAAATATTTTACATTTTAAGCGTATTTATTCTGTGTGTATCGATACAACACGTTGTACATTCCCAATCAGATGCACCAGAATTATCTTCGGATTGTCTCGAAGAAAGAAAAGTTAGAGATGAAAAGCATGTGAAGAATATAATACAGGACATTAAATCCACATTTAATTTAAATATTGATGAACATAGTTTTTGGGAAGTAAGTAAAAGAGATCTGGAGGCTGCTCATTTGATGTATGGTGGAAAGGAAAATGATTCTTATTATAATTCGCTAACTAAAATTTATGATAGTGGTGGATTTAGCGAACAGCCCAGCTTATTTGTGAGGGCACAAGAAGCATTTTTACTTTATAAAGAAAAAGATAATATCAATGTAATGAAACGCCTAAAACTAGACGTTGAAAAAGGGGAATGGCTCGTTATAAAAACGAAAAAGAAGAAAGGGAAAAAAGTGAAATTTAAGCCGTTGCAATGTGAAAAAGATTATATGAAAAAGAGAAATGAATAACAAAATACTTATTCATGCTGTTTTTATTCAACGATATTTTGCTGTTGATTTGAAATAGAAAAAGGTAAACGAACATATTAGCTTTATGGAATATGTTTGTTTACCTTTTTTTGAGAGATTTAATAATTGGGGATTATTTACTGCCTAATGAATTTATAACATTCAATGAATTCGTTCTTCATAAACATTAGATTTTGTGTCAAATGATTTATACATTGCCGAAACACCTATGTATATTTTATTCTACAGTATTTATAAAAGAATGTTGGCTATTCATAAGAAATATGATTGGCACGGTTTTTGCTTGTATTACATGTAAGGAAGGGAGATTGTATGTAAGGAATCTGTACTCGTAATAGTATAAAACAAGCTACTATTGCATTATTAATCATAGTTGTATTTATAGGGGAACTGTAAATACATACAAATAAGTGGTTTTTTGATTTTAAAATTATGAATTTTCATTT
The DNA here is from genome assembly GCF_051916445.1 of Bacillus cereus group sp. MYBK220-1. Lineage (NCBI taxonomy): Bacteria > Bacillati > Bacillota > Bacilli > Caryophanales > Bacillaceae > Bacillus > Bacillus cereus group sp. MYBK220-1. The sequence continues at coordinate 632,150 of NZ_JBQAGQ010000001.1, read as the reverse complement.
AAATCACTAGGGGGCAATGGTATGGTTAAATATTCGAAAATTTCTAAGTGGATTCTTGGTGTTGGACTAGTGACAATAACATGTAATGGTTTGCAAATTCAAGCAGAGACAAAAGAGAAAAATGTGAAGAACGTATTACAAATGGAGCCGGTAGGAATACAGAAATCTGTTGATGAATTGGCGCACCCTTCAAAAGTACAAGAAAATGAATCTTTTACAAAACGGTTAAAATTAGCGGATTTATCGCAGCGTCCACTAGCACCAACCGATAATATTAAGCCGTTAGCTGAAGAAAAAAAGTATTCGATGGCTGAGTTAAATCAATTAAATAATAAACAATTAACTGATCTTCTTGTGACAATTAAATGGTATCAAATTCCGGAATTATTTCAGTTTAATAGTGATAGTCTTAAATTCTATCAAGATGATAGCCGAATGCAAGCGATTATTAATAAACTAGCAGAACAAGGACAAGCTTATACGCAAGATGATTCAAAAGGGATTGAAACATTAGTAGAAGCTCTACGTGCAGCGTTTTATTTAGGTTTTTACCATGATGAATTAAGCAAACTAAATGAGCGTAGCTACCATGATAAATGTTTACCAGCTTTAAAAACAATTGCAAAAAATCCAAATTTCAAACTTGGTACATCAGAACAAAATAAAGTAATTGCATCATATGGAAAATTAATTGGAAATGCATCAGCAGATGTTGAAACGGTTTTATATGCAGGTGAAATTTTTAAACAATATAATGATAATCTTGCAACTCTCATTGAAGACCGAACAAAAGGAGACGCTATATATGAGTTGATGAAGGGAATTGACTTTGATATTCAGACGGATATGTACACGACTGGAAAAGAGCCAAAAGATACGATGTGGTTTCGGAATATCGATAACTTTATTAATGAAGTAAATCGTTTTGCACTACTTGGTACAGTAACAAATAAAAACGGATGGTTAATTAATAATGGAATTTATTATGCTGGCCGATTGGGCAAGCTTCATAGCACGCCGACAAAAGGACAACAAGTTGTTACAGATGCAATGCGAATTTATCCATATTTAGGAGAGCAATACTTTGTTGCGGCAGAACAAATTACTACAAATTATGGAGGAATAGATGCGAATGGAAAAACTGTAAATTTAGATCAAATTCGGGAAGAGGGTAAAAAGAAATATTTACCGAAAACGTATACGTTTGATGATGGAGCAATTGTCTTTAAAGCTGGGGATAAAGTTAGCGAAGAGAAAATTAAACGTCTATACTGGGCGGCAAAAGAAGTGCGTTCTCAATTTTATCGTACAGTTGGTAGCGATAAACCACTTGAAAGTGGACATGCTGATGATGTGTTAACGATGGTTATTTATAATAGCCCAGATGAGTATCAATTTAATCGTCAACTGTACGGATATGAAACGAATAATGGTGGGATTTATATTGAAGGGACAGGGACTTTCTTTACATATGAACGTACACCAGAGCAAAGTATTTATAGTCTGGAAGAATTGTTCCGCCATGAATTTACGCACTACTTACAGGGAAGGTACGAAGTTCAGGGATTATGGGGCCAAGGGGAAATGTATCAAAATGAACGTTTAACATGGTTTGAAGAAGGGAATGCAGAGTTCTTTGCAGGTGCAACGCGATTAGATAGTGTAGTACCGCGAAAAAGTATAATTGGTGGGTTATCTAATGATCCTGCAAAACGTTATACAGCATCACAAACATTAAATGCGAAATATGGAACGTGGGATTTTTATAATTATTCGTTTGCACTGCAATCATATATGTATAATAAGCGTCCAGAAATGTTCGATAAAGTACATGATTTAATTCGTGCAAATGATGTTTCAAGTTACGATGCATACCGTGCTACATTAAGCAAAGATAATAAGTTAAATGAAGAATATCAATCTTATATGCAAATGCTTATTGATAATCGCGATAAGTATACAATTCCACAAGTATCAGATGAGTATTTAACTCAGCATGATCCAAAATCGCTTTCGGACGTTACTTCAGATATTACGAATGAAGCGAAATTAAAAGATGTGAAAGTAACAAAGAATACATCACAATTCTTTAATACATTTACACTACAGGGGACATATACAGGAAGTGTGGCTAAAGGAGAAGTTGAGGACTGGAAAGTGATGAATGAAGCAACAAATGATATGTTGAAACGTCTTTCAGGAAAAGAGTGGACTGGATATAAAACATTGACTGCTTATTTTGTAAATTACCGTGTAAATAATGCTGGGCAATTTGAATATGATGTTGTGTTTAGCGGAGTGAATACGGAAGAAGGTACGGCTGTAGAAAAAGAACCAAATAATTCATTTGAAACAGCAAACCCACTATCTTTGAATATTTTGTTAAGAGGAACCTTGAGCGATCAAGATCAGGGGGATAAATTTGTTATTGATGTAAAGGATCAAAAAGATTTACAAATTTCTGTTACGAACGAACAAAATCTTGGACTGAACTGGGTATTATATTCTGAATCAGATTTAAATAATTATGTAGCTTATGCAACAAAACGTGATGGAAACAAATTGCTTGGAAATTATAATGCAAAGCCAGGGAAATATTACTTAAGTGTATATAAGTATGGTGGTGGAACAGGGAATTATACGGTACAAGTAAAATAGTTTACTATAGTTTGTTTTGAAAGGCTACTTATCGCATTTTTTAGCGAAATAAAGTATGTAATGTTAAACATTAAACTAAGCCAACATATCCCTGTTCTAATTATAGAACAGGGATATGTTGGCTTTATATTTTCAAATTAAATAACCTCATTGGATTTTGACAAGAAAATAATTAATATAGATTTGAATTCTCATTCGTAAAGCATGTTTTAATCTTCTTAATGCTCTTTCATTTTTGTCTCAATACTTGTTTTCAAATCAGTTGATACTTGATTGAAATACCCCAAAACGATCTCCCTAATATCATCGGATATAACTTTCAAATCACTAGCTAAGTTTTCAGCGAGATGTTCTTTTTCTATTGGCTGTAACTTCGTATAAAATTCACCAGCCTGCGTAAAGTCATCCTGTTTCATTATAGAAGTTCTTTCAAGTTTACCTTCAACGTACCTTCCTTCACCGGTTGTAATTTGATTAGCAGGTGTCCAATCTTGCTGCTGGTTAATCGTTAATTTGCGAAATTCTGGACCAATTCTTCTTCTTTGTGAATCACTGTAAATGTTAGCGCGCCCTTGCAGCATTTTATCATCTGATAGTTCTGCACCATCCAGTAAATTAGAAGGAGAGAATGCGACCTTTTCTACTTGTTCCATAAAATTTTCAGGATTTTTATTTAATACCATTTTCCCGACTGGTATGAGAGGATACGTCTGTTCATCCCATACTTTTGTGTCATCTAAAGGATCATAAGAAAGATGCACTTCATCTTTCGGATCCATGAGCTGGACGTATAAACCATACTCCACTGGTTTACCATTTTCAATAGCATCATATAAATCTTTCCCGCTATAATCAGGATTTTCGGCAGCTAGTTTAATTGCTTCTTTACTAGTAATGTACTGTACACCTTCAAACGGGTACCAATGATACTTTACATACTTTCGATTACCTTCCGCATTTCTCCATACATATGTATTAACACTATGTCCTGGAATGTGGCGAAGACTTTTGGCCGTACCATTATTAGAGTATAAACGGACAACAAAATGAATAGATTCAGGTGCTTTAGCGACAAAACTCCAAAATCTATTGGGGTCTATTAAGTTATTTTTAGGTGAAGGCAATAATGCTTGAATCGTTTCAGGGAAACGCATTGGATCACGGACAGAAAAAACAGGAATGTGATTACATAAAAGGTCAAAAATGCCTTCTTTTGAATAAAATTTTGTGGAAAAACCGCGTACATTTCTAGCAGTATCCGGTGTTCCTTTCGTACTAACAGCTAACGAAAATCGAACCATAACAGGAACTTTCTCATTAGAATTTTGTAAAAAACTTAATTTAGTATGTTCAGACATCGAATATATCGTTTGAAAATAACCGAACGCACCAAATCCTTTTACATGAACAGGTCTTTCTAAAATTTTTTCATGAATAAATTGTTGTAATGACTCATGCAGTACACTATCTTGCTCTAGTACGGGTCCACGTGAACCAACTGTTTGAGAGTGGAATTTAGCTGGTTCAGTAAGTTCTCGATGTTTATTAAAGTCTTCTTCTAATAATTCTTTCCTATGTTTATCATATTTTTCATTCATCGATATAGCCTCCAAATTTTTTCGTCGATTGTTACTAAATATGATTTTATAGTCTCGATTATGTATGACATACAAAGTTCAAAGCAGTAACATACCGCTAGATGAAAAAAACACATATGTAGTGGACCTGTTGAAATAGAAGAAATTATGGAAAAATGAATATCGGGAAGAGAAAGCACACGTTTTAATAAAAAATGTGGAAGAAAACCACTATTAAAATTTCAATCTTAAAACTTAATTTATAAACGATTATATAGAGAATAAACGTTAAAAAAGGAAAAATAACTAGGAGGAATTTAACATGTCGGATTGGTTTCAATTAGATAAAGAATATATGATGTCTACATATTGTCGGACAGAGGTTGCAATGGAAAGAGGAGAAGGATGTAAACTATATGATGTAGATGGTAAAGAGTATTTAGATTTATTTTCTGGCGTAGGAGTAAATGTACTAGGATACAATCATCCTAAAATTGTACAAACGACAATGGAGCAAGTTGTGAAATCGTTGCATTTACCGTTTCATTTCTTAAACCCAGTTGCAATTGAGTATGCAAAGAAATTAGTAGAGTGTACTTTAAAAAGCGGAAAAGTCTTTTTTACAAACTCTGGTACGGAAGCAACAGAAACGACATTAAAATTAATTGATAAATATAGATCTATTGCGAATGAGGAGCGTGACGGAGTAGTTGTGTTAAAAGATAGTTTTCACGGGAGGACGTTAGGGGCACTACATTTTACGAGACAAGAAAAGGTATATCAAAATTTCCCTAAAACATCTATTCCTGTATACGAAGTAGAGCGTGAGAATATAGACCAATTAGAGGAGACCATTATTAAAGAAAAACCAATTGCGATTATGCTAGAGCCTGTTTTAGGAAGTGGGGGAATTTATCCTTTATCAAGTAAATATTTGCATGGTGTTCAAAATTTATGTGAAAAATATAATGTACTTCTTGTCGTTGATGAAGTTCAAAGTGGTATGGGTCGAACGGGAAAACTATTTGCTTATCAAAATTTTAATATCACACCGGACATTATTCAAATTGGTAAAGGAGCAGGAGGCGGGATACCGCTAGGAGGAATTATTGTAGGTGAAAAGTTATGTGATGTATTTTCACCAGGAGATCACGGGACAACGTTTGCTCATTCATCAATGGGAACAGCTTTAGGTTTAACGGTATTAAATACATTACTTGATGATGGGTTAATGCAAGAAGCTTATGAAACGTCACTATATTTGAATGACAAACTGCAAGACATTCAGAAAGAAAATTCTTATTATATACAGGAAGTGCGTCATGCTGGCATGATGTTTGGAATTAGTCTGAATGATACGAATGAAAATGTGAAGAAATTACAGGTTGAGCTAATGAATAAAGGAATGTTAGTCGATGTAACACAAGGGAATATTATTCGATTACTTCCGCCGTATATTATTACGAAAGAGGAAATTGACGCATTTATGAATCAGTTTATTATTTGTTTAGATAAAGTTGCTGCTGTAGTAAGTGCTTAAAAATTAAAGCTATATTTTATATAAAGTGCACTCTAATTGTTGGGGATAGTTTACAATTGGGGTGCATTTTTTATAGTTGAATTTTGTAAAATACAGTCGTTTGTATATGATAACGGAAAAATAGAAGGAATTTCGTTATATTTGAGTGGTGAAGAAAAGGGAAAGTAAGTATAAAGATAGTAGATAAAGCGGGTGGTTTAAATAACTAATGATAGAACGTTTTGAAAATAATAGCATACGAATATATAAATAATAAGAATGAGGTGATATATTGGAAAATAATGATATTCAATTTACTTCTTTACAAATGAGAACGGATAAATATGGTTGGGCTAGTATTCAATATACAAATAAAAAGCAGGCTATCTTATATACTCAAAATAGAGGAGTAGAATGGGATGTTGTCAATCCTCTTAATTCAATTGTATTATTTGGGTATCCAATAAACGCTCGAAGCTCTTGGGCATATGGTTTAACAAAAAAGAATGACGATTTATTGCCAGCTATATTTTATACAGTTAATAGAGGAGAAAGGTGGAGTGAGTTTATTTTACCGGTTGAAGAAGATTGGGAGAAATCGACTGATGTTCAAGTACAATTGCATGCTACGAATATGGATAGTATATGGATTGTATTATCTAGAAAGCTTGCATCAAATAAATTTGAACATAATTTATACTATTTGAAAACGAAAGGGAAAGTTTGGAAAGTAATAAAAAATATAAGTATTAGTGATAGTATTTCAGGGATAACATTTATAAACGATCTAATTGGGTTTATTTCATTACAAAAACATTATGAAACATCAACGGTATTTAAAACAATAAATGGTGGGGAAAGTTGGCATCCTGTAAAAGATATTCCAAGTCTTGAAGGAATTAACAATGGGACTACTATGGCTTATAAAGCAATCTATAAAAATAACTTATTAGTAATACCAACTAAAAAGAATGATGATGTATTTTTAATGAATTACTCATTTGATAAGGGGAATTCGTGGCATATTTCAAATAAAACAATAAATACTAGTAAAGTGGCTGTTTCGTTTTTTAGTTCCTATTATGGCTGGGTTATAAATAGTGAAAATGGAAGTGTGTATCAAATAATAAAAAAAGGAGCAAAATGGATTAAAGTATCAAGTAATCCATTGTTAAAAAATGTATTTTGTTTGCATTTTTTTAATCGGCGTAAAGGTTGGGCGTGTAATAAAAAAGAAATATTTACTACAAAAGATCGCGGTATAACATGGAAAAAGGTAGTATATAAAATTAATAATATTGATAAATTTATTTAAAAAAGTCCTAAAGAAATTAGGACTTTTTTTGTTTTTTATGGTGAGAGTTGTAACAAACAATGATAAGAGAAAGGAGGTAAGTGCAGAATTATATTTTTAAAAATAGACGTTTGTTTTCACACAGTATAATTCACTTTTGAATATGTTAATAAAGTAGCAAATTCATAGGAAATGGTAATACTTAATATTTTATGTCACATGATGTGTAAAGGGGGCGTGTAATGAAATCGTTAACGGTTATTATTTTGTACAGTGAAAGAGAGCAAATATTAGAAGAGTCAATTCAATCTATATGGAAGCTAAATCCTCTTGAAATTATAATTTTAGTTCCTAACGATAGAAGTAATTTGTATGAAATAGCAAAGAAACATAAATGTCATATTGTTTTTATGGACAAATATAATAAGCATTATGATGGATATGGAGCTTGTATAAAGGCAGCAAAAGGAGAAGTTTTATTATTTTTAGATGGAAATTTTTCGTTATCCACAAATGAAATGCAGAGATTTATTGAGCCAATTGTTACAAATCAAGCCGATGTAGTTTTAAATAAAATAGATAAATTGATAGAAATAGGTAAATTTCCAAATATGGATATTGTATGGAGAAAAATGTTAAATGAAATTTTAAGTCGACCAGATTTAAAAAGCAATTCAATACTTTCGTTACCATATGCGCTTACGAAGGAAGTAGTGGAAAATATCGGCTTTAATTATATGGAAGATATCGTTCTATCTCATATGAAGATTGTGAATCAAGGGTGGCGGATTAACGATCAATATGCAATCAATACGTTATCTAAAGATGAGACTATAGAGGAAGGAGGATATTTAATAAAAAAAGAGTTATCCAAAAATGAAAAAGAGAAAGTAGAAAGATATTTACGCGGTATAGCTAAATGGATAGAGAAAAAAGGAAGAAGAGTAGGGTTTACTGATGCAGGAAAAAGAAGAGATATTGTTCAAAAACTAGGTGAATGTAAGCGATACCCTTCCTATCATCAAGGGTGGGGAATGCATTCTTCAATTTATAACGGGAAACAACTTTCTGTCATTATACCGGTACAAAATGAAGAAGAGACTATAGAACAAGTAATACTTGAGGCGAGAAAAATAGAACCACTAGAAATCATCGTCGTTGTAAATGGTTCGACAGATCAAACGGCTAATATTGCTAAAAGACTTGGTGTTACTATTATTGAATATAACGAACGACTTGGTCATAATGTTGGACGTGCTATTGGAGCGCTTGAAGCTACAGGAGATATTCTTTTATTTATTGATGGTGATTTTAGTGTTTCAGGAAGTAATTTGCATCATTTTACAAAAGCAGTTTCAGCTGGTGTAGACATAGCATTAAATGATTTGAATCCGATGTTACACCCTCCGTTTTATGTTGTAGACGTCGTAAAATATATGCTTAATTTAGCATATAATCGTCCAGAATTAAGCAATGGCTCATTAGTAGCAATTCCACATGCTATGAGTAGATCATGTTTAGATGCAATAGGCTGGGAAAGCTTACTATGCCCTAGTCTTGCACAAGTAAAAGCAATATTACAAGGGTATAGAGTAGAATGTGTACATTACGTTGATGTTGTAAAACCGAATAGAATTCGTTTAAAGGAAAATGTAAGTCACAATGGGCATCCTCCAGCAGTATTAAGAATCATTGGTGATCACGTTGAAGCTCTCTCTTACTTGATAGAACAACTCGAAATGGATGGAAAGGGTGATTAAACTGTTAGACCAGTATAAAATAATTAACATTTCATATGAACAATTATGGCAAATGGATTTTCAAATTACAGAACCATTTATACTCAAGGTTGATTGGGATAAAGTAATCTATGAATTTTTAATTCGTATTAAGCCCGATGCTTCTAACACTATTGTTTTTGGATCCGGAGCAGGTGGGTTTCAAGAACAGCCAATTGGTCCACCTATTTTTCATCGACATTCTTGGATGGATGAATTTGAAGATACTGTTATATATTATAATGACCCTACGTTATATCTTGGAAAATTATCTTTAGGTTGGGGACAGGGAGAGTTAAATAGATTTTATTTACAAGATATAGCAAATATTTTAGAAATAGTATTTGTAAAGTTAAAAGTTGATTCGAAAAATGTGTTGTTTTATGGCAGTTCTGGGGGAGGATTTATGTCTTTAATTTTAGCTGGATTCGTTAAGGGCTCCACAGCTTTCATTAATAATCCTCAAACAAATTTATTAAAATGGATACCTGTACCAATAAATCTAGTTTTCGATTTGTCTTATCCAAATTTATCAAGAGAAGAAGTTGAAGAGAAATTTGGCGAAAGAATTAATGTTGTGAAATTTTTTAATCACATTAAATATGTACCGAATATTTATTTTTTGCAAAATTTCGCGTGTGAATTTGATGTGCAAAATCATTTGCTACCATTTATTTCCGAATTAGAGCAACTTGATAAAGACACGGAAGTAAATCAAATTATAATTGACTTATATTTTGATAAAAAAGCAGGGCATGCAGCTGTAGGGAAGAGTGAAACAATTGAATATATAAAAAAAGTAAAACCTAATCAGACTGTAAAAGAAGAACAAAAAGAAGTGGACCTATCAGTTGTTATAGTTTTAGGAGAAGAAAAATCAAAATTGAATCAAATTTTAAATAAAGTGCAGCATATAAAACCACTAGAAATTATTATTGTAGCTGATGATAGAATGAGTGCGATACAATCTATACCAACATTTGTTGAAAGTAACGTTGTTGTGATTGAGGAGAAAAGTAAATGGAAAGCACCAGTTCATGGGGCAAAAGTCGCCAATGGTGATGTAGTCTTATTTTTAAATGGAGAAGATGTTATTTTTTCGGTAGAATTAGAACGATTTATAGAACCGATACTAAAAAAGGAACAGGATGTAATTTTAAATAATATAGACTCGGTTTGTTTTGAAAAGATGAGAGTAGAATGGCCAAGCATTGCTATGGTGTATAGAAAAATAGTAAACGATGTATTGGGGCGTATGGATTTAAAATATGATTCGATGTTATCCATGCCATATGCTATTACTAAAAAAGCAATTGAAGACATTGGATATGATATCTTGCAGAACCCTATTCTGTCCCAAGTAACTCTTATTGAGAAAGGGTGGCGACTACAATCCTCGTCAGCCATCACTAACACCTCCTTGAATAATATGCCTGCAAACAAAACCTCTTTCTATAAAAATGGATTAACTAAATTAGAAGTATATGAGATTAAAGAAAATATAAAAGCTTTGGAGAGTTGGTTACAACGAAAAGATGATAGAGGCAATTATACAGATGGAGGAAGAAAAAGAGAAATTATAGAGCAGTTAAAAAACCAAAAGAATTATTCACGTTTCCATAAAGGATGGGGAATGAATTCCTCTATTTATAATGGAAAACAGTTATCAATTATTATACCAGCACAAAATGAAGAATCAACGATTAAAGAAGTTATTCTTGAGGCAAGAAAAATTGAACCGAAAGAAATAATTGTTGTCATTAATGGGTCAACAGATCAAACAGAAGCAATTGCTAAGCAATCAGGGGCAACAGTAATTGTTTATGAAGAAAGATTAGGGCATGATGTAGGACGGGCAATTGGTGCACAAGAAGCGACAGGAGATATACTTCTCTTTATTGATGCTGATTTTGCTATTCCAGCAAAAGATCTTCATCCGTTAACGCAAGCTGTTGCGGATGGTGTTGATATGGTTTTAAATGATTTAAATTTAAATCTTAGATTTCCTCTATATATTGTAAGTTTATATAAATATATGTTGAATATTGCTTGTAACCGTAAAGATTTAGGGGTAGGATCTACAATTGCTGTTCCCCATGCTATTAGTAAAAAATGTTTAGAGGGAATTGGCTGGGACACTCTTCACACAGCGTGTGTTGCACAAGTAAAGGCAATATTAGAAGGGTATAAAGTCGAATGTGTCCATTTTGTAGATGTAATGAAACCAAATCGTATTCGGCCACAAGAGCATTTTGCGACGATAGGACATCCACCAGCTGTATTGAGAATTACTGGGGATCATTTAGAAGGACTTTCATATTTATTGAAGAATAAGGATTTTAAAGATTTATTTTAAAAGGTAAATTTGTCTATTGAATGAGTAACTTGAACATTTCATTTATGCAACTTGACGATATTTAGTATTGCAATGAAACTAAAATCAAAAATTTTTATTATTTTTAGCTCAGGTACAAGTGCAGAGCATGTTTCACTGACTGATAGTAAATGAACAAGTAACTAAAAGGTAAAGGCTTCTTTATATATATGAAGAAGCTTTTATTTTTTTTATTTTAAGTATGGAAGGTAAAGAGTAAATAAAGTTGTAACGGTATTTTTATTTTTGGATAAATTGATATTAGATATAAGAAAGGAGGGGATATCTTGTCTTGCATCAATAAAAGTTGTTTTCATATTTCTTTAGAAACTAAAGTCAATCCAAATGGTGGGGCAGAAATATTCGTAAGGTGCAATGATGAATGTTTATCTAATTTTAATGTAATACCGTTTATTGCATGTGTTTCTATTTCAGTAAAGGATGATTTGAGTTTTTTAGTTGATTTAGATAGTTTAATAAAACGTTAATTTTCTATGCAGTTAATAATAAAATAACATCTAATTTATAAGACTTAGTAAGAGAGTCGTGTCCGAATTTAATTAACTGCATATATTGTTAAAAGAAAGGAGGGAGAGTTATGGCATGTACTACGAATAATGTTTGTTTAGATGTGTGTCTTAAAATTACAATTACCCCTGGTAGTGGAATTGATGCAGTAGTCGATTGTGGAGGCACATGTGGGACAAGTCCTACTATTGTAATTAGTCCTAGTGGATCAATTGTTATTACTTTACCATTAGTTGCATGTTTCTCAATTGCACTAAAAGATGATTTAAGTGTTGACTCTTCATTAACAAGCCTCTATTTTCAAACTTCTTAAGAAAGATACAGAAATGAAAAGCCTGCCTGCTACTTTTCTTTTGATCTAATGTAAAAATAAAAAAGATGGTTACAACCATCTTTTTTTATTTTGCTATATATTTAAAATGAATTTATATATTATTTGGTGGTAAGAATATACAATTAAAAGTATTCAGTGTTTCTTTTTTGTTCAATGAGGTAAGAAATTGCTTCTATATGATCACCAATGATTTGTTGCGTTGCTAATGAAAGGTAGCCTTCCTGCGAGAAGTGTTTTTCTGGTCGAACTCGATTTATCTTGTCAACGTCGATAGAATGAACATTTTGTACATGCAATCCTGCTAAAATTGTTTTAACTTGACTTAAGGTTGGTGAAAGAAGAGAATCAAACCCAATTGTATCAATGCATTTTCGACTAAAAGCATGAGGGACAGCAGTTGTGGAGCCCATACCTAAATCTTTTCGATTACATGCTAAATTAACAACATGCTTACATGCAGTTACGATAGTATAAGGAACACGATACATGTAGTAGTGCTCTAATTTATTTAAAGCTAAATCGGTTCCATTTTGAACAGATTGTACAAATGGTAATAAATCAGAACTAGGAATTAAGAAATCACCATCAATAAATAATAATATATCACCTTTTGCAAAATATGCACCAACGGCACGTCCGGTATCAATGCCGAGTGCTTCTTTGTAAGTAATAACTGTTGCACCGCAATTCTTCGCCAATTCCTCTGTTTTATCTGTTGATCCATTAACAATAATGATGATTTCTAAAGGTTTTAATTTCTGCACCTCAAAAATGATAGATTCTATCGTTTTTTCTTCATTTTGAACAGGGATAATGATGGATAATTGTTTATTTCCATAAGTATTTGAATAAAACTTTTTACCTGTAATTATTTTGGGTATAGCTCTTTGTTCGCCGTTTTGAAGTTCTAAAATAATATCTCGCCTTCGATTATTATCAGTATAGTTTCCTCTTGAATTTTGTAATATATTTACCCAATTTTCAATTGCTTCTAGGTGATAACGAATGAGTTGTTTTGAGGGGAAGGAGGGAATTTGCGGTATAGAAATTTTAAAATGATTGCTAATGCGAAATTTATTTTTAATAATTTTCATTTGTGCCAATATCGGATTTAATAAACTTTCTGGAGTAATTGCATCAAGAATCTCTTTTGTTATTGCATAGGGAGGAAATAATAGTGAGTTAACATGTAAATCTGGACGATGAAAAAAATGATTCGTAACCTGCTGCCAAATCATTTCTATAGTTGGCTTTTGCTTTTGATAAAAAAAGTCATCTAAATTGTTTAATACTATGTCAGCTGATTCGTCTAGTAATGGTTGAAGAAATTGTGTAAGTAAGGAAGATTGGATAATGTAATTTGCATCTAAAAATAAGAGGTACTTACCCTTTGCTTTTGTGGCACCAATTACATAACAATTATTTAATTCTGACGGTTCTTCTAATGTGATAATTTTACAATTGTAAGATTGTGCAATATCAATGGAATCATCGATATATCCGTTAATAGTAAGGATGATTTCTAAAGGGTGTAGTTGTTCACAGGCTTTCAAAATTTCAGGTAAAACTTTTATGTTATGCTGTATACGAATAATAATAGAAATCGGATTTTTACACATAAGTAGTCTCCTTTTTAATCAGAGGTAGTTATTAATAAGATTAGATAAAATAGGAGATATATATTTTATTAAATACGTAACGACTATTTAGTTTTCTCAGACTTAGAATTTTCATTACCTGAATTAGTACCTTTATTTATTCCAGAAGCGAGTAAATTATTGAGAACGCTCAGGTCTAATTGCATAGGGATTGAGTTTTCGGATGTAGTTTTCTCATTTTCTTTTTTGGTAGTTAATATAGTCTTTATATTTTTTATTTCTTTATATTGTTTTAAGGTAATGAAAAATCCAGAAATAATGAAGAGAAAAGAAATAGTAGCAAGTAAAAGTATTATTTCCAACATAAAACACCCTCCTTTAAATCTATAATAATACTATATTTGAATGTAATAAGACAAAATTCGAGCTAATGAGTTCACTTTTTAAATATATGCAAATCTTTAGTAAAAGTTACTAATTTCTAGGTTAAAGGAAGCAATTACAGAAACGTATAGATATAAATAAATTAAAATTTCATTTGTAGTGTAAAGGTATGTGTTATATAAGCTGAACGTCATTCTATAACAAGTTAAACAGGGTTTAATTTTATATAAAAAGAGCATTTAATTGGACAAATAATTAATTATGTGAAATAATAATAACAGATAAGGAGACGTTGCTTTTCCTTAAGTGCTTCGAATTAATTTTATTCAATAAGAGAAGGTGTGCTTAAAGAAGTTAAATTAAATAAGGAGCTGTTTTATTATATGCAACAAAATAATGATTTAAATTTTGAACCTCAAGACGTTAATATTGTTAATCCTAAACAAGCCAGGAAAGCAGTAATTGCTACTGGTATAGGGAACGCAATGGAGTGGTTTGACTTCGGATTATACGCGTATTTAGCGGTAATTTTAAGTCAATTATTCTTCTCTGGTGTTGATAATAGTGGATTGCAACTTGTACTTACATTCGGTACATTTGCAGCAGCCTTTCTCGTTCGACCAATCGGAGGTGTATTCTTTGGTAGAATAGGAGATAAGTACGGCCGAAAAATCGTGTTAAGTACTACTATTATTTTAATGGCACTTTCTACATTATTCATCGCATTACTACCAACCTATGAACAAATTGGTGTATGGGCACCAATACTACTTTTAGTTGCCCGAATGATTCAAGGCTTCTCTACAGGCGGCGAATATTCAGGAGCAATGGTTTATATCGCAGAATCTTCTCCAGATAAAAAGCGTGGTATACTCGGTAGTGGTCTTGAAATTGGAACACTCTCAGGTTACATTGCTGCATCGGTAATTGTTACCATTTTGACGTTATTGTTAACAGATGAGCAAATGCTCAGCTGGGGATGGCGTATTCCTTTCTTAATAGCTGCACCAATTGGTTTGGTCGGTTTATACTTACGCCGTCATCTAGATGAATCTCCAATCTTTGAAGAGATGGAAAAAGCACAAGAGGAATCTGAAGACAATGAACAATTTTCATTCATGGATATTATTAAATATCACAAAAAAGACTTCTTATTAAGCACAGTAATTGTCGCCTTCTTTAATATTACAAATTATATGATTCTTTCGTATATTCCTTCTTATCTAACTCAAGTACTTAAAGTCGAAGAAACAACAGGCTTATTAATTATTTCTATTACGATGGCACTTATGATTCCACTAGCACTATATTTCGGTAAATTAAGTGATAAAATTGGTAATAAACGCGTTGTGCAAATTGGTTTACTTGGTTTAACTGTATTTGCAATTCCAGCATTTTTACTAATAGGTAACGGACATATTGCAGCTATATTTGCAGGTATTTTCGTACTAGGTTTCTTCTTAAGTGTATATGAAGGAACATTACCTTCATTATTACCATCACTCTTTTTCACTGATGTACGTTATCGAGCACTTTCGATCTCATTTAATATTTCTGTATCGATATTCGGTGGAACAACACCGCTTGTATGTTCATACTTAGTTCATGCAACTGGTAACCCGCTCGCACCGGCATTTTATTTAGCAGGTGTAAGTATTATTGGATTAGTTGTATTTAGTGTACTATTCGTTACAACTTCAGGGCGTGCGCTAAAAGGTTCATATCCTACAGTAGAAACGAAAAAAGAAGCACACCAAATCGCTAAAGAAGACCCTGAAGAAACACTTTGGTGGCATGAAGAGTCATTAGAAATTGAAGCAGGGAAGAATGCTTCCATTTAAAAAGCAACGTAGAAGTACAAAAAGACTCCTATGAATATAGGAGTCTTTTTGTTACGTTATTTCTTTCGTTTCTTCAAACTTTTTTGATATGCATAAAGCTTATGAATCTCTTCCTTAAATTCATGTAGAAGTACAGTGTTTGCACTATTTGAATAACGCACCGTATTATAAGCATCTATAATAATATCACTTTGAATATTTACATCTTCTTCATCGTTTATTCTTTCTAGCCAAGTTTCAACAGTTTCTCCCCGTTTTCTATTTAAAGGAGGGGTTAACTTACTCTCTAGCTTGAAAATTTCCTTCCGAATTTCGTTATGTGGCGGTTTATTTCGTTTAAAACGATTTTGGTTCATTCCTTCTTTATCAGTAATGATAGTAGATTCGAAGGCGGGCATATTTGGTAAACTTAAATGTTTTCGTTTTTTTACTATTTTCCAAACGACGTAAATAGCGATAGCTGTACAGACTATTATTGTAGTGCTATTTATGAGTATTGGATCAAAATCAGGAATTTTTTTTCCGTCTTCAATTTTTGGTTTTAAGAGATGTCCTTTATTTGCCCAAACATCTTCAGTATCTTTTAATTCCGCTGCTTTAATTAATGGCATTAAAGCATAGCCGACGCCTAATGCGACTACTTCCGTTATAAAACCAAAAATAAGTCGAATGAAAGGAAATACTTGAACAATTAATATACTCATTAAGCCAATCGTAATGATAGAAGAAAAACGTAATAGTTGTTGTTTGCGATTGGCCCCGGTTAACCAAAATGTAATTATAAGATGCAAGGCTAACATTAATAGTTTCCACAACGGTGGAAAGGGTGCATAAAATATAGCTGAAACGAAAAACCATACAATACCACCTAAAGATTTTTGAACTGGATATCCAGGTCCGACCACATGTACGATAAAGAAAAATAGTGGTAATATGATTGTGCCAAATAGAGAAAAAGGTAAAAATAAAGAGAAAAGAACGATTTGAAGAACTAAAAGTATTACAAATCCTGTTGTTTTTTTTTGCATAAATTTATGAATAAGAAATACTCCAATATAGCCTGTTGTTAAAAATATTGCAATACTAATTAGTTCATCTCTTTCTGTTAATAATGAAAGCAGAAGGAGCAGAATGAAATCATGAATGTGATATAGCCAAGTTTTCAACTGGTTCCACCATCCCTTCACTAGTAATGAGAAACGTTGGCTGCGAGAGAAGAGGGAGTTCATTTCTTTGTAAACCAATGTATATCATTGTAGACGATCGTTCTCTTTTTCTCTTTACATAATGAAGGAATCCTTGTTTCGGAAGTAACGTACTATCATCTGAAATACGGGCTAATTCTTCTAAAGCTTTTGCATATTGTGTTTGTCCTTCATTTAACGGTACATGTAATGCACCGCCTTCTGCTAATACACTAATAAACAATTCAAACGGAATGTGGTGCTTCGTTGCATACTGGAAAATGTATGTTGCATATGAAATAAGTTCTTCTACATTATCTTTCCAACCAAATCCACGATCGGCAGCTAAAGAAAGACAAATCGTCCAACTATAATTTTTTACAGGTTCATATTGCTTCGCCTGTAATTGTTGCATTTTAGCAGATGCCTTCCAATGAATAGAGCGGAAAGACTCACGCTCATATCGCTTTACACCGATAATAGATGTTTCATCATTGTAAAAAGAAAAATTCGTTCGATAAGATCCATTCAAAAGTTGCTGAAGTTCTTGCAAACCTGCTACTTCTTTAGGAGAAGGATACACAATAATTTCAGTCCTTAATTTATCAAAAACAGGTAAATGTACAGTTAATAGATGAAATGGATCTTTTAATACACATTCAAATTGTTCAATTTGAAACACACCACGCTTCGTGGCGGTTAATGTTAACCCCCATTTTTGTGCCGAATGTGCAGGTTGTGAAAATGGGAAAGAGAATAACGTTTTTGATATTTGTTCAATGCCTTGCTCTTTATGCGGTATAAGGGACGAATTTAAATGAAAGTAACAAACACCATTAACGATTGGTATGCTGGCTCCATTTTTTAAATGAATAAAAAACTGTCCAGATTCCTCAGGGAAAATCCGTGTAGTTTGTTTCTCATTTATGATTTGAAACTTCTTCTCTATGAAAGCGACATATTTATAAATAAAAATCGCAAATAAATAATAGAAGAAAAAGAGAAACATAAGCATTCGTTGCGGGAAAAAGAATGTGAAAAGTAATGCGATTGGAACGGTCAGTTGAATAATATGGAGTTGAAAAAATAAAGGCACAGTTACAACACGCTGTCCATTCATGCTTGTTCAATCTCCACAGGTACGTCAACTTCTTTTAAAATACTTTGCATAATATCATTCTTTGTCGTACGCAGGGCACCTTCCATTGATAAGACGATACGGTGATTCCAAACAGAAGGAACTAACAATTGTATATCTTCTGGTGTGCAATATTCTCTCCCGCGTAAAAAGGCTAAAGCTTGAACAGCACGTACTAAAGCTAATGTGGCACGTGGGCTTACACCGTTAGCGATATAATCATGATTTCTTGTAGCATGAGCAAGTTTAATAATGTAATGTTCTAACGGTTCCGAAACAAATATTTCTTTTACTCGTTTTTGAGCTTCTAAAATATCTTCTAATGAGATGACAGATGTGACACTTTCTAATGGTAAATCGTTCCGAAAACGTCGCATCATTTGTAACTCATCTTTAGGAGTTGGATGACCGATTGAAATCGTCATTAAAAAGCGATCAAGCTGTGCATCTGGAAGAGGGAAAGTCCCTTGTGATTCAATTGGGTTTTGCGTCGCAATAACAAAGAACGGTTTCGGAAGAGGAGTTGACTGCTTCTCCAGCGTCACTTGTCGTTCTTCCATCGCTTCTAACAAACTCGACTGCGTTCTCGGCATTGCACGGTTAATTTCATCTGCTAGCAAAATGTTTGTCATAACTGGTCCAATTCTTAATTCGAATTCGCTTGTTTTTGGGTTGAAGTATTCAATACCTGTTACATCACTTGGAAGTACATCAGGGGTAAATTGAACGCGAGAAAAACTACCACCAATACTTTTTGAAATGGTTTTTGCCAGTAACGTTTTCCCAGTACCAGGCACGTCTTCGAGTAGTACATGTCCATCAGCAAGAAGTGAAACGAGCAGTAGATCAATAACATTTTCTTTACCAACAAACACAGATCCGATGTTTTCTTTCAATTTATTTATCATATGTACCATTCCTTTCATTATAAAAGAGCTAATATTTCTATATTTTAACAAATTATTCAGAAAATTGGTATGATTTTTTAATTCAAAGAAATGGATATTTAATTATTAAATTACTCTTGCATATTTTGGAATATAATTATACAATATCGATATACGATGTATCGTGAGTCGATATATCATATATCGATGTATCGGAGGTAGTTATAATGAATGCGAAGGCGCAAAAATATATTCCGTTAACTGAGGCGACATATTACATATTATTGTCACTCGTGAAGCCGTTGCATGGCTACGGAATTATGCAAATGGTAGAAGAGATGACAAATGGGGAAGTAAAGCTCGGCCCTGGTACTTTATATGGAAATACGACGAAATTACTAAAAGAGAAGTTAATTGTTGAAGTTGCCTCTACAGACAGAAAGAAGTGCTATGAGTTAACGCCGTTTGGGAGAGAAGTGTTAGAGCTCGAGTATAACAGATTGCAGAGATCTGTAAGGAATGGAAATAGTATATTAGGGGAGTGAATGAGAGATGGAGACAAAGAAGATATTCAAACCTTTCGCAGTATGGAGCTTAGAAAAAGAAGAAGCGTATTTACGTAAAATGCATCAACAAGGCTGGGCGTTACAAAAGTATAACGTAATGTATACGTTTAAGAAAACTGAGCCGAAAGATGTAGTATATAAAGCAGACTTTAGATTAGAGTATAAAGATTCGACAGAAAAACAAAAAGAATATATCCAAATATATGAAATGTGTGGCTGGAAACATGTAACGAGTTTTGCGAAGTGGAATTACTTTTGTAAAGAAGTAGAAGAGGCAAATGAGTTACCTGATATATATTCAGAGAAGGAAACGAGGATACAAAAACTTACTGAGTTGTTACAGTTTTTTGTAATTATGTTTGTAACAATAATGCCAGCGCTTTACTTATGTTTTCTTGGACCATCAGAATCTAGAATTCCTTATATATTTAAAGGCATGATAGGATTTATAGGTTGTATGTATTTGTATATATTTATTAATGTATATTGGAAGATTAAAAAGTTAAAAAATGAAATATTGTAACAAAGATTGGGTTTATTAAAGAAGATGGTTGTATATTGAATGGAAATCATCTTCTTTAATTTCTATATATCCTTGTTTTGTTGGGTATTTTTTATATAATAAAATATTGTATATTTAAGGCATAGAACTAACAGTTACAAAGATGATACCAGTAACAATACCTAAAAAAATCATAAATGAAGAAGTAATTAATAATAACGAACTAGCAATGAATATCACTTTATTAGATTTTTGTTTTTTATAAAGGAAATAAAGTAAAAGACCACAAATAGTAGAAAGTATCCATATAGCTAAACCGTAAGAACTCGAGATTTTCTTCCAATCGGAAATCCAAAAGTAAAAGATGACTATGTGACAAGTTAATAGTAGAAATGTTGATGGAAGCATTATCTTTTTATTTAAAATCATTTGTTTCACCTCCCTTATATAAATATTACTAAAATGGTGTGGAATTTAACATATAATAAGGAAGAAATACATTTTTAATTAACGTATTAAACGAAAAAATCCCTTATAGAAAAATCTATTTCTACAAGGGATAATCATATTTTTATTAGAAAGACTGATTTTGCGCAGGTTTAATAAATTGTTCAGGGTTTTCAACAAGTCCGCATACAGCACATTGGACACGGTATGTAGGTCCTTGATAAGCCATATGAAAAGCATTCATCGTTTCATTTGTGTATTCTTCTTCCACTTGACCAGTTTGTGGATTTATTTTGACTGGTTTTACTTGTTGCTCAAGAATATTAAAGCGAGTACGGTTCGTTTTACAACTTGGACATAGCATTGGTTCCATATGTATACACCTCCATTTGTATCATTTCTTAAAATCTTTAATTTTATGCAAGCAAAAAACTTTCTCAATATAAATAGGTGTTTAATGTATTTAAAATTCAGAAAAAATAAAATATAATAAAAGTACGAACTGGTTATGTCCAAACCAAATCTCCTGTTTTATGCCAATAAGCTGGGGGGCCGAGAAATCGGCCTCATTTTTTTTGCTCATTACTACAAGGAACAAGGTTTTTATGAGACTTTTGTCGAAATTTTAGGGATAGATACAAAGGGGGATGTAAAATGAATTTGAAAATGAAGTACATCATTTTATATGTAGAAAAGTTTGAGGAATGTTTAAAGTTCTATAAAGATATTTTACAGTTACCTATAAAAGCAGAGCACGGCACATATATTGAATTTAATACTGGAACTACCATTTTAGCGATGAATACGCGGCAAGATGTGAAAGAATTAACAGGACTACCGCTTACAGAAGGTGAATTACAGTCTTCTCATTTCGAGTTAGGATTCGTTGTTGAGAATGTACAAGAAACGATTGAGCAATTTAGAGAGCAAGGTATTAAAATTTTAGTGGAGCCAATTGTAAAACCGTGGGGACAAACAATTGCCTACATTGCTGATCCAGATGGAAATTATATTGAAATTTGCAGTGCATTAGAATAGAGGGAGAAAGAGAGATGGGATTTCCGAAACTAGAAACAGAACGTTTATTCTTAAGAGAACTTACACTATTAGATGCAGAAACGATGTTCCAATATTTTTCGAAAGAATCAGTTATACGTTATTTCGGAATGGATTCTTTCCAAAATATTGAGCAAGCGAAAACAACGATTCAAACGTTCAAAAATCGTTATGAAGAGGGCAGTGTATTTCGCTGGGGAGTCGAGAAAAAAGGGACGGGCCAATTAATCGGAACGTGCGGATTTCATTTAATTAATAATCATCATAAACGAGCTGAAATTGGTTATGAATTAGATGATACATATTGGGGACAAGGATATGCATTGGAAGCATTACAAGCAATTTTAGCTTACGGATTTGAAATACTGCAACTAATAAGAATTGCAGCGATTGTATATGTAGAAAATAATGCTTCTCAAAAGTTATTAATAAAAGCAGGATTTCAAGAAGAAGGATTCCTTCGAAAACATATGATTCAAAATGGAGTTGCTCATGATACCATTTTATATTCTTTATTAAAAGAAGAGTGGAAGAAGTAATGAGTACAAACGAACTTATAACGATTATGAAGAAGCATAGGGAAAATAGATTCATTTTAGGTATAGATGGTTTAAGTCGATCTGGAAAAACAACATTCGTAGCCAATTTAAAAGAAAATATGAAACAAGAAGGCATTCCGTTTCGTATTTTCCATATTGATGATCATATAGTGGAGCGTAATAAACGATATCATACTGGATATGAAGAATGGTATGAGTATTATTATTTACAATGGGACATTGAATGGCTAAGGCGGAAATTTTTTCAAAAGCTACAACATGAAACAAAATTGAAATTACCTTTCTTTCATGAAGAAACAGATATATGTGAAATGGAAAAAGTACAGATTCCTATTGTAGGCGTAATTGTTATTGAAGGAGTTTTTCTGCAGCGAAAAGAATGGAGAGATTTTTTTCATTATATGGTCTATTTGGACTGTCCAAGAGAGACAAGGTTTCTACGTGAGAGTGAAAAAACGCAGAAAAACCTTTCAAAGTTTGAAAATAGGTATTGGAAAGCAGAGGATTATTACTTAAAAACGGAATTGCCGAGGGATAGGGCGGATTTAGTCATTGAATGATTTGAAAATAGAAGGTGAATAGAATGAATATTTTATGGGATTTTGATGGGACGTTATTTGATACGTATCCTGCATATACAATGATGCTTTCTGAAATATTAGGTGATTCAGTAGAAAAACAAGAAATATACAAAAACTTAAAAATATCATACTCTCATGCAATTCAGTATTATAATATTTCATGTGAGCAGGAAGAAAAGATTAAAGTTTTGAAGGGGAAATTCACGCCAAAAGATATGAAACCTTTTGCAGGTGTCGAAGAGGTTTTGAAATTTGCAGATAAAAATGTGATTATGACCCATAAACATAGGGCTGGGGTTATGGACATTTTAAAATATTACGGCTGGGAAAAGTACTTTGTAGATATGGTTACAATTGACGATGGCTTTCCCCGAAAGCCCAACTCTTTAGCTTATAATCATTTACATAAAAAACATAATATTGATTTAGCTATTGGAGATAGAGAGTTAGATTTAATACCCGCAAAAGAATTAGGTATTTCAACATGTATGTTTCAAGGTAATTGTGATGTAGCGGATTATTCTTTATTACAATACTCGGAGTTTTTTAAGGTAGTGATTGATAGAGAGTTTTCTTTATAAAAAAAGTTATTAATAAAGACTGTATCTTTCATTTTAAAGGTACAGTCTTTATTTTTTAGAACTCTTTCATTTTATTCCGCATTAACGGGTAGCCCGATTGGTTCAACTAATAATCAATGGAGGGTGAACAAAACCTCCACTGATTAAAGTTTCACTTTATTTTCTGTATATAATAATTACTAGAGGTTAAAGAATGATTGTCCATCTTTATTAAGGAAGTAGCCAGGTTAATTGTTAGATAGAAATAAACCGAAAGATAAAGTGATAGCGTCTACTTTATCTTTTTTATATTTTAACCAAATTATGGTTATTCATGTTAATATGAATTCATAGCTATATAGAAGGGGTGGGGTTAGTATGAAAACTGAAATAGTTCCTAAAAAGAAGTACAGTATAATAAGCTATGTATCTTTACTCATCGGCATTTTGTGTTTTCTATTCGTTTTTATAACGCCAACAAGGATAGCCAATGCAGGTAATATAGTTGGAGATTATATTACAATTGCCCTGACAGGTGTAGGTATCATACTTTCAATAATCACAATGACGAAAAGAACAGAGAAGAAGGGAATTGCTATTCTTTCATTAATACTGTCCTCATCATTTTTTATATTTTGGATCATAGCAATTATCCTATTGTTTACTGGTCAAATTAGTTTTGCACCGTAATGTGTAATAAAAAGAGTCCTTCTCGTATGAAGGACTCTTTTTACTCGGTATCTTCAGGTTGATATTCTAAAATATCCCCCGGTTGGCATTCTAATGCTTTACATATTGCTTCTAAAGTTGAAAAACGGACTGCTTTTGCTTTTCCATTTTTCAAGATAGAAAGGTTAGCCATTGTAATTCCAACCTTCTCCGAAAGCTCTGTTACACTCATTTTTCTTTTCGCTAACATTACATCAATATTAATAATAATTGCCATATTATTCACCTCAGACCGTTAAATCATTTTCTGATTTTATATCTATAGCATCTTTTAATAGTCTTTGGAGAACGGCAGCAAAGACCGCGATTACCATTGAAGCAAAAATCATAATCATTCCGATAATAATAATGCCAGGGGCGTCATCTCTCTCTGCCACGAGATAGAAAAGTGGCATACCTAATACATATAATACACTAATTGCCAATGCGCTGTACTTAATATTTTTTAAAGCTTGAACAGATAACTCTGAGAATGCGTTATTTTTATCAATATAGTTTAAAAGCTTAAATGCTTGGTACAGTGCGAAGTAATAAGGTATTGCTGTTGCATATAAATTGATAAATACAAGATATTTAATATATGCAATATCTGGATATAATTCTGCAACGAAAGCTCCTATTTTAGGGACTAAAAAAATGCACATAGCAAGAACGGGGATTCCGATCAGAATCACAACGGTCTTTAAAAAGAGTGTGGATCCTTGTTTCATAAAAAGCACCTCATTTATTTAATATCTTATTAATTTAACACGGAATTTATTGTTTAACAATAAATTTTTATTTCTTTTGATCGAGGATTTATTGTTAAACAAGTAATTAATGAAAAGGATGTTAAATCTTTTTTATAAGATAGATGATACATACCGATATTTAATAAAGGAAAGAAAGGGAAAGTAACTATTGTTAGCTTTATGAGAATTGGGAACTAATAAAACATATGTAGGTTTTGGTATGGAAAAGGAAATAGTGTGTATTTAAATGAATGCAAAGTTTATGGAGGAACAATCATGTTGAATTATGGTGTGAAGATGAAAAAGTTGCTATTAGTGGCAGCTATAATAGTAAGCGTATTAAGTACGGAAAGTATGATGAATTATCATGCAGCCAAAGCTAAGGTGAAAAAAGTAGAACATCAGCCTAAAAATATAATTATGATGGTTATGGACGGAACGAGTTCAACGGCGACAACATTGGCTCGCTGGTATAAAGGGGCACCGCTTACGTTAGATCAAATTGTAACAGGAGGAGTGCGTACGTTTTCGGCGGAATCAGCTATTACAGACTCAGCGCCAGCAGCAACAGCATTAGCAACTGGAAATAAATCAAATTCAGGATATGTAGGTGTATTACCTTCTATTGTAAGTTCGCCTAGCTTAGAGCCAATAAAAGAAGAGGACAAGTTACGGCCGGTCGCAAACGTATTAGAAGGTGCAAAACGTACTGGTCGTGCAACTGGAATTGTTGCTACATCTGAAATTCAGCATGCTACTCCGGCGGGATTCTCGGCTCACCATGTCAATCGCAAGCAATTTGACGTAATTGCGAAGCAGCAAGTATATCAAAATATAGATGTCGTATTAGGCGGGGGAAAAGCGGCGCTGTTACCTATGCAAAGTAATGGAATCCGAAAAGATGGTGAAAATTTAGTAAAGGTGATTCAAAACAAAGGATACGATTTTGTTGAAACGAAAGATGCGTTATTGAACTCCAAATCTAATAAAATTTGGGGCTCTTTCTCACATCATGCTCTTGCGTTTGATACGGATCGTATAGCAACAAACCCAGAACAACCAACACTTTCTCAAATGACAGAAAAAGCAATTCAAACATTATCAAAAGATAAAGATGGCTTCTTTTTATTCATAGAAGGTAGTAAGCCTGATTGGGCAGCCCATGCGAATGATCCAATTGGGATGATTAGTGATATATTGGCATTTGATGAAGCGGTAGCAAAGGCGTTACAATTTGCGAAGAAAGATGGGGATACGATGCTCATCGCTTTAACTGATCATGGTAACAGCGGCATCTCTATAGGGAATAGGAATACGACAAAAGGATACAATACTACACCGGTTTCTGCATACATTGATCCATTGAAAAAGGCGAAAATGACACTTGAAGGAACTATAAATAAACTGAAATCTGATTTATCAAATGTAGAAGATGTAGCTAAACTATACGGTTTGGATAATCTAACTCATGATGAAAAAGAAAAATTAAAAGCGGCAAAAAAGAAAATGGATGTAGGACGAATTCTTACTACATTATTGGCTAATCGTGCAAATATCGGCTTTACGACAGGAGGACATACAGGTGAGGATGTATTCTTACATTCTTATGGACCTCAAAAACCAGAAGGCTTAATCCAAAATACAGACATTGCGAAGACGATGGCGAAAGCGATGGGCTTTAACTTAGAAGAAGTAACGAATAAAATATTTTTAGAGAGTGAACAAGCCTTTAAGAAGATTGGTGCAACTGTAACAGCCAACAAAACCGAAGGAGCAAACCCGTTACTGGTAGTAAAACATAATAAAGTAGAAGCACAATTATTTGGTAACAAAAATATAATTCGTATCAATGGTAAAGGGTATGAATTAAGAAGTATTATTGTAGAGAGTAATGGAAAGTGCTATGTACCAGAAGAAGCAATTCAACTATTTGTAAAGCATTCTCGTTAAAAAATTGCCAACCAGTTAAGCTAACTGGTGGCAATTTTTTGTGTTTATTCTAAATGTAAGTGTTCGAATTGTTTTGTAAAGTTTTCCATATGAGACTGGTATCAATGTTAAAGGGAAAGTATAGTTTTTTCTTACATTAAAAAATTTCGTTTTGTAGAATAAGAAGTTATACATATAGTAAAGTCTAATGGGTTATCAATTAATATTTACGAAAAATATATTAATACTTTAGAATTTCTTTAATGTTCATTATTTTTTATTTAAGGTTATCCGTTATATTTATAATGTGTTTATTTCAATTTATTGTATTGAAGCTCAGTTTTATATAATTATAAAGCAATCATCAAAATAAAATCTCCACTAGAGTAAATTTATTATTTTTTTGCGAAAATTATTATGCAGTTAAGAAAACTGTAATTTATTGAATTAGAAATATATTAGAATTTAGTTGAAGAAAGAGAGAGGGAATAAAATGAATATAGTGCACTTACGTCCTAAACAGCGGTCTAAGTATCGCATTATGCTAGGGAAGTGGTATTACTCTACAAAGAGGCACATTCAGTGGTTAGCAGACGGAAAAACATATGCAAAAAGGTTCCAACAAGAAAAGCTACCTTGTACAGCAATTCAGCACCAAACAATATTACTTCGTAAGCTCAAAGATGTAGATATGTGGTATCAACAGAATAAGGTTGTTAATTTGAAAATTGCTGTTAAAAAACTAAATGGTATCGTCATTAGACCGGGAGAAACATTTTCTTACTGGCGTTTAATAGGTAAGCCAACGAGGAAAAAAGGGTATGTAGAAGGTATGGTATTACACTACGGATCTTTTCAATCAGGTATTGGAGGAGGTCTTTGTCAGCTTTCAAATTTAATATATTGGATGACTCTACATACACCACTGACAGTAACCGAACGATATCGTCATAGCTTTGATGTCTTTCCTGATTCTAGGCGAACTCAACCGTTTGGGAGTGGGGCAACTTGTTCCTATAACTATTTGGATTTACAAATTAAAAATGAAACGGATCAACCGTATCAACTTCACCTTTATATGACAGATGAACATTTAGTTGGTGAATGGAGAACAGTCTATCCGCAACTTTATCAATATGAAGTGTATGAGAAAGAACACTCAATTCAACCTGCATACTGGGGCGGTTATATACGACATAATGTGATTCAACGTAAAGTATATAATCTACAGAAACAGTTAATAGAAGATCAATATGTAACAGAGAATCACGCTATAATGATGTACGAACCACTATTAGCTTGTAATAATGAGATTAGTGAGTAATATGGTAAACCATAGATTAAGTAGTATAGAAAATATTTAATTCTTATTTTTACTAAAAAAGTTCACTGTTATTTATAGGTGAGTTTGTTTTTCTATCTTATGTATTTCACCCTGCATAAAAAATATTTCTCAACATTTTATTTGTTGAAAAAGATTGAATATTCGTATTATAACGAATATTATGTTGTTATCGGCAAAAAACGATAATTTGCAGACACTGGGGAGGAAATACATTGAAAAAGAAAAAGAAATTAAAACCATTAGCGGTATTAACAACAGCAGCAGTACTAAGTAGTACGTTTGCTTTTGGAGGTCACGCAGCGTATGCTGAGACACCAACATCATCTCTACCAATAGATGAGCACTTAATACCGGAGGAGCGTTTGGCTGAAGCGCTAAAACAACGGGGGGTAATTGATCAATCTGCATCGCAAGCTGAGACGTCAAAGGCTGTCGAAAAATATGTTGAGAAAAAGAAAGGGGAAAACCCTGGGAAAGAAATCTTAACAGGAGATAGTCTTACGCAAGAAGCTTCTGATTTTATGAAAAAAGTAAAAGATGCAAAAATGAAGGAAAATGAACAGGCGCAGCAGCCTGAAGTAGGCCCAGTAGCTGGACAAAGTGCAGCATTGAACCCTGGGAAATTAAATGGAAAAGTACCTACTACATCAGCGAAGCAAGAAGAATACAATGGAGCTGTTCGAAAAGATAAAGTACTTGTTTTACTTGTAGAATTTAGCGATTTTAAGCATAACAATATTGATCAAGAGCCAGGATACATGTATTCTAAAGACTTTAATCGTGAACATTATCAAAAAATGTTATTTGGTGATGAACCATTTACTTTATTTGATGGATCGAAGATTAACACATTTAAGCAATATTATGAAGAACAATCTGGTGGTAGCTACACAGTTGATGGGACTGTAACAGAATGGCTTACTGTTCCAGGAAAAGCATCAGATTATGGTGCTGATGCGGGTACTGGGCATGATAACAAGGGGCCTTTAGGACCAAAAGATTTTGTGAAAGAAGCATTAAAAGCAGCGGTAGCAAAAGGAATCAATTTAGCAGACTATGACCAATTTGATCAATACGATCAAGATGGTGATGGAAATAAAAATGAGCCAGATGGCATTATTGATCATTTAATGGTTGTACATGCTGGCGTTGGTCAAGAAGCTGGCGGCGGTAAATTGAAAGATGATGCGATTTGGTCACATCGTTCAAAACTAGGTTCAAAACCATATGCAATTGATGGCACGAAATCTTCTGTTTCGAACTGGGGCGGAAAGATGGCTGCATATGATTATACAATCGAGCCTGAAGACGGGGCAGTGGGTGTGTTTGCACATGAGTATGGCCATGATTTAGGCTTACCAGATGAATATGATACAAAGTACTCAGGACAAGGTGAACCTGTTGAGTCATGGTCTATTATGAGTGGTGGTAGCTGGGCTGGAAAAATTGCAGGAACAGAGCCAACGAGTTTCTCACCACAAAATAAAGAGTTTTTCCAAAAGAATATGAAGGGGAACTGGGCGAATATCCTTGAAGTAGATTATGACAAACTTAGCAAAGGAATCGGTGTTGCGACATATGTAGATCAAAGTACTACAAAATCTAAACGACCTGGAATCGTTCGTGTTAACTTGCCGGACAAAGATATAAAAAATATCGAATCAGCGTTTGGTAAGAAGTTCTATTACAGTACAAAAGGAAATGACATTCATACAACACTTGAGACACCAGTATTTGACTTAACAAATGCAAAGGATGCTAAGTTCGATTATAAGGCATTTTACGAACTTGAAGCGAAGTATGATTTCCTTGACGTATATGCGATTGCAGAAGATGGAACGAAGACACGCATTGATAGAATGGGCGAAAAAGATGTAAAAGGCGGCGCGGATACAACTGATGGTAAGTGGGTTGATAAATCATACGATTTAAGCCAATTCAAAGGAAAAAAAGTAAAACTGCAATTTGAGTACTTAACAGATATTGCAGTAGCTTATAAAGGGTTTGCGTTAGATAATGCAGCATTAACTGTAGATGGAAAAGTTGTTTTCTCTGATGATGCAGAAGGTCAGCCAGCAATGACGTTAAAAGGCTTTACTGTGTCTAACGGATTTGAACAGAAAAAACATAATTACTATGTAGAGTGGAGAAATTACGCTGGTTCTGACACTGCGTTACAACATGCACGTGGCCCAGTATTTAATACAGGAATGGTTGTATGGTATGCGGATCAAAGCTTTACAGATAACTGGGTAGGCGTTCATCCAGGTGAAGGGTTCTTAGGAGTAGTAGATTCTCATCCAGAGGCAATTGTAGGGACATTAAACGGACAACCTACTGTGAAGAGCAGTACGCGTTACCAAATTGCCGATGCGGCATTCTCATTTGATCAAACACCAGCATGGAAAGTAAATTCACCAACTCGCGGTATCTTCGATTATAAAGGATTACCAGGAGTGGCAAAATTTGATGATTCTAAGCAATACATCAACAGTATTATTCCTGATGCAGGACGTAAGTTACCGAAACTAGGACTGAAGTTTGAAGTGGTAGGCCAAGCTGAAGACAAGTCTGCAGGTGCAGTGTGGCTTCATCGATAAAATAAGGTAAAACGAAGAGGAGCTGCGATAAGTCGGTGAAACTGACTTATCGCAGCTTTTTTCTTCTTGTGAAAAAACTTGCTGTTTTTTTTATGTACTTATTGGGAAAATTCGAAGTTTCTTTTATAAATAAAATACTCCGCCTGTCCAATTATAGAAGCTATTTTGGGCGTAAGTAATTTGTAAGTAATGAGTAAGAAAAAAGAGATTTTCATAGTATATAATATTTATTATAGCTACTTTTAACACCTGATACTAATAGTGTGCTATAATATGAATTAGCAACAAAAAGGAAAGGAATTAGAACAATGACCTTAGAAAATACTAAAAATTTAAAAAAACAAGTTGCTCCTTTTGAAAAATCAACGATTAAAAAAAGTGTTTGGCAACTGATCAACACAATCGTGCCATTTATTATTTTATGGTACCTTGCTTATAAAAGTTTGTCAGTTTCTTATTGGTTAACATTAGTTCCAGCACTGTTAGCCGCTGGATTTATGACAAGAATTTTCATTATTTTTCATGATTGCACCCATTATTCGTTCTTTAAAAGTCGACGTGCAAATAGAATAGTTGGAACGTGTATGGGTGTTTTAACATTATTCCCATTTGATCAGTGGGGGCATGAACATTCTATTCACCACGCTACAAGTGGTAATTTGGATAAGAGGGGTACAGGGGATATTTGGACGCTTACAGTTGATGAATATGTAGCTGCACCATTTAGACTTCGTTTAGCATATCGCTTATATCGCAATCCATTCGTTATGTTTGGATTAGGTCCGATTTATGTTTTCTTGCTTAAAAATAGATTTAACCGAAAAGGTGCAAGGCAGAAAGAACGTATGAATACTTATTTGACGAATATTATAATTGTTGCTGTAGTAGCTATACTTTGCTGGGCAATTGGGTGGCAATCGTTTCTGTTAGTACATGGTACTATATTCTTAATAGCAGGTTCAGTAGGGATTTGGCTGTTTTACGTACAGCACACATTTGAGGATTCTTATTTTGAAGAGGATAAAGATTGGGAATATGTGAAAGCGGCAGTGGAAGGAAGTTCTTTTTATAAGCTTCCTAAAATTTTGCAATTCTTAACTGGTAATATTGGATTCCATCATGTTCACCATTTAAGCCCAAGGGTACCTAACTATAAACTAGAAGAGGCACACAATAATACGCTTCCGTTAAAAAATGTACCAACGATTACGCTTGCTACAAGCTTACAATCACTACGTTTCCGTCTTTGGGATGAGAAAAGTAACAATTTTGTTAGCTTTAAAGATGTCAAAAATATAATTAAAAATAATGTTTCTGTTCGAGTGAAATCTGAACTATAATTGCATCGTATATAAAACTCCCCTTAATCATTTTCGATTTAAGGGGAGTTTGTGTTTAAAGAGTAGATGCCAGATAAGAGGAAAATTTACATAATTCAAATTGTAATGGAAGCAGATTAGGAATTGCTCGTACGTAAGTACAAATATAAGATGACAGTAAATGCATTATGTTAACAAATTCATAGTAAAAGGGGGGATCGTACAACATTATATCCAAAAATAAGAAAAGACTTGAACGAAAATTCCATTCATTTTTCTTGGTGTTCCGCATTCCATACACTTAAATAGGACGCATATTCTAATTCATCTGGATTCTCATGTAACATAGAAATGAATTCTAATTTGTTTCCATCACAATCTAGAAAGTATACACTTGCAGCAGGCATCTACCTTTGGACAATTGGCTCTTGATTTCCTTTTCCTTGACTTCCTATCACTGCTATTCCACGTTCCTCTAACCACGCTTTAGAAGTCATTAAAAACTCTAAATTTACACCAAAAGCAAAATGTCTCGGCTCAAAGTCTTCAATGTTATGTACTTCCCATAGTCCAAGCATTTGTTGTTTATTTTCTCCGACCCAAAAGAAAGCCACTCTTCTTTTGGAGAGTTTTCTTGCTAACGTTAATCCTAGCTTGTTTTGATAGAAATTTATTGCCTTCTCTAAATTTCTTACATGTAAATGAGTTTCGTATATGTTCTGTATTATTATGATCATTCCTTTCTTTATTGGTAACTACCAATTGAATAGTGAATATAATTCTAAAGTTGAAATATGTATAAGCCTAGTAATGTACATCTATATCCGATATACCTATTTACTATTATATTGAAATTGGAATGTGATAAATCCCACTGAGGTAGTAAGTGTTTAAATGAACACTCTACTACTTTTGTAGGAAAGGGGATATATTCATTAAATTCAGATGAAATCATATTAAAATAATGAAAAAAGACCACACATGAAGTGAAACGCCATGTGTGGTCTTTTATGTATAGTCAAATATTACGAAGTCTCGCTAATTTTAGTTTCACTATGAGTGTTAGTAGAATTTCTTTTCTTAACTTTAAAGTGATAGTAAGTGTAGCAAAAGATGATAAATGGGACAGTGCAATAGATTCCAAGTCGTTGTTCTGGGATAAAAATAAGACTGATTAATATAATGCCATACAATCCAAAACCAAGAATTGGTACGAGTGGATAAAGTGGCGTTTTAAATTTTAAGTCTTCTAATTTTCCGCCGTCTGCTAAATAATGTTTGCGGAAAAAGAATTGAGAAACACAAATTGACATCCAAACAATAATGGTAATGACTCCGGAAATTGAAATGAGCCACAAGTAAACAGTTTCAGCAGCTACTACACTTGTCAAAAGAGAAAAAGCAGAAATAGCTATTGTCATGATTAAAGCGTTGAGAGGAATCCCACGTGATGATAATTTCTTTAAAAATGCTGGAGCCATTTCGTTTTTTGATAAAGACCAAAGCATTCGAGTAGCAGCGTATAGTCCTGAGTTTGCGACAGAAAGAACAGCAGTAAGAATAACAAAGTTCATAATATCAGCTGCATATGGAATACCGATATTATCAAAAACAGCAACGAATGGACTCTTTGTTAATCCAGCTTCTTCCCAAGGAATTAAAGCAACAAGAACAAAGATTGCTAAGACGAAGAAAAACATTGTGCGCCATATAATATTTCTAATAGAACGAGGTAAAGTTTTTGCTGGATCTTCACTTTCACCTGCTGCGATTCCGACAAGCTCTGTACCTTGGAAGGAATAATTGACTGTAACCATTGTTAATAGAATAGCTGCAAGCCCATTCGGAAATAAACCACCATGATTTACGAAATTTGAAAGAAGTGGAGCTGGTTCATCGCCTTTTAAATCAATAAAACCGAACATAGCGGCGCCACCAAGAATTATAAAAGCTATAATGGCAGATACTTTTATACTTGAAAACCAAAATTCTGTTTCTGCATAACTACGAGCAGATAATGCGTTAATAGTGAAGATGGTAACGCCAAATATTAAACACCAAACCCAAACAGGAATATCAGGAAACCAGCGCTGCATTGTAATACCGGCAGTTGTAAATTCAAGACCGGTCGTATTCGCCCAGCTTAACCAATACAACCATCCGATTGTAAAGCCAGTTGCAGGATTGATGAATTTAGTAGCATATTCCTGAAAAGAACCTGAAACCGGCATGGCTACAGCAAGTTCACCAAGACATAGCATAACGAAATACATTAATAATCCACCAGCAATAAAGGCAAGTACGGATCCACCAGGTCCAGCCTGACTTATAATAAAGCCAGATCCGTTAAATAACCCGGTTCCAATCACACCACCGAGTGCAATCATGAATAAGTGTCTACTTTTCATCGTACGTTTTAATTCATTGTTTGTATTGCTTACTTGCGCCATTGTTTTCCTCACTTTCGTAGTTGATAGAATAATGTTTGATGTTTTTCCGTATTATGGAATGTATTCCGTGATGTGAAATCTTGTTATAATTTTCAGATAATTAAAAAGAAAAGTCAATATTTTTTTGTTTGCGTTTTCAATTCGTTGTTAGTGATATGTTTTTATTGTTAGAAAATTAAATAAATAGATTGATTTCATTTCGAATGTTTGCTAAATTGATAGTTAATTAAGCGTACTAACATATTACGAGTAAAGTTGAGGCGAGTTATGGTACAGTCCATTGATCGAGCGATAAGTATTATTAAATTATTGAATTCTACAAATGAAAAAGAGTATTGGGCTATTTCTGATATAGCTGATGGAACACATCTCCCGGTTAGTACAGTACATAGATTACTTAACTCTCTAATGGAGCATGGGTTAGTTACACAAATTACAGAGACAAAACAGTACAAAATTGGACCAATGTGGATGGAAATAGGGTTGCGTCAATTGGAGAAGGTAGACTATAGATCTGTTGCAAGAGAAGTGATGAAACGTTTGGCTTCTGAAGTGGAAGAAAGTGTCTATTTGAATATTCCAAACGGAACACATTCTATTATCATTGAAAGAATTGATAGTCCTTTAAAAATTCGAGTTATCGATAATCTAGGAGAACAAATTCCACTTTCAATTGGTGCTGCAAATAAAACGATGCTTGCCAATATGAAAACGAATGAAATGGAACATATTGTAGAGTATTTACTTCCTTCATTACCAGAACAAAAGCAAATTCTTCTTAATCAAATAAAGCAAATAAAAAATGAAGGATATGCTGTCAGTTATGGTGAAAAAACAGAAGGGACAGCTTCAGTAGCTGCACCTATTATCGGATTTAATCATAAAGTAGTAGGAGCATTAAGTGTTGGGTTAATTAGTCATCGTATTAATGATGATCGACTATCTTTTCTTATTAGCAAGGTAAAACAAGCGGCTCATGAAATATCAATAAAAATCGGCAGTACATCAGAACTATAATTTTGATAGCTGTCGTCATTTTTTATTCATATAATGGAATTAGTTTTCATAATGCGGAAAATAGGGGGATTTATATGTCAAAGTGGCAATCAAAAGAACAATTGGTTCAATTATTAAGCAGTCTTGTTGAAATTCCTAGTATTACCGGTTCAGAGGCTGAAGTAATATTGCCAGACTTTGTTGTGGAACAATTATCTGACTTACAGTATTTCAAACAAAAACCGCACCATTTGCAAAAAAATCCGACAGGGGACGGACGATATTTTGTTACAGCACTAGTAAAGAAAAGCGATAGTACAAAAAATACTGTAATTCTAGTAAGTCACTTTGATGTTGTAGATGTACAAGATTACGGAATGTGGAAAGAAGATGCATTTAATCCTAAAAAATTAACATCTATGTTTTATTCTCATAAAGATGAACTTCCAGACCATGTACGTGAAGATATAGAACATGGAGAATGGCTGTTTGGTAGAGGAACAATGGATATGAAATGCGGCCTCGCATTACAAATGGCAATGATTGAGCAAGCTTGCGAAGAAAGATTTGATGGGAATGTTCTTTTATTGGCTGTACCAGATGAAGAAGTAAATTCTGTAGGGATGAGGGCCGCTGTTCCGAGACTGTTAGATTTAGCAAGAGAGCATAACTTAGATTATAAAACGGTCTTAAACTCAGAGCCTATGTTTTCAAGACATCCTGGTGACCAAAATAAGTATATTTACACTGGCTCTATTGGTAAAGTGTTACCTGGTTTTCTTTGCTACGGAAAAGAGACACATGTAGGTGAACCTTTTGCAGGGTTAAATGGGAGTTATATGGCTTCATTAATAACAGCAGAATTAGAGTTAAACACAGACCTTTGTGATATTGTAGAAGGGGAAGCGAGTCCTCCGCCAACTAACTTACTTCAAAGGGACTTAAAAGAGGATTATTCTGTACAAATTCCGCATCGTGCAGTTACATTATTTAATTTGTTTTTATTAGAAAAATCAATGACAGATGTAGTTGCATTGTTACGTCAAAAAGTAACGAAAGTAGCAGAGAAAATAGAAGAGTCATATGAAAAACATGCATATCGTTTTTCTAAATATAATTCATTTATACCACCTAATCTCAAAGTAAATGTATTAACTTATGAAGAGCTTATCACATATGCAATTGAGCAACATGGACGAGAAAAAATAAATCATATTCAATCTAATATTATAAAAAATAGAGGAGATAAAGATGATCGTGCGGTAACCATTGATTTAGTAGATAAATTAGCGATTTTATGTAAAGAAAAGGCACCGATGATTGTACTTTTCTTCGCTCCGCCGTACTATCCAGCTGTGAGTTCACGCAACAATCCTTTAATAAAAGAGGTAGTTGTAGAAATGGAAAAGTATGCACACTACAATCATAAAATTACATTTGAAAACCAAAATTATTTTGGGGGGATTTCAGATTTAAGTTATGTAGGCTTGCAGTATCCACTGGATTCAATGAGTTCGCTTGTAGACAATATGCCATTATGGGATAAAGGTTATTCAATTCCGCTTCAGGAATTAGAGGAGTTTGATGTTCCAGTATTAAATATGGGGCCGGTAGGAAAAGATGCACATCAATGGACAGAACGTCTAGATGTAAACTACGCATTCGAAACGCTATTAGATATGTTACCGAAATGCATTGAAAAATTATTAGTTTCTAATAAAATTACACAATCATAGTAGGGAATAGGTAAGGGATAAAACAGAACCTGTAAAGAAGATTCGAATGAAATTATTTTAATATAATTAAAACTGAAACGGCCAAACTCAAGTATATATGAGTTTGGCCGTTTATCATGTAGTGAATTTCTAATTAAATTCATATGAATTCATAGCTAACGCGATCTCTTTTACAGTTTTACTTTTTAGTTTGACCAGATAGTTCAACAGACTTTTGCGTACAACGCTGCATTGCTGAAATAATCGCTGTTCTCAGTCCTTTTTCCTCTAATGTTGCTACAGCTTCTATTGTCGTTCCGCCAGGAGAACAAACCATATCTTTCAATTCACCCGGATGTATTCCTGTTTCTAGTACCATTTTTGCAGAGCCTAACACAGCTTGAGCAGCGAATTTATATGCTTGATTTCTTGGCATACCATCTAGTACAGCAGCATCTGCCATCGCTTCTATAATCATATATACATAAGCTGGTGAAGAACCACTTACGGATGTGACAACATCCATTAATTTTTCACTTACGATCTCTGTTTGACCAAAACTATTGAAAATGTTTAGTACATCTTCTAAATCTTTTTCTGTCACCATTTCATTCGGGCATAATGCAGACATTCCTTCTCCAACAAGAGCAGGAGTATTAGGCATTACCCTTACAACCTTTACTTTTTTATTAAAGGCATTTTCAGTACTTTCAATACTTTTCCCAGCAGCGATCGTAACGATGATAGCATCGTTTTTGATTACTTCTTTTATTTCATTAATTATTGACGCGTATAGGTCTGGTTTGATTGATAAAATTAAAATATCAGCATTTTTAGCTACTTCATTGTTGTCGGTAGTTGTAGTTAGCCCATATTTTTCACTAGCATTTTTTAAATTAGCAGTGTTTAAATCTGAACAAATAATTTGATTTGAAGACACTATATTTTTGTTTATCATTCCGCCAATCATAGCCATTCCCATATTTCCGCAACCGATGAATCCAATTTGTTTATCCATAATAACTCAATTTTGCTCCTTTTATAATCAATTATATCGGTTTGATATTATTTTCTTAGAATAAGAATAACATCCCTGTGCAATATAAAGAAACATTCTAAGAGAATATATTCCTTTTTGCAACACTAAAAGATAAAAATTAATTATATTCGACATTATGTAAATATATACACTATAATGTAAGGTTTTATGTTTATGAATATGAGTTAAACTTATATCATTTTGTATTTTCATTCAGTAGGGAGATAATTTCATACAAATAACTTGCGGCTCTATTTATTTTTAAAAATACCTCTTGACACCGAATCGAACTATATCGCATAATATAAAAAAATTAGATTGAAAATCGTTGAAGGGAACTAGTACATATGTCTTCTTGCGAAAGAGAGTGGAATTCACCGGCTGAAAGATTCCTCGTATAGAATATATCGAACCTATCCCTGAGTCTTAAATGAAAGTTTAGGCGTTCGCCTGCGTTATAGGCACCAAGTGGATATCTATGTATATCAATTAAGGTGGTACCGCGGAACAATGACCGTTTCGTCCTTTTTATTTTATTAAGGGCGAAGCGGTCATTTTTATTTTGCTCTTAAATACTTCATTGCAGCATTGATGAGAATAGATATAGTTACAAAGTGAATGAAGTGTAATTTATAAAAAACTTTGATTTTAGACTTGGGGGATAAAAAAGTGAAAAAACAACGAGTTGTTGTAAAGATTGGGAGTAGTTCCTTGGCAGATAGTCACGGAGGCATCTCTACAGAACAGCTTTCAGATCACGTTGCCGCATTGGCTCGGTTGAAAGAAGATGGGCACGAGGTTGTGTTAATTACATCTGGAGCCGTCGCTGCAGGTTTTTCAGCGCTAGGATATCCTAGCAGACCTGTAACGATTAAAGGGAAACAGGCTGCAGCAGCTGTCGGACAAAGTTTGTTAATG
Source organism: Bacillus cereus group sp. MYBK220-1 (assembly GCF_051916445.1). Taxonomy (NCBI): domain Bacteria; kingdom Bacillati; phylum Bacillota; class Bacilli; order Caryophanales; family Bacillaceae; genus Bacillus; species Bacillus cereus group sp. MYBK220-1. The sequence goes on along the minus strand of NZ_JBQAGQ010000001.1, from coordinate 593,013 downwards.
CAGGCGTACACCGAGGAATTCCGTAAATATGGCATCGTTACTGCGCAACTTTTGCTGACGAGAAGTGATTTTTCTAGAAAAGAACAATATAGTAATGCTTACGCTACGTTAGGAGAATTATTAAACCGCTCCGCTCTTCCAATTATTAATGAAAATGATTCCATCTCCTTAGAGGAGCTGACGTTTGGTGATAATGATATGCTGTCAGCTTTAGTAAGCGGGCTTGTTTCGGCGGATATGCTTATGATCTTTACGGATGTGAACGGGTTATATGACAAAAATCCTCAGAAAAATGCGGATGCAAAAAAATATTATTTTCTTCCTGAAGTTACGGAAGAAATTTCTTCTCTTGCAGGAGATGCTGGCTCAAAACTTGGGACTGGCGGTATGAAATCAAAAATCGATGCTGCAAAGACAGCGCTCTCTCTTGGTGTGAGTGTATTTATCGGAACAGGACGTGGACAGGAAAAGTTTGTAGATGTTTTGAAGGGTAAGGGTGATGGAACGTATGTTGGTAATGCTCCTCAAAAAGAAATGAAGATGAACAAGCAATGGATTGCCTTACATTCGCTTGTTAGCGGACAAATTGAAGTAGATGCTGGGGCAGCTACTGCCATCATTCAGCATGGTAAGAGTTTACTTCCAGCTGGTGTTACGAATGTATCAGGATTTTTCCAAGTGGGTGAAGTTGTAGAGGTTGTAACGCAACAAGGGCGCGTAATAGGAAAAGGACAATGCACATATAGTGCAGAGGAACTAAGAGATGTAAAAGGTATGCAAAGCCAAGATATTCAAGTAAGAGGCGAGAGACATAGTTATGAAGTCATCCATAGGGATCATTGGGTTTCACTTTAAAAAGGAGGAAATAAAAATGAATGAAGTGTTGGCAAAGGGGATAAAAGCAAAAGAGGTTGCTAGAGAGCTTGTGCTTAAATCTACAGAGCAAAAAAACGAAGCACTTTCCGCAATAGCTGATCAGTTAATATTAGAAACAGCTTATATTTTAGAAGAAAACAAGAGGGATATTGAAGAAGGTAAGGCAAAAGGATTTTCTGATTCACTCCTTGATCGTCTTCTGCTAACTGAAAATCGTATTATTGATATGACAGAGGGGATTAAGCAGCTAATTGAATTACGTGATCCTGTAGGAGAATGTGTAAGTGCATGGGAAAGGCCAAATGGACTATCTATTCAGGAGATGCGCGTACCACTTGGTGTTATAGGCATGATTTATGAGGCAAGACCGAATGTAACAGTGGATGCAGCTACAATTTGTTTGAAGACAGGAAACGCAGTCATATTACGTGGTAGTTCTTCTGCTATTCATTCTAATAAGGCCATCGTTGCCGTTATTCACAGAGCGCTCAAACTAACAAGCTTACCTCAAGAAAGCGTACAGCTTATAGAAGATACAACGCGAAATAGCGCGAAGCAGTTGTTTACAATGAAGGATTATCTAGACGTTCTTATTCCAAGAGGTGGCAAACAATTAATCGATACTGTTGTGAGAGAAGCGTCTGTTCCAGTACTTGAAACAGGTGCGGGAAATTGTCATATATTCATTGATGAAACAGCAGATAAACAAATGGCGTTTAATATTATTATAAATGCAAAAACACAGCGTCCATCTGTATGTAATGCAATTGAGACGATTGTACTTCATGAGAATTGGGCAGAGCAATATGGTAGCGAGTTGTTTTCTTCCTTGAAGGAAAGAGGAGTGGAGCTACGTGGTGATAATAAAGCAGTGGCGATTGATTCTTCTATCTTACTTGCGACAGAAGAAGACTGGGAAACTGAGTTTTTATCTCTCACACTAGCAGTGAAAGTGGTTTCCACTGTTGAAGAAGCGATTCATCATATAAATACGTATGGATCTATGCATTCTGAAGCAATTATTACTGAAAACGAGGAAAACGTCAGCAAGTTTTTTACTTCTGTAGATGCCGCGGCACTTTATCATAATGCATCGACTCGTTTTACAGATGGATCCGAATTTGGATTCGGAGCGGAAATTGGTATCAGTACACAAAAGTTACACGTAAGAGGACCAATGGGGCTTCCAGCATTAACTTCTACAAAATATGTGATTCGTGGAAATGGGCAAATTCGAAAATAATAATAAAAGACACTCAATTGGCTTGGGTGTCTTTTATTATAAAAATTAATTACCATACAAATAGCCCAACGAGCATAGCACTTAATAAAGAAACAGCCATCCCGCTAACAAGAAGCTTCCAAACATTTTTACCGATGACTGATGATTTTTCTCCGCCAAATAATGAATTGTAAGTTCCGTAAATCATACCTACTGTACTAAAGTTAGCAAAAGAAGCTAGAAATGTCGTTGCAACCGCAACCGTATGCGGTTGTAGCGACTTTAAGTTTGATTTTAAATCCATCATTGCAACAAATTCATTCGTCGTTATTTTGATCCCCATTAATTCAGCTACATACATAGCATCACTGCCTGATAAACCGAGTAAAAATGCAAAAGGACTAAAGATAATGGAGAAGATTTTTTGAATTGTTAACCCCGTTACAAAAAATCCTAAAATCCCATTTAAACATGCTGTTAAAGCTACATAACCAATTACCATAGCTAAAATAACGATAACCATATTCATCCCAACTAACATACTGTTTGAAATAGTAGAAAAGAAATCCTTTTTTTCATGTTTTGAAGGTGTGTAAACAACGTCTTCTTCTTTCGAAACTTCCACAGGATTTAATACATTGGCTAAAATTAATGCGTTAATACAGTTTAATGGGATTGCGCTGAAAATATATGTTGCTGGAACCATTGATAAATAAGCACCAAGAATGGATCCGCTAACGCTACTCATACTCATAATTCCAAAAGTTAATAATCGATTTTCTTTTAAAACAGATAATTGATCCCGAACAACCGCAAGTGCTTCGGTGTTTCCTAAAAACATCATTTGAATCGAAAAGAAACTTTCTAACTTTGGTAAACGAGAAATCTTTGAAATAACTGCACCTACTTTATCAATAATCCAAGTTAAGATTCCGAAATAAGAAAGAATATCGAAAAAAGTAATAACAAAAATGATAGGAAGTAACGCACTAAAGAAGAAATCAATGTGCTGACTTTCCATAGCTGAAGGAAATGCAAATCGAATACCTTCATTCGCACATGCTAGTAGCCAACTGAAAAATGACGCAATTTTATTAATGATAATACTGCCGAGCTTTGTGCCTAACATAAACCACGTAATAAAAAGCTCCAATAGGATGAGAATTACAATTGGTCTCCATTTTATATGTTTTTTATTAGGCGAACATAAGAAAATGATTAATATGACAACGAAAATCCCTAACATATTCAATATGAAATACATGTCAACAACTCCTTGAGAGTTATTATTTGTATATAAAAAAGCATCTATTCTTCCAAATTTGGATTATGATTAGAAGTTATGAAGCATGTAAGTTATGTTAGGAATCAATGTATTTTAATTTGCTTTATTTTGAGCAATCGTAGTAATTATCGAACAATTAGCTGTTTTCAATTGTTTTGTTGGATATTAAACGTATGCGATTTTAAACATCGTTTATTCCGGATTAACGGGCAGTAAGATTTTTACCTCAAAATTCAAGGAAAGCAAAGAAGTGAGGTGGGGGTGGGCTGCCCGCAAAATCCCGATTGGTAAGAGCTGATTAAAATTTCACTTTATAAATAAGAACGGTGAGTTGGCCATGAACCTTGAAGTTTCCGAAGCTGTATAATTTGTCCTGTATGATAAGCATCATGCAAAAGGATATTCATATATTGTTGCCAAACTGGTAGAGAAGGACTTAGTTGATCTAGTTCTGCTTCTTGAAGGGCGGTTAATGAAGATTGTAAGGCATCATGTACTTGAAGCGTTCGCTTTACGGTTTGCTGCCAAGCGGCATCATCATTAGGTCCACCTTGGATAAATGTCTCATCATTATTTTGTGGAGCAACAAATCTGTCGTCTTCATGTAAGCGGGAAAGTAGGCGTTCTTTAAAGATTAATAAATGGTTCACATTTTCCCAAATCGTATTACTGGCAGCACCTTCTGGTTGCCAACATGCTTGTTCAACCGTAAGATTCTTTAACGCTTCTGATATTGGTGGGTACCATTCTTCTTCGTAAAAAACTTGTTGGACTCCATTTTGCAACATTTCTTTTCTTCCCATTCGTATAGCCTCCTGTTCATTTTTCTTCATAAAACCAATTCTCTTTTCTCTTCAATAAACCTTTTCTATAGTTGCACAAGAGGGTGAAAGACAACTTATAACAGAGCCATTAAAAAAATTCTTTTTAATATGATACTTAATAATCAAGGCTTTAATTAAGTCAGAATGAAAAAGAGTATAAACCTTTCTCTATTTGCTCATTGATTAGAGTTTTTTTGAAGTCGCAAAATAATTCTAAAAATATAGAAGGTTAAATTCGATAAAAATAGAATTTAATATATAGCAAACAAGGAGGGGATAAAAATGGAGGTCTATCACATAACGAGCAGAAAAAGGGAAACATACAACGTTCAGGTGAAATATTCGATACTTTTCGAATGTGCACTTGGCATTGCTGCGATTACTCATAAAAGGTTAATTGATACTCTTGAAAAGAGTCAAAATGAATGGGAAGAAATTAAGGAAGCATTAACAGAAGAAATGAGAGAACACTTACAGTTTGTAGAAGAACATAATACGTGGAAAGCATTACTCCAGTTATTGTATGAAGAGGATTTTCAAGATTTATCGCAGTTTAATTTTAAAATTGATTCATTTTCAGAAGAAGATTTGAAATTTATATGTTTACCGTTTTTAGGAGAGAAGTATGAAGAGAAAAGACGTTTAGCTGCGACGGGAGTTGTATGTGCAATACATGAATTAAAGGAATTAACACATGATCATCAGTTTTTCTCTACGTACATTCGCTTTATATGTGATGTAGATGTACAAGTGCTGAAATCTCATTTAATCGCTGTAATGACAGGGTGGTATGAGAGTGTAATTAAGAGTGAGGAAGAAGAAATACTTTCTATATTAAAACGAGATTATGAAGCAAAAAATGAAATGAATAAAAAGATGAAGCCGGAAGAGTTTGTCGAGTGGGCGACTGGCGGAGTGAACTATATGCCAGAGCCAAGTGTTCATCACGTACTTCTTATTCCGCAAATGACGTACAGACCGTGGAATATTGAAGCAGATATTGATGATACGAAAGTATTTCATTATCCAGTTGCAAACGAAAGTATCCATCCTGAAGATCCATATGAACCGAATTATTTTTTAGTTCAAAAACATAAAGCTCTTGGAGATGAAGCGAGGTTACGCATTGTAAAAATGTTGTTCGAAAAAGAACGAACATTGCAGGAAATTACAGAAAGATTGCAACTTGGTAAATCGACTGTACACCACCATTTGAAATTGTTACGTGCAGCGAAGTTAGTGGATATACACGATGGAAAATATGTATTAAGAAAGAAAGCAGTACAGTCTTTAGCGAAAGAATTAGATATGTTTTTGAATAGATAATTAACAACGAGAATGTACATAAAGGGAGGAATATAAAAGAAAAGTTGGTGTATGAAATTGAAAAATGTATTGAAAAATCGTTCGTTTTTTTTTATGTGGATTGGTAGTGCAATCTCTGAATTAGGAGGGGCTTTCGGAACGTTATGTAATTCAATTCTAGTATATGAGTTAACAGGATCGGAAATGGCTTTAAGTAGTATGTGGCTATTATATTTCATCCCATCACTCATACTGCAATTAATAAGTGGCCCATTTATTGATAAATGGAGCCGGAAGTGGATTATGATTTTTTCACAATGGATACGGGCGTCCGTATTTTTATTACCTTTGGTGATGCTAGTTTCGGGTAGTATAGAAGTTTGGCACATTTATGTTGTTCAAATTGTAGTGGGACTTATTACACCTCTTTATACACCTGCAAGTCAAGCAATTACACCGAGCATTGTAGGGAAAGAACAACTTCAAGATGCAAATGCGTACATTGATGGAATGACTCGCCTTATGATGTTTCTTGCGCCAGTATTAGGCGGAGTAGTCATTCATTTCATTGGAACAGAACTTACATTATCTTTCGTATGCATTTGTTTATTTGTTAGTGGTGCTTTCTTACTTTATATAAAAGAAAATAGAACGTCGCAACCTATTCGGAAAACGTGGCTTGGACAGTTTCTTCACGGTTTTACATATTTTTTTACAAAACCAATCATCGTTTGGCTCGGTATATTTCTTACTTTCGTGCAATTTGGAGTTGGGGTAACGATGGTTACAAATCTTCCTTATATAAAAGACGAGCTGTCAGCGGGATATGCGGAATTTGGTTATTTTATGGCCGGATTCCCACTTGGCTATGTAGTTGGATCTATACTAGTCGGAAAAGTAACATATAAAAGCAGGCGTATACTTATGCTTGGAGGATTGTTTATCGGGGGACTCACATACATTTCGCTAGGTTTTAACCACAGTATTGTAATGGCGGTAATAATTGAAATAGTTGCAGGTGTTTGTATTGCATTTTTCAATGTTTATAACACAACGATATGCCAACAATCAGTTCCGAACAATATGATAGGACAAATATTTTCGGTGCGATTATTTTTCATACGATCCGCTATGCCGTTAGGTGTGTTAGTAGGGGGCATATTGAGTGAAATGTGGGGAGTAAGAGCACTATACTTTATTATCGGTTCAATTATATGTGTCACTTCTTTAATCGGAATCTTACTCCCATATTTCAAATTTTTAGATGAGGCGATAGAAGAGAAAACAGCATAATTCGAAAAATTTAAACTTTATAATTGAAAATAATTATCATAATCAACTATAATAGTAGTATTCGTATTACAATGAAGGAGTGGGATATATGTTTATCGAAACGAAAACATTTACAGTAAAAGAAGGTACATCAAATATAGTTGTAGAACGTTTTACTGGAGAAGGTATTATTGAAAAATTTGAAGGCTTTATTGACTTAAGTGTTCTTGTGAAAAAAGTAAGACGCGGCGACGAAGAAGTAGTCGTTATGATTCGCTGGGAATCTGAAGAAGCATGGAAAAACTGGGAAACAAGTGAAGAACACTTAGCTGGACATAGAGCGGGCCGTGGTAAACCAAAACCAGATCATATCATTAATGTGGATCACGCAGTTTATTATGTGAAATCATCAAAAGCGGCTTATCAGCAGTCGTAATATACAAGCAGAGGATACATGTTGTAGAAGCAATCATGTATCCTCTTTTTTATTACTGGGGGGATGGGAATGATAGAAAAACTTGCATTCATTACATATGAACAACATAAAAAATTAGTGCAAACAATAGTAGCGGAAGTCTTATCTATGGAAAAGGTAAATGGATTCATGCTAATTGGATCTGTTGCAAGAGGCGATGCATATCCTGAATCTGATTTAGACTTCTATATTCTTTTAGAAGACGGACAAAAGAAGAAATTTCATTCTGAAATGAGAGAAGATATTTTAGTTGAATATAAGGGTGCAGATTTTAATCAAATTCAAGTAAACTTTAAAAACAATCCGATGGAACTATACTCATTTCTAGAAGGGAAAATTTTGTTTGATAAAAGCGGTGAGTTAAAAAAGTTAAAGGAAATAGCTACATATGAATTTGAAAACTATCGTGTTTCAAGTGACAAAATGAAGGGCATTTCTCATTGGTTGCATAGTTCGCTTATTAAAATTCAATCTGCTTTAAAAGCAAATGATGAGTTAAAAGCTTCATACTTAGTTCATACGTCAACTTGGACATTGTTAGAAGGGATATGGGCTATTAATAATAAGCCAGTACCGCCAGCGGGATCTGCTTTAAGGTATATTCAAACGTTGCCGAATAAGCCAATTCATTTAGATGAGTTACTTAATAAGCTATTTTTAGGTGATACAACAGAGCGCATCCCTTCAGCAATTTTCCTGGTTGAGTGGGTTCTACACAATCTGGAAAATAAATAATGAGACTATTTTATATAGGTACATTAATATTTCACGTCGAACGGTTTATATAATTGCAGTCATAAAAAACGTTCTAGGCTATGGAGAAAAGTATTAGACTTATAAAGCATAGTCTTAGACGGAACGCTTGAATATCTTACCTTGCATATTTAAGTGTTATGAAAATGAGTCTACATACCCTCTGCTTAAAAGGAGATGAGTGAATGAAGTTAAATCATTTGAATTTATGTGTTGATGATTTATCAGAAGCGAGACATTTCTTTGAAACATTTTTTGATTTTCAATTTTTGGAGCAAAAGGGAAAGGCACTAGTAGTGATGAGTGATGAAAGTGGATTTATACTTGTGCTGAGCGATCCAAAAGCATTTAAGGGAAATAAGGAAGTTATGTATCCTGAAGCTTTTCATATTGGTTTTTTAGTGGATACTTCAAATGAAGTTGATCAAGCGTATAATCGTTTAGTAGCAGGCGGCATTGAAATAGATAAGGAACCTTATTCGATGCGAGGTAGTAGTTATGGTTTTTATTTTACAGTATTTAATGGCTTATTAATTGAAGTGTCTTGTCTTGATTATAGAGAAGGTAAGAAAGTTTCAAAGCTTAATAGTAATCATCAAGAGTAATCATTTGAAGGTGTATAGAATTTAAGTATGTATCATATTAGAAGACGGATTAAGAAAGTTTCACTGTAAAGTAAAAAAGACAGACTAATAAATAGTCTGTCTTTTCACATTAATTCTTCACATCATCATAAAGTTCAAGCGCCTCTTTCACATTCAATCCATTCTTCACAATGCCATGTATCGCTTGAATCATCGCAGCTGGGTGCTCGGATTGCCATATGTTTCGGCCCATGTCTACTCCAATTGCGCCTTCTTGCAGCGCATTGTACGTAATGTTTAATGCGTCTTCAATTGAATCTAGTTTTGGGCCACCTGCGATGACGACTGGGGCAGGGCATGTGCTCGTTATTTTTTCGAATCCTTCGCAGTAATACGTTTTAATAATATCAGCACCCATTTCAACACATACGCGGGAAGCAAGTGCTAGAAAGCGAGCTTCACGTTTTTGTAATTCCTTTGCGACTGCGGTAATGCCGAGTACTGGTAGGCCGTAATCATGAGCTTCAGAAACTACATTTGCGAGATTTGTAACAGTTTGTGTTTCATAGTCTGATCCGACAAAAACAGAAACGCCAACGCCAATTGCGTTTTGCTTCACTGCTTCTTTTACAGGTGTAACAATTGTTTCATTCGCTAAATCTTTACCGACGACAGTAGCGCCACCAGATACACGCATAACCATCGGTGTGCTGCAGTTTTCAGGAATGCAGGAACTAAGTACACCGCGTGTTAAAAAGAGGGAGTCTGTATACGGAAGTAAGTTTTTAACTGTTTCAAGTGGTTGTTCTAGTCCGTGAATTGGTCCTAAGAAATAACCGTGATCTATTGCTAACATAACCGCTCTACCATCAGGTAAAATTGTATTTAATCGATTTTTAAATCCCCAAGTCATTCCAAATCACTCCTTCGTTAATGTTGGATTTTCCGTTTGTACAGTATCTTTATTTGGTAAATGTGGTGACTTAATAAAAACAGCTTTAAAAGGTTTGTCAGAATGGTTAATAAGATAGTGAGATTCATGAGGACGAACTTGCAGGACATCACCTTGTTTAATTGGAACTCTTTCATTATTCACATAGAAATCTATTTCACCTTCTAATGCATAAAAGACCTCTTCGCACGTCGTATGATAATGGTTTTGAAACTCCTGGCCCGGTTGAATGACAACAAGGCCAAGATCAATATTTGGACCTTGTATTAAATATTTCGGCCCGTTATCACCGAAGCGATAGGAGAAGTCATTTTCATTCGCTTTTAACATACAGTTCACTCCTTTATGTAATGTGTTACAGTGCACCAGGCGCAATCCACATATGTGAGGTGAGCCCTTTATCAGCTAAAGCGAGCTGACTGTCATATACAGTTTTCCATGTTTCATAGAACTCTTTATATAGTTCGTGATTTTCAGTAACTGGTTCGAATGTTTGCTCCCACTGTACAAACTCTTCGGCAGTTTCTTCCATAGATGAATATATGCCAGCACCAACTCCAGCAGCAATCGCAGTTCCTAAAGCAGCTGCTTCTTTCACAACAGGTACTTTTACAGGAATACCGAGTACGTCTGATAGAATTTGTGGCCATAGTTTTCCTTTAGCGGCACCGCCAGCAAAAATGACTTCAGAAGGGAATGTGCCAGTTAGATTTTTTATTAATTTTAAGTTTCCAAGTGTAATGAAGGCTGCATTTTCTTCAATAGCACGAAACAGTTCTTTTTTTCCGCATTTGTCAGCGTCTAAACTTAAATTTAAGAATGAAGGTGCGGCATGACGCCAAGAAATGTAGTTCATAACGTTTGAAAAAGTAGGGATAATGCCATGTGAACCGACAGGTACGTCTTTCGCTTGTTCTTCTAGTAATTCATAAGCATCTACACCAAGTTTATCAGCAAGTTTCTTTTCTTCTTGGCAAAAAGCGTCTCGAAACCAGCGCATAACGAGACCTGGGAAAAAGGCGATTGTTTCATATTGCCATAGGTTCGGAACGACGTGACAATTTACTCGAATCGCAGCATGTGGATCTGTTATTGGCTCAGTAACATTCACTTCTTGTTGCCAAAAGCTACCCCCGCATATTAACGTTTGATTTGGTTTCACGATTCCTGTTCCGAGCGATGCCATTTGAGCATCTCCACCCCCTGCGACGACAGGAATCCCTTCACGTAATCCAGTTAATGCTGCACACTCTTTTGTAACGTTGCCAATTACTGTACCAGCTTCATTTACTGTTGGTGAAAATGGCAAAGATAGACCGCACTCCTTAGCGACATCGTTATCCCACACTCTATTTTGTAAGTCAAAAATACCTGACGTGCATCCGTTTGAGGGATCAATTTGTAGTACGCCGCTTAGTTTATATAAAATCCAATCGTTTAACATTGTAAAAGAGTAAATATTATTATAGACGTCGGGTTCATGTTTTTTTATCCAGAGTAGGCGTGGTAAAGCACCTAATGAAAAAGTTTGACCAGACTTTGTATATAAATCTTTTTCAAGATGTGACCGAATTTCTTTTAATTCACTAACTTCGACGGATGCGCGCCCATCAACATTTGCACACGCCCATATTTCTTGCCCATCTTGATCATATAAAACAAATCCTTCTCGCATACTTGTAGCGCTAATAGCAAGAATAGAAGAGGCAGGAGTGTTGCTTTTTTGAAGCACCTCTTTCGTACATTCTTGTACTAGCTTCCAATTTTCTACTACATCAAAGTTCATAGAGCCTGGATAACGAAGGTCAGATTTGTGAATCCATTCTTTTTGACTTACTGCAATTTGATTACCATGTAAATCAAAAAGAACTGCTCGAATGCTCCCTGTACCAGCATCGAAAGCTAATAAATGGGACATTAACAATCACCATCCTTTCGTAATAAGGAGAGGGCAGTTTCCTCATCGGTAATTAATGAATGAATAAACTTTCCTTTTAAGGCACCATAAATTGCATCTATCTTTTCAGTACCTCCAGCAACACCGACGACATGCTTCATATTGCGCAAAATAGAGAGGGGCGTGCCAATTAGACGATTGTGATGCGAGAGTTCTAATAAATCGCCATTTGTATTATAAAACTGTCCTAAAATATCGCCAGCACCGTTTTGACTACGAATATATGTCATCTCACGTAGTGTTAATTTTTCTTCTTTTACAATCGTAGCGTCTTGAGATAATCCCCCAATACCGACAACAGCCGTATGAGCAAGTGAAGCGACTTGAAGCATATCTTTTACACTCGGTTCTGATAGAATACTTTGTGCCATTTCGGTTGTAGACGCTAGAAACGGCGTAGGGATAATGTGAAGTTCGCCTTGCATGTAGTGTAAATAGTTTTGTTTTCTCGGGAGATAGTGATTTACCCCGCCTGTGAGCGTTACGATTGAAAGGTTGATAGAACTTTCAAAATGAATGTTTTCTAGCATTTTGCTAATTGTTTCTCCCCAGCCAATACCGAGTAAATCGCCTTGCTGGAGATGAGTTTCTAAATATTGTGCAGCAGCTTTTCCGAGAGAAGCGTGATAATTGTTTACTGGGGTAGGGATAATAAAAGCATCTTTTAAGTGGAATTTTTTCATTAGGTCACGCTCAATACTTAAACAGTGCAAACCAGTCCCTTTTACGTGAAATGTAACGATACCTTCACTCCGCGCTTTATCTAATAACCGGACGACTTTATTTCTTGAAATATGAAGAAGTGACGCGATCTCCTGTTGTGTTAATTGGTCTTTATAATAGTACCAAGCTACTTTAGTTAATAAATTTTCTTCAAAGTTCAGCTGAGTCATACTCTTCATCCCTTTCAACAATTGACCACAGCTTAAACATATGTACCATATATTTTGTTTATTCCAGTTGAAACGATTAATAGTATGTAGAAAAAAGTGTTCTAGATATAAAAAAAGGAATATACAATGCTACAAAACAAGTAGAACAAATAATCATTTTCTCAAAAAATGTTCTGGATAAAGGCAGGTGACATCATGTGGAGAACGTACCTTTATTACAAGTAAAGAAAATGAGTAAGGCGTTTTTAAATCAACTTGTATTAAAAGAAGTGAACTTACAAGTAGAGCGCGGAGATATATACGCTTTAGTGGGGGGAAATGGCGCCGGGAAATCAACATTAATGAAAATATTAACGGGGTTATATTCGTATGATGATGGAGAGATGTATGTAAAAGGAAGGAAGCAACAGTTTTCAAATCCATCAGAAGCACACCGAAAAGGTATTTATTTAATACCGCAAGAACCACTCATTTTTCCGCATATGACTATTGAAGAAAATATATGTATCGGGTTAAAAGAAAAGAAAAAGAAACTAAAAGTACAGATTCAGCAATTGATTAGCAGCTTAGGATGGGATATTGACCTTAATAAACTAGGAGGAACATTATCGATTGCGCAACAACAGTTAGTAGAAATCGTTAGAGGATTAATAAGAGAAGCTGAGATTCTTATTCTAGATGAGCCAACATCGACATTAACAACACACGAAATTAAGAGTCTTTTTGTGTTGATGAAAAGTTTACAAGAAAAAGGAATTGGGATGATTTATATTACGCATCGTTTTCCAGAAATCTTTGAAATTGCCAACAAAGTAGCAATACTACGTGATGGAATGGTTGTAAGCCAAGGTGATGTATGTGACTATACATATGACATGCTGATGGAGGGACTATTGCCAAAAGGATATAAACAGAAAGAGAAAATAGAAGTAGTTCAAGAGACAGTAAAGACGAAAAAAATATTAGAAGTGGTTGATATAAATGGTCACGCATTCGAAAATATATCATTCACTGTACATGCGGGTGAGGTTGTAGGTGTTGCTGGCATTATAGGATCTGGCAGAACGGAATTAGCAGAAGCGATATTTGGATTGAAAACTATAAAATCAGGGTCTATCTTATTGGGTGGAAAATCAATTGATACGTGTTCTTTGCATAAAAGGCTAGACGAAGGACTAGTTTATGTGCCAGAGGATAGGGCGAGGAATGGAATTTTCTCAATTGCTTCTGTTAAAGAAAATATTGCAGCAGCAAGTTTATATCAAAATAATCGCTTTTTTATAAATCAAGAAAAAGAAAGCGCTTTAGTTAATTCGTTTATAGAACAGTTCCGAATTGTTGTACAGAATATGAATAAAGAACTGGCATCTTTATCAGGAGGTAATCAGCAGAAGGTCGTGCTTGCGAAGTATCTTGCATGTAATCCTAAAATTATTATTCTTGATGAGCCGACTCGCGGAATTGATGCGAAAGCAAGGCTTGAAGTGTATGAGACGATAAAAAAAATGAAAAGGGAAGGACTCGCAATTTTATTAATCTCTTCAGATGTTGAAGAAATTGTCCAATTAGTAAACCGTGTATATGTAATGAGAAATGGGCGATTTGTTTCTCATATGGAAAAAGAACAACTGAGTGTGAATGAAGTTACACGCCTTGCATACGGAGGTGTAGCGGAATGAAACATATGTTAAAAATGCATGAAACGTCTATCATACTGTTACTACTAATTTATATAGCTATTGTAGGAATGATAAACCCTAGTTTTATTCAATTTAACTCGTTATCTTTACTGATGAAATCAAGCGTTATTTTAGTCGTGCTAGCAATCGGTCAATCGTTCGTCTTATTTACGAAAAATATAGATGTATCAGTTGGTTCAAGCATGGGGTTAAGTGCAGCAGTTTGCGGAATGATGTTAACGAATGGGTATAGTGCATTCTTGTCGATATTTGTAGCTATTATACTTGGGGCCATTATTGGTTTCGTAAATGGTATTGGAGTTGCGAAGTTTCGGGTACCAGCCATTATTATGACATTAGGCATGTTAGGAATTATTAGAGGTACAATGTTAATTTTCACAGGCGGGAAGTGGATTGAAGATATTCCAAACAATTTTAAGCAGCTGCCATCTATCATCATTCTTGGTTTACCTATAACTGTATGGTTCGTTCTTATTATTTTACTACTACTATACTTCTTTTTAAGAAAAGTGCCATTGGGAAGATACTTTTATGCGGTAGGTGATAATGAAGATGGCGCGAGGCTTATTGGTATACCTGTTAATAAAGTGAAGATATATGCGTTTATGATTTCAGGCATAAGCGCTGCGATCGCTGGTTGCATATTTGTTATGAATATCGGTTTCGTGCCAAATCAAACAGGTACAGGATTAGAATTACAAGTAATCGCAGCCGCTGTACTAGGAGGAATTCACTTAAAAGGAGGAACAGGATCTTTATTTGGAGCTGCATTAGGAGCGTTATTTTTAGAAACAATAAGTAGCTCACTCGTCTTTTTAAAAATACCAGCATTTTGGAATAATGCTATTTCAGGTTTTTTATTATTACTTATCATCATATTAGATAGTGTTATGAAAAAGTGGAAGGCAGAAAGGAGGATGAATCTATGAAGTATGTATATAGATGGGAAGGGGTTCTAATTGTATTACTTCTTGTAGAATTCATCCTTTTTAGTTTAATAAATAGTGATTTCTTAAATATTAGTAATCTCCTTTTTAGTACAAATGATTTCTTATTTATCGCAATTGCGGCGATACCAATGACTTTTGTTATAGTAACAGGAGGAATTGATGTATCGATCGGCTCAATAATGGGGCTCACTTCGATCTTAATCGGTGTACTTTGGATGAACGGAATACCTATTTTGTTTGCTGTTATAATCGCCCTAATAATTAGTTGTTTAGCAGGCGCTTTAAACGGACTGATTATAAAAATGACGGATGTAGAACCACTCGTCGTTACACTCGGAACGATGTTTTTATACGGGGGAATTGCCCTCGTCATTTCAGGAGGGGCAGGTGCTTCTGGGTATGAAGGAATAAGCGGTTTACCAGACGTATTTGTACAACTGGCAAATGGTAGTTTTATAGGAATACCGAATTTATTATGGCTACTGATCGTATTAACAGTTTTATGTACTGTATTATTTCATCGAACTATATACGGGCGCCATGTAAAATTAACAGGTGCGAACGAAAATGCAGCAAAATACACTGGGATTAAAACGAAAAAAGTAGTCATTATTGCTTACATACTTTCAGGGTTAGGAGGTGGATTAGGAGGCGCTTTCTTAACTGCCTACTTCGGTTCCGCACGTGCTGATATGGGAAGTGAAACAATTTTACCAATCATTACAGCAGTCGTCTTAGGCGGTACACTTATTACAGGCGGAAAAGGAAGCATTATTGGTACTGTACTGGCGAGTATTTTCATTGGGCTCATGCAGTATGGCTTGCAAATGACGGGTTTAACAAATGAACAATCCAATGTAGTAATAGGTATTATCCTTATTCTTTCAGTTATTATGAGACATTTCAAATTACATCAATTCTTAGCGGAGAAAAGAAAGAATTTGCATAAGGGGGAAATGTCATGAAGAGAAAACTGGGGATTGTATTGATTGTATGTATTTGTTTAATCGGTTTAATTGCGTGTTCTAGCCAAACGGCAGATAAGAAAAAGGTTGATGATGTGAAATTTGCATTTATTCCGAAATTAACAGGAGTTGGTTTCTTCACATCGGGTGGTGAAGGGGCAAAAGAGATGGGAGATAAGTTAGGCGTGCAAGTGAAGTATGATGGACCGTCTGAAGCGAGTGTTTCAGGGCAAGTTAAATATATAAACAATTTCATTAATCAAAACTATGATGCGATTATGGTTTCATCTACGTCAGTGGATGGGTTATCGCAATCACTGCAACGTGCTAAGAAAAAAGGGATGACGGTGTTAACATGGGATTCTGATGTGAATCCGAAAGATCGTTCTTTTTATATAAGCCAAGGAACACCAGACCAACTTGCTAATTTATTAATAGAAATGACTTCAAAGCAAATTGGAGATAAAGGAAAAGTAGCCTTCTTTTATTCTAGCCCGACAGTAACGGATCAAAACCAATGGGTAACGAAAGCGAAAGAAATTATTAAAAAGAAATATCCGAACTGGGAAATTGTAACGACGCAGTACGGTGAAAATAATGCGCAAAAGTCTTTGTCAGTAGGAGAGAATATTTTAAAAACGTATCCTGATATTAACGCAGTCATTTGTCCAGATGCAACGGCACTTCCGGCAATGGCACAAGCAGCTGAAAATTTAAAAATGGATAAAAAGGTTGTCGTAACTGGCTTCTCTACACCAAACGTTATGCGTGATTACGTAAAACGAGGAACAGTAGCACAATTTGGTTTATGGGATGTAAAACAACAAGGTGCTCTCGCAACGTATGTAGCAAATGAAATTGTTGTAAAAGGGAAGAAGTTAAAAGTAGGGGATAGCTTCGAAGTAAAAGGAATTGGAAAAGTGAAGGTAGAGCCAAACTCCATTCAAGGATATGATTATGAGGCAGAAGGGAATGGAATTATCGTATTACCAGAACGAGTTGTATTTACGAAAGATAATATTGATAAGTATAATTTTTAGTAGACAAAAAAACGTCCGAATATATCGGACGTTTTTTTATTTCTTCATTAATTATGAACAGTTTCTTTTTCGTTTAATCCAAGTGTACGACCAGTAGAAGTGTGAAGATCTTGGAACAATCTTGGATTTTCAGTTAGTGAAATGCCATATGAAGGAATCATTTCTTTTATTTTTTCTTCCCATTCTACCATGCGGCTTGGGAAACATTTTTCTAATACTTCAAGCATGACGTGAACAGCAGTAGAAGCACCTGGTGATGCGCCTAGTAATGCGGCGATTGAGCCGTCAGCTGCACTTACTACTTCTGTACCAAATTGAAGTGTCCCTTTACCGCCAGCATCAGTATCTTTAATTACTTGTACACGTTGCCCAGCAACTACAATATCCCAATCTTCACTTTTCGCGTTCGGAATGAATTCGCGTAATTCTTCCATACGTTTTTCATGTGATAACATAACTTGCTGAATTAAGTATTTTGTAAGTCCCATTTCTTTTACACCAGCGGCTAACATCGTTAAGACGTTATTCGGTTTTACAGAACCGATTAAGTCAAGATTTGAACCTGTTTTTAAGAATTTAGGTGAGAAGCCTGCGAATGGTCCAAACAGTAAAGCTTTTTTATTGTCTATATATCTCGTATCTAGATGAGGTACAGACATTGGCGGAGCACCAACCTTAGCTTTACCGTACACTTTCGCATGATGTTGCTCTACAACTTTTTGGTTTTTACATACCATAAATAGTCCACTTACCGGGAATCCACCGATATGTTTTGATTCAGGGATACCAGTCTTTTGAAGTAGAGGTAGGCTACCGCCACCGCCGCCAATAAAGACGAATTTAGCAGTATGATGCTCAATTTTACCACTATTCATATCGTGTACTTTTACTTCCCACAAACCATTTTTCGTGCGCTTAATATTTTCGACACTATGCTTGTAGTTTAGCTCGACATTTTTTGTTTTTAAGTAATCAAATAACATACGTGTTAATGCACCGAAGTTAACATCTGTTCCAGAGTCAATCTTCGTTGCCGCCATCGGTTCATTAGATGTGCGGCCTTCCATAATGAGTGGAAGCCATTTTTTTAATGTTTCAGGAGCATCAGAAAATTCCATTCCTTGAAACAGTGGATTTTTTGAAAGCGCTTCAAAACGGTTTTTTAGAAACTCAACATTTTTTTCCCCTTGTACTAAACTCATATGAGGTAGTGGCATAATAAAATCTTGTGGATTACGAATTAATTTGCTCTTTACAAGATATGCCCAAAATTGTCTTGAAAGCTGGAATTGCTCATTCACTTTTACAGCCTTACTAATATCTATAGATCCGTCAGCTTTTTCGGAAGTATAGTTCAGTTCGCATAGCGCAGAATGCCCTGTACCTGCATTATTCCATTCGTTAGAGCTTTCTTCCCCGGCACTTGCGAGTTTTTCAAAAACTTTAATTTCCCATTCTGGTGCTAATTCTTTTAGTAATGAGCCTAACGTTGCACTCATAATTCCTGCACCAATTAAGATAACGTCTGTTTTTTGCTGCATGTTGCTCATGATAATCTCTCCATCCCCTATATTGGCAAAAAAGTGTAGGTGTTTTCTATGTCTAAGCCGTAAAAGAGAAACACCGCCTAGGCCCCACCTAGGTGTATACCTTTTTTGTCTCAATTATATAACCATCTCATACTCTATTATAATAATTAATAGACTAAAATATCTAGTGTTATCTGATAATTTTAAACTATTTAACGTTTTATTCGCTAAAAATCTTATTTAACAAGCTCTTTTAAGGTGATAAATAGAAAAAAATTACAGTTTGAAATTATCTCGAAAAAGCTTACGTATCCTTAAGTGACTAAATCGAGTACCTTTTTATAGGATTATTCTTTCTGTAATGGTAAGATTATTCTGAAAAATAAAAAGGAGGGACTCTAATGTGCACAAAAGAACAAATTTCAAACTTATTTCGAAACTTTTCAATAAAGGAATGTAAAGGGTCAAGTGATTTATATGAATATTTATCAATGAAAATTGCTGAAGATGAGGAAGTACTTACACTATCGTCCTATGCTCAGGTAGGTCAACCAGTCCCAAACTTACTATTAGGTGTAGTACATTATTTATTGCTAGCAGGGAAAGAACATCATTTAAAAACGTATTATAGTAGTTTAGTTGAAAATGCTGATACAAATTTAGATAAAGCTTTTAATCATTTTAAAGATTTCTGTAAAGAGTACCGAGAAGAAATCATTACTTTGTTACAAACGAAACTCGTTCAAACAAATGAAGTAAGACGGTGCGCATACTTATACCCAAGTTTCTGCTACATATTTAACAAAGTGAAGAAGCCGTTAGCGTTAATTGAAATTGGGACAAGTTCTGGGTTGCAACTGTTCTGGGACCAATATCGTTATTCGTACGGGACGGATGAAATGTACGGAAATATAAATTCAAATGTGCATGTAACTTCTGAAATAAGAGGGACGAATGTGCCGCATTTTCTAAAAGAAAGCCCATCTGTCGTAGAAAGAATTGGACTGGACTTACATGTGAATGATTTACATAATAAGGAAGATTATTTATGGTTACGTGCTTTAATTTGGCCAGAACATAAAGAAAGGCTTGAGATGTTTGATCAAGCTGCATCTTTAGTGAAAAATGAATCTGTCCAATTAATAGAAGGAGACGGTGTAGAGCTATTATCATCTATTATTGAACAAATAAGTGAAGAAGCTGTTATTTGTATTTTCCATACACATGTTGCAAATCAAATACCAGAACAAGTAAAACATAAGTTAGAAAAACAAATACAAGAAATTGGAGCAAAACGTGATGTATTCCACCTGTATAACAACATGTGGGATCGTGACCTTCATATTGATTATTATATTAACGGAAACGAATATCGTGAAACGGTTGGAGAAACAGAAGGGCATGGGAGATGGTTTAGCTGGAAGATTGGAAATGAGACGCTTATTTAGATTAATAGGGGCGCCCTCACTTGTAAAAGATGGGTCCATAGGCTCAAGCATTGACTAAATGGTTAAGGAATAAATGTATTAGTAACATACGAAAAATGCTTCGGAGAAATCCTAAGCATTTTTTGAATTACATTTAAACCCCATAATGGATCATGTACTTCTGTTCTGCTGCAGCTTGTACAATTTTTGAAGCTAACTCATTCAGCTCATCAGATTTTCTGAAGAACTTTGAGGATGTAACTGTTTCATAGAAAATTGCTAATGATTCAGGCGGGATAATTGTAATACCACAATAAGCTAAACCGTATTTCTGATTTTTGACTGTATGGAAGTAGGTTTTCATAATTGATAAATTTTGATTTAAACTACTGATAATATCATCATCAACAGATATACAATGATATTTCTCTGGTGTATAATCTTCGTAATTTTTTTGAGAAGTAAAATCGTCAATTATTCCAAAATCATGGACACATGCCATCATTATCATCCTTTCAACTTTAATAAAGTGAGTTCTATTAAAGTAAAATCGTCATTTTGTTTACGTATAATAGAAATGATTATGTAGTTCATTAGTATAGTACTTCATAAAACATCTTCGTTTCTTCTTCGTGAAGACAGTTTACTTATCGGTAAACTCATCGGGAGCCCAAGTGGCGATTTCATTCCCAGGTGCAGCGACTACAAGCCATTCCTCACATAGGACACCAGCTTGCCAACATTCATAATAATCATGAAAACCATTTAAAAAAATAATTTGTCCACTCTCTAATGTAATAATTAAATGAGGGCTTTCTAAGCCAAGTTGTATATCGGTAACTTTTTGTCTTCTTATCTTACATATTCTTTCATATTCTTCTTTCTCAGAATAAACTTCAAATTCATCTTCATTTAATGGGTAGCTTTTTTGAGGTTTATTAAATAAACACCATTTGGATTCGATATTGATATATAATTGTCCGTCATAATAAACTGAGTCGTGAAAGTTTGTGAAATGAATCTTTATAACGCCTGGAGAAATACCAAATTGTAATCCATCAACTTGTGATCCGATGAATAGATTTTTCAACACTTTTTCAGCGTGAATTTTATCCTCTGTATTCATTATTGAATTGCTCCTTTTCATAAAAATATACCTTATATTTTTATTGTAATAAATAAATTTTCATGTAAAATGAACCTTTTGTGAAAAACGAGCGAATATAGTGTGAAGGATTATGAGAGGGGAACGGAGCTTTGGATGAAGTACAATTAAAAGAATGGCTATATAAACGAAAGTATGTTATCTAAAAAAGACCTTGAGAAAGTGTTACTTTCGATTGTTGAATAGATATTTAGTAAAAGAAGCAACTAATAATTATATTATGTAAACTCTTTTTGTAAAACACCCATAAAAAAATGGATGTTTTATATTTTGATATATTAGGTGGAATATATAGTTTAAAAAAGCGGAATACTTTGCGGAAAGTTAAAAACATTTTTCGGATCGTATTTCGCTTTTACTTTCATTAATCGGTCAAAGCTGCAACTGAAGTATGCATCTGGCCAATTTTTAATGGAAAGGTCAGGTGTATTAACGTAGACACCCTTTGTAAAGGGGAGCATTGCCAAGCGGAAATCTTCAACCCATCGAATACTTCCACCAGCACCTTCTGATTGCCCCCAAGTAGCAAATATTGACATGTTTGATAGTGCTTTTCGGTAAAAATAAGCAGTCGCCTCATTTGGCACCTCGGCAACAGCACCGCCTAATCTGTGGAAAAATACGGAGGTGGTGGAAAAGGGTAAGTTAAATCGTAATTTCTATTTGATTACCTTCCGGATCGCCTATTACACTTTCATAATAGCCATCTCCAGTAAAACGTGGTCCATTCAATAAAGGATAACCAGCATCTTTTATCACCTTTGTCAGTTCATTCACACGTTCTTCACTACCGACAGAAAAAGCCATATGAGCATAGCCAGTTATGTTTAAATTAGGCTTATTTTCAATCCCTTTTTTACGCATAAGTTCAAGTCTTGCTCCAGATTCGAACGTAATAAAATAAGATTCAAATTGTTTCGTTTTATTATGATATAAAGAGTTTGCTTTACCATTAAAGTATTTCATATAAAAATCACGCATACATTCTAAGTCATTTACCCAAATTGCAATATGTTCAATTTTCATAGGTTTCACCAATCCTATCTGTATCAATTAGGCTTCCACTGTATTAAATTTGCATTTGCATTACAACAATTTTGCTTCGCTATTAAAGCTAGTTGTTAATTTTTGATTGTGTACGTACATACAATATGTAATTAAGTGAATGACCATCATAGTAATTACAGAAAAGGGTGAATGAAGCATATGAATCAATTTGAGCAAATGATGTACGTTGGTGTCATCATGTCTATTGTACTATCCGTAATGATTTTAGGGTCCTTATGTTATAATCCTCGACTTTCGTTAACTGATTATCCGAAAGATATTCAAAAAGTAGTTTTTCCAAAATCGATTCATGAAAAAAAGCAAACCATTTATTTTAATATTGTATATAATACTATTCTTTTCGGTAGTCCTTTCGTTTCTACATATATACTACATAAGCATGAAAAGTTAATGTATATGGATGCCTATTTACACACTTTTGGTATTTTAATGATTTTCAATTTAGTAGATTTACTTATAATTGATTGGCTAATTTTTTGCTGGATTACTCCAAGGTTTGTTGTGATTCCTAGTACGGAAGGTATGAAAGGTTATAAAGATTATAAGTTTCATTTAAGAGGGGCTATAGTCGCTACTCAAATTTTAGCAATCGTAAGTTTATTTTTGGCGGGAATTGCCACAACTATTTAGTGTGAAGAAGGGCATGGAGCTTTTATAAAAGATAAGGAGATTTATAATATATAGAATTAGAAATGAGAATTTGATAGTATTGGAGTAAGGAGTTTTAATAACAGTATATTAAACAATATTAATATACTGTTGCAAATGTTTTGATATTATGTGAAATTATACAATTTTACAGAGACATTTGATAAAATTCAAAAAAATTTAATGGAGGGTAATATGAAAAAAGTAATTGGCGCAGCAACAGCAACTGTTTTTGGATTGGGAGCGTTTACCACAACTGCTACCGCAGAAACAATCGTAACAGCAGATGTACTTAACGTACGTGAAAAACCGACTACAGAATCAAAAGTGGTCGAAAAAGTAAAGAATGGGCAAGAGTTAAAAGTCATAAATACCGAAGATGGCTGGTCAAAAATTGAGTTGAATGGTAAAGAAGTGTTTGTAAGTTCGGAGTTTACAAAAGATGTATATCATGTAACGGCGAATTTGTTAAATGTACGTACTGAAGCAAACACGGATTCAGAAATTCTTGGCAGACTAAAAAAAGATGATGTAATTGAATCAACGCATCAAGTAAAAGACGGATGGCTGCAATTTGAGTATAAAGGAAAAACTGCTTATGCAAACGTTTCTTTCCTATCAAGTACAGCACCAACTGAAAAGAAAACTGAAGAGAAAACGAAGCAAGTAGCGAAAGTACAAAAATCAGTTAAAGAAAAGAAAGAAATAAAGACGCAGAAAGTAGCAAAAGCGAAAGAAACAACGAAAGCACAAGAAATAGTAAAGCCTAAAGAAGAGGCAAAAGTAGTAAAAGTTAAAGAAGAAGAGAAAGCGCAAGAAATAGTAAAACCTAAAGAAGAGGCAAAAATTAAAGAAGAAGTAAAAGTTAAAGAAGAAGAAAAAGCGCAAGAAATAGCAAAGGCTAAAGACGAGGCAAAAATTAAAGAAGAAGTAAAAGTTAAAGAAGAAGAGAAAGCGCAAGAAATAGTAAAGGCTAGAGAAGTAGCAAAAGCTAAAGAAGAAGAGAAAGCGCGAGAAATAGCAAAGGCTAAAGAAGAAGAAAAAGCAAGAGAAATAGCAAAAGCTAAAGAAGAAGAAAAAGCAAGAGAAATAGCAAAAGCTAAAGAAGAAGAAAAAGCAAGAGAAATAGCAAAGGCTAAAGAAGAAGAGAGAGCGAAAGAAGTATCTAAAAACAACATACAGTCTGCTAAACGTGAATTAACGGTAGTAGCGACAGCGTATACTGCTGATCCAAGTGAAAATGGTACATATGGTGGACGCGTATTAACTGCGATGGGGCATGATTTAACGGCAAATCCGAATATGAGAATTATTGCAGTTGACCCGAAAGTAATCCCATTAGGATCTAAAGTATGGGTAGAAGGCTATGGAGAAGCGATCGCTGGTGATACTGGAAGTGCAATTAAAGGTAATCGTATTGATGTTTTAATGGGTTCAAAAAGTAAAGCTATGAATTGGGGAAGACAAACTGTTAAAGTGAAAATTTTATAATAACAATAATTATCCAAATAGAAGTCAGTTC
Source organism: Bacillus cereus group sp. MYBK220-1 (assembly GCF_051916445.1). Taxonomy (NCBI): domain Bacteria; kingdom Bacillati; phylum Bacillota; class Bacilli; order Caryophanales; family Bacillaceae; genus Bacillus; species Bacillus cereus group sp. MYBK220-1. The sequence continues at coordinate 568,601 of NZ_JBQAGQ010000001.1, read as the reverse complement.
TCTTTATTGAGGCTGGCTTTTATTTTGTTAGTAGAAGGATAATAGGATTTTTAAAGGGCTTATTACTAAATCTGTAATTAAGTTACCAGCTTCATTACCAAAAACAACGGTAAAGCTTATAAATATGAAGATATACCTACAGATGAAGATAGTTACTGGGAAGCTTTTGACTTGTTCGGTTCTGAATATGTATGTAGATTATTAGGCGTACCATTATATGATGATCTTCCAGAGGATTTGGCGTGTCCAACTTGTTCTAAAGAGATGAAATATGTTGCTACAATTACTCAAGATATTGAGGAACGTGGACTTATTTCAGTAGTTGATTTTCCAGTTTGGGGAAATGAATATATACTATTATTTATGTATAGATTGTTTAATTATAAAAACTGAAATACAAAATACAAAACAAGCCTAACATATTATGTTAGGCTTGTTTTTGTATCGCAACATCATTAAGAATTGCATCAAATATATCTTTTTGCGTAAAGTTATCTGTAAAAATAGTTTCTGTGGCAACCTTAATAGTATCGTGCGGATTATACCATTTTTGTAGGGAATCCTCACCAAATTCATGTCGTTTGTCTCTTGTGTTATGTCGTCTAATAGTTTCCTCTAATGATAAATCAAAGTAATATGCAAATGCATTTTCATCAAAATAACGAATTAATTCTTTTAACATCTCACCATACCTATGACTGTTCAATATACCTTCTAAAATAACAAATTCACATTTTCCTTTTCCGTACTTCGTAATTTCAGATAGTAAATCATGTGATAAATTACCCATTGTGTCGTGTACTCTAAGCATATCTCTACGTACAACATCCTGTGATACTAAAAGTGTCCCTTGTCCGAAATGTTCTTGTAGTTGTTTTGCAATCGTTGTTTTACCACTTGCGGAGTTTCCTCTAAGAATGATTAAAGTGGATGTAAATATAGGATTAGACATAATATATTCCCCCCCTGAACAGCATTAATTATATAGAAAATTTTAACAAATAAAGTGAGGAAAGTGTATAATCAATATGATGGATATTTAAGGAGGGGGTAAGATGGGGGATATATTAAAAAATGCACAACCAATATGGAAACGGACTTGGTTTCATTATCTAGGGGCATTTTTTATTGTTCAGTTACTGTTTATCCCGCATTAACGGGCAGTAAGACGCCCACCTCAAAATTCAGCGAAAGCGAAGAAGTTAGGTGGGGGGATCAACTGCCCGTAAAAGCCCGATTGGTTCAACTAATAATCAGTGGGGGATGAACAAAACCCCCACTGATTAAAGTTTCACTTTATTTTGTGTGAAATAACTGCGTGGGCGCCAAACCTTAGGCCAGGCGGAGAGTTTTTTAATAGAATATTAAATTCTCAATTTTTCACTGAATGGTTCACACTCTATACAATCCCGCAATTTAACGTATTTACAGCATTTTTTGCGATTACATTACTACCATATGCATTAGTAGGTGCAATGAAAGATGTAACAGTAAGAAAAAATATAAAGGAATAATAGAGGTATAATATGCTTTTTCAAAAAGAAGGTTTATTGATTAGATACGTAATGGAAGATGATGCATCTATCATTTCTAAATGGTTAACGGACCCAGCAGTCTTGCGGTATTACGAAGGACGAGATAATCCGCAATCTGTAGAAAAGGTGCTTGATCATTTTATACATAGCCCAAACAGTAATGAAAAAAGATGTTTAATAGAATTTGATACCATTCCGATTGGTTACATACAAATGTACCCAGTGGATTCAGAGTGGAAAGCGTTATATGGCTATAAAGAATCACAAAATGTATGGGGTATGGACCAATTTATCGGTGAACCAGCCTATTGGGGAAAGGGAATTGGAACAAAACTCGTTCAGGCAGCAATTACATATATTATGGGTGAAATGGGAGCAGAAGCAATTGCAATGGATCCGAAAGTAAATAATGAACGAGCAATAAAGTGTTATGAAAAAAGTGGATTTAAAAAAGTAAAGATTTTAAAGGAACATGAGTTGCATGAGGGGAAATTAGAAGATTGTTGGATGATGGAATATAAACAATAATAATGGCTTATACAAATAAAGGGGGATGTGTGAAATGAAAAAAGCATTAATCGTAATTGATGTGCAAGCGGGTATGTATACAGCTGGAATGCCAGTACATAATGGGGGAAAGTTTTTACAAACATTGCAAGAGCTTATTAGGGAATGTCGTTCAAATGATATTCCAGTTATTTATATCCAACATAACGGTCCTAAAGACCATCCGTTAGAAAAAGGTACGGATGGATGGCGAATCCATGCGGCCATCGCTCCGCAAGAAGGAGATAATATAGTTGAAAAGACGACTCCAGATTCATTCCATAATACAAACTTAAGCGAAGTGTTACAAGAGAAAGGAATTGAACATGTTATTCTTTCGGGAATGCCAACAGAGTATTGTGTAGATACGACAACGCGCAGAGCATGTAGTGAAGGGTATAAAGTAACGTTAGTGAGTGATGCGCATAGTACATTTAATACAGAAGTGTTACGTGCTGAAGATATTGTGAAACATCATAACGCAGTATTGGGAGCGTTTGCGGATGTTGTTGCAGTAAAAGACTTAAAAGTGGCTGCCTCTAAATAAGAGGCAGTTTTTTATTAGAAAAAATAGCGTCAAATATTGTTAGTAAGTCGGTATTTTGAAATAATCACTTATATAATTTCACGTACCATAATGAAAAAATACAAAAAAGGAGCACCACATAATTAAAAAGGGCGCTCCTGCATTAAAACGTTACTTTTTCTTATCTTTATCCAATATATTTTGTTCTTCAGCAAACTCTGTACCATATGCAAAGCGGCGATTAATACGAATGTTATCATTGTTGTGCCTTGTATGAGAGTTAGAGAAGCGATGAACGATTACTTCAGATAAAGTGAAGACGATGGCAGAAAGGATACTGCCCCATGCAATTTGCATATAGTTGTCTAATAAAATATTACCGAAAATCCATACGGTTAAATATGTTAATAAGAAATCCGACATAATGGCACCAGTATTGCCAATTCGATTTAAAATAATTTTATCAACGAACATGTAGGATACGATTGTAACAAAGAGACTGAATGAAATAATTTGAACAAACGTTGCAGGGAAAAATAAAGCAAGCCCAATGCTAAATGCGATAATGCACGATATAAACTTGATAAGCACTACTGTGAAATCATTCAAAATTTACACCTCCGATTTATACATAGTTTTTCAATAAATTCTGGAGTTCATACATTGTAACGGATTTATTTACATAAAACTTTTTCATGTTCGGAATTTAGTCTAAATATTATAAAAACAATGAAAAAATGTTATAGTAAAATGAGAGTGTATGACATTTTTAGGTAAGGGGGAATCCAAGATGTGGATTACTTCAGAAGTAGAAATTCCAGATGAGTTAATTGATCACCTTGAGCAAGGAAAGTTAGTGTTATTTGTTGGAGCGGGAGTTTCTATGAAAGGGAAATCAAACTTACCGAATTTTGATGATTTAGTTGATGAAATTGCAAAAACGTTATATGTCGAAAAACGTGAAATAACAGAGCCACATGATTATTATCTTGGCAAAATTGCGAAAACAAAAGATGTACATCAAGTCGCAAGAGATCTCGTTCATATAGAGAAATCAAAACCGAATCCATTGCATTATGCAATTCCAAGGTTATTTCCTTTAGATACAGAAATCCGCATTGTAACAACAAATTTTGATCAACATTTTACAACTGCAATTAAAGAAATAAATAGAGATATCAATGTTTATTACGCTCCAGCTTTACCGACTGGGAGAGCTTTTAAAGGTCTTGCTTACATACATGGTAATGTAGAACAGGAGAAAGAGGCTTTAATTTTAACAGATGGTGATTTTGGAAGGGCTTACTTAACGGAAGGGTGGGCGAGAAGGTTTTTAGTTGATCTATTCTCAAATTACACCGTTTTATTCGTTGGATATAGTCATAATGACCCAGTAATGAAATATTTAGCAACTGGTTTACCACCAAGTACAAGACGATTTGCTTTTGTCGCACAAGGAGAAAATACATACCACTGGGAACATTTAGGGATAAGACCAATTGTGTATCCGAATAAGGTGAATAATCATCAATCCCTTGTAAAAGCGGTAAAACGCTGGGCTGAATTAATGGGTGATAATTATATTACGAAAAGAATGCGTATTCGGGATATTGTAACGGTTCCCCCGTCAGTAGAACAGGAACAATTATCATACATAAAGCAATCAATTAAAAAAATTGAAACAGTACGTTACTTTGTGGAATTTGCTCATGATTATGAATGGGTCGAATGGTTAGAAGCAGAAGGTAAATTACAAAATTTGTTTATGCTTACGCCAAACTATAATGAAGTAGATGAATTACTTGCAGAATGGTTAGTGGAACAATTTCTTTTTAGTCATCAGAAAGAATTATTTCAATTAATTTATAAAAACTATTCTAAAATATCACCGTTATTATGGAGAACAATTTGTAACTACTTAAACGAAACGAGGAGTAAGATGGACCCGTTGTTGTTTGCAAGGTGGACACTCCTTTTATTAGAAACAGCTGAAAAAGATAGTAGCTCTATAGAAAAGATTTCTAAGTTACTACAAAAATGTTCTTTTCCTGAGCATAAAGAAATTGCCTTATTGTTACTAACTTTTATTTTAGACGGAAAACTGAAGTTGAAACGTGTAAGGAAATGGGGAAATGATACGCAAGAATCAATAGAACTCGAGGAATCGAGTCGCTTACCAGTATCTACATTTTCTCATGTGGAGCAAATTTGGAACGAAAAGATGAGGCCATATATCGCTTATTATGCTGTTCCAATTATGATGATTGGATTAGAAAAATTGAGAATGTTGTCGTTAAGACAAACGGCACTGAAAAAAAGAAATAAGGAAAATGTAGAGAAAGAGTTTCATCAAAATGACCTTGCATTTTTAATACGAATTGTAAAAGAGTGTCTAACTTATTTATGCGAAAACAATGAGAAAAAAGCGGATTATTATATTACAGAAATGATAGAAGCAAATAGTGTACTTCAAAAGCGAATTGCAATTGATGCGATGAATAAAAATATTTTTGTTCGTGTAGATGACAAAATGAAATGGTTGTTACATGAAGGACTTCTTTTAGATTTCACTTATAAACACGAAGTTTTTCAACTTTTAAAAAGGCATTATGCACATTGTTTAGAAAAAACAAAAGAAGAAGTCACTCGAACTGTAATAAAGCATCTTACAGAAGAGAGGGTATTTGATGCATGTCTCATATTAGACTTATTATTCAAGTGTGATTCGAATAGCCCATCTACGGCAAATGGGTATGAGTTAATGAAGCAAAAGCATCCTCATTTTCATTCTGAACGATACAGTGTACAAAAGAAAGAGGATACAGCAGAAAGCATTACTTGTAATGTAACTGCTGACGGATTATTGCAGCTGAAAGATGTTGAAATTATGAAGCAAGTTCAGCAATTTTCGCAAGATGGTGTTTTTGAACAACGCCATTTTTTAGAGATGTTATCAAAAGCATGTAAATTAAACACAGAGTGGAGTATTTCATTTGCATACCAATTAGTAGGAGTGCAAGAAATAAGTAATGAAGTATGGTTTGTTTGTATTAGAGAATGGCGAAATAATCGGGGATTGACGAATGAGCAAATCCAAAAAATTATTCCGCTATTGCAGAAATTTATTAGAAATACTGCTTTTCATTGGTTAATTAGTAGTTTTCTATATGAAATTAGTAATCGACTAGAAGAGTTAGAAGAGAATAGTATACGTGTTGTAAAACGATTTGCTTTTTCAGTGTTTCCTCAAGTTATGAAGAGTGATACAGACTTTAAGCTTGGGAAACAAGATTTTTATAATGAATCAATTCAGCATCCAGTTGGAAAAATGACGGCTGTATTATTAAAGTTGTTATCATATGATCATTTATACGATCGTAATGTATATGAATATTTATTTTTATTTGAAGAACAAGTAAGAGTTAATTCGGAACGAACAAACTTTATGTTTGCTCGTTTAATAGCAGATATTACATTCCTATATCATATTGAAAAACAATGGTGCCGAAAATATTTGTTACCATACTTAGATTTAAAAAAACAAAATGAGATTACGGAATATGCATGGGCCGGCTTATGTTACACGCAAATAAATTTACCTTTATTTACAGAAATGAAGCGATTTATTAAGTATGCGATAGAACATTTGGAAGTATTACATCCGCATACGAGAGAAGCTTTCTTGAAATGGCTTAGCTTTGTATTTATTAAATGTGTACTATATTGGGAGCAAAAAACAGATTGGTTATACCCGTTACTCATACTAGAAAATGAAGAAAATAAAATTAAGTTTATGCAGTTTTTATGCTATTACGTCAAAACATTAAGTGTAAAAGAACAACAAAAATTTTGGACAGCTTGGCTCAGTGTATTTTTGCGAGAACGACCAAAAATGGGTGAGATAACTGCAAGAGAATATGTAATGCTTTTACGTATTATTTTATACATGGATGAAATATTAGAAAAAGGATTATGTATTATGTCTCGTGCATTTTCAAGTGTACATGGTAAATGTGCAGGTGAGGAAATGAAGCAGTTATTGATTGAAATGCTTCATAAAAAAGAAAGTATGAAAGCGCATAAAGAAATATTTGCAAATGTGTTTTTTATTTTACTACAAACATGTCACGAAGCCGTTTTATTTGAAAAAGAAATCATAAAAATAAAAGAATTATTAGTTCAGTATGAAGTAGAGGAATATGTTTTACATTTACTAGAAAATGAAATAATTCGCATAGGAATTGTAATGGGTGATTTACAAAAAGAATTATAGGACGAAAGTGGAATTTTAAAAAATATATAAAAAGTTGTTGACAGTGTTTTGAAAAGCGTTCTATAATACGAATCATACTTATTCAATTTCAAAAACATTTGAATAAACAAAATGCAATGAAGAGATCACAGTAGTGGTTAGTCTTACTGTAACAGAGAGCTGGTGGTTGGTGTGAACCAGTACAGGGATAATCATGAATTACAGTCTTGGAGCATCTTTTTCGTAATAAAGATAGTTTGTCTTTATGAGGAAAAAGCGGTCAATTGATCGTTAACAGTGAAGAGAGGTAGACGGAAAGTTAGTCTACAACTAGGGTGGTACCGCGATAAATATCGTCCCTACTGATTTATTCAGTAGGGACTTTTTGTATTTTAGTGGTTCAACTTGAAAATTAAATAGTCATGCATTGAAAGGAAAAGCAGTAGTTGTTGTTTCCCTGTAACAGAGAGCTGGTGGTTGGTGCAAACCAGTACATAAACAAGAGCGAATTACAGTCCTGGAGCATCTTTTTCGTAGTAAAGATAGTATTGTCTTTATGAAGGGAAAGACGGTCAGATGATCGTTAACAATGAAGAGAGGTAGACGAAAGAAGTCTACAACTAGGGTGGTACCGCGATAAATATCGTCCCTACTGATTGGATCAGTAGGGCTTTTTTGTACAAAAAAGTGGGTTTTTAACTAGTAGTTCATGTCTTTGTAAGAATTATCAGTTTAAAATAAGAAGAGGTATCGATTCCACTATGAATTTGTATAATTAGTCAGTTCAGAAAATAGAGAATTTTTTATTCTCTTACTATACTTTTAAAACATTAGAGGAGGATTTCCAAATGGCAAATCATGAATTAGATCAATTACGTAAACAGGTAGATGAAATTAACTTACAACTATTACACCTTTTAAACAAACGTGGTGAAATTGTTCAAAAAATTGGAGAGCAAAAGCAAGTACAAGGTACGAAACGCTTTGATCCAGTACGTGAGCGTGAAGTACTTGATATGATTGCAGAGCATAACGAAGGACCATTCGAAACATCAACAGTTCAACATATTTTCAAAACGATTTTCAAAGCAAGCTTAGAGTTACAAGAAGATGATAACCGTAAAGCGTTACTAGTATCACGTAAAAAGAAACAAGAAAATACAATCGTTGATGTAAAAGGTGAATTGATTGGAAACGGAACACAAACGTTCATCATGGGACCTTGTGCAGTAGAAAGTTTAGAACAAGTTCGTCAAGTAGGGCAAGCGATGAAAGACCAAGGCTTAAAATTAATGCGCGGTGGTGCATTCAAACCGAGAACTTCTCCATATGATTTCCAAGGTTTGGGAGTAGAAGGACTTCAAATTTTACGTCAAGTAGCAGACGAGTTTGACTTAGCAATTATTAGTGAAATTTTAAATCCGAACGATGTTGAAATGGCATTAGACTACGTTGATGTAATTCAAGTTGGCGCACGTAACATGCAAAACTTCGATTTATTACGAGCGGTAGGTAAAGTTAACAAACCAGTATTATTAAAACGTGGATTAGCAGCAACAATTGATGAGTTCATTAACGCAGCGGAATACATCATTGCGCAAGGTAACGATCAAATTATTCTTTGTGAGCGCGGTATCCGCACATACGAAAGAGCAACACGTAACACATTAGACATTTCTGCAGTACCAATTTTAAAGAAAGAAACACATTTACCAGTTATCGTTGATGTAACACATTCAACTGGACGCAGAGATTTATTATTACCAACAGCGAAAGCGGCACTTGCAATTGGCGCAGATGCAGTAATGGCTGAAGTTCATCCAGATCCAGCAGTTGCATTATCAGATTCTGCACAACAAATGGACATTCCAGAATTCCATAGATTCATGGATGAGTTAAAAGGTTTCAAAAATAAATTATCTTAATTCCATATCATATATGCGTTGAAGAGGAAACAGTAGTGCTTATCTCACTGTTAAAGAGAGCTGATGGTCGGTGTGAATCAGTACAAAGGTAAGCATGAATTACAGCCTTGGAGCATCTTTCCCGACAACTTTTGGAGGGTAAGACGGTCAAACGATCGTTAAAGAAGAAGAGAGGTAGACGAAAGAAGTCTACAACTAGGGTGGTACCGCGATAAACATCGTCCCTACTGAGCGCTCAGTAGGGACTTTTTTGTACAAAAAAATAGTAAAGGGGCAAGAGAAATGAGATACATTACAGCTGGAGAATCACATGGACCGCAGTTAACAGTTATTTTAGAAGGTGTACCAGCAGGTTTGACACTTACGGCGGAACATATTAATAAAGAATTATTAAGAAGACAAAAAGGTCATGGACGCGGAAGACGTATGCAAATTGAAACAGATACAGTTGAAATTGTAAGTGGTGTTCGTCACGGGATGACACTTGGATCACCGATTACGTTAATTGTAAAAAATGATGATTTCAAACATTGGACGAAAGTAATGGGTGCAGAGCCAATTTCGGAAAAAGAAAGTAAAGACATGAAACGTACAATTACAAAACCACGTCCCGGACATGCAGATTTAAATGGAGCAATTAAATATGGTCATCGTGATATAAGAAACGTATTAGAGCGGTCATCTGCAAGAGAAACGACAGTTCGTGTAGCTGCTGGTGCAGTTGCAAAACAAATTTTAAGCGGATTAGGCGTGGAAATTGCAGGACATGTTCTTGAAATTGGTGGAGTAAAAGCAAAACATATTTCAAACTTATCAATTGAAGAAATTCAAACAATTACTGAAAACTCACCAGTTCGATGTTTAGATAAAGAAGTAGAGCAAGAAATGATGAATGCGATTGACAACGCAAAAAGTAGTGGAGATTCAATCGGTGGTATTGTGGAAGTCATTGCAGAAGGTATGCCAATTGGCGTCGGTAGTTACGTCCATTACGATCGTAAATTAGATGCAAAACTTGCTGGTGCAATTATGAGTATAAATGCATTTAAAGGTGCTGAAATCGGCGTAGGTTTTGAAGCGGCACGACAACCAGGAAGCAAAGTGCATGATGAAATTCTGTGGGATGAAGAAAAAGGATACACGAGAAGAACGAATAATGCCGGCGGTTTAGAAGGCGGTATGACAACAGGTATGCCAATTATCGTAAGAGGCGTGATGAAGCCAATTCCTACTTTATACAAACCGTTAGCAAGCGTTGATATTGATACGAAAGAAGCATTCCAAGCGAGTATTGAAAGATCTGATAGTTGCGCAGTACCAGCGGCGGGTGTAGTAGCTGAATCTGTTGTGGCATGGGAACTTGCAGATGCACTAGTCGAACAATTCGGAAAAGATCGTATGGAATTATTAAAACAAAACATTATGCAACACAATAACTACGCAAAAGAATTTTAATAAAAAGGTGGGTTTAACGTGCAAGTAAAAGATCAACTATCATCATTACAACCATATAAACCAGGTAAATCACCAGAACAAATGAAAGAAGTGTACGGAGATCATTCGTTTGTGAAATTAGCATCGAATGAAAATCCATTCGGCTGTTCGCCACGTGTTTTAGATGAGTTGCAAAAATCGTGGTTGGAACATGCTTTATATCCTGACGGAGGTGCTACAACGCTCCGTCAAACAATCGCAGATAAGTTGCATGTGCAAATGGAACAAGTACTTTGTGGTAGTGGTTTAGATGAAATCATTCAAATAATAAGCCGCGCCGTATTACGAGCGGGAGATAACATTGTAACAGCAGGTGCAACATTCCCACAGTATCGTCATCATGCCATTATAGAAGGTTGCGAAGTGAAGGAAGTTGCGTTAAATAACGGTGTATACGACTTAGAAGAAATTTCTTCAGTAGTAGATAACGATACAAAAATTGTATGGATTTGTAACCCGAACAATCCAACAGGCACATATGTGAATGACCGAAAATTGACTCAATTCATTGAAGGTATTAGTGAAAATACGTTAATTGTCATTGATGAAGCGTACTATGAATACGTAACAGCAAAAGATTTCCCAGAGACATTACCGCTTTTAGAAAAACATAAAAATATTCTTGTACTTAGAACATTTTCTAAAGCGTACGGATTAGCTTCTTTCCGCGTTGGATATGCGGTTGGACAGGAAGAGTTAATCGAAAAATTAAATGTCGTTCGTTTGCCATTTAACGTATCTTCATTAGCGCAAAAAGCAGCGACGATTGCTTTTGGTGATAACGAGTTTATTGAAGAAATAGTTCGTGTGAATACAGAGGGATTACAACAATACGAAAGCTTTTGTAAGGAAAATGAAATTCCATTTTATCCATCGCAAACAAATTTCATCTTCTTGCCAGTTGAGAATGCAGGAGAGATTTATGAAGCTTGTGCACATGCAGGGTTTATTATTCGTCCATTCCCAAATGGTGTCCGTATTACAGTTGGAACAAGGGAGCAAAATGAAGGGGTGATTTCAGTGTTACAACAACACTTTGAAAATAAAAAAAGAAAGTCTCGAGATGAGGAAAATGCGTAAAAAGGTAGTATTAATTGGAACTGGTTTAATCGGAGGCTCTCTCGCATTAGCAATTAAGAAAGAGCACGATGTAACGATAACAGGTTATGATATATTTCAAGAACAAGTAGAGCGTGCAAAAGAATTACATGTAGTAGATGAAATAGCAATTAATTTACAGCATGCATGTGAAGAGGCACATTTAATTATTTTTGCTTCTCCAGTTGAAGAAACGAAGAAGCTATTACACAAACTTGCGTCATTCCGTTTACGAGAAGATGTTATAGTGACTGATGTTGGTAGTACAAAAGGCACGATTATGAATGAAGCAGAAACTTTATTTTCAAAGGAAGTATCTTTCATTGGTGGACATCCAATGGCAGGTTCTCATAAAACGGGAGTTGAAAGTGCAAAAGCGCATTTATTTGAAAATGCATTTTACATTTTAACACCTATGCATCATGTGCCAAATGAACAAGTGGAAGAGTTAAAAGATTGGTTAAAAGGAACGGGATCACATTTCCTTGTTTTAAATACAGAAGAACATGACTATGTAACAGGGATCGTTAGTCATTTCCCGCACCTTATCGCAGCAGGTTTAGTGAAGCAAGTAGAGAAACATGCAGGAGATAATCCGCTCATTCATCAGCTAGCTGCTGGAGGGTTTAAAGACATTACACGTATCGCATCTAGTAGTCCGAAAATGTGGAGTGATATTGTAAAGCAAAATCGTGAGCATTTAATGGTATTATTAAAAGAGTGGATCTCTGAAATGGAAGATTTATATAAAACAGTTTCTACCGGAGATGCATGCGAGATTCAAAACTATTTTGCAGATGCGAAAGAATACCGTGATTCTTTACCAGTAAGAAAGAGAGGGGCAATTCCTGCCTATCACGACTTATACGTCGATGTATTAGATAAGGTGGGGGCATTGGCTCATATTACGAGTATTTTGGCGCGCGAGGAAATTAGTATTACGAACTTGCAAATATTAGAAGCGCGTGAAGGACTGCTTGGGGTATTACGTATTAGCTTCCAAAGGGAAGAAGATCGTATGAAAGCAAAACTAGCGCTTGGAGAAGAAGAATACCAAACTTATGAAACAATTTAAATGAGAAGGTGAAAAACGTGAAAGAAAGAACAATACAACCTGTTAATAACGGATTGAATGGCAATATTACAATCCCAGGTGATAAATCCATTTCACACCGTGCTGTTATGTTCGGTTCTATTGCAGAAGGGAAAACAACAATTAAAGGTTTCTTGCCCGGTGCAGACTGTTTAAGTACGATTTCATGTTTTAAAGAAATGGGAGTAGAAATTACGCAAAACGGTGATGAGGTTACTGTAGTTGGTAAAGGATTAGAAGGTTTACAAGAACCGAAAGCTGTATTAGATGTTGGTAATTCTGGTACAACAATCCGATTAATGTCAGGTATATTAGCTAACACACCATTTTTCTCTTGCGTACAAGGTGATGAATCTATCGCAAAAAGACCGATGAAGCGTGTAACAAACCCATTAAAACAAATGGGCGCAAACATAGACGGCCGAGAAGAAGGAACATTTACACCGTTAACAATACGTGGCGGAGATTTAAAAGCAATTGAATATATTTCTCCTGTTGCAAGTGCACAAGTAAAGTCAGCTATTTTACTTGCAGGTCTTCGTGCAGAAGGTGTAACAGCTGTTACAGAACCACATATTTCACGCGACCATACGGAAAGAATGCTCGAAGCATTTGGTGTTAAAGTAACTCGCGAAGGGAAAACAGTGAAGCTGTCAGGTGGACAAAAATTAACAGCAACAGATATTCAAGTGCCCGGTGACGTATCATCAGCAGCATTTTTCTTAGTAGCAGGTGCAATCATCCCAAATAGTAAACTAGTATTACAAAATGTAGGAATGAATCCAACCCGTACAGGTATTATTGATGTTTTAGAAAAAATGGGTGCTACGTTCACTGTAGACCTAATTAACGAAGGGGCATCAGAACCAGCTGCAAATATTACAATCGAAACATCTTCATTAAAAGGAATTGAAATTGGCGGAGATATTATCCCTAGATTAATCGATGAGATTCCTGTAATCGCATTAGCGGCAACGCAAGCAGAAGGAATTACAGTAATTAAAGATGCACACGAATTAAAAGTAAAAGAAACAAACCGTATTGATACAGTAGTTGCTGAGTTAACGAAACTAGGAGCTCGCATAGAAGCAACTGATGACGGTATGATCATTTACGGAAAATCAGCTCTAAGAGGCAATACAGTAAATAGTTATGGTGATCACCGTATCGGAATGATGCTTGCAATTGCTGGCTGCCTAGCAGAAGGAAAAACAATTATTGAAGATGCAGAAGCAGTAGGTGTATCATATCCTACATTCTTTGACGAACTTCAAAAGTTAGCTAAATAAAAAGGGTGGAAAGCAGATACGTGATGTATCTGCTTTTTTGTTAAAACGCCCTTGTAATTTCACTTACCGAACTATAATAGTGAGAATTATGATACAATTCAAAAAGGGAATGGAGGAGAATTATATGAATGTCATACAATTAAAAGAAGATAAATTCAGAGAAGCATTACGTTTATCAGAATACGCTTTTCAATATAAAGTAGATGAGGAACGATTACAGCAGCAACTTACAAAAATGAAGGAAAGTCATGAAATATACGGCATTATGGAAGGGAAAGACTTAGCTGCAAAACTACACCTCATCCCGTTTCATATTTACATAGGTAAAGAAAAATTTAAAATGGGTGGCGTTGCAGGAGTAGCGACGTATCCAGAGTACAGAAGAAGTGGGTATGTAAAAGAGCTACTTCAACATTCACTTCAAAGAATGAAAAAAGATGGCTATACAGTCTCTATGTTACACCCATTTGCTGTTTCATTTTACCGTAAATACGGCTGGGAACTTTGTGCGAATCTACTCAAATGTCATATAAGTAAGAGCGATTTAGTGATGAAAAAACAAGTAAATGGTACTGTGAAACGTTTTAATAAAGAAAATCATCCAAAAGAAGTCGAGAAGCTCTATGAAGCATTTGCAGAACGTTTTTCATGTATGTTAGTTCGAGAGAAGAACTGGTGGTTACAAGCGGTTTATGATGATTTAACATTAGCGATTTACTATGATGAAAATAAAAAGGCAGCAGGTTACATGTTATACAAAATAGAAAACTATAAAATGACAGTAGAAGAATTTGTACCACTGCATAATGAAGCACGAAATGGTCTATGGAATTTTATTTGCCAGCATGATTCTATGATTAAAGAGCTTGAAATGACAGTAAGTGAAAACGAACAGTTGTTATATACATTGCAAGAACCACGTGTGAAAACAGAAATAAAACCATATTTTATGGGAAGAATTGTAGATGTAGAGCAGTTCTTAAAACAGTATGAGTTAAACTGGAACAATGTACAACAAGAAGTCATTTTACATATTACAGATTCATTTGCACCGTGGAATAATGTATCGGTGAGACTTGCAAATTATGAAATAGCAATTATAGAAGAACCAATGGATAAAGGGATCAACCTAGATATAAATGCACTATCTACAATACTGCTTGGATACAAACGCCCATTAGAACTAAATGAATTAGAATTAATTAGCGGAAGCGAAGAGGAAATACGGGCATTTGAGAATGTAGTACCAGTGCGCAAGTCGTTTATTTATGATTTCTTTTAATTTGCATATAAGATGGAGTTGTTTCGAACAAAATTTTGGGATAGCTCCATCTCATTGTATTAATTTTTGTCGGTAAGTTGATATATCCTGAAAATCGCTGATATAATTTTATTCACATACAAGAGAATAGAATCGCAACTATACGTTGTCACGCACTTGACTTTTATTCCCTGTAATTTATAATTAAAAACGGAATGAATTTTCATTCCTGAAAATAGAGGTGGAAAAAATGGCTAAAAACAAACAAGAGGATATTTTTGATGCTGCGATGCAACTTTTTGCAGAGCGTGGTTACGATGGTACGACAATTCCAATGATCGCTGAAAAAGCAAATGTCGGTGCGGGTACTATTTATCGCTATTTTGAAAATAAAGAGGCGCTTGTTAACTCATTATTTTCAAAAAGTATGTTACAGCTTTCTGAAATGATAAAAACGGATTTTCCTGTTGAAGCAAATATTCGTGAACAGTTTAGTCATACGTATAACCGTTTATTTGAATTTGCGAGAAACAATGTGGATGCTTTTTTATTTACAAATTCTCACTGTGATAGTTATTTTCTTGATGAGCAGAGTAAGAAAATATTTGACGATTTTATAGGCTTCTTTATGAATATTATTGAAGATGGAATCGCAAAAGGTTTGCTTCGTCCATTGCCTCCAGTTGCTTTAATTATTATTGTATATCAACCGTTAGAAAAATTAACGAAAGTAATTGCAACAGGGCAATTAGAATACTCGAAAGAGTTAGTAAAAGAATTGGAAGAAAGCTCTTGGAACGCTATTAGAATCATTTGATTCTATAGCTTTATAAGGACAGGAATGAATATTCATTCCTAAATAGAATTAAAAAATGAGAGTAGGAGAGGGTATTTGTGCAACTAAAGGAATGAATATTCATTCCGGAAAGACTAGTTTAATAGAGTTTACAAAATAATGTAATAGAATAATAGGAATGAATATTCATTCCGTAACTAACGTAAATTTTAATCGCGGGAGATGATGCAAATGAGCAAGCTGAAAAATTGGAGAAGTTTATCTTTTCTATTATGGATAGTTATTACCATTACAATGATCGTAACGATGCCTAATATGGATAAATTAGTGAAAGAAAAAGGGCACATTACGATTCCTAATACAGAACAAAGTAGTATTGCTGACAAAATGATAAAAGAAATGGATAAAGACGGGACAGAAAAGTATGACATTATAGTTGTTTTTAATAGTGACAGTAAAACAGCTTTAACGACTGAGCAAAAAGAGGAAATAATAAAAACAATCAACGCTTTGCAAAATGAAAAAGAACAATTAGGAATTAAAGAAGTTGTTTCACATTTAGATAATAAAGAATTAGAGAAACAATTAGTTTCTAAAGATAATACGACTATTTTAACGCAAATATCGATAGATAAAAAGCATGGTGAAATATCGAAAGTTACAAATAACCTTCATAATAAAGTGAAAACGAAAGGGGTAACAACGTACTTAACAGGAAGTGATTTAATAGCAGGAGATTTCCTTACATCTTCTCAAGAGGGAGTGAAAAAGACTGAAGTTATTTCAATCATTTTCATTCTTGTAATATTAATCATTGTATTCCGTTCACCTATTGTTCCAATTGTTTCTCTTCTTACTGTTGGGGTATCATATTTAGTTTCAATGGGGATTATTGCTCATTTAGTAGATCAATTTAATTTTCCATTTTCTAACTTTACACAAGTGTTTGTCGTTGTTGTCCTGTTTGGGGTTGGAACAGACTATAACATTTTATTATTTACGAGATTTAAAGAAGAATTAAGTAAACAAGAAAACGCATTTTTGGCTACGAAAGAAACATTTAAATCGGCAGGGAAAACCGTTTTATATAGCGGGATAGCAGTACTAATTGGTTTTGCATCTCTTGCTTTAGCGAGTTTTAAACTATATCAATCTACTTCAGCGGTAGCAATTGGTGTCGCAGTTTTATTACTAGTATTAACTACGTTAAATCCGTTTTTTATGGTGCTTTTAGGAAAAGGGATGTTTTATCCCGTTAAAACATTTAAAGGTCATGAAGACAGTCGTCTATGGGGATTCTTTGCGAATAACTCAGTAGTGAGACCATTTGTAGCTTTAATTATTGTATTCGTGATATCAATTCCTTTCATATCAAAGTATTCTAATACACTTAATTACAACGATTTATTTGAAGTAGACAATAAATATGAGTCGAAAATGGGGATTAACGTAATAGAAGAACATTTTCCACCTGGTTTTTCTTCACCAAGTACGTTAGTCATTCAATCGAATAACAAGTTAGATGAGGCGAGTTCGCTTCAAACTTTAGATGAACTAACTGATAAGATTTTGAAAGTAAAAGGTGTTTCAGAAGTATATTCACCGACACGTCCAACTGGTGATAGGATTAAAGAACTATATATAAATAAACAAGCGGGTGAACTAAATACAGGTTTAGGAGATGCCAATGGTGGTATAAAGGAAATTAATGATGGATTAACTACTGCGAAAGATAAGATGGGGAATAAGGACTCAAATAGTCTTGCGAACGTTCAAAAGTTAATTGATGGAACAAATGAAGCGAAAAGTGGTGTATCAGCATTAGGAACAGCTTTAAATCAACTATCCAATGGCATAAATGACGGAGCACAAGGTGCGCGGCAAATTGAGAGTGGGTTAACTTCAGTAAATGAAAATATAAGTGTATTATCTCAAGCAACTTCACAACTTCATGCTGGCTATACACAGTTAGAAAAAGGTTTAAGTTCTTACGATCAATACTTCGGAAGTATTTCTCAAGCGATTGACGGTGCGAAGAAAGGTTATGAACAAATTGAAATGTTAATGACCAATTTCATTCAAACGAAACCAGAATTAGCAAATGATCCTAACATTCTGCAGACGTTAGGAATTGCTAAAGAGGCTCAAAAGCAATTAGGTGGGCTTTCAAATGAATTAAATAAATTGAAAGCGCAGCATAATGCGGCGATGGGATCATTTAAAGAAGCGAATCAATCGTTATTGAAAGTGGATAATGGCTTAAAAGAAATGAACAATGGAGTTACTAAGTTACAAAAAGGAGCAGCTGATCTTAAAAATGGATTAAATGAAGGTGCTTTAGGTTCAAAACAAATTGCGAACAAGTCATCTGAGTTACAAACCGGATTAACGAAAATAAACGATGGGCAAGGTCAGCTATTAACCGGACTGAAAGACTTGCAAGAACAGATGGGTCAATTACAATCCGGACTAACTAAAAGTAAAGAAGGCCTTGAAAAGGTAAGTAATGGCCTAGGGGATGCTCAGAAATATTTAGGAGAACTGAACGAATCAAAAAGCTCTGAGAAATTCTATATTCCAAAAGAAGTTTTGGAGGGAGAAGATTTCCAAAAAGCTTTGAATACGTACATGTCACATGATAGAAAGACTGCTAAAATGACAATCATTTTAGACGTAAATCCGTATTCAAAAGAAGCGATGCCAATTATTCAAGAAATCAATAACACAATAGATGGTACTTTGAAGGGGTCGGAATTAAATCATGCGAAAACAGCAATCGGAGGAACGACAGCTAGAAACGTTGATTTAAAAGAAGTAACTGGGCAAGATTTCTTACGTACAGCTACAATTATGTTAATTGGAATCGCGATTGTATTAATTGTGATTACACGTTCATTATTAAACACCATCTTTATTATTGGATCGTTACTATTAGCTTACTTTGCATCATTAGGGATAAGTGAACAAATTAGTACGCATATTTTACATGTAGATTCATTAAGCTGGAATGTTCCATTCTTTAGTTTCATAATGATTGTCGCTTTAGGAGTGGATTATAGTATTTTTGTAATGATGAGATACAATGAGTTAGAAGGGGACCCAGCGACGAAAATTGTAACTGCTTCTCGTCATATCGGAGGAGTCGTATTATCAGCGGCACTTATTTTAGGTGGTACATTTGCTGCATTAATCCCTTCAGGTGTATTAACGCTTATACAAGTAGCATCCGTAGTTGGCGTTGCGTTGTTACTATTAGCTATCATTGTGATGCCAATATTGTTACCTGCTTTAATAGGTTTAACGAGTAAAATGAAGAATTATGCAAAGAAATTAAGTGAAAGAAAATAAAAGAATCCCCTTTTAAAAGTAACTGTTTCAGTTATGGGAGAGAACATATAAAATAACACACAAATTAGGGATGTAAATCACATATGATTTAGCATCCCTTTTTTAATTGTTATTGCATTGTTTAAGTACTTTTATCTAGTTAAATTGCAAAGGAAGAGAAAAAGAAAACAGTAAAAACACCAGCGCAACGATTGGGGATTACTGACAAAGTATTTGATTTAAAAGATATAATTTACTTTAGATAGTTCACTCAAATAATGGTGGACTCTCTTTTTTAAAAGGTAAATGGGAATTTATGTTAAAATAATGATAGAGATTGTGAAAAAAATGTTCTTAAACTAACGGTCAGGTTACTTTAAGAAGGATTTTTCAAAGGAAATGTTGAATATCGTATTTTGAAGGAGTGATTGCAGTGGAGTAAGTAATTTTTTAAATCTTGGTTAAATACTTTGAAGGAAGGGATTTATAAATATGAATACAAAACTAATAATAGTAGAAGGTTTACCTGGATTTGGAAAATCGACCACTGCAAAGTTAATAAATGAAATTCTAAGCCAAAATAAAATTGAAGTTGAACTATTTTTAGAGGGGAATTTGAATCACCCCGCCGACTATGATGGTGTATCTTGTTTTAATAAATTTGAATTCGATAGATTAGTATCTAACAGTGGAGATTTTAAAGAAGTGCTTCTTGAAAGAGTTTTAAAAAAAGGAAGCAATTATTTATTACCATACAGAAAGATAAAAAATGAGTTTGGTGACCAGTTTTCGGACGAATTATGTAATGATATTTTTAAAAACGATATATATGAATTGCCATTCGATAAAAATGTTGAATTAATTGCTGACAAATGGAATGACTTTGCTGAAATTGCTCTAGAAGATAATAAGGTTTATATTTTTGAATGTTGTTTCATACAAAATCCATTAACAATTGGGATGATTAAATACGGTGAACAAAAAGAAAAAATAATAAATTATGTAATGAAAGTTGCAAAAATCATAGAGAATTTAAATCCAATGTTATTTTATGTAGAACAAGATGATCTTGAATTTTCATTTAGGAAGGCATTAAAAGAAAGAAATCCAGAATGGTCCACAGGAATTGTCGACTATTACACGAACCAAGGCTATGGGAAAGAACATAACCATTCAGGGGTAGAAGGAGCGATAAAAGTTCTTGAAGCTAGAAGGAATTTAGAGTTAGAAATATTCGATATGTTAAAAATGAAAAAAGAAAAAATCAATAATACAAAATATGAAATTGACTCATATAGGTCAATGTTAAAAGATAAGTTAACAATACAAATGGTGAAATAGCTTTTTACACTACCTGGTGCTTTAGTTGGAGAAGGAAATGAAAACGCTCAGAATATTTTCTGAGCGTTTTAGTTTGCTATTTATAATGCGAAATGCATACAAATTATTGTGTTATTTCAATTGATAAACATAATGCTCCAATTATAAATGTTTTTTCAAAATGAATCCTCTTTAAAACGTGTATGTAACTTTAATCTAATTAAAAACAAAGGTTTTATTCGAGTTTGGAAAGAAAGGAATAGCAATCAACCGTTGCTATTCATCCAGCTTCTACTATATAATAGCTATAGTCTACAATAATTGAGTCGTAATATGCGATTTCTTAAGACAATCGGTGAGAAAACGCTGAAATAAGCGGTATTAGTAGGAGGACACAAATGATTACAGTAAGTAACGTTAGTTTGCGTTTCGCGGATCGCAAATTATTTGAAGATGTTAACATAAAATTCACGCCAGGTAACTGCTACGGTTTAATCGGAGCAAACGGTGCTGGTAAATCTACATTTCTAAAGATTTTATCTGGGGAAATTGAACCATCAACAGGTGACATACATATTACGCCAGGTGAGCGTCTAGCAGTATTAAAACAGAACCATTTCGAATATGAAGAGTTCCCAGTATTAGAAACAGTAATTATGGGTCACACGCAACTTTACAAAGTAATGCAAGAGAAAAATGCTATTTACATGAAAGAAGACTTTAGTGATGAAGATGGTATGCGTGCTGCTGAACTTGAAGGTGAGTTCGCTGAGCTTAACGGTTGGGAAGCTGAGTCAGAAGCTGCAATCCTTCTTAAAGGTTTAGGTATTGGTGAAGATCTTCATGATAAGAAATTGTCAGAATTAACTGGGGCAGAGAAAGTAAAAGTATTACTTGCTCAAGCTTTATTCGGTCAACCTGACATTCTATTATTAGATGAGCCTACCAACCACTTGGACTTAAAAGCGATCCAATGGTTAGAAAACTTCTTAATGAACTTTGAAAACACAGTTATCGTAGTATCCCATGACCGTCACTTCTTAAATAAAGTATGTACGCACATGGCTGACCTTGATTTCGGTAAAATTCAACTTTATGTTGGTAACTATGACTTCTGGTATGAGTCAAGCCAATTAGCTTTAAAATTAACACAAGATGCTAATAAGAAAAAAGAAGAGAAAGTAAAAGAGTTACAAAACTTCATTGCACGCTTTAGTTCAAACGCTTCTAAAGCGAAACAAGCAACTTCTCGTAAAAAATTATTAGACAAAATTACATTAGATGATATTAGACCGTCATCACGTCGTTACCCATTCGTTGGCTTCACACCTGAGCGTGAAGTAGGAAATGACTTATTAACTGTTGAAGGTCTTTCTAAAACAATTGATGGTGAAAAAGTGTTAGATAATGTGTACTTCACTTTAAATAAAGGTGATAAAGTTGCATTTATCGGCCGTAACGATATTGCGATGACAACATTATTTAAAATTCTTATGGGTGAAATGGAGCCGGATAGCGGTTCATTCAAATGGGGTGTTACAACCTCTCAATCTTACTTCCCAAGAGATAACTCTAAGTACTTTGAGAACAGTGATTACAACTTAGTTGAATGGTTACGTCAATTCTCTCCACAAGATGAGTCTGAAAGCTTCTTACGTGGTTTCTTAGGCCGTATGTTATTCTCAGGTGAAGAAGTTAAGAAGAACGTTTCTGTATTATCTGGAGGCGAAAAAGTTCGTTGTATGTTATCTAAAATGATGTTAAGTGGTGCGAACGTAATCACACTTGACGATCCAACGAACCACTTAGACCTTGAGTCAATCACAGCATTAAATAACGGTTTAATTGCATTCAAAGGTACAATCTTATTCACATCTCATGACCATCAGTTCGTGCAAACAATTGCAAACCGCATTATCGAAGTAACACCAAACGGTGTAATCGATAAAGAGGCTACTTATGATGAGTTCTTAGAAAATGAGGAACTTCAAAAACAAGTAGATGCAATGTACAAAGGTCAATAATATATAATGAAAAAACTCGCTCTTTTTAGAGCGAGTTTTTTTGTCGAGAAAACGTAACATCGCTGGTCGGTCAAATGAATAATTATTCAAATATAATATTAATGAACAGGAGAATTTTTTCATGTATGAAGGGATGTAATGACTTTAAGATTTAAAGAGTTAGTTGAAGAAGGGAAATGTAAGTGGAGTAATATAATCAAATCGTATTATTTTGTCATGTGAAATATGTACCAAATTTGGAGATAGAATAGTTTGCGAATGAGTTTATAAAGGTATATAGTATGGGGTGTCATAATTAGTGGATGAATCTTGGGAGAAAACAGGAAATGTTACAAATTTATTTTGTTAAATAGAAACCAAGGTCAAAATGTCTAGAAAGAAATAGTTGAATAAATACTAGCTTCAAATTATAATTACTAATATTCTTCATATAGTTAAATAAAGATAATCTATTTGAAGAAGAAAATTTGAATAGAGAGACAGACTTATAAAAAAATAAGCCTTGGATGATCAAAAGAGGTGGAGAAATGAAACAGTTCTTATTAAAGAGCAAAAGCGTGTTAAGCAATCATTTTGGATTCTTTCTGTTTGCCGTTATTTTATTGTGGCTCAAAACATATGCAGCTTATGTAACGGAATTCAATTTAGGAATTTCAAACACAATTCAAAAATTCTTGCTGTTTTTTAACCCGCTTAGTTCAGCAGTTCTATTTTTAGGACTTGCATTATTTGCAAAAGGGAAACGATCTTATATTTGGTTAATTATCATTAATTTGTTATTGTCGATTCTTTTATACGCAAACGTAGTATACTATCGCTTTTTCAGTGACTTTATTACGTTCCCGACATTAACACAAACGAATAACTTTGGAGATTTAGGTGGTAGTATTCTTGCGTTGCTACATCTTTATGATCCATTATACTTCTTAGACACGATTATATTAATTGTGTTAGTCGCAACAAAATTTGCAAATCCAAAACCAATTCGTGTTGCGAAGCATAAATTATCTCTAGTATTTGTAGCAGGTATTTTATTATTCAGTGTTAACTTAGGTCTTGCAGAGTCTGACCGTCCTGAATTATTAACAAGAACGTTTGACCGTAATTATATTGTGAAATATTTAGGTGCATACAACTACACAATTTATGATGGAATTCAAAGTGCGAAAGCATCGACAGAACGAGCATTAGCTGATGGCGATAATATGACAGAAGTACGAAATTATTTAACATCAACTTATGCAAGTCCAAATCCTGAGTATTTCGGTAAAGGAAAGGGAATGAACGTAATTTACATTCATTTAGAGTCATTCCAAAACTTCTTAATTGATTACAAATTAAATGGTCAAGAAGTTACACCGTTCTTAAACTCATTTACAAAAGATGCGAATACACTTTATTTT
The DNA here is from genome assembly GCF_051916445.1 of Bacillus cereus group sp. MYBK220-1. Taxonomy (NCBI): domain Bacteria; kingdom Bacillati; phylum Bacillota; class Bacilli; order Caryophanales; family Bacillaceae; genus Bacillus; species Bacillus cereus group sp. MYBK220-1. Next base: position 544,712 of record NZ_JBQAGQ010000001.1, on the reverse strand, counting down.
GATAACTTCTTCCATCAAACAGGACAAGGGAAAACATCTGATGCGGAGTTTATGTTAGAGAATTCAATGTTTGGTTTACCGCAAGGTTCTGTCTTTACAACGAAATCTCATAATACGTATCAATCAGCACCAGCTATTTTAGGACAACAAGGATACACATCAGCAGTATTCCACGGTAACTACAAAACATTCTGGAACCGTGACGATATTTATAAATCATTTGGTTTTAATAAATTCTTTGATGCGTCATACTACGATATGAATGAAAAAGACGTAGTAAACTACGGGTTAAAAGATAAACCGTTCTTTAATGAATCTATTTCGTTATTACAAACGTTGAAACAACCGTTCTATACGAAGTTTATTACGTTATCGAACCATTTCCCTTATCCAATCGATAAGGCAGAAGCAACGATTGAACCAGCAACAACAGGTGATTCATCAGTTGATACGTACTTCCAAACAGCACGCTATTTAGATGAATCTGTAAAAGGCTTCATCGATTACTTGAAACAATCTGGTTTATATGATAACTCAATTATTGTTATGTACGGAGACCATTACGGTATTTCAGATAATCATAACGCAGCAATGTCAAAAGTAATGGGTAAAGAAATGAACTCATTTGAAAATGCACAGTTACAACGTGTACCATTAATCGTTCGTGTACCAGGAGTGAAAGGTGGCGTACAACATCAATACGGTGGTGAAATTGACGTTCTTCCAACGCTATTACACTTACTAGGTACAGATACAAAGAATTATGTTCAATTCGGTTCTGATTTATTATCACCAGATCATAAACAAGTCGTTGCGTTCCGTAACGGTAACTACGTAAGCCCAACAGTTACTGCACTAAACGGCAAATACTATGATACAACTACTGGAAAACCTGTAGAATTTACAGATGAAATAAAGAAAAATGAACAAATGGTTCAAAACTCACTAAAATACTCTGACCAAGTCGTGAATGGTGACTTATTACGATTCTACACACCGGAAGGATTCACTCCAGTAGATCGTTCGAAGTATAACTATAACAACCGCGATAAAAACAAAACGAAGGTAAAAACGACTCCGGAAGGGGAAGCTAAATAAATAATAAAAGGCGCTATTCATATGAATAGCGCCTTTTATTTGTAAATATACCATCATTATGAGACAGAACCAGCTGTTGCTTTTTGTTTAGCCTTTCCGAAGAAAACTACACCGATGATGATAATAATGATAAATGCCCATTTAACGAAAGGGTTACTTTCGAAAAATCCAGCGAACCATTTCTCATCTACAATCATTTTCGCGGCAGTATAAGCTAAAACGGCTGCTCCAATCGTAATGATGACAGGAAAACGATCTACCCATTTTAAAATCAAAGTACTGCCCCATACGACTACTGGAATAGACACTAATAATCCGATGATTACTAAAGAAAAGTTACCATGGGCAGCTCCTGCAACAGCGAGTACATTATCGATGCCCATTAACGCATCAGCAATAATAATGGTTTTAATAGCAGACCAAAATCCTTCTTCGGCCTTAATATCATGATCTTTGCCTTCAGCAATTAATTTATAAGCAATCCATATAAGGAGTACACCACCAATTAGAAGTAGCCCTGGTATTTTTAACAACCAAACAACAACTAAGGTAGCGAGGGCTCTAATCGCGATTGCCCCGATAGTTCCCCATATAATAACTTTCTTTTGCTGATCTTTCGGTAATCTTCTTGCTGCTAATCCAATTACAATGGCATTATCACCGGCTAACACTAAATCAATTACAATGATGGCAAGTAGGGCGGACAAATATTCGGCTGAAAGAAAATCCATATACACATCACTCCTTAAGAGTAATATGTGCTAAAGTGTTGATAATATAAAAAATAGGATTGAATTTGTATATTCAATCCATAATTTCTTACTGTATTTTGATATATGTTTTAATTTCGTATAAGTCGCTTTTGTATTCTTTTTTGTTTATCGTTTCGCTTTCTTAATTTTCGATTCATCTTTTTAATGCGGTTTTCTTTTCTATTATCCCAGTTATCACTTCGGATTTTACTAATAGACTTATCTGTCTTAGCACGAAAACGTCTTACTTTTTTCACGAAGGAAAGGGGTATTTTGCCGATAACACCTTGTTTTTCTAACGAATCCTCTTTACCTAGACACCAATCAGGATGAGATAATAAATAGTCGAAATCAAATATTATCCCGTATTCTTTATCCATATATGTATACCATTCATCTAAAGTACACTTATTTTTTGTATGTAAATATATTGATCCATCAGTCATAGCACAGCACCAATAGTCAAAATAGCTCCATAGTACCCATTCTTTCGGTACATCTAGTGTTAAAATTACCATTTTTGAATTTGTTCTACCCCAAGCTTTATGATTTCGATTTGGGTAATTATTTGCTTCCCAGACCCAAATAGGATAGTTACCTTCGTAATGAGGCAATCTTGTTTTAGCGACGCGCACCATCCAGTCATATGAATATACATCGTCTGGATCGATGAATTCTTTATTACCTTCTAAATAACCAAGTTTCTTAAATTGTTTCCATGCTTCTTCAGTTTGTACTGTATATACGATCATATGGCACCTACTTATTTAAACTAAATTATAGTATAACATGTGATTTTGAATTTTTATTGATATTAGAGAAGGGGAGTTTGAGTCGAATATACGAGGAGTAATTCCCAAAATGATAAAAAGACTTGATTCCCAGCTAAAGGAAATCAAGTCTTTTCATTACATACGATTATCATGCCAGAAGTTTAATGGGAAGTGTTCGTTCTCATTATATGCTTCTAATTCATATCCTTTTTCTTTCAGTCCTTTAATAATTCCAGGAACTGCTTTTACTGATTGTGGATGAATATCATGCATAAGGATAACTTCTGTTGGATTTGTAGCACCATGTAACACGTTTTCTACAATTTTAGCAGATGCAGCATCAACTTGCATTTTGTTATATTTCCAGTCTAAAGAATCAATTGTCCAATCCCAAACTTTTAAGCCATTTTCTACAACTTTGTTGCGAAGAGCTTCGTTTAATCCTGGCATAGAGCCGTAAGATGGACGAGTTAATACTGGTGATTTACCTAAAACACCAGCGATTAAGCCTTGGTCTTCCTTCATTTCATCTACGTAATGACCTTCAGTGTAAAGTTTCTTGTAGTTATGAGTCATACTGTGCATCCCAACGTAGTGACCTTCAGCATCTTCGCGTTTTACAAGATCAGGGAAAGCTTTTACGTTTGAACCAATTAGGAAGAATGTTGCTTTTGCATTTTCTTTCTTTAACATATCTAAAAGCTCAGCTGTGTATTTTCCAGGACCGTCATCAAATGTTAAATAAGCGACTTTTCTAACTTGCCCGTTATAATGTTTTGGAGCTTCTTTCGGAGCAAGAGATGTTTGAATCTCACTTACAAGTTGAACAGATTTTGCTTCATCCTCTGTACTAGCTAGAGCAGTATGTACTGATCCAAAAGCCACTTCGTATGTGAATAATACCCCCGCACAAACTAACATAGCCCTTTTTACTAAAGTTGTCATTCGAATTCCATTGTGCATAATTTTCCTTCTCTCTATAAAAGTTCTACTCTACTATATTAGCAATTATAGGTAGGGAAATGCAAAAAAACTTTTTTACAAGTGTAAAAAAGTTTACTCAAAAGTATGCAAGATTTTATATCAATTGCAGTTTTGAAAAATAGGATGAATTTAAACTTTATTATTTAAACTTTCAATCACCAAATCATACTTTCGTATCACTTCGTTTTCGTTCCAATTATTGATTCGAATATTTTTGTTTTTTATTAAAATATTGGTAAAGAAACAATTACATGAAAAAAGGAGTGGGAATATGGATAATTATATTTGCACTACATGTGGAGTACAGTATCCCGAAAATGAAGAAGCACCTTCTCGCTGTAAAATTTGTAATGAGGAAAGACAATATGTTAATCCAATTGGGCAGTCATGGACAACATTAGAAACGATGCAAAATAGCAATTTATACAAAAACGAAATAATAAAAGAAGAAAGCGGTTTGTATAGCATTACTACTAAACCTAAATTTGCGATTGGACAAACAGCATTTTTAATACAAAGTAAAACTCTAAATGTTATGTGGGATTGCATTAGTTATTTAGATGATAAAACGATACAACGTATATATGATTTAGGTGGTATTCAAGCAATAGCACTTTCTCATCCACATTATTACTCTACACAAGTTAAATGGGCGGAAACATTCAATGTACCTATTTATATTCATGAAGATGATAAAGAGTGGGTGGTTTGTCCGAGTAAGCAAATTAAATTTTGGTCTGGGGAGCATCTGATATTATCGGAAGAACTTACATTGCATCGCTTAGGAGGCCATTTTAAGGGTGGAACTGTTATACATTGGAAAGACGGTAATGAAGGGAAAGGTATTTTGTTATCAGGTGATATTATACAAGTAGTTTCGGATCGGAAATGGGTAAGTTTTATGTATAGTTATCCCAATCTCATTCCATTACCAGCGAATAAAGTTAGAGATATCGCAGAGAAGGTAAAAGATATCCAATTTAGTCGACTATATAATGCATTTCATGGTGTGGTGGAAGATGCGAATAAAGCTGTACAAAGATCTGCTGATCGGTATATAAAGGCCCTGCAAGGAGAACTATTTCATACGTAATAGCTTGTAATTCATCTCTATATTTATATAACTAATTTTATATGAATTTTATACTAAAGTCCTATTGTTTATTAACTAATAGGTCTTTCAACTTAGGAAGTTCACACTAATGAGGGATGTTAAAGGGAATATATGTAACCTATACTAATTACTATAAAGCTTTGGAAAATGAAAAGGAGGAGATTTGCATGAAGAATTGGGTTCAATTTAGAATTGCAAGACCAACAGATAAATTTGAAGAAGTGATAAGTTTTTATGAAACAGGATTAGGTTTAAAACGTATAGGGGAATTTCACAATCATGAAGGATATGATGGGGTTATGTTTGGCTTACCAGATGAAGAGTATCATTTGGAGTTTACTACACATGTTAATGGAAGTCCATGTCCGGCACCGACAAAAGATAATTTACTAGTTTTTTATATGCCTATTAAAGATGAAATTGAAAAGATAGTAAATCGATTAAGTAATATAGGCTATCATGAGGTAGAACCTGAAAACCCGTATTGGATAGAGAAAGGAACCACAATAGAGGATCCAGACGGTTGGAGAATTGTGCTTATGAATGCATCTGAATAAGAAAACTATTTTCATATGAAATAGAGTGTAACAAAATGATTTAGACATAAATCCCTACAGTGTTTGTAGGGATTTTTATATAAGAAATTTTTATTGAGAGAGTTATTAAAATGTAGAAAGTATTTTGGCTAAGAACAAATGTAGTAAACATAATTTATGAAGGAGGTATAAAAGTATGATAGTAAACCATTTTGAAGCGTTTTCTAAACATGTTGGAAATACACATCTTATTAAAAGTTCTTTCGTAGTTTATATCTTATTCTACGCAAAATTGATACCATCAAAAAACTGTATGTTTAACATGTACAGTTTTTTGATGGTATAGCTGTGCAATGTTTAGAAATTTCACATACCGTATTTTAAAAATAAATATAGGAAAAACAAAAAGTAATGTAGAATATATCGTACATACATATATACAGTTAACATAAAAGATAAAGAGGTGGGTATATGTTACTTGATGAAGTAATGCAGCAACTAGAGGAATATGGAACAGAACAAAATCGAAAAACGTATAAAAACCACGGAGCGAAAGAACCGTTATTTGGAGTTAGTTTTGCGAATTTAAAATTGTTAAAAAAGAAGATAAAAAAAGATCACGATTTAGCAGTTGAATTGTGGGAAACGAAAAATATGGACGCAATGACATTAGCAACTTATATTTTAGATCCGAAAAAAATAACGACAGAACAGCTTAATAGTTGGATTCAGGGTGTTGATTATTACTGTTTAATGGATGTTCTGATGACATCTATATGTACTGCGCCAATTGCAATAGAAAGAATGGAAGAGTGGACAAAGTCTAATGATGAATGGATTGGAAGAGCTGGCTGGTCTTTATTAGCAAATATAGCGATTAAAAATAAAACGTTACATGATGATTTCTTCTCTCCGTACTTAGAAGAGATTAAAGAAAATATACATAATGAAAAAAATAGAAAAAAAGAAGCGATGAATAGTGCTTTAATCGCAATAGGAATTCGTAATGAAGACTTAGAGCGACAAGCGATTGAAATTGCACGTGAAATTGGAAAAGTAGGGGTTGATCACGGTGCAACATCATGTAAAACACCAGATGCAGAAAGCTATATAAAAAAAGCGAGAGAAAGAGCTGAAAAAAAGAAAGTGAAATAAGAAAAGAGGATCGGTTATGAAACCAATTGAAGCAGCACAAAACATAATTACATTACAATTTCCGAATTGTGATGTAGCTTTACTCGGCGGAAGCGTTGCACGAGGAGAAGCGACGAAAACATCTGACCTTGACATTGTAATAGTCGATCAAAGTTTAACTTCTTGCTATAGAGAATCTTTCTATAGTAATGGATGGCCTGTTGAGGTGTTTGTTCATAATTTCGAAACATATAAAACCTTTTTCAAAATGGATTGTGATCGAGGGAGGCCGTCGTTACCACAATTAGTTTCAGAAGGGATTGCCTTAAAAGGGGAACAGGAAATTGTTGAGAAATTAAAAAAAGAAGCGAATGATTTACTACATAAAGGACCAGCTAAATGGACCGAAGAAACGATTAAGCAGAAGCGATATTTTATTACGGATACTTTAGATGACTTTATTGGTGCAACAAAAAGAGAAGAAGAATTGTTTATCGCTAATTTATTAGCCGATTTAGTACATGAATATGTATTAAGAGTAAATGGTAAGTGGCTTGGGAGTTCAAAATGGTTTATTAGAGTGCTAAAAAGATATGATGAGCAATATGCAAACAAATTTGTAGCCGCTTTTGATCATTTTTATAAAACGGGAGGGAAAAATGAATTAATTCATTTTATAGAAAAGACGTTAGAACAGTATGGTGGAAGAGTGTTCGAAGGATTTTCTATTGGTAAATAAAGAGAGGAGAAAAAAATGAATGTACCATATGTTCAATTAAGAGAATTGACACTAGATGATGTAGAAGATCGCTATCAATGGTCATTAGATAGAGATGTAACAAAGCATTTAGTTTTACCAGATCAATATCCTCCGTTCACTCGTGGAGATACGAGAAACTGGATTGAAGCTTGTATAAGCCGAAAAAATGGTTATGAACAAAGGGCAATCGTTACTGAGACAGGTATACATATTGGATGGGTAGACCTTAAAAATTTTGATAAAACAAATAAAAATGCTGAACTAGGAATTGCGATTGGAAATAAAGACTATTGGGGTAAAGGATTTGGAATGGCAGCTCTAAACAGCATGTTACAAATAGGTTTTTCTCAGTTTGAATTGGAGAAAATTTGGTTACGTGTAGATGAAGATAATACAAAAGCTAAAAAGAGTTATGAAAGTGCCGGATTTGTATGCGAAGGGTTAATGAGAAATGATCGATTGAGACAGGGAAAGTTCATTCATCGCTATCGTTACAGTATATTAAAAGAAGAGTATGAATCAAAAATTAATAACCTATAAAAATATTATGTAAATTAAAAAGGGGAAAATAAAATGATTCGATTACTTACAAAAGCGGATGCAAAAAAATATTGGGAGTTGCGTTTACAAGCACTACAAGTAAATCCAGAAGCATTTATAACGACTTATGAAGAAGCAGTACGTCAAGAAAACCCTCTTGAACGAGTTGCTAGTAATCTTTCATCCAACAGTAGTTTTACATTTGGTGCTTTTAATAATGAAAATCGTTTAGTTGGGGTTGTTACTTTATTAACAGAAGAAAAAGACGCATATAAGCATAAAGGACATATCGTTGCAATGTATGTAGATACTGAAAATCGAAGAAGTGGTCTTGCACGTGATTTAATACGTAAAGCAATTGAAAGGGCAAAAGAGATGAAGCTAGAGCAATTGAATTTAGGGGTTGTGTCAACGAACGAACCAGCCAAACGATTATATGAATCAATGGGATTTAAAACATACGGAATTGAAAAAAGGGCTATAAAAATGAATGGTGTGTATAGTGATGATGAACATATGGTGTTGTTCTTTTAAGAGAGGAAGTTTTGTATGAAAGATCTCCATTTAGAAAGAAAAATGGACCCTCAAGTAGCGATTTTGTATGCGACGGTTGCTGATACGTTTAATGGATTGCAAAGGTTAGTCGAAGGTACTGAAGAGAACGAACTATCCTATAAAGGGTCTGAAAATAATGAAAATAGTATTGGGCAGTTACTTCAGCATTTAGCAGTTGTTGATTTATATTGGGTGTATCGTTTCAAGGGAGAAGATGTTCCGCCAGCATTTGAAAATAAATATGGTCCTATGTTAAATGAAGTAGGAGAATTACCAAGTTTAAGAAAAAACACATTGCAAGAGTTAATGCAAGATTATGAAGCAGTGCAAAAATTGTTTTATGAAGAATGTATGAAACTAACAGAAACTGATTTAACGCGGGAAGTTTTGTATGAAAAAGGCGAAACTGCGACAATAAGATGGGGAATATGGCATATAGCAGATCATAATCGGTATCATCAAGCTCATATAAGTCGATTGAGGAAATTATACAGAGAATATAAACTACATATTCTTTAATTTTTGAATGAACGAACGCCCCTAAATAATAATTAAAGGAGGCGTTTGTTTTTATTCGTTCGCTTTTCTTCCCAAGCTATCATTAAATTTTTATGATAATCTTTTGGTTTCTCAATAGAAAACCAGTAAATTGAATGTGCAATAGTTGGTAGCCATCTTTTATAGCGGATGCGTATATTTTCATGGTGAGTATAGTGGGGCGAGATTAAAGTAGATTTTGACCCTTGAAAATTTTGATATGTAATGGCCTCGATTTCATACCAATGCACTTTATTCCCATGTAAATCTACTACACTTCCTTCATCATCCTAAAGTGAAATGTAAGTTTGAATGTAGATTTTTCATCGCGTATACTAAAATATAGGTCATAGAGATAAAAAATTAAATACAAGGGGTTTTACAATGAAAGCAATTGTTATAGGAATACTGGCATCATTTTTCTTTGCCTTTACTTTTGTTTTGAACAGGGCAATGGACTTAGAAGGTGGAAGCTGGATTTGGAGTGCATCATTACGGTATTATTTTATGGTTCCAATGCTATTACTTATTGTTATGTATAGAGGGAACTTAAAGCAACTCTTTCAATATATGAAAAACAATCCGAAAGAATGGTTAGTGTGGAGTATCGTTGGATTTGGTCTCTTTTATGCACCGCTTAGTTTTGCTGGAGCGTTCGGACCAGGTTGGCTCGTTGCATCAACATGGCAAATTACAATCGTTGCAGGGATTTTGTTAACACCATTTTTTGCGGTGGATCCACTACATAAAAAACTTCCGATGAAGGAATTAGTAATGTCGGGCATTATTTTATTCGGTGTCGTTCTCATGCAAGTAGAACATGCTTCTTCATTAGGTATTCGTGAAACCGTTTTATGTGTAGTTCCTGTACTTATTGCAGCATTTGCGTATCCTCTTGGAAATAGAAAAATGATGCAAGTTTGTAAAGGGGAATTAGATGTATTTCAGCGAGTACTCGGTATGACATTAGCAAGTTTACCATTTTGGTTTTTATTATCTGGTTACGAAGTATCAACAGGCGGATTACCGTCAAGTAGCCAAGTTTTTCAATGTTTTATTGTAGCAGTTAGCTCTGGGTTAATCGCGACAGTATTATTTTTCTTTGCAACAGATCTTGTGAAAGATGATTCGCAAAAATTAGCAACAGTGGAAGCGACGCAGTCTGGTGAAGTTTTATTTGCGCTAGTAGGAGAGTTGATCTGGTTATCTGCACCAATTCCATCATCATTATCTTGGATTGGTATGAGTCTCGTTATTATTGGAATGATACTTCATAGTTATGTGGCTGTCGTTGTAAAAAAAGAAGAAAAAATAACGGCGTAATGAGATTAGCTCTTTTTATTAAGAGCTAGTCTTTTTTCATAGAAAGGGATGAAAGTATGAATTTACAGTGTGTTAAACAAATTGAGAAAGATTCAATATTAAATGTGCTACAATATGCCGTCGGTCCAAATGAAGTAAGCTTAAAGAAAGCAGTAATATTTTATCAAAGTAATAAAGGGACTTTGTACAAATATGAAGAAAAAGCTTGTCTAGGTATTGAAATAATCGGAGAAACTAAAGCACGCATATGTCATATAGCAGTGGCTCCAGATTATCGTCAAAAAGGAATTGCACTGCAAATGATTAAAGAAGTGGTAAGGATATATCAATTGACTTATATAGAAGCGGAGACAGACGATGGGGCGGTAGAATTTTATAAAAGAATTGGTTTTCAAGTTAAAAGTTTAGGAGAAAAATATCCAGGGATAGAAAGACTTCATTGTTACATGGAAAAATAGTATAAAATATGCATATGGAGTATAGTTTGAAAAAATAGGATTTACATTTTTCTTCATTTCAAAAAAACTCTCGCTCATCATTATCTACGATTTTAATAGAGTTTTGAGGCTTCAGTATAATAATATACATATTTTTGTAGTAATGAATATGATTAAGTTAAAAATTAAGAAAAATATGATAATATATTTATATAAAAGTTTAAATTTACGTGGCTAGTGGGGGAACCAATATGAAAATGAATGAAATAGTAGCAAGTACACAATTTCCAAATACAATCGAAACAATAACAAAAGATTTAAAAGCATTAGGAGTCGAAAAAGGAATGACAATTATCGTTCATTCATCACTAAGTTCTATCGGGTGGATATCTGGTGGTGCCGTTGCTGTAGTAGAAGCATTAATGAAAGTTGTTACGGAAGAAGGAACGATAATAATGCCAACGCAATCTTCGGATTTGTCCGATCCGAAACATTGGTCAAGACCACCTGTACCGGAAGACTGGTGGCAAATTATCCGAGATAACGTCCCAGCATTTGATTCACGTATAACCCCAACAAGGGGAATGGGTGAAATAGTTGAATGTTTTCGTACATATCCGAATGTAGTACGTAGTAATCATCCGTTAGGAAGTTTTGCTGCATGGGGAAAACATGCAGTAGAAATAACAATGAACCATTCGTTATCAATGAGCTTTGGAGAAGAATCTCCATTAAGAAAAATATATGATTTAGACGGGTACGTATTATTAATTGGTGTTGGATATGATTCCAATACGTCTGTTCATTTATCCGAGGTGCGTTCTGGTGCATGTGAGTTAATACAAGTAGGAGCACCTATTATAGAAAACGGTGAAAGAGTGTGGAAAGAGTTTGTTGAAATGGATTACGAATCTGAGAAGTTTGTAGAAATTGGTGTGGAGTTTGAGCGAAAAGGAACTGTAAAAAATGGGAAGATAGGGAATGCAACGTGTCGTCTAATGAAACAGCGTGATATAGTTGACTTTGGAACAGAATGGTTTCGTAAGAAAAATTAGTAAGGGATGGTTACAATGAAGGGGAAAAAGGTATTAATTACGAGCGGTGGTTGTCTAGAAAAATGGGATCAAGTACGCGGGCATACGAATATGGCCAAAGGTACAATCGGAAGGATAATCGCAGAAGAACTTCTAGCTAAAGGGGCACATGTTATATATTTACACGGTTATTTTGCGGAGAAACCGAGTGATGTACATAGAGGGTTAGAATTACATCCATTTGAAGGAATCGTTGATTTACAAGATAAAATGAAAAGTATCATATCACATGAAAAGGTTGATGCAGTCATTATGGCAGCGGCTGGATCAGATTGGATTGTAGAGAAAATTTGTGATCAAGATGGTAATGTTCTTAATATGAACGGAAAAATTTCAAGTGATATAGCACCGATTATTCACTTTCAAAAGGCTCCAAAGGTATTAAAACAAATAAAAGAATGGGACCCAGAAACAGTACTTGTTGGTTTTAAACTTGAAAGTGATTTAAATGAAGAAGAACTGTTTGAAAGAGCAAAAAATAGAATGAAAGAAGCAAGGGCGAATGTAATGATTGCGAATTCACCACATTCTTTATATTCGCGCGGGGCTGTGCATTATGTAATTGGACAGGATGGTAAAGGGAAGTTGTGTAATGGGAAAGATGAAACAGCGAAAGAAATTGTCAAAAGCTTAGAGGTATTATGTAATCGTGTCACTGCTTTTTAAAATTAAGTTTTTAGATGAGAATGAATCCGCATAGTAATAAGTAAGCGAAACTTTAATTGGTGGGAATTTTACTTTTACACGAATGTGAAGCGTATACCAATCAAGAGCTATACACAGAATAATTGGTGAGGAGTGGATTCTATGGAACATTTATTAAAGCAAGCTATTAAACTTAGAAATGAAAAGAAATATGCGCAGTCTAAAGAGATGCTTATAGGATTAACAAACTTTACAAAGGATGCAGAAGTACTGTATCAGTGTGCGTGGATACATGATGTAATGGGGCTAGAAACAGAAGCAGTTCCGTATTATGAGCAGGCAATCGCAAATGGACTTGATGGCGAATCGCTTTGCGGTGCTTATATTGGTTTAGGAAGTACATATCGTTGTATAGGGGAATATGAAAAGGCAATTACAGTATTAGAAGCTGGGGTGAAAAAATTTCCAGAGAACGCTCCGATGAAAGTATTTTTATCATTAGCAAAATATAACGTAAACGATTACGAATCAGCGATGAAATTATTACTTGAAACTGTCGTGAAAGTAGAGGAAGTAAAAGAATTTGAACGTGCCATTTCATTTTATAAAGACCATTTAAATGAGGTTTTTAAATAAAGGAGTGAACGTATGAAGGTTACACTATCACGAAGGCGAAAAGGTATTTGGATTGGACTCGTCTCTTTAATTATGCTATCAAACTATTTATTGTATGCCCTTCCAATTGTACCAGTTGCGCCGAAAGAAGTTGTGCTTGGGTCATTATTAGATTGCTTGTTTGTCATTCCAATCATCACATATTTCTTCATTATTCGAAAAAGATACTCGTTAACATATATAGTTCCTGTTGTAATAGCTGGTTATATTTTTGCAAGATTTATTATTCCAAGTGATTATTTACAAGCTTTTTCATTCATCTCTTATATTATTGTTGCGGCTGAAATTGCATTTGTAGGTCTAGAATTATTCCTTCTCTATAAAATTGTTAGAGTGCTTCCTAAAATAATAAAAAAATATAAAGAATATAGAAGAGAAAATTATTCCTTTTCTTATGCAATTGATGCAGCGTTTGACGCTACTATGAAAAGAGGTAAGTTAATAGATGTCATTCTAACAGAGTGTAAGTTAATCTATTATGCGTTTTTATCGTGGCGTGAAAAAGTACCAACAGGTAAATCTGTATACTCATATCATAAAAAGACTGGTGCTATAGGTGTGTATATCATGATTATTCACGCAACAGCAATTGAAAGCATTGGTTTTCATTATTTACTACATCAGTGGAATCCAGTAATAGCATGGATTTTACTTATTTTAAATGTATACGCGATGATTTATTTTATAGCTGAAATACAAGCGATGCGCAAAAATCCACTTGTCGTAACAGAAGAACAAGTAATCATTCAAATCGGATTAGGAAAGAAAATTGTTATGCCATTTACACAAATTGATAATATTGCGTTCTACAAGGGTGAATTGCTAACGGCAAAAGAAGGGAAGCAGGTATTGGATGCAACTGTTATGGAGTTCATAAAAGAACCTGCTACTTTTGAAATAACATTAAAAGAGCCAGTGAAAGCGCAGTTGTTATACGGCTTTTCTAAAACAGTAAGTCGTGTTTACTTAAATGTTGATGAAGAACGAAAATTTTATGATGCGGTTAAGGAAAAGTTAAAACATGAGTAATAGTACTGTTAGTTGCATGAAAACAAATGAGTTTCCGTTAGAAGTGAAAAAATATGAAACATGGATAGTGAAAAACTCTTTCTAAATAAGAAGGAGTTTTTATTATGTACTTGTATAAATCATTATATAAAAAACTATACACTTCTTTATCACTACATAAATGGATATAATTGAGGATAGAACTAGCATAAGGGGAAACAAAATAATGAATAAGTTACTTACATCGAAAATTGAAATTATAGAAAGAAAAATCCGGTATAACTCAACAATAGTAGATTACAATTGCTTATTACTTGAAAAGCAATCACAAAGTATCGTTTTATTTCACGAGGTGCAGTATTCATTTACAATGACTGCAAATGATACTAAGTTAACAATCCCAAAAGGGAGTTATACAATCGCATATTACTGGAGAGATCGTCCGTACAATTTATACGTATGGAGAGATATAAAAGGAAAGTATTTAGGTTCCTATTTTAATATCGTAAAAAACACACAAATAAAAGATGAAGTGGTTTCCTTTGAAGATTTAATCATCGATATTATGGTACTTCCAAATGGAGAATACTTCATATTGGATGAGGATGAATTACCAGAACCATTAGGAAATTTCGAAGGTGGTTATGTGAAGAAAGCTCTTTATGGATTAAAAGAAATCATTCAAAAAGAGCTGCCACCAATAGTTTTGGAGACAGCTAGGGTGCAGAGGAAATAAAATTTAATTACATAAATATTTTGAATGGGAATGAGTAGTCTCAAGTTATATGATCTAACTTTTTTGATAAATCTAAGGTTAGCAGCATATCTCTTGAGATTACTCTTTTTTTGTAGAAATTTCGTCGCTTAGTTATTAAATCGATTTTAAATTTATGAAATAATATTGACTGAATCAAGTTCAGTCGTTTATGATTGAATCAGATTCAGTCGTGGTGAAAACATTGTAGGAGATGACGTATGAAAAGAATATCAAAAGAACCAGATGTAAGACGCCAAGAGTTAATGGATATTGGTTTTGAACTATATATGAAAAATGGTATGAAAGGATTTGGCATAAAAGATGTTGTGAATCATGCAGGTGTAGCAACGGGCTTATTTTATTATTACTTCAAGTCTAAAGAGAATTTTGTTGATGAAGTTTTAAATGACTGTATTGTGAAAAATATGGAGTTAATTGAAGAAATACTTGTTTCAAATGAACGGTCTGTCATGCAAAAGATGAAAGATTCACTAGATATATTTTGGACATTTATTGAAAAGTTAGCGCCCTATAAAAATGTGAGTTCGTTTCAGACGGAACAACATTTTCAACTGGAACAGAAATTATTCGCACGTATGCAACCGTTAATTAGACAAGTAATTGAAGAGGGAGTAAACATAGGGGTTTTTTATACTGATAACTCATTATTAGCTTCTGGGTTTATTCTATACGGTCTTAGCAGTATTGCTCATTCAGAAGTAAAGTTGAATCTAGATACAAAACATGAAATGGTTAATTTAGTATTAACTACACTACGATACAATCAAAAGGAAGGAGAAAGTTTATGAAAATTATTATCGATGGAAATAATATCTCACAAGAGCAACTTATAAAATGGAAAAGAGAACGGATAAAAAAAGTATTATATATATTAGGACATAAAGAGCCTGAAATAAATGATACAGACGTCATGATAAAACAGCTAACGGAAATAAAGTTGCGATATACATACAATGAAATGTACGAAAAGTTGAAATCAAAACTTAGATTAAGTGCAACAGGTATGCGTATCTGTACTCTTTTATCTGGCGATAGACGAAAATTTTCAAAAACTAGTATTTATTTAGATGGGATTACAGCAGAAGAAGCCATACATGGAATTGATAGTTTGATGCTTGAACAATCACGTGAAAATAACAAAGTGAATTTATCTGCTTGTCCTGATCACTATGTACTAAGACCCTTTGGGGAAAATGAATTAGAGGTTATCGAAACTACTGGTAATTCTCCGTTTCCAGTTCAATTTTTCATTGTTTTTGGTGACGAAACCGGATTGAAAACACCGAGAGATAAATCTTATCAATACCAATCAACAGGTGTTGCACGTATGAAAGATGGTACTACTATTGGTGGAGTTCGACATCAATTTAAAGATACTGATACAGGGATAGAAGTAAGTCTAGTTGTTGAGTTCCCAGCCCTTTGTCCTAATAGTCTAATTAAATCCCATCAAATGCATTTAGCGTGTGAGTTTTCTTATTGGTTACAGTGGATTAAAGATCAGAAAAAATAGTAAGTAAACGTCGTTTAAATAAACAAAAGTAAAATGTTCAAACAAATCATATGTATGTTTTAATAAAACCTAGTTGACTTATCGGAAATATTTGTATAATATGTACTTAATTCCATAACGTATTGCTGATTGGAGAAACCAAAGGCATTTTATCAACAGATAAAATGCCTTTGGTTTTTTTATTGCACAAATACTGAATCTGTTCATTTATATGAATCATTTTAAGGAGGGGAAGAAATGACTGTTTCAATCGATGGGGTATCAAAATATTTTTTGAAACAAACTGGTACGGTTCAAGTGCTAGAGAATATTAATTTTCAATTAGAGGAAGGGGATTTTGTTACAGTAATTGGTCCGAGTGGGTGCGGAAAAAGTACATTACTAAAAATTGTTGCAGGTTTAGATAATGATTTTGAAGGTGAAGTTGTTATTGACGGGGAGCCTATCTTAAAAACGAGCAAGAAACAAGGTTTTATTTTTCAAGAACATAGGCTTTTTCCATGGTTAACAGTTGAAGAAAATATAGCGGCAGATTTGTCGTTAAAAGATAAGTATGTGAAAGATAAGGTGAGAGAATGGGTTGAAATCGTTCGGTTAGATGGCTTTGAAAAATCGTATCCGAAAGAAATTTCAGGCGGGATGTCACAACGTGTTGCGATAGCGAGAGCGTTATTAAGAGATCCAAATGTATTATTACTTGATGAACCTTTTGGAGCGCTGGATGCTTTTACTCGAAGTCATTTACAAGAAGTATTGCTAAATATTTGGGAGCAGAAGAAAACAACAATGATATTCGTTACACATGATATAGACGAAGCGATATATCTTTCAAACCGAATCATCATTATGAGTGCAAAACCAGGGAAAATACATAAAGTGATTGAAAATAATTTGCCTTATCCGCGAAATAAAACTTCTCAATCGTTCCAACAACTTCGAACGAAAGTATTACAGCAGTTTGAATATGGAGGGTTGATTCAAACAAGTATATAGGAAAAGGGTGATTTTATATGTATAAAAAATTAAAAATTCTTTCTTTTGCTTTAGCTATATCAGTATGTTTATTAGGATGTGAAAAAAGTACAGCAAGTAGTAAGAAAGAAGATGTAACAATACAAATTGGTATACAGCAAGGGTTAAGCCCGCTATTACTAGCAAAGAAAAAGGGGTGGTTTGAAGAGGAGTTTAAAAAAGAAGGAGTTAAAGTGAAATGGACAGAGTTCCAAAGTGGACCTCCTTATTTTGAAGCAATCGCATCAAACCGATTAGACTTTGGTGAAGTAGGGAATTCTCCAGTCATTTCAGCGCAAGCAGCAGGTATTGGATTTACCGAAATCGCCAATACAAGTTATGCAAGAAAAGGAACTGGAATTCTCGTTCAAAAAGATAGCAAAATTGCGAGTGTAAAAGAGTTAAAAGGTAAAAAAATTGCAGTAGCAAAAGGAAGTAGTGCTTTTAATTTATTGTATCGAGCACTTGATAAAGAAGGGATTGATGCAAAAGAGGTAAATGTCATTCAATTACAACCAGATGAAGCGCAGCCTGCATTTGAATCAGGATCAGTAGATGCATGGGCGATTTGGGACCCTTTCATATCATTACATACGTTAAATAAAGGTGCGAAGGTGATTGCAGACGGTGAAACATTAAATGTCTCTTCACCAGAATTTTTAATTACGAGAACAAAATTTGCGAAAGAACATCCAGAATTAGTTGAGAAATTCCTCAAAGTTTATGAGAAAGCACGTGTATGGCAAGATGCTAACTTAGATGAAGCAATAAAAGTATATACTTCTGTAAAAAAGATAGATGCGGAGATCGTAAAAGAAGTGTTTAATCACGACAAACCAATTTTAGTTCCGGTAACGAAGGAAATAATAGCAGAACAACAAAAGACAGCGGATTTTCAATATAAGCTCGGTTCTATAAAGAAAGAAACTAAGGCGGAAAAAGTTGTAGATAATTCTTTCGTAGAAAAAGCATTGAAAGCGAAGTGAAAAGAGGTTTTGTAAAGTGGAAAATACGAAAGCTGTTATGAAACCAGCGAGTATAACGATTGAGAAAAACAGAGTTAAGAATGTGCGAAAGTTAAATGTAAAAGTTTTAGTAAGGGCAATTACTATACCGGTTATTATATTAATAATTTGGCAGTTAGCTGGCGTATTCGGCCTTGTTTCTAAAACAGTTTTACCAACACCATTAGATATTTTTTTAGCTTTCCAAGAGCTTATTAAAACAGGAGAGTTATTCGGCCATTTAAGTATTAGTGTATTCAGGGCTGCGGCTGGTTTCTTTATTGGTGGGGGCTTAGGAATCATTTTAGGAACGATTGTTGGATTTTCAACGAGAAGTGAGCAATATTTAGATCCATCTGTGCAAATGTTAAGAACTGTACCTCATCTAGCTGTTGCGCCACTTTTCGTATTATGGTTCGGTTTTGGTGAAACATCGAAAGTGTTATTAATTGCAGATGGTGCATTTTTCCCTTTATACGTAAACGCATTTTTAGGTATTAGAGGTGTGGATTCAAAGTTATTTGATGTAGCGAGAGTGTTAGAGTTTAGCAAAAGAAAACTAATTACGAAACTCATTTTACCATCTGCATTGCCTAACCTTTTACTAGGAGCAAGGTTATCGTTAGGTGTTGCATGGGTGAGTTTAGTAGTAGCAGAACTTATGGGATCTACAGAAGGTATTGGTTATATGATTATGGATGCAAGGCAATTTTCAAATACAGATATCGTATTTGTCGGCATAATTATCTTTGCATTTGTTGGGAAGTTTTCTGACTCTCTAGTACGTTTACTAGAAGCGAAGTTTTTAAGATGGCGAGATAATTTTAAAGGTGAGACTGGGAATTAACATATAAATTATTAGGGGTAATTTATATAGAATGTGTTAGTATACGATTCAAAATAAATAAGGGGTGTGTAAAGGCATGGAATTATTATGGTTTATTCCGGCTTATGGAGATGGTCGATATTTAGGAACGACAAAACGAGGAAGAGCAGCTGAATATGGTTATTATAAGCAAGTTGCTGCGGCAGCTGATTATTTAGGATATACGGGTGTTTTACTTCCAACTGGTCAAGGATGTGAAGACCCTTGGGTGTTAGCTTCAGCTCTTGCTGCTGAAACAGAAAAATTAAAATTTTTAGTAGCAGTGAGACCAGGACTAATGTCCCCTACAGTTGCAGCGAGGATGGCATCTACATTTGATAGAATTTCAGATGGGAGACTGCTTATTAATGTAGTAGCTGGAGGAGATCCAGTTGAACTACAAGGAGATGGATTATATCTTGATCATGATGAAAGGTATGAAGCAGCGGATGAATTTTTAAAAGTTTGGAAATCGACATTGCAAGGTGAAACGATCTCTTTAGAAGGAAAACATATTCAAGTTACAGATAGTAAAGTTGTATTCCCACCAGTTCAAACGCCATATCCTCCTATATATTTCGGAGGATCATCAGCTGCTGGAAAAGAAGTAGCAGCTGAACATAGTAATGTATATTTAACGTGGGGAGAGCCGCCAGAGCAAGTAAAAGAAAAAGTAGAAGAAGTAAGAAAACTTGCAGAAGAGAAGGGGCGTACAGTCCGATTTGGCATTAGATTACACGTAATTGTAAGAGAGACAGAAGAAGAAGCATGGGAAGAGGCCGAACGTTTAATTCAATATGTGGATAATGAAACAATTGAGCTTGCTCAAAAGACATTTGCAAGATATGATTCGGTTGGTCAAAAACGGATGACACATTTAAATAAAGGTACGAGAGAGTCGTTAGAGATAAGCCCTAATTTATGGGCTGGTATCGGACTTGTAAGAGGTGGGGCAGGTACTGCACTTGTAGGCGATCCGCATACAGTAGCAGAAAGGATAAAAGAATATGAATCGTTAGGAATTGATACGTTTGTTTTATCAGGATATCCGCATTTAGAAGAAGCGTATGAAGTGGCAGAATTGTTATTCCCATTATTGAAAGACAAGAAGAAAGAAGAAAATAAAATTGTTGGTGAAATGATTGCTGATGCATATGCATTAAAAAAATAGTGAGAAATAAAGTTTCACTTATTTATTGCTTCATTTTGTTTACTGCCTGTTAATAGGGTATAAAAAATCCGCAAGTTATTCGCTTGCGGGTTTTCATCGTAAATTATTAGAAAATATGGTAAAATCAAAGGGTAACTTAAGGTGCGGTTGGTTGTTCAATTATCACTTCTCCGAGTAGGAGGGGGGTGATAATACGTGAGTGAAATAGCGTTGCTACTGCAGGGTGGACTGTTTCTCGTTGCATTGTTAACGTTCGTCGTCGTTTTAATAGACAAGCTCAAAAAATAACAACCCACCTATGCCTATAGAATGTGGGTTGTTTTGTTTGTAAGAAACAAATAGGATAAATGAACAATCCAATCTGCTAAGTTACGTGGACTAGTGTGTAGCCGCACACTAGTCTTTTTTATTTATATACAATTTATAATTGGTTTATGTGATTGTATTGTTCTTTTCATACTCATTATAACACAGTGTCTTTTCATCAAGAAAGGAGACCATATGTTCTGGTATCTATTATATAGTAGGTGCTTTTTCTTTGAACAGCCCATCCATATACTGTTTTAAACTTTGGACATAAAATTTCTGTGTATTCACATTATTTACACCGACAATGGGTGATGGAAGGTCAAATCTTTTTTCTGATAAATGAACGACAACATCAAAGATGTCAAACAAACGAATGAAGCAAAACAGACCGTCTTTATCGCTAAGTAAAATAAAGTAATGATTTTCACTACTTGTATTTAACGTATTCCATAAAGAACTTTTGCTTAAATCACGTACAATACTTTTTTCTTTTAGTTCCACGAAATCTGCATTTGAGAGAATGGTAGAAATATCAATCGCATCTTGATCTTCAAAGTAGCCATCAACTGCTTGTACAGCGAATGTATAAGCCATTTTTAATATACTCATTTTATATTTACGGTTATCTAATAGTAATTCCCGTTGAATAGAACTCGCTACTTTCGTTACACGTTCCTCTTTCCAAATTTCATTATGTAAGGAAATATCGTGCTTTTTACATAGTTTCATAATTAATGCATTAGAATAAAGAATTTCGTCGCTTACTTCGACAACATCAGTCTCAGCAGCCGCAAGTTCCTCACCGTGCTCATTCGTATAGAGTGGGGAATCAATTTGTCTTTTCATTTGTTCAATCTTAAATTGACTCAATTTATGCCTAATTAAAGGACGATCAATATTTGTTGTCATTTGTTCATGACAAGTATCACAAATTGAGTTTGTGAAATAATATCCACATAATATTTCTGGAATGACATATTGTTCACTAAGTTCTTTCGTATCTTTTCTGCATATGATGCATTGTGTCATTTTTATCACCTTTACCTGCAAATTTGTATGTAATCTCATTGTAGTGTATTTATCGGTATTTTGGAATATTGTAAAGGAAAATATTATGTGAAATTCATACTTATTTTGGTACAATGAAGAGAAGTGCTAGTTTAAAGGAGGCCGTTTTTTTGAAATCAAAAGTGCACTTTTGGACATTAGAAGTGCTAATGGTTGTAGGAATCATATTTATTTGCACAAAAATATCATTTTTATTTCAACCGATTGGTATCTTCATATCAACATTATTTTTCCCAATCTTAATCGCGCTTTTTTTATACTTCATATTTAATCCTGTATTAATCTTTTTGGAGAATAAAAAAGTACCTAGAAATTTAGCGATATTGCTGTTATATCTTTTTATCATAACATTAACTGCGGTTGGCGTTGGAGTAGTTGTTCCTACGATTTCACAACAGCTAATGGACTTAGTAAAAAATATGCCAGGCTACATAAAAGAGGGAAAAGTATACATACAAGAATTATCACATCATAGGTTGTTTGAATGGTTATCTACACAAAACTACGTTTCCATTGAAACAATTGAAAAAAATGCGATTGAATACTTAAAAGATATACCAAATACAATTACGTCGAGTGCAACGGCTTTATTTGGTATTATCACGAACGTTGCATTAGTTGTATTTACTGTACCGTTCATTTTATTTTACATGTTTAAAGATGGACATGCCTTTCCAGGAAAAGCGGTAAGTTTATTACCAGAGTCTTACCGTGAAGAGGGGCTTCGTATCATTAAGGAAACGAACGAAACATTATCTGCATATATTCAAGGGCAAGCGCTCGTTTGTATATTTGTAGGTGCGTTTAC
Organism: Bacillus cereus group sp. MYBK220-1; assembly: GCF_051916445.1. Taxonomy (NCBI): domain Bacteria; kingdom Bacillati; phylum Bacillota; class Bacilli; order Caryophanales; family Bacillaceae; genus Bacillus; species Bacillus cereus group sp. MYBK220-1. The sequence continues at coordinate 522,220 of NZ_JBQAGQ010000001.1, read as the reverse complement.
TTTTATCGGTTATTTAATTATCGATTTACCGTACGCTTTCGTTTTAGGAATTATCGCAGCATTTACAAACATCATTCCTAACTTAGGTCCATTTATCGGGGCAGCACCAGCTGTTATTGTAGGACTGTTCGTATCTCCGATGCAAGCCTTATACGTAATTATTATCGTAACAATTGTACAACAGTTTGAAAGTAATATTATTTCACCACGTATTATGAGCTCGAAATTAAACATCCACCCATTAACAATTATTATCCTAATTTTAGGGGTAGGAAACTTTGCTGGAATCATCGGAATGATTTTAGCAGTACCAGTTTATGCAGTAACAAAAACAGTTGTTTCGAACTTAGTGAGATTGTTTAAGACGAAGAGAAGTAACCGAAAATAGTAAAAACTGAGGAAGATACACCGCTTTTTAAGTGGTGTATCTTTTGTTTATAAATAAATAATTAAAAGCGGGTTGATTTGATTTTATTATATATTTTTTATACATCAAATTCAGTGATAAACTTGTGTGATATAAGCTCTATAAAACTATGACTATGTGGAATCCCTCTGAACTATCCAAATCATTTCCTTACAGCGTGCTATCAACATCATAATCGACTCCTTTCAATTCTATATAGTTAAACGATTAAAGGTGAGTGTAGTACTTGCTTCTACGATCTCGAATTTCATCAATAACTTGTTTATATTGTCTTTCTTGTTTTAATTCATTTTGAGATATTGTTTCTTTTTGAATCGTAATCGTTAAAAAGAAAAGGTGAAACTTCATATGTGAATTCCTCCTTTCGAATTGGAATTACAGATGACTACAGTAATGACTTTGTCTTTCTTTTACAGAATTCATAGCCTGATTAATTTGTCGTTCATGAAGCATTTCAGACTCAGAAAATTTATTTCTTTGAATGGTAATGGTTAAAAAGAATACTTTAAATTTCATAAAATAATTGCCCCTTTATAAATGATTTAGAAAAAACGAGTGTAATAAGAAATTATAGGTGACTACAGTAATGACTTTGTCTTTCTTTTACAGAATCCATAGCCTGATTAATTTGTCGCTCATGAAGCATTTCAGACTCGGAAAATTTATTTTTTTGAATGGTAATGGTTAAAAAGAATACTTTAAATTTCATAAAATAATTACCCCTTTATAAGTGATTTAGAAAAGACGAGTGTAATAAGAAGATTGACGCTCTTTTACTTCGTCCATAATATTTTGAATGTGTTGTTCACGTAAAATCTCTTTCTGTGAGAGCTTACGTTTTTGAATAGTGATTGTTAAAAAGAATGCTTTAAATTTCATGAATATATTACCCCTTTAAAATATATTTTTAATACATTTGAGTGTAGTATGAACTTTTAATGTCAGTTATTTTATCAGTCAGTTGTTTTAACTGTTGTTTACGATTGATTTCAGTTTCAGATAAAGTATTTTTTTGAAGTGCAGTCGTAAAAAAGAAAATATGAAAAGTCATAAATGAATTCCTCCTTTCGAAAAGGAATTACAGGTGATCACAGTAAAGTGCTTGGCGCTCCTTAACATCATTCATAGCTTTTTCAATTTGCTCATTATGAAGAATTTCATCTTTGGAAATTGTATTTCTTTGAATCGTAATACTTAAAAACAATACGCTAATAGTCATTGAATGTTGCTCCTTTCTTAGAAAAATAATGTAAGAGACTAAAAAATCGCGCAAAAAAACCACAGGAAGATACAGTTCTCCTATGGCTGGGCGTGAAAAAGCCACAGGAAAGTATACGACCTCCTGTGGCGAATTTATGAATTAAATGAAATAAAGTACGATTTTCAATTCTCCATTAGGGTGGTCGAATTCATATTTAATTGTCCAGAAAACACAGGTGCAGTTAACGCTAAAGTTAATGCATGTAATTGTAATTTCATCATTTCCTTCGACCTCCTTTTAGAATTTTTTTCTTACGTTAGTAAGTATATACAATTAATGGATAATTGTAAACATAAAAAATGAAAATTTTTAATTTTGATTAAAATGCGTATATTTAAAAAGGGATTTGAAAGTAAATATTGTAATTAACGAAATATCGATAAAAATGGGGGATGCTAAATGAAATATATGCATCATAACATGATCGTTATGCTAACAATTTTTTTATTCATTGCGGCTTGTTCTAACGGAGAAAGAATAAAAGATATATATGATGTTAGGTCAGATGATTTTAAGAAATATACTGGGACATACGTTGGTAATAATTCAGATGTGGTTGCAATTGTTAATCATTTACCCGGTGGTGGAACAGTTCAAAGTATAAGTTTAGAAAAGTTTGGCGGGAAAATAATAATCATGCTATATGAAAACTTCTCATTTGAGAAGTTTTTTTATTTTTATAGGTAAGCAAAACAAGTTGTTGAAGGGCAGGCTATCATAGAATATGATACATATTATAATGAGGAAAAGTTGAGGGGATAAAAATGCGTACAATTTTACTTTTTCTAAACAACATGTCCATCGATAAAATAGAGAACATTAGACATAAACATGATCCTTTAGTTGGATTAATTCCACCGCATATAACAATCGTATTCCCATTTGAAAGTTCGATTTCAAATGATGAGCTGAAATTACATATTATAAATGTATCAAAACCGATACAGAATATAGAAATTGAATTTACGAATCAAATTACAAGTGAAAGAGAATATTTGTTTTTACGAGTTGAAAAGGGGAAAGAACAAATAGAGGAACTACATAATATTCTATATACAGGACCTTTATTACAATTTTTGAAAGAAGACATTCCGTACATCCCGCATGTAACAGTCGGAAGAAAAGAAAGTGCCGAATTAGCTGCTGAAGTAGTGAAGGAGATTCCTAGTTTTCATGGGAAGTTAAATTGTTTGATTGATAGAATAAGCGTGGAGCGAATTGGAGAGAACGGGGAATCAATTATTGAATTTGAAGTGCCATTTCTAAAAAGCTGACAAAAGTCAGCTTTTTATTTCGTAGCATGAAGTAATGCACCAATTGCACCGCTATTACCACCATCTTGTAAAAAGATTGGTGTTTTATTTTGATATTCGGTGTAGCTACTAATAATATGTTGAAGTTGTACGTTATTACATAAAGTCGAACCAATATAAATAATATGTTCAATGTTTTTTGTTTCAGCGAATTGAAGGCTTAATGCAGTAACGACTTCACCGACAAGTCCTTGTACAGTAGCTAGTATATCGGAGCTACTATTATTTGATTCTGTAATGGCTGCTTTTCCGAAGTTACTAGCAGTTAAGTTATTATCGATAGGGGAAAGAATACCACCATAAATATCTCCAACCGTAATATCTAGTTCTTTTCTAGATCCTACTTTTGTTAGAGGTATTATATCTTCAAAATGATCTATATTTGTTAACAATTTTGAGAGTCCCATAATAGTCCCACCGCCAACTCCGGTTCCACCAGCGCGAATATATTGTTCATTATAAACATAATGGATAGAAGTACCTGTACCGATATTGGTTAAAATAAAATTGTTTATAGTATGTTGTTCTTCTTTTAATATGAATTGGACACCTGCAAGAGTAGCTTCAAATTCGCTTAGCTCTATTATTTTATATGAACCTGTAAGCAGTTGCTGTAATAGTTTCGATTTACCACCCGTAATACATATTTGTTTTATGCCATTGTTGTTTTTAATCCAATCTATTATTTTATGTTGTTCATGCGAATAAAATTTTTCAAAAGTTAATAGCTTTTTTTTGTTAAAATAAGCTATTTTCGTTAATGTGCCTCCAGCATCGATACCGATAGTACGTTCCATTTTCCTGCTCCTAACTACGTAATATATTTTCCTATTTACTTAATTGGTTGAGAATAGATATTTCCAACTGATATAAGGAACATTTTAATCTGCTTGATATATTAATAGTTTTTCTATAGTTACAATAGGCTGGTCGTTTACAGTTGCAATACCTTTACCAAGAACAAAACCTCGGCGATTGCGCGTTAGCTCATAATGTAAATCAAGTTTATCACCGGAATATGCTTTTCCGTGGAATTCAATTCCATCTAAAGAGGAGAGGAATCCTAGTCCTTCAGAATCACTTGTATGTACAAATGCACTAAGCTGAGCAAGTGCTTCTACAATTAACATATGAGGCATATGTTTGTGACTATCATTTATAAACCATTCGTTATTTGTAATGAGTTTATATCCTGTAACGAATTCATCTTGTTTTACATTTGTTACTTTATCAATCATTAAAAATGGATAACGATGGGGAAGTGTGTCTTTAATATGCATATGAAAGTACCTCCAATTAATAATACCCCTGCTAAAGTTAAGCAGGGGAGTCGGAATTAATTTTTAACTAATTCATTTACTTTTTCAAGAACGAAAATGCCGCTATTTCTAATGTTTTCAACAACTTGTTGCAACACTTCTTTATCTTGAACGAGTGCAATACGTACGAAGCCTTCTCCGTGAGGTCCAAATGCATGACCAGGTGTAACAACGACATTCGCACGATCCATTAATGCATAAGCGAAGTCTAGAGAAGTCCACCCTTGTGGAATTTCTGCCCAGACAAACATACTACCAGCTGGCTTATCGACATTCCAGCCAAATGTTCGGAATCCATCGACTAAAGTATCTCTCCGTTCTTGATAAATATTGCGGTTTTTCTCACAAAATGCAGCGCCATTTCTTAGTGCTGCAGATGCCGCTTTTTGAATTGGTAAAAATACACCGTAATCGGTATTAGATTTAAATTGAGTAAGTGCACGAACAATTTCTTCGTTTCCAATCATATATCCAATACGGCTACCCGCTAAACTATAACTTTTTGACAAAGAATTGATTTCTACACCAACTTCTTTAGCACCAGGTACAGAGAGGAAGCTAATTGGCTTATTACCATCGAAATAAAATTCAGCATAAGCAAAATCATGGACAACGATAATATTATGCTTTTTCGCGAATGCGATTACTTCTTTAAAGAAATCTTCATGAGCCATTGCTGGAACGGGATTCCCTGGGAAGTTTAAAATCATCATCTTTGCTTGATCGGCAATTTCTTTAGGGATGACTTCTAAGTCTGGTAAGAAATCATTCTCTTTCTTTAAAGGCATGTAGTAAGATGTTGCACCAGCCATTTGAATACCTGTTTCATAAGCTGTATATCCTGGATCAGGAACTAATATAATATCACCTGGATTTGCATAAACCATAGGTAAATGAACGAGCCCGTCTTGTGAACCCATTAATAATAAAACTTCTTTATCCGCATTTAATAAAACGTTATGAGTGTTGTTGTAATATTCAGTTACAGCTTCGTGAAATTCTTGAATACCTGATAATGTATACCCGTAGCTCTCTTTCTCACTCGCTGTATGTACCATTGTTTCTCTTACAAAATCAGCGGGCGGCATATCAGGATTTCCGATGCTCAAATCAATCATGTTATGACCTGCTGCAATTTTTTCTTTTTTATAGGCTCCTAATTCACTAAATATAGAAGATTGGAATGCTTTCATTCTAGTTGCTAACGTGTAAGTCATCAAAACCCCTCCTAAAACAGTGCTTTCATTCTGCGTTTTTAATTATTCTGAAAACACATGTTTATATTTTATCATTTTTTTATGAAAATTAAAACGATTGACAAATTTAGAGGAAGGATTAGCCTATTTTGAAAAGTATCGATGTAAATAGCGTAGATGTGTTAATTGAAATGTCTATTATAGGATTCATTTTATATAACTTAAGGTATTTTCTAGTTTTTATTAAGTATATTTCTCATGTTTTGAATGAAAAAGAATACGAAAACAAGGGCTATTTTTGTGGCCGATTTCTAAAGTGAAATAACGCAGAAAATATTTTCTGCGTCTCCTCTGAAATGTAATCATTTCTTTTTATATGTGCATAATTTTTCGGCTGTCAAAAAGTATACATTTAATGTACCGTCGGCAACTTTTAAAGTTTGGTCCGATGTAAATGAATTACCATAATCAATGTGATATACATTAGAATTTTTGACAAATGAGCCTTTATATAAATCGTCTTTATTCTTTGTTGTCTGCATTTCTACTAAATTTTGCACAATTTCCTCTTTATTTTCTTTTTTGACAACTGTTTCAAATTTATAATATACAGGGCATTCACCTTTTTTATTGTCAACGACTTCCCAAGAACCGTATATATCGTTATTGCTGCATCCACTAAGTAGGATGATTAGTATAGGAATTGTAAGTAGAACCTTTTTCATTTTGTGCTCCTTTCTTTTAAATTTGAATAAACGTGCGAATACGATAGGGATATTATAATAAATAAAGTTTAAATTTTTTTAAAGAATTATTTAATTTCATATAAAAATTTAAGAGAAATTAAATAAGCATGAATCTAGTGTAAAGTCAGATTCATGCTAGTACTATAGCCTATGTTATGTCTTTTTTGAGGATAAATAAAGAGGAAAGCAGAATCACTATTCCATTTAATATATATACGCTTGCGATCATAAAGGCTAACGTACCTGCGCCAAATCCTGCTTTATCGAATATAGAAGCAAATGTTGCGATAGTCAAAAAAATAATGGGAGTCAGTAGTAAAAATATGAAACCTGCCACGATTCTTTTTTTTAAACTATGTCCAGATAAGGAAATGGCTAAAAAGTTTAGGATGCTAAACAGAGCAATTGCAAAGAGCAGGACAATAAATACTTCGATGCCATCAGACATTTTACCACTCCTTTTATAAAGAGTACTTTTTATAATCTATTCGAAATAAAAGGGGGATACTCCTTTAGGTAATTTCAATAAACGTAATAAATAGGCGTATTATAAAACAAAGAAGTATGGATTCAATATTAGACCCATACTTCTTTGTTTATTTTATAAATTTGCAGATTGCGAATGCTGTTTTTCATAATGTTTCTGCTTAGAAAGGGAAATAGAAATAATCAATAATGAAACGACTCCAAAGATGAGAACCATATATTGTAACCCAATTGTATCTAAGAAGAAGCCTGTGCCAAGTAAGACGATTTGGAACATAACCCTCTCAAACATATTACGGAATGAGAAGAGGCGACCGTGATAACTTTTTTCCACTTTCGTTTGGAAAATCGTCGACATAATAGGGAAGAAGCAGCCAACACTAAACCCAAACAAACCAAATGATGTAAGAGCCATCCATTTTATATCGCTAAAGAACAATGACAGATGTGCAAAAGCAGTACAAACTGCGAAGAAATATAGTAATTTTTCAGGTTTGAAATGATCAGATAGACGTTTAATTACGAAGGCACCTAACATAAATGCGACACCTTCAATTGTATATATGAACCCTTTAATCGTAGGATCATGTTGCATTTCGCTAATGTTAATAACCATTAAATTAAACCCAGCTATAAATAATAGAGGGATGATACTTAATATAAGTGCTGTAAAAGCAATAGGAATTCCTTTTAAAATACGAAATACTTCCATAAAGCTATTATCTTTTGCAGCTTGTTTACTTGGTGTTGTTGATTTCTTGTCTTCGAATTGTAGGAAGAAAGTCGAGAGGAATAATAAGGCGTATGCTGCCATTGAGAAGGCATACATGTACTGTAAACTCATCACAACTAAAAGAATTCCACCTAGTGAAGTGCCTGCAATACGAGCAATTGTACCAACATTCATATGTACACCGTTCATTTGTAATAACTCATGCTCACGTACGATGAGTGGAATTACAGATTGTAATGCAGGGAAATAAAATGCTGCTGAAATTTGAAGAGCAACCATAAATGCGATCATAAATGCGATACTTTCAAATTGAATAGCAAAAAACATGAAAATAACACTTAAAACTCGACCAAACCCAGCGTAAAGAAGAACTTTTTTCTTTTCATACTGATCGATGACACGGCCAGCCATAGGTCCAACTAGAACACCGGCTAATAGTCCGATAAATAATATAACTGATTTCATGAAATCAGAAGGGACATATTTTTGCATAAATTCAAGGTTGCCAAGAATACCAAGCCATAATCCTAGACCTGCAATAAACTCCCCAATTAAAACAATCCAAACGTTTTTATTACGCCACATAACATTAAAACCTCTCCGTCTTTTAAAATGAAAAACTCGTATATAAAACCTCCTTATTTATGTATTCTTTTCATACGAACTTTTTTAGAGTCAGAGTCTATATTACGTGTTTCATAATTGGATTTCAATCTTTTTGATTGGTCAAAAATTTGATGTGTTAATTGATGAAATAAGTGAATCAAAACGTAAAAAAATTATGATTAAAGCTAATAGAAAGTAAGGATACATATAAAAAAGCAAGAACGTATAACTACGCCTCGCTTTTCTCAAGTACAAAATTAAATATTAGATTCACTTAGCAACATTTACGCTCTTGTCCAATAGCTAAAGCGCTAAAAGATAGTGGGCCAACAACTTCTGCGCTTGCACCACTAGTAAGGTTTTCTACAGTTAATGAATATTCGTGTGTTCCACTGCTAACGTTTTGATCTATAGCTTGAAATGTTTGTACGTAGAATTGTTCAGAATCTGTAGATTCAATACCTACTTGCGCATTAAAAATTTCAATGTTATCACGGAAAATTCGGAATAAAACTTGTGAAGTCTCAGTTATACCTTCTACACCAATTGTAGCGATTAATTCTACTCGATTATTACGTGAATCTCTACTTGAAATTCTCAATTTCAAATTTGCTAAAATTGCTTTATTTGGAGAAGCTGGGATTGCAAAAGTTGTTTCACCAGTTTTACTAATAGGTTGAGTAGCTTGGTAATCAATGATATGAGTCATATTCTTCACCTCCTCATATACTAGAATATGAAAATAGTGAAGAATTAGCTTGGACAAATACTAGATTATTTAATAGAGTCAACAACAATTATTGAAAAGAAGAAATTCACATAAAAGCATTAAGAATATATCACAATAAGATGATATGCTTCTTAATGCTTTTTGTAATTAAGCAGAGTATTCTTCTTTACGTACTTCAAAAAATTCATTACGTCGTAAGTAATTATAAATTTTCTCTGAAACCTCTTCTTCTTCAGACACCAAGAAACGATGATCAAAAGCGTAGAAAGATTGACCTTTAATTAATTTTACGTAATACATATTAAACGCCTCCTGACACTAGATTATTACTTGCTTCATATTTATGATGGCCTATATGTCTGCTAAAAATACTTGAAGTTTCAAAGGGGATAAGCAGAGGGATGAAAGAGCTTACAATTCTGTAAGGTTTATGTCACCTTTTTCGATAGTTTACATTCGCTAATTTCTTCTATACTACAAATAAGTTACATAAAATAAGGGGGTAAAAAGATGGATGAAGTAATTGGAGAAGTTGTAGCAGGTATTTGTGAGTTTGTAGTGGAAGTAACAGCGGATGCTATAGGAAATTTAGTTTCCGGAAATGATGAGGAAAAAGAAACATTATAATAATTTGTAAAAGAATAAAGTTGATCGAATTATAAAGGCTGATTTCTAAAGGGGATTCAGCTTTTTTATTTTTTACATTATATTAACTTAATTTGAATATTCATTTGTTATCATATTTAAGAAGCCTATATAAGGAGGTGAATAAACAAATATGTCGAATTCAGGGCCTGATTTATCTGTTTCTCGTTTGATTGTGGTAAATATAGAGGAAAAAGAATATCATTTTATTGTTCGTGAACATCCGATTGTAGGGAAATTTATATCGCTATTTGAAAATGGAAAAGAATATGGTTTAATAGATAAACAAATCGCTAATAAAGATAAATTTATTACATCGGAGCTTACTAAGTTAGATTATTTTAATATAGATGTTTTATATCTTACACCTGGGTGGATATGGATTGGTATGGATCAATTTGGTTTACATGCTCGTGAGGCTACTTATAACGAAGTAGATGTTATTATGAAGTTGAAAGAGGATTTATATTATATAGATATATATGAAGAAATAAAAATGTAGTAAATATTTAGTCAGGTTAGGGGGCAAGTTCCCGTAGCCTTTTTTTGTTTAATGAAATAACGTATAATCATATTATTTTGATTATACGGGAACGTGATGAGAAGTGAGATGAAAAGAGGATTTGAAAATACATGAAGAGAATTGTAATAATTATATGAGTCGTATATGTAAATAACAATAGAAAGAAGATGATAATATGAGTAAAGAAGAGCTTGTGAAAAAACAGTTTGGCAGTAATGCAGATAAATATGTAAATAGTAAAATACATGCTAAAGGACTGGATTTACAATATGTAGTTCAACAAGTTGAGTCTCGTCATAATAATCGTCTTCTTGATGTTGCTACTGGTGGCGGACATGTGGCAAATATGTTAGCACCCATGTTTGAAGAAGTAGTTGCACTTGATTTAACAGAACAGATGTTAGAAAAAGCAAAAGTTTTTATAAAGCAGAATGGGCATGAAAATGTATCTTTTGTAGCAGGAAACGCAGAGGATTTACCATTTGCAGCCCATTTTTTTGATACAATCACATGCCGGATTGCAGCCCATCATTTTACGAATCCGGCTCAATTTATTTATGAAGTAAATCGTACATTGAAGGATAATGGATTATTCATCTTAACAGATAATGTTTCGCCAGAAAATAATGAATATGATACATTTTATAATTTTATAGAAAAAAAGCGAGACCCAAGTCATGAACGAGCTCTAAAAAAGACAGAATGGCTTACTTTATTAGAAAAAAACGGTTTGCAAATGCAGTCATGTCTTACTTTTGATAAGAAGTTTGATTTTGACTGGTGGTGTAATATGATGGATGTCCCTTTACAAAAGCGTGAAAAATTAACAGAATGTATGATGAAAGCACCAAACGAAATGAAGGGATATTTTAATATTCAATTTAAAAATAATAAAGTAGAATCGTTCTATACTGAAATGGCTATGTTTATATGTAAAAAAAGTACAACGTTAAAAAGATAAATGTGTTGCAGTCTTTCTGAAGTACGATATACTTAGTACAGAGAAACTGAGAATTGAGGAATAGTTATAATGATTCGTGTACGCATTGAAGGTTCTGAGGAAGAAATGCTTGAATTTATGGGGAAAATGCCAGACATTCCTGGATTTGAAAAGACACATATGAGAGAGCCGAGAAAAGGAAATAACCCGAAATACGATTCAAGTAAAAATGTACTTGCATATTTGTCTTATAAAAAGATTGAAGTCGCCAATAAATAGGCGACTTTTTTAGTTTGCGCTGTTTCACCGCCTTGTCTTTTTCACATAATAATAATAGTAGATTATGCTTAAGAGGGGTGAGAATAGTTAATAAGAAAATTATCTTTTTTGGAGATTTTGGTATTGATGACGCCGTAGCGTTAATTTATGCAAATAAAACATGTAAATTAGATATTCTAGGTATTGTTGCTGAGTACGGGAATGTATCACGAGATATCGTTACGGAAAATGTTTATTTTTTAGAAAGGTACTATGCTACACAAGTGAAAATTATTGAAGGTGCGAGTAGACCGATGACAGCTGAAGAGCCTTTGTTTTTCCCTGAAATCCACGGGGATCACGGTTTAGGTCCTATTATTCCACCTGAGATGAGAATTTGTAAACGAGAAAATTTTTGTGAATTAATCAAATTAATCGAACCTTGTCCAGAAGATATTATAATTGTGGCGACAGGGAGACTAACGACGCTTGCTACGTTATTTTTATTGTATCCAAATATAATGGATCGTATTTGTTCGTATTATATAATGGGCGGCGCTTTCCTATTTCCAGGTAATGTTACACCAGTATCTGAAGCGAATTTTTATGGTGATCCAATTGCAGCAAATATTGTTATGAAATATGCGAAAAACGCTAGCATATACCCGTTAAATGTAACACAGGGCGCGCTTATTACGCCTGAAATGGCCAATATAATAGATAAACAAGGAACTGGACAGGCGAAACTCATTAAACCAATGATTGATTTTTATTATGAGAATTTCTATAAAAAAGAATATCCGGGTATTGGTGGAAGTCCTATACACGATTTACTACCGTTTATCTCGTTTATAAATGACAGTATTTTCGAATATAAAAAATCGGCAGTGTGGATTAGTACGACAAATGATGTGACTAGGGGCCAAAGTGTAGCAGACTTTAGAAAAATAGCTGAGCCAACAAGGTTTGATGATCGGCCGATTCAAAGAATTGCTGTTGGTTTTAACTATGCAGCTTTTAAAGAAGAGTTTATGCGAACAATATTGAAGCCAGATTGTTCTTAATGTGTGTAATAACAAGTCGGATAAATCGTTAGTTCAAAAAAAGGTTTAATCTGTGTGTATTATTCTCAAAAATCTTAAAGTTGAACAACATGAATAACTTATGAAAAATGTCACATAACTAATGGTAAGCAATTGTTTCTAATTATATTTTGATTGGTGAAATGTAAAGGAGGTTATTATATGATTTGGTCTTTAATCGTCGGTGGTATATTAGGATGGCTTGCGAGCTTAATTACTGGAAAGGACGTACCTGGTGGTGTAATTGGTAATATTATTGCTGGTATTATCGGTTCTTGGGTTGGTTCGAAATTACTTGGTAGTTTTGGTCCAGTCATTGGCGGATATGCAATTATTCCAGCTTTAATCGGTGCGATTATTTTAATTTTCATCGTAAGCTTCTTATTACGAGCAATGCGAAAATGAATGTAAGGACTGTTTACATTTGTAAGCAGTCCTTTTTATATGTTATGCTAGTATTATACAATCAGGAGGTGTCAGCATTGAAATCATTTACAGTAAATTTCCATCAAGAAGATAATGCAAAAGCGACAACAGTACATAAATTAAGTGAAGAGGACTTCAATAAAGCAACTGAAAAAGGTACTCGTCATTTATTTGATTTAGATACAAACGTTGGCTTCTTCGTATTCTTTGATGCAGAAGATGCAGAAGGAAATGATCAATACTTAATGTTACAATATGAAGGGGATCATGAAGAACCAACTGCATGCTACGGATTTGATTTAAAACTATACTATCAATTTTTAGCACTATACTTAAACGATCTTGAATTCCAAGGCGAAACAGATGAGGAAGAGGAAGAATACGGTCCAATTCATCATTTAGCGCATTTACTTTATCATATTGTTGAAGATGGTAAATCAATCGAAGTGTAATATACATATTTGAAGCTGCTCTTTTTGGGCAGCTTTTTTATATGACATTGAAATGGTGTACTGTAAGCTAAATAAGGTGAAATTTTAATCAGTGGGGGTTTTGTTCATTCCCACTGATTATCAGCCCTCACCAATTTAGCTTTTACGGGCAGCAGGGCCCCCACCTAACTGCTTTGTTTCCGCTGAATTTTGAGGTGGGGATCTTACTGCCCGGCAAATAGCGGGATAAATTAATAATAGAAATTTATTTATTACTTTCATGTTAGCGTCTTAAAACACCTGTTATAATGATTGTAATTAAATTCTTGGAGGCTAATTCTATGCTTGTAGATGTAAAAGCTTTTATTAAAGCTGCAGGTTTAACATGTATTTCATCATTAAGTGGAGATAACACGTTTGCTTATAATTTTGAAACAGTAAAAAACACTATCGCTACATTTTTTAAGAAGCTAAGATTTACCGTTTAATTTCATTTCAACCAGTAGGAAAAGAGTAATCACTTCCTACTGGTTTTTTTGTTTCAAGGAGCTGTTGTGACAGTATAGATAGAGGATATTATCATTGAGAAGAGAAGGTTTAAAGAAGGAGATGAATACGATGATTAACAATATAATTCCAAGTTTTTTAAAATTATGGGAAAGTGACGATTTAGAATTAGAAGTCCTTAATTAATACTATACTTCGCATCCGGTTGATTATCGAAATGAATAAAATACAATAGGGGGTAAAAATGATGAAGGTATATTTGAAAATAGTTATGTTATTTCTTACTTTTACATGCACATTTGCATTAGCAGCATGTAAAGGGACAGACGAAAAAAAGGAAGCAAATCCAGCCTCGGAAAATAATAAAAATGAACAAAGCAATTCTTCAGAAGAAAAGAAAAATCTTGAAGCAAAACCAAGTAATGAAAAAACAATAAAACCATCAGCTGAGCAAGATTCGAAAGATAGAACACTTAATCAAAAATCAATTAACCACGTTAAAGATTTGTTTGAACTAGCAAAAGAAGGAAAGGTACCTAATGTGCCATTTGGAGCCCATACAGGGGATATTGAAGAAATTGAAAAAGCGTGGGGGAAAGCAAATAAAACCGAATATGCAGGGAATGGAATGTACGCAACTTTTACAAATAAAAATGTTGTTTTCGGATTTAATAAAGGGTCACAAGTTTTTGATGTACGCTCATATCATGCAGAACTAAAATTGATTACATTACAAGAAATTGAAAAAGCATTAGGAAAACCATCTTCAGTTAAAGAGAATGGTGAAGATAAAATATATGTATACAAAGTAAATAACCAGTATGAATTGAAATTTGTCATTCCAAAATCGACTGGTAAGGTCGATCATATTTCCGTATTTTCGCCAGAGGATAGTATTAATAAAATGGCAGGATAAGAAATTAAGTGATTTCAAAAACACCTCACTTTCTTGAAGTGAGGTGTTTTTAGTTGTAAACAAGGAACGTCTCCTGTCATATAAAACATACTTTCATATGCAAAATACTTCACTTTTGTTTTTTAATATTCATCCAATAAGAAATATTGATCTACTGAAAAAGTAGTAACCTATAAATTATGTGTAGGATGGTTCACGATTTTTTTACGTTCCAAACTTTGAACAAATAGCGCTTGAACAATACCTCCAACTAATAAGAAGCTAGCACAAATATAAAACAGTATACTTCCATTTAACTTACTTAATATAACTGCACCAATAATTGGTCCACACGTTCGAGATATATCCCAGTGTATACCGTAAATTGAAAAATATAAACCACGTTTATCATGAGGTGCAATTTCTGAAACGAATCGTAATAAATGGTTTAGAGCAATACTTTCTCCAATGACTAAAAAGAGTAAGGTGAAGAATAACGACAATATCGTCGTTGAATAACTAAAGCCAACTGCAGCTATTGTATAGCAGGCGTAAGAAATAAGGATGATTTTCGCCATAGAAAATCGTTCAGACCATTTTACGAGGAAGATTTGTAGAATGATTTCCAAAATGGCTTTGCATGTTGAAATAAATGCGAGTATGAATACGAGATTAGGAAATACATGTTCTGCAAAAATACGATAATTCGTCTCAGTTTGTGCATAAAAAAAGCTAATAGGAAGTGTAGAAACCATAAGACCGAATATGGCGTAATGTTTAAAAGCAAATTGCTTTGGTGAACTTGCCTCAACTGTTTGTTTCGACTTACTTATAGGTGGAACAGTTTCTGGGAGCTGGGTCCAAACAACAACGGCATATATCGTAAGAGTTACACTTTGCACGATAAATAAATATTCTGGGTGAGTATTATAAAAACTTGCACCGATTAAAGGGCCGACTACGGATCCGATTGCTCCCATCGTTTGTAGGAGAGCAAAAATTTCTGCTTGCTGCTCTTGTTTTGTTAAATCAGCAATTTGTGCACGTTGAGCTGGAATATATAAGGAACGGCCAATACCATTAATGACATATAACAGTGCAAATATAAAAACGGATTGAGCGAAAACGAAACTACCGATTGCAACACCTTGTAGTAATAATCCGAGTAACATAATCTTTTTTCGGCCATATTTATCAGTAATTCCTCCAGCAATAAGTGTAAATAAAATGTCTGAAAGTGGCTGTAATCCGAAAATTAGCATAGTTATTATTACATTGCCGTTTAACATTTTATTGACGTAAATAATCATAATGAGAGCTAACATAGATTCAGTCGTTCGGGTTAATAATTCACCACACAATCTAATAAAAATAGGTTTATTGTAACGAAGTAAGAGATAATTCAATATTAATTCCTCCTTTCTATATTGAAATGATAAGATGAAAGGAGAGTTGGAAAAAGGGTAGAAACTATAGGGAGGATTTTTCACCTTTTAGGGGGAGTATGATGTTTATTTTAGATCAATACATTGAACTATGGATTGCTTATGGAAAAGGAAAAAAAGAGGGAGAACGATTGGAAGTAACAGTGCAAAATATATCTGGTACATTATTTTGTACAGAGCGCAATAGTAAATTAATTATAAAAAAATTAGATGAGTTAAATTGGATTAAGTGGTTTCCAGGTCGCGGCAGAGGAAATCGGTCTAAGTTAATATTTCAAAAGCACCCGATATCTTTAATTTTAGATAGAGGAAAAGAAATAACGAAAAAAGGGGATGTGAAAAGCGGAAGTATATTTGTGGAACGCTATAGCTCACATTTTCCATCGGTAAAGGGAGAATATCATTCCTGGGTGGATTCAATATTTGGTCATAAGGTTGAAATGACATCTGAAGGGAGAAGAGATGTACTCCGGTTGCAAGTACAAATGAATTTAGATATCACATTAGATCCTGTATACGCTACAATGCGCTCAGAATGCCATATGGTAAAACATATATTCGACACACTCGTGTATGTAGACGGTAATACAAACATTATAGAGCCAAGACTTGCATTTCACTGGGAATATAATGACGCTGAAAAAATATGGACGTTTTACTTACGAAAAGGAGTTCACTTTCATAATGGAAAACAACTTACTGCACATGATGTTATATACTCGTTGAATCGATTTATGAAGCTGGAAAATAATGCACACGCATGGATGTTACAACACGTTGAAAGTATCCGTTCAGTGGATGACTACGTTTTCGAAATTCAATTACATACAGAAAATCGAATGTTTTTACATATGCTAAGTGCAGAACAGTGTTCTATCGTGAATGAAGATGAAGCAGGAGGGCTAATTGGAACCGGGCCTTTTCAATTATATAAAAGTAATGAAAATCTGTTCATTTTAGAAGGACATCCTTTATATTTTCGTGAAAGACCTTTTTTAGATCGTGTTGAGTTGTGGAATGTAGAACAAGGTGTAAGTACATACGATGTTTTAGTAAAGGCGCAGTATAAAGATAAAGAAAAACATAATAAAGAATTGTCCCGGCTTGAGTCGAACGTGACATATATAACATGTAATCTTACGAAAGAAGGACCAATGCAAGATGCGTTATTTCGGAAAGCGTTATATAACATCATTCATGGTTATACAATCGTTCAAGAACTCGGCGGAGAACGTGGAGAAGTGGCAAAAAAACTAATATTAGCAGGTGAAAGCATTGTAGAGATTGAGGAAGATGTAGAAAGTTTAATTAAAAGGAGTACTTATCATAATGAAGTGCTACAACTCTACACATTTACAGGACGAGATCATGTTGAAGATGCACAGTGGATACAAAAAGAGTGTGCGAAATACGGGATTCGTGTAGAAAATAATTTTCTTGATATAGAAGAGCTATTGGAAATAAGTACGATAAAAAAGGCCGATATGATGCATGATAGTGCCACAATTAGTGAACGAATAGAAGATAGTCTATTATATATGTTTCTTACAAAAAATAGTTTTATTCATGGACAAAGCAGCATGGACTTTCATGAAAAGTTGTCTCCTTATTTTAGACAAGAAGAATTAGAGAAAAGAGTTACACTGTTACGCGATATCGAGGATACTTTGTTACGTCAAATTCATGTTATTCCTTTATATCGTAATAAACAAGAGGTAAGTACACATGAAAAAGTTCAAAATATAATGATTAATTCACAAGGTTGGATTGATTTTTATAATATTTGGTTTAAGTCTTGATATATAAGGGCTTTTGCACATTTTCATAAGGTGTGTAAGAGCCTTTTTTGTATGTAGGAATAGGTTTGTTTTACACATTGTTACGCTACTTGTGATAAAAGTCTATTTACAGCGTAACAGTGTTATGTTACATTGTTATCAGGAAGGAGTGTTATACAGTTGAGTACAGATTTAATTTCAAAAAAAGATTTATTAGAACTAACTGGTATTTCATACGGACAGTTATATAGGTGGAAAAGAAAAAATTTAATCCCGGAAGATTGGTTTGTACGAAAATCAACGTTTACAGGTCAAGAGACATTTTTTCCGAAAGAAAAGATATTAGAGCGTATCGATAAAATCCAAACGATGAAAGAGGATTTATCACTTGATGAACTAGCTAACATGTTTTCACCGAGTGTGAGAGAAATTCTTTTAACAAAGGAAGACATTTTATACAAGGGGATTGCATCAGAACCAGTTTTACAATTTTTCATAGAACAAACGAATAAAACAGCAGAGTTTCAATTTGTAGACATTCTTTATGTGTACATGTTAGAAGAATTACTACAATCAGGAGAGATTAGTTTAGAAGAAGGAAAAATGGTCTTGCAAGTTTTACGTGAAAATTATGAAGCAATGAAACATAAAACTTGTGACTTAATCATTGTCCGAAAGTTAGGGATTTCTACATGTTTATTAGTTTCAAACGTGGACGATTTAATTTTTGAAAAAGGCACCAAAATCGTTTTACGCGAAGCGATTATGAAATATACCGAAGCATTAAAAACTAAATTGTTCTAGTGGAGGAGAAAGTATGCGTACAGATAATTTGATTATAAATGGTTACGGTTCATCGAATGGCGGCGAGTTTCATAAAGTGCAATTAAACGGAAAAGGAACTGTGAATGGAAATGTTGAATGTGAGCAATTTGAATGTAACGGTTACGGTGCAGTTACTGGTGATTTGAAAAGTAGCAGTGCACGAATTAGCGGATCTGGTAAAGTTGATGGTACAGTTCATACTGAAACGATGCGAATTGATGGAAAAGCAACAATTACGCAAAATGTAAAAGCAAACAGTTTGAAAATTGCAGGAAAAGGTACGATAGGTGGAAATGTCACTGGTGAAGAATTTAAAGTCAATGGTCAAGCTACAATTGACGGTAATTGTGAAGTGGATACTTTTTCTTCAGAAGGACAATTTACAATCGGTGGTTTATTAAGCGCAGATGAAATTAATATAAATATTCACGGTACATGTCGAGCGAAAGAAATTGGTGGTCAAACGATTAAAGTAAGACATAGATCAGGTACATTTAGTAGGTTATTTAAAACAGTGTTTGGCTTGCAGTTAGAAGCTGAACTATTAGAAGGTGACAATATCGATATTGATTATGCTCATATAAGAACGGTAAGAGGAAACAATGTTACAGTAGGAGCAAACTGTGAGATTGAACTGATTGAATATACCGGTGTTCTTACTGTTGATAAAAATGCAAATGTAAAAGAAATTAAGCAGGTTTAACGGAAGGGAGAAATCAGTATGGAACATCCACATAGTCTCACAGTAAATGGTTCTGGTAATTCAGCAGGCGGAGATTATAATAAAGTGAAGATTCGCGGTGAAGGAACAATTACCAATGATATGAGTTGCAATGAGTTTAAAACGTACGGAACGAGTGATGTACACGGTAATGTGAAAGTGAAAAACTATGTCGTGTATGGAGATAACGAAGTACAAGGAAATGTAGATGCGGAATATGTAAAAGTATATGGTAATACACAAATTCATGGTGATGCTCATATTGAAAAAACAAAAGTTAGAGGTATGATAGATATTGAAGGAAAGTTTTCAGGTGATTTCGTAGATGTAAAAGGTGCTTTAAATGTAAAGGGAGATATTGAAGTAGAAGATTTATCATTAACTGGTGGTCTTGAAAGTGATGGATTACTTAATGCTGAAAATATTCAAATCTCACTTCGTTATGAAGGCAGTAAGGTAAGAGAAATTGGTGGTAAAAAGATTACTGTTCGTAAAAAAGCGAGATTTATTCCTTTTACTAGTCATGCTGGAAACCTCCAAACTTCGATTGTTGAAGGAGATGATATCTATTTAGAACATACGATTGCTGAAGTTGTAAGAGGCAACAACGTCACAATTGGTCCTGGATGTGAAATTAGTGTTGTAGAATATCATACTAGTTTTAATCAAAAAGGTAATGCAGTCGTAAAAGAACATAAACAAATATAAGTAGTATGAGGGAGAGCAAGAGATATGGTTGAGAAGAATAATAAGCTCGGCTTTGTTGTGGCGGGCTTATTGCTAGGTATTTTAATGGCATCGATGGATAATACCATTGTCGTAACGGCGATGGGAACAATCGTTGGTGACTTAGGAGGCCTCGAAAACTTTGTATGGGTCGTTTCTGCCTATATGGTCGCAGAAATGGCAGGCATGCCGATTTTCGGTAAGCTATCAGATATGTATGGTAGAAAGAGATTCTTTATTTTCGGTTTAATTGTCTTTATGATTGGTTCGGCACTTTGTGGTACTGCTGAAAATATTACACAGTTAGGTATTTATCGTGCCATTCAAGGTATTGGCGGCGGGGCATTAGTGCCAATCGCGTTTACTATCGTTTTTGATATTTTCCCACCTGAAAAACGCGGGAAAATGGGTGGTTTATTCGGAGCGGTATTTGGATTATCTAGTATTTTCGGGCCATTACTTGGCGCATATATTACCGACTACATTAGCTGGCACTGGGTATTTTATATTAACTTACCACTTGGCATTTTAGCACTTATTTTTATTACATTCTTTTATAAAGAATCACGCGTTCATAGGAAGCAAAAGATTGATTGGTTTGGTGCAATTACTTTAGTTGGTGCAGTAGTTTCTTTAATGTTTGCGCTTGAACTAGGCGGACAAAAATATGATTGGGATTCTAGCTTTATTTTAAGCTTATTTGGTGGATTCGCTATTTTAATCATCGCATTCATTTTTATTGAACGAAAAGTAGAAGAACCAATTATTTCATTTGAGATGTTTAAGCAGCGCTTATTCGGAATGAGTACAATTATTGCTTTATGTTACGGTGCTGCATTTATGTCAGCAACTGTGTACATTCCGTTATTTATTCAAGGTGTATACGGTGGTACCGCAACAAACTCAGGATTATTACTTTTACCGATGATGTTAGGATCAGTCGTAACAGCGCAGTTAGGCGGATTTTTAACAACTAAACTTAGCTACCGAAACATTATGATTATTTCTGCGGTTATTATGCTAATTGGACTATTCTTATTAAGCACGTTAACACCAGAAACAAGTCGTGCATTATTAACAGTTTATATGATTATTATCGGATTTGGAGTCGGTTTCTCATTCTCTGTACTAAGTATGGCAGCTATTCACAACTTCGGTATGGAACAGCGCGGGTCTGCGACTTCAACGAGTAACTTCATTCGTTCGTTAGGAATGACACTAGGCATTACAATCTTCGGAATGATCCAAAGAACAGGTTTCCAAGATCAATTAGAAGAAGCATTTAAAGGGATGAGCGGGGGAATGAATACAAACGCTTTAGGGGATTCAAGAGCTATTCTATCAGAATCGGCAAGATCTCAAATCCCTCCGCAAATATTAGATAAGATTATTGACGCTCTTTCTAGTTCAATTGTTCAAACATTCATGTGGGCATTGGTACCAGCTGGATTAGCATTCATATTCATTTTCTTTATGGGAAATGAGCGCATGGTAATTAAGAAACAACAAACGAATAAAAAGAGTGAAACATCAAAAGCGTAATGAAAAAGCTCCTTTCTAATTGGAAAGGAGCTTTTTCGTATGTACGGATTTAGATTAGCCTTCGATAATTTCGTATTCTTCGTCTGCTAAGAGTAAAATTTGTGTTTTCTTACCTTTGTTTTGAACTTCGATTACATCGTAAGCACCTAAGTCTCTTACTTTGCTTTGAGAAGCGTTAACCATAACTTCAATAGAATCAATTAAGATATCTTCTTCAATGTATGATTCAGGCAATGCCATATCTTCAGTATCTAATACACATGCGTATAGATTTTGTAAGTTTTCAGCAGTTGGGTTTTGTTCCTCAACATCAATGATGTTTTTTACTGCTTCCATATTTTCCTCTTTTGCTTGGTATACTTTAATTTTAGCCATTGTTTTAATCTCCTTTATAACGTAATCGTAGAGGCTACACCTTATTATAACGTTTTTTTCATGAAAGATGAAATTGTTATATGTATTTATAGTAAAAATTATGTGTCCTTACTCAAAAATGGTGTGATTTCCATATAAATGTACGATTAGGTAACGATATTGCTACGTTAACGTTATATTGTCCAAGCTTTTCTTATTTTCTTCTCATATATATGTAGTAGCAATTCTATATAGAGAAGGGATGGAGTGTAAGTGGGGTGTGAACCGAAACGTAATTGTGGGTGTTGCCAAAATAGTATATGTGAGTTTTTACAGAGTCTAGAACCGTATACAAAAGTTGAAAGTATCATAATAGCAGGAAACGAAATTGCTGTATCTTATTTTCTTTCATTTAATAAGAAAACAGGTATCGTATCATTCGTACAAGAAGACAATGAGGTTATATTTGTCGATTGTTCAAAGATTGATGCAATTCGAATAGGGAAAGTATGTAGTTGCAAAACAAAAGTTAAATATATTGAAGAGGACTTTAGCTTGCTAGGAAATGTTTGCCCGCATTGTTTAACAGAGGGGAGTACAATCTTTTTCGATTTTAACAATCCTGAATTAAATGTGTCTTTCCAAGCAACAACAATTAATCCACCTAGATGTACTGAATTTACAGATGATCTCGGGAATGTAGTAAAGCAAATTACTATAGTAGGTGAGGCGAGAGTTTCTAGAGATTTTGTTCAAGTACCTGAACTGGTAGGTTTTCGATTACTTTTATCACATCCAGCTGGAGACCCTTTAAACTACGGATTATTATTTATTAATTTTCCTGATACGATTTTTATTTTTATATTGGCATCAAGCGGATACCTTTCCATTTCGAACTGTTTAAAAATAGAGGGCGGAACTGGTGATGCCGAAATAGAAGAGATGAAAAAAATGATAGAGGATGACGTTAACACGTACAAATCAGTTGTTAAATTGACTAAAGTATATAAGAACGGTGAGACGGAATCTTTTATTTATAAAAATGAGTTATAACACATGTATTTAAATGCACCCTCAAACTATTGTTGAGGGTTGTTACATAATTAATTATGTTGGTCCTTCAAACCGTTTGTTAACGGGTAAGAAATATATTTATTGTTGACTTATTTTATATGTTGATCATTTCATAGTTAGTAGATGTTATAATCATTTTATGTTTACTGATATTTTATAAATATTCGAAGTTTTAATTTAATAGTCAATTGCTTTTATGATGAACAGGTGGGTATGTATATGAATACGAATTATGGAGCGCTCATGAAAATGTTAAGAGTAGTTGATTCTAAAGAAGGCGGGAATGTAAATGATATATGAAGCGAATATACATACAAGAAAAAAACTAGTTTCTATGTTTGAGGATTTCAATAACGTTGTTTTACTTTCTTATTTACAAGGGCATATGGGTACTGCTTGGGTAAATGATCTTGAAAATCCAAAAGTAGCACAAGTTACGGTAGGGATTTTTACATTTTACGCTGGAGACCCAAATACGAAAGAAACAGAAGAGTTATTACGTAATATTCCAGAAAGAATTTTAGTTATCGTAAATAGTGAAGAGTGGAAACAACGCTTAGAAACATTCCATGAAAGAAAAATAGATAAGTTTTTACGTTATAAATTCAAACGAAATCCAGAAGTTTTTAATCGTTCAAAATTAAAATCTTTTATATCAGCACTTCCAAAAGAATATGAGTTAAGAAGAATAGACGAGCATATCGCAAATAGCCCTACATTACATAAGATATCTGAAGATTTCACAAGTCAATTTCATTCGGTAGAAGATTATATAAACCGTGGTATAGGTTATAGCATTTTATATAACGGAGAAATTGTATGCGGTGCATCCTCGTATAGTATTTATAATGATGGGATTGAAATTGAAGTTGCGACTGATCACAATCATAGAAGAGAGGGCTTGGCAACTGTAGTAAGTGCAGCTCTTATATTGGATTGCTTAGAAAATGGAAAGTATCCAAACTGGGACGCAGCGAATACTACATCTGCTAAACTAGCAGAAAAGTTAGGATATGAATTTGATAAGGCATATGATACTTATTTTGTGGATAATAGATGAGTGAAGGAGTTACATACTAAAAAATAAATGCGCCCTAGTACGTAAGTCTAGGGCGCATTTATTAGTTGGTAAATATCTTCATAACAATCATATCATATTTTATCTTTTGAATGTTTGGAATTAAAGATATTTATGTGACTTTTTGAAAAAATAAAAGAGCAGCTAGCAAAAGCCAACTGCTCCTCTCTCAGGAGGAATGGAGAAATACAATCATATTATCTATAGTATTGACGGAACATAGAGTTTTAATCAAAGCCCGATTGGTGAGGGGTTTGATTAAAACTCCCACTGATTAAAGTTTCACTTTATTACATTTACAATTTAAATAGTAGAACGTGTTTATCGTAGTTCTCCAAACACCAATTATATTTTTTTAGAATAATTGGATGGACTGCTTCTGTCGTAGTATCGACTTCAGTATATCCATATTTCTTATAAAAGTTTTCTAATTCCTCAAAAGGAAGACAATATACATTTTGTATTTGTGATTTTTTCGCAGTTTCTACTAAAAATGAAACAAGCTCACCAGCTAATTGAAGCCCTCTAAATTGAGGCAGAATAAAAATCCCGCCCATTTCTAAAGTATCTTCATCTATTTGGACTAATCGGCCAACACCTGCATACTCGTTGTTATATGTAATAATTGCAACTTTATCTCTTTTTAAATCACTTCGTACAAATCCTATTGAGTCATATTGATTATTAATCCATTTTAAATCGTTAGATGTGGCCAATTGAATACTCATATACATCCTCCTTGGAAATACTAGCGCTTTCTTCATTATATAGAACATAACATACTATATCAAAGGAACCTTGAGGTAGCCCATTTGTTTAAGTTATTAGTTAAAAGTGTGGGGTTGCTGGCATTGAAATGATGGCTTCACCAAACATAGGATAATAATCTTGTGAATTTAGTGTTACATAGTCAAAATAAAAATTAGTTCATGCGTTCGGTAATGCACGATGGTTTAAGTGTAGAGAAGATCATAGGGGTATTTTAATTAGTAGCTACTGTATTCATTGAAGTTATTAAGGAAATGTCGTAATCCCTAGCCTTAGTGATACAAATCATATTATGGTTTAGTAAAAAAACTCTTCCTGAAAAAGAGGGGGATTAAAGATAAGAGCACTTCGAAAAGTGCCCTTCAGTAAACGACTACTTATTCTAAAAAGAAAGGATGCAATATATTATATGAAGTTTAGTGTATTTAAGTATGGGTCTTTTATATAAAAGTTTTATTTTGTTCCGAATAAAAAGGCGGTTGTTTCCGCAACCACCTTTCAGTAAAACAAAGCACTTTTTATGAAATAAATTATGGATGGTCCCTAAAAAAGGTTATAGGATATACCCACATTTTTATAACTAAAGTGACGAACTCAGGTTATAAGGAAGGAACAATTATATTGTATGAAATCTATTCTAGAGTAGTCACAAAGAAAGTTGTCTTCTTATTAGAAGGCAGCTTTTTTTATTAGAAAAAGAAGTAGAAGATTAAGTTACTTGTCCAAACAAATTTTAAAAAAATACATAAAATGCTATTAGTTAGTCAATATTTTAATATTGCTAATTTTTAAGACTAAAAGGGGTGATTTTATGTGTGAATGTGAAGTTTGTAGACGAAAGAAAAATCGGGATCCATTAAACCGGGAGTTTGAGCCGAAAAAACGAGTTCATGAGCCAAAAAAAGAGGATTGTGAGCCAAAAAAAGAAGATTGTGAGCCAAAAAAAGAAGATTGTGAGCCAAAAAAAGAAGATTGCGAATCATTAAATGATTATTCGTTTAGTAAAAATGCAAATTTTTTAGAGGCAGCTATACAAACAGATGAAATCGATCAAATTTCTGAGGAATATATTGAAATAGTTGATTCAGCAGATGTACAAGTTACTACTACAGATACAAAAGCTGCGCTATCTATCCAAGCGGCATTACAAGCAGCTATCGTAGTTGTAGTAAGTATTTCTATAGCAGATAGTGAAAAGGCAGATAAAATAACACAAGAATTAT
The DNA here is from genome assembly GCF_051916445.1 of Bacillus cereus group sp. MYBK220-1. Taxonomy (NCBI): domain Bacteria; kingdom Bacillati; phylum Bacillota; class Bacilli; order Caryophanales; family Bacillaceae; genus Bacillus; species Bacillus cereus group sp. MYBK220-1. The sequence goes on along the minus strand of NZ_JBQAGQ010000001.1, from coordinate 496,162 downwards.
TTCAAAAATCAGCTATTAAACAAATTAATAGACAAAAAACATTTATTAAAAATTCTAGAAACGTAACCGTAACAACTACTGATACAGATATTGCAGTGAATATTCAAATTCTCCTTCAAATTTTATTAGCTTTATTAGTTAAACTAAACATTTTATAAAGTGTCTATCCTATTGATATTTAGCTATAAGTTTTCACTCTAAGTAAATGTTTTTTGTTGTAATACGTGGTACAAGCTTGGACTTTTTATTATGACTGAATTAATATTCAAGATTAATGGTAAAGCAAGTGTGGAAAACTACAAATAAAGATAAAATACATGATTTAACAGTAATGAAACTTATATTTATGTGAAGTGAAGGAAAGCTGTCTTCTTATTAGAAGTCAGCTTTTGATTTTATTAGCAAAAAGAAGTGAAAATAGAAGATTAAGTTACTTGTCCAAGCAATTTTTATTTCATTACATATAATGCTCGTAGATATTTAAAATTTTTATAGAAAATTGATTGGAGTGAATATTGTAAATGGATGATTTAAACAAATTTTCTTCCTTTAAGTTTGATAAGGATCAAAAGAATATAATTATAGACCTTTTACTCTCAGATATTTTTAATAGGCATGGGATAAATGAAGAAAAATTAAAAAATTTATCACCAGAAAAAAAGCAGCAAATTAAAAGTATTGTTTCTGAAATACAATCACAAGTTAATAATTATTTAGATTGAAAGGGGGTGAACGCATGGACAAAACATGTCATTCAGATGAAAATAAAAAGTGGAGTGCATTAGATTCCTCAAATCCTCATCCATCTTTTAAAAATGCTAGCGTTTCAGAAGCAGCTGCGCAAGAAAGTAAAACGTATCAAATTTCTGAAGAATCTATTACAATTGTAGATTCAGCAGATGTAGAAGTTACTACTACAGATACAAAAGCTGCTTTATCTATTCAAGCAGCATTACAAGCAGCTATCGTGGTTATAATAAGTATTTCTATAGCAGATAGTGAAAAAGCTGACCGTGTAGCACAAGAATTGTTTCAAAAATCATCTATTAAACAAATTAATAAACAAGAAACTGTTATTAGAAATTCTAGAAATGTTACAGTTACGACTACGGATACAGACATAGCAGTAAATGTTCAAATTCTTCTCCAAATTTTATTAGCTTTACTAGTAAAATTAAATATTTTATAAAATGTTTAACTTGTTTTTATCTAGTGATTCTTACAGGTGAATATTCACTGTTTTAATTATAGTACAGGCTATAAATATTTATCATAACTGGACTAATATTCAACATCACCAAAGTATGAATGTAAACAAACAATGTGATGGAAAATAAAGTTTGGTTATTTTATGAAAATGTAAAAGCCATTTCCTTTATTGGATTTGGCTTTTCAATTTTAAACAGTATAAATTTGAAAAGATTATATTAAGATAAAGAATTAAAATATAATGATACAAAATACTTATAAAATTATTCGTGTTTTAGAAAAATAATAAGAAAAAGGTGTTTAAAATAGAATCATTTTCATTAACAGTTCAAGTTTTGAAGAATAGTGCATACAATATAAAGTGTTTTCCTTTCTTCATTTAAGTTTTACGTATATAATTTAAAAGTACTATTTTTATTTTATTATTTTATATTTATAACAGAATAGAGGTTTAAAAATGGGTGTTAAAATCATTACGGATAGTGCGGCGGATTTACCAGTAGAATTGCTGCAAGCATATGATATTGATTTAATTCCACTCCGTGTATATGATGAAGCAGAAACAGAGTATTTAGATGGAGTAACATTAGAGTCAGTTACATTATTGCAAAAAATGAGAGAAGGCGCTGTTTATAGAACGTCATTGCCTTCACTTGAAACGTTCCAAGAAAAATTTGTTTCTTATGCAAAAGAAGGTAATCCTTGTATATATTTAGCTTTTTCATCTGAACTGTCTGGTACATATCAATCATCAGTTGTCATTAAAGAGGAAGTAAAAGAAACATATGCTAACTTAGATTTAGAAATTATTGATACGAAATGTGCTTCGCTTGGTCAAGGTCTTGTCGTTTTAGAAGCTGCTAAAATGGCAAAAGACGGCGCATCAAAAGAAGATATTTTAAAGCGTGTTGATTTTCTAATGAGCCATATGGAACATATCTTCACTGTAGCTGACTTACAGTACTTAGTGAGAGGTGGACGTTTAAGTAAAGTCGCAGGATTTATCGGTGGTTTACTAAACATTAAACCGATCTTAAACGTGGAAGAAGGAAAACTTGTACCACTTGAAAAGGTACGAGGGAAAAAGAAAGTATTAAGCCGTATTGTTGATATTATGGAAGAACGTGGTAAAGACCTTAAAGGTCAAACAATCGGTATGACTCACGGTGACGATTTAGAAACAGCGGAAGCATTAAAATCATTAATTACGGAAAGATTTGGCTGTGAAGTATTTATCGTAAATACAATTGGTGCAGCAATCGGTGCACATACAGGACCTGGCGTTATAACGTTATTTTTCTTAAATGAAGTAGAGTAAAGGATTGATCTTTTGATCAATCCTTTTTTATTTTTTAATCTGTGATAATCGGTCGATATGGTATTGATGAAGATAAAATCTTTGAAGTTTTCCTATATCAAATGCAATCTTGTAGAGGGATTATTTTTTATATGTGTAATGATACTTAATGGTAGAAGAAAAGAGTATAAATAAGAATATATTTATAGGAATTTAAATATTTGAAGATATCAAAATTTTTCCATTTCATATATAATTGTGTAGGAAGAAATATCTGTAACTATTTGTAAAAATAGGAGGCGGCTATAAAAATGCAAGAAAGTGCTAGATGGGATTTAAATCGCTTGTATTTGAATGAGGATATTCTATTTCCGATTTTGGAGTTGAAAGAGCAATATTTTGTAACAAAAGATGTAGAGATTCTTTCAAAGCTTATACAAGCTATTGAAAAAGCAGAATACTATTTGTACTGTCGATCGGTTGAAGAAAGTGTTCCATCTGACCTTACTAAATTGACCGTGAAAGTGAAGGAACTAAAAAGTGAATTACAGCAAGTAATAAAACATAATGAAGTGGAAACTTCAGATAATACTAAGTTAATAAAAGATGAACTTAATGCGTGGGAAAATATGTACATACAATTACGGGATAGGATAGAAATAGAGCACAATAATAAACTATTATCCTTTGGACAAGCAAATACTATTGCAATGAATAGTGATAATGAAAAGGAAAGATTAGAAGTATTCGATTCATTAACATGTGCTTTACATAAGGAAAAAGAAATCTTTGCTACTGTATTAAATCAAGTAGGGAGATTGCGTAATGCAAAGAGTAATGAAATAGAAGATAGAGAGATTTTAACACAATCTTTTCATGCGAATGGCATTTCAGAAACTGTATTATTCCAAATGTGGAATGTGACAGAAGAAAACCTTGATAAATTAGTAAGTGCTTTAAACGTGTATAAGAAAGGGAAAGCTTCGATTACATGGCATGAACTTATGACAGTAAAGGAAAGTAATGAGGTCATGATTCCTTTTTCAGTAGCAGTACAAAACGTTTATGATGCATGTAAGAATATTGATCAAGAATTAGCAGAATTTGCACGTAATGCGATAGAAAGTGGATGGATAGATGCTGAACCGAGAGAGAATAAACCACCAGGTGGGTTTTGTGCTCCATTTTTCAGTGAGAAAGAATCGAGAATCTCCATGCGTTATGATGGGAGTATAGATAGTGTAAGAGTGCTCGCTCATGAATTAGGACATGCTTGGCATTTTTATAATATGAGTTTTGAACAATCTACATCTTTTTTAGATGATTATTTGCCGATGAGTACGGCTGAATCAGCATCTATTTTCTTTGAAACGGTACTCTTAAATTATCTAATTGAAACAACGGATAGTAAAGATATGAAAAAGTCATTACTTAGCTGGAAAATAAGAAATAGTTTTAATTATGTAATGGCAATACGAGCATCGTATCAGTTTGAAAAAACATTTTATGAAAAATGTAAAGAGGGTCCATTAAGTGCTGATGAAATTGAGAAATTATCTATAATGGCACAAAAAGAAGCTTATGGAAAAGCTTTAAGTGAATACCAGCCGTTTGTATGGATGAAATATATTCAATTTTATATAGCAGATGTTCCTTTTTACAATTATCCATACACGTTTGGATATTTAGTAAGTTTTAGTTTATTAGAAATAGCTCAAGAAGGTAAAAGTACTTTTCATTCGAAATATAAAGAGTTCTTACGAGAAACAGGAAAGGCTCCAGTAGAGGAGCTTATGAAAAAACATTTTGAAATAGATATAAGAAATTATGAATTTTGGAATAAAGCTTTTATTCAAATTTCTAAAGACATTGATGAATATTTGCAGCTTATATAAGGGGAGAGTATAGTGGATCAACAGTTTATAAAAGGTATACCTTTTTCAACTTTAGAATATGCAAAAGCTATAAGTTTATTAAAAGGTTGGGTACATGAACAACAAGAGAAACCAAGGTTTGTAGTAACTGCAAATCCTGAAATTGTTATGTCTGCAAAGGAAAATACGGAAAAATCAAAGGAGTTTAAAAAGATGTTACTATCTGCGGATTTAATAACAGCGGATGGGATTGGTGTCATAATTGGCTCGAAAATATTAAAAGGAACTTTGAAAGAACGTGTTACTGGGGCGGATTTAACTCACGATTTAATAAAATATTGTAACGACAATGAATATCGTGTCTTTCTTTTTGGAGCTGCGCCAGAAAGTAATAAAAAGGCATTAGAAAAATTAAATGAGCAGTTCCCGGGAGCACAATTTAAAGGACAGCATGGATTTGTAAATGGTGAAGAAATAGAAGAAATAAAAATGAAAATTAAGCAATTCAAGCCGCATTTATTACTTGTAGGACTAGGTTCACCAAAACAAGAAGAGTTCATTTATGAAAACATACAAACATTAAACGTTCCGCTATCTATTGGTATCGGGGGAATGATTGATATAATATCTGGTACTGTAAAAAGAGCACCGAAAATAATGAGGGATACTGGAACTGAATGGCTGTATAGGTTACTCTCACAGCCGAAAAGATTAAAGAGACAACTTGTACTTCCGAAATTTTTATTGTCGGTTATGTCAGAGAGGATTAAAGGGATTAATTAATAAAGGGGACTACATACATGAACAGAATCGGCATTATCGGAGCAATGCAAATTGAAATAGATTTACTTTTAGAAAAGCTAGTAATACAAGAAGAACAGACAATAGCGGGAATGCCATTTTATATTGGAGAATTCATGGGAACAGAAGTAATTATTGCACGTTCTGGTGTAGGGAAAGTAAATGCAGCTGCATGTGCGCAAACATTAATTCATAAATTTAATGTAGACTCTATCATCAATACGGGCGTTGCTGGTGGATTACATCCAGATGTAAAAGTTGGTGATGTAGTTATTTCAACGAATGTTACCCATCATGATGTAAGTAAAAATCAAATGAAAAAATTATTCCCGTTTCAAGAGGAGTTTATTGCAAGTAAGGAATTGATAGAGTTAGCACGTAAAGCATGTAACAGTAATAGTTCAAATATTCAAGCTCACGAAGGAAGAATTGTAAGTGGTGAATGTTTTGTTGAAGATTCAAAGTTAAAGGCAAAATTAATAGATGAATACGCACCTCATTGTACAGAAATGGAAGGTGCAGCAATTGGACATGTTGCCTACATAAATGATATACCGTTTCTTGTTATACGATGTATTTCTGACAGTGCAGATGATGAAGCTCAAGTTTCTTATGATGATTTCGCGAAAACTGCTGCGAATTATTGCTCAGAAATTATTATTGAGATGCTTAAAAATATATCTGGTAAAACTATAGTCCAAAAGGAGAGATAGGAATGTTACAAGCATTAATTTTTGATATGGATGGAACATTATTTCAAACAGATAAAATTTTAGAATTATCGTTAGATGATACTTTTGATCACTTAAGATCACTTCAATTATGGGATACGGTAACACCGATTGAAAAATACCGTGAAATTATGGGTGTGCCGCTACCGAAAGTTTGGGAAGCTTTATTACCGGACCATTCTATTGAAATAAGAGAACAAACAGATGCATATTTTTTAGATAGACTAATTGAAAACATAAAAAGCGGAAAAGGCGCTTTATATCCAAATGTAAAAGAAATATTTACATATATAAAAGAAAATAATTGTTCAATTTACATTGCTAGTAATGGTTTGAAAGAATATTTACGAGCAATCGTAACGTATTATGCTTTAGACAAGTGGGTGACTGAAACGTTTAGTATTGAACAAATACAATCGCTAAATAAAGGTGACTTAGTTAAAAGTATTATGAACAAATATGATATAAAAGAGGCAGCGGTAGTTGGTGACCGGCTATCTGATATAAATGCAGCGAAAGACAACGGTTTACTTGCAGTTGGGTGCAATTTTGATTTTGCGCAAGAAGAGGAACTTGCTCAGGCTGATATAGTAATAGATGATTTAATAGAGTTAAAGCGGATACTGCCTGCTGTACAGAGATAAATAAAGTGTGTGCATTTTTTCCAAGTCCTATATGTCTTATTTTATGGAGGGAGTATGCTTAAAAATAATTTTAAAATTAGTAATATTCCTGCGGTTTTATGGGGAGAGAAGAGTGAAAAAGTTTTTATTGCAGTACATGGAAATATGTCAAATAAGGAAGATATAGTTATTCAAATATTAGCTGAAGAAGCCAATCAAAAAGGCTATCAAGTATTAAGCTTTGATTTACCTGAGCATGGAGAAAGAAAAAATGATAACACTCCTTGCAAAGTACAGTTTTGTGTTAGTGAATTATCTATAATTATGAACTACGCAAAAGTACATTGGAAAGAAATAAATGTGTTTGCATGTAGTATGGGAGCGTATTTTAGTCTTTTAGCTTATCAAAATGATGTGCTAGAAAAGGCATTATTTTTATCACCAGTAGTTAATATGGAACGAATTATCGAAAATATGATGAAATGGTTTAATGTAACACCGGAGCTTTTACAAAAAGAAATGACTATAGAGACACCTATTGGTCAAAAGTTATATTGGGATTATTTATGCTATGTAAAAGAGCATCCTATTAGTACATGGAATACAGATACATATATTATGTACGGAGCTAAGGATGAGCTGTGCGAATTTGAAACTATTAACTATTTTACAAAAAAACATCGTTGTGAATTAGAAGTTATGGAGACGGGTGAACATTACTTTCATACTGAAGAACAGTTGAAAATATTTGAACAGTGGTTACACAAGCATATCAATTAACAAATTATAATTTAACTTATACCTGCTAGAGAAGAATGGTGAATTTATAAACTGATATTATATTTGAGAGACATTATAAATGTATATGTATTCATTTAAGTAAAAAGGTGCTTTAGTTCAATAAGAATTACACAACTTTAAAGAGCCTTACCACACACTAGATTGTAGCAAGGCTCTTATATTTTCATAATAAAATTAATTAACTGTATTATCGATTTACATATGAAGTGAAGTATATGCATACTATGAATTAAATAAAGTAACAACCATAAAAATGCTCAGAATAAATGATTCTCGAGCATTTTTATGTATTTTCGTACTTAGGGGGAATGGACTTGAAAGATATACATATTCAACAAATAGAAAATTTAATGGAATATGTATTCAGTCATCTCGTTCAAGACAGTGAAGAAGAAGGGTTTAATTTCCTTATAAGACTAATAAATGAATATAAACACAAAGTAAATGTATTCAATAAAACTGGAGAATGTTTATATGGTATTTTCCAAGGGGATATGTTAATCGGAGTTGGAGGTTTAAATAAAGATCCGTACACAAAAGACAATAAGATTGGGCGGTTGAGGAGATTTTATATTTCCAAGGATTATCGGCGTATAGGGTTAGGGAATTTATTATTAAATCAACTATTATGTCATGCGGAAAAGTATTTTGAAGTGATTGTTTTACATGCTGACACGAAGCAAGGGGATGTGTTTTATACTTCAAATGGATTTGTAAAAGGGGGATTATATAAGGGATCGAGTCACTACAAACTATTATAGAGATTGCTATCCAAAGAATAGCTACGGAAAGATATTTTCGTTGATAAATCGATATATTTTAAAAATCCCTGATATATATGAAGGTGCGACCCTTATATTAAAAACAACTTTTATAATTTCATTTACCAAATTGTTATTATAAAAAAGAGCACCTTAGCTTTTAAAATTTAGCTTATAAGGTGACTCCTTTTCATTCAATTACATTTTAACCTTCATTTGTTTCAATAATAATCCTGGTTTACCTTTTACATAATAAAAATGCGGATTATTTTCATCATCATAAAGCATAATATAAGGCTTTTCTTTTAGTGGGAGTAGTATAAGTATTTCGTCTATTGTAGTGTGTAACCATTGATTAGTAATAGAAACCGGCTTAGATAAAGGGATTTTTATCATATAGCCATCTTTTGGAACGACATTTAAGTTTTTAAATGGACCAGTAATTGATTTAGCGTATTGAACTGCTTCTTTTTGGATTACTGGATCTAAAGATTGTTTTTGAATGACCATTTCTTTTTGACAATCAAATACTTCAATTTGTTGATTTGTATTTGCGAACGCATTTGTTGATAATAGAAATAGAAGAAGAGAAATGACCCCGATTTTTTTTATCATAGTACAACACCTCACCATTACTATCCCCTCAAAAGCTTTAAATATTTTTCTGTCACATTCATGTAACAAAGATGTTGTATGATACAATTGGTTTTTGTTTAAAAGCAATGGAGGAAAAAATATGAAAGTTTTAATTGCAGATGACGAACAAGATATGTTAAGGATTTTAAAAGCTTATTTTGAAAAAGAAGGATTTGAAGTTTTTTTAGCAAAAGACGGGGAGGAAGCACTTCAAATATTTTATGATGAAAAAATTGATTTAGCTATTTTGGATTGGATGATGCCAAAACATAGTGGTATTACTGTCTGTCAGGAAATAAAAAAGAATTCAAGCGTAAAAGTATTAATGCTTACGGCGAAAAGTGAAAGTGAAGATGAATTAGCAGCGCTTCAAAGTGGGGCAGATGAGTACGTGAAAAAACCATTTCATCCAGGAGTACTAATTACGCGAGCGAAAAAACTTATTCAGCATGATGATATTATTCAAGTACAAGATGTAAAGATAAATTTCGCCAAAAATAAAGTATATAAAAATGATATAGAGTTAGAAATTACAAAAACAGAGCTCGAATTAATAAAATGCTTTTTAAATCATAAAGGAACAATTTTAACTCGTAAAAAATTGCTAGATATTGTCTGGGGATTTGACTATTTTGGAGAAGAGAGAACGGTTGATACACATGTAAGAAGGCTACGTAAAAAAATTGGAGAAAATATTATTAAGACGCATCGTGGGCTGGGTTATAGTTTGGAGGAACAAAGTGAATAAACTTGGGAAAAAGTTATTTTTAAGTATTTCTGCAACTGTTATTCTCATCTTTATGATTTCATTATTATTCATTAACAATCTCTTACCGAACTATAATATTTATAAAACACGTGAAAACTTAAATAAATTTACAACACAAATACAAAATACAACAGTGGAAAATATAGAGGATGTTATTCATACAATTGAAAGTGAAAATAACGTTACAATTGCGTATACGCCAATTAATCAGTCGGAAGATGCTATGAACGACGCGTTACGCATGCAACTTACGAAAAAGAAAGTAACGTTAAATAAGCTTTGGATTACGAAAGACGAAGTTATGAAAGTGAAGACGGAAGGGCAATCGAATAAACTGTACGATCAAGGAAAGGTAAAAGCGAGTTTTTTTGCTAAATATATTGCGAAAGATGATACGATAATTTTAATTGGGACTTCCATTGCGAATTCAAATGAAATTATAAATACGTTAAATACATTTTACTTATATATCCTATGTTTCTCGCTCCTTCTTATTATTTTACTTGTGTGGATACTTTCAAAAATAATAACGACACCACTGAAAGAGTTAAGTGATGTGGCTCAGGATATTTCACATTTGCAGTTTAAAAGAACGAAAGTGAAAACGAATGATGAAATAGGAGAGTTGGCCAATAGTATTAATATCATGAGTGAAAAACTACATGAAGCACATCAAGACTTAACTGATCGTAATGAACATTTAAAACGATTTATGGGTGATGTAACGCATGAATTAAAGACACCGATCGCATTAGTAAAAGCATACTCTATGGGGATTAAAGATGGATTAGATGATGGGACTTATGTAGATACAATTATTAAACAAACAGATCAAATATCAAACTTAATTGAAGAACTATTACGATTTTCTAAACTAGAAAGAGATATTTTACAAAAAGAAGAATTCCCCATTGAACCACTGGTTCAGAGTATATTAGATAAGCATCAGATTGAACTGGATTCGAAAGAAATTAACTTGCAAGTAAATTGTAATGCGGGCGATACAATCGTTTATGCAGATTTAAATAAAATGAGAATGGTGTTTCAAAATTTAATTTCTAATGCGATAAAATATACAGCAAATCAAAACATAATAATTACATTAGAAGATAGAAATAAAAGTATATATTTCCAAATAAAAAATGGCATTCCTACGGATAAAATTAAGGATATCGAGAAAATTTGGGAGCCTTTTTATGTACTAGAATCTTCTCGTAGTAAAGAAAAATCAGGTACAGGATTAGGTTTAGCGATAGTGAAAAGTATTTTAGAAAGGCATGGTTTTGAATATGGAGTTTCCTCTATAGATGGAGAAATTCAATTTTATATAAATGTGAAAAAGGACTAATGAAAATATTAGTCCTTTTTGCAGCTTTAGAGATTAGCGATACAGGATGAATCACCATAATTTTCAAAATTGATGTATTAAATGGAGAATTAGCAAATGTTCTACTTTCATTAAATTCACGTGAAGTTCACAGGAAAACGTTATATTTACATAGTTATATTTGAATTTAATGAAGTGAGGTATTCAGATTTGAAAAGAAAGAAATTAGTAATTGGTAGCATTTTAATGGGTATGACGTTATCTTTATCTGCATGTGGTTCATCAGATAATATTGTAACGACAAAATCAGGAAGCATTTCAGAAAGTGATTTTAACAAAAAATTAAAAGAAAACTACGGTAAACAGAATTTATCTGAAATGGTAGTAGAAAAAGTATTACATGATAAATATAAAGTTACGGATGAAGAGGTAACGAAACAACTAAAAGAATTAAAAGACAAGATGGGCGATAATTTTAATACATATATGGAATCCAATGGTGTGAAAAATGAAGATCAGTTGAAAGAGAAATTAAAGCTTACTTTTGCTTTTGAAAAAGCTATTAAAGCAACCGTAACGGAAAAAGATATTAAAGATCATTATAAGCCAAAGCTTCAAGTTAGCCATATTTTAGTAAAAGATGAAAAGACAGCAAAAGAAATTAAAGAAAAATTAAATAGTGGCGAAGATTTCGCGGCATTGGCTAAACAATATTCAGAGGATCCAGGTTCTAAAGAAAAAGGTGGGGAACTATCTGAATTTGGACCTGGTATGATGGTGAAAGAATTTGAGGATGCTGCGTATAAGTTAGAAGTTGGTCAATTGAGTGAACCTGTTAAATCTTCTTTCGGATATCATATTATTAAGCTAACGGATAAAAAAGAGCTTAAACCGTATGAGGAAGAGAAAGAGAATATTCGTAAAGAATTAGAACAGCAACGTATACAAGATCCTCAATTCCATCAACAAGTTACTAGAGAACTGCTTAAAAATGCAGATATAAAGGTATCTGATAAAGACTTGAAAGATACCTTTAAAGAGTTAGAAAAATAATAAATGGAATGTAAGGCAAGCGATAGAAATATCGGTTGTCTTTTTCTCTATTTATCCCGCTATTTGCCGGGCAGTAAGACCCCACCTCAAAATTCAGCGAAAGCAAAGAAGTGGCCCTGCTGATCGTAAACGCCCAATTGGTGAGGGCTGATTAAAGTTTCACGTTATAAAGAAGGAGGAAGTGGGAAAATAATTTCACACCTCTATTAAATTTTACTTAATAAGAAATCTTTGAGTTTCTCAACTTTTATATAAAAATAAAACTGAATTTTCAGTTATTTTGTTATATAGTAAAAGAGAACGAATAAGGGGAGGGAATATTTTGAGTAAAAAGAAAATGGCAATTACACTGTCAGCAATGCTATCTGCAACAATTATACCTAGCTTTACTATGGATGTGCATGCAGAGAAGAAGGAAGAGACTAAAAGTACGAAAATTGAATTAGAAAATGGGATGACAAAACCGATTTATTCTCTCGATGAAGCTATTATCGAAAATTTATATGTAGAGACAGAAGTTGATAGTGATCGAGACGGTAAGAAAGACAGAGTATCGATAAAAGTTATGCGTCCAAAGACAGATCCGAATGTGAAAGTTCCTGTTATTTATGAAATGAGTCCATATCGATCTGGATTAAAAGATGTTCCTGTATATAATGTAGATGAAGAATTGTATGCGTATGAAGGAAAACCGTATGGAGCGGTTAATCTTGGTTCGTATGGGAACTATTACGTGCCAAGAGGTTATGCAGTTATTCTAGGCGAAAGTATCGGTACTGGAAAATCAGATGGATGCCCTACAACTGGAGATGAACAAGAGATACTCGGGACAAAATCTGTTATTGATTGGGTAAACGGTCGCGCGAAAGCATTTACAGAACAGGGTGAGGAAGTTCAGGCAAATTGGTCTACAGGAAATGTAGGTATGACTGGAGTTTCTTATAATGGTACATTACCAAATGCTGTTGCGACTACTGGAGTTGAAGGTTTAAAAACAATTATTCCAATCGCAGCAATTAGTAGTTGGTATGATTATTATCGTGCAAATGGTGCAGTCATTGCTCCAGGCGGATATCAAGGGGAAGATACAGATAATATGGCAGAAGCAGTACTGACAAGGGAAAACCCTGAAGTTTGCGGACAAGTTATAAAAGAGTTAACGGCTGGACAAGACCGAAAAACAGGTAATTATAATGATTTTTGGGATAAACGTAACTATGTAAAAGATGCTAAAAATGTAAAAGCGAGTGTATTTGTTGTTCATGGTTTAAACGATTGGAATGTTAAAACAAAACAGTTCGCGCAATGGTGGGAAGCACTTGGAGAAAATAATGTTCCGCGTAAAATGTGGCTACATCAAGGTGGTCATGGTGGGACATCAAGTAATAGCTGGCAGCAAACACAAAATAAATGGTTAGATTATTGGTTATACGGGATTGAAAATGGAATTATGGATGAACCAATGGTTGATGTGCAAAGAGAAAATAAAACGTGGCAAAAGATAAAAAATTGGCCAGATCCATCAGCTGTACCTTCAAAAATCCGTATGTATTTAAGTAATAAATTAGTCAATTTGCCATTAAGTATGGGATCGGCTAATAAAGTTTTCTCATTCTTAGATGATGCACAAATGAAATCAAACCAATTAGTAGCAAACCCAGAATTAGAAGTAGCAAATCGATTAGTATATACAATGCCTGTACTGCAAAAAGATACGCGTATAAGTGGTACACCAAAGATTTCAATTACAGGAAATATTGATCGATCTGTATCAAATTTAACAGCATTACTTGTTGACTATGGAGGAGCGAAGCCGGAAATCGTAACGAGAGGCTGGATGGATCCACAAAACGTAAAGAGTATAGAAAATTCAACAGCGATTCAAGCGGGCAAAGATTATACATTTACATGGGACATGCAGCCAGATGATTATGTATTTAAAGTGGGGCATCAAATCGGAGTTGTTTTAATTGCAAGTGATTATGATTATACAATTAGACCGAAAGCTGGCACGAAACTTACAGTGAAATTAAGTGAAGTGACATTGCCGATTGTGAAATAAATATTTTTTCTAAAGAGCTTACTAAAGTAAGCTCTTTAGAATGTAGTCTGAATTTTTGATTTTTATATTTCAAATTGGAAGGTTATGTAATACAATATCATTATATTCTATGGAAAGTGAGTGATATATTATGATAGTCAGCTCTTTCGAAATCTCATTAAAATTAGAGGTACAGGAAGATTAGTTGAATTGAAATCTTCCGTACGTAAAAACGGAGGAGAAAATAAATGTTTAGCTTTTATAGTACACTTTGTACGGAACTGTATGATTACACAAAACCAGTCGGTTATTCTTTAAATGGTGATATTGAGTATTACAAAGAACTTTTAAAAGGTTGTAGAGGAAGAATCCTCGAAGCTGCAGTAGGTTCAGGGCGTGTCATCATTCCGCTTCTAGAGGCTGGTTTTAAAGTGGATGGGATAGATTATTCACCTGAAATGCTAGATTCTTGCCGTAAGCGCTGTAAAGAGAGAGGCTTACATCCTAATTTGTATGAAGGAAGCTTGCAACAATTTTCACTTCCGCATAAATATGACGCAATTATCATTCCTACTGGATCTTTTTGTTTAATTGAAAATCGTATGGATTCTATAAATGCATTGAAATGTTTTTATGAACATCTTAATCCAGATGGACAATTAATCGTAGATATTATGCTTCCGCATGACTGGAAGACTGGAGAAATTCATACATCGACTTTCTCTTTGCCGAGTGGAGACGGAATCACATTAGAAAATAAATCAATTGAAATAGATTGGCTGAACCAAGTTACTGTATCATATTTGAAATATGAAAAGTGGAGTAAAGGACAGCTCGTACAAACAGAGTTACAACGTTTTGCGCTGCGCTGGTATGGAATAGTAGAGTTTAAACTCCTTTTAGAAAGTTTAGGTTTCTCTAACATTACTTGCTCTGCTGAATATGTTTATGAAAAAGAACCGTCAAACGCAAATCAAATGATTACTTTTGAAGCTGTGCGAAAAGAATAGAACTAAAACTATGAATAAAAAATAAGGCAATCGTTTTAAAATCGGCTGTCTTATTTTTTATTTTATGTAATGGTTTATAGAGAAAGATTGGAGGGAAATAAATAAAACTTATATTAATATTTGGCCCACAAGCAGTTGGAAAAATGACAGTGGGGCAAGAATTAGCAACATTAACCGGTTTAAAACTTTTTCATAACCACATGACAATTGATTTAGTAAGTCCAATTTTTGATTACAGTACGAAAGAAGCAAAAAGGCCAGTAAGTTTATTTCGTTTTCGTTGTCCAAGCATTTTCCTATTAATTACATATACTATTTATGTTAAAGTCAGCTACTATTTTATATAGGGCTGTTATTTTCCTATAAATGCTATTTTAGTGAAGTGGGAGGAATCAATTTGGAAAACGTAGAACAAGATAGAATTGAAAATCAAGTGTATTCAAATCGTGTAGTAAGATCAGAATTTGATTCGAATTGGGAAACTTGTATATCAAAGAGTGGTTATGTAATTTATGTAGCAACAAGTAATAATGCTGAAGTAATAGTGCTTCTTGCAGATGGTTCAAGTAAATTATTAATTTTCGAAAAAGGCGGTAAAGTAGTAGTTGGTGGCGGTGGAACAAGTCATTACAGTAAGCCGCATATTGCAAGAAATATTTAAGATAGAACATGTTGTTAATTAAGAAGAAGCTGGAAAACGGTTGTCATTCATGTTTAGGGCATGATAGACGAACCGTTTTTTTATTTGTTTATAAATTTAGAAGAACTTCATTGATTACAAATACATCGGGATGACCAGCGAAATTAGAAGAAAACTTGGCGGCTAATGGTACAAAATATTATGTAGGTTTGCAAGAATCTTATAAGCGATATAAAAAGTATTTCCTATTTGGGGAAACACTACTTCTATGTTATAGTATAATAGTGTTTTTAGAGGGCGCTATTTTAATATATCTATAATTTTGTTGTGTATTATTTTCATATTAAATAAGTGTCTAAAGTATTTTTTTATATAAGGAGTAATAATTAGAAGAAATGAAAAATATAGACTTTATACTAGAAAGTGACGAGACATTAAAACCGTCTGAACGATTAGTACTATTATTATTAGAGAAGCATAGAATGTTATATACGAACGATCTATTGGCATTATCAAATTTATCATATAAAACATTAACAGATGCATTAACGGCGCTAGTTTTAAAATCGTATGTGTTAAAGGAAACAGGTAAGGGAAGAAGACAGAATTGCTATAGATTAGTATGATAAGGCAGCTGTTTTAGAAACTTTTACATATGTTTTTTCAATTGTAAGGTGAAATTGTATTTTTGTTTTCGAACGAAAAATTTACTATAAGAGGGGCTAAGATAGTAGCGTTTCATTTTTGTAAATATAATTATTCTATCATTGAAAATACAAAAATAAAATAAACCGCATAAAACAGAAATAAAAAAACAATCCATTTTTAAAATGGATTGTTTTTTTATTGGAATAATATTATTTGATATGTTGAAAGCATAAATAGCAGAATAAACATTACCTGTTTTAGTTCATGCAACTGAACAAATATGATGAAAACTATGTGTATAGTTTTTTGCTTGCTTTTTCAGTCACTCTAATGAAATCATGGTCTTCATTGTTTAAAGGCAGTATTTTTAACATTATTGCTATTCAGCATTAAGCACAAAAAGTGATATATAATATTATTATGTAAACTTAAGATTTTAAAAGGAAAATATAATAATGAATAGAACATGTAGAAGGAGATGCTTAAATATTTTGAAGGATGGGAGATTATTATGGAGCATTTACAATCAATAGCACAAGCTGTTATAAGTGGTAATAAGGAAAAAGTAGTGAAGTTTATAAAGGCGAGTCCAAGTATTGTTAACGAATGTAGTGAAGATGGATGGACACCACTTCATTTAGCAGCTTATTTTGGACAGAAAGAAATAGCGAGTTTTCTTTTAGAAAGTGGTGCAGATATACATAGTAGAGCGAAAAACGAAAATGAAAATACGCCTTTGCAAGCAGCAATTGCGAACAAGCAAAGTGAACTTGTTGCTTTCTTAATTGAAAAAGGATCAGATGTAAATATTATGCAAAGTGGTGGCTGGACAGGACTTCACGAAGCGGCATTATTAGGAAATGAAGAAATAATTATGTTACTCCTTAAAAATGGAGCTAATAAGATGATAAAGAAAAATGATGGGAAAACAGCGTATGATATTGCATTAGAAAAAGGATATGATCATCTATTACATCATTTGAAACAGGAAGTGAACTTATGATGAATAAATGGAGTGTTGGTATATTTTTATTTAATGAAGTAGAAGTGTTAGACTTTGCAGGGCCATTTGAAGTTTTTTCTGTAACTGAGGTGAATGAAGAAAAACCATTTACTGTTTATACAGTTAGCGAGAATGGGGAAATGATTACAGCAAGGAACGGATTGAAGGTACAGCCAGATTATAGTATTGAAAATTTACCACCAGTGTATATTTTAATAATTCCGGGTGGGCTAGGTGCTAGAGAATATGAAATAAAAAATGAAATAGTAATAAAATGGATTCGCCAACAAATGAAAGAAGTAAAGCTGATGACTTCAGTTTGTACAGGAGCGCTATTACTGGCGAAAGCAGGTTTACTGGAAGGTTTAAAAGCAACAACACATTGGGCTAGTATTGAAAAGTTTAAAAATGAGTTTCAAAATGTTGAAGTTATAGAAAATGTAAAGTTTGTAGATGAAGGACATATTATAACATCTGCCGGAATTTCAGCTGGAATTAATATGGCATTTCATATTGTGAAAAACTTGTTAGGTGTGCATGTTGTGGAGGACACAGCGAAGCGAATGGAGTATGATATTAGTTTCCCAAATTAAAAAGCCCGGATTGGGCTTTTTATATTGAATGAATATAGTTAAGCTCTTCATCACTCAACATAGGGCGAACAGATGCATTTGCATTTTCTTGTGCTTGTATTCCTGTTTTGGCACCAGGAATTACAACACTTACTGCCGGATGAGAGAGTACATAGCGAAGTGCAAGTTGCCCTAAGGTCTGATTTTTATTTGAGAGCAACCGAAGTTTCTCTACAGTTTGTAAGTCTTCTTGAAACCAAGTTTCATTTGGCCAATCTTTGCGTAAATCTCCATCCGGAAAAATTGTTTTATTTGTGAATTTTCCAGTTAATATGCCCATTTTTAATGGGCCACGAATAACAGCTCCTAAATTTTTCTCTTGTAAAAATGGTAATATATCTTTTTCTGGTTTTCGATTTAATATATTGTAATCAAGCTGTACGATATCAATTTCGTTGTTGTTATTGAAATGATGAATGTATTGTAAATCATGAGTCGAAACACCGACTGCCCTTACTTTTCCATCACGTTTTAATATGTCAAATGCACGTAGAAATGCTTCTGTTTCTCTACGATTATGCCACCAAATATGACAAAAATAAAGATCAATATAATCTGTTTGAAGACGTTGTAAACTTGTTTCAAATACGGCGATGATTTTTTCGGGAGTATCATATACAGGAACTCCATTAGGGTCGTAGTGGTGTCCGATTAAACCACCTTTCGTTGATAGGATAATATCATTACGATGTCCTTTAATCGCGGTAGCCACCAACTTTTCACTATGTCCTAAACCATACACATCCGCAGTATCAATAAAATTCACACCACACTCAATTGCTTTTTTTATAGCAGTTATAGATTGTTTATCGTTAACAGGTCCCCATTCATCACCACCGATTGCCCATGCGCCAAAACCTATTTCAGAAACAGTTATTCCAGTTTTACCTAATGTGCGGTAATGCATATTCCCCCTCCTTGTAAGCATGTTATAACATGGATATGTGGGGAAGGAATTTTTTGTGTGAAAAAACTCTTCTACAATAGTAGAAAAAGAATTACAGAAACTACTATTTTATAGCAGCATGTATAAAAAAAATCGGTGTAAATATGGAAATGTCGTCGAATGCTATCTTTAATTGGTTAAT
Organism: Bacillus cereus group sp. MYBK220-1; assembly: GCF_051916445.1. Classification (NCBI taxonomy): domain Bacteria; kingdom Bacillati; phylum Bacillota; class Bacilli; order Caryophanales; family Bacillaceae; genus Bacillus; species Bacillus cereus group sp. MYBK220-1. Next base: position 477,218 of record NZ_JBQAGQ010000001.1, on the reverse strand, counting down.
TTATGGGATATTTTTGTGAAGGAGTTTATTTTATAAGAATAGAATTTAATTTTAGTAAGAAAACGTGCCGATGGTAGTGAAAAATATGGGTTAGGGGGATTTGAATGAGGAAACTCGAGCGAGTAAATGTTCCTAATATACCAGAGCAATTATCACAACCTAGTGACAAGCGTAGGGTAAATAAAAAGAAGTTAAGGCGACTTATTTTAATGGTCCTTTTTATTGCGACAACTACTCTGTACGTTCAATATATTTTAACGAAACAACAAGAAGTAATTGATAAAAAGAAAGATACGATTACGGATCAAAAGAAGCAATTAGTATCTTTAAAGAAAGATAAAGATTCTTTAAAGACTAACATAGAAAATTTAACAGACGATGAGGAAGAAATTTTGAAGTTAGCGAGAAAAGAGTATCAATTTTCTAAGTCAAATGAAACTATATTTGTGATGCCAAAGTAATAAAAAACAGTTAGCCATTGAACTGCACCCCCAATTGTTAGACACCGTCTAACAATTGGGGGTGCAGTTTTTCATGTATGAATGTCATGGTACAAGGAACAATCACATATTGTAGAAATGAAGAGTTTAAGCTGTTTTCATAAATATGGAATATGCACTAAAATAAATGTTGTTAAAATTCTGTCAATTATATTATAATAAAAGGTAAGCGGATACATTTTTTAATCAACGTTGAGTTCCTCGCTCATATGACTATTAAGAAACCCGTTATCCTCGTATAAGAAAGGAAGATAGCTGTGTACGCTTCAAATACAATTTATATCGTAGGGGATGCGAAAGCACCTCAAAATAATCCCATTACTGAAAAGTTTAAAAGCTATTTCGTAGCATTTATACTTGTTAAGGATACAGGGGAAATTGTAGATGCAGACTGCTCAGCGACAATTGCATTAACATCTCAATTTGTTAAATATTTATTTCTACATAAAAATATAAATGACCCGGCGTTAGTAATGGAAGTAAAGAACCGATATTTCGGTTCTTCTCAAAAAGCGTTACTTGTAGCGCTAAAAGATGCACAGAAAAAATATAATCAGATTGCTGCTTTGTCTACTCAATCATAGACAAAATCCAGCCGTAAGAATCATTCTTATGGCTGGATTTTTTTATTTCACATTATCGTCCTACATCAAAAGCAAACGAAAATAAAGTAGAGAGATAGGAGAGTAAATGCCCAATGGGTTTACCTAATAATCCGTGGGTATAAATCTCCGGTGGATTAAAATTTCACTTCATTGGAGAACGAAAGGATGAACAAAATGAAAATTACAGATGTAAAAGTAAATCGTAGACGTGTAAAACTGCATACACCGTTTAAAACCGCGCTTCGTACTGTAACCGAAATTGAAAGTATAGATGTTTATATTCATACAGACGAAGGAGTGATTGGTAAGGGGGCTGCAGCCGCAACGCCAGTTATTACGGGGGATTTCACCAGCGGAATGGAAGAAGCGATTTTAGGGCCGATGCGTTCATGTTTAATTGGTCAAAATATCATTCAATTTCAGCAGTTACTACAGCGCATTCAAATGAGTTGTATTGGAAATTCAAGTGCAAAAGCAGCGGTAGATATCGCTTTATATGATGTATATTGCCAATATCAAAATGTGCCGTTATATGCATTGTTAGGCGGGAAGAAAGAAATTCATACCGATATTACAGTGAGTGTGGATGAGCCTGTATTAATGGCAAAAGAAGCGAAGAAACATATAGAAAAAGGATTTCAAACATTAAAGATTAAAGTGGGTAAAGAGGCGCATTTAGATTTGGAACGTATTGAGGCAATTCGAAATGTGGTACCAAGAAATACGACATTACGTTTAGATGCGAATCAAGGTTGGAGTCCAAAAGAAGCGGTCTCTATCATTCAAGAGATGGAAAATCGTAATTTAAATATAGAATTTATTGAACAACCAGTACACGCGAAAGATTGGGATGGGTTAAAGTACGTCAAAGATCGTGTGCAAACGCCAATTATGGCCGATGAAAGTATATTTTCAGCAAGTGACGCATTAAAGCTCGTTCAAGGAAGATATGCAGACTTCATTAATATTAAATTAATGAAATGTGGTGGCATACGTGAAGCATGGCGTATTGCTGATATCGCAGAAACAGCTGGTGTGAAGTGTATGGTGGGCAGCATGATGGAGTCTTCACTTTCCGTTAGTGCTGTTGCGCATTTAGCGGCAGCGCATCCTAATATTCATTATTTTGATCTTGATGCACCGCTTTGGTTAATGGAAGAGTCAGAAGGAATGACTTATTCTGGATCAAAGGTAAACCTTCAATCGACAGTGAATAGTAAATCTTAGGAGAAGAGACAAGTAAACTATCTTTTAAGGGGGATATATATGAAAAAAGTAGGAACTGCATTTTTAACAACTTTATTTATATTTTCATCGTTTACATCGGCAAATGCTGAAGAAAAGAAGGATAATAAAGCATTTATAGATGTATCTGCTGCAACGTTATGGACAGCACCTGATTCATTAAGACCAATCGATACACCGAGTGCAACAAATCCAGTGGATCTATGGAAATGGACGAAATCAATGACACTTGACGAGAAACTATGGTTAACAAATGCAAATAAATTAGAAACACAAGCTTTACTCGGTCAAGAAGTAACTGTTATTGATAAGAAAGGCGAATGGGTGAAGGTATTAGTGCATGGACAGCCAACACCACGAAATGAAGAAGGTTATCCGGGCTGGATGCCTGAAAAACAATTAACATATAATCAAGAATTTGCAGATAAAACAAATGAACCTTTTGTCTTAATAACCAAACCAACAGCGATTTTATATATAAATCCTTCTGAAAAACATAAATCACTTGAAGTCAGTTATAATACAAGACTGCCGCTATTAAGTGAAGACACAATTTCATACCGTGTATTGTTGCCAAATGGTCAGAAAGCATGGCTACGAAAAAATGATGGAACAGTTTACCGATCTCAAACTGATATTCCAACTCCGGCGGCCGATGATTTAATTAACACAGGGAAAATGTTTTTAGGCTTACCGTATATATGGGCTGGTACAAGTGGTTTTGGATTTGATTGCTCTGGCTTCACACATACGATCTATAAATCGCACGGCATTACAATTCCGCGAGATTCTGGACCGCAATCAAGAGCAGGGGTTGCAGTTGATAAAGAAAATCTACAAAAAGGAGATTTAATTTTCTTTGCACATGATCAAGGGAAAGGTAGTGTCCATCACGTTGCAATGTATATTGGTGATGGCAATATGATTCACTCACCAAGAGCTGAAAGGTCGGTAGAGATTATACCGCTAAATACACCAGGATATATAGAAGAATACGCTGGTGCTCGTCGTTACTTACCTTAAAAATAGAAGGGGGTTTTTAAATGAAAAAAGTTGTTCGTTACTCATTAGTTAGTACTCTATTAGTTTCTTCATTTTTAGTTGGTTGCGCAAAAGAAAAAACTGCAACAAAGCCGAAAGATGAGAAGAAAGTATTACAGTTACTAGAAACAGGTGAAATTCCGTCGTTAAATTCAGGGAAAGTAACAGATGCAGTCTCGTTTAACGTTTTGAATAACGTAATGGAAGGACTATTTCGTCTATCGAAAAATGATGAAGTAATTGAAGCCGGCGCACAAAAATATGAAGTGAGTAAAGATGGAAAAACATATACATTCCAATTACGTGATGCGAAATGGTCTAACGGAGAGCCAGTAACCGCTCATGATTACGTATACGCTTGGAAGAAATTGGTAAATCCAGATACTGCTTCTCAATATGCATACATTGCGTACGATGTAAAAAATGCTGAGAAAATAAATAAAAAACAACTAGGTCTAGATGAATTAGGAGTAAAAGCGAAGGATGATAAAACATTCGTCGTAGAGCTAGAACATCCTGTACCGTATTTTACGAAATTATTAATTTTACCATCCTTCTATCCAATTAACGAAAAATATGCGAAAGAGCAAGGTGATAAATATGGATTAGAAGCAAATAAAGCGGTATATAATGGACCGTTTACATTATCAGAGTGGAAGCATGAAGCTAGCTTTACAATGAAGAAAAACGATAAGTATTGGGATAAAAAAGAAGTGAAGTTAGATGAAGTAAACTATCAAATTGTAAAAGAAATTTCAACTGCGGTAAATTTATATGAAACAGATAAAGTTGATAGAGCTGTTATTTCTACAGAATTCGTAGATAAATATAAAAATAATAAAGAGTTAAAACAATATACAGATCCAGTTATGTACTTCTTCCGATTTAATGAAAATGTACCGATTCTTAAAAATAAAAATGCACGTCTTGCGCTAAGTACAGTTTTTGATAAGAAGGGACTCGCAGATTCATTTTTAAATGATGGATCGGTTGCAGCAAACTATTACGTACCAAAAGGATTTTTAAAGGGCCCAGATAAGAAAGATTTTAGAAGTACGGCTGGTGAGTTTAATAAGACAAATGTAAAACAGGCGAAGGAATATTGGGAGAAAGCAAAACAAGAGACAGGTACAAATGAAGTGACGTTAGAACTATTAAATTATGACTTGGAAAACTTTAAAAAAGTTGGAGAGTACATTAAAGAGCAGCTTGAGAAAAACTTACCAGGATTAAAAGTGAATGTGAAATTACAACCACATACGCAAAAATTAGCACTTGAGAAGAAGAAAGAATATGAAATGTCGTTATCACGCTGGTTACCAGATTATCCAGATCCAATGACTTACTTAGAAGTATTCCTTTCTGGAAGTAGCGTCAATAATACAGAATATGCAAACCCAGAATATGATGCGTTAATTAAGAAGATTAAAACAGAATTAGGTAATGATGAAAAGGCTCGCTGGAAAGCAATGCAAGATGCTGAAAAAATGCTACTGGATGATGCGGTAATTGCTCCAGTATTCCAGCGCGGATTATCTTACTTACAAAAACCCTATGTGAAAGATTTATATGTACATCAATTTGGTCCAGCTACAAGTTTAAAATGGGCAGATGTACAAAAATAAAGTGATGGAGAAACAGACTTCATGTATGTGATAGTCTGTTTTTCTCATTTAAAGTTAGAAAAATAGTTCATGGTATAATTTATTAGTCTGTAAACAGTATTTGGAGGGGAAATGATGTCTATGTTTGAAGAAGAGAAAGTAATTTATACAAAAAGATTATTTATGAGGAAACCAATTGTAGAAGATATTAATCAGTTTTATAACATATTAAAAAAAGATACTGTTGGCAAATGGTTGGCTAAATCAAGAGGAATGTCGAAGGAAGAAACAAATGATTATATTGGGCAACTTATCTTACATTGGGAACAGTATGACTTCGGGGTATGGTTGTTATTTAATAGTAAAACAGGAAAGCTTTTAGGACATTGTGGTTTAAGAACGGTAGAGGAAACAGGTGAAATAGAAATTATGTATCTCCTTGACCCAGAACATTGGAGAAATGGGTATGCATTAGAAGCAGCAGAGGCTTCCATTAAATATGCAATAGAGACTTTGAATGTAACAAGAATAATTGCTAGAGTTAAAGTAGCAAATGAGAGCTCGAAAAAACTTTTACGAAAGCTCGGGTTTATATATACTCATGAAGTTAATCATAGCGGGCGTTTATTATCATATTTTGAACTTCATACATCATCCGAAGAATTCTAGACATTTCATATGTTTTTTTATTGTTAAAAAATAAAATTATTACTAAAATTCCAGTGTGAAATTTATGTAGAATCTTGTATAATTAACGTGTTTCTATGGAAACATTTTCTTGTGCTATTTATATAGGACTTAATAGACCAAGTAAGGAAATACATACATGTATATAATAGATAAATAGAATGGAACATGTATAGAGAAAAAGGAGAGAAAAGATGACGTGTCAAAAACAAGGGTTACAATTTAATAACGATAGAAAGAGGGACAGAAGATGAAAATGAAGCATGCTTTTGGTCCTATAATTTTAGCGTGTGTGCTTTTTTTCATTATCATTCTAATTCCATCGAAAAGTTTAGTATCGCTTATTAGTGATAAGAAGGTAGAAGATGCGGCAACTTCTTTACAAAAAGAGAAATTACAAAGTGTTTTCTTACAGCAAAAAATGTTAGAGAATTCACAGTATTTACCGATGTACGGTTCATCAGAATTTTTACGAATGGATGCATATCATCCGTCTAATTATTTCAAAGTAAACCCAGCTGGTTTTACACCGTTTTTAATTGGAACTGGTGGTACACAAAGTTTAGCTCATATTTTAAATATGACATCTACTATGGATGAATTAGAAGGTAAAAAAGTAGTCTTTGTTCTTTCACCACAATGGTTTACAAAGACTGGTGTATCACAAGGGGATTTCACTAATAATTTCTCCAAACAACAAGCATATCATTTTATTTTTAATGATGAGATAAATCCAGAAATGAAGAAGCAAATCGCGAAACGGCTATTAGATTATAAAGTTGTTCAAGAAGATGATATATTAAAAAATTCATTAGAAGGTATTGTATATAATGATTCGAAACATAACATAAAAGCAGGGTTAGTTAAACCACTTGCTTATATGCATCGAAATATTTTAGATCATAGAGATTTATTTAACTCTTTATTTAAAATCGAACCGATGAAAGAGAAAAAAAATATCGGACTTCGTTCAATTTCTTGGGAAGACGCACGTAAACACGCAGAACAAGAAGGGAAAGCTGAATCTACTACAAATACATTCGGAATTGAAAATCCGTATTATCATAAGAATAATCTGAAGAAAAAACTAAAAGGTTTAAAAAACTTTAGAGCAAATGAAACATATGATGAATCACCAGAATACGGTGATTTACAAATTATTTTAGAGTTATTTAAAGAGAAAAATGTCAAACCACTCTTTATTTCTGTACCTGTAAATGGGCCTTGGTATGATTATACTGGCTTCCCGAAAGAACGCCGTGAAGTGTATTATAAAAAAGTTCGAGAACAGGTTGAGAAAGCAGGATATCCAGTAATTGATTTCTCTGGTCATGAATATGATAAGTATTTCTTAAAAGATACGATTCATTTGGGCTGGAAAGGTTGGATTTATTTTGATGAAGCAGTGCAGGAATTTTATTCTGAGAAATAAAGTATAGAAATCGGAATGGCTATGAGCCGTTCCGATTTTTTTAGTATAGAGGATTTTGGTGAGGACAATTTGGGAATGCATGTATATCTTGAATCTGTCTATAATCATAATGTTTCATTGCAAACTGAGCTTGATAAAGGTATTCATACACATATAATTGACCATCATGCGCTGAACATAATACACCAGAAGTTCCTTGCCCATTTATGAAGGAAATGCCGATAGGGCGTCCGATTAAGTACGGTATTTTTTGCTGCCAATGCATAGGGGAATCACTCCTTTTTGAGATAATATACGAAAGAAATGATTAAATGGTTGCTTATCCATGTAAATGTAGATGGAAAGGTGTTATATAATTCCTGAAGATTAATTCATATATAAATAAAAAACCGCTATAATTCCGAATGAATTTATAGCGGTTTTTATTATATTCTTAAGCGAGATTTTTACGCTTTTTTGTCCATTTTTTTATAACGAAGTATAAAAGTATAAGTACGACGCCACCAATTGCGAATGATTTCACATACGGACCAGCAATATCATTTATATTCTCCCAATTTTCACCTAGTTTTTCACCTAAATAAATGAAAATAATAGACCAAGGGATAATCGCAAGTGCTGTTAATGTAGTGAAACGTAGTAATGGCATTTTTGTAATACCAGCAGGAATTGAAATCGCATGACGCACTACTGGAATGAAGCGTGCTGTAAAAATGACGCCAGTTCCGTAACGATTAAACCAATCTTCTGCAGCATCTATTTGTTTTTTATGTATGAAAATATATTTTCCGTAACGTTCTAATATAGGGCGTCCGCCGTATCGTCCAAGCCAATAAATAAAGATTTGAGCAATAACACCGCCAATTGTACCGAATACAACAGCGCCTATAAATGAGATACTTCCATTGAATACTAAGTATCCTGCATAAGCAAGGACAATTTCACTTGGGATAATTTCAATCATAAGTCCAAGCATAATGCCCCAATAACCTAATCCTTCAAAAAACGTTAATACTGAATGAATAAAACTACTTAACATTGTTGCACCTTCTAGTTTATGAATTTTTGAGTATAAGAACCTTTTATTTAATGACGTAAAAGGTTCACTATATGTAGATTATACCTTATTTACATAGGGGATTGCTATTTCAATTCTTTTATGTCTCTCATAATTATTATAGTAAAAGATATAAGCCGCGTTTTCATGAAGGGTTAATGAAAAGATTATTAAAAATTTCTCATATATCAATGATAATAGACTGAAAATTAAGTATAATGGTATAGGTCTTTCATTTACAAAAATAGGAGGAGAACGTATGTATATTACAGATCCGATTTATGGACCAATCTCTATTCGTGATAGAGATATCCTTCGATTGATAGATACAAAAGCATTTCAAAGGTTGGTGAATATTAAACAACAAGGACATACTTATTTTTTACATGAGAACGCAATACATACGAGGGAAGAACATTCGATAGGTGTATATGTGCTAGTAAATAAAGTGATAGAACATCTTACTGAGATTGGTGACATACATTTATCGAAATATGAACGAAAGCTAGTATCTACTGTAGCCCTTCTACACGATGTTGGACATGGGCCATATTCACATTGTTTTCAGCAAATATCGGGTGAAGATCATGGTGAGTGGACGGTACGAATCATTCAAGAGGACGAAGAAATACGTACGATTTTAAATCAAACACCTAGATTATTAGATGATGTAACGAAAGCTTTAACAGAAGATGGAGTTTTTCCAATTATAGATGAGCTCTTATTTAATTCATTAGGAATGGATCAATTAGATTTTTGGAATAGAGATTTATATTACTCATCGCTTGAATTAGAAGGTTTACAGATAGAAGAATTGATTGCTAACATGCGTTTAATTGACGATAAACTTGTTATTGAAGAATCAGGAATCCCCTTCATCGAACAATTAATGAAAATGAAAGAAGGGCTTTACAATAATGGATTTGGCCACCCGTTTGTGATAGGAAAAGACATATTGCTGCAAACAATTTTAAAAATGATAGAGGAGAAAAATCTTTCGTTCTATACTCCTGAACTTCAAAACTTCTTTCATAAAGGAGAGAAGTTAGAAGTAGAAGACTTTCTTCCTTTACAAGATGAAATGATTTTAAATGAAATAAAGTACTTTGCAAAATCAGAGGACGTACAATTAGCGACGTTAATTCACCTTTATTTTTCAGAAGCCAAAAGTTTATCTTTTGAAAAAGGACTAGAGGGTGATTTTAAAAAGGAAAATAGCACCTTAGCAGTAATAACTGAGAAAAAGGCGTACAGTTCATATGTAGGTGGTATTTACGTCTATAGTGAGGGGCAGTTAGAGGACATTTTAGAGAAATCAAATTTCATTCAAGAGATAGTAAAATTGCCTAAAAAAGAATATGCCTATTCAATTTGATTTGGTTCGAAAATAAAAAATGAATGAGATGGAAACGTAAATTTAGAGGAGGGAATAAAATACATGAAACATAAAATTGCTGTACTGGCAGATGTACATGGAAATGCAACTGCTTTAAAAGCAGTTATCGAAGATTCTATGAAAGAAGGTGTGACTGATTATTGGTTTTTAGGAGATTTAATTATGCCTGGTCCTGGATCGAATGATTTATTTGAAATATTAGAAATTATTAACGTTGATACTTATGTACAAGGAAACTGGGAAGATAGTTTTCTTGACGTTCTTAATAAAAATATTGATATTGATAACGCAACTGATATTTATGTTTCTAGATTAGTTCAGTATCAATGTGAAAACTTGGATGAAAACTATATTAAGCATGTTAAAAATTTACCATTACATATAACAAAACAGGTTAATGATTTATCAATCAGTATTAGTCATAATCTACAAAATAAAAATTACGGGGGAGATTTGTGGCCCACTAATAATCAGGAACAGTTTGATCGGTTATTTGATCGTGATTATGATATTGCGATTTACGCTCATACCCACCATCAATTATTGCGCTATAGTAGCAAGGATCAATTAATTATTAACCCAGGAACAGTTGGACAACCTTTTTACAAGTGGAATAAGCTAAACTCTGACTTACGTGCTCAGTATGCAATTCTTGAAATTGATGAGGCAGGGATTACTGATGTGAGGTTTAAAAAGGTTTTTTACGATGTAGAAAAGGAATATAAAAATGCCATAAATAAAAATCTTCCTTATATTGATTTATATCGTGAGCTGTTAGAGACAGGAAAAACTCATACGCATGATATTGAATTATTACAAGAAATTAATGACAAATATAATTATAAAGATGAAGTAATTAAGTTTATCGAGAAAATCTGATGGGAGTTTAATAAAAAGAAATGAACATTGTTGAATGTTAGGTTAGTCATGATTTTTACATAATCAAGAGCTATTGTAGAATGAAACTTAGATGTAAAATGATTTTTGTATTTTATATTGATTGAAAACAAGCATCCCCCTGTACTACGTATATGACGGGGGGATGCTTGTTTTTTACGGCTTCACATCTAAGTTCTGTAAAAATAAAGTTGCTGTTACGTAACGCTTTGCTAACATTTGTACATATGCGGTATGTACAGAAAGGGTCGCAATAATAATAGCGTTACGAATTGCTTCGCGTTGTTCGTTATTAATTTGATCGAACTTGCTTGCGATTTTATCAGCTTTTTCTTTTACGATGTTTTCAATTGTATGAACGGTATCTGTTGCATTTAATTGTAAGCAATTCCCTTGATTGAGTTCTTCAAATAGAGAAGAGTATGCTACATATAAATGAACAGGATTGATTAAATCATCACTTCGATCGGCTGGGTCATTTACAATAAGGCGTAATAGCTTACGAATGGATTCAAAATCAAGTGCTGTTTTTAAATCTTCGACAATAAATAGTAAGGCTGCTTGTTCAATTGAATATTTTTTCCCTTTTTGAGGAGAGCCAATCATTTCTTTTATATCTCGTTTCACCCAGTTTTGCATAGCAGTTACAGAGAAACTTGTGTTTTCAATCTGATTGCCAAGCGCAACTATTTCATTTAAAGAAAAACCGACATCAGTATCGTCAATTTTAATCAGCTTTTCAAAAATAGGTGAAAGTGCGGTAGTAATAAAAGCTGTAACGCTTTGTCCGCTTTCAATATCTTTTTTATGTGACTTTGCCCAAGCTTCTTGTAAAATACCGAGAGGCTTTTTCGTATTCCATCCTCTTAGTGATAGAAGAAGGGTAGCCATTTCGTTTCGTGTGAGATGAAATGTTTCCATCTTTTCACCTCCAAAATAATAAAAAGTTCTTATGAACTTATAATATGTTTTGTTTCATTTAAAGTCAATTCTGTTTTGCTTAATTTTTCCTTTGTGACCAAACTGTTGAAAGTAAATAATACTTGCATATTTCGACAAAAGTTCATATAATAAGTTCATAAGAACCTTTAAAATGTTCTTAAAAACAAATCTATCATTCTGAATTTACTAGAAAGATAGATTTCACATATATCTATATAAAAGGAGAATGGATATAATATGTTGAAAAAACTTGTAGCAGTAATGACAGCATTCATGGTTATCTTTGGGGCTAGCAGCTTTATGTTCGTAGATCATGCAGCAGCGAAAAGTTACAAATCTGGTAAAAAATCATTTACACCAAGTTCAGGTCAAAAGTCAAAAGTGGATTTAAACAAAAAAGACTCAAATGTAAATTCTCAAAAAACGACTCCAGATTCAAAAACGAAAGCAACAAACACGGCACCAAAAAGTAATAAAGGAAGCTTTATGAAAGGTTTATTACTAGGTGGTCTTGGTGGTTTACTAATGGGTAGCTTATTTGCAAATATGGGAGCTCTTGGTTCTGTATTAGCGTTTATGGTAAATATGTTAGTAATGGCTGGTATCGTAATGTTAGCAGTTCGTGCATTTAAATACTTCAAAGACCAACGTAAGAAGAAAGCAGATGAAGTAGCATGGAAACAATAAAAATTTCTGAACAAGAGCTTATAAATGCGCTTTGCGTATATATAGCTGAAAAAAGACAAGTGGGTCCAGAAGAAGTATTAGTTGAACTCATGTATGATGACGACTACGGTTTCTCTGCGGAAGTAGAGGTAAATGGTCGCCAGCAAATTTTAATTCAAGCAAACTTAATCGAAGCTTTACGCTTATTGCTTGACAGAGAATATAATGTCAATCCATTCGCAGCGAGATTACAACTTGAATTAGATGATGAAGAAGGCATTTACGCATTAGCGAAATTTAATAACTCAGATGACTAGAAAAAAGAGCTGTTGAGAATAATCTCAGCAGCTCTTTTTAGTATGTGCATATGTAGAAGAATAATCACGCCAAATTTCATTCATTTTTCGTCTACCGATATCTAGCATAGGATTAAACTGAATTGTAGCTTTCTGACGAACAAAGTGAACGTTTTGAATGGCGTGAGATAATGGTTGGTCGACTATATCAGGTTTTTTACTTGCATATTTAGCAATAGATAGACCTGCAACTGTTCCTTGCGCCATCGCAATTTTTCCGCTTTCAATGCCTGTAATATTGCCAGCTACAAATAAACCGGGAAGAGGGGTTTCCATTGCTTCAGAATGGAGAGGAACGTGTCCACCTAATTCTGAAATGTAATGGAAGGGACAACCAGCTACAGCTGCAAGTTCGGCAAGTGGGTATAATCCCCCGGCAATACATACAAAATCTGCTTCATATATTTTCTCTGTTCCATTAATAACATTTCCTTTAGAGTCAATATTAGCAATACGTACACCTTCAACTTGATCTGTTCCGATAATTTCAAGAGCTGCTTTCCGAAGGTGAAGTGGCGTTCCGTTTATTTTCATTCCGCTGTTTGGATAGAATGTTAATCCAGCTTTTCGAATCCAATCATATTTCATAAAGTGGCTACCTATTCGTAAAATAGCAGAAGGAGCGAGATGTGCTGCATTTAAAAGAGAGTTTAAAACTTCTTCAGGTTCACCAGCTTTTTGACTTAACTCGCTTTTTTCAGGGAGTACAATATGATCTACTTTAATTCCCGCTAATTGCAATTCACTTAAAATGGCGAAAGATAAAATGTTAGCACCAATAATAATTCCTTTTTTTCCAACTTGCACGCGATGAACATTTGTCATAACTTGAGCTGCTCCAATTGACATCACTCCTGGAAGTGTCCAGCCAGGAAGGGGAATAGAATATTCCGCAGCTCCAGTAGCAAGTAGTACGAAAGGTGCTTCTAACGTACCGATATTAGTATGTACAAACCAATTGTTTTCATCTCTATCTAAATTATAGACCGAAACACCGCACCTGATATGTACTGAAAGTGATTCTGCTTCTTCATGAAGTCGCTTCGATTCTTCTATTCCGTTCCACCATTCTCCAGTAGGCTCTTGATGCAACTGTCCTAACAATCTCCCGCCCGGCTTCATAAATTCATCAATAACGAGCACTTTTAGTCCGAAACGAGCACAAGAGATAGAAGCAGATAATCCCGCTGGCCCTGCACCTATAATAATTACATCACTCATCGCTTTTTCACCATCTCTCTCACGATATTCGGATGCTGTTTCCCGCTTTCAACAACCATGTTTTCTTCTACAACAGTTAAGCATGCGCGTACATTTGTTTGATTATTTACTGTCACGCGGCATTCGGAACAGTGCCCGATATTACAATAAATACCTCGCGGTGTTCCGCTATCTTCATGAACTCTTAATGTCCTTATTTCATTTGCTAACAGGGCAGCAGCTATCGTTTCATGTTCATATGCTTCGTATTGATGACCGTTAAATTGAAAGGTAATACGCTCACTACTTTGTAAAGTACCTAAAATAGGGTGATGTGTAATTCTACTCATTTACTTTCACCTACTGATCCAAAAGTAACTGCACGTATTGGTGGTTGATATTTTAACGGTAGTTCATTAAGAGTTACGTCAGGATTCACATTTTCAATCATTCGATCTATCATTATTCTGCATGTGCGACCACCGCAAAATCCCATGCCAGCACGTGTTCTTAATTTTAATTCTCTTGCCGAGCAGTTATATTCAGCAATTGTCGATTGAAGTTGCCCATATGTAACCTCTTCACAACGACAAACGATTAAGTTGTTTTTATTTGTCATGTGTATTCCTCCTCTAGTTCGATTTCCACAAATTATACATGCAAAAATCATGCCAATATAGAGGAGGGAGAGAGAGCTACCTGTAAACGCCTGATCGGTGCATACTGATTCTTTATTGAAGTCCAAGTTTCTTTAAACGGTTATATAAAGTAGCCCTTGTTACACCAAGATGTTTTGCGCATTCTAATTTATTCCCATTTAAAATTCGTAAAGCCCTTTCAATAACTTTTTTCTCATGCTCATCCATCTCTTCTTGTAAAGAAAGGATTGTATTATTGTTGCTGAGTAATAGGGAATGAGCTGTATGGTTTTCTAAAGTTTCAGTCGTATGAAATGGTAAATATTCTTGTTTTATAATTCCGTCTGTTGCGAATACCACAAGCCGTTCAACAACGTTTCGAAGTTCGCGAATATTACCTGGCCAATTGTAATGAAGCAGTTCATGCATAATGCTTGAAGGTAGGTCACGAATTGGTCTGTTGTAGTTGATTGAAAAATCGTTTAAGAAAGAATAGGTTAATTCAATAATATCCTCGCGTCTTTCGCGCAGCGGTGGAATCTGCAAACTAACTACATTTAAGCGGTAATATAAATCTTCTCGGAAAGTTCCTTTTCTCATTTCTTCTTGTAAATCACGATTTGTAGCAGCGATAATACGGAAATCAATATTAATTTCTTTTTCACCACCAACTCGGTAATACTTTCGCTCTTGCAGTACACGTAACAGTTTTACTTGCATATCAAGTGGCATTTCACCTATTTCATCAAGAAATAAAGTACCGCCTTGCGCGAGTTCAATTTTACCTTTTTTTCCTTTACTATTTGCTCCAGAAAACGCCCCACGCTCGTAACCGAATAATTCACTTTCAAATAACGCTTCTGGAATTGCCCCGCAGTTAATCGAAATGAAAGGCGCCTTCGCTGCCTCACTTGCTTCATGAATTGCTTTCGCAAATACTTCTTTTCCAACTCCGCTTTCCCCAAGTATTAAAACAGTTGATTTTACCGAACAAACTTTTCTAGCTAATTGTATCGTTCTTTGTATAACAGGACTTTTCCCATTCATCGCAAGGAATGGATCGGATTCATCTTTATACTTTGCCACTTCTTGTTCTAAACGGTGCATTTCATGTGACATATTAAATAGTTTTTCATTTAAAGCGACTTGATTTGTAACATCTGTTTCTGAAACGACTGCTCCTATAATTTCATCATTACAATAAACTGGATTTGAATTAATTAATACGAATAAATCGGGACGAGGCTGATGGAACTGAGCGACTATGCTTTTTCCATCATGTAAAGATTGTAAAATTTCCAAGTCTTTATAATCAAAAAAACGAGTAATCGGTTGCCCAATAATCTCATTATGGTTGACTGAAAATATTTTTTCAGCGCCATCTGTCCAAGTTCGAACGTATTCTTTACTATCAATGACTGTAACAGAAGAGTCAGTTGTTTGTATTACAGTGTCATAAAATGACTGTAGTTCATTGTAGGACTTATAAAGAAATGGAATCATTTGCTGAGAAGTTATACAGCATAGCGGCTCATCGTTTTCGTTAAGGATGATAACAGCTAATTCATAAGAAAAAGCGTCAATTAATGCAGTGAATGAGTCATCTACATAAATAATTGCGCAATTATATTCTTCTGTAGTAGAAGGGAGATAATAAAACCTTTCGTTTATTTTCTTAATGCGATCAAGGCTACATGTATGATTGATTAAAGCGCTTTCCAAAAATTTTTGTATAGTCGGAAATGAAAATTCCATAATGTCCTCCTGTTATGTATAAAAATTTTGACAGTGATAAAAAAATAATACACCTATTTACTATAAATTTAAAATATTTTTACAAATAAAAATATTATTTATAAAAATTGTATATGTACAGAATTGGCACGTCAATTGCATAAAAAGAAAGTGAGAGGGCTAGGAAAGGAGGAGTATATTGTGAGGCACTGCGACGTTTTAATTATAGGTGGTGGAATAATAGGGTGTTCTATCGCTTATTACACTTCAAAATACGGAAGAGACGTAACAATCATTGAAAAAGGGGAATTTGTCAGCGGGACGTCTTCACGGTGTGATGGGAATATTTTGGCCATTGATAAAGACCCAGGATTTGATAGTCAAATGTCTTTAGTAAGTCAAAAATTAGTAACTGATTTAAGTGAAGAATTAGAGCATTCATTTGAATATAGGGCACCAGGAAGTATTCTCGTATGTGAGTCAGACGAAGAGATGGAAGCTGCGCAGCAATGGGTAAATCGGCAAAAAGAAGCTGGATTACCGTTTCGAATGCTTGATAGGCAAGATATAAGGGAAGAGTCGCCTTTTTTTGCTGAGGATTTATTAGGCGGTTTAGAATGTGCGACGGATTCAACTGTGAATCCATATCTCCTTGCTTTCTCGCTTCTGTCAGAGGCACAAAAGTTTGGCGCAAAAGCTTTTAAGCAGACGGAAGTAAAGAGTATGGAAATAGAGACGGATGGTTCATTTGTTGTAGAAACTACGAATGGAACTTTTACAGCACAACAAGTTGTAAATGCAGCCGGTGTGTGGGCTCCTAAGATTGGTCAGATGTTAAATATAAATATACCAATTGAACCGAGAAAAGGGCATATTATTGTAGCTTCAAGGCAACAACACGTAGGATGCCGTAAAGTAATGGAATTCGGTTATTTAATTTCTAAATTTGGCGGAAAACGAAAAGTAGATGCTTTAACTGAAAAATACGGGGTTGCGCTCGTATTTGAGCCTACTGAAAGTCAAAATTTCTTAATTGGTAGTAGTCGTGAATTTGTAGGATTTCATACGAGGATAAATAATGAAGTCATTAAATGTATCGCAAATAGAGCAATTCGCTTTTATCCGAAAATGGCAGATATGATGGTAATTCGTTCTTACGCTGGTTTACGTCCGTGGACAGAAGATCATTTACCGATTATTTCACGAGTGGAACATATTCCGAATTATTTCATTGCCGCTGGACATGAAGGTGATGGGATTAGTCTTGCAGCAGTTACTGGAAAAGTAATTGAAGAGTTATTAAATGAAAAAGAGACAATTATTCCTATTGAACCACTTCGTTTGAGTCGTTTTACAGAAAGGGTGTTAAACAGATGAGGTCACAAAGAGTCTTTACGACGATTGATACACACACAGGTGGGAATCCAACGAGGACATTAATTAGTGGACTTCCAAAGTTGATTGGAGAGACGATGGCAGAGAAGATGTTACATATGAAAAAGGAGTATGATTGGATTCGAAAATTGTTAATGAATGAACCGCGTGGTCATGATGTAATGTCAGGAGCATTATTAACAGACCCGTGTCATCCTGAGGCTGATATAGGTGTTATATACATAGAGACAGGTGGATATTTACCGATGTGTGGTCACGATACAATCGGTGTATGTACAGCGTTAGTTGAATCAGGTTTAATTCCGGTAGTTGAACCGATTACTTCTTTAAAACTAGATACACCGGCTGGCTTAGTTGAAGTAGATATTGCTGTTCAAGATGGAAAAGCAAAAGAAGTATCTTTCTGTAACATACCAGCTTTTTTATTGAAAAATATTACTGTACAAGTGAAAGACATTGGGACTATAGAGGCTGATATTGCGTATGGAGGGAATTTTTATGCCATTATTGATGCGAAATCAGTAGATCTAGAATTAGTACCAGAAAATGCATCTACAATCATCGATAAGGCGATTCATATAAGAAACACAATTAATGAGAAGTTTGAAATCACTCATCCAGAGTATTCGTTTATAAGAGGATTAACACATGTTGAATTTTATACAGATCCTACTCATGAATGTGCGCATGTGAAAAATACAGTTGTTGTACCACCAGGCGGAATAGATCGATCTCCATGCGGTACAGGAACATCTGCGAAGCTAGCTGTATTATACGCTCAGAAAGAAATCGAAATTGGTGAAGAGTTCATTCATGAGAGTATCGTTGGTTCTTTATTTAAAGGATATGTCATGAATACGACACATGTTGAAAATATTGAAGCTGTCATAACGAAAATTACGGGATCAGCTTGGCTTATGGGTATGCATAGATTTTTTTACAATGAAATGGATCCACTTAAAGAAGGATTTTTGCTAATTCCGCCGATGGAACATGAAACGGAGGATATAAAATGAACATTCAAAAAATGTATACAGCAGTAGACGTACATGTAAATGGCGAGGCATTTCGTGTAATGAAAGACGTACCGTGCAAATACTACTACAGTTTGGAGCAATTAAATGAACAATTTTCAGGTGAATTAGCAGAAGAGATGAAGCTTTTATTAAATGAACCACGTGGTTTTATCGGTTTGAATGGGTGTATTGTCGTTCCATCTATCCATAATGAAGTGGATGCAGCTGTATTATTTTTTAATCATGAAGGTTCGATTCCGCTTCATTATGGGGGCATTGTTGCGGTAATAACGATGTTACTCGAAAGTGGGTATTTAAAAAAGAGAGAGTCCAATCAATACAAAATTGAAACGTTATCTGGAATATTTTTAGTTCATGCGTATGTAGAGAATGATGAAGTTATATCTGTTTCGTTTGAAAGCAAACTTTGCTATTTGATTGAGGAAAATTTACAGGTTGGTAATGTAAGTTATTCTCTCATACAAGCAGATAAAGTATATGCAGTTGTAGAAAAAGGTGCGTATTCGCCAGAAATTCGTGTTGAAAACATTTCTGAATTGAAAAGATGGGGAGAAGCTACACTGCAGGCTATACAAAAACAGTCGCTAATAAAAAGGCTTATTTTAGTAGATCCTTCGCAAAAAGAAAAGAACCATATAAAGTCGATTACATTTCATGAAGATAACTTTATCGTACGTTCGCCAGGTTTTGTTTCTACTATCGTTTCCTATGTTCATGCATTATTTAAAAATGATTATATGGCGGATAAACCTTTTAAAAATGAAAGTATATTTAATAGTTTTATAACTGTGGAAAAAGTGAAGAAGGAGGAACTAGGATACATTTTCCGTTTTGAAAGTAGAGGATTTATTACAGGGATGCAGACGTTTCTATTAGACCCTACGGATCCGTTTCCGGCAGGATTCTTATTAAAATAAAATGTGATAGGGAGAGATAAATATGCAAAAAATTAAAGGGGCATTTCCAGTATTAATAACACCGATGGATGAATTTCAGGAAATTAATTGGGATGGGGTAAAACAAAATGTAAATTACTTTATCGAACAAAAGGTTGCAGGTATTATCATTAATGGAAGTACAGGAGAGTTTGTAAGTTTATCAAAAGAAGAGCGATTTAAAATGGTAGAAACTGTGTTGAAAGAAATTGATGGCCGTATTCCAGTCATTGTTGGAACTGCAGCAGAGACCACAAAAGAAACAATTGAATATACGAAACATGCAGAAGCGCACGGAGCGGATTGTGCATTAATTATAAACTCTTACTATTGTAAACCGAAGGAAGAGGAGATTTATTTTCATTTTAAAGAAATCTCAAACTCTGTAAATATACCAATTATGCTATACAATAACCCATTTACTTCTGGTGTCGATATGAGTACAGAGCTAATGCTCCGTATTGGAAAAGAGTGTGAAAATGTTACACATATTAAAGAATCTAGCGGAGATATTCGAAAAGCAAGAGATTTAGTAAGACAAAGTGAAGGGGCTTTCCAAGTCTTCTGTGGTTCTGAAGATTTAGTTATGGAATCATATTTAGTTGGTGCCTCGGGATGGGTTTCAGTAGCAGGAAATATCGTTCCCGGTCTCGTTACAAAAATGTATGAGCATTTTCAAAATGGTGAATTAGAAAAGGCGTGGGAAATAAACGATGCTATTTTACCACTTTGCGAGTTTCTTGAAGGATCAGGGAAATATGTTCAAATCGTTAAACGTTCTATGGAATTACATGGGCAAGCCGGAGGACCTTCTCGCTATCCAAGACTAGGGTTAACTGCTGACGAAGATCAAAAGCTTCAAATGATTTTATCAAATATTGCAGCTCATGCAGCTGTTTAAATAAGGAGGAGAACATAATGTTAAAGACAAATATTGAGCTGAAACCAAAAGTGGAAGCGTTCTTAAATGAAGAAATTAAAATGTTTATTAATGGCGAATTTGTTTCTGCTATTGGCGGAAAGACGTTTGAAACGTATAATCCGGCTACAGAAGATGTTCTAGCTGTCGTATGTGAAGCGCAAGAAGAGGATATTGATGCTGCAGTAAAAGCGGCAAGATCTGCATTTGAATCTGGTCCGTGGGCAGAAATGACTACTGCTGAAAGAGCGCATCTTATTTATAAATTAGCAGATTTAATTGAAGAACATAGAGAAGAATTAGCGCAACTAGAAGCTTTAGATAATGGAAAGCCATATCAAGTAGCACTTGATGATGATATTTCAGCGACTGTAGAAAATTATCGTTATTACGCAGGATGGGCTACAAAAATTATTGGGCAAACCATACCAATTTCAAAAGATTACTTAAATTACACGAGACATGAACCTGTGGGTGTTGTAGGTCAGATTATTCCGTGGAATTTTCCGCTCGTTATGTCTTCTTGGAAAATGGGAGCTGCACTGGCGACAGGTTGTACGATCGTATTAAAGCCAGCAGAGCAAACGCCTTTATCTTTACTGTATACAGCGAAACTCTTTAAAGAGGCTGGATTTCCAAACGGTGTTGTAAACTTTGTACCAGGATTTGGTCCTGAAGCAGGGACGGCAATTGTAAATCACCATGACATTGATAAAGTTGCTTTTACAGGATCTACTGTTACTGGAAAGTATATTATGCGTCAGTCTGCAGAAATGATTAAGCATGTAACGTTAGAGCTTGGCGGAAAATCACCAAATATCATTTTAGAAGATGCGGACTTGGAAGAAGCAATTAATGGTGCATTCCAAGGTATTATGTATAATCACGGTCAAAATTGTAGCGCAGGATCACGTGTGTTTGTTCATCGTAAACATTATGAAACTGTAGTAGATGCACTTGTGAAAATGGCGAACAACGTAAAACTTGGAGCAGGTATGGATAAAGAAACGGAAATGGGTCCACTCGTATCTAAGAAACAACAAGAGCGTGTGTTACATTACATTGAGCAAGGGAAGAAAGAAGGTGCTACAGTTGCGGCTGGTGGTGAACGTGCGCTTGAAAAAGGTTATTTCGTTAAGCCAACTGTATTCACAGGCGTTACAGACGATATGACAATCGTTAAGGAAGAAATATTTGGACCAGTTGTTGTTGTACTTCCATTTGATTCGACAGAAGAAGTAATTGAACGAGCGAACAACTCATCCTATGGCCTTGCTGCGGGTGTATGGACGCAAAATATCAAAACGGGTCATCAAGTGGCAAATAAATTAAAAGCAGGAACAGTATGGATTAATGATTATAACTTAGAAAATGCAGCTGTACCATTTGGTGGATACAAACAATCTGGTATTGGTCGCGAGTTAGGTTCATATGCGCTTGATAATTATACAGAAGTGAAAAGTGTTTGGGTAAATATAAAATAATAGGACGTTTTACTGAAAATAATTGAGGGATGAAATAATGAAAGATGCGGACAACTAGAAAGTTTGATAATAGTTGTCCGTTTTTTATATACAAAATTGCTTTTCCAAAGAATGATAAGGGGGATTTGGATGGAGAATTTAGTAGAATGGTTAGTAGGGCAAGTGTGGAGTATCGGTTTAGTTGTTTTTGCATTAGGGGCAGGCGTATATTTCACGATTGCAACACGCTTTTTGCAAATTCGTTATTTTAAAGAGATGATTAAACTATTATTTGAAGGAAAGAGTTCAGAGACAGGAATATCATCTTTTCAGGCATTTTGTTTAGCCTTATCGGGAAGAGTTGGAATTGGTAATATTGCAGGGGTAGCGACAGCTATCGCTTTCGGCGGGCCTGGAGCTGTATTTTGGATGTGGGTCATGGCTTTGTTAGGGGCAGCGAGTGCGTTTGTAGAATCAACATTATCTCAAGTATACAAAAGTAAAGTAGGGAATGAATATCGCGGCGGTACTCCATATTTTATTGAGAAAGGTTTAAAAATGAAATGGTTTGCAGTCATTGTAGCGGTAGTTGTAACACTTTCGTATGGCGTGTTATTACCAGGTATTCAATCTAGTAGTATCGCAGTTGGATTCGAAAACTCTAATGGTATTAGCAAATATATAACTGGTATATTTTTAGTCGTGTTACTAGCAGCAATTATTTTTGGTGGTGTAAAGAGAATTGCCGGTGTTTCTCAAATGCTTGTGCCATTTATGGCAATTGGTTATGTAATTGTTACATGTATCATATTAATTGCGAATGTAACGGAGATTCCAAGTATGTTTGCTTTAATTTTCTCTAGTGCATTTGGTGTAAATGAAATGTTTGGTGGAATTGTTGGTGCAGCTATTGCATGGGGCGTAAAACGCGCTGTATTTTCAAACGTTGCTGGTGTCGGAGAAGCGACGTATAGTTCGGCGGCTGCTGAAGTATCGCATCCTGCAAAACAAGGATTAGTTCAAGCATTTTCCGTATATATCGATACAATTGTCGTATGTACAGCGACAGCTCTTATGATTTTAATAACAGGTATGTATAATGTTATACCTGAAGGGAAAACCGCTATTGTACAAAATATAGGAAATGTGGAAGCTGGTCCAATTTATACACAACAAGCAGTTGAAACTGTGATAACAGGGTTTGGTCCAATATTTATTTCAATTGCGATTTTCTTTTTTGCATTTACAACGTTACTCGCTTATTACTATATCGCTGAAACGACACTTACTTATTTAGATCGTCAACTGAAGTATGGCTGGTTAAAACCAGTTTTAAAATTTGGATTTTTAATTATGGTTTACATCGGTAGTGTTGAATCAGCGTCGCTTTTATGGAATCTTGGAGATTTAGGAATTGGTAGTATGGCATGGTTAAACTTAATCGCAATCTTACTTTTAAGTAAAACCGCATTAATAGTGTTAAAAGATTATGAAACGCAGAAAAAAGAAGGGAAAGATCCAGTATTTAATCCTAAAAATGTGGGGATTGAAGGATTAACATTTTGGGAAGAAAGAAGTAAAGAGGTTGAAAGAAAACGTTCTAGAGAAAAAGTTATTGTAGATGATAATTTAAAATTATAACTTAAATTAACTGAAAATTCTTAATTCTAAAGAAGGTATATTGCCTCCATTTCATCACATACTACAATAAGTATGGATAATATGACTGGAGGGAATAAGATGGAACATGAGCAACATAGTTCGATAAATGATATTCTACATCATTATAAAGAAGGTATAGGTAGTTTTACAAATCAAATTCCTGAAATCGCTGAGACATATAATGCGTTCACGCAAGCTTGTTTTCAAGAGGGTGCTTTAACAAAAAGAGAAAAGCAACTTATTGCATTAGGAATTAGTTTAGCAACGCAAGATGAGTATTGTACAATTTATCATACAAAAGGTTGTCTTGATCAAGGATGTTCGGATAAAGAGATTCTGGAAGCATGTGGTGTTTCAGCAGCATTTGCTGGCGGAGCTGCGATGAGTCAAGCGGTAACTTTAGTGCAAGAGTGTTTAACAGAACTGAAAAATCAAAAGCATTGAATAAAAAAACGTTTTAAACTTTATGTTTAAAACGTTTTTTATGTGAAATTAAATTTGAGTATAAAAATTATCTAGGATGGGTTCAATTTATGGTTATACAATAATGGGAGAATTTTAAATTTAGTAGGAATGAGAAATAACAACTATTTAATCTTAAGGTTTTGTAAAAAGCTTCAATTGCTTCATATAGTCAATGGCTTTTGTTTTATTTTTCTGTTTAGAAACATAATGTGCCTCATTAAAATCTCTATAGTAACTGTTAACTACTTCTTCAGAAAGAGCACCGTCAGAGATAGCTCTTTTAACCGCGCAGTTTGGTTCATTTGTATGTGAACAGTTAGAAAATTTACATCTCATAGAAATCTCTTTTATATCTTCATATCCAAAATCAAAATTCATCTCAAGGTTTATCAAGTCAAATCCTATTTTACTAATAAGAAATCCCTCCACTTTTGAAAGAGTTTTTTAGAAACATACATACAAATTTTATCGTTTTCAATTTGTATGCAATTTAATATTCTATATCTTCATAAATAGATTTTTCTACATCAGGAAGAACTGTGTATATACTCTTACCGATTAAAGATTCTAATTCTTTCTTAATCGCATAAAACCCTTTCCAATGTAAAGATGTATGAGATGTTGTACCATGACGCAAACCAACAGAAATTAATCTTCTTTCCAGCGTAGTAAAGCCATCCGCATCAGCAAGAGCGTCACAAAGAGTAATTACTTTATTGTATAAATCGTAGTTACAATGTTCATTTAATATTTCAACTAACCGGCTTCTCATATGGTCAGGAACGAGACTCCACTCCGCTGCGATATTTATATGTTCATTTTTGCATGGGAATGAGTGTGTCACACAAATAACAGCGTTTCCTGTATACCCTAAATCATTCATATACATATAACCATCATAGGAATGAATAACCGATTTGGTAAAACCTTTGTATCTTCCGATATCATGCAAAAGGGCAGCATTATATGCTATGTCAGCATCTAGCTTGTACCCTTTTTTTATAAGTTCTATAATTATGTTTTCAGTTGCATGAGCAACATGTAGTGAATGTTCAAACCAAGGGCCCGGGTTTTGTTCATATGCCCATTCGAGTAATTCTTTTGCGTACGTTCTATCTAATATATATTTCATATCGTTATCCTTTCACAAAAAATCATATCTTTCTATAAATTCATCTTATTATTTCATTATTCCTTCTTTAAAAATTGTTACAATGAAACAAAAGGGGGAAAAGTAATGCGAAATTTAGTAATTGAAGAAATTAAGCAACTAGAAAATGATATGGAAGAACTTTCGAAACTTTTAAAAATGGTTGTAAATGATGGGGCATCAATTGGTTTTTTGCCTCCACTGGAACAAAAAGACGCAACAAAGTATTGGCGAACAGTATTAGCGCCAGAAGTGATATTGTATGTGGCTAAAATAAACAACGAAGTAGCAGGGAGTATTCAATTACAATTAGTTACTAAGCCTAACGGAATTCATAGAGCCGAGATTTGCAAATTAATGACTCATCCAAACTTTAGACGTAACGGTATTGGACGATCGCTTATGCAAAAAGCAGAGGAACGAGCAAAGCAAGAAAACAGGTCTCTTTTAGTATTAGATACTAGAGAAGGAGATCCTTCCAATAAATTGTATAAATCACTAGACTACCAAGAAGTTGGAACAATACCAGGGTATGCAATTTCTCCGAATGGAAAGTTAGATGCTACGGTTATTTATTATAAAAACATTTAAGGTATAATCAAACGGGGAGAGTGCTTAATTATTAGTAAGTGAATAATAAACGACTATTTTTAACACAGTCTATATTTTTCTGGCGGTGTTAAAATAGTTAATTATAATCTAATTAACGCACTAAATGAATTTGAGAAAGTTTTTAGAGGGTTCTTTTAGTAATGATTCTCGTCTTATAATAAATGTAGAGAAGATGACTAGCCAACTATAGTTATTTTCGCTTTATTATCGGAAGGGGATGAAAGTATGAAAAAGAATAGTTTACAAAAGATGAAGAAAGTTATTTTAAGTGGTGGAGTATTACTTACGGGATTATTAACATTTGGATTTTCAGAAAAGGCTTCAGCTCATGGATATGTAGAATCACCAGCGAGCCGATCTTATTTATGTAAGCAAGGGGTAAATGTAAATTGTGGACCGATTCAATATGAACCACAAAGCGTAGAAGGGATAGGTGGATTTCCGCAACTAGGACCTTCTGATGGACAAATTGCAGGGGCTGGTCATTTTCCCGCTTTAGATGTTCAAACTGTAGATAGGTGGAAGAAAGTTACGTTAAATGGCGGGACGAATACATTCAAGTGGAAACTAACGGCTCCTCATAGTACAAAAGAGTGGAAATATTATATTACGAAAAAAGGTTGGAATCCAAATAAACCTTTAACGCGATCAGATTTAGATTTAGTGCCATTCTATGTGAAAAATGACGGTGGAGCTAGACCAGGGACAACAGTAACGCACGAAGCAAATGTACCAACTGACCGTAGTGGATACCATCTTATTTTAGCTGTTTGGGAAATTGCAGACACTGGAAATGCGTTTTATCAAGTTATAGATGTAAACCTTTTGAATAATGGCTTATCCTCAAATTTCGCTTTTAACAATGTAGTGCAAGCTCCTACACTATTTTAATTGAAACATACATTTCGATCATCTAATTCATTTTAGATGATTTTTTTTATGAAAATGATGAAAAATATAGAAGAAAGTGCAATTATTTATAAAAAAATATGCTTTAAATATTGTCATATTTGCTTCTTTAAGATATCCTTTTCATGAAGAGGTGGAAAACATGGAAAAAGTACTAGTTTTCGGGCATAAAAACCCAGATACAGATGCAATTTGTTCTGCAATTGCTTATGCAGAATTGAAAAAAGAATTAGGAATGAATGCTGAGCCTGTACGTTTAGGCGAAATCAGCGGTGAAACTCAATTTGCGTTAGACTATTTTAAAGTAGAAGGACCGCGTTTTGTTGAGACAGTAGCAAGCGAAGTGGACAACGTTATTTTAGTTGACCATAACGAGCGTCAACAAAGTGCTAACGATATCGAATCAGTTCGTGTGTTAGAAGTTATTGACCATCACCGTATTGCTAACTTTGAAACAAGCGATCCTATATACTATCGTTGTGAGCCAGTTGGCTGTACAGCTACAATCTTAAACAAAATGTACAAAGAAAATGGCGTAACAATTCGTAAAGAAGTTGCAGGTTTAATGTTATCTGCAATCATTTCAGATTCTTTACTATTCAAATCTCCAACTTGCACAGAACAAGACGTAGCAGCTGCTCGTGAATTAGCGCAAATCGCTGGTGTAGATGCAGATAACTACGGCTTAGAAATGTTAAAAGCTGGTGCTGACTTAAGCGGAAAAACAATGGAGCAATTAATCTCTCTTGACGCTAAAGAATTCCAAATGGGTAATGCGAAAGTTGAAATCGCACAAGTAAACGCTGTTGATACAAACGACGTTCTTGTACACCAAGCGGAACTTGAAAAAGTAATCTCTGCAGTAGTAGAAGAAAAAGGTTTAGACCTATTCTTATTCGTTGTAACTGATATCTTAACTAATGATTCTGTCGGTCTTGCGATCGGTAAAGCAGCAAACGTTGTTGAGAAAGCATACAACGTATCACTAGAAAACAACACAGCTACTTTAAAAGGTGTTGTATCTCGTAAAAAACAAATCGTACCAGTATTAACAGAAGCATTCCAAGCTTAATCGTATTGCGTACAGATGAACAGTAAGGACAAGTAGTCAGATTGGCTACTTGTCCTTTTTTATCTCTAAAAAACAGAAAATTAAAAACGGGAGGATTGTGTATGTTTAATGATTTGGAGAGTAAATTACAGTCACTTTTAGAACGAAATATTACGTCGGTTTCAGAATTAGAGAGCTGGCTCTCGGAGGAGCTACGTTTAAACGCTGAAATACAGAAGTTGCGTTTGACTTTTTAGAAGAAAGGATATAAAGTACTGCAAGGGTCATTCTAAATTTGATTAACGAATTAAAATAAGGATAGCGTTAGCTATCCTTATAATCGTTTATTCGTAAGATTTTTTCTTGTTTATATAAAATGTAATTATGGCAGTAATGAAGAAAATAGGTATCGCATACACTTGCCCAACAAATAACTTCCAGCCGACATAATTATAGCCTTCAGATGCTGGGATGATAACGGAAATAACGCAAACAATAAAATAGACTAATAGTGCAGGGATAATATTTTTCATTTTTATGGACCTCCTTCCTAATTTAATTAATAAATTATAATATTGCAATTTAGTTATAATAATTTGAAGAAAAAAATGCAAAAATTTTTATGGTATTATAATATTTGCAATGAGAGTGATCCATAGTACATATATGGTAAAATGTGTAATTTAAACTTTTCAGAATTATTATATAGTATTTTGAGAGAAAAATGTACAAAATAACGAATTTTATTTACCAAAGTAAAGGGAGTAGAAATATATATGAAAAGGATATGTATAATTCCATGTGGAAAAAAGAAAATTTGGGATAAACATTCAGACTACGGACCGATGGAAGCAAAAGATGTGTATATTAGTCCGTTCGGAAAAGCATGTCAGGCGTACGCAACTATGTTTTTCGAAAACTGGGTTATATTATCGGCGAAACATGGATTTTTAAGACCAAATGATATTGTATTAGAAAACTATGATCTTGCATTTGATTCAAAAAGTGATGAGGTAATAAATATAGAGCAATTACAAAAACAGATGGTAGATAAAAGTTTATTACAGTTTGACGAAATCGTCTTACTAGCAGGGAAGAAGCATAAAAAAGTAGTGACAAAGTTATATCCAGAAGAAATGATTACATATCCGCTAGAGGGGTGTAAAGGGATTGGATATATGTTGCAGAGGTTGAAAGAAGCTGTGAAGGAAGGGGAGGAAATATAGGTGTAGTTTCAGTGATTTTAAACTCTATTTATTTAGGGAGCTGAAAAGTAAAATAGAGTTTTTAGGCATCGCCGAAAGGGTGATGTTTTTTTTGTTCGTGTCGTCATTCATGTAAAAGTAATTTAGAGAATAAATCATTCGATTTATGAAGCGATAGCTTTTTTATATCGAGAACAAATTGCTTCACTTCTAGAAAATGTAGGACATATGGGTACAGTTAAGATTGTAAGTGGGAATAGCAATAAGACAAGTTTTGAATAGGATATTAAGAAAGGAGATGTTGATAAATAATGGCCAGATATAGTTTGCACGGAGGACACAATAGTATTGTTCAAGGTGCTAATTTTGGGAATCGGAAAGAACACGTTTTAGATAGGCAAGTTAAAGATGCTGTGGCGACTAAGTTAAGATCCCTAGGACACACGGTTTATGACGATACGGACGAGGTAGGGGCAACTCAATCACAAAATTTAAATAATATCATTCGGAATAGCAATTCCCATGCTGTGGATTTAGTTATTTCTTTTCATCTTAATGCAAGTGATGGAAATGGACAGGGTGTTGAGGTTTTGTATTATGATCAGAAAGATTTGGCGGCTAAAATCTCAGCTCAACTAGCAAAAGATATTGGATGGCGTGATCGAGGTGCGAAACAGCGTACAGATTTAGCGGTATTAAATGGGACGAAAGCACCTGCTATTCTTATAGAATTAGGATTTATTGACAATGAATCTGATATGGCAAAATGGAATGTTGATAAAATCGCTAATTCTGTTGTATTTGCTCTTACAGGACAAACTGGAGGAGGTGCAGCGGATTTGCTCAAAGTAAAAACTGGTGGTGTAGCATTTAGTAATTTACAAGCTTTGGCTCAAGCTATGGTTGATGCGGGTATTGATGGACAAATTGTCGTTCAAAAAGATGGCATTGGTTATGCTATAACGAATGGCTATCCGTCCGGGAATATCGATAAATTTACAGCTTGGTTAGATGCACGTAAATGGTACTATGAGTACGTGAGATAAAACGAAAATTGGTTTGATTAAAAACTAAAAATTGTCTTATTTTTAGTTAACAAGTATATTAAGTAACTATAAAAATATGGACAATGTATATGTAAATTAGTACACAAAACCACCTGTCAGAAAGGTGGTTTTATTTATCAAGCTATTTGCGGGAAGTAAAATTCTCACCTCAAAATTCGGATGAAGCTAAGAAATTAAGTGGGAATTTCACTGCTCGTAGCCTCCTACTAATTATAGTTTCACTTTATATAGTTTAGAGCTTTGTAAATCTTTACTTGTTAAACCTGTAATAATATTTTGTTTTCTCAATACATAAGCCGAATTTTAAATTATTACCCAATAATATACTACCTCTCATACTATTTATTAGTTGATAATAGCAAAAAAACAAGCTTTGAATATAATAATGAAAAAGGAGATGTTAAATAATGGGTTATATTGTGGATATTTCGAAATGGAATGGCGACATTAACTGGGATATCGCAGCACCACAATTGGATTTCGTAATTGCACGTGTGCAAGATGGTTCAAACTATGTAGATCCTTTATATAAAAATTATGTACAAGCAATGAAAGCACGGAATATTCCGTTTGGTAATTATGCGTTCTGTCGTTTCGTTTCAGTAGAGGATGCACGGATAGAAGCAAGAGACTTTTGGAACCGTGGTGATAAAAATGCAACAGTTTGGGTAGCTGACGTAGAAGTAAGAACAATGAACGATATGAGAGCGGGTGCACAAGCTTTTATTGATGAATTACGCAGATTAGGAGCTAAGAAGGCTGGTTTATATATTGCTCATCATATGTATGCTCCATTTGGAATGGCAAATTTCAATTCTGATTTTGTATGGATTCCTCGTTATGGTGGTAACAAACCGGCGTATTCATGTGATATTTGGCAATACACAGAAACAGGGAATGTGGCTGGTATCGGCAAGTGTGATTTAAATAAGCTGATTGGAAATAAGCCGTTAGCTTGGTTTACAAATCCAATTGTTGAGCCGATAAAAAAACAAGAAGGGGTTGGAATTATAGTGAATAAATATAACAAAGTAGTTACTTATGAATTTGGTATAAATTTAGTTCCTGACATGATTCAAATGATGGATAAGCTTGGATATACTTCTAAAATAATATCTCGTGGAGATAACCAAGGGCTTGTGTATTTCGAAACAGATTATCGTCAAGGGAACGAACTGGACAAAGCAACTGCTTGGTTAGATACGAAAGGAATTAAATATTTTTATACAAAAGAGTAGTTTGCTAAATAAAAAGCCGTCATGTGACGGTTTTTTATTTTTATGTAATCTTTTAACTCTACTTATAATATGGAGAAAATAGACTAATAAACAAGCCTTTGTATACTTTTAAACATAGAATATGATGAATTCTATTAAGGAGGAAGCAAATTCATGGGGAATACTTGTCATTGTGGGCATTCCCGAAATTGTAATACATTTTGGGATAATTTAATGTTTGGGAGATGTAGATGTAAACGCAATGATTTTCACGAATGTTGTTGCAAAGAGAAACCGAAATGTGAGTGTGAAAAATGTCATTGTAAAACAAAACCGAAATGCCATTGTATTCATGAAGAGGAAGGGTATTAATAATAAAAAAGAGTACGATACGTACTCTTTTTTTGGGTGATTATATTCCATCTTGAACAGATTTCTTTACAATTACCCATGTGTCTTTCTTTTTAACCGTTATAGCTACATTAGTTCCATTAGATTCCTTATAAAAGATATATCCATTGTTTGAGTTTACATATGTTACTGGTTCGCCTATGCAATCTCGCGAGCAGGATTTGTTGACCAGTTCAATTAGGGATAGTTCACTTGGATCGGTTTTGCTTGCTTCTATAACAGCATCAAGGCTTGTTTTTCGATAACCTTGCAAGTTTATATGAAAAAGCTGCTCTATTTCTCCTGTAATGCTAGTGTTCATTACTTCTACTGAATTCTTTTTTTCTTGAAGAAAGCCGTTTTCATAAAGTAATTTTGTATAGCCAATCCATGCTATTAACACTAGCATGAAAAACATACCTGTCATTTTAAGTATTCGAAGTCGTTTGCTTATAATTGTTTCTGAGTATTTCATTGACTCTAATCCTCCAATGTTTTTAATTTAAAATATGCTTGGATACATACTTTTAGAAGAGGATGAAAGTTAATGAGTTTTCAATAAAAAAGAAAACATCCAGAGTTAGATGCTTTCTTTTTTTTGTATTTTTGGCTATCTGTTCGTTACTTGTTTCATAAGTGGTCTTATTTCTTTAACTGGTGGTTTCTTATCATAGGCATCAACGTAAGAAAAGTAGTAGTTTAAGTTTCTTAGAAGACCTTTTCCTATTTTTGCACTTAAGAAAGGAAATACTTGTCCGGTATAATCATCGAGAGATTTACAGTAATATTTTTCATCTAAATATATACTGTATTTACATGTTAGTTCTACTAAAGGATTCCCTTCATCATCAAATACTTCTTTAGAATCAATAATATCTATTAGTGCAAATTTTTCATTTAAGTAAACTTTCTTTTTTTTCTCGTGTTTATTTGTAAGTATAAAAACGAGACCAATTGCGTTAATCAAACTATTTCCTCCTATAAAAAACGGATATTAATAAAATATATCGATATAAGCTAAATGTAAAGAGGAGAGGTGAAATATCATAGAGAGAAAACTAAATAAGCCGATTTATGTTTGGAAATCGACTTATTTTTATCAAGTATTACTTAGTAGTAATACCTACTCTGATTAAAGTTTCACTTTATTGAAATACTTGCGGGAATTGTTTTACGATTGCGTTTGTTATCATGTCGGCCATTTCCAATGCTTCTTTTTCAATTTTATCGTAAAGTTTTACTCCTGCTTCATAATCTTTATTTAGGAAGGCAAGTGCTTCTGCTTTCGTTAGTGCTAAATGTTCATAAAACATTTTTCTAAATTCTTCTTTATCTATATATGGGTTGATACTGTTAAGAAATTCAATAATTTCATCACCATTAGCGTACCATTTTTTCTCTATAGCGGCCGCTGCATTTTGATTACCAGCTTTTGCGGCTTTAACAAGATCCGCTGCAATTACTAAGTGATCTTTAATTAATGCACTATATTTTTTCACTGCATCCTCACCGTAAAATGGTTCAAGTGATAGTCCCATATGTGTTGCGTTTTGTAGAAGTCGTCCAACAGTAACGTTAACATCTGGTAAATTAAAGACTATACTTATAATAGCCAATCTCGTCCAAGCGACGTGTTGTTCCCATAAAGAACGCATATACCCTTTTAAAAAATTCTCATTTTTACTAATTCGGTAGTTCCGTACGGATAAATCATAGTTTACATAAGGGTTATGGTAGGGGGAGTAATACGATTGCCAATAAGAATACATAAATAGTAACACTCCTTTGAACATGTATAACTCAAAGTATGATGAAGATTTATTTTTAGTTACGTGTCCTAGATTATTTTTAGGGAATTTGAAATGGAGAAATTAGGTGAATGATGTTGTGGTATATACGAATAAATTGAATATAAAGTAAAAGAGGGTCTGCAAGGGAAGTTGCAGACCCTCAAAAGGGTATTGCCGAGATGTCGGACTCGACTACGTAATGTTATCATAAAATTCTTTTGAAAAAACCTGGTAAATGTGTCCAAATGAAATTAGGACCTTCATACAGTCAAAGGGACCTGCTTCCCGCGGCAGGCCCCAATAACTAGATAATGTCGATGAGCAAAAAACTCATCTGGAGTACTTTTATAGTAACAAGTAAAATGTCTTTTGTGTATTGAGAAAGAAAAATTGCATAATTATATGTGAACAATTTAACTCCCAACAATTCATGATAATCATGAATTGTTGGGAGTTAAATATGGTTATAAAATGGAGAAAAGACTTGGAAGTGAGATCGAGGTACACAGAAGTATGTAATCATGAAAAAGACCTGCTAATATAAGCAGGTCAACTTAAGGGGTTTATCCAACAGATTATTATATATGGTAACAACTGAATTGGAGTAAGTCTATACATTTAATATTGAGAAAAATTTTGTGAATGATATATTTTTTGCGCATATATTAACGTCTAAAAAGTTGAGAAAGAAAATTAAAAAGCTTTTTATAAGAGAATAATGGCTGATACTTATAGTATGATTCATATTTCCACGCATCATTATTAGAGAATTGGAGTTTTTGTGTTTTCGTTTTCGCCGTGATGGAACTCATATTACGATGCTTCATATAGTAACCTCCTGAATTTATATGTATACGATTAGTAGTATTCAAGAAAGGGAAATAAAATGAACGTTTAAATTGAAACTCTCTCTTCTTGTGTACTGGATTTATATTATAAATGTTGTAAAACATATAAAATAATGATGCTAGTTAGTATTAAATAGGTGGAGAAACATAGAATAATGAAAAAACAATAAGCATCTAATCATCCCTTTCAAGTCGCATAAGTGATTGATATAATAGAAGTAGATGAAAGATAAAGAAAAGCAGGTGACTCTTTTTTGTTTACTAAAGCACAAGAACTTTTAGCGTCCTACTTTGGTTATTCTTCGTTTCGAAGAGGACAAGATGAAACAATTAAAAACGTATTAGATGGGAAAGATACGGTTTGTATTATGCCAACGGGTGGCGGTAAGTCGATTTGTTATCAAATTCCGGCATTAGTATTTGAAGGAACGACGTTGGTTATATCACCTTTAATATCACTTATGAAGGATCAAGTAGATACATTGGTACAGAATGGCATTTCAGCTACATATATTAATAGTTCTATTTCTATTGCTGAAGCAAATCAGCGAATTCAATTAGCGAAACAAGGACATTACAAATTACTTTATGTCGCGCCTGAGCGTCTTGATTCGATGGAGTTTGTTGACCAACTTATCGATATGAAAATCCCTATGATTGCGATTGATGAAGCACACTGTATTTCACAGTGGGGACATGATTTCCGTCCAAGTTATTTACATATACATCGCATATTAGATTATCTTCCAGAAAAGCCGCTTGTATTAGCATTAACAGCAACAGCAACACCGCAAGTACGTGATGATATTTGTAATACACTTGAAATTAATCAAGAAAATACAATTATGACAACGTTTGAGCGTGAGAACTTATCGTTTTCTGTTATTAAAGGGCAAGATCGAAATGCATATTTGGCGGATTATATTCGTCAAAATCAAAAGGAATCTGGGATTATATATGCAGCTACTAGAAAAGTAGTCGATCAGTTATATGAAGATTTAATGAAGGCAGGAGTTTCTGTATCAAAATATCACGCTGGTATGAGTGATATTGATCGAAATGAGCAACAAGAACTCTTTTTACGAGATGAAGTAAGTGTAATGGTAGCAACATCTGCATTCGGGATGGGTATTGATAAATCGAATATTCGTTACGTAATTCATTATCAGCTTCCAAAAAATATGGAAAGTTACTATCAAGAAGCAGGACGTGCTGGTCGTGACGGATTAGATAGTACATGTATATTGTTATATTCTTCTCAAGATGTACAAGTACAGCGTTTTTTAATTGATCAATCAACTGGAGAATCACGTTTTTCAAATGAACTTGAAAAATTGCAAAATATGACCGATTACTGTCATACAGAACAATGTTTACAATCATTCATTTTGCAATACTTTGGAGAAGAACCGAAAGAAGATTGTGGACGCTGTGGTAATTGTACAGACAATCGCGAGAGCATCGATGTGACAAGGGAATCACAAATGGTTTTATCATGCATGATTAGAACGAACCAACGCTTTGGAAAGCAAATGATAGCGCAAGTATTAACTGGGTCGAAGAATAAGAAAGTTATTGAATTTAATTTTCATACTTTACCAACGTATGGGCTTTTATCGAACCGTAGTGTAAAAGAGGTCAGTGAGTTTATCGAGTTTTTAATTTCAGACGAGTTAATTGCAGTTGAACATGGCACTTATCCGACGTTAAAAGTAACTGAAAAAGGGAAAGAAGTATTACTTGGTAAAGAGAATGTTTTACGAAAAGAACGAGTAGAGACAAGACAAATTGTTCAAGACCATCCTTTATTTGAAGTGCTTCGTGAAGTACGTAAAGAAATTGCACAAGGAGAAGGTGTACCTCCGTTCGTTATTTTCTCTGACCAAACATTAAAAGATATGTGTGTGAAAATGCCGCAAAGTGATTCCGAATTGTTGACGGTAAAAGGTATCGGAGAACACAAACTTGTGAAATATGGTTCGCACTTCTTACAAGCAGTTCAGCATTTTATTGAGGAAAATCCAAATTATGCTGAAACAATTAAGACAGAAGTAGTTTCAGAGCGTAAAAAGTCAGGAAAAGCGTCCGCAAATTCTCATTTAGAAACGTATGAAATGTATAAACAAGGTATTGATTTGAATGAGATTGCAAAAGAACGTAACTTATCAAGACAAACAATCGAAAACCATTTAATTCGCTGCTATGAGGATGGAATGGAAGTAGATTGGCAAAGCTTTGTTCCAGCAGAGTATGAGTCTCTTATTGAAACTGCCGTTCAAAATGCAGATGGTGGTCTGAAATCTATTAAAGAACAGCTTCCGAATGAAGTGAGTTACTTTATGATTCGTGCTTATTTACAAATAAGAAAGTAGAGGCATATAAAGGGGATAAGAATTTATGTATCATGTTTTCGTTTATGGCACGTTAAGAAGAGGACAAACGAATGCTCATTATATGCTAGGTGCAACATGCATCGCAGACAGAGCTTGGACATATGGCAAATTATTTGATACGAACGAAGGATATCCGGCCATGACTTATTCGATTGAAGAACAGGTGTATGGAGAAGTTTATGTAGTAAATGATGAGATATTGTGTAAGTTAGATGAACTAGAAGAATATAGAGGCAATGCGGAGACTGATTTATATGATCGAATCACGCAAACAGTATATGTTGCTGATGGGGAAATTGAGGCATATGTGTATATCGCTCAGGATAAAAAGATGTTAAAGAAAGTGATAGACTCTGGTGACTGGCTTATGTATCAAAAAATATAATAAGGTAGTTTTAAAAATTGGAAAGCAGATAATGACGAATTCATTATCTGCTTTTTATTGTGTGAATAATTGTCGTTCTCTTTTTATTCTTATAGTTCTTAGTACGGTTCCAATTCCGAGAAATAAAACAGTAGCAGCGACCCCGCTAGTAGGATTTAACCAAAAATCACTACTGTTTGTAAGAGTAATAATCCCTGTTATTGTAACTAAAACAGTAGGAACAGCATCCTCGATCGCATGCATGATAACACATGGCCAGACGGATTTTGTAAGTCTATATATTTCAACATACATAATTGACCAACAAACCATAAGGATACAGCCAGATAGAAGCATATTTAATCTTGAGATAGATTCAAAATATTCATTTGAAGAGCCTCCTTTACTTTTATTTATCCTACTATTTATGGGCAGTAAAACGCCCATTGATTAAAGTCTTTAATTTTTACAATGTTTTTTAATAGATAAATTAAATAGGAGACAAATAGAAAGAAGTATCTTTTACATGCATCACTATACTATATGTGTATGTGTGTGATTTAGATGTTGCATATTCTTTTTAAATTAGAAAGATGAAAAGTAAGTTTTTTCGGAAAATTCAAATGGAAACTATTGACTTTATGATTGGATTTTTAATACAATGATACTTCGACTGAAAAATTAGAACGGACAGGAGGGAATCGTCGAAATGAGCAACATATTTGAAGATGAGTTACAAAAAATGAAGGATACTTTACATACGATGGATGAGCAATTGGATAGGCTTGAAAAAATCCCGGTTTATTATGGAGAAGATTTTAAAGAGCAAATTCTTGAAAGTATGAGGGAGTCTAATAGACAAAACTTACGTATTGGTGTGCAAGAGCCGTACTTTGGAAGGTTAGATTTTCAGGAAGATGGAAAAGAAGAAGTTATGCCGATTTATATCGGAAAAGTAGGGGTTTCGGATATGGACACGATGAAGCCAATCATTATTGATTGGCGAGCGCCTGTCGCAAGTATGTTTTATTCATTTACCGGTGGAGAAGAATTAGCATTTTATCAATCACCAGATGGGTTAGTAGAAGGTGATGTGTATTTAAAACGAAACATTTCCATTCGAAAAAGAGAACTTGAACGTGTTGTTGATACATATGTAAAAGGAAATGAAGATGTATCACATGCCGATGATTTTCTTCTATATCGATTAGGTGAGAATAAAGATAATAAGCTAAAGGATATTGTTTCAACGATTCAATCGGAACAAAATGATATTATTCGAGCGGAAAGAAATTTACCATTACTTATTCAAGGGGTTGCAGGGAGTGGAAAGACAACAATTGCTTTACATCGCCTTGCTTTTTTAATTTATGAATATCGTGAACAACTAGAAGCAGAAAGAATGATCGTATTTGCACCGAATAGTCTGTTTTTAGACTATATTTCGAGTGTACTTCCTGAATTAGGTGTAGGGAATATTAGTCAAACAACGTTTCCAGATTGGGCATTACGTACGTTAGATGATTCAGTGAAACTAAAGCAGACAGAAAAAAAATTGAAAGAAGCATTTTCAATTAATCGTGATGAAAAGAAGGTAATGCTAGGTAAATTAAAGGGTACGTTGGAATTTAAGACGTTTATTGAAGAGAGAATGATCCAATTTGAAAATGAGTTAGTTCCGACAAAAGATTTTGAGGCGTGGGATAGAGCGATTATTCCAGTAGAAGATATTAAAAAATGGATGCAAGTTGAATATAAACATTATTCTTTACAGAAAAGAAGAGAACGATTAGTAGGACGAATGAAGCGCTGGATTGAAATTGAACTTAAAAAATTCGGGGAAACAAACGAGAAAAAATTACTTAAAAAAGAAGCGACTAAGAGACTGAACGCATATATGAAGTTTTGGCCGAAAATGAGTGCTCTTTCACTGTATAGTTCAATAGTAAAAAGTAAAGAAATACTTGAGGTATTACCTGAAGAACTTGTTAAAGAAACAGAAAAGAGTTGTCGTAAAAAAGAAGTGTGTGTAGAAGATTTACCAGCTTTAATATACATACATCATCGTATAACAGGGATCGAAATCGGGCAGAAGTTTCATCACGTTGTTATTGATGAAGCGCAAGATTTTTCGCCTTTCCAAGTTTATGTATTAAAAGAAATTACATTAGGTAATTCTTTCACTATATTAGGTGATTTATCGCAAGCGATTTATGATTACCAAGGAATTGAAGATTGGAATGCTTTTAAGGAAGTATTCCAAGAAACCGGTTATTATGAATTGACAAGAAGTTATCGTTCTACAAAAGAAATTATTGAATTTGCAAATGAAATAATTAAAAATGCAGAAATCCCAGTAGGACTCGCAACACCAGTCTTCCGCAGTGGAGAAGATGTGAAAGTAATTCATGCAGAAAATCAATTTACTGAAATTGTGAAGACGGTAAAACATTTGCAAAATGCAGATGTGAAAACAATTGCGGTAATCGGAAGAACAGAAGATGAATGCCGTGGTATATATGTGAAATTAACAAATGCAGGATTAACGGTAAACGTAATTGAAGCAAACCAAAGTAAATATGAAGGTGGTATATCAGTAGTACCTGTCTATTTAGCGAAAGGTTTAGAATTTGATGCGGTGCTTTTAATTGATGTGGATGAAGAACATTACAAAAACACAAAACATGATGCAAAGTTACTATATGTCGGATGTACGAGATCACTTCATGACTTATGGATTTTCCATAGTGGGGAAGCGTCACCTTTAATTAAAGGATTAAAATAAAGTAAAACTATAATTAGTGGGGAGTTTTACTGCAAGCTAATGTGGGATAAATATAAAAAGAGGATTTTCTAGTACTGTATGAAGATCCTCTTTTTTATATTGAAATAGTAGACGAATTAATGACTTGAGCTGTTGTTTAAATGATATACGATGCTTTTTTCTAATTCCTTAGTTTGTTCTTTTTCCCATATACGAACAGCATCTACTGGAATTTGGGTATGTTTTAACCAATCTAGAATAAGGTGTAGTTGTTCTTGTATTTGCCCAATGTTTTGCTCCTTTATGTTCTTATTCTGAATTCTATCAATTAATTGCAGCATATAGGGAAGTTTTTCTATACATTCGCTTAAATTTCCGCAATAATCTGAAGGGAATTCATGTGTACCAAATTCTAAAGTATTGATGTAATTAGAAACTAGGTATATCATGGCTTCTTGTTCGGTATCACCACCTAATTCAATCGCTTTTCGAAGGGATTTTTCTAAATCGTCTTCTTTATTGCTAGAGTCCATATAAATTCCTATCCATCTAAAAGGTCTTGAATCAAATGGGGTGTTTTCTGTCCATCTATATAGAATGTCAATTAGAAAACTATTTAGTGAGAAAGTTAAGATCCCATCTTTTTCGTTTAATGCATCTAAAATAGTAAACAGCGAAATGGCAAACTCTTCTTGATCTTTGGATTCCCATTTCTTTGCATCTGTAATAAATGTCTCTAAATGTTTAAAAGCTAATTTTCGAAGTCCCGCTTCGCGATGCTGACAGTAACAAATAAAATCATGCCAATGCTCAGTTGTATTCATATGTATAATAATAGTTTGTAATGCAGTGAGAGGTTTATCCATTATAAGTCCCCAATCTATTAAGCACGTGTTGAAAATTTAGTGTTATTATATCATTACATAAATTAAAGTGGGAAGAATTTAAGGTGGATTTTATTGGTCACGGGATCCAATCGATTGGTAATGTAGCGGTTCTAACAGGACTCATTATTGACTTTGAAGATGAAACGTAAAAAAGTTATTATATTTATCTGAATATTAAGGGGATACAAGGATTTTATTTATTTAATTTTTAGAAAAAATAGACTATAACATTAATAAATGGTATGATTTTCTTGTTATTGGAATTAAAAAGAAAATATTTGAAGAAAAAGGATAGGGTTGGTTTTAATGGGGGATTCTGATCACAAAGAAACAAAGGCAATATTAAAGTTATGGTTTATTTATATACCACTTGCATTTGGAGAGTTTGTCTTTTCGAATATCATAGATTATTTAAAAAAATAAAGATTTTGCATTTGAAAAACAATTAACCTAATTTAATTGTTTTTTTTCTCTAATAAACCAAACAAAAATAAAGATTTTGAACAAGATGAAGTTTATGAAGGAAATAACGTTGATTAGGTGCTGAAAACGGTGTGAAATCAACAGTGCCTAAAGAATAAAACAGGAATCATTCAACCATGATAATTTTCCGTTTTATTAGCTTCCTATAGTGAGATGTTATGTTCACATCATATGTATACGATAGTTGTCACTTAATATAGCATTACTGCAACTTCAAAATTAGTAGTTAAGGTTGCTATCTTTTAGAGTGTTATATATATAACTTAGCTAAAAAAGTACAAATCATATAATTTGCGCTTTTCATTATCCGTTTTTCGGTAAAAAATATAGTTTTTGTCACATTAATACTGTACGATACATAGTATAAAACACATACTGTATGACATATAGTAATGGAAATGAGGTGAGTAAATGGATACTTTATTAAACTCGTTAATTACTGAGTTAAGAAGAGGGACATTAACGTTAGCCGTTTTAAGTCAATTAAGAACGCCGCAGTACGGATATTCACTTGTCCAGTTATTGGAGCAATCAGGGATTACAATTGATCAAAGTACTTTATATCCGCTACTTCGCCGATTAGAAAAACAGGAATTAGTGACGAGTAGTTGGGATAAAACGGAGAGTAGACCTCGTAAGTATTATGTTTTAAGTGATTATGGATTAGAAATATTTTTGCAGTTGAAAAAAGAATGGATAAAGGATTCGAAAGAACTTTATAACTTATTAAAGGAGGAAGAGAATGAATTTAATTGATCTCTATATCCAAGAGGTTGCGAAGAGATTACCTGAAAAAAATCGTGAAGATATTACACTTGAACTAAGGTCAACTATAGAGGATATGTTACCTGAAGATTATAGTGAGGAGGATGTAAAGAGCGTTCTCAAAAAATTGGGGAGTCCGGTTTCATTGGCTAATGGTTATTTGGATAGACCGATGCATTTAATTGGACCACGTTATTTTGATGTATATACAACGTTGTTAAAAATGATTATACCAATCGCAGCTGTCATTGCACTCATATCAATGGTTGCAGAAAATTTTATAGGCTATAGTGGTGATCAAGCGGTATTAAATGTTATTTTGCAATTGATAGGTAAAGGCATTGGGGAAATTTTTGAAGTGGGCCTCCATGTATTTTTCTGGTTGACACTTGTGTTTGTTATTTTAGAAAGAACAGATAAAGACAAAGGTATCGAGCCGTTGACGACAAGTTTAAAAAAATGGACACCAGATGATTTGAAAAACATCTCGTATATCCTAAAGAAAAAAGCAATCTCGAAGTTTGAAGTTTTTGCAGGTTTAATGTGGACAGCAGTTTGGGCTACACTTTACTTTTATGCGAATCATCTTGTTGGCGTATATAACGGTACGGCAAATGGACTGAAGTTTGTTTCGCCAACTTTTAATCAAGATGTTTTATTGCAGTACTGGCCAATCGTTATAATTATGATCGTTTTTGAAATATGTATATCCCTTTATAAATTGGTGCAGGGACAATGGACTCAAAGATTGGCGATTGGGAATGCTATTCTTCAAATAGCTGGGACGATAGTATTCATTGTAATTGTAGTAAATCCACATGTATTTAACGCAGGGTTTATTACGTATTTGGCAAATGCATTTACTATTTCCCCAGAGGGATTTAAAACGTGGCTCATTGGGGGAGGAATTTTCTTCTACACATTATCTGCTGCAATAAATATATTTGATGGTTTCCGAAAAGCTAGTATTCGTATGTAGATAAAAATCGGAAATTTCGATAAAATAAAACTATTAAAAAGATAGTGAAATAAGATGAACATGATGAAAGGAAGAAAACAATGATAAGGGAAGCAACGAAAAGAGATTTAGCATACATTTTAGATATTTATAACGATGCGATACTTTATACAACAGCTGTATATGCGTATAAACCTGTAACCCTTGAAAATAGAATA
The DNA here is from genome assembly GCF_051916445.1 of Bacillus cereus group sp. MYBK220-1. Classification (NCBI taxonomy): domain Bacteria; kingdom Bacillati; phylum Bacillota; class Bacilli; order Caryophanales; family Bacillaceae; genus Bacillus; species Bacillus cereus group sp. MYBK220-1. The sequence goes on along the minus strand of NZ_JBQAGQ010000001.1, from coordinate 434,271 downwards.
GATTGGTATGAACAAAAAAAGGCTGAAGGGTATCCAATTTTCGTATGTGAATTAGATAATAAAGTAGTAGGATTTGCGACATTCGGCCCATTTAGAGCGTGGCCTGCTTATAAATATTCAGTTGAACATTCTGTGTATGTAGATAAGGCATATAGAAAAAATGGCATTTGGTCTTCATTAATGAAAGAATTAATCAAAATTGCAAAGGAAAGAGAGTATATGACCTTAATTGCTGGAATTGATGCAGAGAATGAGAAAAGTATTGCCTTGCATCAAAAATATGGATTTGTTCATGCAGGAACAATAAAACAAGCTGGTTATAAGTTTAATAAATGGCTAGATTTAGCTTTTTATCAGCTGGAACTTAACGGTCCTGAAAATCCTATAGAAGAATAAATATTTTTCGGTAGCAAGAAAAAATTCATGCTACCTTTTTCTTATTTAAATAGCTGATATGGGCTGCCGAAAAGTTTTTTTATATTCGATATTGAATTTATTGGTATAATAGGAATGTTTAACGAATTTCCGCTTCTTTATGTGATGGGGGGAAAAGATTTACCGAATCGACGTGAAAATAAAGAGGTAGATGAAGCTTTTGCAGCAGTTTTAAAGTACATATACAAAGAATATAGTGAAAGCATGCTAGGAGTGAGCGATTGAAAAGAAACTTAAAGACTTCAACAATCATTATTTTAATTTTAACGATTATTGCTCTTGAAGTTGGAATCGCACTATATGATCACAATTTGTCATTAGATACAATTTACTTTGCAGCGATCCTTATTTGTATTGTATTGCTTTTTGGCACACGTGTTTCTGAAGAGAAAGAAAGTACATCGAAACGAGGACGAAGAAAAATAGCTGTTATATTTTGGCCATCTATTTTATTGTCTATCGCTTGTTTTGCAGTTATAAGTTACATAAGGGTAGGCTATGTCTCTGTACCAGGGATAATTGGCTTTTCATGCTTTGTTACATATGGTGGATTCGTTTTGATTAGTATTTTAAAGGGGAAAAACAAAATGTAGCTTACTAAGTTGAAAGGAAGCAATGTATATGAAACATATAGAGAACGGTACACGTATTGAAGGAGAATACATTAAAAATAAAGTTATTCAATATAATATGTCCATCTTAACAGATGAAGTAAAACAGCCGATGGAAGAAGTAAGCCTCGTAGTAAAAAATGAAGAAGGAAAAATATTTGGTGGTGTAACAGGTACGATGTATTTTTATCATCTTCATATCGACTTTTTATGGGTTGATAAATCAGTTCGTCATGACGGTTATGGTAGCCAACTTTTACATAAAATTGAAGAAATTGCGAAGGAAAAAGAGTGCAGATTAATATTGCTAGATTCATTTAGTTTTCAAGCGCCAGAATTTTATAAAAAGCACGGTTACAGGGAGTATGGTGTCGTTGAAGATCATCCGAAAGGTCATAGTCAGCACTTTTTTGAAAAGAGATTATAATAGTATTATGTATACTGGTTGATGGGAGAAAGCATATGTACACGTATAAATTGCAACAAGAACAACCAATCTGTGCAGAAAAAATAAAGAAGCTTTATGATTCTGTCGGTTGGTGGCCAGAAAGAAAAGAAGTCGATATTGAAAAAATGTTAAAGAATAGTATAGGCATTGGAGTATGGGAAGAAAATGAATTAGTTGGATTTGCTAGAGTCGTTTCTGATGGTGTTTTTCGAGCATACATTGAAGATGTTGTCGTACATGAGAGTGTAAGAAATAAAGGTATTGGAGAGAAAATGCTTACAATATTACTTCGAGAAATATCTCATATTGATATTGTTAGTCTATTTTGCGGTGAGAAGCTAATAAAGTTTTACGGTGAGCAGCAATTTCAAGCAACGAAGCAAATTGTGATGCATCGTAATCAAACAGGGAAAGAATAAGAGGTGCCAATTAAAATGAATGCAACAAGAGCGTACTGTTTATCGAAAAGAAAAGCGACAGAAGATTCTCCAGATGGCTGGAGTGCAACATGTATGAGGCTTAATAATAAAATATTTGCGATAGTAAATCATGAAGAAGGTGAAAAGGCTGCGATTACATTGAAGTGTGATCCAGAAGTCGCATTAAGAATAAGAGAAGATTATCCAGAAACAATTATTCCAGGGTATCATATGAATAAAAAACATTGGAATACCGTTTATATTCATAAGGGTATAGAGCAGGAGCAAATTAATAAAATGATTGATTGGTCGTATGATTTAGTACTACAATCATTTTCAAAGAAAAAGCAGCAGGAGTTAATGGATTAATATGTATTAGGAGTGTGTGTAATGAAAGATTCGATTAAAGATACGTATGATAAATTAGCGAGTACATATAAAGAAAATCTAGATTTCGCAAATCCATATAACAGTTATTATGAAAGACCGGCGATGATGGAGCTTATTCCAAAGGAACTAGAAGGAAAAAAGATATTAGATGCTGGATGTGCAGCTGGATGGTATACTTCTCAATTCATAGGAAGAGGAGCAAATGTTACAGCAATTGATGTAAGTCCTGAAATGGTAAAAGCAGCAAAAGAAAATATAGGAGAAGAAGCGACGTTCCTTTGTCATGATCTGCAAGAAACATTGCCATTTGAAGATAATACGTATGATGTGATTGTAAGTTCATTAACTCTTCATTATATAGAAAATTGGAATCAAGTATTTCAAGAATTTCGTCGTGTATTGAAGCCAGGTGGAGAACTTATTTATTCTATTCATCATCCTTTTATGGATTTCACAAAGTTTCCATGTGAAAATTATTTTGAAAAACAGTTATTAATAGATACTTGGGTTAAACCGAATATTACTATTGAAGTCAAGTTTTTTAGAAGATCATTACAAGACATACTAAATGAAACTACAAATTATTTTGTATTAGAAGAGATAGTGGAACCGAAGGCAATTGAAAAAATGAAAGAAGTAAGCGAAAAATCATATCATTATTTAAATATGAATCCACATTTTCTTATCATAAAAGCAATCAATAAATAGCTAGTAAAATAACTTTGTTTTACTAGCTATTTACAGTTTTACATTACATATTAGGAGACTTTAAAATGAATACGAAACGAAATAGAGTAGTATATGCACTATTTACTATAGTTGTTATTATTTTAGGTCTTAGCTCAAGAAAGTTTGCTTTTGCACTACCACATCTATTAAATGATTATTTAGGTGATGCATTATGGGCATTAATGATTTTCACTGGCTTTGGATTTTTGTTTCCTAAAACAGAGACGAAGAAGTTGGCTTTTACTAGTTTAATGTTTTGCTACGGGATTGAAGCGAGCCAATTGTATCATGCGGAATGGATAGATAGCATTCGTGCAACGACTTTGGGCGGACTCGTGTTGGGATACGGTTTTTTGTGGAGTGATGTAGTGGCTTATACAATTGGTGTTGGAGTGGGAATACTGTGTGAGGTTATTTTTCGGAAGAAATAAGAATTGTAAAAGGGGTATTTGTAAATGGAACAAGCAATGGAAATTGCAAAGCTTTGGTTTCGAAATGAACATGTCACAGCTACTGTAATGCAACCAAAAGTAGCGAAGGTTTTATGCAAGAATAAAGAGTACATTTTAAAGAGAACGGGATCGATAAAGCAACTTCTAGTTGAATTCGATGTTTTGAAGCAACTGTATGAAAAGGGAATTAAAGTACAGAAAGTAGTAAAGACAGAAAATGATGAACAATATGTATTATATAAAGAAAAATATTATTGCTTATATGAGTATGTTGCCGGAAGTGTTTTAGAAATAAAAGATACGAATAAGCTGGAAAGGCTAGCAAGTACAATTGGAAAAGAAATAGCTAATCTGCACAAAGCATTACATTCGGTGAATAGTGACCATGAGTTAATAAAAAGAGATTTATATAAGATAGTATTTGAATGGGCTATACCGATTTTAGAAAAGAACGAGCATGCTCATCGAGAGGTAATTCAAAAGATGGAGCGAATGCACACAGCTTTCAAGGAAACGGTCCATCCATTACCGAGACAAATTATTCATCGTGATATGCATCTATCAAATGTAATCTTTAAAGATGATAAACTGGAAGGGTTTATAGATTTCGAGATTTTAGAAAATAATGTAAAAATATTTGATTTATGTTATTGCTGTACAAGTGTATTAAGCGAGCTATTTAGTGATGAAAGATTAAGAGAAAAATGGTTACATATCGTTAGCAAAGTCTTTGAAGGTTATTATAAACAAAATGATTTAACGAAAGAAGAACTAAAAGCTATTTGGTATGTTATGCTTTCAATTCAAATTATCTTTATTGCTTATTTTGTCCAGTTACCAGATTTATTAAAGTTAAATGAAGAAATGTTCTTCTGGATTTTTGCTAAGAAGGAAGATATTGAAGAAATTATAGAAGGTATCGTAAAGGTATGAAAAAAATAATATTAATTGGTTCTGGCGGTTCAGGAAAATCCACATTAGCAAGGCAGTTAGGAAATAAATTAAATATTAAGGTGCATCATCTTGATGCATTATTTTGGAAACCGAATTGGGAAGGTGTTCCGAGAGAAGAACAAATAGCAGTTCAAAATAACTTAATTAAAGATGAGAAGTGGATTATTGATGGGAATTATGGCGGGACGATGGGTATCAGACTGAATGCAGCTGATACAATTATCTTCCTTGATATGCATAGAACAATTTGTATTTATCGTGCTTTTAAAAGAATTGTAAAATACCGGAATAAAACAAGACCAGATATGGGCGCGGGATGTGAAGAAAGATTTGATTTGCAATTCTTTAAATGGATATGGGAATATCCTAATACTAAACGACCTACAATTTTAAAAGGGTTAGAGCAATTGTCCGAAGAGAAAAAGGTTATTGTTTTAAAATCTCCAAATGAGGTTCGGAAATTTTTAGAGCACATATAATAATAGAATGTGACACAACAATTCTTTTTGGATCTTACCGATTAGTTTAATTAAACTAATCGTTTTTTATTATGAAAAATTTAACGCTTTTTGAAAATTGTATTTTGTAATGAGTATATGACTATAAGTTCATATAAAATGAACGTTTGGAGGAATAGAAAATGACTAATGATTTAATTCAAACAATCGATTCATTAATGGTAAATATTCCAGTTGGAGAGGTAGTATTAAGAGATGATCGAATAAAAAAAGAATGGATAGTGCAAATTCAACCATTTTTTCTTGCAAAGTATGCTGTAACAATGGAACTATATGATGCTATTACAAATAGTACATTAAATAATTTTGATAAAAATCATAAACCAGTTGTCAATATTTCATGGAACGATGCCATTGCGTTTTGTAATGTACTTTCAAAAAAAGTGGGATTAAAAGAATATTATTCTATTAGTGATGATAGTCAAATTGTGAAATGTAATTTAGATTCAAATGGCTACCGATTACCATCTGAGGCAGAGTGGCAATATGCATGTAAAGCAAGTACAACCGGATATACATACGGGAAACTCCATGATATAGCGTGGTATAATGAAAATTCAAATGGAGAGATTCATGAAGTTGGCCAAAAAGAACCGAATGCATGGGGGCTTTATGATATGCTAGGGAACGTTTGGGAATGGTGTTATGATTTGTATGATGAAACAGTGTACGGATCATACCGCATTTTTCGTGGTGGTAGTTGGGCTGAAACAGCGAGAGGATGCGGCGCTACTTGTCGTCGTCGAAGCCATCCTACATTTCATATAGATGATCTCGGTTTTAGACTTGCTAGGTCAATTTAGTAGGAACATGTTACGAACAGCTAGGAAAAGAGTATGGAGAGAATCCGTACTCTTGCCAACATAGAAACGATTTAACGTAAGGAGTGTTTATTATGGCGCGTGTTTTATTTATTAACGCTGGATCAGAAGGACATATAAATCCAACTTTACAAGTTGTAGAAGAATTGATTTCTCGTGGTGAAGAGGTCGTTTATTTTTCAATAGAAGCTTTCAGGGAGCGGATTGAGAAGACAGGTGCTACTGTACGAACGATTGATGATCAAAAATTTATAAAAGCGTTTCTATCTGAAGGCAGAAATTATTTGCAGGAGAGAATAAATGGCCTTCTACATACAGCGGATATTGTCATACCTAGCGTTCTAGAACAAATTGAAGGTGAACATTTTGATTACATAATTCATGATTCTATGTTTGGCTGTGGCCATTTAATTGCTCAAATCCTTAAACTTCCAGCCATAAATTCATGCACATCTTTTGCGCAGGATGAAAAATCCTTTGAGCAAATGTTAGGTCATCTATCAAAAAATATCTCAGTAGAAATTTATGATAAAATACAGAATGATTTTCAAAACTTAACGAAGGGAATTGCTGAAAAATATGGTGTTGAAATAAAATCATCGTATGAAGTTTTCTGTAATCCTGCACCCCTTACTATTGTATATACAATTAAGGAGTTCCAGCCTTTTGGTGATACGTTTGATGAAACATATAAATTTGTAGGACCATCTATCTCTGCACAAATGAAAAACAGAGACGTTGATTTTACTTCAATTGAAGAAAAAAGTCCGATTTATATTTCATTAGGTACTGTTTTTAATGAAGCGATTGACTTTTATAAACTGTGTATGAAGGCCTTTGAGAATAGTGAGCATACAATTGTTATGTCTATTGGTAGTAAAACAAAAATAAGTGATCTAGGCGAAATTCCTAAAAACTTCATTGTGAAAAACTATGTACCCCAAACTGAGCTGCTTACATATACGAAACTATTTATTACACACGGCGGGATGAACAGTGCGCATGAAGGACTGTATAACGGGATTCCGCTCGTTGTAATACCGCAAAGTGCAGATCAGCCAGTAGTCGCAAAGCAAGTGGAGAGTCTTGGAGCAGGAATAAAATTACAAATGCAAGGATTAACTGCGGATCAACTAAGTGAAAGTGTAGAAATGGTATTAAATAATCCGTCATTTAAAGAAGTCGCTTTGAATTTGAAGAAATCTTTCCAAAAATCAGGTGGATATAAGGAAGCTGTTGATGAAATTTTTATATTTGTAGGTCAGTGAAAAAATGAAATTATACATTAGAAAAGCATCTAAATAGGATGCTTTTTATTTAACTTTATAATTCTTATTTTTAATATTTAGTATGGTTAAAACTAAGGCACTGAGAGATATAAGTATAAGAATAAAAGTTAACTAGTTAAATGTATTGTCAATTATGAAGTAAAGATGATAGATAAATATATTCAAATTTTATTTTAAAATGTTAGGACTTAGTTTTACATGTTAGTAATAATTTCACTGTTTCTGCACAACTTCTGCACATACTCAGGTAATTTCTATGTCATGATATATTCATAAAGTGAAATATTTCACAAGAAAAATATAATTTCACTGCGGTGTATGCATAATTAACACATACATCGGTACAAGTTTGTCTCTTGTTATTCTTTTACATCAAAGCCCACATTCCACTACAAAGTATAACAAGAAGGAGACATGAACATGAATAATCGATTTTTAAAACAACTACAAAATATGAAAATGAACAAAAAAAGTTTAGGAGCTGTAGCATTAACAGCTGGAATTATTAGTACGACACTTATTCCTCAAAATGCTTATGCGCACGGTTTTGTTGAAAAGCCTGGTAGCCGATCTGCTTTATGTAGTCCAACTTATGGTGCGCTAAATGTAAACTGTGGAAGTGTTATGTATGAACCACAAAGTTTAGAAGCTCCAAAAGGGTTCCCACAAGGTGGTCCAGTAGATGGACAAATTGCTTCAGCAGGCGGAAAATTTGGTGGTATTTTAGATCAACAAACAGCAAATCGTTGGTTTAAAAATACAATCACTGGTGGGGAAAATACATTTACTTGGAAGTATACTGCGCCTCACTTAACGAGTAAGTGGCATTACTATATTACTAAAAAAGGATGGAATCCAAATAAAGCGCTAACAAGAGCGGATTTTGAACCAATTGGAACAGTACAACATGATGGTTCTGCAGCTTCAAATAATTTAACTCATAAAATCAATGTACCTACTGATCGTAGTGGATATCATGTGATTTTAGCAGTATGGGATGTAGCTGATACAGCAAATGCATTCTATAATGTAATTGATGTTAATCTTATTAATGATGTGAAACCAGACATAGAAGCGCCAAGTATTCCAAATGGACTTCAGACGCAAAAAGTAACAGCGAATAGTGTAGAACTAACATGGAACGCTTCTACGGATAATGTAGGGGTAAAAGGATATCAAATCTTCCGTAACGGAGAGATGATTGATACAGTACTAGGCACTCATTTTATTGATAAGAAATTACAACCAAGTACAGAATACTCTTATACTGTAAAAGCAATTGACGCAGCTGGAAATGTATCGAAAGAAAGTGCAGCGCTTACAGTAAAAACGACAGTTGAGACTCCTGATACAGAAGCACCAACACAACCAAAAGGATTACATAGTATGGGAACGACAGCGTCAAGTGTGGATTTAATGTGGAGTCCATCTGACGATAATATTGGTGTAGACCATTATGATATTTATAGAGAAACAGAAGGGGCAATGAAAAAGATTGCAACATCCAATACAACTTCTTATTTGGATAAAAATCTGCTCGCTAATACTACTTATAAATATGTAGTGAAAGCTGTTGATGTAGCTGGAAATGAATCCGTACAGAGTGATATATTCACAATTACTACAAAAACTGAAAACGCTTCATATGAAGCGTGGGATGCAAAAAAAGCATATAAAAAGGGAGATAGAGTTCTGCACGAAGGAAAAGTATATGAAGCAGTCCAGAGTTATCAAGGAAATGGTGATCCAAACTGGATTTATGCATTATCATTATGGAAAACAGTGTAAGCTTTACTTAGGTATGAACTAAGAGATGATGGGCTTTGATGCAAAAGGGAATCTTGAGAATTCACTTTTCTATTAATAAAAAAAGGTAGTGTATGAATACATAAGATTCATACACTACCTTTTTATTATGATAATACTTTCGTCATAAGTATATGTGGAATGCCATCTTCCATAAATATATCAGAAGAAGTTTGATAACCTAGTTTTGTATAAAATCCTTCAGCTTGTGTTTGACCGTGTAGTTTCACTTTTGTAACTTGTTTGTTACGAGCAAGTTCTTCTAACGTTTGAATGATGACTTTACCTAATCCGTATGTACGATAATCTTTTAAAATACAAATACGTTCTAATTTTCCGACACCATCAACAAATCGTATACGCCCTGTGCCTACAGGAAGCTCATGATAATAAACTAAAATATGTTTACATTGCTCTCCGATTTCATCGAATGTATCAAATTCATCTGCAAGAGGGACACCTTGTTCTTTTACAAATACTTCTTTTCGAATATGAAAGGCAGTTTCTAAATCAGCAAGTTCTGTTATAAGTTTGGATTGCAAAATGTTCAGTCCTTTCTAATGTAATCAGCTTGTGTTTTCATAGTATATCATAATAAAGCGCTATAAAGAGAAGAACATACTAAAAAGCCAACTTTAAAAAGTTAGCTTTTATTACAATTCCTTTATCCCATTTTTAGCGCCGATAATTACTTTACTCGTCATACTTATAAATAACCCTGTTTCAACTACACCAGTAATCATTTTTAATTGAGTGTGTAAATGGGCAGGATTAGAAATATGATTAGGGAATATACAATCGATAATCATGTTATTGTTATCGGTTATATAGGTTTCATTGTTTTTCAAACGTAATGTTGTTTGACATCCTAAAGACTGAATTTTATTTTCGGTTTGTTTCCATGAAAAAGGGATGATTTCAATAGGTAATGGAAAAGTACCTAAATGTGTTACAAGTTTCGATTCATCAGCAATGATAATTAGTTTTTTAGAGGAAGAGGCAACGATTTTTTCACGAAGTAATGCACCGCCACCGCCTTTTATAAGTTGTAAATTTGAATCAATTTCATCCGCTCCATCAATTGTAAGATCAAGACTTTGTACGTCGTTTAACGAAATTAGGGGGATATTTAGTTGCTGTGCTAATGCTTCAGTTTCCTTTGATGTTGGTACAGCTTGAAATGATAATCCTTCTTTTACACGCTCACCTAATTTTTGTATTGTCCAATATACAGTAGAACCTGTACCAAGCCCAATTTTCATGCCATCGTTTACAAAGTTAGCAGCATATTCGCCAGCGAGCTGTTTTAAATTCATCGCTTTACTCCGCCGGACGTGGCCCAGCATCAAGACCTGAATTTTCAACTGTAAGTACCGGACGAACGACTATATCTTTATGTACACGCATTTGACAAGATAATCGTAAATGATCTTCAATTCCTTTTTCCGTCATTGCATGTTTCTCATTCGTACTCGCTTCACAGAAATCACCTGCTAGTATTTCTACTCTACAAGTTGTGCAACGTGCATTCCCGCCGCAACGATGAAGAATGTTGACACCGCTATCTTCAATTGCTAATACTAACTTTGTTCCTTCTTTCACATCAAAAGTTCCCGCACCTTCAATTGTTAATTTTGGCAAATTTGTTCCTCCTCACGTAAAATTGTACATAACATATTTATGACCGCGAATTATTGAACATAAACATTATTTTTTTATATCCCCGTAACTTTTTTTAATGTTGAATCGTTTATTAAGTAAGCGCTGAAAAGGAGTGGTTATTTTGTGCACAAAAGTAACTCATGTTTTAAAGAACCATATCGATATGAATCATTCAAATATAAACTTTTTAATTGAACAATATGGAGAGTTAAAAAGATACTGTACTTTTTTAACGAAAAACAAATGGGATGGGGAAGATCTCGCCCAAGAAACAGTGTGTAAAGTGCTTCAAAAATATAGAAATAAAGATATTTGTATGACACTCGTCTATAAAATAGCAAGAAATCGTTGGTTAGATCAGATGAAGTCTAAGTCTGTTCATGAAAAAATAAGAGAACAAATCACTTTTGAAGAACCACATGAGAACATTGCAGATTTGCATGAAATGGTAGGGAAAGTATTGTCTTCATTAAATGTACAGCAATCCGCAATTTTATTATTAAAAGATGTTTTTCAATATAGTATCGCTGATATTGCTAAAGTGTGTTTTGTATCAGAAGGTGCAGTAAAGGCTTCTTTATTTCGAAGTAGAAATAGGCTGAAAACTGTAAGTGAAGAAGGGATTGAGATAGTCGAATTCACAGAGGATATTGAAGTTGTTGTAACATCTATTCGTGAGGAAAGACCAGAATTGTTAACGAAACTTCTTCCGACAATAGATTTTACTAAGTTACCATCTAAACAGCCAGTGTTATTATTTAATGTGAAAAACCCTTCTTCCTACAGTTGTATGCTTTGCGCAGCATAACAAGTATTGGAGGAATTTAAAATGAATACAATTCCATATGTAGTAGAACAAACAAAATTAGGAGAACGTTCCTATGATATATATTCAAGGTTATTAAAAGACCGCATTATTATTATCGGCTCAGAAATTAACGATCAAGTAGCGAGTAGTGTCGTAGCGCAATTATTATTTTTAGAAGCAGAAGATGCAGAAAAAGATATATATTTATACATCAATAGCCCAGGAGGTTCAACGACAGCAGGTTTTGCAATATTAGATACGATGAATTTAATTAAACCAGATGTGCAAACGCTATGCATGGGCTTTGCGGCATCATTCGGTGCATTGTTATTATTATCAGGAGCAAAAGGAAAACGGTTTGCGCTCCCTAACAGTGAAATTATGATTCATCAGCCGCTTGGTGGTGCACAAGGGCAAGCAACAGAAATTGAAATAACTGCGAAAAGAATATTAAAGTTAAAGCATGATATTAATAAAATGATTGCAGAAAAAACAGGCCAACCGATTGAAAGAGTAGCACATGATACAGAAAGAGATTATTTTATGACTGCAGAAGAAGCGAAGGCATATGGGATTGTAGATGACGTTGTTACGAAAAAATAAGATGAAAAAGGCTAGAGGATATATTAATTCTCTAGCCTTTTTATTAATCCTTTACCCATTCATCAACTAATGCTTGATTTTTTTTAATCCATTTTCGCGCAGCCTCTTCAGGATCTTTTGTTTTATTTAACATGACCATTAACGTACCGAGCTGTTCATCGTTCATTTTCCATTTATCAAAGTATTTTATAACATCTGGGTGATCTTTTTCGAAACCTTTACGAACGGAGTAATAAATGTCATCTTTTTCACCATATACTTTCTTAGGGTCTTTTAAATATTTTAAGTCAAATTCTGAAAAACCCCAATGCGGATTCCAAAGCGTAACAGCGATTGGTTTCTTTTTTGTATATGCTTTCTTTAGTTCACTCATCATCGCAGCTTCAGAAGATTGGACAAGTTTTAGTTTTATATCATATTCTTTCATTGCTTTATTCGTTAAATTCATAAGACTACTACCGGGTTCGATACCGACAATTTTATTATCTAGTTCATCTTTATGAGCATTTAAATCTTCGATACTGTTTATGTTTTTCATATAAGAAGGGACGACTAAACCTAGTCCAGTACCTTCGTACCATTTTGATTTTAAGACAATATCATCTTTATAACGATCGTTTAGCGGTTTATCTGTAACTGGTAGCCATACTTCTAAATTCGCATCAACATCGCCACGAGCGACACCAGTCCAAATTGCGGCTTTTTCTAAATACATGAGCTCAACTTTGTAGCCTTTTTCTTCTAATAAAACTTTCCACATGTTTGCAGTTGCAATATTTTCTTTCCAACTTGTTACACCAAGTTTAATTTTTCCTTTCGAATTTGCATTTGTTGCATTACATGAAGTGAAAATCATAGTAATAAATAATGCAAGGCATATAAACCAAATTTTCTTTCGCATCGAAAACCTCCTAAGTAACGTTTGCCTTATAAAATAAATGTATAAGTAAGCATTCTTATTATGAACGGAAACGAGAATTTTAAAGAAATCTTATGAATGTCATTTTTATGTAATATTTCTTTGTAAAATCGCAACACTATGTGAATAGATGGGTAGAAAAGGAGTAGTGACATGGATAATACAAAGGTGCGTGTTGAAAACGTAACAAAAGTATTCGGGAAACATCCGCAAAGAGCCCTTTCCTTATTAAAAGAAGGAAAAAGTAAATCGGAAATTTTAAAAGAGACAGGAATGAACGTTGGGGTGAAAAAAGCAACGTTTGAAGTTTACTCTGGAGAGATTTTCGTTATTATGGGTTTGTCTGGTAGCGGGAAATCTACGCTAGTTCGTATGTTAAATCAATTGATTAAACCAACTGCAGGTCATATATACATAGATGGTGAAGACATCGCAACGATGGGAAAAGAAGAGTTACGGAGAGTAAGAAGAACGAAAATGAGTATGGTATTTCAGAAATTCGCTCTATTTCCGCATCGTACAGTTATACAAAATGTTGCATATGGTTTAGAAATACAAGGAGTTCCGGTTGAAGAGCGAGAGAAAAAAGCGTTAGAATCGCTACAGTTAGTAGGACTCGATCATCATAAAGATAATTATCCAAGTCAACTTAGTGGTGGTATGCAGCAGCGCGTTGGAATCGCAAGGGCACTAACGAATAATCCAGATGTATTACTAATGGACGAGTCATTTAGTGCATTAGATCCACTTATTCGAAAAGAAATGCAAGATGAATTGTTAGAGTTACAAGATAAAATGGAAAAAACGATTATATTTATTACGCATGATTTAGATGAAGCGCTTCGAATTGGAGATCGTATCGCATTAATGAAAGATGGAGAAATCGTCCAAATTGGAACGCCAGAAGAAATTATGATGAGCCCCGCAAATGAATTTGTAGAAAAGTTTGTTGCGGACGTGAATTTAGGAAAAGTAATTACGGCTGAGTCTATTTTAAAACGACCAGAAACTTTATTGATTGATCGTGGACCTCGTGTGGCCCTTCAAATTATGAGGAATGCAGGCGTCTCAACTGTATATGTTGTAAACAAAAAGTATGAGTTTTTAGGTATATTAACTGCGGATGATGCGAGTAAAGCAGTACAAAAACAGTGGCCGATTGCTGATTTATTACTTAATGATATTCCGCATGTGTATTTGGATACTTTACTGGAAGAGACATATGCAAAAATGGCAGAGATGAAATATCCGTTACCAGTAATCGATGAGAAGAAAAGGCTAAGAGGAATTATTAAACGTGAAAGTGTCATTCAAGCTCTTGCAGGAAACATTGAGGAAGAGGTGAAAGACGATGAATAGTATACCACGTATTCCATTAGGGGAATGGGTCGACTCATTTGTTGCAAGTTTATATGAGCACTTTGAAGGCTTATTCCGAGGATTCTCTTATATTATTGGTGGATTCGTTGATTTACTCACTAATTTTTTAACAATAATACCTGCCATATTGATGATTATTATCTTGTGTTTCTTCATTTGGTACACAACGAGGAAATTATCTTTAGTCATTTTTACGCTTATTGGATTATTATTCATTTTGAATATTAACTACTGGGCACAAACGATGCAAACATTAGCACTCGTACTTACGTCTGTTATTATTTCAATTATTGTCGGAATTCCAATTGGTATATTAGCATCTCAAAATGAGCGGTTCTCAAAATTTTTAAAGCCAACATTAGATTTTATGCAAACAATGCCGGCATTCGTATACCTCATTCCAGCGATTACATTTTTCGGAGTTGGTGTAGTACCTGGAATTATTGCATCGGTAATCTTTGCAATGCCACCGACAATTCGTTTTACTGACTTAGGGATTAGACAAGTTCCAGAAGATTTAATTGAAGCAGCGAATGCGTTTGGATCCACAGCATCACAAAAACTATTTAAAGTACAATTACCACTTGCAACCGGAACGATTATGGCTGGTGTGAACCAAAGCATTATGCTTTCGTTATCGATGGTTGTAACAGCATCACTTGTAGGAGCTCCAGGGCTTGGAGTTGATGTATATCGCTCTGTAACACAAGTTAATATCGGAATGGGATTTGAAGCTGGATTAGCTATCGTAGTAATCGCAATTATATTAGATCGAATTACACAAGGGTTCCATACGAAAAGAAAATAATGACCAAAAAACACACTTTTATAATACAAAGTGTGTTTTTTATTGCATCTAGATTACATATGAACGATAACAGAACCTCCAGCTGGTGCACAAACTTGGTGTTGTTGTTGTTCCATTGATTTGATGAATTGATTATTTTCCTCGATTAATGAGATTAATTTAGTTAATTGACTTTCAAGACTTGCGATATGCTGCATCATATATTGTGAATCATGATGCAATGTATTCCTTGCGGGATGGGGGGAATAAACATACTGTTGATTTATATTTTGATTCCAATGAGGATACATTTGAATTGTTCCTCCTTCAATAAATTACGAAGCTTTCTTATAGTAAATGCCTATGTATAATTAATAGTTACTTGAAAATTTTTCAATATAAAAGGAGTATGTACAGAAAATGGAAAATATTATATGTGAAGTTAAAGTACATTTTTTTGAAATGTTCAAGTGAGATAGTGAATATATTAATACATTCAAGTAAGCGTATGTTGTTTAGCGAGAAATGATGGGAGGAGATGCAATTTTGGCTAAAAATAAAAAAAGAAATGATGCTTTGGCAATAGGTATTGGTATAGGAGTTGTAATCGGTGTATTCCAAGGTTATTTTACAAATAATTTAGTAATCGGAATTGTGATTGGGATCGTAATTGGGATTGTGTTTTTGAAGAAATAATGAGGTTTAAATTCATTTCAAAAATTGCTGTATCAAAAGAGTGAATCTTCGGAATATAAATCCTTTTTTTCCTTTTTTTATGATATTATATATGAAAAGGATGGTGATGAATATGTCAACGAACGATCAAGTAAAACTAAACTGTTTTATTTGTGAAAAGCATAAAGGAAATATTATAGTTCCAGGTGGAGCTATTTACGAAGATGAACTCGTTTACGTTGGACATGTCCACTGGGATAGTGAAGAAACATACTTGGGTTATGTAATGATAGATATAAAAAGGCATGTACCTGGCCTCGCTGAACTAACAGATGAAGAAGCGAAAGCGTTCGGACTTATAACAAGTAGAGTAAGTAAAGCGCTAAAAGAAAGCGAAGGTGCAGAGCATATTTACACTTTTGTTTCAGGGAATGGTGTACCACATATGCATATGCATATCATACCGCGTTATGCAAATACACCAAAAGAGTTTTGGTCACCAACCGAGATAGCGAAATGGACTGGCGCACCATATGGTGACGCAGCGAAAATCAAAAAACTATGCGAAAGAATACGAGAGTATATGGTGAGTGAATATGCATACAACAAATAATAGACAACATTCATGGGTTGGAAGTAGAGAAATGTGTTTAGACGAAATTTCGGTAAAGCAATATGGTGATATCGTGCTCGGTGCATATGGTGGGAATATTAGTGCCAGAGCAAAAAAGAACGAAGATGGTGCGTTAGTTTGGTCAAATGGTGATTGGGAATTTGCAGCTATATTAGATGGACATAACAGTGCAGAAAGTGTTGATTTAGTAGTAAACACAATCGAAAAAGAATATGAAAATATAAAAGTAATTTTGAATGAACCAATTAATACAGTGTTTCAATCTATTGAAAATCATATACTGACAATTTTTCAGTCATCTTCATTTAAGGAAAAGTGCAAAAAAATTAAAGGTGAAACAGCTTGCTTACTATGTGTAAGGAAAGAAAATTATATATGGTGGCTTTCTATCGGTGATTGTTTAGTGTATGTATTTCATGAAGAGTTACATAAGTTAGGGCAATATGCATTAAATCAACGTCATTTTTACCAATGGATTGGGAATGTAAACACATTCGATTTACCTGTTCCTTGTTATTCATCAGGTATTCGTGAATTACGTACTGGAAAGAACCGAATTGTAATAGTGACAGATGGAGTATTAGAATGCGGGGAACGCCGATATGAAACACCTGTAAATTTGTATAATGCTATGAATAGAAATGATAAAACACTTAAAGAAAATATTCACAATGTTTTAGAACACGTGCATCATCAGTTGGGACGTGATAGTGCGACAATTATTAGTTGGGACGTAGAAAATAAAAGGAATGCTACGTATCCGAGTGATCAGCCGGAGAAAAGGTAAAGGAGGAAACATCACTGTTTTGGGTTAAAGGAATTTTATTAATAGTATGGATTATATCCTTAGTTGTTTTTGAAAAAGTAGTGAGGAAAAAACTAAATATACCGAAACAAACAGACTGGAATAGTAAATATGTAAACAACTTTCATAAATGGGGCACTAGGGCTCTTATTATTTCTTATATAATTGTTACGATGATATGTGCTACTTTAAATCCCGTTTATATTAGTAATTTACCCATTTTATTTTTAATAACTTTATACTGCCTTCAATCATTTATGGAGTGGAAATTTGATAAAGAATCGAGGGAATATGTCATTTCTTTAGGAGCGGTTCCGCTATTAGTAATAACAGGAATTATGCTTAATCTTTTCTTTTATACCTAGTGGATTTAATTATATGTGGAATGAATGGGGAGACAAAATGAAAAATCCTAAATTACGTGCTGAAGCAATGATTTTAAATGAAGATCATTCTAAAGTACTTGTACAATGCGATGAAAATGAATCATTTTATCGTTTTCCAGGTGGCTCTATTGAATTTGGTGAAACGTCAAAAGAAGCAATAATTCGAGAGTTAATAGAAGAGTACGATTTGAAAGTTGATGTTCAAGAGTTAGCAATTGTAAATGAACACATTTTTGAGTGGGACAACGAAAAAGGTCATCATTGTACATTGATACATTGGGGGACTGTTGAAAAAATCATTACAAATGAAATAAGGCATAAAGAGCATGAGGATATTATATTAATTTGGAAAAGTCTAGAGGAATTACAGGAGAAGCTGACATATCCTGAAGGCATCATAAGTTATTTAGAAGGGGATAACCGTAATATAGTCCAATTTATTTCAAGTAATTAAATGAAATAATAGGAGGGGTGAAAATGGGAGCTTCTACTTTTTGGATTATAACTATTGTTTTTTGTATAGCTATCTATTTTCTTGATAAGTTTTTAAGAAAAAAATTGAATATGCCCAAGGGTGGTTTTTGGGGATATAAGAAACATGTAAATAGTTTACATAAAAAATTGGAAATAGGACTACTTTTTATTTATTTAATAACTAGTTTTATGTTTATCTTTAAATTTGAAAGTATTAATATTGCTTATGTCATTTTTACTTATTTAGATGGGACGTTAATCTTAAGAGCATTGATGGAATGGAAGTATGATAGAGAGTCGAAAGAATATATATTTTCGGTAATTGGGGTATTCACGTTTATTTTTATGACTTCGATACTATTTTACTTCTTTCCACCTGCTGTATAATAAAAATTTGATAGTACAAATAATGAAATAACTAATAAACAAGAAACCATTTACTACTAAATGGTTTCTTGTTTATTTAAACATTTATTTTAGTTAATATAGATGTAATGAAATTAGTTTTATCCTCTGCATACTTATGTTTATCAGTAGGATTAGCTTGTGAAAGTTGAATTTTTAACTGTTCATACTGCATGCGTGCAGTTTTATTGTCTATTAAGTAATCACGAAATTGTAATTGTTCTATTAAATATGTATTCCCTTGTTCATACATATGAATTTGATGAGTTCTTGGTTCACCTTTATTAAAATAGTATCTTTCGGGTAATACTTCTTTTCTATATTTATAGTTTAGTAGTTCTAACTTTTTAATACAATGTATACCGTCCGTATAATTTTCTAATTCAATTGCTATATCAATAATGGGCTTTGCACTTAAATATGGAATAGAAGTACTACCAATATGGTGTATCGCTAAAATATGTTCGCCAATTTGTTCCTCAATGAGTTGTTTCTCTTTCATAAACTCAATTTCCCATTCTTCAGTCCACGGCACTAAAAACACTTTCCCATACGGTAAACCTAACATTTAATTAGCATCCCTTTCAAAATAGTTTTCAAAAAGTTGATTACATCTTCTTAAAGCTTCTCAAAACAAGGTATTCCCACAATTTCCAAGGAAGAATCTTCTTCGCAAAAATCATAAATTTCACACCTTTACCGATTGGATATCGTAAATTTGTACGCTTAGATTCAGCAATTTCAACAATTTTATTAGCAACATCTATCGGATTACCAAATGTATTACTACCGCTATTAATATGTTTTTGTATTTTATCCATATACTCTTTGTAAGGAGATGTTGTATCAGATTGGTTTTCAGCTAGTTGTTTCCCAACCTCCCATATGTTTGTGTTATAAGAACCTGGTTCAATTAAAGCAACATCTATTCCGAAAGGTTTTACTTCTAAGCGAAGCGATTCACTCCAGCCTTCTAATGCATATTTTGAAGATACATAAGGAGATAAACCAGGGAATCCAACTTGACCGCTAATGCTGCTTATATTAATGATTTTTCCACTTCTTTGTTTTCTCATATACGGTAAGACAAGCTGGGTAATTGATATAGCTCCAAATAGGTTTGTTTCAAATTGTTTACGGTATTCCTCTACTGGAATTTCTTCTACAAAGCCGCCATTTGCATATCCTGCATTATTAACAAGAAGGTCTACTTTTTGTATTTCTTTTAAAAATAATTGGAAGTTATGTATAGAATTTTGATCGGTTACATCTAATTGTTGAACTTTTATATTTTGCTGTAAGTTAAGTTGAGTAACTTGAGATATTAAGCGCACTTGTTTTTCAAGGTTTCGCATTGTAGCGATAACTAAATAATTTTTTTTTGCGAGTTCGAGTGTAGTTAATAGTCCAAATCCACTTGAGGCTCCTGTAATTATTGCGATTTTTTTATTCATTTTTCGCCAGCTTTCTTTTTCTTTTATCATAACGAGTTATGATAAGAAAATCTATTATTCTTACATTCAGTATGAAATCAATTTGTATGCAAAAAAGGGGATTATAGGGAATGAGCGTATATAGAGTAGTGTATATTAATATGATAATGAAATGAGGGAAGAAAAATGGTCCATGTGAAAGATGTATTAGCAGATCAGTTATTAGCAAATGCGAATGATCCCAGTTGGTATATGCCATTTTCAGATGCAGTTAAGGATTTATCTGAGAGGGAAGCTTTCTGGAAACCGAATGAAGAGTGTAATAGTATAGCCGAAATCGTACAACATTTACTGTATTGGAACTCTACGTGGCAAACTAGGTATAAAGAATCACATGTTAATGCAGTACCCGCTATAGGAGATAATAATAAAAGTTTTATGCTTTCAGATAATCAAACTTTCGATGAATTACGGGAAAAACTACTAGAAAAACTGCTACAATGGCAAACTCTCATAAATGAAGAAAAGGTTGAAAGTGATGTAGTGGGATTTCCTGTTTCTGCAAAATGGTGGGAAGTGTTAGCGAATGTAACAACTCATAATGCATATCATATTGGGCAAATTATTTACATCCGAAAATTACAGCAGAGCTTTGATAATGAATAAGATAATAGTTCTCAAATTAGGTGAACAAAAGTGGACAAAACGAGACAAATGTCTCATTTTGTCCACTTTTTATTATGAAAGAAAAGCGAAAACCTATTAAAGCAAGGATTAGAATTTGGCACGGTACTTGCAATATAAAAGACGAACAAGAAAATAGGAGGGCTGGACATGTTAAAAACAACTGAAAGTAAAGGGAATGAAATTACGAAAGAACAAGCTCGTTGGATGTACGAAAAAATGTTAGAGATTCGTAAGTTTGAAGATAAGGTGCATGAATTGTTCGCGCAAGGCGTTTTGCCTGGTTTCGTTCATTTATACGCAGGTGAAGAAGCAGTAGCAGTTGGTGTATGTGCCCACTTAACGGATAGTGACAGTATTACAAGTACACATAGAGGTCATGGACATTGTATCGCAAAAGGTTGTGATTTAAATGGTATGATGGCTGAACTTTTCGGGAAAGCGACAGGATTATGTAAAGGTAAAGGCGGTTCCATGCATATTGCCGATTTAGATAAAGGAATGCTTGGTGCGAATGGCATTGTAGGCGGGGGTTTCCCACTTGCTTGCGGTTCAGCATTAACAGCTAAATATAAAGGAACAAAAGATGTAAGTGTTTGCTTCTTCGGTGACGGAGCAAATAATGAAGGAACATTCCATGAAGGGGTTAATTTAGCGGCGATTTGGAAGTTACCAGTTATTTTTATTGCAGAAAATAACGGTTACGGTGAAGCAACTACATTTGAATATGCTTCAAGTTGTGATTCTATCGCTGATCGCGCAAAAGCTTATAATATTCCAGGTGTTCAAGTAGATGGAAAAGATCTTCTAGCTGTATATAAAGCTGCTGCAGAAGCAGTGGAACGTGCGCGTAATGGGGATGGTCCAACAATTATTGAATGTATGACATATCGTAATTATGGTCATTTCGAAGGTGAAGCGCAAACATATAAAACATCAGAAGAAAAAGAAGAACATTTAAATGAAAAAGATGCAATTGTGAATTTCCGTAAGCATTTAATTCATGAAGGTTTATTAACGGAATCTGAACTTGTTGATATGGAAAAAGCAGTAGATGATGCAGTACAAAGATCCATTGAATTTAGTGAAAATAGTCCATACCCAGACGATGAAGAATTATTAAAAGATGTATACGTTTCTTACAAATAAGAGGAGGGTGAAAAATTATGACTAGAACAGTAAGTATGTCAACTGCAATTAATGAAGCGATGAAAATCTCAATGCGTCGTGATGAAAATGTAATTTTAATAGGTGAAGATGTTGCAGGCGGTGCACAAGTTGATCATTTGCAAGATGATGAAGCATGGGGCGGTGTTCTTGGTGTTACGAAAGGACTTGTACAAGAGTTTGGCCGAAATCGTATATTGGATACACCAATTTCTGAAGCGGGTTATATGGGAGCCGCGATGGCAGCTGCTGCAACTGGGTTACGTCCGATAGCTGAGTTAATGTTTAATGATTTTATCGGTAGTTGTCTTGACCAAGTATTAAACCAAGGTGCGAAATTCCGTTATATGTTTGGAGGTAAAGCAAAAGTACCTGTTACAGTACGTACGATGCATGGCGCTGGTTTTAGTGCAGCAGCTCAGCATTCACAAAGTTTGTACGCATTATTTACGAGCATACCAGGTATTAAAGTTGTTGTTCCTTCCACGCCGTATGATGCAAAAGGCTTATTATTAGCAGCAATTGAAGATGATGACCCAGTAATCTTCTTTGAAGATAAAACACTTTACAACATGAAAGGTGAAGTGCCAGAAGGATACTATACAATTCCATTAGGGAAAGCCGATATGAAACGTGAAGGTTCTGATGTAACAATCGTCGCAATTGGAAAACAAGTTCATACGGCGCTTGCAGCTGCTGAGCAATTATCGAAAAAGGGGCTTGAAGTAGAAGTAATCGATCCACGATCTTTATCACCACTTGATGAAGATACGATTTTAGCATCTGTTGAAAAAACAAATCGTCTTATCGTCATTGACGAAGCAAACCCAAGATGTAGTATCGCAACAGATATCGCGGCAATTGTAGCGGATAAAGGATTTGATTTGCTAGATGCACCTATTAAACGAATTACAGCACCACATACACCTGTTCCGTTTTCGCCACCACTTGAAAAGTTGTATTTGCCAACGCCAGAAAAAGTAATTGAAACTATATCAGAAATGATCGGAGACCAATCTTTATTACATGTGTAATGAAACGATGAGAAGGGAGAGAGCAGTATGGCTGTAGAAGTTGTAATGCCAAAGTTAGGTATGGCGATGAAAGAAGGTATTATTACGAACTGGAATATTAAAGCAGGCGATAATGTAGCAAAAGGAGAACTAATTGCTAGTATTAATTCAGAAAAAATTGAAACGGAAATTGAAGCGCCAGCTGATGGTACGGTGCTTGATATAGCTGTAAGTGAAGATGAAGGGGTGCAGCCTGGTACTGTAATTTGCTACATCGGTAAACCGAATGAAAAAGTAGAAATGCAGGAAAGCACACATGTGGTAGAAGAAAAAACATTTAATATAGAAGTACAAAATGTACAAAATCAAGAACCAAATGGGAAAGAAGTAGCCAAGCAAAGAATTAAAATTTCACCTGTAGCGAAGAAAATTACAAAGTCTGAAAATTTGGATATCAAGGTATTAGTTGGTACAGGTCCTGGCGGAAGGATTACAAAGGCAGATGTATTAAAAGCACTTGAGGTAAGAGGAATCGTTCCGGAAATATCTGAACAAGAAGAAAGTAACGTGATTCCTGTTACTGGTTTGCGTAAAGCGATCGCAAATCGTATGCACGCAAGCTTACAAAATAGCGCACAATTAACGTTAACGATGAAAGTAGATGTAACAGATTTAGTTGCTTTACATAAAGAAATAGCGAAAGTTGTACAAAAAAGATATGATAATAAATTAACCATTACGGATTTCGTCTCGCGTGCTGCTGTATTAGCACTTGGAGAGCATAAAGAAATGAACAGCGCTTATATAGATGATGCAATTCATCAATTTGAACATGTGCATTTAGGCATGGCAGTCGCATTAGAAAAAGGGTTAATCGTTCCAGCTATTCGCTTTGCAAATAATTTATCTTTAGTAGAATTGTCTAAAGAGATTAAGAATGTGGCACAAAAGGCGCGAGCAGGTAGATTAAGTAGTGATGATATGCACGGAACGACATTTACAATTAGTAATTTAGGTAGCTTTGGTATTGAATATTTCACACCTGTATTAAATACACCTGAGACTGGCATTTTAGGTATTGGCGCAATTGAACATGTTCCTGTATATAAAGGGAAAAAATTAAAAAAAGGTAGTATGTTACCTTTAAGTTTAACATTCGATCATCGTGTACTAGACGGTGCACCAGCAGCTGCATTTTTACGCACAATTAAACATTATTTAGAAGAACCTATAACAATTCTTTTATAAAGAGAAGGTGAGAGAATGAGTAAACTAGTTGTAATTGGAGGCGGACCAGCTGGATATGTAGCGGCAATTACCGCGGCTCAAAATGGCAAAAGTGTCACTCTTATTGATGAAGCTGAACTTGGCGGAACGTGTTTAAATGTTGGTTGTATGCCTACGAAATCACTATTAGAAAGTGCTGAAATACATGACATTGTGAGAAAAGCGAATGATTATGGAGTTACGCTTAATACAGGAAGTATATCAATTGATTGGAATCAAATACAGGCGAGAAAATCACAAATCGTAATGCAACTCGTCCAAGGAATACAATATTTAATGAAGAAAAATAAAATTAAAGTTGTAAAAGGAAAAGCGAAATTCGAAACGGATCATCGTGTGCGAGTTGTACAAGGAAATAAAGAAGAAGTAGTTGATGGAGAGAGTTTTATTATCGCATCTGGTTCCGAACCTACAGAATTACCATTCGCTCCGTTCGATGGAAAATGGATTTTAAATAGTAGCCATGCCATGTCTCTTGAGAGTGTACCATCTTCATTGTTAATCGTTGGCGGTGGTGTAATAGGATGTGAGTTTGCAAGTATTTATAGTAGACTTGGCACAAAAGTATCGATAGTTGAAATGGCACCGCAATTACTACCTGGTGAAGATGAAGATATCGCGAATATTTTAAGAGAGAAATTAGAAAAAGATGGTGTGAAAATTTTTACGGGAGCAGTTTTAAAAGGATTAAATAACTATAAGAAGCAAGCTTCATTTGAGTACGAGGGAATTACTCACGAAGTAACTCCAGAATTTGTTCTTGTTTCTGTAGGAAGAAAACCACGAGTGCAACAATTAGGATTAGAAAAGGCAGGGGTTCAGTTTTCAAATAAAGGGATTTCTGTGAATGAACATATGCAAACGAACGTATCGCATATTTACGCAGCTGGTGATGTAATCGGTGGAATTCAGCTTGCTCACGTTGCCTTCCATGAAGGAACGACAGCAGCATTACACGCAAGCGGAGAAGACGTGAAAGTAAATTATCACGCTGTGCCCCGTTGTATATACACAGCTCCAGAAATAGCTAGTGTAGGGTTAAGTGAAAAAGGTGCAAGAGAACAATATGGTGATATTCTCATCGGAGAATTTCCTTTTACAGCGAACGGAAAAGCTCTTATTTTAGGAGAACAAGTAGGTAAAGTAAAAGTCATTGTAGAACCTAAATACCAAGAAATTGTAGGGATTTCTATTATCGGTCCTTATGCAACTGAACTTATTGGTCAAGGAACCGTAATGATTCATACAGAAGTTACCGCTGATATAATGAGAGATTATATTGCAGCACATCCAACTTTATCTGAGGCGATTCATGAAGCGTTAATGCAAGCAGTAGGACATGCTGTACATGCTTAAATAGAAATATGATAAACCACTATTCTCTAAATGAAAGAGAGAATAGTGGTTTGAATTTTTATAGAAGAAATTAAATATCTTATTACTATTTAATTTCAATCGCTGAAGTAATATCGTTCCAATCAGCAGCTAAATTAGCAGTTTTACCGTACCAATCAGCATGTTTAAATAAAACGCCTTTTCCATATCCTTGTGTTGAAGTGTGCTCCCAAAGTGTAGTTGAATAACTTGCAGAAGGTGACGCTGTACTTACAGAAGAAATTCTGTCATTCCAGCTAGATGGTAAGTTTTTAAAGCCGCTACTCCAGTAAATATATTGTCCACCTTTATCTTTATGTTCATAAAAATCAGTACTACCAGCACCGCTACCTAAAGGATTAATTTTATTTTTAATTGCTTTTTTATCCTTTTCAATATACGCATCTAATGTTTCACGGCTAGTAAAACCATAAGCTAGCCAATCTCCATTTTCATTTTGCTCTGGTAATACCATAGTAATTTGGATATCTTTCTTATCCTGCTCACTTAATTTTGCAAATGAATTAACATTTTGTTCATCCACTTTTAAATAATCAAATGACTTAATTGTGTTACTTTTTTCTTCAGCACTTACCGCACCTAGTCCTCCAGTTAGTGCAAAACCCGCTACTAATGTCCCTGCTACTAATTTCTTCAACATATAACCATCCCTTTTTGTTTGAATTTTTGTACAGGTGAATCTTGTACAGCTAAAATGTATTCTAATTTTATACTTTTGTAAATATTCTGAAGTTTTAGAAATAATAGGCGGAATATTTACAGTTTTACATTTTTTCTTTAGAAAGAATGGTTATTGGAATGATATAATAAGTGGATATATTGTTTTTACTGGATGTAAAGATGTTTTAGGAGAGGTGTCATTGAAATATTTTACAAGAGATTGGTATAAAGAAATGCAAGTTTTAGAATTTGTAAGTTTTATAGATTCTATAAAAGAATGGTCGGAAATGGATATAGAAAGTTTAAAGGAGGAAATTGAGAAAAGGAAAATAGATTTATTAAAGTTCCTTCCTGAATCGATATACTCAATTATACAAAACATCACAACTAATTCAGAATACCCATCAGGTGAACTGAAAAAACGTATGCGAAAGTGGTCAACAGATTATGAGAAAAGAGTGGCACAATTAGATCAATCATACGTAGAATATTTTAATTCCATTGAGAAAAAACTTCCGTCAAATGTCGTTCAGTTACACAAGACATCATTACACGACAGTGTAATTAAAGTAGTAAAGAGAAAGTCAGAAGATACTTTGTCTATCGTATTAGATTGCAGTGGTACTTTTAGTGAATTTGATAAATTTGAAGTAACCTTTATAGGAGTAGCAAAGTGTTCTATGCCGGAAAACTTTGAAAATGCTTGGTGGTTATATCATGAAATAGCTCTTACTGAAGATGGTTTTGAACTAGGTGTTTTATTCGACTGTCCATTTAGAGAAGTGACGATTTGTGCGACAGATGTATTACTTGTGAAGAAATAATTTTTTATGGAGCATTACAAACGTTTGACATAATAAAAAAATAAAGTTATTGTAGATACATGAAGTCTACAATAGGGGCTGTACTATGAAATATTCTAAAGCTACAAATTATGCTCTTCATACAATGCTTTTTCTGGCAAAGGCTACACCAAATAAGTTAGTTAGTGTTCACCAATTAGCAGAAATGCAAAATGTTTCACCAACGTACTTGTCTAAAATACTAACTAAGTTGACGAAGGAAGGGATGATACATTCATCATCTGGTCCAAAGGGCGGTTACTCGCTTAGTAAGAATTGGGAAGATATTTCATTTTTAGATATTATACATGCAATTGAAGGTAAAACATCATTGTTTGAATGTTGTTTACATGACAAACCTGGATGTTTAATTAATGAAGTAATGCTTGCAGCAGAAGAGAAAATGGAAGAAGAGTTACGAAATCAAAAAATCGTAGATCTTGCGAAAAAAATAAAAGTGGATTTTTAATCTGCTTTTATTTTTAAATTAATTAAGGATAAAAAGACTCTTTGATATCTTTAATTGTGGTTAGAAAATGATATGAAGAAGGAGAGAAGATGATGACTAAATTTTGGAATGATCGATATAAATCAGATGAATATTTTTACGGGGAAGAACCTAATACATTTATTAAAGAACAAGCATTTCGTTTAGCAAATCACAATAAAGTAATAGCTTTCGCGGAGGGAGAAGGTAGAAATGCTGTATTTCTAGCAAGACAAGGGAACGAAGTAACAGCTATTGATTATTCGGAAGATGGATTAGAGAAGACAAAAAAATTGGCAGAGAAGCATAACGTAAACGTGCATACAAAAAAAGTAGATTTATTAGCTGATAGTTTGCCAGAAAATGAATATGATGCAGCAATTATGGTATTTGGACATTTTCATGATGATTATAAAAAAATGATATTAGGTAAAATGATACAAACGATAAAGCCTGGTGGTTTAATTATGTTTGAAGTTTACTCAAAAAAACAAATAAACTATGGTACTGGTGGACCAAAAGATGTTGATATGCTGTATAATCCAATTGATATCCTTACTTGGTGTGAAGAGCATAAGGTAATTCATTTCTTTAATGGCGAACAAGAGCGAATTGAAGGGAAAGGGCACACTGGTTTAGCTGATGTTATTCAAGTTGTTATTAGAAAATTATTATAAGTGTTAATGAAAGTTAAATATATGAATGTAAAAGACCAGTCATGTAAGACTGGTCTTTCTATTTAGATACTAAATTATCAAGCTTCCAATATGTATCTGTTAACGGCGCTGCTTTGCTATCTATGTATAAATACATATTATTTAAATCTTTTGGTGAAGTTTTCAGTTCAAACACAATGTCAGTAGTTAAAGAGAATTCGTGTGGAACATTTTTATAGTGCTCGTCATCTATCGGATGAGCTTCACCTTCATATTTCTGACCAGTTTTTTCATCTTGTATGAAATATTTTATTTCCGAAAGATCAATAGTTTGTCCATCGTCCCGAACATTATTAATCATAACACGAGTAGTAAGGCGCCGCTCTTTGTCTATTTTTTCAAACTTTGCATTTTCAACTGTCGCTCTATAGTATTCGTTTTTAACTATTTCTCCATAGTGCATTGCATTCTTTTCGAGAGCGCTCTTTTCTTGTTTTGATGTAGTATTGCTATTACATCCTGTCAATATTCCAGTAAATAATAATGCTGTACATGTCGTTTTGATTAATGATTTCATAGTAATCCCTTTCTGTGTTAAAAAGTAAAATATAGGAATAATTTCACATCAATAGGAAGGTGAATGGAAGTGTTTTTGCGTAATATACAGATATATATTTATTTATTTGGTTGTCAAGTTAACAGGATAGAAAGAGGGAGAAGACTGTATAAAACGGAATAAATAAGAATTGAAAATATTGTAAAATGGAAGAGGCATGCATATAATTAAAATAAAGTTTAAGTTTCTGAATCTTCAATAACGGTGGTGATAACATGTTTACTGAAGAGCGTCGAGAGAAAATTTTAGAACTACTTAATACAGATGGAAGAGTAATCGCAAAGGATCTTGCGGAAAGATTTGATATGTCTATTGATTCTATAAGAAGAGATTTGTCTATTATGGAAAAGGATGGTTTATTAAAAAGAACGCACGGAGGTGCAATTGAACTTACGCGAGTGAGAAATTTAGCCGCGGAACCAGCTAAACGTTATAGTGATAGCTCAATATATGAGGACACAATTGCAAGAGTTGCGGTATCTTATATACAAGAAGGTGATTCAATTTTTATTGGTGGGGCTTCCGTTCATAATGCGATGCTGAAATATTTACCAGAAGTATCATTTACGGTTATTACGAATTCTATAGAAATAGCTGGTTATCTACGAGAATATAAGAATATTGATACGTATTTAATTGGCGGAAAAGTAAAACCTTTAGGGAATATTACTGATACACTTGCCTCTGAATTGATAAGTAGATTTTCTATTGATCTTTATTTCTCTACAGGTGGAGGCATTTCATTACAAGGTATTAGTACTGCAACACCTGAAGTTGCTTATTTTAGTAAAAGAGTAAGTGAAATTGCTAGAAGAAATATTTGTTTAGTTCCGCATAATAAACTTGGAATAGATTGTTTTATAAGAGGAGAGTCTCTAAAAGAAATTGACATTATTATAACTGACGAAGAGGCTAGTAAAGAAACTGTTCAGGACTTTGAGAAACAAGGTAAACAAGTTGTAATAGCGCCATTATATTCATTTGAAAGGAGTTTGACATGATTGTAAAAGAGCAAGAGTTTTATATAAATGGATTAACTTATACAATTCGTTCTGCAGCTGAGAAAGATGCTGAGCAGTTATCGAAAATTAGAGTTCAGATTGATGGAGAAACTGAAAATATGGATAGAGATGCTGGAGAGGGATTTATAGATGACCTAGGGTTTCAAAAAATAATAAAAACAGATAGTGAAGAAACGAAGAATCTCTTTTTAGTTGCAGAAGTGCACAATCGAATTGTTGGATTTTCAAGATGTGAAGGATCAAATTTTAAGAGATTATCTCATAAAGTGGAGTTTGGCGTTTGCATTTTAAAAGAGTTTTGGGGATATAGAATGGGGAAGAGCCTATTACAACAATCTATTAAATGGGCTGACGAAAATGCAGTGAATAAAATATCTTTACAAGTATTAGAGACAAACGAGAAAGCTATTCATCTTTATAAAAAATTAGGTTTTGAAGTAGAAGGCATTTTGAAAAATGACAAAAGACTATCGGATGGAAAGTATTATAATACGGTAGTGATGGGAAGATTTACCAATACTTTTCGTGAAAGAGGTGAAGAAGTATGTTTTACAGAAGGAAGTACTATGTAGTGAAAAATGAATTTATAGAAGTATTTAATGATCATTTCAATAATACGAACTTACCTAATCAATTAAAGCATGGTTCTAGGCTAATAGGACGCTGGATGAAAGATAATAAGAATGGTACGTCTGAAGTATTTGCCATATGGGAATATGATAGTTATGAACAGTATAATGAAATAGAATCGAAAATTAGAAGTGACGAGAGGCATATTAAAGGAATACATGAATGGTATGAAAACTATGGCGGGAAAGAATATGTTTTACAGGAGTACATAGTAGAGATAAAAAATGAAGAGTTAGTATGTACTGTAAAGTAACAGAGGGGTGAGGGATAATAGAAATTAAAACAAAATTATATTTTAGTTTAGCATCCGCTATTTTATTTGCAATAGCCGTGATTGTTTTCTTTATAAATGGTAATCCACAAAAGTGGTTTTGGTTATGTATTTTCTTTGCATCCATTATACAAAATATAGTGCTACTAAAAAAGAATAAAGAAGTGCATTAGGATATTCAAATTATTAACATATTTGTGTCGTATTGCTAGTTGTATTGAAAACGCTTTTATTCAGTTTTATAATAAAAGTATGTTTTATAAATCTCCAAAACAATTAAAAGGGAGATGATACAATGTTAGCTTCACCGTTTTACTTACATACATGGAAAAAGTTTGTTAATGAAGGTGTTCTTGATTCAAATCGCATAAATCAAAGAATTTCAGAATCGTGGCATCGATGTAAACAGGCTAATGTTAATCCTCATATGAATAAAGGTCAGAAAGTTTTGTCTTCTAATATTTTTCGAGAACAAAAGAAAAAGAGTGAAATTTTCCTTGATATAGCATTACCCCAAATACAAAATATGAGAAAAACCATTGATGAACTACAAATGATGGCATTATTAATCGATCCAGATGGTTATGTCCTATCCTTAAGTGGAAATAAACAAACGTTAAAGCGAGCGAAACATATTAATTTTATTGAAGGTGTAAAATGGACGGAAGCAGCTGTGGGGACAAACGCAATAGGAACAGCGCTAGAAATTGAAGAAGCTATTATGATAAGTGGTACTGAACATTACTCCGTGGTATCTCATAGCTGGAGTTGTGCGGCTGCTCCTATTCATAACGATGACGGGAAATTAATTGGTATTCTAGATTTCTCCTGTCCAATTGAATTTTCGCATCCATATATGCTCGGTATGGTAACTTCAATTGCACATGCGATTGAACGTGAATGTAGCATAAGAGTTCATCAAAATGAATTACACTTAATCCATCGTTTTTTAGATGTCATTGATAGTGATGAACAAGTAGTTATTTGTAATCATCGTGATGTTATCGTTTCTGCGAGTAAGAGCGTTCGGGAACGAGTAACTAATTGGTCAAGAATGAAACTTGAAGATTTAGTGCACCATGGATTGGAAACTAAATTAGAGATACCGGTATATAGTAATGAAAGAATGATCGGGAAATGTATGTATTTAAAGGAAAACAAACAAATGAATACATATTCTGCTTTCACATTTATAAAAGGAATTACTTTTCCAGGGGTTACCGGGACAAGTAAAGCATTTCAACACACACTAGAAGAAATTAAGCTTGTTTCACCGACTGATGCTAGTGTGTATGTATGTGGTGAGACAGGAGTAGGAAAGGAATATGTCGCGAGAGCGATTCATGAAAATAGTCCAAGAAAAGACGAACCCTTTATAGCTGTTAACTGCGGTTCTTTGCCTAAAGAATTAATGGAAAGTGAATTGTTTGGTTATGCTGAAGGTGCGTTTACAGGTGCGCGACGTCAAGGATATAAAGGGAAATTTGAACAAGCGAATGGAGGAACACTGTTTTTAGATGAAATTGGCGAAGTACCACCAGAGATGCAAGTAGCCTTATTGCGTGTTTTACAAGAACGCACAATAACTCCAATAGGAAGTTCAAAAGAGGTACCAGTAAATATTCGTATTATTACTGCCACACATAAAGATTTACTACGGTTAGTAGAAGAAGGGAAATTCCGTCAAGATTTATATTATCGTTTGCACGTTTATCCGTTATATGTTCCATCGTTAATAGAAAGAAAAGAGGATATCCCATATTTTATACAACACTTTTGCGAACGGAAGAATTGGAATGTTGTATTTCCAAAGAGTATATACAATCAATTTTTACAACATACATGGCCCGGAAATATTCGGGAACTAGTAAATGTATTAGAACGTATTTACATTTTGTCGCAAGGACGGGAAATATGCGAAAAGCAAGTCGCTTTTTTGATACAAACAATGACGGGAAATCAACAACAACTTGAGTTACAAGTTGAAAATAAAACAGAACATACATTGAATTTTCGCGAAAAAATACAGCGTGATAGCATGATTGAAGCGTTAGAAAAGACGAACGGAAATGTTTCGTTAGCCGCAAAACTGTTAAATGTTCCTCGAAGTACATTTTATAAACGAATGCAGAAATATAAGCTATAAAGTAGATTTTTGTAATCTACTTTTTCTTTGTGGGCTCATGTTCTGTCGGAATGTGCGCTTACCGGGGAAATAATAGAATTGTTAGAAAATAATTCCCGGAAGGGGGACTTATGTGAAGTATATTGAAATTGGCTTCGGAAATAGGTGGTTCGTTCGAACAGAAACCGAAAATAAAGATGGAACTGAATTTGAAGAACGAGGAATTATAAAACCTATTTATTTTGAGTCACTATATGTACGAATGTGGTTTCGGAAAACGTGTTTAATTTTTGATACGAAAGAAGGATTTAAAAAGATTAAGAAGAAGAGGATTGAATATAAATTTATAGTTGGAATTGTAAGTAGACTGAATAAAGAAAAAGTGTGCTAACATACATAGTTATATTGGCCAGGAAATTCTATTGACTTATATCAAACTCATAAAAAGTAATTTTACTAAATATAAATTGTTAATAAAACCACTAAGGAAACTTAGTGGCTTCTTTTTTTATAGGAAGGATTTTCATATGAATAGGATCTTAACGATTGTACTTGCAATTATTGTAATGGGGTATTCCATTTATAGTTGGAATGATGTTTCGGAACAGAGTATGCTAATTTTACAAACGCTTATAGGGATTATGTTAGTTAGTTTAGGAGTGCAAAATTTAAAAAATAACGAAAAAGAAAATAGAAGTATAGGGATTGCTTTACTACTCGTGGCTTTGTTTTTAATTGTTGTATCTTTAATAAAATATTTTGTATGAATAAGTTTTTAAATTAATAAAAAATGATTATTTATTGAATCCCCCTCACAATAAAAAGTTAAAATTCTACTTGTATTTCACTATATAAAATATGGCATAATGATTTAGTTAAATAGAAATGGATAGGGTATTTGAGAGGGGCAGTATAATGAGTTTTGCAATTGAAATAGTAATAAAAGCACCAATGGATATTGTATGTGACTATATAATAGAAGATGAAAAAATAAAAGAATGGAATACGTTTATAATAGAAAATCGCTATCCTTCAAATATGGATAAAGAGAATCCACGTGTAGGAGATAAATATATTACTGTTCAAAAAGTCGGTAAGAAAATATTCGAGGCTGAAGTAGAAATCCTTGAATACGATGCACCGCATATTATTTCACTTGGTAGTGAAATGAAGCAAGGATATTCAGCAATGACTTATATGTTAGAAGAAGATGAGGAAGGTACAGCACTAACATTAATTTCAGAATATGAACCTAGTAATTTTTATTATAAAATGATGTATAAGTTAACAGGCTGGATATCACGAGGTTTAACTATGGAACAAATGGAGCGTCTAGCAGAATGTGTAGAAGCTGCTTATCATAAAGAAGATTAATATTAAAAATATATTAAGGTAAAAGCGTTACTCAATCTCATGAGTAACGCTTTTACTGTTTGAAGATTTTTCATTGAAAATCTCAATAGCTCTTTCATATATTTCTTTATCAACACAAAATCTTTCTGTTATCCAATAATTAAGTTCAGAAGATGTAATGATTTGTTCTCTTTTCTTACCTTGGAAATATTGTTTTAAAACATTATCATTTATAGAAGTCGGAATGCCATCGATATAACCGAAAATCTGAATTTTCTTTAATACAGGAGATGTACGCCAATCGTTAGACCTTGAAATAAGTTCTTTCATATTTGATAAGTGTATTGGTTCTATGTGTAAGGTTTTTGTGGGACCTGGATTTCTAGTAATTTCAATCTTATTATTTGAGACTTCATAAGTGAAAGTTTCTCTTACATTACTTACTTGAAATGATTCATAAAGTGGGTAAGCTTGGAATAAAGGTGCACAGTAACCAACATCAACATAATAAGGTTGGTCTAAGTTAACCCGTAAGCATAAATGTCCGGGGTCCATATACATATATTGAACATCAAAACCAAGATTTGATAATAACCAATGGAATCCAATCGAGTGAGTCCAACAAGTACCGCCCAGACCTTTTGTTGTAATACGGTTTATGTATGTCTCAATGGAAGGAAAATAATTACCTGTTTCATTCCCCTTTTCCCAGTCAATTATTTTAGTAAGGGTTTCCCATTTTATTTTTTCTTGATGAGCTTTAATAAGCTCATTTAAAAACTTTAAGTTAGTAGGCTGTTTTGTCGTACCTAAAAATGATAGAAAGCTATTTACTAGTTGTACTTGGGTCATTTTCTTATCCTTTCTATATAGAAATTGTTATTGGTATTATTATAGAATATATGTCAGAAAATACAGTTATTCATTAATGGAGTGGGAGAGAATTATATGTCGATGTCGCTATATTATAAAAAAATCCGGGAGCAATTAGGACATGAACTAATATTCATGCCAAGTGTAGCTGCAGTTATTAAAAACGAGCAGGGAGAAATCTTATTTCAATATCCTGGCGGAGAATACTGGAGTTTGCCAGCTGGAGCAATTGAGCCTGGAGAAACTCCAGAAGAAGCGGTAGTTCGTGAAGTGTGGGAAGAAACGGGTTTGAAAGTGCAAGTAAAAAAACAAAAAGGGGTATTTGGAGGGGAAAGGTTCCGTCATATATATCCGAATGGCGATCAAGTAGAATATATTGTTGTTGTGTTTGAATGTGAAATTACTAGTGGAAAACTGAAATCGATAGATGGTGAATCTTTAAAACTACAATATTTCTCATTTTCTGAAAAGCCTACTTTAGCGCTACCATACCCAGTTAATATATTTTTATAGATGTAAAATAACACACCTTCCTTATTGAAGGTGTGCTATTTATATAACCCGGTCGTATACATCTCCGTTAACGTATACACAATTTCCTCTAAGTTAATCTTTTTGTCATTTTGCGTAATAGTCCAAAGAAACGATTCATTCATCGAGAACCAACCGCGTGCTACAATCTCTTTATTTAAATTAGGTTGTGCTAATCCACTTTCTTGAGAGTAAGTAATATCCTGTTTAATGCTTGTTATAAAACGTTCCCGAATCTCATCCCATTTTTGCCGTATTTCTCTTGATAATCCTATCGCTTCCTCTACAACTTGCAAAATAGCGCGTTCTTCATTTGCTAATTGCAGGAATGCTCTAACTTGATTTTGGATCATTATACGTGCTTCCTCTTTTGTTTGTGGAGAAAAAGAGCGTTCAGCGATATTATAAAAACGATTCATAACATCTTCCATTAAACTAATTAGGAGATCATCTTTGTTTTTGAAGTATACATATGCTGTTCCGTAACCAGTTTCTGCATGTTTAATAATTTGTGTAATTGTCGTTTTTTGAAATCCATTATTTATAAAAATAGTGTAACCAGAGTGTAATAGTTTCTTCTTCGTTTCTAAGGAGCGGTGTTTTCTTGATGAAAGAGTAGAGTTTTTCAAAGAATCACCTCTTTATACTGAAATATCTGAAAATATAACTGTATTGTAAAAGAAGTTCATATATAAAGTCAACTGACATAATATCATTGACGTTGTATCAATTAAGGTGATATATTTCAATTAGTTAGAATAAAAAGAAAATTAAGAGAAGGTGACACCATGTATAAAGAACCATTTCAACCAACTTATGAGTATGCGCTTGAATGTGATAAACATGATGAACTGAAAGATTTTCAAACTGAATTCTATAAAAAAGAAGGTACTATATATTTAGATGGAAACTCATTAGGGCTACTTTCAAAAAGAGCAGAGAAATCATTACTTACGTTGCTAGATTCGTGGAAAGAGTATGGCATTGACGGCTGGACAGAAGGTGAGCACCCGTGGTTTTTCCTTTCAGAGAAATTAGGTAAACTTACAGCCCCTCTTATTGGTGCTTTACCGGAAGAAACTATTGTAACCGGTTCTACAACTACAAATATACACCAAGTTATTGCGACGTTTTACGAACCAAAAGGAATACGTACAAAAATACTTGCGGATGAATTAACTTTCCCATCAGATATTTATGCACTTCAAAGTCAAATTCGTTTAAAAGGATTAGATCCAGAGGAGCATTTAGTAAGAGTGAAAAGCCGAGATGGTAGAACACTTTCTGAAGAAGATATTATCCATGCGATGGAAGATGATATCGCTTTAATTTTATTACCTTCTGTTTTATATAGAAGTGGTCAAATTCTTGATATGAAACGTTTAACAACGGAAGCTCATAAACGCGGCATTCACATTGGATTTGATTTATGCCATTCAATAGGATCTATTCCGCATCATTTCAAAGATTGGGATGTCGATTTTGCTGTTTGGTGCAATTATAAATATTTAAATGCAGGACCGGGTAGTGTTGCAGGCCTTTATGTAAATAGTAAACATTTTAATAGACTGCCAGGATTGTCTGGATGGTTTAGTTCTAGAAAAGATAAACAGTTTGATATGGAGCATACATTAACAGCTGCTGATCATGCAGGTGCTTATCAAATTGGTACACCGCACGTATTAAGTACAGCACCATTAATTGGTTCACTTGAAATTTTCAAAGATGCTGGTATTGAACGTTTACGTGAGAAATCTTTACATATTACGAGATACATGCTGAATTTAATTGGACATGAATTAAAAGATTTCGAATTTACAATTGGAAATCCATTAGAGGATGAAAAACGAGGCGGGCACATTTATTTAGAGCATGCAGAAGCAGCACGTATATGTAAAGCACTAAAAGCAAATGGAGTAATCCCAGATTTTAGAGCGCCAAATGGGGTGAGACTTGCGCCGGTCGCTTTATATAACACATACGAAGAAGTGTGGAAATCTGTACAAATATTAAAGAAAATTATGAAAAATGAAGAGTATAAGCAGTTTGAAAATAAGCGAGAGGTTGTGGCATAAATATGAAAACATCAGAGTGGATTGATATTTCACAACCGCTAAATAATAATATTGCAACGTGGCCAGGAGACACACCGTTCTCGTATGAAGTTTCATGGTCAAAAGAAGAAAGTGGCTCAGTAAATGTCGGAAAGTTAACGATGAGTATTCATACAGGCACTCATATTGATGCACCATTTCATTTTGATAATGATGGAAAGAAAGTATTGGATTTAGATGTTCAAGTTTATGTTGGCCCAGCACGGATTATTGACGTTTCTAATCTTGAAAGCATCGGGAAAAAGGAATTAGAAAGCTTTCATTTAGAAGGTGTAGAACGATTATTATTACGTACATCTTCACATGGAAAAGCTGAAGAATTTCCAGAGGTGATCCCTCATTTACGTGCAGACATAGCGTCGTTTCTTTCAGAGAAAGGTATTCGTTTAATCGGAGTAGATGTACCATCAGTTGATCCGCTAGATGATAAAGAATTAGCAGCGCATCATCAATTATTTAAACATGGAATTCATATTTTAGAAAATGTCGTACTAGATCATGTAGCAGACGGTGATTATGAACTTATTGCATTACCACTTGCATTAACTGATGCAGATGGAAGTCCAGTTCGAGCCGTTATTAGACCAATATAAGTAGAATCATATAAAAGGGGCGTTTGGCTAATATGAAAGAAAATGAAAAAGTAATTATGGAAAAAGGGATTCATACGGATTTTAAAGAGAATATGACGTATGGGGAGTATTTACAATTAGATAGTTTACTATCTTCTCAAAAAAGATTATCGGACCATCATGATGAAATGTTATTTATCGTTATTCACCAAGCAAGTGAGCTTTGGATGAAGCTCATTTTACATGAGCTAAATGCGGCGATTGAATCTATTAAACAAGATAAATTACAACCAGCTTTTAAAATGTTAGCACGTGTATCAAAAATTCAGTCTCAAATTATTCAATCTTGGGATATTCTTGCGACATTAACACCATCAGAATATATTGAGTTTCGTGATTCACTCGGTCAAGCTTCAGGTTTTCAATCGTATCAATATCGTATGATTGAGTATGCACTTGGCTATAAAACGCCACACGCATTAAAAATTTATGAAAAGGATCCAGAATTACATGCACGACTTCATAAAGCGCTACATGCACCAAGTCTATATGATGTCGCGATTCAAGCATTAGTAAAAGAAGGATTCCCTATTCATAAAGATGTGTTAAACCGTGATATTACGCAGCCTTATGAAGAAGATGCAACAGTAGAAGCAGCATGGTTGGAAGTGTATGCGGATGTGAAAAAATATTGGAATTTATATCAGCTTGCTGAAAAATTGATTGATATTGAAGACTGGCTACAACAATGGCGTTTCCGTCATATGAAAACAGTAGAAAGAATTATTGGACATAAAATGGGTACAGGTGGATCCTCCGGTGTTTCTTATTTAAAGCGAGTACTTGATCAACAATTCTTCCCGGAGCTTTGGAATGTTCGTACAAAATTATAAAAATAAACCTGTCAGTTCATTATGGCTGACAGGTTTATTTTTATTTGAGCACAATTATGTTTAAAATGAAGGAACAAGATATAATAAATGGAGTAACTATTTAAATGGAGGTAAAGTTTTTGGATTTCAAGCAACTAGAAAATAAATTCGAAAAGAAAAAAGTGAATACATTTCTTGTTTATCAAAAAGGGGAATTAACAACTGAGTATTATAAAACACCCGAATGTGCAAATAATTTATATAAAATAAATTCGATTACAAAAAGTATCGTATCTTTATTAATTGGTATTGCAATTGATAAGGGCTATATAAATGATATACATACATCAATTACAGAGTGGATTGAAAATGTACCTGGGGAAAAACATGATTTAACGCTATATCACTTATTAACAATGACTACTGGTGAGGACTGGAAAGAGTTTGGGAATGGAGTAGTATTCCCAAATGACTTTGTAGAATCAGAGAACTGGGTACAGTACATATTAGAGAAGCCAATAATTGAAGAACCTGCTACAAAAATGAATTATAATTCAGGTTCTTCTCATTTACTGAGCTATATTATTCAAGAAGCTACTGGAATGTCGACAGAGCGGTTTGCAAAGAAATATTTATTTGATCCATTAAAAATTAACGAATACGAGTGGCAACAAGATCCGCAGGGTATATATGTAGGTGGCTTCGGTATGAAAATGAAATCTACCGATTTATTAAAATTAGGAAAATTATGTTTGCAAAATGGATATTGGAATGAAAAAGAAATTGTATCAGCGAAATGGTTAGAAGAGTCAAGTAGGGCGCAATTTGAAACATATGAACATGTGGGCGCATATGGATATCACTGGTGGGTATTACATAACGAAAGATTTCACATACCGTATTGTATATATTTCGCTATGGGATACGGCGGACAATACATCGTTATCATTCCTCAATTAGAAGTAGTAGCTATTATAAGTAGTCATATGCCAAAACGTGGGCTCGTTCCGTTAAAATTATTTATTGAGCATGTACAGGGAAATTCTAATTATATATAAGAAAAGGAGGGAATGTATGAAAGATGAAAAAATTTTATCTTTATTTAGACTATGTTTAAGCCTTCTAGCATTTAGTACAATCATTACGCAATTTATAATACGGGCACAAGTGAAACCGTTCAACCCAGTTAACTTTTTTAGTTTCTTCACTATCGAAAGTAACATTTTAGTTGCATGTATTCTCCTTTTAAGTAGTATCGGAACAGCTACATTTGGTCGCTCAGAACAGTTTGGTATACTTCGTGGTGCAGCAACGGTATACATACTTACGACTGGACTCATTTATTTTTTATTATTAAGAGGGTTAGAAGAATCACTTCAAACGGCAATACCATGGGTAAATACTGTGCTACATTATATCATGCCGATTACAATGCTTTTAGATTGGATTTTAAATCCACCTATTAAGAAAATCACTTGGAAACAAGCTGCAAGTTGGCTTTTATTTCCATTTTTTTACGTTGTATATAGCTTAATACGTGGTCCAATCGTGAATTGGTATCCATATCCGTTTTTAGATCCGAGAATAGGTGGATATGGTAAAGTACTTTTATACAGTATAGGGATAGCAGTTGTAATTGGTGCTATTTGTATATTGGTAAGATTTTTAGGGAATCGAAACTTTAGAAAAGAATTTTAGAAATGCAAGAACCCCCACTGTGTCTGTTTTTAACAGTGGGGGTTTCACTTTATCCAGCTATTTGTCGGGCTGCCCGTAAAAGTCCGATTGGTGAGG
This sequence comes from Bacillus cereus group sp. MYBK220-1, assembly GCF_051916445.1. Classification (NCBI taxonomy): domain Bacteria; kingdom Bacillati; phylum Bacillota; class Bacilli; order Caryophanales; family Bacillaceae; genus Bacillus; species Bacillus cereus group sp. MYBK220-1. The sequence continues at coordinate 393,464 of NZ_JBQAGQ010000001.1, read as the reverse complement.
GCTGATGATCAGTGGGAGATGAACAAAACCCCCACTGATTAAAGTTTCACTTTATCTACTCGTCTTCTGAAACGACAGCTTTATAAATTTCTCCGTCTTCGTTTCAAATTCTACATCAACAAAAACACCGTATTCTTTTCCGTTCTCACGTAACCACAATTTAAATTTTTCAACAGTTATTTGAACTGTTTTTGGTTTTCTACCTATATGAAGATAGTCAATAATTTCTGCTTTTGGGTATTGTTCTTTCGTCTTTTCTACGGCAAGTTTACCCCATTTGGCATACGGTGGCTGCGCATGAACAATTGATGAGCCTGTATATATATTTGAACATGTTGTTAGGAACAGAATGACGAGTGCGATGTGTTTTAAAGATTTCTTCATGATGAACTCCTTTTATCCTTTTTTTATATTGTTTACATATTTTTTCAACGATATTAGTTTGGATTTTTTTGTCTTCTTTACATAAAAGCGAGGCTTTTACAAAACATAACCAAGAAATCATTTCCGTAATTAAGGAGGGAAAATTATGCGCCAAAAAGCTATTTTTAAAATAGCAGTTTTACTTGCGTTCATAGGACTGTCTTTAATGGTCAGTAGTATACAACTAAAGAATGTAGAAGCTTTTTCTAATCAAGTTATTCAAAGAGGAGCATCTGGCGAAGATGTCATTGAACTGCAATCTCGTTTGAAATATAACGGGTTTTATACGGGAAAAGTGGATGGTGTTTTCGGATGGGGTACATATTGGGCACTTCGGAATTTTCAAGAGAAATTCGGATTACCCGTTGATGGTTTAGCTGGAGCTAAAACGAAGCAAATGCTCGTGAAGGCAACGAAGTATGACAAGTCAACTGCTAATAAAGGGACGACAACAAATAAAGGAAATAGCGGCGGAACTGCACAAGAGAATAAACCACCTCAAAATAAAGGGACAAATGTTCCGAACGGTTATTCTCAAAATGATATTCAGCTTATGGCAAACGCAGTATACGGAGAATCACGTGGTGAACCGTATTTAGGACAAGTTGCAGTAGCTGCTGTTATTTTGAACCGTGTTACAAGTGCATCATTCCCAAATACTGTTTCAGGTGTAATCTTTGAACCTAGAGCATTTACAGCGGTAGCCGATGGACAAATATATTTAACACCAAATGAAACAGCAAAAAAAGCAGTTTTAGATGCGATTAACGGATGGGATCCAACAGGAAATGCTTTATATTATTTCAATCCAGATACTGCGACTAGTAAATGGATTTGGACTCGTCCACAAATTAAAAAAATCGGTAAACATATTTTCTGTAAATAGAGCGGAGGTGGGACAATGTTACGAGGTATTATCATTGTATTATTAACAGTCGGTGTAGTAGGAACAGGCTATTGGGGCTATAAAGAGCACCAAGAGAAAAATGCAGTTTTAATTCGAGCGGAAAATAGCTATCAACGTGCATTCCATGATTTAGCATACGAAGTCGATTTATTACACGATAAAATTGGCACAACACTTGCGATGAATTCACGATCATCTTTATCACCTGCATTAGCGGATGTATGGCGTTTAACATCTGAAGCTCGCTCAGATGTAGGACAACTACCTTTAACATTAATGCCATTTAATAAAACGGAAGAATTTTTAGCGAATATCGGTGATTTCAGTTACCGTGCAGCCATTCGTGATTTAGAAAAAGAGCCGTTAAATGAGCAAGAATATAAAACGCTACAAACTTTATATTCAAATGCAGGAAATATACAAGATGAACTAAGAAAAGTACAACATCTTGTTTTGAAAAATAATTTACGCTGGATGGATGTAGAAATGGCACTTGCATCAAATCGCGATCCAGCAGATAACACAATTATTGATGGATTGAAAACTGTAGAGAAAAACGTAACATCATATTCTTCTACAAACTTCGGACCGACCTTTACAAGTGCGCAAAAAAATAAAAAAGGTGGATTTGAAGCGGAAGGAAAGGCAATTTCTAAAGATGAAGCGGCGAAAATTGCCAAATCGTTTTTGAATTTAAAAGGAAATGAAAAAGTAGATGTTGAGAAAAGCGGAAAAGGTGCGAAAGAATCCTTCTATAGTGTGAAAATTAAAGATGAAGCAACGAACAATGAGTTCTATATGGATATTACCGGAAAAGGCGGATATCCAATTTGGGTTATGAATAACCGCGAAATTAAAGAACAGAAAGTTAGTTTAAACGATGCAGGTAGTAAAGGTTTGAAATTTTTAAAGGACCATAAGTTTAATAATATGGAGCTTTATGATAGCTCTCAATATGATAATGTTGGTGTATTTACGTATGTAGTAAATGAAAATGGAGTACGAATTTATCCAGAAGCAATCCAAATGAAAATTGCTTTAGATGATGGTTCTATCGTTGGGTTCTCCGCAAAAGAATACTTAGCGTCACATCAAAAGCGAACAGTTCCATCGGCAAAGCTAACTGCAACAGAAGCAAGAAAGAAAATCAATCCGGATGTAAAAGTTATGGAAGAACGTAAAGCTTTAGTAGTCAATGATTTGCATAATGAAGTACTTTGCTATGAATTTGTAGGCACTTTAGGAAAAGATACGTACCAAATATTCATTAATGCTAATAGCGGGGCCGAGGAAAAGGTAAAGAAAATGCAAGCTGTTGAAAAAATTTATGATTAAACCTTAATAGTGAAGTGGTGAAAATAATGAAAACTCTAATATATATATTGATGCTTTGCTTCGTTATAACTGGATGCAGTATTGGAAAAAAAGACAATCCAAACGAAAAGCCGGAACAAAAAAATGTTTCAATGAAAAATGTTAATTATACGAATAAATCAAATAAGCCAAATGAAAAAGCAGCAGATCATTTAGCATCTTTAGCAGCAAGTGTGCCAGGTGTGAATGATGCAACAGCGGTCGTTGTTGGAAAATATGCTATTGTAGGTATTGATGTAAAAGCAAAACTTGATCGAACTCGAGTTGAATCAATTAAATATTCTGTTGCAGAAAGTTTAAAAAATGACCCTGACGGTGCTAATGCAGTCGTTGTAGCAGATGTTGATACGTATGAACGCCTCAAACAAATCGGAAAGCAAATTAAAAAAGGAAAAACAGGTGAAGGTATACTAGATGAATTAGCGGCTATTGTGGGACGAGTAATGCCACAAGTTCCAAATGATATGATTGAAAATCGAGAAACGAATCCAATTAAAGATAATGATAAACAATTACCAAAAGATGAAGAACAAGAGTTAAGAAAAGAACAGGATGATCAATCAAATAATCATTTGAATAAATGAAATTAGCCTCGTACTTAATTGTGCGAGGTTTTTAAGTATAATATTAAATATTCAGTTTATTTTTAAGGGAATATATGGTTTAATTATGATGGGAGGGACAACTGTTATGATGAAAAAAAGCGCATGTATATTGTTTAGTTTATGCTTAGGTTTCAGTATGACAGCGTGTGAAAAGAGAAAAGAAGTGAAAAATCAAACAGCAACTTCTTCTACTGTGATGGAAAGGCAACAGAAAGAGTCTATCAATATAAATCATTTCTCGAGTATAAATGAAGGAATGACTTATACAGAAGTGAAAGATTTAATTGGTTTTGAAGGAGATTTACTTATAGAAGAAGGGGTAGAGCATTCTACACAAATTAAACAAATTTTTGCTTGGAAAGGGAACGATCCAAATTCATTTGTTGAAATTACCTTTTTAGATGGAAGAGTGCATTCAAAAGCACAGCAAGGTATAAGTTAATAAGCTAAAAAATGGGAGAGTTTAGCATGAACATACACACAGGGGAAATTCAATTAGCTCCGTATAAGGAGAAATATAAAGAAGTTATACAAACATTTACTTTACCAAGTGAACAAGTTCAGTTTACATCAGATCCAAGCGCATTACTGGAGAAAGCAAAAAGTGATCATACAAAAAATGTGATTGTTATTTTAGATCGCAATGGGGTACCGGTGGGTCTTTTCGCATTGGAAACGGGAGATAGAGTAAAGGAGTTCACAGATAATGAGGGTGCTTTACTTTTAACTTCATTTTCTATAAATCACAATAGACAAGGGAAGGGATATGCTAAAAAATCACTGTCACTATTACAAGAGTTTGTAAAACGTTATTTTCCAATAAAAAATGAAGTTGTACTTGCTGTGAATGAAAGAAATATTCCTGCACAAAATTTATATGCAAAAGTTGGTTTCCAAGATAAAGGTTTTAGAAGAATGGGGCCAATTGGCCAACAAATAATAATGCATTTACCTATAATGAAATAGAAAACTTACTCTTGAATATTCAAGTAGTAGGTTTTTTTATTTTAACAATATATAATATATGTATATAAAATGAAACAGGAATGAAGGATATAAAAAATGAATCAAGATAGAAAATGGAATATCGTTGGAGGAAGAGTGATTAAAACTGGGATTGCAGTTTTTCTTACAGTGTTAGTTTGTGATTTTTTTAACATCCCAACTTGGAGTTATAAAAATGATTTAAAAGATTATAAACCAAATCATTATCATCACCATTTTTCAAGTGAATCTATTATTTTATTTGAGGTATTATCTATTCATGATATGTTAGAAGAATTAAAACAAATATCCGAGAAATATGAGTGGGAAAACCGATTCAATTGATAAGTTCATTTTACTGTGGGGGGGATAATATGACACTTTATATTGCATTACTAAGAGGAATCAATGTCGGTGGCCATAAAGTAATCAAAATGGCTGATTTAAAACGAGTGTTTGAATCAATAGGGTTAAAACAAGTGAAAACATATATACAAAGTGGTAATATTGTGTTCGAATCTGAGGAAGGTATAAACTTTCTAAAGGACCGAATACAATCTGAAATAAAAAAAGAATTTGATTTCGATGTTCCAGTCATGCTAAGAACACATGATGAATTTATAAATATTATTAAACAATGTCCATATGAAGTTCATTCATTGTTAGAAGGAGAAAGTGTTCATATTGCTTTTTTAGCTAATGTACTTTCTGAAGAAGAGAGTAGTCAATTGCTTACATTTAAAAGTGAACTTGAAGATTGCTATATAGATGAGAAGGTCGTTTATTTATTTTTCAAAAATAGCATTCGAAATTCTAAATTAATGAACCAGTTTCAGAAGTCACATACACCAGCTACAGTTAGGAATTGGCGGACTGTGAATAAATTAAAAGCAATTGTAGAGAGTATGTAAATATAAAAAGATGAGGTTTTCTACATGTAGAAAACCTCATCTTTTTACTTATATTGTTTTGCAACTATGAGTTCGACAATAGGATAAATAAAGAATGAAGAGCAAATTGCGATGAACAGAGGGAGGTTTTTTACTCCATCTAAATTAGCCCCCATAGAAAATCCTTCGGAGAAGATTAATAAAAGGAACATTACAACTACAAGTACAAAATACGCAATTTTAAAGCTTTTATATGTAATTTGTTGTCCCATCTCATCTTGACTTTCTTCTGACACACCGTGGGGATCTCCCCAAGTAATGTGATTAATTAAATTACTAAGTATTAACGAAATAGCAAAAATCGTACCACCTAAAATAGAACCTTCAGTTATGTATTTATATGTGCCATGTACTAGTATTGCAATTAATGCTAAAACAATGATTATAAAAATAGTTTTTTTAGTATTCAATAAATAATTGCCCCCTCGATTGTAAAAAACTTTTTACAAATATAAGTATAAAATTGGAAAATCATCATGTCAAATACTTTTTACACGAAATATGTAAGTATGCAATATTTTGGTTTTATGATAATCAAAAAATTACAATACATTTGAATGTAAAAGAATGGGCTCGCATATATTTGGAAGGGATGTCAGATTAATTTAGGGGGTAGTTATGTCTATACTTTTAAAAGCTGGTGCAGATGCAGGAAACAACGGTTTGAAGTTAATGGTGAAAGGGCAAGACCCTATTTTTATTCCGAGTATTTATTCTTTATATATAGGTGAGCCTACAGGACTCTTAGATGAGGTAGATGTTTCATTATCTGAATTAGAAAACCACATTGATGTGACTATAAGTTCGCCATCGTTAATGCTAAATAATGTACGATACATCGTTGGAGAAAAAGTTATTCAAGATCAATTAAAAGGTACTGAGGTAGAGAAGAAATCGAATAAGTCAACGGATGAGTTAATGGTTATTACAATACTATCAGGTTTGGCGGTAAGCGCTATGCGTCAAAGTCCAACTTCTAGCCATATTAATATTCGTTATGATTTATCTGTCGCTCTTCCTATGCAGCTTATTACACAAGAAATAGCTGCTGAAAATGCAAAACGTTATATGGGAAATCATAAGGTTATTTTCCATTATCCGAACGGACGCGATGTGACAATTAATGTTTCAATTGAGTATTGTAAATGCCTGCCTGAGGGCGCTTCTGGTACGTGGGGCATTGTATACGATGAAGAAGGAAATGTTGTGAAACATAAAATAGAATGTGAGCAAAATCAAGTTTCTGAAATTGATTTTGTAGATAAAACTCTACTCTCTTTTGATATTGGTGCAGGGACGACAGAAGAAGTCGTTTCATTAGGGGTGAATTTCCGTCCGCAACTAAGTAAAGGTTTATCTTATGGTGTAAAAGAGACGTTACTACAAATCATTACGAGATGGAACCGGAAGTATCCAACTAAAACGATTGATAGTATTACAGAATTCAATCAAATTTATTTAAATGATAAGCATCCGAGAAATACCTTATTAGTTGAGGAATCACAGCCAGCGCTATTAGGTTTAGCAGCACGTGTTGCAACAGATATTATAAATAAAATTGATGATATGAAAGACGATCCATACGTGTTTATTTATGGCGGGGGTGCAGTAATTATTAAAAACAGTTTAAAAATGATTTTAAAGCAAAAAGGACGACTCAAAAATGTAATCTTTGTAGATAATCCGTTATTTACAAATGCACGAGGATTATTAGTCTATACTTGTTCGCCAAAATATAGAGAGCATAAGCAAAAAGAGTTAGGATTTACAAACTTAACGATAAGTTAGTTGGTGGAAGTATGCGATCTAGGCGATATAAACGTGGTGATCGAGTAAAAATCAATATTCATAAATCGGTATCACCTGAAATGCTTGCGTGGCTGAATAAACAATCAAATCCAACTAATTTCTTCTTTTTTGCTGCGCAGCAACTATTTAAACAAGTTGGAGATATTGACGTTTCAAAAGCTTTACCAAGCAGCCATGTTTTCTCATTATATGTGGAGCCTTCATCCTTATTAAAAGTCGAAGTAAACCCTTTTAAAAACATGACACTAGACACAAATACATCCACCGAAAATGCAAAAAAAAAATTATGGGAATCTGTTGATCAATTAGATTGTCCATTTTTTTAAACATAGAAAAATATACAAAGTCCCCATCACTATACATACGAATACAGTGATGGGTTTTTGTTTGTAACTAGAAGGGGGCACAATTTGTGCCCCCTTCCATTAGTTATTTATCTAAATTTTAGATGTATGTTTAGAAACAGCGTTAATTATGCTTTCCCAGTCATCTGGATGGTTTTCATGGCCTGCCCCTTTAAGGGTTAATAGTACTGAGTTTGGAATTTCATCAATTAGTGCGAGGCCATGTTCAAATGGTAGTGCTGTATCGTCTGTTCCGTGAATAACTAATGTAGGTGCTTGTATGGATTGAAGTACACCTTCATATGCATCATCACCTTGAAGTAAAGCGTGATTAAACATACTTAATAAATTGTTTGCGCGTTCTATTTCTTGTTTTACTTGTTTATAAACTCTATTTTCATCAAATATTCGTTCTGATCCACATAATAGACGAGATCCTGAAACTAAATACTCTGCCACATCATTTTTATTTGCCCAATCTATACTTGTGCCATTTACATGATGTGTTAAAATCCTTTCATCCATTGGAGGTAAATCGCGAGTATTGTCATCAGATCCTATTACACTAGTCGCTAGTAAAGTCAGCGTCAAAATTCTTTCGGGATGTTTTACAGCAGCAATTTGAGCAATCATACCACCTAATGACATACCAAATAGGTGAGCTTTATTAATATGATAAGCATCTAGTACTCCAATTGCATCTTCAGCCATATCTGTTACTGTATAATTGGAAGTTCTAGGTTCATATGTAACAGAGCGTCCAACATCGCGATTATCAAAGCGAATAACAAATTTTCCTGTGTTCGCCAACTGTTCACAAAATTCTTCATCCCAATATATCATTGAACAAGTAGCTCCCATAATTAATAAAATAGCGGGATCATTAGAGTTACCGAAGCTTTCTGTACATATATCAATACCGTTTATTTTAAATATCTTTTCACTCATAAAGTTAGCCCCATTTCTTTTGAATTTAATTAATAATACAGTTTTGAATAATTCTAAGATGTGTGTAAGATTCTTTTTGAAATTCATCCCGCTATTTGCCGGGCAGTAAGAGCCCGATTGGTGAGGAATGATTAAAGTTTCACTTTATAATACTTTTTGCATAATTACCCCCAAAAATAAGTATATGGTAATTCAAGGCAAAAAATTTTGAGAAATAATTGTATGTTATTAAAATAAACAGCAAGGAGGAGAGAAAATGAAAGCAATCGTTATTGATCGATATGGCAGTGTTGAAGAATTAAAAGAAAGACAAGTTTTAAAACCGGTTGTTAAGAATAACGAAAAAGCTCAACAATAGATAATATCCCATACTATACATTTTCATTTGCGGGTATTATTTATTGTTGGCTAATGTGATATTGCTTCTAACAAATACTTTTTCGTATTGTATCATGTAATTTCTCTAATCCAATTTCCATATCTTTCTCGTTTAACATTGAATAGCTAATTCTTAATTGGTTATCATTTGTTTCGTAGTTTAATAGACAAGCTGTTCCTGGTAAAAAAGAGACATCTACTTCATTTGCTTTTTGTAATAAGGTAAAGGGATCTATCGAATCAGGTAGTGTCACCCATAAATTAAAACCTCCATTTGGTATTTCAAAGTGTAGTTCTTTTAATGGCGATAATATATCAATTGTTAAATCACGTCTCATTTGTAAAGCTGTACGTAATTTTTCTAAATGGTTTTTCATACGTTCTGCACGTAAAAACGGTAGAAGTGCCTTTTGTGTTAATAAAGGACTACCGATATCCATTGAACCTTTTACTGCATATAGCCATTCAAAAATAGGACCATCGGCAATAAGTGCTGCAATACGCAGTCCTGGTGCTAACGTTTTACTAAATCCTTTTATATATATTACGTGGCCATCCTTATCAAAACTTTTGATTGGGGGCGGGATTATAGCATCCTCAAAATATATTTCTCCGAAAGAATCATCTTCAATAATAAAAAATTGATATAGCTCCGATAGTTCTATAAGTTCCATTCTTCGTTCTTTACTCATTACTGTACCTGTCGGATTCTGGAAGGTGGGATTCGTATACAATAAAACGGGATTTTTACTTTGACAAATATCATCAATTAAGTCGGAGCGAACTCCATGATTATCAAGAGAAACGGGAATGATTTGAACACCTTTATTGATGAAAATATCAAGCGCAGCACTGTAACATGGACTTTCTACCAATACAATATCTCCAGGTTTTAATAATGTTTGAGCAATTAAATCAATTCCTTGTTGTGCGCCGCTTGTAATTAATAATTGAGATGGGTCTGTCACTAATTTCTGGTGTTCATGTAAGTAATTTGCTATTTCAACTCGCAATTCATAATCGCCTTGAACTGGCCCATAAGTTGCTAACAACATCGGATTTTTATCCAGCAATTTATGCATTTCATCTGCCAAAAATGGATTTGGTAACAGACGAGGATACAGAATTGCTTGTGAAAAATTATAATATTTACGGTGCTTATTCATTGCATATTGAGAACGCATAACATTAATCGTTTTCGTTTGTTGCCATTTATACGGAATTGGTTTGAAATCTTTCTTTACCCGTTTATATATGTAAGCACCTTTTCCTTGTTCGATGCGTATATACCCTTTCGTTTCTAACTGTTTATACGCTTTACGAACTGTTAATACATTGATTTGTAAATCTGTGGCCATACAACGTAAAGAAGGAAGAGATTCACCATGTGAAAGCATACCACTTTGTATTCTGTCAACAATTTGCATATATATTTGCTTGTAATACGGTATGTTTGTTTCTTTACGCAATACAATTTTCATAGGTTCACCTATTTTTCTTTTTAACTTAATTAAAGCGAAAAATATATAGGGAATCAACTACAACTTGAAGTAACTGTTATATGTACCGATACACTGTTATACACCATAGCCTCTATACTCATTCTAAGAGTAAAAAGGAGGAAGCAAAATGGTCATTTTTAATTACATTTTAGTATGTATTATTTTCGGGACAACATTTTTAACGATAAAAATTGGAATTGAAGCAGGGGCGCCACCGTTGTTTTCAGCAGGAATTCGCTTCTTTTTAGCGGGCATAATCCTTATGATTATTTTTAAATTAAAGCGAAAAGAAATTATGCCACATATATTTTCAAAACGCATTATGTATGCTGGATTTTGTTTAACATTTATGACATTCGCAAGTTTATATTGGTCAGAACAATATATTTCTTCGGGATTAGCTGCTGTTCTTTCTGCTACGGGGCCAATGATGATTTTATTAATACAAGCAAAGAGGAATAGGGAGAAATTACAAAAGGAACAACTCGTTGCTTTAGTTATTGCACTAATAGGTGTTATATTTGTTTCTTTACCAGGAATGCATCAACAAGTAAGTTTCATATGGAGTATTGCTTGTATTGTTTTAGTTATAGGGGAGTTATTTTACGGAATAGGCTCTATTCGTTCGAAAGAAATACTGTCAGATTTATCAAATGTATCACCATTTCTTATTAACGGTATTCAAATGTTTTATGGAGGGATTTTACTACTAATCGCATCTATTATTGTAGAACAACCAAATGTAACCGTATTAACTTCATGGAGTGTGCAATGGCCTATTTTATATCTCATATTTATCGGATCGATTGGTGGACACGGATTATATTACTGGCTCTTATCAAAAACAAATCCAGTATTTCCATCGACATGGTTATATGTATCACCATTAATTGCAATAATTGTGGGATATATCATTTTAGGAGAACCTTTAAATCCTACAATGGGAATGGGGGCTTGTCTTATATTGATTGGTGTATTTTTGGCCAATCGTTCAACACTACGGACTTATTTCAAAAAAGGGCGGTTATTAGAGAAGGAGATGTAGTTTAATAAAGCAATAGCCCTGTATATTACAGGACTGATAAAATCAAAAACACAGTTGGAAAAATAACCAACTGTGTTTTTGATAATTAATTCACTTTTTTAATAAAGCCTTTATAATGACGTTTTACAAGCTGGCTTTCTAACGTCTTCATAGTTTCTAGTGCTACACCGACAATGATAAGTAAGCTTGTACCACCAATTTGAGCAGAAGGTGGTAACGTAGCAATTTTCGTGAATACGAGCGGTAATATAGAAATAGCACCTAAGAAAATTGCACCGATAAATGTTAGACGGTATAGAATTTTAGTTACATATTGTTCAGTTGCTTTACCAGGACGAATACCAGGAACATATCCATTTTGCTTTTTCAAATTCTCAGCCATTTGTTCAGGATTTACTTGAATAAATGCGTAGAAGTATGTGAAAGCAACGATAAGACCGACATAAAGTGTCATTCCAATTGGATGTGCGAAATCAAGATTTGCAACTAACCATTTTGATACGCTTGAATCAGGGAAGAGCTGCGCAATTGTACGCGGCGTCATTAAAAATGCAGAAGCAAAGATAACTGGTATAACACCAGCACTATTTACTTTAAGCGGTAAATGAGTGTTTTTTGCTCCTTGATATTGATTGTTTCCTGAAACAGCTTTTGCATATTGGATCGTTATTTTACGTACAGCTTGTTGAATGTAAATAACACCAACAACTATCGCTAAAATTACCAGTCCAATTAAAACAATTTTTATTATGTGCATAAATAGCTGATCGCCAGCATTTTGGAATTGTTGTAAATAAATTTGATTTGCAACATTTGGAATCGCAGCAACAAGACCTGCGAAGATAATCATCGAAATACCATTACCAACTCCGTTAGCGGTAATTTGTTCGCCTAACCAAAGTAAAAATGCAGTACCTGCAGTTAAAACTGTCGCAATAAATAAGTATGTAGTCCAGCTTTGATCTGTTATTAATTGTCCACCTGCTATATTATTAAAGCCATAAGACATTCCGATGGCCTGTATGAATGCGAGAATGATTGTAAAGTATCGAGTGAATTGAGCTGATTTCTTACGGCCCATTTCTCCTTGCTTTGCCCATTCCGAAAATTTAGGTATAACATCCATTTGTAGTAACTGTACTATGATGGAAGCTGTAATATATGGTGTAATACCTACAGCAAAGATTGAGAAGTGTTGCAATGCTCCTCCGCCAAATACGTTTAACATACCTAGAACGTTAGCTTGATCTTGTACTTTTAATACCTCTGCGTTAGTATGAGGAACTGGAATAAACGTGCCAATTCGAAAAACGATTAACATCGCTAGTGTAAAAAGGATTTTCCTTCTTATCTCAGCTACTCTCATGAAATTTGAAATCGTACGAAACATTATGTCGCCTCCTATATTTTTATCAGTAAAAAACTGATTATTATACCCTATGAAGTAACCACAAACCTCCTTCCGCACTAAACTCATTTGACAAATGGATTTTCATACACTTTGTAGTTTTCACGGATATAAAAATATAAGGTGTTATATAAGCGACCTATACACTTCACGTAATCATTCAATACCCATAATATATCGAATAAATTAACAAATGTACATACATACGCATTAAAAATGAATAAATAGGGTCATTTTTTACATTTATTTAATGATAAATTGATAGGACATTATACTGGTAAATGCGCTTCGTATATTCCTTTAATCAATTAAAATCCTCCACCTTTTAAAAAGAATGTAAAATCAAATAAAAGTATGAAAGTACATACTACTTTAGTAGTAATAGTAATCAATTATATTTCAATTCAAATTCATCTCCCGCTGATTAAAGTTTCACTTTATATGATTAGAGAATTCTTTTTATTTAAGAAGGAATAAATGTTAAAGAAAGCTAATTAAACAGTGTACATATTTATAGGGGAGAAGATATAAATGAAAGTTGTTATAAAAAAATTACCACCATTAGAAGTAGCGTATATAAGACGAACTGGTAGCTACTTTGAACCGCAAGATCACTGGGGAAAGTTACTGAATTGGTCAATTGAAAATAAACTGTATCCACCAGAGCAATCATTTATCGGAATATCATTGGATAATCCTGAACTTGTTGCAAGTCATAAGTGCCGGCATGATGCATGTATTACGATTCCTGAAAACTTCGATAAAGAAAAGTATCATACTGTGCAATTTAAAAGATTAGATGGAGGTACATATGGTCTATTCCAGTTCTATGATGAACCTCATAAATTAAGTGAAGCGTATCAATACATGTATGCAGAGTGGCTACCAAATAGTGAGTATGATGCAGATTATGATAGAGATAATTTAGAGTTTTGCTTAAATAATGTTGCTGAAGATCTAGAAGGAAAGTTAAAGGTTGATTTATTTGTGCCAATTAAAAATATATATAAAACAAATAACTTCATTTGTGGTTTTAAAATGAAATTGGAATAGTAGTGAAAGAAAATCTTTTTTCGAAGATAATATTTCTAGCGTAGAAATTTAAGTATGTAGGCTGCAATGAAAGGAGAATCCACATGGATACAATTGTAAATGACAAGTTTTATGAAACGAGAAATCAATTAGTTGAGGAAATTACTTTGTTGAGTAATGCTCAATTTAATAGGAAACCAGATAAGGATAAATGGAGTATTGCACAAGTTTGTCATCATTTAGTTTTATTAGATGAGAGAGTGATAACAGTTATTTCGTCAGGATTAAAAAAGTTAGATAGTACCCAAAATGAGCGTAAAGAAATTCACACTATTTTATTAGATAGAACGAAAAAGTTTATAGCTCCAGAAATGATTGAACCAAGTATAGAACCATTTGAAGTGCAGCAAATGCTCAATATGCTAAGCAAATCAAGAAAAGAATTGATGCGTTTCCTGAGTACAATAGAAGATGAGTCTGTATTAGCGAAAAAATCAGTGATGCATCCAGCTCTTGGAGAATTGCCCCTTGATCAGTGGATAGAACTGATCTATTTGCATGAACAGCGTCATATGTTACAAATCAAAGAGATAAAATTGCTTTGTGAAATTGAAAAGTAAAAATTATTCCCTATTTATTATCGATACGTATTATAAACAGGGAAAACGGTTGATTCTTATTGATTCAGAAGAAACCAAAAATAGAATGAAATTAGTTGAAAGTAACCAATAAGCTTAAGAAAATATGAAACTATCCGATTTTCTGTATAAGTGTAACCCCCGTCTTAAATGAAGAGCGGGGTTATTTTTTTGAAAGTGTTTTTATTTAGAAGGAGATAAATCAGTAACGAAATTCAAAAAATTAATCATCATAACATATTGTATATGCCCGTTTTAATAAATTGAAATGATGATTTTTATGATGATAAATGATATGTCCTTATTTTGAAAGTACACTTCACACTCTTAAGAAAGGGGTATTCTGTCAGGAAATGATAAAATACAATTCTGTTAGAGGATGTATGCAATTTATTCTCTTTATTTTTGCAACAGAACCACCTTCAAAATTATCTTTTGTAGTTGAAGTTTCCTGAATAATAAGTTACATTTTTAAAGTTCAAGCAACTTTATGAAATTACAAAAAGGGGAGAAATATTATTATTATGCAAAAAATGAAATGGAAGAACTTTGTATGTTACTTTGTAATTCTATTACTGCTTGGAACAGCAGTAATAGTCAAACCACCTATCTCTAAGGCTGAGGAATCTGAAGTTAATATCACATTGTTAGGTACTGCAGATATTCATGGTAGATTTATGCCTTGGGATTATGCGCTTGATGGAGCAAATATGAGTGGAAGTTTGACACAGCTTTATACGGTTATAAAGAAGGTCCGTCAAGAAAATCCAAATACCATATTAGTAGATGCCGGGGATACAATTCAAGGAAACTCAGTAGAATTATTCAACGATAAGCCACAATCGCCAATGATGGTAGCGATGAATACAATGGGATATGACGCCTGGGCATTTGGAAATCATGAATTCAACTTTGGATTAGATACATTGAAAAAAGTTAGTGAGCAATATAAGGGGAAAACGTTAGCAGGAAATATTTATAAGGAAAATGGAGAGCGCTTTCTTCCTGCATATACAATTGTAGAAAAAGGTGGAATTAAAGTTGGGATTATTGGTATGAATACACCAATGATTAGTGATTTTGAAAAAGGGACAGATCACTTAAATGGTTTAGTGGTGAAAAATCCGGTAGAAGAGACGAAAAAGGCAATTAAGGAATTAGAAGGTAAAGTAGATGTAATGGTAGGAGTTATGCATATGGGATTAGAAAATGAGAATGGTATCCCTGGTACTGGTGTTCAAGATATTGCAAATGCTTGTCCGGAACTAAGCGCTATTTTTGCGGCTCACATGCATAAACTTGTAAAAAAAGAAGTTGTAAATGGCGTAATTATTACAGAACCAGATAAATATGGAACACATATTTCACGTATTGACCTTACTTTTACAAAGCAAGATGGGAAGTTGGCTTTAAAAAATAAAACTGCTACCGCTATACCTGTAAAAAATGCTGATGGAACAACGATATTATCTGATCCTACACTTGAAGAAACATTAACACCTTTTCACGAATATGCGAGAGGAGATGCAAATGTTGTAGTGGCTCAATTAAAGGGTAGAAATCTTGTTCCTGAAAATGAAATAAAGGGTATTCCAAGTGTTCAGATTCAAGAAACACCTTTATCAGATTTCTTTCATGAAGTCATGCTCTACTACAGTAAAGCAGATGTAGTAGCCCATCAAATTGATAATGATTATGCCCGTTTAGATATAGGTCCTATTAAGAAAAAAGATATTGCGTACAATTACCAATATGCCTTGGGAGAAATTACAGTATATAAGATTTCTGGAAAAGATTTAAAAGACTATATGGAATGGGCAGCAGGATATTTTAACTCATCTCGTGCCGGAGATGTAACCGTTAGCTTTGATAAAACCCGCCGTGCCTCTAAATACAGTACGAACGATTTCTTTGGAGGCGTAAAATACGAAATTGACTTAACAAAACCATATGGAAGTAGAATTACAAATTTACGCTCTATTCGTACAAACAAACCAATCAAAATGAGCGATGCTATGACGCTGGGAATGAATGCATATAGAATGGAGGCTCTTCAGGCAAAAGGAGGAGCTTTAGAGGGGCGTAAGTTTGAACAAATTTGGTCATCTAAACAAGAGAATGCATTTGGAGAAACAGGTGGGACCATTCGTAACCTTGCTATTACATATTTAAAAGAGGTAAAGAACGGTGTATACACGCCAAAAGTTATGCGTAATTGGAAAATTACTGGTGTAGATTTACATTCTTCAGAGCATAAGGCGGTAGTTGATCTTGTGAATAAAGGGATTTTAGAAATTCCAAAAACAGAAGACGGAAAATACACAAATATAGCATCTATAAATACGAAAGACTCAATTTCAAAAGAAGAGATTATATTACTCTCACAAAAAGCAAATATTAATCCAAATCAGTTTAATCATGTAAAGACAAAAGGTGAATTTTACAAAAAACTTAGTAGGATTACTAAAAAAATATAAATTATAAAATTTCTTATAGTAATTGTTATTTTAATAGCATGAAACCCACTCTTAAAATAGTTAAGAGTGGGTTTTTATGTTGTTATTTAGATATAAGTATACTTTTATTAGAATGAATATAGATAATTAATAACTAACCAATTGGATGAGCGTCTTAGGGAGCTCTTTTTTATTGAAATTAATGCATTTATATGAGTTGTTCTTTAATTGTAGCATCATCCTTAATTTATGTAATTTTGCATAATGTTACATAAATTGTGTATTTTCTCTTTTTTTAGACATTAATAGACAGTATACTTTGTACAAGCTTTCTATTTCAAAAATTATACGAGGTGAAATAATGAAAAACAAAAAGACATTAACTAAGGTAGCATTAACAACAGGATTAGCTTTAACAGCTGTGGCACCATATGGGGTAGGTCATGCAGAGGAAACAGATCAACTACAAGTTCAAATTCAGGAGGAATCGTTCCGTTCGGGTGAACTTACACAGCCGTCACAAAAGGCACCAGAAAATGTAGTAAAGGATGCACTTAAGGAGAAAACAGAACAAGCTCTGTCCCAAAAACAAGTCAATGGAGAAGCAGGAGTAGATTATAAAGTCCTTCAAAAACGTGGTTCGTATGATGGAACTACACTTGTGCGTATGCAGCAAACATACGAAGGAAAAGAAGTATATGGACATCAATTAACTGCACACGTAGATAATAAGGGTGTTATTAAAAGTGTTTCAGGCGATAGCGCGCAAAATTTAAAACAAGAAGAATTGAAAAAAACTATTAATCTATCAAAAGATGAAGCAAAACAATATATTTATACGAAATACGGGAACGATATCAAGTTTATTTCTGAGCCAGAAGTTAAAGAGGTTATTTTTGTTGATGAAAATAATGGACAAGCTAGCAATGCATACCAAGTTACCTTCGAAGCTGCAACACCAAACTATGTTTCTGGTACTTATTTAGTAAATGCACAAAATGGTGATATGTTAAAAAATATGGTAAAAGAATCTAACTTAAAAGCAAGTGAAAAACTAGTTGGAGCCTTAAAGAAAAGTAAACAAAGCAGCCTTACATCATTAACGGGAACAGGAAAAGATGATTTAGGTATTAATCGTTCATTTGGTATCTCTAAACAAAGTAATGGCAAATATGCTCTTGCTGATTATACAAGAGGGCAAGGCATTGAAACATATGATGTGAATTACAGAGATATTACTAAAGAAGAAAGCTATTATCCTGGTACATTAGCGACAAGTACTTCGGCAACATTTAACGATCCAAAAGCAGTAAGTGCTCATTACTTAGCAACAAAAGTATTTGATTTTTATAAAGATAAATACAAGCGTAATAGCTTTGATAATAAGGGACAAAAGGTAGTTTCAGTTGTACACGCTTGGGATTCTGAAGAGACGAATGATCCGAAAAATTGGCAGAATGCATTAAGTGCTAATAATGGAAGTATGCTTGTATATGGCGATCCTATTGTTAAAGCATATGACGTAGCTGGACATGAATTTACACATGCTGTTACTTCTAGCGAATCTAATCTTGAATATTACGGGGAATCCGGTGCGATTAATGAGGCGCTATCTGATATTATGGGAACATCTATTGAGAAATACGTAAATAATGGAAACTTTAACTGGACAATGGGAGAACAAACGGGATCTGTTTTCCGTGATATGGAAAACCCAGCTTCTGTGCCATCTTCACTTGGAGTGCCTTATCCAGATGATTACAGTGAATTTAACGATTTTAATGGATGGGATCAAGGCGGTGTTCATTTTAATTCAAGTATTATTAATAAAGTTGCGTATCTGATTGCAAAAGGCGGAACTCATAACGGAGTAACTGTTAAAGGAATTGGTGAAGATAAAATGTTTGATATTTTCTATTATGCAAATACAGATGAGTTAAACATGACTTCTAATTTCAAAGAATTGAGATCAGCATGTATTCGAGTGGCAACTAATAAATATGGTGCGAATACAGCTGAAGTTCAAGCAGTTCAAAAAGCATTTGATGCAGCAAAAATTAAGTAATTTAGAAATATAGTTATCATTCATATATTAATACATTATGAAAAACAGCTAATGTCATTTTAAGGATATTAGCTGTTTTTTACGTAGCAATGTATTATTGAAAATAAACTGACTAAGCAATAATGAGGCACTTTACCTGTAAGAAGTTGTGACAAATAAATAAGGTTTAAAATATATAAAAACAGAAAATTAATAATATATTGACCTCTTGATAGAAAGTCTATAAAATGAAAGCGATAACAAACGATTGCTTTAAAATGATTTCCCTGATCTTTTAGCATTTACAAACATATGAAGGCATAAACAAATCTATTTTTTTAAGTACTAATGCAAACGTTTTCGTATTAAAAGGTCATTGAAATACATACGTAAAAATAGCCAATATGGAGGTGAAGTAAAAGAGATTTCTAGATTAATTTAAGCAGTGTTATGTAGTGAAAGCATAATAAATCGTTAGTAATATTTGAAGAAAGGGTGTATGTGGTGCAAATTATAAAAAGATTAATTAACAAAACAGTTTTATTACTTACTTTAATCGTTATGTTATCATCTGTTTTCTCCTTTCAGAGTGTGAAGGCAGTTTCAAATTCGAAAACAACTGAAATTATCATTCATTACAAAGAAAAGCTTGGAAATACAAAAGACTGGAATCTTTGGTTATGGGGAGAAAATGCAAATGGTACATCTTATGAATTTACTGGTGAAGATGAATTTGGAAAATACGCTAAGATAAAAACAGACGGTGACTATAATCGTGTAGGATTTATAGTTCGAACAAATGAATGGGAAAAAGATGGTGGGGATCGTTGGATTGAAAATATAAAGGACGGTCGTGCTGAAGTATGGATTCTTTCGGGTGATGAAAAAGTATATAATTCTAAGCCATCATCGGATCTCTCAATTCAAAAAGCAACTATTGATAGTTTCCATGAAATTACTGTAACGACTAATGTCCCGTTTCATATTAAGGAAAAGAAAATTGAAATTGAAGGCATTAAAATTAAGAATATTACTCCTTATGATATAAACAGTGGAGATATTACTAATAAGGTCAAAATAATTACGGAACAGAAAATTGATTTAAAACAAACATACAAAGTTAAAATAGAAAACTTAGCTGATACGAATACTGAAATTGGTAAAGTCATTCGTAGCGAAGAATTTGATAATTTATTTTATTATGGTGGTAACGATTTAGGAAATACATATACTCCGCAACATACAAAGTTTCGTTTATGGGCTCCTACTGCAAGCGAAGCGAAGTTAGTTACATATAAAAACTGGAACGATAAAATAGGTGCTGAAATAAACATGCAACAAGGTGAAAAGGGAACTTGGACAGCAGAACTAAAGGGGAACCAAAAAGGGCTCTTTTATACGTATAAGGTCAAAATTGGTGATAAGTGGACTGAAGCGGTTGATCCATATGTGCGTGCTGCTTCTGTAAATGGGGATAAAGGTGCAGTCGTTAATTTAGAAGAAACAAATCCGAAAAAATGGAAAGCAAACAAAAAGCCAAAATTTAAAAATCCGGAAGATGCTATTATTTATGAGTTACATGTACGCGATCTTTCCATTCAATCTGAAAGTGGTATTAAACAGAAAGGGAAGTATTTAGGTGTAACAGAAAAAGGAACAAAAGGGCCAGAAGGTGTAAAAACAGGACTTGATCATATAAAGGATCTTGGTGTTACTCACGTTCAGTTTTTACCGATATTTGATTATGCTTCTGTAAATGAAGAGACTTTAAATGAACCGCAATATAACTGGGGATATGATCCTAAAAATTTCAATGTTCCAGAAGGCTCCTATTCTACAAATCCTTATGAGCCGACTGTGCGAATAACTGAATTAAAGCAAATGGTTCAAACAC
Organism: Bacillus cereus group sp. MYBK220-1; assembly: GCF_051916445.1. Taxonomy (NCBI): domain Bacteria; kingdom Bacillati; phylum Bacillota; class Bacilli; order Caryophanales; family Bacillaceae; genus Bacillus; species Bacillus cereus group sp. MYBK220-1. Next base: position 372,723 of record NZ_JBQAGQ010000001.1, on the reverse strand, counting down.
TACATGATAATAATCTTCGAGTGGTGATGGATGTAGTATATAACCATATGTATAACGCTGCTGAATCTAATTTCCATAAGTTAGTTCCAGGTTATTATTATCGTTACAATGAAGATGGAACATTTGCAAATGGAACTGGAGTAGGAAATGATACTGCTTCAGAAAGAAAAATGATGAGGAAATTTATGATAGATTCCGTCACATATTGGGCAAAAGAATACAATTTAGATGGATTCCGTTTTGATTTAATGGGTATTCATGATTATGAAACGATGAATGAAATACGTAAAGCTGTTAATCAAATTGACCCTTCTATTATACTACACGGAGAAGGATGGGATTTAAATACACCTCTTGCAGCTGAGCTGAAAGCAAATCAAAAAAATGCAGAGAAAATGAAAGGGATTGCTCATTTTAACGATAATATACGTGATGGGTTAAAAGGTAGTGTATTTGAGGAAAAAGAAAATGGTTTTATAAATGGAAAGGAAAACATGGAAGATCGTATTAAAAAAGGTATTACGGCAGGTATTGACTACGATACAAATTCGTCTACCTATCAAGATCCAGAGCAGGTGCTAACTTATGTGGAAGCACATGACAATCATACATTATGGGATAAACTTGAGTTAACTAATCCAGGTGACAGCGATGAAGTGCGAACACAAATGCACAAATTGTCTTCTTCGATTTTATTAACATCACAAGGAATTCCATTTTTACATGCAGGGCAAGAGTTTATGCGGACGAAATACGGTGATCATAATAGTTACAAATCTCCAGACTCAATTAACCAGATGGATTGGCTGCGCCGTGCAACGTTTAATAATGAAGTAGATTATATGAAGGGTTTAATAGAATTACGCAAAAAGTACTCAGCTTTTCGAATGACATCTGCAGAGCAAATAAAAACACACGTATCATTTATTGATGCTCCAAAAAATACTGTAGCTTATATAATAGAGGGGAATAAACATGAATACTTTACAGTGGCTCACAATGCAAATAGAGAAGCTGTTGAAATAACACTTCCATCGAAAGGGCCTTGGAAAGTACTAGTAGATGGCAAGCAGGCGGGAAGTAAACTACTTTATGTTGTCCATGACAATAAAATTAAAGTTCCTGCATTAAGTTCATTTGTCTTAAAAACAGAGAAACCGATTAAATAAAAGCGAAGAATGTGGAAATAAATACTGCATTGAGCAAATTTAACAAGGATTGCAAATGAAAAAAGCGAAGTGAAGATTATTCTCACTTCGCTTTTAAAGTTAATGTAATATAATTTCACATACTGTAATTATATTACAATTTAATAAAAGAAATAAGCAATAGATTATTTCTTTTATGACAGTAGGAGGAGAAGATATCTTTGAGTTTATTTATAAAATTACCTGAAATACATTCGTAATTCATATAATGTTTATTATATATTCGAACATATAACGAACTAGATGTTCGAGTTGTATTAACTCCTACAAATCGTTTAAAAATAACAAAGGCGTAAAAAGTATATGGAATTAAAATAGAGAAAAGACACCATTCAAGGTGTCTTTTCTCTATTTTGAATATGAAATGTAAGTAACTCGATTGTATGTAATAGTATGTGATATTTTCACACTAACTGATTAAGAAAAATTTAAAACTCTTTTCTTAATCTATTTGTAATAAATTACATCATAAAATTTTATCGATATAATAAATAAAACTTTCTCAACATTATTTGATTTAATAACTATATTCAACCGCTCTCCAATCCATTACAATAATTTCACATTGGAAATACATGAATATTCTCAATGTTACAAATGGTTTATACCTTATAGGATTACTATGGGAAAGGATGTGAAATATCCAAAAAGAAATCATTTTTTATGATGAAATAAAAAATTTTAATGAAGAAAAAGTTATTTCATTATTTTCAAGTTTCGTTAAAGTGCATGTATTTATAATCACTATGAGACAAGGAGCAGAATCCGAAAAAATTTTTGTAAATTAGAAAATTGCATTTCAAAAATAAGTTAAATGTTTATGGAGGGTTATATGAGCGAGAAAATTTATTACTGGTCTCCGATTAAGCATTGGGAGAAGTTGCATAATGAAGTTTTGATAGGGGAAATGAGATTTACAGGTATTCTGTCTGAGTGGTTTCCAGATTTTTATTTTATGGCTCAAAAAGGTGTGAAAATTAGTGAACTAGTAGAGCGCTTTTCGTTAGGAAATGTAGAAGAGACACAAAAAAACATAGAGCTCATGATAAAAAATCGTGTGTTAGTAAGTAATATATTACACCCAAGAGAAGTATTTTCTTCACAAGAAAAGATTTTTTCAAATCCATATAGCAACCAGATTCGCTTTTCTAAAGAAAAGTTAGATAAGTATATGAGTAAACAATTAAATCGCACGCACGTTGCTGCACGGTCGACCGAAATTCAACTTGAAACAACAAATGAGCTACCTACTATAATCAAGGAACGTAGGTCTTGTCGTCAATTTGATATGGAAAAACATATTAGTTTTTCGGAATTTTCCCGATTCTTATCAACTCTAAAACAGGTTAGGGAAGAAAAAATATACTATCATTACGCAAGTGCAGGCGGGCTCTATCCCATTGATATCTTTGTTTATGTAAAACCAAAACGTATAGAGGATATGAAAGCTGGATTTTATTATTATAACCCATCAAAAAATAGTCTTGTGATTGTAAACAACATTGATCAAGTAATCAAAAGTGATCATGAGTTAATTAATCAGGATTTATTTACTCAATCTGCCTTCTCAGTTTATTTGGTTTATAATGCGAACGCTTCCATCCCGAAATACGGTTCAGATGGATATTTATTTGCTTGTATTGAGTCAGGCATTATCACTGCTACCTTAAATATGGTTGCTGAGACATTAAATTTAGGGGTTTGTTCAGTCGGTCATATGAAATTTGAAGATATTCAGCAATTTTTATGTTTGGATAATCATCAAGTGTTTCTTCATGGGCTTGAAGTTGGCTTGAAAATTAACGAGTAGAAGAAATGAATATTAGGGGGATAAAGATAAAAATGCACATTAAAGATCGAAGTTCGATTCATGAAAATAAAGAAGTAGAAGCGTTTTGGAAGGAGCAATTATCTTCCGAGATTCTCGATTTTTCTGTATTTAAATTTAATAACGATTACCAACTAAATAAAGAAACACCTTGTGAATACGTTCAAGTCATAGTGAATGTAGAATTTAGTAAAAGTATACAAAAAATAAGTAAGTCTCAAGATTTATTATTATTTAGCTGGTTTCAAGCCGCTTTAAGGGTTTGTTTGGCACATTATACAGATCAAGAAAGAATTACTATTGGTATTCCTATAATTGAAAAGAATCTTGAACAAAGTGAGAATCTTAATAAGTTGATTCCTTTAGGAAGTGAAATCCAGCCGCATCACACCTTTAAACAATTAGTAAATGAGATTGAACAAACGACTTTATTCGGGTATGAAAATCAGGAGTATCCGCTCTCTGAATTATTAGTTAAACACAATTTAACTCCTTTTCAAATTGTAATCGGGATGGAAGGATTACATAATGAAAATTCGCTAGAAGAATACGCAGAGAATAATTTAGCCCTATGGATACGAAGAAAATGGAATGAAATACATAATGAATTTGAATTTCAAATTTCTTGCAAGTCCCGTTCATTCTCTTCTTTGCAACAGTTTGCCAATTCGTATTGTTATGTTTTAAAGCAAGTTTCACAAAATCCGAATTTGGCATTGAAAGATATTTGTATTATTGCAGAAGAAGAAAAAGAGTTGTTAGAAGGATTGAATACTTTTCAAACGGGCATAGACTTGTTTCAATCATTTCAAGATTTGTTTGAAGCGCAAGTATTAAAAACTCCAGATCAAATTGCTGTTGTTTGTAATGATCAATCTTTGACATATAGAGAATTGAATAAGAAAGCGAATCAATTGGCTTCTATTCTTCAAAGTAAAGGTGTTTCAAAAGAAAGTATTATTGGCGTTATGGTAGATCGGTCATTAGAAATGATTATTGGTATGATGGGGATTTTAAAAGCAGGAGCAGCGTATTTACCAATCGACCCTAACTACCCAACTGAACGAATTGAATATATGTTACAAGATAGTCAAGCAAAATATTTACTTAGTAAGCGAACAGAGGAAGTATTGCCACAATTTGCAGGTGAAGTACTGTATCTTGATAAAGAATATCTTTTTCAAGGTGAAGAAAGTAATTTAGTACGAGAACATAATCCTAATGATTTAGCTTATGTTATTTACACATCAGGATCGACAGGAAATCCAAAAGGGGTAATGATAGAACAAAAATCGCTAGTTCATTTTTTAAATGTAATGAGAGAAAAAGTAAAAGCTAATCAATCATTCTTGTTTCTTGCTAGTGTATCTTTTGATATTTCCTTGTTAGAAATATGTCTTCCTTTAACGCAAGGTTCAAAAGTAGTAATTGCTACAGAGGACCAGTTTGCAACAAAAGAATTGGCTCATTTGGTCAAAAAACATAAGGTGGATTTATGGGAATCAACGCCATCGCGAATGGAAGTGATTTTGAGTGATCCAGAAGGGGCGATTTTTCTAAAAGATTTAAAATCTATTTTATTAGCAGGAGAATCATTTTCCATTGATTTGGTTGAAAAAATTCGTTGTATCAGTGAAGCAACAATTTTAAATATTTATGGTCCCACAGAAACAACCATTTGCGCAACAGTAAAAGACTTGAGCACTTCCAAAGAAGTTACGATTGGCAAACCTAACCCGAATTATCATTCCTATATATTGAATAAGTATGGCCAATTAAAACCATTTGGAATTCCCGGTGAACTCTGCATTGCTGGCGTAGCGGTAGCACGAGGGTATCTTGGTAAAAATAAACTGACAGATGAAAAGTTTGTACCGAGTCCTTTTGCGGCAGGGGAAATGATGTATCATACAGGTGATCTCGTTCGTTGGTTGCCTAATGGAGAACTTGAATATTTAGGTAGAATGGATCATCAAGTGAAAATTCGGGGGTATCGGATTGAATTAAGAGAAATCGAAACTCAATTAAGGGAATATCCAGAAATAAACCAGGCTATCGTTGTTGATCAAGTGTATGGAAATAGGAAATTATTAGCTGCCTACTATGTATCGGATAACAAGGTGTCTTTTGATGAAATCAGAAAATATTTAAGTGATAAATTACCTGAGTTTATGATTCCTGAAAAAATGATTCAGGTAGAAGAGATTCCATTGAATCCAAATGGAAAAGTGGATAGAAAAAGATTGTTGGATATAACACAAACGGATTATGTATCAATTCCATACGTTGCTCCGCGCAATGAAATTGAACAAAAATTAGTGCGTGCATGGGAAAAAGTTATGGAGATCGAGGGAATCGGTATTCATGATAATTTTTTTGCATTAAAAGGAGAATCTATTAAAGCACTTCAGGTAATTAATTTATTAAGAAAAGACGGCTTAAAAATAAGTACAACAGATTTTTTTAAGCACCCCACAATCGCTCAACTGAGTTCTTGTGTAAAGCTAGAGCATAAAGAGGAAAACCTTGAAAGTAGACCAACTCATGTTAAAGATTTGTCTAAGCCATTTTCCTTAACAGAAGTTCAGACAGCGTATATGATAGGACGGAATTCACAGTTTGAATTAAGTGGTATTTCCCCTCAAACATATTTTGAATATGAAACAGCTTTGGATATCAATCGTCTTTCAAAAAGTTTTCAAAAGGTAATTCATCGTCATCCAATGTTGCGAGCTGTAATTTTACCAGAGGGAAAACAGCAAATATTACAAAGCGTTCCTGATTACGAGATTGAAATAGTGAGTCTCATAGATTTAGATGATAGGAATCAACATGCTCGCTTACAAGAAGAGCGTTCTCGAATGACTAACCATGTATTCCCTTTGGGGCAATGGCCTTTGTTTGAATTGAAAGCTTTTCTTTTAAAAGAAGACACGTATTTATTATGTTTTCGATACGATGCTTTATTAATGGACGGAGCAAGCATGAACATTGTTGGACAGGATTTGTTGCATTATTATTATAAACCAAATCAAAAATTAGAATCTTTATCTTTTGATTTTCAAGATTATATGTTTATCTATGATGAAATGGAACAAAGCGAAGAATATAAAACAGCAAAAGATTATTGGACAAGTAAGCTTCCTGACTTTCCGTTTGCACCTTCTTTGCTGTTAAAAAAGGATCCAGCAGAGATTGCTACTCCTAAATTCCAATCACTTACAAAAATCCTGGATAATAAAAAATGGACAAAGCTACGAAAGTTAGCACAAGAGAAAGAGGTAACGCCTTCCGCTCTACTTTGTACAATATATGGTGATGTGTTGGCATATTGGAGTAATCAACGTCGATTAGCAATTAACTTGACTGTATTTAACCGTTATCCTGTTCATGATGAAGTAGAACAGATTGTTGGAGATTTCACATCACTTATTTTATTGGATGTTGATGTAAAACCAGAGCAAACTTTCTTTACTAGAGTAAAAGAAACGCAAGCTACTTTATTAGATGGCCTTGAACATCGTCATTACGATGGAGTTAACTTTATTCGAGATTTTACTCGATATCATCAAATGACGCCAAAAGCAGTTATGCCAATCGTTTTCACCTCGATGTTAGCAGGTGCAGGTGCTTTCTCTTGGGAACAACTTGGTTCTCTTCGCTATATTCATGCTCGGACTCCACAAGTGTATTTGGATAATGTAGTAATTGAAAAAAATGGAGAGTTATTAATTAGCTGGAACTATGTTGAAGAGTTGTTTGATGTTGATGTAATAGAAGCAATGTTTTCCCAATTTGTTGACTTATTGGAACAATTGGTGAAACAAAGCGATATAACATCTTTGCAGATGAAAGAATCGGATCAAACTTTAATTAAGCAATACAATGAAACAACAGAAAAAATACCTTCAACTACTCTGTATCAATTATTTACAGACCAAGTAAAACGTACACCGGATGAAGTAGCAGTGGTATTTGAACAAGAATGGTTAACATACTCGGAACTTCATAAACGTTCTAATCAAATTGCCCACTTCTTAAAAGAGCAAGGTATTGGTCTAGGTGACAAAGTGGGTCTTTTAGCAAAAAGGCGAGTTGACACAATTGTTAATATGTTAGGTATTTTAAAATCAGGTGCCGCTTATGTTCCGATTGATCCCGATCATCCTTTAGATCGCCAAACATATATTTTAAAAAATAGCTCATGCAAGCTTTTATTAGAACCTAGTCTTTATGAAGAAAATCATTTGTCATTTTATACAACAGAAGATATGCCCGCTATTGCTGGTCCAGAAGATATTGCCTATATTATATATACTTCAGGAAGTACAGGAAAACCAAAAGGAGTAATTATTACTCACCAAGCGGTTACAAATACTATTCAAGACATAAATCAAAAATATGAGGTGAATGAAGATGATCGTATTATTGGTATCTCTTCCATGTGTTTTGACCTATCTGTATACGATATTTTCGGAGCTTTAAGCACAGGTGCAATGTTAGTAATGATTCGTGATCCGAGAGACATGCAAGAATTAATCCGCACTGTCGAACGTAGAGGGATTACAATTTGGAATACAGTGCCTGCAATCATGGATTTGGCATTGGAGCAAGTAGGTTCTCATTTTGAATATCCTTCTTTACGTTTAGTTTTACATAGTGGAGATTGGATTCCGCTTTCTTTACCAGAAAAAATAAAACGACATTTTCCGATTGCAGAAGTAGCCTCACTAGGAGGGGCAACAGAAGCATCGATTTGGTCAATTTATTATCCGGTCAAACAGGTGGAATCACATTGGAATAGTATTCCATACGGGATGCCCTTGGCAAACCAAACGTATTATGTGTTGAACTATGAAAAGAAAATGTGCCCTGTTGGTGTAATTGGAGATTTATATATCGGGGGAGTGGGCCTTGCTAAAGGATATTTAAATGATGAAAAGAAAACAAATGAAGCGTTTGTGTCACATCCTGATTTTGGTCTTATATATAAAACAGGGGATTGTGGAAAAATGCATTCTGAGGGATATATTGAATTTTTAGGCCGCCAAGATTACCAAGTGAAAATTCAGGGATATCGAGTAGAGTTAGAAGAAATCTCTCATTGTCTTCTAACTTATAAACAAGTCGAACATGCTGTCGTAATTGATCAAACAGATGAGAACGGAATAAAATTTTTAGTTGCATATGTGGTAACTGAGCAAAATATTAGTACAACAGAACTACGAAAGCATTTGCAAGATCACTTGCCAGATTATATGATTCCTTCTTATTTTGTTTATTTGGACCAATTACCCCTGACTCCAAACGGTAAATTAGATAGAAAAGCGCTCCCTACTCCGGAGAAACAAAAAAATGAAGTATTTATTGCCCCAAAAACTGAAATGGAAAAAATATTAACTAGTATTTGGCAAGAAGTACTCAAAATAGATCAAGTTGGAGTAAATGATCATTTCTTCGCCTTAGGTGGAGATTCGATAAAAGCGATTCAAGTGTCCGTCAGACTGTATCGACAAGGATTCGAGCTTGAACCAAAAAATATATTTTCATTTCCTATATTAAGGGACATGGTTCAATTTGTTAAAAAGCTAGACCAGTTTTCAAGTTCACAAACAAATGATGTAAACATAATGAACGATAATAAAGCTACATTACTAAATGTTAAAGATAAACAACTTAATCAACATACACTTAACAAAATACAAGAAAAAATGCCGGATATAAAAATAGAACGTATTTACCCGTTAGCACCTTTCCAGGAAGTTATTTATGAGCATGCTACGAATGAACCTGATACAAATGCATATTTTGAACAAACAATTTGGGCACTTGAGGGGGAGCTGGATATTAAACTCTTTATTCAGTGTTTCCAACAATTAGTTGATCGTCATGATGCTTTAAGAACAATAATTGTGCAAGATGAACAAGCAAAACCTTGGCAAGCTGTTCTATATGATGTTCAAATAAATTCAGAAATAAAAAACTTGATTGAGATGACGAAACAAGAACAGCAAGAATTCCTAAAACAGTGGATGAATGAAAATTTAAGTCGAGGATTTAAAAATGATGAACTTATGACACGTCTCTGTATATTCCAACTAGGTAATAACGAGCATAAAGTAATTTGGAGTTCCCATCATCTATTATGTGATGGTTGGAGCGTCAGCATTTTGATAGACGAATTATTCCAGCTCTACGAAACTACAAATGCCGGAACTACGGCGGGGTTACCCATGGTAAAACCTTTTGAAACATTTATAGATTGGACTTTGGCACAAGATCATGAGAAAGCACGTCATTTTTGGCGAGATTATTTATCAGGATACAATCAGAAAATTAGTATTCCTAAAAAGAAAGTCCCATCTAAAAGTGAAGGGTTAAACTTCACTTTTATGGATTTAACATTAGACAAGGATTTGACTGATCAGTTACAGACATTTGTAACTAAAAATAATATAACTATGAATACGGCATTACTAGCTGTATGGGGAATATTGCTTGGCAAATTCAACGGAACGAGAGAAGTAGTATTGCCTAACCTAGTATCAGTCAGACCCCCCGAAGTAGAAGGAATTGAAAATATGTTCGGTCTGTTCACAAATGTTTTGCCTATCCGATTAGCATGGACAGAAACGCAATCTTTTGTGGACTTCCTGCAAAAGGTACAACTAGAGACATTGAAATGTAATGAGTATGCATACTATTCATTTGTTGATATACAAAAGCAAAGTGAATTAAAAACTGAGTTGACTGACCATCTTTGGGTTTTTGAAAACTATCCAACTAATCCAGCAATCTTTTCTTCAAATGAAAACAGACATTTTGCTATCACGGATTACGAAGTTGTTGATGAGCCACATGTAAAGTATGGAATTATGTGCTTCCCTGAAGAAAGACTTACAATAAAGTTTGGATATGATCAAACGGTATATGAAACAGAGAAAATACAGGAAATATTAAATCACATCCAGGGGTTAATCAACACGATTCTTCAAAATCCAATACAAACAATTTGTGATTACAAATTATAAAAAATGAAAAGGCGAGCAAAAACTCGCCTTTTTAAATAGAATAGGAGTAAATCAAATGACAAAAAAATTACAGTTATCAGCCGAAGAAATGCGTCAGTTAGGATATCAAGCGGTTGACTTAATTGTTGATCATATGAATCATTTAAAAAGTAAACCAGTTTCAGAAACGATTGATAGTAATATTTTTAGAGACAAGCTAATTGAAACGATTCCGGAAAACGGATCTAATCCAAAAGAATTACTTCATTTTCTTAATAACAATGTGTTTAATCAAATTACTCATGTGGATCATCCTCATTTTATGGCTTTTGTGCCAGGTCCTAATAATTATGTTGGTGTATTAGCAGATTTTTTAGCAAGTGGGTTTAATGTATTTCCTACAGCTTGGATAGTAGGTGCAGGTGCCGAACAAATTGAATTAACGACAATTAACTGGTTAAAATCAATGCTAGGATTCCCTGATTCAGCTGAAGGATTATTTGTCAGTGGTGGTTCCATGGCTAATTTGACTGCACTTACTGTAGCGAGACAGGTCAAGCTGAATAATGACATAGAAAATGCGATTGTTTATTTTTCTAACCAAACTCATTTTTCTGTAGATCGAGCACTTAAAGTATTAGGTTTTAAACAGCATCAAATTTGCCGAATTGAGACAGATGAAGACTTAAAAATTTCAGTTAGTACTTTAAGAAAACAAATAAAAGAAGATCGATTAAAAGGGAAAAAACCATTCTGTGTTATTGCTAATGCAGGGACAACGAATTGCGGAGCGGTGGACTCCCTCGATGAATTGGCTGATGTATGTGGTGATGAAGATATATGGCTACACGTGGATGGGGCTTATGGGGCTGCAGCAATTCTCAGTGAAAAAGGAAGGGAGTTATTAAGTGGAATTCATCGTGCCGATTCTTTAACGTTAGACCCGCATAAATGGCTTTTTCAGCCTTATGATGTTGGTTGTGTACTTATTCGAAATAGCCAATATTTAAGTGAAACATTCCGTATGATCCCAGAGTATATTAAGGATACAGAAACTAATATAGAAGAAAAAGTGAATTTTGGGGAGCGTGGAATTGAACTTTCTCGTAGATTTAGAGCATTAAAGGTATGGCTTTCTTTTAAAGCATTCGGAGTTACAGCTTTTCGTGAGGCAATTGATCATGGCATTATGCTAGCTGAACAAGTTGAAGAGTTTTTAAGGAAAGAAAAAGATTGGGAAGTAGTAACACCTGCCCAATTAGGAATTGTTACTTTTCGTTATATTCCATGTGAGCTAACATCTACAGATACAATTCATGAAATAAACAAAAAATTGGTGGAAGAAATTAATCAAAGAGGATTTGCTATGCTAAGTACGACTAAATTAAAAGAAAAAGTAGTAATTCGACTTTGCTCTATCAACCCAAGAACAACAAAAGAAGAAATACTTCAAATCATGATGAACATAAAAGCATTAGCAGAGGAAATAAACACATCGCCTAAACATCTTATATCTGTTTCTCAACCTTGATATATTAGGCGGATTTTACATATTAATAGCCGATTCTTATTTAGAATCGGCTATTATATTTAAATGATAAATACATATATACTATTTATAAGTGTTTCTCTTGTAATGGGATTAAGCCTCAACCTTGGATACTCGTTTGAAACCAGTCTTTATTGCTTGTACTATTTCGTTCACAGCATAAATAGATACATCGGCATTTGGATTTAACCCTTCAAACCAGTGATAGGCATTTGGATATAAATGAAACTCCACATCAACACCAGCTTGTGCTAGTTTGCTTACATAGGTTAATGTTTCGCTGCGGAATGGATCTAATTGACCAACAAATGTGTAAGTATACGGTAAGTCACTATAATCCTCAGCTCGAGAAGGTGCTGCATAGGCAGGGATTTGATCCGTTCCATACATTTCTCCTAAATACATTTTCCAGCCGGCTTCATTTGCCTTTTGGTTCCAAACAAATCCCTCTTTAATTTCATTCGCTGAAGGTGTATCATTTCTGTCATCAATCATTGGATATAGTGGCATTTGTAAACAAATTGAAGGATATTTTCGATCTCGTGCTAATAATGATAATGCTGCTGTTAGTCCACCGCCAGCGCTTACTCCTGCAACCCCAATTCGATTCGAATCAATGTTTAATGACTTTGCATTATCAGCAATCCATTTTAAAGCTGAATAACAATCCTCAATTGGTGCTGGGTAAGGGTGTTCAGGTGCTAAGCGGTAGTCTACAGACACGACCACACAGCTAGCTTCTTTTGCAAACCTCATACAAGTATCATCGTTATCATCTATAGACCCTAAGATATAACCTCCACCATGTATCCATAATAAGACAGGTAAAGATTCATGATTTGATTTTGGACGATAAATTCGTAATGGTAACGGATTATCATCAGGCCCAACAATGACTTTATCTGTTAAAGAAAGAGAGTCATCAACAACGGTAGGTGGTCTCATTTGAGCTATTCCTTCTCTGATTGATTGCAAATTTTCTGGGCGTAAATCGAGATCCGGAAACATCTCTAACCCTTGTAATAATTCTGGATTTACTCTAGTTTTCATTTTAGCACCTCTATTTGTAATTGTTTTCAAATAAATGAAGTGTATTCTAAGTAGTTTAATTGTGAAAGAACACCACAATTAAATTGTAAATTGGATATGTTATAACGGTCAACAGAATATTCGGAAATTAAAACCTTTCTCAAGAAGGAGTTTCATGCAATCAATAATACAAGTAGTGGATTTAAGAGCAAAGAGGTTTAATGTCGTTGTAATTATGTACATTAGAAAAATTTCTTTTTGAGTCTAGAAAAGGATTAGATTCTTTTCTAGACTCATGAAGAATTATGAAAAGCAAAATTTTATAGATGGTTATCTTAAAAATAAACAAAGAGAGAAGAATTAACCAATGTTCTTCTCTCTTTTTCATATGTAATTAGGGTATCCATAACTGTAAATACGGATGGTATAGATTAATGGATGAATAATTTATTTTTAAATTAATAACGTAATACATAAAGATTTTTGTATGTAATATTGCATATACAGGGACCACTGGTGAAAATGCTGAGCAATGTTTTTCCATATGGTAAATTAGTTCCTTAGTTATTTATTTCATTTTCAATCGTGTAAGGCTTGGGGCTAAGATTTACAAAGGTGACTAGTAAAAAATATAACAATACAAGTATAAGATTTTGTACTTAGTAATCTCGCGATTTAAGGCATGACATTGGATAAGTGTGGGGAGTTCAATCGATTTTGAATAAAATCAATAGTATCAGTTGCAATTTTTTTACGTTTAAGAACGATCCCGGCATGCCCGCATGTATAAATATATCGTGGAGGTCTTTCCCAAGATTCCCACAAGTAGTCTGTATCCTCAGAATGCACATATAGATCATGCTTACCTGAAATTAATAAAATATTTTCTTTTTTTACTTTTGGCAATGCTTGACTCGGTTCAGTGATTTTCCAATAATCTATTAAATCATCATACGTAACACCATGATGTTCCAAGTCTTCTCTAATAAATTTACCTGGAGTTGTATTCCAAATCGAATAAGAAAGTCGATTTGCATAGAAAATGGATGCTAACACATCAATTTCTTCTTCAACAAGAGAGGTTAAGTTAGTAATAAATCCGCCTAAACTAATTCCTATTAGAATCAGGGGCCCCTTTTTATTTGCTTTAATCCATTTAATCAAAGCTCGTAAATCAGCTACCGCTTGTCTAGTTGCTTGTAATGTTCGTTCAATATTTGCACTTACCATATACTCTCCACTGAATAAGGATTGATCGGGTTTTCTTTCAAAATGATAGGGTAGAGTGAAATAATACATACTCCACTTCAGGCTGGTCATATGATCGTGGAATATTTTTTTCACACGTTCGTTAGAATCCATTCTCCAACCGTGGACAAAGATAACATGAGGTGCATTTTCATTTTTATGTAAGAATAATTCCCCAGTTACAGAGTCGTTGTGTGAATCACCGGATTGAATCGAACTTTTATAGTTGAATTGCCCAACCATGTATTCATTTTCCTGCTTTGAATGCTTAATGTCAAAATGAAAATGTGATGGTTTTACTTTATAAAAAGATTCTATGTTCTTTATATTTAATGAAGTGTTAGAAAGGGAAGTAAACTGAAACGCTACACTTCTTTTTTTGTGTAAATCATATAAGGCGTACCGATCAATGAGTTTTGAAAAAATCAAATTAACCTCCTCCAAAATACATATTGTTTAAAACATAGACAAAATTTATGTTTTAAATTAATTAGGAAATATTCTCTTTTCCTAATAGTAGGTGCTTGAATTATAAAAATAGGTGATAAATTTTCATATTATATTATAAAGCTTACAATAAATAATTTATACTAAAATTTAAGAAGTAAGTTAATATTATTATCCTTATAAAAGAATGTTAACTTGCTTCTTTTCTTATTAAAAGCTGTAATTTCTATGAAGAACAACTTACAATTCCCATATAGATATTCACAAATTGGTTCTCTATATTTATTGTATAGAAATTATACAATAAATATATTTTTTATGTTACATACATTAAATCAAGCTTAACCTCTCTTTTCTATAAGTCTCTTAAATTGACTAACTCCTTACCGAAATTCAAAAACGACTGTGTTTTTGAATTTGTGTTCTAGCTTTTCTGGAACAGGTAAATAACTACACATAAACTCCTTATATCTCTAGTTAAACTACCGATTAGCTCCATATAAACTCTAGATAACCTATATAGAATACAAGTTATCAAGGAGGTAAGAAAAATGAATTTTATGAAACGAGCAATTCTCAGTATGAAAAAAAGGATAGGAACATCATTAATTTTGATGGCAGTTTTTCTGATTGTTACAAATTTGGTTCTTTCAGGTTTCACAATCCAAAATGCATCAAAAAAAGCAGCGGATGCTGCAAGAAAAAAACTTGGTGCAGATGTTACTTTAGGTCTTGATTTCGACAAAATAGGTCAAAAAGCTAAGGAAACTGGAGAAATGCCAAATCCGCCGCAGCTCGATGCAAAAGAAACAGATCAATTAGCGAAGTCCAAGTATGTAAAAGATTATAATTACATAGCTAACACTTTCGGTATTTCTGATGGGCTTAAACTAGTAGGAGCTTCAGAAGGAGAAGAAGAAGGAAAAGGTAAAGTGGGAATGACGGCTGCGCGAGGCGGTTCAAGCTCTGGTACAGAAATAGATATGAATGCTTCTTTTATGATTGAGGGAGTTCGCAAGACTGCATTACAAGAAAGCTTTAAAAACGGAAAAAGTAAAATCATTGATGGAAAACCAATAACAGAGCAAATGAAAGATCAGAATGTAGCTTTAATGGAAAAACGATTAGCGGAATTAAACAATTTGAAAGTAGGAGACAAAGTTAAAGTACAATCAGGGGATAAGAAGGAAACTCTTGAGGTTGAAATTATCGGCATTTACGAAACAAATGAGCAAGCAATGGGTCAACAGGCTCCTCCTATTATGGATCCAGCTAATAAACTATATATGCCGCATTCAACTATGAAAAAATTAGAAGTAGACCAAGGTATAAGTAGTGGTCAAGTCGTGTATTTCTTGAATGATCCACAATATATTGATGCATTTAAAAAAGAAGCAAAAAAATCTAACATTGATTTTAATTATTATAAATTAGATGCGCATGATTCATTGTACAAGCAAATGATTGGTCCTATCGAAAATATCTCTTCGACTTCTCAAATGATTATTTATATTGTATCGATTGCAGGTGCGATCATTTTAGGATTAATCATTATGCTATCAATTAAAGGGCGTCGTAAAGAAATGGGAATTCTATTGTCTATTGGAGAGAAAAAGTGGAAACTGATGGCGCAATTCGTAGTAGAAGTAGTGTGTGTCGCTATTTTAGCATTTGGATTATCCATAACAACAGGAGCTAAAGTTTCTCAATATATCGGGGATAATTTACTTTCGAATGAAATTGCTACTGCAAGCGAAGAAACAGATACTTCGCAACATGGTACTGTAATGATGGCTGGACCCGGTGGTACTCTACAAAATCAAAAAGAAGATCCAATTGATAAAATTGATGTAAGTGTAACAGGAGAAGATGTAGGAAAAATGGGTGGAATTGGACTAGCTATTGCTATAATAGCAACGCTTCTTCCAGCATTATCTATTCTACGTTTAAACCCAAAACAAATTCTTTTAAAAGATGAATGAGGAGG
This sequence comes from Bacillus cereus group sp. MYBK220-1, assembly GCF_051916445.1. Lineage (NCBI taxonomy): Bacteria > Bacillati > Bacillota > Bacilli > Caryophanales > Bacillaceae > Bacillus > Bacillus cereus group sp. MYBK220-1. The sequence goes on along the minus strand of NZ_JBQAGQ010000001.1, from coordinate 356,417 downwards.
CTCGATATGGAGACGATTTTACAGTTTAAAAATTTGGATTATTATTATGAAAGTAATGGGAAAAATGTAGCGATACTAGATAATGTTAACTTTTCTTTTCAAAAAGGACATTTCTACACGATTTTAGGGCCATCTGGATCTGGTAAAACCACAACTCTGAGCTTAGGTTGTGGACTGGATGTCCCTAAAAATGGTTATGTACTGTATAATGGCAAAGATATTAGAAAAATTGGTTTGGATCGATACCGTAATCAAAATGTATCTGTAATTTTCCAATCTTATAACTTAATTACCTATATGACCGCTCTTCAAAATGTCTTAACAGCAATGGAAATTACAGGTGTTAAAGTGCAAAATAAAACAGCAAGAGCATTAGAATTATTAGAGAGGGTAGGACTCTCAGAAGCTGAAGCGAAACGAAACGTCCTGCAACTAAGTGGCGGGCAACAACAGCGTGTAGCAATCGCTCGAGCACTATCTTGTAATGTTGATTTACTAATTGCAGATGAGCCGACAGGAAATCTCGACGAGGAAACCGCAATGGATATAATAGAACTGTTTCAAGAACTTGCACATAAAGAGAATAAATGCATTATTGTTGTGACGCACTCACAGGAGGTTGCTAAAAAATCAGATCGTGCAGTGTATTTAAGTAAGAAGAAGTTAGTCATAAATGAAATCTAATATAAACATCGTAGCTGTTTAATTCACATATTTTTCAAAAACTAGACCTTTCAAAAGCTTATATTTGATTTATAATAAAATCAAGCCATAATCAAAATGGTCTCCCTGTACTGAATGTTAAAATAGTTTGTCGTTCCCGTTTTAATAATATTTGAAAAAGAACTTGTAGAATATCCTACAAGTTCTTTTTATTATAATTGGTTACCTATATCATGGGATAATTACACATAGGGAAACGGGACATTACCTAGATGTATGATCTAAATGCTGTCCCGTTTCCCTATGTATCTGTATAGTTATTGCAGAATTAAACCTACAATCATAATTAAACTAAATACTATCATCCAACCAAACGCGCAATAGCCAAAAATTCTAATCCATTTAGGTAATTGATTCATGTTAATTTTATTTGTGGGAACTCCTTGCATAGAAAACATCATTTTTTGATCTCTATCTCTATTATTTTGTTGTTCATACATAATATCATCACCTTTCCAGAACTATTGTGTTTATAGTATATCAGCCTAAAGAAAATTATGTACAGAATAAGAGGGGATAACATATATATTATGTGGTGAATTTTATAAATAAAGACATTTAATTGCCATGGTTCTAAGCGCTAATCCGTTATAAATTCTGAAAAAGAGCCCTACATAAATAGGAATCTTTTTCTTCAAATATTAAGTTGCTGGATATACATCAGAACCAAGGTAACGTTCTTTTATAATTTGAAGATGATGAAGCTCATGACCAGCAATGATGTATGCTAATGCACGAACTGTAACTTCAGAATTATTTGCATTTCCTCTTTGTGACCAAGCTTCTTTATCTAAGCTTCTAAGTAAACACAGGGTAGATTGGCGAACAACAATTAAATTCTCAAGAAGATTTTGCATAGATTGCTTATCAAAAGCAGCTCTAAGAACATACATATCATCACTATAGCCTGGAAGTTCTGCTGTCTCGCCTCGAGCGATAGATAGCAATCGATACGCCATAATCCGTTCTGTATCTGCTATATGACCCATTACTTCTTTTATACTCCATTTAGTAGGAGCATACCGGAAAAGTCCCTCACTATCAGAAATTTCCTTTAATAAGAGATTCGTTTCCTTCATTTGTTGTTCTAGAATATGTATGATATTTCCGTCTGATACCAAGTTGGTATACGTTGCATAATAGGAGCTATATTCACTTACTTGTGGTCTTATTTGCATACGAATCATCCTTTATGTTTAATCTTTACATATAGCTTATCATAAAAGAATTCCAAATTAATCTGAAAAATGGAGGCAAATATGCATTTTTCATCCTCCTTTTTAGTTTCATAGATGAAATGCATCTCAAATAAGAGAATCTAATTTGCGCTATGCGGAATTTCGTTTTTTTGCTGTTATAGTAGAAGATAAATATGTAAATTGAATACAGTTTGTCACTACTTATGATAATCGCCATTTAAGAAGCAGCATTTGTCCATTAAGTGAAAAACCTGTTAATAAGTTTATATTTACTACAAAAACAAACAAACTCGTCCTATTTAAAGGAGAGTTTGTTTGTTTTTGTGTTTAGATAATGGAATGCTCATGCGAAATTGTACACTATGTTCCATATTTTTTATTGAATACTTTATATCTAGCGTTTCAAGAATTTGTTTAACAATATATAACCCCAAACCACTTCCTCCAGTATTTCGATTTCTTGATTTTTCAATTCGATAAAATGGTTTGAAAATTTGTTGTAAATCTTCGTCTTTAATATTGACACCTGTATTTATAATTTGCATTTCGATTTGACCTTGTTTCGAATCCTCACTTAACTTTATATAGACTTTTTCATTATGTGGTGAATACATAACCGCATTGTGAATAATATTTTTACATGCTTTTTCTAAAAGAGCACAATCTGTATAAATAGAAAGGTCAGAATCAATTTCTTTTATTATTTCGATGCTTTTTTGAGAAGCAAAAAATTCGAGATCTTTTGTGATTGTACCTATTAACTTTGAAGGATTAACTTCCTCTACTTTTAGTTTGAAGGTGTGTTGTTCTAATTTCGATACGCTTAAAATTTCACGAACTAATTGTTCCATACTTTCAATAATTTGATGATTTTTCTTTAAATATTGATCGCGATTTTGATAAGGGCCAATATTGTAAATCATCCCTTCTAAGTAGCCTTTCATTACAGTAAGAGGGGACTTTAATTCATGTGCTACAATCGCAAAAAACTCTCTGCGTTTTGTTTCTATTTCTCTTTCTTTTTCAATATCATTTTTTAATTGTTCATTTGCTTTTTTTAAATCAAACATAGCTTGTTGTAAGTTAATAGACATGTCATTCAAACTATTAGACAATTCTCCTAACTCATCTGTAGAGCGAACCTCAATTTTTTCGGAGAAATCTAAATTTGCCATCTTTTGTGCACCTTCATTAATATAAATAAGTGGCTTTGTAATAAACCTGGAATAAAAATAAGCACTCCCTATACCAATTACGAGTACAATGATACTAATATAGGGGAGAAAGCGGACTAAAACCTGTGAAGCTTCATCAATCGGTTGAAATGTAGCAAAGACTATAAGCGTTAAACTACCATCTTGGAATTGAATTGGTTTCGTAACGTTATATGAATTGCTAAGGGTACTTGCATTCTCGAATCGTGTTGCTTTAGTAACTACTGTTTTTTGCGTACCACTTTGAATAAAAGAAAACGAAGGAGAGTAAATAATTACTCCTTCTTTATTTTGAAGATAAAGCATCGCATTATTTTTTTTTGCGTATTCATCAAAAAGTGGTATCGCATCTTGAAACGTAAGATTTTTAGACTTATCAATGATTTCGTTTATCCCTGTTTGAAGTTGATCTGTTTTATATTGCTCATAAAATGTAGGGAGAAAGAAGTATAAAGTTAAATAAATCAATACTGCAAAGGATAACAAAATGAGAGATGTAGTCATAAAGAGTTTATAAGTGATTTGCTTCATTTTCATGAGTTTCACAATACTATTCATCAATTTTATAACCAATACCCTTTATTGTTTTAATATAAGGGATAGCTAATTTTTTGCGTAGGTTTTTAATATGTGTATCAATTATTCGTGTTTCTCCAAAATAATCGTAACCCCAAACTTTCTCTACGATATTTTCTCTTGTAAGTACTTTTCTCTCATTTTGAAATAGTAGTTGTAGAATTTCAAACTCTTTTGTCGTTAATATAATTTCAACATCATTTACATAGACTCTATATGCATCCACATCGATACGAACTTCTTTAAATATCAAATGATTATTTACATTTTTATCATAACTTCTTCTAAGTACAGCTTCGACTCGTCTAATCAAAACATGAAATGAAAAGGGTTTTGTTATATAATCATCGATCCCAAGATCGAATCCTTTCATTTGATCTTCTTCTTCTTCCAACGCAGTTAGCATAATAATTGGTACGTTTGACTGACTTCGAATCATTTTAGAAACTTCAAATCCATTAAGATTGGGCATCATGACATCTAGAAGAATTAAATCAAAGGATTGCTTATTAAATTGTGTCATACCCTCTAGTCCATCTGAAGCGACTACCACTGTATAATGCTGTGTCATTAAAAATTGTTTAATTAATTCCTGAATTTCTTGATCGTCCTCTACCACGAGGATATGATAGTTTTTCATAATATCACCTCTGGTAGTCATTATAGCCGTACAATCTGGAGTTTATGTGGAGATACAGTAGTAAACTTCATAGAACGCTTACTACCAAAAAGTATTATTAGCTTTATTACTTTTTTATGGAGAAATAATTGCTTAAAAAAACTTATTGTATGAATTGGTGTACGATTAATATTTACGAAAAACTAATGTATAATAATGTGAATTGTATGTAGTTTCTTAAAATTTGTGAAAATACACTTTTGCTTCTTTACCAAAAGAGGAAAAGGAATTTCAATATAGAAGAAACTACCGTAATACTAGAGTGTGTGCCAAGAACTTTGGATTTCTTTCATCTAGTTTCTATTTAATCGTTAATCACTACATAATAATGTTCTTGCTAAACCAAAAGTTTAAAGGTACAAACTTGGAGAGATTTATATAATGCTAGAAAGGTTGTGAAATGATTTGATGGGTTATAAAGCGATGCTGTTTGATTTAGATGATACATTACTTGATAGGGATAAAGCAGTAGAGGCATTATTTTTAATTGTTTTAGAAAAGTGTTATGAAAATGTAGATGGTGCGGCTAAAAGCAACATGTTACAGAAATTCAAAGAATACGATAAAAGAGAATATGGCATAAGTAATAAAACGACAGTTTTAGAATCATTGTTTGATGAATTCACGCCAAGGTATAGATTGCCACGCAATTACATCCAAGATTTTTGGAATAATAATTTCCCTAGATGTTTTTCAATAGACAAAAATACTATTCATTTCTTAAATCAAATAAAGAAGCACTGTAAAGTTGGAATTATAACAAATGGCTTAACTCAGAGGCAAAAAGCTAAAATATTTAACACGAATTTAAATAGGTATTTTGAAACAATCATTATTTCTGAAGAAGTAGGATTTAGTAAACCTGATAAACGTATATTCGAACTAGCATTAAATAAGCTAAATTTACAACCGGAACATACTTTATTTGTTGGGGATGACTTAGAAAAGGATATTGCTGGTCCTCAAAATGTAAATATAAAAGGGGTGTGGTTTAACCCTCAGAAAATCAATAATACTACCAAAATACAACCATATGCCGAGATTAACACTTTGGATAATTTGTTAAGTTATGTTACTCCACAATATTTTTATAACAAGTAAAAGTAATTCCGCATATATATATTAAATAATATAAAAAAGAGAAACTATCATTAATTTCATTGACCGTATTAGTAATAAAAAATATATACTTACAATAAAAAATAGAGGCGATTTTAATAGCTGTGGCTAATTTAATCTATGATTAATACGAAGTCTTGTAAAACAATTTTACTCATACTGTGTAAATTATAAAGGGGGAGGACTATGGAAATAAAGAAAGTAGTAATCGATGGAATCAATATTGCGCTCATTAGAAACGATAAGGTATTAATATCGGATGTTCAGTCTGCATTAGATACTATGGCAACAGTTCAATATGAGGTAGATGCGAAACATATTATTATCCATAAATCTTTAATAAGTGAAGATTTCTTTGATCTAAAAACACGGCTTGCGGGCGATATCCTTCAAAAGTTTATAAACTACAAGGTAAAGATTGCTATTGTTGGAGATTTCTCTATGTATACTAGTAAAAGCTTAAAGGATTTTATTTATGAATGTAATAAAGGGAATGACATTTTTTACTTAGCAACTGAACAACAAGCAATTAAAAAACTAAGTACATTAAAGTAATAATTATATCCTGCTAAATTCCCCCATTTCACTTAGTTCATAATTATATACGATATAGAAGAACTGATGTTTGTGGTAAACTAAGAGATGAATAAAGGGGGAGTTTTTTTGAACAATTTTAATAATATAATCCAAGATTTAAATAATATAGTTTACAAACCTAACAACTTAATGATTACGAATCTAAAAGAAGAAAAGCAAAACGCAGAATATGCCGGATGTTTATTCCACTTAAATAACAAAACCATTCGTTTTAGAAAATCAAAAGTTACACCTAATAAAATTGGTCAATTCGTTTCTTTTTGGGCGAAAGATGAAAATATGCGAAATAGAGCTTTCTCTTATGAAGCTGCTCCTGATTTATTAGTAATCACTTGTATTGCTGATAATAAACTAGGGCAATTTATTTTTCCTAAAGAGATTCTTCTTAAAGAAAAAATATTGAGAACACAAAGTCAAACAGGGAAAATGGCAATGAGAATTTATCCTGTTTGGGATACCACTGTTAGTAATCAAGCTAAAAAGAGCCAAGCATGGCAACTTCAATATTTTGTTGATTTAAGTGATAGTAATAGTTTGCCTATAGATAAACTATTAAATTTATATTCGTAGCTTTTGGTTTGCCACAAAAAGAAGTGATTACAAAAAACATGTGTAATGACACCTCCTATGTGAATCGTAATTTTTGTACCGGTACAGTTTAATGAAATGTACGTTGTTACAGTGCCCCTTAAAATTTACAATCAGCATATATTATTTAAACTTATAAATTTTTAAGGGGTGCTAAATATGACAAGTTTACAAGATCAGCTTTTCACAAGATTAAATCTTAAAAAACGTAATGAAGTAACGTTTGAAGAATTACCTACCATACTCTTTTCGTTTGCGCATACTATACCATTTGAGAATTTAGATGTTATAGCACGAAATACGAATCAAATCTCTCTGGAAAACTTACGAGAGAAAATTTTAACTAGTTCCCGTGGTGGACTTTGCTACGAATTAAATACTCTTTTTTACTATTTCTTAAGAGACTGTGGCTATGATGTACAACTGGCATTAGGTACGGTTTATAAAAACGATATAAATGCATGGGCACTTGAGGATGGCCATATAACAATTATTTTAACTTATGATAATGTACAGTATTTAATTGATGTAGGTATAGCTTCGTTAGTACCTCTTGTTCCTGTACCTTTTACTGGTAAGTCTGTCTCTTCAAAAAATGGTTCGTACCGGGTGAGACGAAAAGATACGAGTAAAGGAAATTATGTTTTAGAAAGAATAGATACTGATGGAGAATGGAAAGTTTGTCATGCTTTTTATAAACATAATATTGATGAGATAGTAGTAAACGATGTTCAAAGAAGAGTGATAGAAGATGAGAAGTCTATTTTTAATAAAGGACCAATTGCAGTAAAGTTGACGAACTCCGGTCATATTTCATTAACGAATACAAGTTTAACTGAAATTATTCATGGGGAAAAAACTAAGCTTGAAATTACAGAAGATCAATATAGAGAGTTTTTATATACTTTATTTTCTATTAAGTTATGAATAAACAAATAGCCGGTTCTTATTCAGAAGCGGCTATTTTTATTATTTTTGATGTAAATGGTTTTCTTCTAATACGTTTCGGAAACTGCGGTATAGTTAATGTTTTTAATGTTTCCTCAGCTTCTTCATATGTATGAAAAATTGGTTCTTTTCCATCATCCCCTTGTAAAACTAGCCCTTCATCCCGGATTACATATGGCATAAAACCACCCCATCTATTAAAGAATTCTGTTCTTTTGCAGCAGAATAACACGATTTAAAGTTTGATTTTCTTAATACATATAATACACTAGAACAGTACGAAAAAGTATGTACAATGAATTTTGAATGTAAAGGAAGATTATTATGTCAGTTATTGATAAATTGAAACTTAATAAGTATACAAATATGGTCGTTATTAACGAACCAAGTGATTATGACATTTTTACAGGTAAAGAAAATGGATTCTCAAAAGAACACGATGCTATCTTTATATTTGTAGAAACGCTTGATGAAATGGTGAAACAAACGAATTTTATTATTAGTAATGAAGAATTACTAATTGAAAAAGGTTACCTATTCTTCGCATATCCGAAAAAAGGTAATGCTCGTTATAGTACGTTTATTCACCGTGATGAGATGTTTCCGGCATTAAACGTTGGAGAAGATGGTTATGTGGGAGAAAGCGATATTAAATTTGCACGAATGGTAAGTATGGATGAAGTCTTTACTGTTGTAGGTTTAAAACGTGAAAAGAAAAAAATAACGAAAACATCTGCTATGAGTCAATGTGTTGCCGATTATGCAGATCGAATTAAAGATGTTGAAGCATTACTAGCTAATCATCCGAATGAACTTAAGTTTTATCAAAGTTTAACGCCTGGATACCAAAAAGATTGGGCACGTAATCTTTTTTCTGTGAAACAAGAAAAAACTCGTGAAAAACGTCTAGAGAAAATGATAGAAATCCTTTCACAAGGCTATAAAACAATTGAATTATTCCGTAAGAAGAAAAAAAAATGATTAAGGAAGTCACAATGCTGCAACAATTAATTGTGATGAGTACATTGAAAAAAGCATTCCTTCCATTATACTAAGGAATGTTCTTATATTTATATAATTAGCAAAAGAGAAAAGGTGTTTGAAATGAAATCGTATATTGTAGTTGGATCTGGAATTTTAGGAGCGTCTACTGCTTATCATCTTGCTAAGACAGGTGCGAATGTTACTATCGTGGATCGCCAACAATTAGGGCAAGCAACTGATGCAGGAGCAGGAATTGTATGTCCATGGTTATCACAGCGTCGTAATAAAGCATGGTATAAAATTGTTAAAGGCGGTGCACGTTACTATTCTTCGTTAATTCAGCAATTAGAAGAAGACGGTGAAACTGACACAGGATATAATCGTGTAGGTGCAATTAGTTTACATACTGACGAGAAAAAGTTAGATCAAATGGAAGAGCGAGCTTATAAACGACGTGAAGATGCCCCGGAGATTGGTGAAATCACTCGCTTATCAGCTGAAGAAACAAAAAAATTATTCCCAGCATTATCAGACGAATATAGTTCTGTTCATATTAGTGGTGCTGCACGAGTAAATGGGAGATTATTACGCAATGCATTAATAAGTGCTGCGAAAAAACATGGTGCAACTTTCATAAAAGGCGATGCTATATTAGTCCGTGAAGGAAATCATATTACGGGAGTTACAGTAAACGATGAAACAATTTTAGCAGAAAAGGTTATTGTAACTGCAGGCGCATGGGCGAATGAAATCTTGAAACCATTAGGAATTAATTTCTTAGTTACATTCCAAAAAGGACAAATTGTTCATCTGCAAATCGAGAATACAGCAACAGAAAATATGCCAGTTGTTATGCCACCGAACGATCAATATATTTTAACGTTTGACAATGGGCATGTCGTAATTGGTGCAACACATGAGAATGATACTGGTTTTGATCATCGTGTAACAGCAGGTGGTTTACATGAAGTATTCCATAAGGCATTAACAGTTGCGCCTGGCTTAGAAAATGCTACAATGCTTGAAACGAGAGTTGGATTCAGACCATTTACACCAGGATTCTTACCTGTTATCGGACCGCTACCTAACTTTGAAGGAATTCTCGTTGCGAATGGATTAGGGGCTTCGGGTTTAACAGCTGGTCCATATCTAGGAGCGGAACTTGCTAAACTAGCGCTCGGAAAAACGATTGAATTAGATTTAAATGATTATGATGTTGCTGGCGCAATTGAATAATATAGGGTACTGCTAACATTTAGGAAAAACCATGCTAAACAAATTCGACAAGAAATAATCAGTTTTTCCCCTGTTAAGAGTAAGCCTGTTTATGAAAAATAAAATTATTTAAAAATAGAGGGCCGACATTATAAACCTGCATTAATAATGTAGAATTGTGATGGCGGCTCTTTATTCATATTGATTTAAAACTTATTTTCGAGAGGAGGTTAAGTAATGAGGGCGTCATATCAAGTATTGATATTTCCTTATATAAAAACTGCCGATTCTATTCAATATGCCATTTTTAACCGAAGTGATTATGGTTATTGGCAAGGAATAGCTGGTGGCGGAGAAGACGGTGAGATTCCTATTGAATCAGCAAAACGGGAAGCGTTTGAAGAGGCTGGTATTACAAGAGAATGTCCATATATACAATTAGATTCTGTGTCTTCACTACCAGTAGAGGATGTAGTTGGAGGATTCCTTTGGGGAGAAGAGGTTTATGTAATAAAAGAATTTTCTTTTGGAGTTAAAGTCCCTACAAAAAACATATCATTATCTAAAGAACACTTTAATTATAAATGGTTATGCTTTGAGGAAGCAGTAACGCTTTTGAAATGGGATAGCAACAAAACAGCATTGTGGGAATTAAACAAAAGACTATTAAAACAATAAAAGTTTTTGCTAACAAAAATAGTTGTGGAAGAAGAATTGAACCATTAACAAACCCTTGCTACACTTCTAAACAATGTTTTATAGATTTGGCATGGGTAATGAACGAACAGAACTTGTACTAAGAAAAGCCCTATACACTTGCCTCTGAAAAAATGAAAATAGTTAGAAATATTTTTATATCGTACGGTTTTTGGCTATGAATAACGGAATAAATATTAAGTATTCAACAGTTCAAATAAAACGAGTTAGCTTTTTATTTTAGGAAGAAAGATGACTCGTTTTATGCTAAAATTCGCTTAGTGTATATTTTCGTTAAAATGTGGGTGGGCCCCCTTTTAGCAAAACCGGAGTGGGAATGATGAGTATAAATAGTTTTGTGGGATTGATAAATAACGAATTATTAAAAGAGGTAAGTATCAGAAGTGAGGATGAATTCGAGCCTGTAGTAGTTAAAGATATTCCTAGACTTTGGAAGTGTTTAGGAACAGGTAATTATGCCGCAGTATTCATGCACAAAGAATACAAAGATTGGGTAGTGAAAGTTTACGTGCGAGAAGGAGAAGGAATTGAAAAAGAGTCAGAAGTATACCGAAGAATCGGAAATCATCCTTCTTATTCAAAGCTTATATATAAAGGAGAAAATTTCATAGTATTGAAACGTTTAAAAGAAATTACCTTATACGATGCTATTCATAAGGGGATTAAAATTCCTAAGCAGGTAATACTTGATATCAATAAGGCTTTAGAGTATGCGAGGGAACAGGGATTAACTCCTTGTGATGTTCACGGGAAAAATGTGATGATGGAAAAAGGAAGGGGATATGTAGTCGATGTATCTGATTTCTTAAAAACAAAAGAAGATAGTAAGTGGAGAGACCTAGAAAAGGCATATTTCACCTTTTATTTTCCTTTCATATATAAATTGCCTTTCCCTATTAAAGTACCGTATTTTATGTTAAACATTGTTAGACGTTCGTATAGAAAATATAAGAAGCTTAAAAAGAAATTCAAATTGTAAAAGGATCACATATGTTCCTGAAAACGAGTTAAATTCACATAAATAACTTTAGAAAAATTTCAAATTTTGTTTAGGGGCTACTCCAAGACCTTAGCTTGCTGGGCATGTGGTGTTACCTCAAAAAATAAAAAGATTAGGAGTGAATCCTAATCTTTTTATTTATACATATTTTTGTTAGTTATATCACTATCAATTCCAAAACGGGATATTTTGAATAAATGAAACCGTCAAAATAAGTGTTGATGCGGAACCAGCAGTTACTAAAGTTACTATTTTTCGTCCATTCTGTTCTTTTGAAGGTTTTATAAGTTCTGTAATTAACACAATCCATATTATGATAGATACTATTGAAATAATATTTATAGACATATGTAACACATCTCTTCGTGTTTTTACATAAATATTTCTTCTTTTATAAAATAAAAGCAATTTAACAAGAAAATATGTAACGCATTAAAAATCAATATTTTCCTGTTAAACCACTTTTTTTAAATAGAAATACGACTGATAAAACGATAACAACAGCCTTCAAACTGCCCCAATATGGATAAATAGCATGATCTGTTAGACTAGCATATTGAAAGATATTCTCTAAACCGAAAATTCCTATCATGACTGCTAAAATGAATGAAGCTGATCCATACATCCCTTTACGATAGAGGGTAAATAAATAGACTGCGAAAATTAGTGGTAAGATGATTTGTAGTACGATTATCATAGTTCGTCCCCCAGATTATTTATAATTATATTATATACAAAATTGTAATAAAAAGGAATACGACTTATTTGATACTAACAGAACTACTCTAATCATATTCTTCTATAAAAAGAAGAAAAAGGGGTGTACAGTTAATTGACAAAAGTTAAAGTTAGTTTACGACCCATTGTTCATAATATAAATTTACCAACCGTATTGAAAACAACAATACTTCCAGGTGAATCGACCGAAAGACTATTTATCGCAACTCAATTAGGGGAGATTTTTTACATAGGGGACGGAGTTATAAAGACATTTTTAGATATTCGTCACCTAATTATTAAATTAGGTACATTTGAAGAAGGTGTTTCTAGTAGCGGTTATGATGAACGAGGATTGCTTGGACTTGCGTTCCATCCACAATTTTATCAAAACGGTTTATTTTATCTTCATTATTCCGTCGCTGGAACTCAAGGGCCAGGTGCACTTTCTGAACAATTTAAACCGAATCCTTGTGACCCGAAAACTTTAAATTTAAAATGGCTAAATAGAGATACGCAATATGATCATATCGATACAATTGAAGAATGGATTTTACAATCAAACGGGCACCCTCAAAAACGTAGAACATTACTTAATATAAAACGCCCATTTTTTAATCATAATGGAGTAAATACTTTAAACTTTTCTCCAGAGACGGGGAAACTTGTTTTTACAAATGGAGATGGTGGCTCGGGTTATGATCCGTTCAATTTAAGCCAAGATGATTTAGAAATAGCAGGTAAAATTATTGAAATCGATGTAAGTAAAAATACATTCATAAATAATCCTCCATTCGTTACACGCTTTAATGAACTTCCTCTATCTATACAAGAAACACTTACAGTAATTGCGAAAGGTGTTCGTAATATAACCGGTATTTCATTTCAAAGGTTTTATAATCAATATATCAAATACGCCGGAAATGTCGGACAAGATATTGTAGAGTCTATTTTTTCATTTATTCAATATAAACCTATACCGGTTACAGAACTTGTTCAAATGCATTTTATGAGGTTAACTCCCAATCAAGATGGGGTTATCAATTTTGGGTGGCGAGGATGGGAAGGGGATTTACCTACTTCTTTTATACGACATTGTTCTGAGAATCAGACTTTGGATGAGAGAACAATGGTTTATTATGATGAAACAATACAAACTTCAGTCAAGCGTATTCTGCCTCTACTTAGTTATTTTCATAAAGATTCTAGAACAGATAAGTTTGGAGGAACTTCACTTACAGGAGTTCAGCCATATATGGGAAATGCAATTCCAAATTTAACAGGTAGCGTTGTTTTTACTGATCTTGCCAAGAAAGGAGAATCTCAGTCTCCAATTAAGGGTGTTTTAACCTATACTAGAGCAGGTACAGATGGTAAACATGCTGACTTTCATGCTATTGAAACCAATTATGATTTTGGTACGCAACCAGCTTATTATATGAGTTTAGGAACAAATTCAGATCAAACTAAATTATATTTAGGAGTTTACAGTTCTATGAAAGTAACTGATTTTAACAAAGGTACCATTTTTGAAATTATTCCCTGATACGATACACACTCGTAGTTTAATAATCCAAGGAATTTATTTTGTTTCAAAACGCACAATTTATCCCCCTAAAAGTCTTTTATTATATAGTAATTCATAACAAGTAGAAAGCAGCTCATAAACCACTAGTGTATGAATAATATAGAAAGTAATGAATGAGGCATCTTTAGGGGGAGATATTGATGAATTGGTTTGTACGTTATTGGTATCAACTGATGATAGAACATGATACGAGCTTTGTTCATAAAAGAAAATTGTCCCTTGCGAATGAGTTAGTACTTACAGCTTTGATGAGTGCATTGGCCACCATGTTTCAAGCAGCTGGGAACTTAGTTCCTGGTATAGGTTTGCTCATTAGTCCATTTTCGACATTACCGATTTTTTTTGCTATTTTCTATTCTATTCGTGAGGGAATACTTTCTTATATTCTTACTATTTTTCTATTATTTATTATTGAGCCCAGTGAACTAATTGTCTTTCCTTTTACTACAGGCTTATTAGGTCTAGCCTTAGGAGTATCTTTTTTAAAATTAAAGAGGAGAATTTGGATTGTTTCCTTTTCAGCAACTTGTCTACTTATTGGTATTATGATCGTTCTCGATGTTTTCCGTTTTCCGGTACTTGGTCCTGCTGTTCATACAACTATGGATATAAAAATTATTTTATCAATATTTATAATGAGCTTTCTATACTGTTGGATTTATGCAGGTTTTTGCAGAATAATGATGAATAGATTATATAAAGTGTTGTATTGACAATGGCATAATGAGGATTGGAGATTGAATTCATGACTAACGTTGCAGTTAGAAGACCGAATTTGAATGATATAGATGAACTATATTTATTTTTCCGTATAGTTATTACGAATACATACAAAAATGAAGGATTGTCACAATTATTAGATGACATAGAAAATGAAATTAACTCAAAAAAGCAGTATTTGAAAAGTGATTTTGATAGTAACGGAGAAAGTCGTTACTTTTTATTAGCAATTGATACAAGTAACGATAAAATCATTGGAACAATCGAAATCGGTCCAGCAAGTACATTGATTAATAGTTGTACAGGTGGTGTACTTAAAAATTTGTATGAAATAGGAACTGTATTCATACTTCCGGAGTATCAGAGAAAGGGAATAGGGAGTTTATTACTACATACAATGTTTCTTACATTACTTAGCAGAGGGATAACAGAATATTGTTTAGATAGTGGATATAAAAATGCGCAAAGTATATGGATAAAAAAGTTTGGAAAACCTAGCTATGTATTGAAAGATTACTGGGGAGAATCCAGTGATCATATGATTTGGAAGAAAAGTTTACATGATACACCTATAATATTTGAATTATAAAATGAAATATGCCTCTGAACATAGCTTTTCTTACTTATGTATGCTATTATTTATCTTTATAATAAAAGAGGACGTGAATGAACTTGATTAAAATTAATATTCCTGAAGCTGATGTTTCAATTACTGAACGTAAACAAGTTATTAAAGGAGACGAGCCAATCATTACTCCAATTAATGGATTTATCGATTTCCACTTGTTCCCTAGAGATAAAGGCGGCATTTTTATGTTTTACAATATTAATGACGAACTTCTTTTCGTAGGTAAAGCTCGTAAAATTAGACAACGTATTAAGAAGCATTTTGAAGATAATGTTTCACCAATTAAAAATCACCGTGATGAAGTATACCGCATTGATGCATGTATCGTAGAAGATCCAACAGAAAGAGAAATTTACGAAACATATATCATTAATGAATACAAAGCGAAATATAACGTTGATAAAGTATTCTACAAATAATCAACATTAATAAAAAGCAATCCTAGCTAATATGCCAGGATTGTTTTTTATTTAGATTTATTCTTCATATCTTTCTCCTTTTTTCAAATGATTAGCAGCAACAAAACAGATTACACCTATAAATATAAGTACAATACCAACCGTTTTATGTTTTCCCTCAAAGAAAGGAATATCTGAAATAACATTTGTCATACATAGTCCTAAAAATACAAGGATAGGGCCCACCCAAAGTAATACATTACCGAATTTTGTGTGCTTCCACATAATAACCCTCCTTAACCCTCTTTACATATATATCCATAAATGAAAAGTAAATTCATAGAGAAATATAGTTTTTTTCATATCGAAAATTTAACCCTCATATATTGGTACAAGCAAAAGAGAAAGGAGACCATCATGAATTGGTTAGAAGCTTTCATGCTAGGTATAATTCAAGGTTTAACAGAATTTTTACCAATCAGTAGTACCGGACATCTTTATTTAGGAAGGCATTTGTTCCGATTAGATGAGGCTGGCTTATTTTTAGATACGATGCTGCATATTGGGACTTTACTTGCGGTTTTTATTTATTACAAAAAAGAATTTATATATTTAATTAAAAACCCATTTTCAAAGCTCATGTTATTACTTATCGTTGGGACAATACCCGCAGTTGTAATTGGTTTATTGTTTAAAGATTTCTTTGAAGATATTTCAAAAACAGGAATCACGATCGGTTGGGAGTTTTTAGTGACCGGATTCTTTCTCTACACGGCAGATAAACAAAAGAATGGTCGTAAAAAAATGGATGACATAACATATAAAGACGCATTAATTATCGGTTCATTTCAAGCTGCTGCTATTTTTCCAGCCATTTCCCGTTCTGGAATGACAATTGTCGCTGCATTATGGAGAAAATTAGACCGTGAAACTGCTGCTTACTTTTCTTTTTTACTATCGACACCAGCCATTGTTGGAGCTATCATTTTGCAATTTATAGACGTTTTTCAAGGGAAAGCAGAATCTATTTCTAGTACATCTTTAATTGTCGGAACGTTATCAGCAGCGTTTTTTGGATACATAGCTGTTTCATGGATGATTCAATATTTAAAACGTCACTCCTTAAAAGTATTCGCGTATTACGTATGGGGATTAGGTATTTTAATTTTAATGTTGCAATTTACTGATGTATTTTAAGTATAATGATAAAGAAGTTAATTAGTTTAAGATCCTGTTTCATTCATACAAGGCAGGATCTCTTTTTATTAAGGGGGAAAATATGTTTAATAAGGCTATCGTTATTGGTGGAAGTATGGCAGGAAAGTTTGCAGCAAAAGCATTATCAACTTCTTTTAAAGAAGTAATCATTATAGAAGCTGGTGAAAGATGGGATGGAAAGTCTTCGAGAAAAAGAGTTCCACAAAGTAATCATCCTCACGTGTTATTAAAAGGTGGAGAAAACGCAATTGAAGAATTGTTTCCTAATATTACGAACGAATTAATAGAAGCGGGTAGTATTATAAACAACTTTACGCGTGATTTGAAATGGCATCAATTCGGTCTATGGAAACAGCCATTCATAGGGGAAGTACATATGATTCAACAAAGTCGTCCTTTGCTAGAATGGCATATTCAAAAACGAATACATCAAATTTCAAATATTACTATTAAATATGAAACATTGGTTAAAGGGTTATTGGTAGATGCAAAGCTTAACAAAGTGTGTGGAGTAAAAGTTAAATATCTAGAGACAAACACACAAGAAGAAGTTCATGCGGATCTTGTAGTTGATGCGAGTGGATTTGGCTCAAAAAGTATAGAGTGGCTACGAGAATACGAAATTGAAGTACAAGAAGAGAAAGTTCGTATTGATTTATTTTACGCAACGAAAATGTTCAAACTTAAAGAAAATGAGAAATTAGACTGTTGCAATGTGCTAATGTCTCCGAGTTTCCCTGATAACCCTTATGGCGTTCTTATTCAAACGATAGAAGATAATCGTTATTTTGTTACTTTCAGTGGATACGCAAACGAGAAAGCACCACAAACAGATGATGAGTTTTATGATTTTGCTGAAAACCTATCAATTTCTAATGTTACAGATTTCTTAAACAAGGCCGAGGGAATTACTGATATAAAGACATACAAAATTCCTTATCAAGTACGCCGGCGATTTGATTTAGTGAATAATGTACCAGAAGGATTATTAGTTGTTGGAGATGCGCAATGTCGTTTTGATCCCGTTTTCGGCCAAGGCGTATCAGTTGCTGCTATGGAGGCTCACCAATTGCAATTACTTTTGCAAGATAGAAAACAACTTGATAAAACATTTACACAACAATTTTATAAAAAGGCAGCTACTATAATAGAAACCCCTTGGGATATGACAACAACAGAAATATCACGTCACCCGCAACTAAAGAGAGAATTAACTACAAAACAAAAATTTCAGCTATGGTATACGAAACAAATATATCGACTATCTGCAAGTAATTCTGATGTTTATATTCGGTTAGTACGAGTGATGAACTTAATTCGTAATCCATTTCATCTTTTTCATCCGAAAGTGTTACTATCTATATTACTTAATCGAAAGAAATAGCAGGAATATAATTGATTAAAAAAGAATGTATAACAGTTAGTAAATCAAGAAGGAGAATACGGGATGGAAATATACATAGAGCAACTAAAGGAACAAGATGCTAAGGATTTATTTATGTTTGAACTTACGAATAAATCTTTTTTTGAAACAATGGTACCAAATCGTGGCTCAAAATATTTTGAATTTGAATATTTCCAAAAACTACTAGACGATTTATTAATAGAACAAGCGGATGGAGATTCTTATTTTTATTTAATTCGTAATGAAGAAAAAGAAATTGTAGGGCGAATTAATTTAGTAGATATAGATACGGAAACTCGAATTAGTTCCCTCGGGTATCGGGTCGGAGAAAAATTTACTAAAAAAGGAGTTGCAACAGCAGCCGTAAAATTAATTTTAGATGTAGCGAAAAATAATGAAATTACTGAAGTTCATGCTAAAACAACGACTAATAATCTCGCATCACAAATTGTACTAGAAAAAAGCGGATTTTCTTCTTATCAAAATGAATCAGATATAACATCTGTAGAATTACATGGAGAACATGTGAAGTTTGTACACTATATTTGGAGAAATACTTCGCGCTTATAATAAGGAGGACTTATTCATGAATGATTTACGTTATCCAATTGGCCAATTTACATACAAACGTCCTATAACTGAAGAAATGATTGATACATGGATTCAAGAAATTGAAGATTTACCTAATGAACTAACAAAGGCAATTAAAGATTTAGATCAGAAGCAGTTAGATACACCATATCGCGTTGGAGGGTGGACTGTCCGTCAAGTTGTTCATCACGTTGTTGATAGCCATATGAATAGCTACATACGCTTCAAATTAGCACTTACAGAAAAGAATCCAACTATTAAACCGTATAAAGAAGAGAAGTGGGCAGAGTTACCCGATTCAAAATTACCGGTAGATGTTTCACTAGTAATGCTAGATTCATTACATAAAAGATGGGTTAACCTTTTATATTCTCTAGAAATTGAAGATTTAGAAAAGACATTTAACCATCCTGAAACTGGTGAAACAGAACTTGCTGTTGCAATAGGACTATATGCATGGCATGGTCGTCACCATACCGCTCATATTACCTCGTTAAGAAAGCGACTTAATTGGTAACATGGAGATTACATTAGAGAAGGCGACAGAAAGTGATGCAACAGATTTATTTCAAATGCAAATAGACTCATTTAGCCCTTTATTACATAAATATAAAGACTACGAAACAAACCCAGCAAATGAAACTATCGAAAAAACTATTTGTAGAATAAATCATGTAGACGGTGGCTTCTATAAAATAATAGTGGCAATGAATCTTGTTGGAGCGATATGCATTTCACAAAAAGAAACACCCTGTAAATTTTGGATCAGTCCAATGTTTATTCACCCGAGTTATCAAGGAAAAGGAATTGCCCAAAAGGTACTTACATTAATTGAGGAAATGTTTCCTGAAGCAACGAGCTGGGAACTTGCTACTATTTTAGAAGAAGAGAAAAATTGTTTTTTGTATGAAAAGATGGAGTATAAAAGAACAGAAGTTATAAAGAAATTAAATGATGAAACTACACTTATTTATTACAAAAAAGAAAGGTAAAGCATATAAAATACGCTTTACCTTTTTATGTCATTTCTGATTAAATATACAAAAATAATGTATGTTCTTCCAGAATAATCGGGTTATTAATTTTAAAAATGAATAAAAATACAAAAACCACTACTTTGTCGTAAAGGTTACTAGCGCTTTTTGAATGCTTAAAATACTATCGTCACCTTTAAATTCTTTCGTAATTGGATCCTCCATACTAGACACCCAAATTTTAAGTTCTGCATCTAAATCAAAATGCCCAGCCGTTTCGATGCTATATTGTGTAATACTTTTATAAGGAATAGAATGGTATTCTGTTTTTTTGCCAGTTACTCCTTGTTTATCTACTAAAATAAGACGACGATTTGTAAATACGATTAGATCACGAATTAATTTATAAGCATGCTCTACTTTTTCATCGTCTAGCATAATCTTCTCTAAATCACGTTCTACACTTTCAGAACTTGTATTTGATGCATTTCCTAAAATACCGCTAAATAAACCCATATTAAATTCCTCCTTTAATATTAATATATGTGGAATGAATTACTTATATTGTAACATGTTACTCACAAAGATATTATGACATTACTTTAGTAGTTTCTGGTTATTGTTGTAATTAGTTTATATAACCTCATCTTAAAATCTTATGCTAATATGAAATTAAGAAAAAAGAAGCAGAGGGATATAGCATGAAGAATATTGGTTTAGTATTAGAGGGCGGAGGAATGAAAGGTTTATATACTGCAGGTGTACTCGAATATTTCATGGAAAAGAACTTATTCTTTCCATATGTAGTCGGCGTATCAGCTGGAGCCTGTATGGGAGCAACCTATTTGTCACGTCAAAAAGGTAGAAATAAGAAAGTAAATACAGAGCTAGTATCAGATTACAGGTATATATCTTATCGAAACTTAATTCGAAAACGTGAATTATTCGGAATGGATTTTTTATTTGATGAAGTACCTAATAAAATTGTACCATTTGATTTTCAAACTTTCTTAAACTGTAATGAACAGTTTGTTATAGGGACAACTGATTGCGAATCAGGACAAGCCATTTATTATAATAAAGCAGAACACGGAAATGATATTTTAAAAATCATTCGCGCCTCAAGCTCTGTACCGTTTATAGCACCTGCTGTAGAATATAATAATCGAAAATTATTAGATGGAGGGATTATAGACCCTATACCAGTTTTGAAAGCCCAAAAGGATGGTTATGAAAAGAACGTTGTCATTATGACAAAGCCAGAAGGATATGAGAAGCAGCGAAATAAATTTTCAGGCCTGGCTAAAATTTTATATAGAAAATATCCGAAAATCGCAGAGAATTTAGTAGACCATTATCGTTTTTATAATGAGACGATATCTTATATGAATCGAGAAGAACAAAAAGATAATTTTTATGTAATTCAACCAAGTGTACAGCTTCCTATAAGCGGAATAGAAAGAAATAAGGAAAAGCTCGTTAATCTATATAATCTTGGGTATATAGATGCTCAATATCATTATGAAAACTTATTAAATTGGATAGGGAAATAAAGGGGTGGAAAGTTGAAGTTAGGAAAACGAATTATTTTTAAGGAATTGCAGAAAATGCATAGTCCACTTCATAAACCGTTTCCTTATCGTGCTACAGCAAAATTGCAGCGAGATTTAAAAAGTAAATTTACCGAAGATGACTGTATAAACGCTGATTTTAATCATTATTGGATGCATACAGCAGCTACTTTAAATTCTGTACTAAATGGAAACGAACAGAACATTACGTTTCAACAAATAAAGTGGTTAAGAAAATCGTTTTTCGAGTGGTTTCCGCAATATCGTTTTCTAGAAACAGAAATTGTGAATTATCCGATTTTGTATAGAGATTTCATAAGTTATGAGAAGACCAGAAAGCTATTACTTTATTACCTTACTGAATAAAAGCGAAAACGTACAGGTTACATTACTTGTACGTTTTTTTGTTCATAAAACATTCAATATTAACAACTAGTTTATATAGGAATTCTAATGAGAAGAAAGAAGTACATATAATAGAATGATACAGGGGAGGAGAGAGGAATAGCTGTTTTACTTTAAGTTATTGTCCAACTCGAATACAGTTAGTTATTTATGTTAAAATATTTCGAGTGAAATCAAGCTTTTAAGGATTTCATTAAACATTAAACAAAACAAGTTAGCAACATAGAAGGGATAACATTAACATGAAAAACGTATCAAATATAGATAAAGTAGAATCAATAAAATCTTTACAGTCAACAATTAGTAAACTTGAAAATGCCTTATCACAGATGACTCAAAAAGGATCAAATACTACTTTAGTGAAAAAAAGACTCAAAGCAGCTAGTATCGGCTTAGCTATGTTAGAAAGTGTTTGGAAGCAAGAAACTCATCATTATACTCAGGAAGATTTAGCAGAAGCTCGTAATGTTCTAATTGGTTTGCTTCCATCAATTGAAAAGATTTACGTTAAGTCAAAGCTTGGGAGTCCTCAAAGAACGCTTTTAGAAAGAAGAATAAAATCATTAGAACTTTCTATTCAGGCAATTGATTATTTTTCTAATAAATAACTTCGCTAAACAAATAACTTACGACTACTTTTATATAGGGATTCTAATGAAAAAAACTACATATAGAATAAATACTACAAAGGAGAAAGAGAGGTGACTACAATAATCAGTCCTAAGTTAGAGAAGCTTAAAAATCAATTAAAGAATGGAAACAAAAAAGCTCTTTATACTTTTTTGCATGAAATCAAGTCAAATCACACGCCACTAATAGAACAATGCCCTGCAGATAATCAGTATAAACTTATAACGTATATATGGTTAGGCGATCAAAATACTGAAAATGTTTATGTATTCGGTAGTTTTCCTGGTTGGGATCTGTCTGTAAATCAATTACAACGATTGTTACAGACAGATATTTGGTATGTAACGTTTAGGACAGATAAGAGTTTTATTTCAACGTACTATTTTTCAGTAAACGATGTTTTCGAAAATGATTGGATAAAGCGTAGTGAACAGTACGAAATAGACCAATTTAATCGAAATACATTTGGAGAAGGTACCAATAAAGCGTCTGTGTTAAACATAGGAATGGAGGTGCAATATAGCAGTCGTTTTCCTTCAAATGATTATCCATCCGGAAAGATTGAAACATATTCTTTTTATAGTTCGATTTTAAATAACACACGCAAAATTCATATTTATACGCCTCATGATTATTCTCACACTTCACATATTCAAGAACTTCTCATTGTATTTGATGGGAATTCATTCATTAATGACCTTTCAATCACAAAAACACTTAATTATTTAATTTACGAAAAAGAAATCCCATCGTGTATTACTGTTACTATAGATCCTGTTGATCGATTAGAAGAGCTAACTTATAACGATAAAATGAATACATTTTTAACAAAGGAATTACTTCCGTGGATTCAATCTAAGTATCACGTTTATCAAGAAAGGAATCATACAACAATTGCTGGTTTCAGTCTTGGTGGCTTAGCAGCTTTTTATGCAGCACTTCAAAATCCACATATTTTCGGAAATGTGTTGTCAATGTCTGGATCCGTACATTGGAAAAAGGACGATTATGAAAATGCAATTCCTTGGATTGAAAATCAAATTTCATTAATAGATTCTAATGCAACTCACCTCAATACTTACATAGCAGTAGGTGAACTTGAAAACGAACCTCTTTTAACGGCTAATAGACGACTATATAAAGCTTTAGAAGAAATGAAACACCAAAACCACTTACGAAGAGTTTCAAGGCGGACATGATAGCGTATGGTGGCGAGAAAAGCTATTCGATGGGTTAAGGGCATTAGAAAATAAAAAGGAGAGAGAATCTATGAATCAAGAAGAACTAGATAAAAAACTAAAAAAGCAAGAGATTTTAGTAAAAGATGAGAAAGTTTGGTCCTATACGTATGAAGATCATATTAGTTCTATCGTTAAAGAAGCAGAAAAGAAAGGGTCTTTTGATCATTTACCTGGTAAAGGGAAACCTCTTAATCTTGATAAAGATCTTTCGTACAATCCTGAAAAGCAACTTTATAGAACTTTAGCAAATAATCATGTTTTACCTAGGTGGATTGAGCTTTCAAAAGAAATTGACGATTTAAAAGAAAAGCTAAAAGAAAATACAAATACTGCAGAAACAGCGGATTTAATTCGAACTATTAATAAAAAGGTATTAGAACATAATCTACTTTGTCCACCAAGCGCGCAAAAAATGAGGGTGAAAATGGATTTTTAACGATTTTCAATTGAGCTATCGCTTACTATATAATTAAGTTAGGCATTTTCAATTCATTACTAAAGGGAGGCAAATGTAGTGAAGAATACGTATCAACTTCAAATTCCGAAAGAACTAGAACAGTATCGTAGTATTTTAGAAGAAAGTGTGAAACCGTATGTTAAAGTGTCTGGAACGCAAGCAGAGACAACGCTTTTTGAAAGTAAGTTTGGTGGATATCCGTATTTACCTATAGATCAAGAGCATCCTAAAGACTCAAACGGACAACCTATGATGCTACTTGCGCAGTTAAACCTTGAAGAAATACCAAATATTGAACATATGCCTCAACATGGAATGTTACAGTTTTTCATAAGTGCTGAAGAAGATCTTTTTGGAGCAGATTTTGATCATCCAACAGTCCAAAAAGACTTTCGAATTATTTATCATTCTACAATTATAGAAGATTTAAATAAGGTTATTACTGATTTTAGTTATTTAAACACTTTAGATTTAGAGAATTTTATCATACCCGAAGCAGCAAAACTAAAGTTTGAGTTGGCATATCAACCAGTAACACCAAGAGATTATCGATTTGAAATGATTTTTAGTGATAACATTGATTGGGAAGAAATTGTTGATGAAGAAAATAATACAGAATTAGGCGAACTGTATGATGATTTATGTAAGGATCAAGGACATAAAATTGGTGGTTATCCATTTTTCACACAGACAGATCCAAGGGAATGGGAAGAAAAATACCAGCAACATGACATATTATTGCTGCAAATCGATACAGACGATTCATTAAATATTATGTGGGGCGATTCTGGGGTTGCTAATTTCTTTATACGTAAGGAAGATTTGTTAAATCTAGATTTTTCCAATGTCATTTACAATTGGGATTGTTACTAGAAGATATAAATAAAATAATAGCAAACAAAAAATCTTCCTGAAGGTGAGGAGGATTTTTTTATGTTAAAAATAAGCGTTATGTTAACTAGGATAAAAAACAATGAGTGTAATGAAAGTCAAGTCTAAATAACAGAAATAACAACAAATAATGTAAAGTTGTAAAACATGTGCAAATAGCAATAAATTCATTAAGTAAAACATAAAATAAAATTACTAATTTATATTTTGTATAGAAATAATTTTTCTGTATAAAAATTTCTTGCCAATCAAAAATGTTTTTAATTCGTTAAATCTTAAGCGATTATTGATTAAGATTTGCTGTGATGAATTTATAACAAATAAAAACGATAAAAACTGAAGAAATTTGTTTAGATAAGATTTCATGTGAATCTCACTAAAAATCTCTGTTTCGTCTCATTAAGTATAGTTTACTTGGTTTTTGATATCTGATATTACTTTGTTTCTATAACTGCCTATAATATATATTATGTCTACTAGAAAAAAGTAATAAACTTATTATAGGTTAGTTTCATTTGGTATACTTCCCTTTTCTTTATTTATTAGTGAATAGTTCGTTGATGCAGGATTAGCGTAAATAATCATTAATAAAACATAATAAAAAGCAACTTGTTTAATTATTAAATTTAAACAAGTTGCTTTGAATTTGACTAAACTATATTTATAATTTGTTTGCTTTAGCAATTACTTTGATTTCAATTAATAATTCATCGTGAATTTTAATTTTATAATTGAACTTGTTTGTGAATTATTCGATTATCATTACAATTATTCTTTTTCTTGAAAAATATTGTATTTACGCTTTAAATGTAAACCTTTATCTTTATAAATCCACCGTGAAAATTTATTAACATTATTTTTACCACTTAGGTAAATACGATATTGTTTTTCTTTGTCAACAAAACTTAATTGGAATTTATTATTCTCAAGGATATCTTTAAAAGAATTCATAAAATTATATGATCCACCAACAAAACTAACAAAGTATTTGTGAGAGTTAACATGACCATCCCCATCAAAATACCCACGAACAAAATGATGCAAATATTCTTCTGGTACAAAAGGAAATTCGATGTTAAATGATTTACATGGCATAATTCCGTGTATGTTCATAAGGTCGTCTTTTATTGTTTTGCTATTAATATTTAGCATATATACGCCTGTTTTTTTGTTTTGATAAAGTGGCTGGTTTGTTTTTAGTTCTTTTTTTATATCTTCTAAAATATAACTTTCTTTTTGAGATATACTGACACATTGATTTTCTTTCTGTATAACACCATCTGCTGCTATAAACCCTAAAATATAAGCCATATTGTTTGACCACGTTTTAAAATAATCTTCTGTTATGTCATACTTTCTCTTCCAACTCCCTATAGCGCGTCTTGGTACGTTATTGTCTGATAAAACCATACGAATATACCTTGCAGACACATTAGCGAGCATGGCGATTTCTGAGGTGCTCTTCCCTTCAGTATACAAATGCATGATTTCAGATTTTGATAGTTTACATTTTGATTTCTTTTTTCGCTCTATGTGCACTTACATCCTCTCCTTCCTTTCTTTTATTAGAGACATATTTTCTTCTATAACATACAACAAAACGTATGTTCTTTGTTGCGTATAAGAAGGAATTTACTAAATAAAAACAATTTACATGTACTTAATATTTGTTTTAGCTGCCACTGTGCAATTTGTACTTTATAGATACAAATAATGAATTTGACGAATTTATGAAATACAAGGCAATTTAGATGAAAGGTAAAATAATATAGTTTAAACTACAAATAGCCACAATAACAACATACGTAAATTGTTAATCGTAAAAAGGAGAACGAATGAATAAGAAATATACAAATCAAATTCATACTGATATGAGTTTTAAACCGAAAGATATTATAAGTTTAATGACGGATTACTTTAAAATAAAATCAAAGCTGCGTCCTATAAAGGGTTTGCCTATCGTTTTATCAAATAAAGATAATGAATCGTTAGAGAGTGTTACATGGTTTGGCCATTCTGCTTCTCTTTTGAAAATAGAAGGTAAAAAACTATTAGTAGACCCTATGTTTGGAGATGCCTCTTCCCCATTTCCTTTGTTTAATAGTAAACGCTATAGTGGTACTTTTTCTTTAGAACGTGATGACCTTCAAGAAATTGATGCGATTATCATTTCTCATAATCACTATGATCATTTGAATTACAAAAGTATTATGCAGTTAAAAGATCGCGCAAAGCACTTTTATGTTCCAACTGGAGTTGCACAATATCTTATTAAATGGGGTGTTTCGCCTAGTAAAATTAGTGAACATAATTGGTGGGACGAAATTACATTTGATAATATTAAGTTAGTTTGTGCTCCTGCAAGGCATTTCTCTGGACGAAGTATGACAGATAGAGATTGTTCATTATGGTGTTCATGGCTTATCCTTGGTCAAAAGACTAAAATTTTCTTTAGTGGCGATAGCGGTTATGCCCCTCACTTTAAGGAAATTGGTGATAAATATGGTCCATTCGATCTTACATTGATGGAATGCGGACAATATGATCCGAGGTGGTCTGCGATTCATATGTTGCCTGAAGAAACTGTACAAGCTCATATTGATGTACAAGGAGAATTACTTCTTCCGATTCATTGGGGTGCTTTTACATTAGCATTACACGAATGGAGTGACCCGATAGAACGTGTTACGAAAGAAGCTAACCGTTTAGGAGTTAAAATTACAACGCCTCAAATTGGTGAATCTATTACGTTAAAATCTACAAATTATCCTTCATCCGCTTGGTGGAAGGAAATTTAATTTTAAAATATAAAAAGAGCGAATCCTCTTATAAAGAATTCGCTCTTTTTTCTGTATTTAAACTTATTTCACAATATTGGATTTCCCACTATCTAAAACTCTATTTGCTGGTACACTGGACATTTCAACCACTGTATTCATACTCTTATCAGTCAGTTCAATGAGTTCGTTTTCATGTTTTATTTTATTTAAATCCCACACCATCCCATGAAATTCATTATGTTGACCACTTACCTGTATAATGCTTTTTGTTTTATTTGAAGGCTGTATTTGAAGGTTTGTAAATTGATTCCCACTAATTTCATTTGGCGTAGTTACTTGACTATCCATATAAATCATATTTACACAGTCTTCTAAAGAAAAGTTCATAAAACGATTGGCATTTATCCAAGCTTGTCCGGTGCTCGGTTTTTTCGCTACTAATTTCAGTCCAGTTTCCATTCCTACAACTTTAATATTTTCGAAGTTAACAAACGAAATTTCATTTTCTTTTCCAGCAGAGTATAAAGAAATTCCGGTACCTTTATTCGTTTCCGTCCAATTGATAATATTTATATCTTTTATTTGTGTTTTGTTCCAAGTGTTATAATATTTATTTTTACCGTCTAAATAAATAACTTCAGAGTTAAATTTAGGATCGTCAATAGTTATATACGCTCCTTCAATGGATGCGTTTTTCTCTAGTTCTAAAACTCTAAAGTTTCCCTCAACTACAAATTGGGATCCGTAACCAAATAATAATTTCACACCTTTTTTAACAATGATTGGTGACGTGATTTTATACTTTTTATCATCAAGCAATACAGTTTTAATTTTACTAGACTCTGCTTTATTAATAGCAGATTGTATTTTTATTGAATCATTTTCCCCTTTAAAGTTTTCTACATACAAGTTAGTACTTTTAGCTGCATAGTCTTTTTTGTTGTATTGATAAAAAGCAAAAATAATTAAAACTATACCAATGAGTAAAACAATTATTTTCTTCATCGTACTCACCCCATATCGATTAATCTATGGCTTTTATATTCAGGTTATTATTATTTTGCTTTGTATTTCAGATTACCATTGCTGCTTTGTCTATTAATCCCTTCCTCTATCCTTAATAAGCTCTTACTGGCGATATAAGATGTACTGCTGCAGATTGCTCTCCTGCTTCAATCAATATCGGTCGCATAGAACCTCCAAAACTTAAAGTAATCGTTTCTTCTTTTATTGCTCTTAAAGCATCAACCATAAAACGCCCATCGAAAGATATATTTAATTGTTTTTCACCTTGAATCGCATCTATTTGTTGCGTTTCAGATATTTTCCCAATTTGAGAAGCGTTTGAAGAAATTTTAATTGTGGATTCGTTTATGATTTCTAAGTTAACATTGTTATTAGCCCATTCACTTGCTAATAAACTTGATCGGTCTACACCTTGTAATATCTTTTTTCTATCTACGTTAATAATCGTTTTAAAATCATTTGGAATAAGGTTAGAAATATTAGGATATTTCCCTTCAATTAGTCTTGAATATAATGTAGTTGTTCCGAGCGTAAATATAATATGACTCTCTGAAAGGTAGATATATACGAATTCCGAATTGCTGTTCATTAATTTTAGAAGTTCACTAATGGTTGCGCTTGGTACAATACAATTTGCTTTTACATCTGAGGAAAGTAATGTTTCGCGTATCGCTAGTCTATGTGAGTCAGTTGCAGCGCAAATTAACTTATTATTAGATAACTCTATATGCACCCCAGTAAGAACAGGTCTAGATTCATTTTTTGCTACCGCAAAGACTGTTTGTTTAAATACTTCAATCAATTGCTCTGTCTCTACCTTGATTTCTGCATGATTGTCTATAAGCGGTACATTCGGAAACTCATCTGCAGGAAATCCATTTAAACTTAATGTGATTTCTTCTGATTGTATCTTAATAGTTTGCTCATTCTTACTTTTTATTGCGATATCACTTGGCATTTTCTTTATTATTTCAATGAAATACTTTGCAGGTACAACAATAGTTCCTACCTTTAAAATAGTTGCAATCTTTTCGTCTTCAATTGAAACAGGAATGAATTTTTCAATAAAAATATTTGAGTTACTTGCAATTAAAGTAATTCCAGATTGATCTGCAGTTATTTTTATACCAGATAATATAGGAATTAAAGATTTTGTTGATATTGCTTTGTTGACTTCTGAAAGTGCTTGAGTAAATTGTTTGTGATTAACGATAAACTCCATGTTTCCCCCGCCTTACATGAGATAATATTTTTATGAAGATTGATGAACGATTGTTCCGTTAAAAAAATAAGGTACTGTTTCTTTCTTTTGTAATAAATATAGTAAATGTTCTGGTATGCGTAAATACGGTGCTGCTATATGTAATTCCATCCAAGTAATCTCTTCGATTTCTTTTGGCCTTGATATATATGTCTCCCCGCCGATTATTTCGCCTAGAAAATTAAAGAAAATTGCATGATGATCTCTTTCCTCGAAAAAGGCTTCACTGATAGAACAAATCCCGTTTACGTTTATATGTAACCCTGTTTCTTCTTTTACTTCTCGAATTACTGCTTCTTCTAATGTTTCTCCTAGTTTAACTGCGCCACCTGGTAATGTATAATAAGAACCATTTTCCCCTTTGTTTTTTACCATTAAGATCTTTTCATTTGTTTTATCGTACAAAATCGCGTATGTAACATTAACTTTTTTCATATGTACCTCCTCTATTTTAAATAAAAGGAATTTTCTGCCTTCTATTCATTCTACCATTAACTCCTTTTAATATATATAAGTTAGTTAAGTCTTGCCTTTACCGCTATTGTTGGAGTTAATAAGAATAGGCTACTGATATAAAAAAAGAACGTACCTTAGGAAGATTATCCAAAGTACGTTCTTGCAGTTTTAGTATAAAAATTGATTCAATTAATACTGAAATTAATAATAACCTTGCCCTTATTGCATTTGTATTTCAAATACTAACGTTAACAAATTCTATATACTTTTTAACCGTTTTTCTAAATAATAATGATTATGTCCTTTCGGATGATCTTCACTTACTCCAATTACTTTATATCCATGTTTCTTATAAAAATCAGGTGCTTGGAAACTAAAAGTATCTAAATTAATTAACCTACACCCTTTTTCAATTGCAAATTCTTCAATAAGCTTTATTAACTTGCTTCCGTAACCTTCATGCCTATATTCTTCAGAAACCCATAGAAAGTCAACGTGTACATGGTGCCAAAAAGTTATTGCTGTTACCCCACCTACTATTTCTTCTTTTTCATTTCTTACTATGAAACTAACCTTTTCTGAAGGTGTTTTTTCTTCATCTGCAAGATATTTTTGATTGTATTCAATTACTTTCTCTCTTATGTAATCACTATCTTCTTGTACCCACTGCTGTACTATTTTCATTTTAAGTGTCACGCTCCTTTTTACTTATCTATTCAATTTTATAATGAAATTGTCCTGTCTTTAATAAGTTCGTAAAGAAGCAAAGTTAATGGAATAAAAAAGAGCCCTAACATGAGGACTCTTTTTAAAATTAAGCTACTTTCCGATGTAAATGTTTTAGTTCCTTTTTCTTTTCTACATTTGGTGGACGGATTAATATTGAAATAATGAAGGAAATAACACTTAAAATACCGATTATAATGAAAGTTGGTTGAAATCCCCCAAGTATCGCTCCAATAAATGATCCTGCAAGCGCACCAAATCCAAAACCTTGGTAGACAATCCCGTAATTTGTACTATGGTTTTTTAATCCAAAAAAATCTCCGACAATAGCTGGGAATATAGTTATATTACCGCCGAAGCAAAAGGCGACACTTGCTACACAAGCAAAATAGATTCCGTAATTTAGCGGAATAAAACTTAAAGTAAAGACTGACAAACCTATAATAATAAACGTTGCAGAGACAATTTTCATTCGGCCGATTTTATCTGATAACGTCCCAAGAATGATTCTACCTACTGTATTAAAGATCGCAATCATAGCAACGGCGTTTGCAGCGGTTGCTGCGCTAAGTCCAACAAGTTGTACGCCGATATCTTTTACCATACTGATTAAATACAAACCACCCATACACGAGGTGAATAACATAAAAAATAGCAGATATACTTGTTTCGTTCGCATCATTTCACGCGGAGTATAGTCATTGTGTAATGTTTCAGTTACAGCATTACTTACAATTGCCTCACGTAAGAAGAACGATCCGATTAACACTAAAAGTAACACGATAATACCCCAATATAAAAATGCTTGTGATACACCAAGGTTATCGATAAGATTTCCGTTTATATATCTAAAGATTAAGCTGCCCATTCCATACGCTGATACAGATATACCTGAAATAAGCCCTTTCCGATTTGGAAACCATTTAATTAAATTAGATAGTGATGTAATATAAGCTGTTCCATCCGCATAACCAACAACGACACCAGCTAATAAATATAATAGTGGTAAAGAAGAAACTTGTGAACTAAGTATTAAGCCGAGTCCTAAAACAATTCCTGCAGTAGCAATAAGTTTTCGAAGTCCTAATTTTTTCTGCAACTTGGCTGCAAATAAAGTTGAGAATGATAAAGAAAAACTTGTTATGGAGAAAGTTATCGCTACTGAATTAAGATTCCATCCAAACTTACTTACAAGGGGTTGATTAAATAAACTCCATGTATAAATTGTTCCAAGGCCAATTTGAACAATGATTGTACCTAGAACAATTAGTAACGGATTTATAGAAGTTTGTTTCATATTAACTGTCCCCTTCTTTTATCTTGACATGAATTTTCACAGTTAGTATATCCATCATAAATTGCAAGATACTGTACGGAAAATGGTAATTAAGTTCATATACACAAAAAGACACTTCATAAAGAAGTGCCTTTTGCAGGTTATATCAGATGTTTCTAAAGAAAGCTTTGTTAAGATAAGCCATTTTCAAATGCTTATGTATATATGTTATCAAATAATTTCTTATATGTGATGAGACTTAAGACGTATTTTTCATTCATCATATAGTCGGATGAAAAATTAATATTCGATTTCATCAAAATCTTTCGGCTGCGGTACAGTTTGCATATTAGCTGCATCTTTAGGATCGCTATAAATCGCATTTTGCTCTGTATTTACATCTTTTATATTTTGTTTTTTATTTTTGTTCACTTTATCTTTCACTTTCAATCACTCCTTTTTGTTATAGGAGTAATTATGCCCTATTACCGTTACTAAATGTATCAGCGACTAAATTACTAAATTCACGTAAATAATATAAGTAATTATCACCGCCGTAGTTATATCTTTTGTTATACATTTTTGCAACAACTACATTATATTCAGGTATTACTAAAATGGTCGGTCCAGTAATCCCTAATATTTGATACGACCCTTTTGGAACACGTTCACCAAGTTCGCTTAATTGCGCAGGCTCATTTTGGATGAACCAAAACAATCCATTTTGTGGTAGCTCTTTGTTTATATATGTTGGACTCTGCAAACTCGTAGCGATTTTTATAACTTCTTTTGGAACAATTTGTTTACCATCTATCCCACCTTGATTTAAATGAAGATTGCCCCACTGCGCAAATTCTCTAGCTGAGACAAACAAATTTTTTTCAGTACCGTCATCTACCGTACCAATTTCACTAATTGCGTCTTCATTTGGATTATTAACAACGTCAACTAAATTTTCATCTCGCTGAACTCTCCAACCTGTTTCTTGAAAATTAGCAGGTTTAAACACACGCTCCTTTAACAATTCAGGAAAACTTTTGTTATATAGCTGATAAATAAGACGTGTCATCATTCTTACATTAATATCTCTATACGCCCATGATTGTCCCGGTGCAAATTCACGAAAAATTGTCCTGTCATTCGTTTCTTCTAATCCGTGCGAATGTGTTACTAAATGTCTTATCGTCGTTTTACTAAGCAATGCAGGATCAAAGTCTTTAAAATATTTTATCGCTTCATCATCAATAGAGTTTATTTTCCCCTCATAAAGCGCATACGCTATCATTAATCCTAAATAACTTTTTCTAGCAGAAGCAACGTTAAATTGTGAAGATGCTGTTACTCTCTTGGTTGTAGATGTATTTGAGTGATAACCACTATAATGCTCTAGTACGATTTTATTATCTTTTATAATACAAAGTGCTGTAGCAGAACTATGATTTTTTTCTTTTATATCCTCTACCCAAGAAATCAACTTATCATATGTATACAAATAAATCCCCCTTAATACACATCAAAATTACAGCATGAAAGAAAAGTGCAAAATAGTTTTTACACCTTTCTTTCATATAAAATAACTTGGATTTTCTATACTTAAATAATCCACCAGTTCCAGCAATTAAAGCAACTGAAACATCCTGCGCATCCTATACATCCGCCGCAACGACCTGCACAACCACCACATCTACCGCCACATCCACCGCAACGTCCACCACAACCGCCACATCCGCCGCAACGACGTGCATCGTCTTGAATGTAATAGTATGGATATTGACTTTGTTGTTGATCCCAATACACAACATTGCCAGTTTGATAATCATTAAGGTTTAATGATTGTAGTTCTTGTTGAAACTGATTCATTATGAAACCCTCCATTTATAAATGTAAATTCCGTCCAAATATTAAAGTTAATAAATTCTTTTAAACAAAGTAGAAACAAGACTATAGACTAAATGCGTACATCAACAAAATATGAACTTACACTAGGTGATGTACCTTGTTTTTCAGCCTATTTTCTTTATATTCATTCGATGGACGTATTTACTATAAATAAAGTGATTTAAAAATTACTAATCCAACAATTTAGGAGTTCATCATTTAACTTACTTTCTAGTAATTCCTTTACTAAAGGCATTGGCATGATTTCATAATGATTTAAGGCTTCTTTATTATAAGCTATCCAGTGAAATGCTAAATGAGACTCGCTAGATTTCGGTGTTAAGTCCGTATGTAAATCTTGTGACTCTACTTCAAAAATGTGGTTAATTTCATGATGAAGAACTTCTTTATCTTGCCATTGATTTTCCATGACACCTAAAAATTGTTGTATACTACAGTTTACTCCAAGTTCTTCTCTTAACTCTCTTTTTAATGCATTCTCTGCTGATTCTCCAATTTCAACATGGCCACCAGGTAAAAAATAATGATGGCCGATATATTCAGCAACTAATAATTTTTCATCTTTTATCATGACTGCTCGTACAATATGATGAAATTTACTTTTCAATTGATATTCCTCCTAGTTATTTAATGTATAGTTTCTCAAAATAGTCATTTAGTATTGGTATAATATAAATCATAGGTGTTTCATACGGATGAATATCATTAATAACTTCAAGAGCATCTTTTACAAGTTCTCGTTTACACTTTATTTCAACTTTACATTCTTGTCCTTCGCATATTTGACCAATTTCTCCATTAAAAGGAGATGCCTCTTCTAAAGGTCTCCAATATCCTTTCACTGAACTATAGGAAAGACAATGGTCATATTCGCCAGTTTTACATGCTCCAATTTTATTTAATTCATCCCTTAATGTTTCAATATATTCTTCAGGAATGAACACTTCAATTTTCACTTCAGTAAATTGCATATTTCATTTCACACCTTTACTTCTTAATAGTTAAACAAATAAACGGTATACTTGCTCACCATCATACTCCTGTCCTAATGATATGAAACCATATCGTTCATATAATTTCTTTGCAGAGAGATTATCTTTATGTACGGTTAATCTTATTTCTTTACACGATTTAAAAGTATTTTTTATTATATCAATACTTTCTTGTAATGCTGCTTTTCCATAACCATTACCTTGTTGCGATTGATCAATAATAAATCCGTTAATCCAATACATATCCGATGTCTCTATTACAACAGCATGCATAACAAAACCAACCATAAGGTCACCATCGTATATAGCGAATGGTATGTACTCTACATTGTCACCATCTGGTTTTATATATACTTTAGCAAGTGAAACTGCTACAGCGGGGACAAATTTTCTTTGATCTTCTTTAACTTGTAGCTTTAATGCTTCTTCCCAATTTTCTCTCGTAACAACCTTTAACTGGACATTCAATATTGTAAGCTCCCTTATATAGAGGATGTATGTTTATATTCAACGTAGTGAAATAATTCCCTTTTTCGACAACAACTTATAACATGATTTTTATAAAATCTTGAATGAATTTTTGTTCATCTATTTCTAGTGCTATACGGGCTCCTTCAGATATAGAGCTATGGCGAAAATCAGCAAATGTTTGTCCTTTCGTATCTCCGTATGTCTCTACATTTACTGTACGATGCACAAATTCAAAAAAACTTGGATTTACTAATCCACTTATTGCAACCACATCATGTAGCAAAGGTCCTTCCATAGATGGATTAAGTTTTTGGTATGCGGATAGATAGTAGTCATACATTGGTTTCATTATCATATGAAATGGATTCTTTGCATTAGCTTGAATATAGTTAAATACATTTGGTGTTAACACAGCTTTGTTTGTTACATTTAAAGGGAATATGAATAAATTTTTTGCTTGATGGAAAACAATTTTACTTGCTATAGGATCTCCATACACGTTTGCCTCCGCTAATGGTGTTACATTTCCTACTTCTAAAAAGACGCCACCCATGAAATAGATTCCTTTTACATTTAGCATTAAGTCACTCCATAAATTAAAAGCAATTGCTAACGAGGTAGATCTTCCTACATCAACAATCGTTAAATCTTTTCCGTACTTTACAAGAATCGCAGCGATACTACCAAAATTGTATATTGGAATAGATAATACGCTTTCTGGAACATGGATGGGCCCTAATCCTTCTGCTCCGTGAATTTCAGGATAGTACGTAGTGATTTCTTCTGTCAGTGGTTTTGTTGCACCACTAATGACAGGAATGTCTTGTCTATTTGCTAACTGTAAAATATACGCTGCATTATGTGCAGCATGTATATGCTCAACATTTCTGTATCCGGTTACAATACCGACAATTTCAATTTCGGGATGCAGTAAACCATACATAATGGCAAATGAGTCATCAATACCTGGGTCTCCGAAAAATAATACTTTTTCCAAGAAATACTCTCCCTTCATAAAAACATAGAGTCATCAATAACTATGTATATGAAAAAAGCAAGTATATCTATGCGAATTTTAGAATGGATAATGTTTTACAAAACATTAAAAAGGAACTAGCGAATGCTAATTCCTTTCTTCAGTAACCATTCTCAAATTTAATTAATTATCGTATCCTTCATAAATTGCATCATTTATTAGATTTTGTGTTTTTTTATCATCAGGTACAGGCTTCCACCAATTTCCTGTAATAAATAACATAGTTAATAAATTATAACTATCACTAAAATAACTTTCTCTCTTATTCTTCATCCAATCCCAACCACTATTTACCCACTTTTGATTATTGCTACTCGTTATACTTGCAGCAATAAACGGTGAAACAAATACAGCAGTTGGATAACTACCAATATTGGATCCATTTAATTGATAACCATCCACAATTTTAGAAGGATTTCCATTCGTTTTATTTTGAATCCATGAAGAGACTTTATCAGAAATGACTTTACTTCGCTTCTCGCCGTACATCGCATAGTCCATTACAATTCTTAAAGGTACTCGACTAGCATTATAATAATATGCATTTGTATATTCTGACTCATCTAAGAAGTCTTTAGGTGCGGGTTGTGGTGGGTTTTTTACAACGAAATCTGAAATAAGTCCTGTATTTGGAGAGTACTTATTACTAAATTGCGTATAAACATCGTACAAATTATTAATAACAGTAAGCCAAGTTTTATCACCTGTAAATTCATAAAATGCTCTAAGGTGTGACATCATCCAATCAGATGGTCTCGTATCAAGTGAACTTTTAGAATCCCAATCTCCTAAATTTAGTCGGTTATTATTTGTAACATTACTAGCTTTAATACCTTTTGTAATCATGTCTTGTGCTTCTTTCAAATAATTAACTGTTCCATTAGATCCCCACTGCTTATGAGCAAGAAGAAGAGAATACGCAATATCTAAATCTCCATCAGTAGCAGAATCAAAATGACCTTGTGCTTTTTTACTATCTGCGACAACCCATCCCATTAAATTAGGATTTTGAGAACTTTTAAAAGTTCTTGCTGTTTTAAATAAACCGTCATAGATTTTTTGAGCATTCGAATCATAACCAGCCATTAATACTGTAATTATCATCCCATACCCTTGACCTTCTGAAGTTCCAAGTGGCTTAAACCCATCAGCATCACCTGTAATCTCTCCTTTTACATAATAACCACCAGGTAAAGAAGATAAATCATTTTTCAAATATTTCTTTTTCCAATTATCGTAGTAACTTCTTACAGAAGCATTTAAACTTTCCTGTGTAACATGATTCGGTTTTATAACACCTGCATAATTAACTTGCTGGGGAAATGGTTTCATCTCCTTTGCAGCAGCTACTTGTTGATTAACTACGGGAATAGAATTTTGTATTGAATTGTCCGTTACACTTGCTGCGAAACTAGAATTAGAAAAACTAGCTAGTCCGATTCCTACAATAGAAATACATGTGAAAATTTTTCTTTTTCCATTCATTATGTTGTCAGCTCCTTTTAAAATGCTTACTACATAAAATGTAACATACAATATTTAACTGAAATACAAAATATTATATTTATCAACATAAGAAAGAAACTATATAAAAAAGTATCATAAAATTATTATTGAATTACATTATACGGATTGATTATTTGCTAAATTCCTATGTTTTTCTTTTCTTAATACCGGTATATGAGCAATCACAATTCCAAGTATAGTAATCCCTCCGCCAATTATCGAAACTAAAGTTGGCACTTCTCCTAACCATATCCAAGCAATGAAACACGCAGTTATTGGCGTTAAATATAGAGAACTTGTTGCTTCAGAAGCACCAGCACGAGATATAATATAGGCCAATGCAATATACGGGAGTACTGTTGGAAAGACACCTAAATATATAACGCTCAAGTTAACTTCAAGAGGAGCTGCTAGTATTTCTTGATAAACTCCGGGTAAGAAAATAAGCATACATACAGTACTAGACAAAATTGTATATATGGTAAATGGTAAGAAGCCGTATTTTTTTAAGTAAGATGTTTGGAAAACGAAAAATAGACTTTCTGAAATCGCCGCTAATAATATAAATAATCCCCCGCTATTCAATTGAATAGCATCGCCCTGGCTAAATGAAATTAAGGCAATTCCTGTAAAACTAATTACACCACCAAGCCAACCATTTAATTTCATTTTGTCATTCAAAAAAACAGAAGCAAGAATTGCCGTCACTATTGGGGTGACTGAAATAATTAAACTTGCAGATCCAGCATTTACTGTTTTTTCGCCGTAATTTAATGCGATGTGATAAATAGTAAACCCTAAAGCACCAAATATAAAAATTGCTGGGATATCCTTTAAATCCGGTAGTCGTAGTTTGTATATAAATGAAAATAACAAAAGTATAAATGAAGCGATTAATAAGCGTAGTAAAGTAAGGTGTTCAGGCGTATAAGATTCAAGCCCCATACGAATTGCTGGAAAAGCAGTTCCCCATATAAGAATTGTAAAAGCGTGAGCACATATAATGCGTAAATCCCATTTTTTATTATGCATATTTTCTCTCCTTCCCTAAAAAACCAACCATTTTTAAATTACCAATTATTTCTTTTCATCATATTTAATAGTTGATACAATGTCTTCAACCAGTTATTTATCGGAAAAACCAACCACTTTGAATCTTTTAAATAAACGAAGGAGTTTTTTATATGACAACCGATAAAAAAGTGCCCAAATATCGGCAGATAATAGACTATATGAAAGAAAAAATTGAAAACGGAGAATGGCCAATTGGAAGTAAAATCCCTAGTCAGCGGCAGTTAGCAAAATTATTTCATGTAAATCGAAGTACTGTAATAAATGCGCTAGATGAACTTATGGCAGATGGTTTAATTCAAGGACAAATCGGAGCAGGAACAATTGTAACAAATAATACATGGTCATTATTAGCAACTAATCCCCCGCCCGATTGGAGTGAATATGTAAAGGCCGGTATTCATAAACCAAGTAAGTTAATGGTGCGAGAAATAAATGAAGCAGAAGCAAATAAAACGCTTATCCATCTTAGTAAAGGTGAACTTGCACCTCACCTTTTCCCGCTCGAAACTATGCAATCTATAATTAAAAACGTCAGTGAGGAATTAGATTATTTCGGATACGAAGAACAAAAAGGTTTTTATCCGTTACGGGAAGCAATAAGCAAATACGTAAAATCATTTGGAATACATGCATCACCGGGTTCTATATTAATAGTCTCTGGTGCACTCCAAGCATTACAATTAATATCAATTGGTCTTTTACATAGAAAATCAACTGTTTTACTTGAACAACCTTCTTACTTATATTCACTTCATGTTTTTCAATCAGCAAATATAAATTTATCCGGTATATCAATGGATCATCACGGTATTTTACCTAACGACTTATTAAAACGAATTAAATATAGTCAAAAGAATAATATTTTATATTCAATCCCTTGTTTTCAAAATCCAACGGGGATATTGATGTCCAAAGAGCGAAGAAAAGAAATATTAAAAATATGTGAAAAAGAGCAATTGCCTATCATCGAGGATGATATTTACCGAGAGTTATGGCTTGATGAATCACCTCCAGCTCCTTTAAAGTCGATGGATAAACATGGACATGTATTATATATTGGTAGTCTCTCTAAAACACTTAGCCCAGGACTTAGAATTGGATGGATAATTGGACCAGAACCTGTTATTGATAGATTGTCAGATATAAAAATGCAAACAGACTATGGATCCAGCTCTTTATCTCAAAGAGTAGCTGCTGAATGGATAAATGAAGGTTTTTATGAAGCACATGTAGCAAACGTAAGAATGCACCTGAAAGAACGAAGACAAATAATGATACGAGCTTTAAATAAATATTGTGCAGATATTGCATCATGGGATATTCCTAGTGGTGGATTTTTTATATGGCTAAAGGTTATACATAACATTCCGATGAAAAAACTATTTTCAGAGGCACTATCAAAAGGAATTCTTTTAAATCCGGGACGTATTTATGAAGAAGAATCAGATCAGTACATTCGTTTATCATATGGATATGCTACTCCAGAACAAATGACTAACGGAATTAAATTGCTCAGTGAATTAATTCGGAAGTTACCGGCATAAAAAAAATCCTCTTTTGTTTTTGGAGGATTTTTTTATGTATCTTATTTACCACAATTTCATTTCCTGCCCTAATAAAATAAGCTCTTCATAAGGATCTCCGTCAATATTTAATACTTGAGCAAAAGCAGGTTCTGTTTTTAAACCTTGTTCCTTTAAGCGAATAACTTCTTCCCTTATATGGGGATGCTGCATTAATAGCATGTGTTCCACTATCATGTGTCTATATGCATTTTGATTACGCACTGGCTTCGGTTGAGCAAATAATTCAAATTCAAAACCTTCGAATTCAAAATTCACCTTTATCGATTCAGTACCTTTAATTTTTTTCTTTTTTATGTTGAACCCTCCATAAGAACCATATAAAGATCTCATTTCCTGCTCAAAAACATCAAAGTTATATACTTCCATTACAATATCTAAGTCAGATTGAGGAGTATCAATTCTTATAGGGATTGTCCCGCAAAGAACGGGATTATATAAAGCTAAATCCTCCATTATGTTTAGGCTATTCAAAACATCATATATTTTTTGTTGTTTCTCATTGCCCGATTGTAAATATGTAATAGATGTAAACATAGAAGTCTCTCCTTCATTTAACATAATAATCAGCTCACTAAATTTGAGAAAATAGTTCAATCATTGGATTTTGTTCTAGGAGTACCTTTATTTCAATATATTAAGCCGAACTAACTATATTTTTCAACTTTTCTCCTATACTGCAATACTATAAAAATAAAAAAGGAGGAATTATTATGAGCATTTTTAACATTCTTTTAACCGTACACATCCTATTTGGAACAATATGCTTAATCACTGGTATTGTAGCGATGGTTGCCCAAAAGAAGAAAGGAAAACATACCGAATGGGGCGAAATATATCATGCATCCTATGTTGTCATTACCCTTACGGCAATACTATTATCCATTATCAACTGGGATAAAATTGCATATTTATTTTATGTAGCAATCTTCTCTTATTCATTTGCGATTTATGGATACCTTGCACGAAAAAAACGTTGGAAAAATTGGCTCCATCACCACATTAGAGGTATGTTAGGTTCTTATATAGGGGCAGTCACCGCACTTTTAGTAAATGTCGGCATCCATATTCCTATTATAAATTTACTTCCGCCAATATGGTTTTGGTTTTTACCCACCTTAATTGGTATCCCCCTCGTAGCCAGTGTATCAAAAAAATATAAAAAGCGTAGTTGAAATTAATTACATTTTGATTACTTTCTGATTATTAGAATGAAAAATTATACTCTATGTATCACGAATGATATCATGAGTGCTCGCCCTATGAATATTTAAAATAAAATGCCGCCCAACAGGACGGCTCTTATTTTTACTTTACAAACGTAACATATTCACCAGAAACCCATTGATTTCCACCAACATTATACCAACCATCTTTATATCCAAATGATTGATATTTTTCACCTTGATACACGTTTTTCACAATGCCGTAATTTGTTCCTGGGCCGGTACGAACACGCAATACATCAGCGATTATAGTAACTACACCTACACCCTCGTTTGATGATTGTGAAGGTGTTGGTACATTTCCTCCCGTATAACGAATATATGATGGATCGTTATAAATCCACTGATCGCCACCGAGATTTAACCAGCCATTTGATTGTCCAAATACTTTGTAGGACTCTCCTTTCCCTAATTGACGAATAACGCCATATCCAGTACCAGGTCCTTTTCGTAAATTTACATTACTACCGTTAATATAAGCAATCCCTACACTATCATTCGACGGGGGAGGAGTCACTACGTTTTGAGCACCTTTTCCAAAAGTATCCGTTCCATATCCTTTGTAGTTATATTGCAAATGCGGGCTATCCACAAATCCTTTCCAGTCACCGCCCCATTCAAAGCCAATTTGTTTAGCATAACGAATTGCTGATGCCCACGGTTCTTTATTATAGCCATTCCAATCTTCTGTACCATTCGACTGAATTGGAACAAAATCTAATGCCTGTCCTACTAAGTGATATGAGCGCATCGTTTGTGATGCTCCTTTACGAACATATTCACGTTGTTGCTCGACCGTACGGATTGTTTCATAAATTAATACTTCAATTCCATTGTCGATACAGTACTGATACCACTTAAAAGCTGCAGCTTTCGTATTATCCGCTAATTTATTCAGATTACTTACATTTCTATTGTGGTATTTCAATATGCAACATCTCCTTTTCTATTATCCTATGCAAAACTCGTCTCATGGGTTGTACATATACCTAGAACGATCCGAAGTACAAATACATAAGAAGCCAATTCATCTAAATAGATTTACATTTCTAGCTTCAAACTTTGTAAACTGAAATCGAAGCAATAAAAAAACCGCAACCCAGGTCTTCTAGTTGCGGTTTTTGGTATTTTCTTTTTATATGCAACATGCCACCTTGCATTATTAATCCTAATATATAGGTTGTGTAAATTTTCCCTTTATGAATAACACTTCTTATTCATGACTTTTCAAATCCAATATTGAATGTAAACGATCCGGATAATTAGTAAACAT
Organism: Bacillus cereus group sp. MYBK220-1; assembly: GCF_051916445.1. Classification (NCBI taxonomy): domain Bacteria; kingdom Bacillati; phylum Bacillota; class Bacilli; order Caryophanales; family Bacillaceae; genus Bacillus; species Bacillus cereus group sp. MYBK220-1. The sequence goes on along the minus strand of NZ_JBQAGQ010000001.1, from coordinate 312,839 downwards.
CCCGTCGACTCCCCATGAAAGTAACTTTTTCATATCTTTTTCATTATCTACTGTAAATGGATGAACTTCTAATCCGTTTTTCTTTATTTTATTTACATAATCTGAATCAATATATTTGTAATTCATACCAAGACCTATGCAGTACGTTTTATACTTTTCTATCTCTAATTCTGTTAATTGAACTGCTTTTTTATAAGGTAATAATTGTACTAAAGATATATTACTATTTAAGCTATGAATCTTTTGCAGACTTTCTTCACTAAACGATTGAATAATAACTTTATCCTGTATTTCATAGTGATTAATAATCTCTAATAATTTTTCTTCCATTCCTGGATATTCATTAGGTGATTTTGTTTCAATATAATAGTTTGCGTTATGCCCAAACGTTTCAATAATTTCTGTTAATGTTGGGACTTTAGCATTTTCAAATTCTTTCTTTGCTAAGTTCGGATATTTTTCGTTGAAAAAAGAATCTGCATTTAGTTGCTTTATTTCTTCTAATGTATGCTCTTTCACTAGCCCAGTACCATTTGTTGTACGGTTTAAGGTTTCGTCATGCATTGCCACTAAATGCCCATCTTTTGTCATTTGGAGATCAATTTCTATATAATCTCCATTCATTTTTTGTCCTAATTTATATGCTGCTATTGTATGTTCAGGCGCATATGCAGAAGCACCTCTATGTGCGATATTTTTTATATGATTTGATTGATTAATAGCTTTAGTATACTTATGTTCATTTATTTTCTGAAAAACAAAGATACTTATTACTATAAATGCACAAATTATTGTAACGAGATATATCTTTTTCATAACGATTTATAAGCTCCTATATAAAGACGATTTAACTTGAATGATTTACTCAATTAAATGTCGATTTTCCAATACAGTCATTTTGCCGATATCTTGAAATCCCAATTTTTTATAAATATTGATTCCATCGGGTGAAGCTTGTAATACACAATACGTATTTTTAAATTTATGTGCTTCTTGCAGCAGGAAATTGAACATAGCAGATCCGAACCCTCGTCCTCTCATTCCTTCTTTCGTTGCGATGTCATAAATACCAATACTATCTTTTGAACATATCAATGAACCAACAGTTACGACTTCACCTTCATATAACCCTAAAAATAATTTCAGATTCTCACTGTTACATATATCAAGATTAGAAATTTGATTATAGAATGCTTGTACATGTATACCTTCTTCTGATGTACCGAATAGATCAGCTAACGTTTCTCCAAATTTATTTATTTGTCCAGGTGAAGATGCTTGTTGAATAGTAAAACTTACTGGCATGTTTATTGTTGGGGAAATTGTTTTTAAGTCTGCTACCATCGCAATATTCTGTTCCACTTCTTTTAAACCGATTTTAATTAACTCACTTTTTATATCCCGCTCTTGCTCCTCATCCCATAACCAAACACTCATTGGAAAATTTCTTTGATAATAGTATTCTACCTCTTTATATAATTTCTCGATCCCTTCCGTTAAATTATTGTTTAGTAGAGTGATGATATTAAATGTATCGGCAGGTAATCCACAATCAACAGCAATATAATCTTTCGTTTTTTTTATACTCATTCCGGGCACAAATTGTGCAACATATGAAGTTTTAAATGCAAAGTTTTCTAGTAGTAGTTGTTTATAATTCATCAATAGTTCTCCTTTTCATAAAAAGTAATACTCGAATCTCTCTATATTAAATATAACATATTAGAAATTTACCTTTTTTTATAAAAAGTACCTCTTTAAATTGTGCTCTATAGTTTAAAATAATTAAAAATGATATAACGTTGTCGGAATGAAAAAAGTGGTATATAATAAATATTAACATTACTAGTAATTATTTTAGGTATTCCTAGAATAAAGGAGCGATACATATGAAAATTACTATTTATTTCGGAAGTCATGAAGATCAAGATGTTCGTACTATGGACTGTCATTTAGATGTAGAAGATACAGAAGAGATTGTTTCTGTATCATAATATAAATAGTTAGGGTAAACCCTATCCCTTACAGCGTTTAAGGCACCTTTTATAAGGTGTCTTTTTTGTTATATTTTCATCAAAAACCCTTTACTTTATAGCGTTTTAATAGTAAAATGTAAATATACGAACAAACGTTCTTTTTATTTTAAACGTACATGAAGGGATGATTTTAACAATGGCTCCATTAAAGCGCAGAGGAAGAAAAAAGCAAGCACCTATTATTTCAAATACAGGCTTTATCGGCTCTGTCTTTATTGATACATTGGAGTTACAAAAGAAATCCTATTATTTCGCTCGTAAAAAACTTCAAATTGTTCATCACGTACTAGATGGTCTCTCTGGAGCAACAAGTGCTTTATTTAAAGAACATAACATTTCAGCATACATGTCATGTGTGTATTTACATAAACAAAAGAAAATTGGTTTTGTTCTTTCAACGAAACCATTTGAACAAAGTGATGGCGTTGCTTATTTTGTAAATTATTTAATCGAAAAGAATTTTTACGGCGGCCATGACGAAGATGTAGAATATCAAGAAGTATTTAATACAGGTTTTATCGGTGTAGTATTCGCTGATTTATCTAGTATAGATCGCTTTAATTTCGAGTTTGAAATGGGTATGCTAACGAAATTAATGAAAGATATGATTATTCCGGTTAAAGAACTCTTTTTACGCCATAATGTACCGGCTTACATCTCCACTTCTCACTTAGAAGAACAAAACAAATTAGGTTTCGTTCTCTCTGTAAAGCCATATGACGAACGCGCTGAAGCAGATTTATATTTTGAAGCATATTTAAAAGAGCGCGGGTTATTTATTGGTGATGAAGAAGATGATATTGATAAGATTGTTATTAGAAAAACAGCTGAATTACGATAGAAAAGCGCAGGATGCTAATCCTGCGCTTTTTCGATATTATTTAATTACGTTCAACACGTAGGATTAGTGTAGAAGGTTACATAGGGGGAGCGTCAGGAAAATGCCGATTTACAATGATAAGGGAATTCCAAATTAAAAAGCGCAATTTCTCTGCAAATCAAAACAGAGAAATTGCGCTTTTTAATTATTTCATTTTTTTATTGAATTCATTAACTGGAAGAAGTATTCAGGTTTATGAGTCTTATTTAGGTTATACCATGAATGTAATGCATCTGGTGTAAATACATCTATTTTTTTCAGTACCTCCCTTGCAAATTCCAGAGGAGCTATTCCTGATGCAGTAACTAAATTCGCATCAGATACCGCAGATCCCAACTCATAAAACTTTTCTCCTTTATAGTTAGGACATACCATTTTAGTATATTCTAAGTTATTACTTGTATGCTTTCTAGTATCCAAGTATCCCATATTCGCTAGGGCATCAGTTGCACCACAAATTGCAGCAACAATAGTGCCAATCTTTAGAGCTTGGCCAATTCTTTCCAAGATAGGTTGATGAATTTCTTCGCTCCAAGTAGTCCCTCCTGGTAAAATTAAAAGATCTTTACTCTCAAGAGTACATTCATCAAGGGAAATATCTGGTTTTATGCTCAGTCCTCCCATAGTAGTAATCATTTCTTTATTAGCTCCTACTGTAATTACTTTTAAAGGTGCTAAATCTTTTTTGAAATATCTTCCTGAGTTTAGTTCAGCAATTAAATATCCATATTCCCAGTCCGACATTGTATTAAATACATATAGAAAAACTTTTTTTGTTTGCATCCAATAACACTCCAATCACAATTTATATAGCTATTATAATATAACTTCCCTGACAGTTAACGTCAGGGAAGTTATCATACTTGATGAAATTTTATTAATTCCGACAGAACTTCAATAAGTCTTTTCTTAAGACTTATTGGCTCAATAACTTTAATAGATTTATTGTACGGTAAAAGTAAATAAGGTACATAGGTATGTATCATATCTTTTTCAAGAAGAAAAACAGCTTGATTTGAAGTCCGTTCTTGTAAATAATGTCCTAAAAACCAATGTTGGCAAATATCAGCTAATACATTTTTATCCCCATTAATAACCAAAGAAATAATATCTTTCTTATCTTCTATAGTTGGAAGAAGACTTTTTATAAAAAAGTCCCGTGCCGAAAAATTTTCTGGCCGGTTAAACTTATTTTCCGTTAACATTAAACTTTCAATTCGATCTACTCTAAAACTACGGATATCATTCCTAAGATGACAAAATCCAATCACATACCATTTATTATTCCAATAGATAATTCTGTATGGATCGACCAATCTATAATTTAATTTCTTTTCCCCATTTTTATGGTAAAGAATTTTTACTGAGTACCCGTCAGCTACGGCCTGCTCCAACTCCTTCAAAAAAGTTTCTATAGAGAGCGGACTTAATCGACTTATTACTTCAAGACTAGTTAAATGTTGATTTATCTTTGTTTCCTGCTCTTGATTTGAGTATTTACTTAGTTTTGAAATGGCCCTATTTAATGCTTCACCTCCATAATACCCGGCTTCTTCTGCAAAAACAGCAGCATGAAATAGTGAAGTTTGCTCCTCAAAATCAAAAAAAAGAGGGGCTTCAATAAAATTGTTCAATAAAGTGTATCCGCCGTTATGTCCTGGTTCTGAAATTATAGGTACTCCACTAGTTGAAATTGTATCAATATAACGATACACAGTCCTTATATTCATCTCTAACTTTTCTGAAATTTTTTTCGCAGTAATTTTTTCACCTGAACGAAGCATCCAAAGAATTGCTAACATATTGTCAATTTTAGGCATATAATTTCACCTCTATATGAAACTTATTTTCTATTATAAATTTCCGATTTTCGGTATAACTCATCAATTGTTCCTTAAACTTTTTCTTCAAAAATAATATCCATTCTGATTTCGTTCAGTTGCTGAAATTGCCTTGAAGAATTCTGGTTAATTGAACTGACACGTATAATAGCATAAATGGTACTGCAAGCGTAACTAGTTTCCTTACTTTTATATTAACCTTTCCCCTTGAAACTAAAGATATATCTTTTATATACTATTGGTTAAATTTGGATGGATGAATATTATTTTATATTGAAAAAATAAATACGTCAAAATTATTTTACGGAAATTATAAAAATCATATTATATATAGATTAGTAAACTACTGAAATAATGCCCCCTAAAAGCGAAAAACGTGTTTCTATCTGTGAGTTTATAAGAAAGGATGACGTTTTTATTTCTATTTGTATGTGTGATAAATTACACCTATTTCCTTGAGAATTTTAAAAATCCTCATCCCCAATACCATACGAGTTGTTGCTACGGGTCTTGGTTTTGTACAAAAAATCGATAGAAACCAAGAAAATGATTTTATATCTTTTTATGTTTAGAGGAATTAAAAAATCACTACCCCCCCTTCATATACGTGTAATATACAGGGATTTATAACTTGATATAGAACATAAAAAGGAGATGTTTATATTATAAATAAAATGATATATATAAGTGGAGGGTTAGAAAATGAAAATTGCAATAGTCTGCTTCGATAACTTTACTGATATAGATGTTTTTCTACCATGGGATTTATTAAATCGTGTACGTTTAGTCGGTGGTCTTTCTGATTGGGATGTACAGCTTTTAGGAACGGAAGAAACTCATATATCTATGTCTGGCTTGCGTATTCCCATGACAGGAAGCATATCTGATATCCCTTTTGCCGACGCTGTAATATTTGCAAGTGGTAAAGGTGTAAAGGATTTATATAAAAACCAACAATATATTAATAGCATTCATGTAGATCCTCAAAGACAATTAATAGGATCTATGTGCTCTGGTTCACTACTATTAGGAGCTAAAAAATTACTAACTGGTAAAAAAGCTACAACATATCCATCCGCAGTAGAACAGCTAAAACAATTTGATGTAGACGTTATTGAGCAAAGTTTCGTAAACGAAGGAAATATCTCGACTGCCGCGGGTTGTTTTGCTGCTCAAGAACTCTCAGCCTGGATTATAAGGACCCTACTTAATGAAGAAATGGTTGATATTGTACTAGAAACTGTTCAGCCAGTAGGAAAAGGTTTATATTTTTAATCTCAAATCAAGTCAAGGAATTGTGGTTGCTCCCCAAAACGATAAAATAAGATTTTTGTTTCAAGTTAACACAAATTTCGTTCTAGAGTGCTATAAAAATTCAACTTGATGATGGCGTGCACCATTTATAAATAAAAAACCCGTGAATAGTTCACGGGTTTTACTTTAATAACTAATTGCAATTGTACCTTCACCTGCATGAACCGCAAATGAAATTGGTAATGGATATAATTTGAAATCCATTTCAGGGAATGCTTGTCTAATATCTGCAATCCATTCTTCAGCTCCAGCTTTATCGTTAGCATGGAACATGTGAAGTACTTTTGGTAATTCTTTTTCAAGTTCATTTTTAATATATTCTCGACATTTTTGGATTTTACGAACTTTCTTTTCAAGTAAAAGCTCTCCACCTTTTACTTCTAATATTAAGTTGACACTTAATAAACTTCCAAGTAAAAATTGAACTCCCTTTACACGCCCACTTGCATAAAGGCCTTTTAAACTTTTCGGGAATACGTGGAAAGGTCTTCTTTTTTCCTCTACTAATGTTTTGTGTATATCTTGTAAAGTCATACCATCATTGTATAACGATTTCGCTTTTCTAATTAGTTCATCCATTGGATAACTTGTTGTTTCACTGTCTAATACCGTTAATGGAAAACCTGCCATTTCTGCAGCTAACTTCATATTTTGATAGGTTCCACTTACTTTTCCGCTAATAGCAACTGCAAATCCTTCTTCATATTCTTCTTTGCATTTCGAAAATAACTCTACCATTTCCCCTATGTTAGGCTGTGATGTAGTGACAGTTTTACCTTCGTTCAAAGCATTATAAACGCGCTCACGCACACCTTCTTCACAATCTTTGTACGACACACCATCAATAATAACTTCAATTGGGATAACAAAGTTATCTCCTTCTGTTTTAAAACTCGCAGTTGTACTATCAGTAATCCAAGCAACACGATTCATGTTGTTCCTCCCTTAATTCAATTCCTCTTTTCTAATTTTTCTATATATTTATGTTATGAAAAGAGAATATCCCTGTAATAGTAACAGGACTTTATTGTTTTGGCTATAGTAGATGCATATTAAATGTGACTATTTCTTGTCTATTTCACAAATAAAAAAGAAAATCAAGGAATTTGCTCGATTTTCTTCTTATCATATACTATTTAAAAGTTTCATTATCTAAAATTACTACATAATCATTCGTTAATCGTCCAGCTTCTTTTGTATAACTAACAAGCCTTTGTATATTATCACAGCAAATTTTTGCTCCCCATACGAGTAACGGTACGCCAATAAAATCAATATGGAACCTTCTAGAAAACAGCCCACCGAAAGTCATCGGTAAAGGCACTGTTGGTGATGTATTAGAAAATATAATCTTTTCATGGCTTTGATAATGTTTTTGCAAGATTTCTCCTAAATGCTTCATCGCAGGTACAACAACTTTTGATGCGCCGCATCCAATCGTATATACAGGATGACCATGTTCATCGATTCCATGAAAAATAATTTTTCCCATATCTTCTGTTTTCAATTTATTAAAGTAATCTACATTCAAAATTTCTTCTTTCGTTAACTTACGATCCGTTGGTAGTTTATTTAAATGATACGCTGCAGCTAGTGAGGTAGTATGTGTTCCACCAAAATCTGTGTAAATGTATATCATATTATCATCCCTTGTTGTAAAAGTTCAATGTTAATTAGTATTACCGTTCTTAGCAATGTTAAACAAGGGGTGTTACTTGTCCCATATGAATAATGGACTGGATTGTTACAAACCACAACAAAGCCGAAATGAGCCAAATACGGTTTATTTTCACTTTTCGTTCTTTACTTTGCATCAAAACAATAATAAGAACAACAAGTAAAATATCCATTTAGAATCCTCCTATAAACTTGTTTATCTTTAAAGCTTATATTCTCCCCTTCTCATCAGCCTTAAGCATTATTTATAAAAATAAAAAGACGTACTTTTTACTCGTACGCCTTTAATAACTCGTTTAAACTCCTATTTATCAACTAATTCCATACCTTTAGAATTAGTTTTACCCAACACTCGAATGTTAAATTTATTAATGGCTTTTAAAAAGATATTATAAATACAATATCCAAAAATAGAACCTAGAACATTACAGATCACATCATCAATATCAGTAATACGTCCCACTCCACTAAATAACGACTCAATTAATTGTAGCAATTCAATACTAGCTGATATAGAAAATCCTAATAAAATTGTATTTTTGAATTTCTTATATTTATCCCATAGGATAGGTGCTAAAAATCCTAAAGGCATTAATAATAAAATATTCCCGCCTACATTTCTTACAATTAGACCAATCATAAATAGGGCATCTCCATCATAAGCACTACCAATTTGATTGATGTCTTTAATAATTGATGCAAATGGTATTATATTGACCGAGCGATTCAGATTTTCAATATTAGAAGGAAAACCGATTGGTAAAGGGAATAAAGTTACTGCAACAACCATACAAATGTAGACCACGAATAAAAAACTTACTAGTTCTTTCCACCAAATCACATATTTTTTATTTTTGGTACCAATTAATATTCCACGTACAATTAAATAACAAATAACCCCTAAAATAATAAACAAACTACCGTTGATCATATACAAATTGTTAACACATCCTTTCATATGAAGTAATAATTAAAATTTACAACTATATAGTAATGTTTTTTTATTTAAAAATCCATATATTTATATATAATTGTGCGGAATTACAAAAAACCCTTATTAAATGAATATAGGGTTCCTCGTTAACTAAAATATTTTTCAAAACAGAAACAAGCATGAACCCGTTTAAATTATTTTCGCATCTCTTCTTTTATATCCATATAATTAAAAAGCTCTTTCTATTTCTGTCATTAATTTTTCGGGTCCTGCCCCTTTATTCGATGGAATAACTAAAGTGATTCCTAATTCTGGATATATGGCCGAGCGAAAACTGACGCCTGGATCATATCCCATTACATGATATTTGAATACCTTGTTTTCTCGTGTTTCAATCCATATTCCATATCCGTAAGACTGTTTATCATTTACATGAATGTGGGGAGTTAAAAGTAACTTTGTATATTCCTTTCCTAAAATTTCATTATTAAATAGTGCCGCCCAAAATTTCAACATGTCTGGTGCAGTAACATATGCACCTCCATCAGCTCCTCCTTTTATTGGTATAGAGTAGACGTTTGTTCTCCAATTTTGGTTGGTTTCGTCCTTTATATATCCTAGAGCTGTATGTCTTGGTAATCTATCTAACGAAAAATAGCCAGAATCATTCATACCAATCGAATTAAAAATGTTTGTTTCTATATACTCCGTGAATTTAAGTCCCGTCTGTTCTTCTATTATTAATCCAAGTATAATAAAACCTGCGTTGTTGTAGTGAAACTTATTTCCAGGTGCAAACATCATATTATTGTTTTGAAATAATGGTAAAAAGTCTTTTACGCTCTTTAATAGATACATAGGTGTTTGTTTCCAAAGGTCTTCGAAGTTATCCATAATACTTTCATCAAAATAATCTGGTATACCAGCACTATGCGTTAGTAGTTGATGTATTGTAATATCTTCATCGAAGTTTGGAAATTTTATCTCTAGACAATCTTTTAATTTTGTATGAAAAGAAATAACACCTTTTTCAACAAGTTGACAGATGCCAATTGCAGTGAAGATTTTACATCCTGAGGCAATGCCAAATCTTGTTTGTATCGTATTGTTTATACATTCACTTTGGTTTGCGTAACCCAATGCTGTTTCATAGACTAAATCTTTTTCTTTTTTTACTAAAACTACTCCAGAGAAATCTATTTTCTTTTGTATTTCTTTTACAATTTTATCAATTTCATCTTTTGTTTTTATCACGACAACCACCCTTATCTTTCGGTATTGTTCTTTCCTCTTATTAATTTTTCCATATAAAGAGGAAAGAACCCTCTTATTAAATACGATAAATTGTTAATGAGAACACAAAGTTCATTTCGAAGTTATCCCGCTATTTATGAGCAGTAAGACCCCCATCTCAAAATTCAGTAGAAGCAAAGAAATGAGGTGGGGGCCCTGCTGCCCGTAAAAGCCCGATTGGTGAGGGCTAATAATCAGCGGAGGATGCCCCCCTGATTAAAGTTTCACTTTATTGATTCAGTAGAATACAACTTAGATTGTGATGGGAATAAAGTAAACACACACAAGACGATAGTAATAAATAACATGATCAATGAACCTACAATAACTACAAGTTGTATAGAAATGAACTGAGTCGCAACACCAGATAATATTGTAATAAAGATTGTTACTAACGCAATAACAAGTCCATATATACTCCCGATCCGTCCCATTATATGAACGGGAACGTTATTTTGGTAAAATGTATAAAATCCTGTATTTGCATATGCCATAGAGAAAGATAAAATAAAGAATCCAATAGCAGCTATTAAAAATACATTTGAAAAAGCATAAATTAAATAACCAATTGCGATGAATAGTGATCCTATTCCAATTAGAAATGAAGGTGCTAATTTCTTTGATAAAATTGTATTTGTTATGGCACCTAAAATAAATCCTGCACCAGCTATACTAACTAGAAAACCGTATTCACTATCTGTTAGTAGTAATACCTCTTTCGCAAACGATAGTTCAAGTGAATCAGTAGCAGTTGCTAATACGAACATACTTTGAAATAAGAAATACACACATACGACATACACATGTTTTCTACTAAAATTTATAACAGTGTTCCAATCTTTTTTTAATACTGTAAGTGATAATGTATTACTAGTTGTATCCGAATCTTCTTTCTTATCAAGATTCGGTAAAAGTAATGTAATGAATCCTGATAAGAGAAATGCTATAGCATTCATATATATAGCAAACTCTGGTGTACCTGCAATTAATAATCCCCCCGCTACTGCTGGTCCAATTAATGATGCACCAGATCCTATTAAAGTACGTAATGAGTTGAAACGTTGTCTTTGCTCTACTGGAATTAATTTCGTCATATACGTCATAGCAGTTGGCTCATAAATTGCACTGGCCATACTTATAAAGAATACGAATACATAAACAATCCAAAGTGACGGAAGTAAAGGTAAAATAGCGATAAATAACGCACGATATATATCGAGGTGAATCATTAATTTCCGTTTATTTAAACGATCAATCATACTCCCAGACCAAGCGTTTGTAAATAAAGTGGCTAATGGTTTTATTACATATAAAGTAGCAACAGCTAAGGCTGAGCCACCCATATTATAGACAAGTACATTCAGTGCTATTAAGTAAATCCATGCCCCTAAATTCGCAATACCAACTCCGGACAATAGTAATAAAGGATATTTCCAATCTTTAAGTAAATTTTTCATTTTTGGCCCCCGCTTTCAAAATTGTTTTACAACAATAAAAAAATCCCACCCCCAAGACTTTTAATCTTAGGGACGAGATTTATCATCGCGGTGCCACCCTAGTTTGTTAATATGTCACCATACTAACCTTATCAGGTACTGCATTCTAATTCATGCTTATACCATAGCTCTATAACGGGAGCTCCCGTCACACCATCCCCTAATAATAGGTTCCGATGTGCTGCTCAGAGGCTTGGTTCAATAAAGAATTTTTACTCCTTTTCAGCTACATGGAGCTCTCTGTGAAAAATTCATTTTATTTACTCTTCTCTTCACTGCATTTATTTTTTCCATATTATCACATATAAATTTAACTGTAAATAAACAATAATCAGATATTTAATAACGTGTCACTGTTAGTTCTTTTATTTATTATTTTTTCTAAAAATTACGGTGCGTGAAATTACTCGCAACTCTAAAGAAAGAGCTATTTGCATATAGCTCTTTCCAAATGCCTGGATTAATTCGTATTCGCCTCTGTTAACGGTTGTAACGGCGGTTCTAATTCTAGTTCTAGTGTATCTCCTTCTTGTAAATCTTGTCCTTTTTCAATACTTTGACTCGTTACATAACCCGTACCAGAAGTTTTCAAATCTAATTTCAAAAGTTTAGAGAAATGCATAACATCACGCATGGACCACCCTTTTACATTTGGCATTTGTGCGTTATTCCCTAGTAAAAATATACGATCACCTTCACTCATTACCTCGCCAGACTGTGGATATTGTTTTATTATTTTTCCTTCTCCTAAAATTACCGGCTGTAGCTTCTCTTTTTCTACACTTTTCTCTATTGTATCCATCGATTGATTTACATAATTTTGTACTTTTAATTCAGATTGTTTCGCTGCATCAGCTATTTGTTTTTCTGTATACGGTTTCACCTTTAAATATTCAAGGCTGTTTTTTATAACAGGTTTAAATATTTCAGCAAGAGGCTGAGCTCCATACTCATCTCCTTTTAACTTTGGCTGCTTAATAGCTAAGTATACGATTAACTCCGGATCGTCAATTGGAGCCATTCCTAAAAAGGAGAAAATGTAATTCTCTTTCCCTTCCATATATCGGCCATTTTCAGGATTCGGGATTTGTGCTGTTCCTGTCTTACCTCCAATTGGATAACCATCCACTTTATACATTGTACCAGTTCCTTTTGAAGATGTTATAACACGCTCCATTAAGCTTCTAACCTTGTCCGCTGTTTCTTTTTTTATCGGATTCCCAATTTCTTTCGGTTGATTTTCCATAATAACTTCTTTGTTTGTTGGATTTACAACTTTATCAACGATATATGGTTGCATCATTTTCCCGTCATTTGCTATAGCAGTAGCCGCTTGGATTAATTGAATCGGAGTTACTGTAGAACCTTGACCGAAAGAAGTTGTAACCTGTTGAATTTGTGTATTTAATAATAAAGTATTTTTCCTTTCTCCAGGTAAATCTATCCCTGTTTTTTGATTGAATCCAAATTTATTCATATATTGCTTAAATTTATTTGGTTTCAGTAACTGATCTTCTAAAATAGAAAAAGCTACGTTTGATGACCTTTCAAATCCTTCATCAAATGTAATTGATCCCCATCCAAATCCACCATTATGGTCTTTTATATCAGATGAACCAACGGAATATTTTCCAGATTGAAAATATTCTTTTCCGTTATATACACCTTCATTAATGGCAGCTGCTAATGTAAAAACTTTCATTGTTGAACCTGGTTCATATGCATTTGCAATCGGGTCATTTAAAAAGTATTCGATATCACCTACATTAGGATTGTAACTAGGTTTACTAGACATCGCTAAAACCTTTCCTGTTTTTGGATCAGCAATAATGCCAATTAACATAGAAGGATCATAATGTTCTTGCGCTTTGTTCATCGCTTCTTCTAAAAAACTATTAATTTGTTTATCAAGCGTTAAATATACGTTATTCCCATTTTTAGCTGGTTCTACTTTACCTATATCATTTGTAAGCGGAATTCCCCTTCGTGTACCCACATATTCTATATTTCCGTTTGTAGAGTGCAAATATTTATCCAAACTCTTTTCAAGCCCAAACTTCCCTTCCGTATTCCCTTTATCATCTGGTCTAGCAAAACCAAGTATATAGGATGCAAAGTCTTCATTCGGATACACTCTTGCTTTTTCCGACATAAAAGATACACCTGGTATTTTTAAATCATTAATTTTTTCCTTCTTTTCCCTAGATAAGTTCCGACCAATTTTCCCAATTTCAACTTGCGTACGCCCTTCATGAAAGTTTTTTAATACTTCTTCTTTATCAATTTCAAGCGCATCGGCTAATTGTTGTGCGGTTTCATCTTTATTTTTCACTTTATCTTTTCCTTTTAAATTCACAACAACTCGATACGTTGTAGAATCTTGTACTAACACCTTTCCGGTTTGATCATAGATAGTGCCACGATTCGCTTCTAAAACACCTTTTTTATTATGTTGTTCATTCGCGAGATCCTTTACATTCACATTATGCACGACTCCTACTGCCTGAATATAGAATATACGCAAAATCATAATAAGAAACAAAACAATAAAAGCAATCATCATATATCGAGCGCCTTTATTCGTTTGGAGTTTTTGCATACTTATCTCCTCTCTTTTGGAATGGATTCGTACGAAGATCCGTTTTAAAATTTGTAGTTTTTGTTTACGATACTATATGTTTCGAAGTTTTCTTTTTAATTCCTTTAAAACAATGCAAAACTAACTGTTGTTATTTTGTGTTATTATTTTATATATTTAAAATACGGTGCGTGAAATTTCAGAATATTAACTTCACCAAAACTTGATTGCATAGCACTCTAAACTCTTTTCTTATTTACTATAAAAAGTTCCCCTCTGGATTTCCAAAGGGGAACTTTTTATAAGAAAATTATGCAATATGGTTATATTTTGCTAAGAAAGGAATTCGTCTCGCTACTAATGCATACATTTTGAATACGAATTTCGCTATTGGTTCAAACATACGTGTACTTTGCATTACTAAAGCACTCGTAATAAGTGTTAAGAATGCTGCACCAAGTATATCTAAAGGATAATGAACACCTACATACATACGTGATATACCGACTAACACTGCCCATAATAGCGCGATATATTTCAGTTTTTCTCCTCTAAGAATAAATACGAAGGCGATTGAAAATACAAGTACAGAATGATCACTAACAAATGATGAATCTGCTGCATGTGGTACTAATTGATGTACATCATGTGATACGAACGGACGCGGATGGTAATATACCGCATGTATAAGAACATTTACTACTAATGCAATAATAACCGAAAGCGTCGTATATAAAACTGTATATTGTTTTCTAATTGCATTCTCTTTCTTTCCATTATTAAACCATAAGATAAGCATAAATAAAATGGCTACGTATGCAGCGCTATTTGTAATTGCAACCATTATCGTATCTAATAGTTTGGATGAATCAGCAAAATTATTAAACCACTGAAATACTGTGTAATTCATAATACTCTCTCCCTACTTACAAGTGTTCTTGATTTACACAGTATACAATACCATTATGAAAATGGGCTTAAACTTTTCTCATCTAATTCTCATTTTACTATTACTCATGTGACAATTATAAAACAAATTTTATACGCTATTTATGTATAAAGTTCGTAAACCTTTATAATAAGGCGATTCGTATTTTTTTCATGTTTGGAATACATAACATGTTCATTTAAATATACTAATTGTAAAATCATATTTTTTAATTCATTTGAAGTACAATATTTCCAAATTGTTCTCCATGTTCCATACGGCTTAGTGCTCGAATTGCTTCTTCTAACGAGTAAACTTTATCAATAATTGGTTTAATTTGATGTTTTTCTATAAACTTTATCATCTCATTAAATTCCTCACGGCTACCCATGGATGTTCCCATAATATCAATTTGATTGTAAAATAGCGCGCGTAATGGTAATTCAATTTTATCTCCTGAGCTTGCACCAAAATTCACGATTCTTCCGTTTGGTTTTAATACATCAAAATATTTCAAAAAAGTTGCTGGACCTATACTATCTATTATTAAATCTACTTTTTCACCTTGTAAGCTCTCTTCCCAATTTCCGGCACTATGAAAAGAAATATCTGCACCATATTTTGCAGCAAGTTCCATTTTATTCTCTACCCTTGAAGTAACACTCACTTTTGCGCCAATTGCTTTCGCGAATAACATGGCAAATGTAGCAACACCACCGCCTATTCCCGGAATTAAAACGTGTTCGCCGCGCTTCAATCTACCTTTAGTAAAAAGCGCTCTATATGCAGTTAATGCGGATAAAGATAAAACACCTGATTCTTCCCAAGTAAGATATGACGGCTTTTCTACAACATTTTCAACTGGTACAATTACATATTCAGCAAATGTTCCATCTTTCGGCCCACCTAGCACTTCCGGTAACTCCGGTACTTCAGTAGCATGTTCCCATCCAATACTAGGATTAATAATAACTTCTGTATGTAGTGTAATATTTGAAACTCCTTCTCCTATTTCTGTAACAATTCCTGAGCCATCTGAACCTATTACTAATGGTAGATCCATTTCTTTTCTATTGTTTATAATAAATAAATCCCTATGATTTAACCCTGCAGCTTTTAACTTTATTTTTACTTCACCTGCATTAGGACTTATCTCAGGTAAAAATTTATATTCTAACCCCTCTAATCCTTTTTCATATTGATGTACAATAGCTTTCATTGCTTAATTCCCCCTTAATATTTCCAATGTACTAGAAATATCAAAATAAATAAAATAGTTTGCCTCCAATAATTAGAAATTATATATTTTGTTATGAAAAAAATCCCCTCCCTATAAAAAGTATAGGAAGAGGTTTCAAAACTAGTTAGATCAGAATCTATAAATTCATTGAGTTCTAGCCAATTCTAATATTTTTCGAATAAACGGCGCTTTTGCCTTTGTATATGAAACACGATCAAAAGCATATGTAATAGCAAGCCTCTCCTTTAATTCTCTATATTCTTTACGTGCCCATTCATGGCTTATTAGAAAGTCACGAAATAAAATATTGTTTCTCCACTCATCACTGTTATAAATATAAATATGCAAATGATGAGTACCCGCTCTCCATTTTCCCTTTCTAAAAAAACGCCAATTGGTTGCGTCTTTTGTAACATACTCATATCCAATTTCCGATAGAACTTCAATCCACTTTTCAGTTATTTGCAATTCTGTTACGCCAATCATCATATCAATAAGAGGTTTAGCTCCTAATCCTTCTACTGCTGTGCTCCCTATATGTTCAACAGCGATTATTTCTTGTCCTAACAAGGAACAGAATTTCTCTTCTTCTTTTATATACTCTTCAACCCAGTCTTTTTGATACGGTTTAATAACAATTTGTTGGTCCATTGTACTCACCTCTCTATAAGTATTTATCATTATATTTATAAAATTTTATGTTGTTAGCATAGGATTCCCATAAAATATGTCGAATAGTGGAATGTACAACTTAATTATATTAAATGTGAGGTAATCTATGAAAGATAATTCAGTCGAAATTCAGTTAAATAACGTAACATTCCAATTAAAAGAATATCATAATTTTGATTGGCTTATTAAATTAGGGACCGTATTTGCAGTTTTTGACCAGCAAGATTCAGGGAATATAAGTTTTGGTGTAGAAAAAGATGGGCATAAGAAATTTATCAAATACGCAGGAGCACAAACAATTACATATGAAGGAACAACGGGTGATGCTATTAAAAGGCTAAAAAATTCAGTTACTATCTATGAAGATTTAAAGCATGAATCGCTCATAAGACTAATTAATCATTTTCCAGTCCAATCTGGATATGTATTAATTTTCGATTGGTTTGATGGTGAATGTCTTCATTCGCATTGGAGTTTCCCACCTCCTGAAAAATATAAAAATCCAAACTCACCATTTTATAAATTTAGGCATTTATCTGCTATAGAACGAATTCATTCCTTACATTCCATTTTTTCTTTCCATAGTTATGTAGAAAAGAAAAACTATGTAGCAATAGATTTTTATGACGGTAGTATTTTATATAATTTTAATACAAACGAAACAAAAATTTGTGATATAGATTTATACAGTAAGAAACCTTACATAAATAGAATGGGCCGGCTATGGGGTTCCTCCCGTTTTATGTCACCAGAGGAATTTGAACTAAACGCAACAATTGATGAAAGAACAAATGTATTTAATATGGGAGCAATGGCTTTCTCACTTTTAGGCGGTGAAAAAGATCGTTCTTTTATAAAATGGGAAGCAAGTAAGGAATTATATGAGGTAGCGTATCGCGCTGTAAATGCCAATCGAGCAGAACGGTATGCATCAGTTATAGAATTCTATGAAGCGTGGTTAAAAGCGGCTAATGCGGAAAGGATATAACCCTAAATTATTAAAAGAAATATAGAGTTTATACTATTATCATGTATATCAAGAATGATTGTATGAGCATTTCATATTAGTATGTTCTAATTGATTATGGCTATTATTAAGGAAGACATATCAGCGATAATTTATGTCTATTTTGTATGAGTGTTAGCAAGTTCGTTTGCAAACTTGTTAGCACTTTTTTGTTTAGATGATTCACACATTCCTTCTTAATAAACTGTTTATAAATGAATTCAATGTTAAGGATATAAAGAGGTATTCAAAACAGCAGACGCTATGGATGAAGCTTTAGACCGTATGGAGAATATAAAAGTACCTGATAAGTACAAGGACATTAACAAACTTGTGTTAGAAGGCGTAACAGATGCAAGAAAAGGAACAAAGATAATACTAGACGCTAATAAAGAAGATGGAAAAGAGATGGAATTAGCTATACTTAAAAGCAATCCACATATGTCAGGTGTAGAAGGTGAACAGTGGGATAAGGCAATTTATGAATTAAATCAGGAAACTAAAGATGCTTATGCTAAAGCACTTGATAAGAAAATGGAAGAACATGCAAAGTGATAGAGTAACTTATAACGATACATACTTGATATATTATTTGATTTAGGGGGCATCTTCATGAAAGTTGTGCGCTCTATATTTAAAGCTTTTCGTTTAATAGGTTTATTTGTAAAACCCGTACTGCTGATAACGATCTTCCTATTCTTTAAGTTTATATCACATCACTTGCAACTCATTTTATATTGATATATTTTCATTTGCTATATCACACCACTTACCCATATCTTATATTGTGTGTAACTGAGTCTATCAATGAATCCCTTGCTATCAGTAATTTCATTTAACTTTTTCCTTTGAGTTACACAGTACGAAATTTATGAGTAACTGTATAGGGATACCAACACATACCTATCAAGCTAAGATTTTGAGACATCCCCATTACGAGAAATTTACCTTTTTACAGTTATTTATGAGAATTCAACTCATTTTTTCGTTTTGGAGGAAAATCAATTTTTTAAGTTGATGGCGATGGGGTAGCACCACATCGTTATCAACTTAAAAAAAGTAAATGCCCCCAAAACGAAAATTTTATTGTTTTACAGCTATATATGAGGAGTTAGATCGATTTTTTCGTTTTGAGGAACAACAAATTTCTTAACTTGATGGGCATACAGCGAACCCCATCAGATATATAAATCTAACTATAATAAGACCTCTGGAAAAAATCTGAAGATGACAGCTTTTTATTGCTTATATTGAGGCTCATCTTGTTGAACCTCCTGAACACGTGGTTCTAAAGAATCAATAATTGTCTGCGCTTGCTGAGCAGCATTTTGATACAGTTGTTTTGCTTGCTGATTGTCAGTATCAAGAGCAAATCCTTCTAAACATGCTTGAGCACTTTTTAATCCAGAAATAGTTTGCTTAAGCTTAGTAATTACTGTCATAATCAAATCCCTCCTTATAATTATGAATTTCCTACTTAGAATAGCTATTTTCTACTAGAAATATGATTTCTAAATTCTGGTTATCTTTATAGAAGGGGGATTGCCCCCATTAATTATTATGAACAGCTGGAATTTGTGTGATTTTTGATATTCTCAAGCAATGTAATGATGCTTACATATTTTAAGTGCTAATTAAGATAATATAATGTGTGTAATTTAGCATTAGAAGATTTAGGAATCATTCATTTATGAAAAGGAGGAGACAAAATGACTATTTTTACATTAGGTAAAAAGGTTCCAAACTTTACACTCCCTGAAATAACTGGACAGGAATTTTCTTTAGAAACCTATCTTAAAGAATCTAAGGGTTGGAAATTAATTATTTTTTTTAGAGGAGCTTGGTGCCCAGTTTGCGTCCATGATCTGAAGGATCTTGAAGAGAGTAAAGGTTTCTTTGAAGGGAAAAATGTACATCTTATTACTGTGTCTACTGACAAGTTAGAAAATTTAAAGAAGATGGCATTGGAGAACAACTTATCGTTCCCAATTTTATCAGATGAATCCCTGGTTGCTTTAAAAGCTTACGATGTTTTCTATCATGGTGATGATGCACCTTATGAAGACCACGGTACTCATGGAGAACCTGCGTACTTTCTTGTGGATGAAAATGGACAACTACTATATCAGCAGAGGCAAACCAGTCCATTTGGTCGTCCAACATCGACAGAGCTTAGAAAGATTGTTCAATATATAGGTAAAAATCTAAAGTCTAAATAATTCTATTTATAAGAAAAGAGCAAGCTGTATGCTTGCTCTTTTTAATGATTTTTTAATAACCAGTTAATTTTTAAGCTTAACTAACAACTAGTTTGAATTCAATAGAGGATAGGAAATTGCCTAATTCTGATTTTTGTAATTAGCATTACAGAATTGTTTTTTCACTCTGTTACGATAACAATGCAAACAAAAAAGGAGTGATATACGTGCAAATTTCGGTTAATAAAACAATTAAAATTGGAATTATAGGTGGCATCATTGGTGGGATTATTTTTGGAATAATCATGCAAATGATGGGTAAGATAGCCATGATTGCAGGGATAATGGGAAGCAGCAGCTTACTTAGTGGCTGGATTATTCATATGATGATAAGTATTATTTTTGGCATTACATTCGGATTGTTAACATCCGTTATTAAAAATCGTCTTGTTCTCACTTCTCACAATTGTTTTTGGGGTTGGAATTTGGATAGTGGGTCCTCTTGTAATCATGCCTATAATGATGGGGATGGGAACAAACCTTTTAAATGCTTTTGCTCTTCAGCAATTAATGACCTTAGGAACTCATTTGTTTTTCTCTATAATAGTTGCAATTGCGTTTAAAATCTGTTCAAAAAACAAACATCTTAAAAGGTAACTATTCAATATTTTGCAACGAAAATACACATGCTAGTTCTTATTACTGTGCTAATTTAAAATATAAACCATGTACTATAAGTACATGGTTTATATTTTAAATTAGAGTTGATAAAAATTGAAGTATCTTATTAGATAGCTTGTTGTTGAACGTGAGATTAATTAACGGACGATTAGCGATTCTTTTCCCATTATGCCAAACCATATATAAACGAAAATTTCGCTATAACTCGATTTATTTTTTATAGTAATTAATTATCCCTCAAAAATATGTATGTTTTTCATTTATTTGGATTATCCCTATTTTTTTACCCTTAAAATTTCACGTCCCTTTAAAATGAAGGTTCCATCTACAAATACGTTGGCATTAACTTCTCCTAGTAAACCCCTTATTTCTAATGCAGCATTTAGATCATTAAATAGTTTTTTTCTATAAAATAAATATTACTTTGAATTAGATGTTGTTTTGCTTTAAAACAGCTTAAGCACCCATCCATTGTATATAAAACTGGCTCCACAAAACCACCCCTACCTGGTACTATACTAATTAATTACTTTTATGCAGTAATTTAGATTACAGTAAAAATTACAAAGAACGGTATAATGAAAATAAAAATAGTGAAAGGAATGATTTCAAGTGGATAACTTATTACTTCTTTCACAAATTAGTCTATTAGAAGAATTACCAATGGACGATCTTAAGACCGTTGAAGAATTAAGTGAGATGAAACCTGTTAAAAAAGGAACGATTATATTATCTCCAGATAAGCCAATTGAAGCATTATTTTTTTTAAAGAAAGGTCAAGTACGCTTATTTCGTATGAATCATCATGGAAAACAGTTTACTGTTGATATTTTAACAAGTGGTAATATTTTTGGAGAAACATCTACCTTATCTTTAACAAATGACCAGGTTTATGCTGAAGCAATGACAGATACTTATTTATGTATAATTGCAAGGAATGATTTTGAGGGATTTATTGAAAGGAACCCCAAAATTGCATTGAAATTTATAAATATACTTTCAAACCGTTTAAAAGAAGTTTATAGCTTAAGCGAGAAAATTGCTCTTAGTGATGTTAAATACCGTCTAATATACTTATTATTGAAGTTAAGTGAAAAAACTGGCAGAAGAATAAACGAATGGCAAACCATCAATATGAAATTGACACATGCTGACATTGCAAACATGATTGGTTCTACACGAGAAACGACCAGTGCTATTCTGAGTCAGCTTAAAAAAGATGGTTTGATTAAAAAAGATTTAAACTGGTCTATTAATGCTGAAAAAATCGAGCAACTATTAGAAGAAATTTAAGCAACCTCATCAAAAATCCACTACAAGTGGGATTTTTAATTAGATAAACTTCCTAATATCATTTTGTTACAATATAGGGTAGAACCACTTGCCCATCAAGTTAAGGAGACAAAATTCCCCCAAAATGAAAAAATCGTTATTCTTTCAGTAAAATACTTGAAAGGATAACGATTTTTATGGTTCTCTCGCTTTCTGAATAAGCCCGTTGAATAACTGAGATATGTTTCTTTCTTAAAATTACTGAATTACTTTTGAGCTAGCACTAGGTCTAGCCAGGATTTCGCCTCATTGTACAAAGTTGGATTGTTTTGCGGCGTGTAGTAGGCAAGGATTGCAACTGCCTGTGATACGACCCATCCGCGGGCCCTTGCCAATGTAGCACCGTCCGTACGAGTAGCATCAAGGAACACATCGCGCGCCTCTGGCGAGTGCAACTTCCACGCGACCATTACATCACACGCAGGGTCACCTATTCCCATTGTCCCCCAATCAATCACACCACTAATACGCTTATCACGTACGAGCCAGTTACGTACATCTAGATCGCCGTGATGCCAAACAGGAGGACCGTTCCATGGAGGGGCAGAAAGAGCCGACTCCCATACAGCAGACACCGCGGGATCGCCATTAAATCGTGCTAGCCAATATCGGAAGTCCTTGTCCCGTTGGGCCAAAGGAATGCCGCGTCCTAACGGCCCTCCCGTTGGATCGACTTGTTGCAACGCTAGGACAAACTCTGCGAGATCGCGTGCTGCCTGAATCTCTTCAAGCGCCTCTATCGGCACCGTTTCACCCTTCAGCCACGAATGTATCTCCCAAAACCATGGGTATTCGTTATTTGGGCGCCCCTGAGCGATAGGTACAGGGATTTCAAGCGGGACTAATGGCGCGATTTTGGGTAGCCATAAGAACTCGCTTCCTCCTGGTGTCGTCGGTCCTTCCCTTCTCGCTAGCCGAATGGAATATTCGTCGCCAAGTCGGAAAACGGCATTTACCGTTCCAACTGGCTCCACCTTACGAAGGGGTAACTCTGCCCAGCGGGGGAACTGATCGACAAGCAAACGACGCACAAGTCGCTCTTCAATTTTCAATTCGTCAGCATGCATCTTCTCGGACATCGTATGATCTCTCCTTGGTAGCTCTGACATAAACTTTTATCGACGGAAAATAATAACAATTCTCCGTGCACCAAAAGTCAAAAAGCCACACTTTTTCATTATACAATGCAGTCACAACTAAAAAAAACTTATCTGAACTTATTAAATTGCAACACACTATAGGGGTCAATTTACATTACTATAAACCTTTGATGAATTTATACCTATAACTTATAGAAAGCATTATTCTTTTGTAAAAAATACAGAAAGTATGGCGTTTTGTATGAATCTATCGATTCAAGATAAGTTTCATTTGTTCGCTGAAGAACTACAGCAATATCTATCT
The DNA here is from genome assembly GCF_051916445.1 of Bacillus cereus group sp. MYBK220-1. Taxonomy (NCBI): domain Bacteria; kingdom Bacillati; phylum Bacillota; class Bacilli; order Caryophanales; family Bacillaceae; genus Bacillus; species Bacillus cereus group sp. MYBK220-1. The sequence goes on along the minus strand of NZ_JBQAGQ010000001.1, from coordinate 289,329 downwards.
CCACATATTCTTCAATAACTTGCACAAAATTCACCTTATAAAGGTTAATTTTGTATGCAGATTTTTAGATAACTGATATCAATCTTTTAGAAAACCGACAAATCTAGTTGAACGGAATTTTACTTAATCTTAGCTTGATGGCGATGTGGTGGGACCCTACATCCATCAACTTAAGAATTTAGAATTACTCTAGAATAAAGTTTTATTGCAAGTTAGCAAAAACTTCATTCTGGAAGTACTATAAAATTTTAAAATAACAATTTTATCCAATAAAAACAACAGCTTAAGCCCATTGTAATTATAGGTCAGAAAACAACTGGCAGATTAACAAGAGAACGAATTTTACTATGATTATAATTTAATTGATCCGGTTTGATTGCTAGGCGAAGGTTAGGAAGCCGCTGTAGCAAAGTACCTAATGCAATTTGTCCTTCTAAACGTGCTAATGGAGCCCCCAAACAGTGATGTATACCAGCCCCAAAGGCTAAATGATTATTCTCTTCTCGTGAAATATTCAATGTTTCCGGATAAGTAAATTTCTGTGGATCAATATTTGCAGCAGTTAGAGAGAGTAGAACTAAATCACCTTTGCGAATCCTTTTTCCATGTATTGTCATATCTTCACTAGCAAGACGGCTAATAAACATAACCGGGCCGGAATAGCGTAATAGTTCGTCAACAGTGGAAGAAATCAGGGAAGGATTTTCCCTTAGTAAATTCATTTGTTCGGGATGTTGAAGTAATGCCAGTACACCATTACTGATTAGATTAACTGTAGTTTCATGTCCAGCGATAATAAGCAGCCAAATTGTCGAGAGAAGCTCGTTATTACTCAACTTGTCTTCTTGCTCTTTTGTTTGAACGAGCTTGCTTATCAAATCAGCATCAGGATTTAGACGCTTTTCGTTAAGCAATACCTCGATGTATTGAATAAACTTTTCAAGTGTTGTTGTAACTGCAGTTCCTTGACTAGGATTCACAGAGGCGTTCATGAGTATTTGTGTCCATTCACGGAACTGGTTTCGATCAGTGACGGGAATCCCGAGCATCTCTGAAATAACAATAATGGGTAGTGGGTAAGCAAAATCTGAAATAATTTCCATCTGTCCTTGTTCCTGTACAGCAACCAACAATTCGTCGGCAATTTGCTGAATACGGGGACGAAGATCCTCTATCATACGTGGTGTAAAGGCTTTAGAGACTAGACGACGTAGGCGAGTATGATCAGGTGGATCTACCGTAAGCATATTTGGCATATTCATCAACCAGTCAAACAGTTTACTCGCAGCTGTATTTTCCGAATTTGGGTGTTGCTTATCATGGGGTGATGTGAATTTCCGTAAATCTTTGATAAAACGAGCATCTTTCAGAATAGTAATCACATCATCATAGTGTAATGCGACCCATGTCCCTCCCATGCCATAAAAGTCATCAATTTGAAAAAAACGCTCTTGTTGCTTGATGAGGTTTTTATAGAACATAATGGGATTACGCATGGTTTCCGGTGAATTCAAATCCTTAAAAGTAAGTTTTTTCACTAATATGCTCCTTATCATTATAATTATTGAATGATCTGAAATTACATGTCTCTTTACCATACTATTCTATAGTTATTCATAATACAAAATGACACATCCAATTCCTAAACTCGTTTGATTAGAAATATATCCCTGAATACAAAAACACTAATACGTTTTCCTTTATATTTCTTCCGGAATATACAAATATAGATTCTATAACAACATATATGGGTCCCCATACATGTTAAGAAAACAGATTTACCCAAAAAGAAAAATGAGCTTTTTTATTTCAAGTTAGCACAAAATTTCATTTTTAGGGTAGTTGTCTTCTCTTAGCTTGATAGCGATGGGGCTCTACCCCATCGCTATCAAGCTAACAAAATTGAGATACCCCCAAATCGAATAAATGAGAGTATCTCGGTTATATATGTTTGACCATAATTCCTTATTTATATACTGCTAGTTTTTGTAATATTTGTTCTTTTATAACTGGCCATTCGCTTGCGATAATACTATATACAACGGCATCTCTTACATAACCGTTTGGCAATTGTCTTTCATTTCGCAATACGCCTTCTATTACATATTAATAATTTAGGAAATTATAAAATAAAGAGGTGACTTTTAATATATAATGATTCAATTTATTATCCTTATATAAATTATGATCAATACTTCGATCGTCAATTCCCTGGTCTTCAAATCCCTAGTTCTCCAGGTAGACCAGGTCAAAGTTCACAAGCCCCAACATCTCCTCCCCCATCATTTATTCTTCAACAATCAGTAGCTTCACCATTTGCTGTTGATCCAGGAGCAATTTCATTCTGTTTATTTCGAAACACCTATATATGGCTTAATAATGGTAAGCAGTTTTGGTATTATCCGATTTTTGTAGGACAAAGGTCTGTAACTGGTTTTAGATGGAACGGTAGGTTTTTGATGATTTTGGTAATTGATACAAGATGGATTAGATTATTTACATGTTTTTAAAAATTGTAGAGTAACGTTAAAAGTTTAATTATATAAATAAAAGAGGTATTAGAATGAAAAATTCCCATTCGAAATTTAAAAATTGATAATTTTAAAGAATTGTTTTGTGTTAAAAATAATTATGATTTATAAGGTCTCTTGGTTTATTTGAGATGCAAATCTTTAAAGAACTTACACTGGATCTTTAGAAGAATGAAATAATTTCACTTAAAATTAAACCTATATAATCTTAGGTTGATGGGCATGGGATACCACCAACATTTTGTAAAATAACCTACGCTATGCGGAAAAATAAAATAAGCTGTCCATATGGACAGCTTACTTACATAATTATCAAGATAAGAAGTGGCTAAATATGATTTATTTAACATTAACTCTCATTATCAGTAATTGGATAACTACTTAAAAATGAAAAAGAATTTGCCAATTTTTTCGCAAAACTTAATGGTGGTTCAACAGATTGGATATGAATATACATAATCAATGGTTTCATATATAACCAATGATTATGTAAAGCACTAACAATAATCCCCTGTTGAACAATTGATTGCATAAATAAAGGAATTTCTTCTTGTAAAATAGCAATTTCTCCAAAGTTCAATGCGTTACCATTTTGATCTAACGATTCAAAAGATATCCCGACCGGTATCACTGAGGTGCTTGGTCGTCCTTGAACAAACACTTTGATATTACGGTGCAAGGAGACAGAACAAACACCTTGATTTATATTGCTTTTTCCATTAAGTATTTTAGCAAATTGTTCACAAAGAACGTTGAGGTTATTCATAAATCTGATGTTCCTTTCTCACTATAATAGAGTGCTATACTACTTAAAGTATTGATCTATATATATCATACAGATTGGGTATATATGATTACTTGTATTAATATATGATATACACATACTTGGTATGCAAATATATAGAATAGAGCGAGAAACGAAGGAATAACGATGTATAACCAATTCATATGAAGTTAACATAACACATCATTGTCGGTAGCAAGGAAAAGGGAGGAAACCGTACTCTCACCAATTGTGTTGCTGTTCTATCGATTTTTGTTAAAAAAGATAACTGTTTAGTCATGTAAGATCACTTCTTTTTATTTTTAATTTATTTTTGTCTTATTGTTCCACGTCTTCTTTCATAACGTGGTCCATGAACTCCCATTAACTCTTCAATTTCACGAGCGCTAAATTTCTCTTTTCCCTTTTTCTTATTTTTCTTCTTTGCTTGTTTTGATTGCTTTTTCCACTCGTGTAATTAATCCTTTAGCACCTTTATTCCCCCCATCTCCCTTTTCAAAATAAAAAGGACACCTATTCCTAAAACAGCTTAAATGACTGCTTTAATGAACTGGTGTCCTCTAGTTTTCTAGCCGGACTATATTTGTTTTTCGTTCACTTTAAAATTCCAGCTTGTACAAAAATATTACTCATACCCTTTTCCGTTGTAGATAACAAAACCTACTGGATGATGGGTAAAATACAAAACTGGATCATCAGGATTTCCAATTGAAGGATATACATGATTTTTATCAATGTAGACTCCCTCTAATTCAATTGGATTACCTGATTCTAGACCACTAATTGGCTCTCCAAAACCATCGTTATCTCAATAACGAATAGCACAGAATAGCTCATCTGGAATCATTGATACCTCTACACCACTTGCATGCATAACATGTTTTGTAGTTTCCATACTTCCATCGCTTTTCTAATTAACGACCTGTCCACATATCTTGCACAATTCCATTTTTAAATAATTCATATGGGAAATAACAATATCCTTTATCTCCCCAGTCTTCTCCCCAGCTGTTGCGAATAATAACCGTTTGCTTATCATCGTCATATCCAACAGCACAAACAGCATGTCCCGCTGGTTGACCATCTTCAACAATTACATCATCTGTTCCTGATACTGGAACTATACCAGTCTTTTTCACTTCTTCTGACATAAAAGATTTTGGTACAGCAAATCCAAGTACAGCAACTAATCCATGAGCAAGTGCAGCCTTTAATCCCGATAAATCTTGAATACGATGGTAGGTTCCAATTTTATAAAGTGCAGCATCTGATTCAGCCTTTGGTGATGGCTTATCTCTAAAATTCTCGGTATAAGGAAAATCCTCTTCAGGGCATACCCCAATATTTTTAAGAACCCCCATACCATCACGAACATTCGCTCCACTATCTTCCTGAATATGTCCTTCTATTTCTCGTTCATGATAATATAAAAACAAACGAGATAAGCAAGTAAATGGACGACCTGATTGTAATAATAGATATTCTCGTAACCCTGAAACAATTGCATTTGCCGTACAAGAACCTATATTCCATTGATTTACTATACCTGACATTTTAGGACGAAGATCGACTTGCGTTGGCAAATCCGCCTCATTACTAAACAAGTAACTCCGAAACATTTTGTCTCTTAAATCAACAGGGTCTTTTCTTACATTAAGGTACTTTACAATATCTTTGTTACTGGTAAAACTGAAATTTGATTCATTTGAACTCATTGTAAAAATCCATCCTTTCTTAATATCTAGATAATTCATTTCTTCTCTATACTTAACTTAAAAATTAAAAATATACCTATTTAATTTTTATTTCATTTGCATTCAATACATCCGCATGTTTAATTATTTATCTTTTTACTTATCAATTTCTATTTTCAATTTATCTCACAACTACTTGAACTCTATATCTTTTTTTCTTTCTTGTTTGATTCAATTGCTTTTTCCACTCACGTAATTAGTCTTGTAGTGCCCTCATATTTTCCTATCTCCCCCTTCCAAAATAAAAAGGACACCAATTCATTAAAACAACTTGAATTGCTGCTTTAATGAATTGGTGTCCTCTAGTTTTCTATCCGGACTATATTTATTTCATTATACTTGTCTGTATAAAAAGATTCCTCCGAGCTTTATCTATTCTGTCTTTCTTATATTTTTGTATAACCTTTGTCCGACGAGCAATTGCTTTTTTTAGTTTCTTTTTCTATAAATTATCCAATCCTCTCACTCCTTCTTATGAAACAGTTTTTCCATTTTTAGACATTCTCATTAATTTAATACCTTCTTACATTCAAAAAGCCGCTCAGATGTGAATTGTACCTATATAATTTCAAAAGGATTATTTTATTAGGTTTTCAATCAAACTTCATTTCAAAATTCTCAGTTTCAAATGAACTACTAGACGCATACACCATATACTAATTTAAATGCTTCCTAGGAAAGAAGGTGAAAGCTATGCCATCTATTGTCGGAAATATGGTTGTGCAAAATAGTAACGGTTCTTTCAACTTAGGTGATTTTTATAACGTTTCTCCAAAAGAAAATACAAAAGCTTATAATGGTTCAGGTTCATCTAACGTTGCTTTTGTTCTCAATACATTTAACGGTGTTAGTGCAACAAACACATTTGATTCTGATGTTGCAGACCAAAACCAAGTTGGAACAGTCTAAATTTATTCATTTTCCTCTAACTCCTGAATAAAACCCAATATTCCGTTAATAATGTATATACAGTTTCTGATTTCCCTTCATACCCGAAGGCTGAGTAGCTAGTTTTTACTAGCTGCTCTTTTTATGTTTCACACGAATAAAATTCTATATTTCACCGATACTATATAGGACTGTAAAAAGTCAGCTTTAAATTCTTCCCACTCTAGCTCTCTTGGTCGAGGGTTGAGCAGTTAGCTCTTGCTAGCTGCTCTTTTATTTGGTTACTGCTTCTGTTTCTTAAAGAGATTCTTTAACTATATTTCACTAATAAGGACAAATTCTTTAATCTGTCTCGAATAAAATAAATAATTTGGCATATAATATCTATGCATCTAGATTATTACCTCTGTATGGAGCAGTTAGGCTGGGCTAACTGCTCTTTTATTGAATAAATTTCTAAAAAGTGTTAACAATATAAGTACACCAAGGTTGAATACGAATGACCATTTCGTTCTACTTATTCATCAGGATAGTTAGCTTTTGCTAGCTGTCTTTTTTTAGTTTATCCGAATAAAATTTTTAATTATGTCCGATACTATAAATGGGCTGATACAGCTTGAATTCACATTGACATCTGTAATGTTCTTTTTCCTTTCTCTGAGGACTGAGCGGTTAACCTTCGTTAACTGCTCTTTTGTATTGAGTTGATAATAAATTTTAGGTCGTATTTCTCTTCTATGCCATATACTTTTTAAGTATCCAACTCAAAGTGTTACCTCCTATCCGAAAGGGCACTGATGCATGGTGCTCTTTTTTAGTTTCTTTATTTCTACAAAATGAAATTTTTATAACATTTTTTAGTTCAAATATCCTTTCCATCAATGTACAAATAATATTACTTCTTCTTTAAGCATCTTTATGAACAAAATCAAAGGAGGCATCTAATGTATATATCAAATAGGATTGGCTTATTTAGTTGGATTGCAACTTACCTATACTTTTTAATTGAACCTTTCTTTATTTTCACTTCTACAGCATCTTATAACTATTTGCATCATGCAATGAGTGATCTAGGTGTAACAACCTGTGGAGAATTCACCTACGAAATAGCTCCTTATGAAATATGCTCCCCTAATCACTTTTGGATGAATTTACTCTTTATTCTTAATGGAATAACATTTTGTATTGGAGTACTATATATTTCACAACATCTAGAAAAAACAAAAATTAATAAAATAGCAACATTTTTTATAATTATAATAGGAGTTTCCACTATAGTCTCAGGATTAATTCCTGCAGATGTAAACCTAATTGGACATTCTATTCTAGTTTGGATAGGTATGCTTACTGTATTTCCAGGACTATTTATTTTTGCAAAGAATCTTAAAAAAACTAGAAAATGGACATATTTCTGTTTACTAAACTTAATAGTAATAACAATCATTATCTCACTTGTTTTTCTTTTCCCCTTACCTGCAGGTCTACTACAAAGACTTTTTTACTTGGTTCTTTTCGTTTGGGGAACTGTATCAACCTACAAATTAATAAAATAAAGATTTCATTAAAACTTTTCACCTTTTAACTGGACAAGCATATAGTATTGTATGGAGATATCCACTCATAGAAATCTACCTTTCTTGTCCAAGAGCATGCTTATATGCGTGCTCTTTTTGATTGCATTTAAAGACTTCACATTCATTAGAAATGTACATACAATAATCATGATCATCTCATTATTAATCTTTTAGTATCCTTCTCGATACACATCTTGGTCATGGAGCATCTTAAAAAGCGCTCTTTATATTTGTTAATAAATAACCATTTTGTTCAAACATACACACGGTATATATTAGTTAAGTATATATTTACATAGACAAGACATAACTTTTTTAAACATGCACAATTTTTGTGCATGTTTTTTTATTTAACAAAATAACTATTTTATTATGTTTCCTAACTTACAGTAATGTCCTTAAAAAACATTCATATATATTTATCAGATGCACTTTTAAATTCCAGAGTATCAAATACTTTTAAAAGTTAACTGACCAACAATATTCGACTTATCTTTAAAAACTTATTAAAAATCACTTAGATACAAAAAAGCTACGTTTTATATAGGATAAAAAATTATCTTACGCAAAGGGGCTTGATTATTTGTGAATTACCAAAATGATAATAACTCTAACATTCACAAACCTTGCACTTGTCCATCCCCCACGGCTAACAGTTTAAATGTTGTTCAAACTACCCCATCAATAGTCTCTGTAAATTCTGCGATTCCACTAGATACCGTGGTAAATTCTAATGGTACGGCAATCTCATTCACACCACCAACAACTGTTTTACTTGAAGGTGGAAGAACCTATTTGGCAATCTATGAAGTGCAAGTTATCATTCAACCAGGAGGTAATTCGGCAGGTATCACTATGTATCTTAATAATAATCCAATCATTGGCTCTGGTACTTCTCTGGGATATACTGCAGGATTCACTTCTGTATCAGCACCCGCTATTTTCACTACACCTTCAGGTATAACAAGTACCCTTACTGTTAATGTAGGACCATATTCTAATACATTAAATACGTTGGGCTTAACTCTTGCTGTTGTAGCATTAACATAATAAAATGTAAAACTCTCTAAAATGATTTTATTTATCCCTTAACTGTCTATTGGGCTAGCCTCTAAGAACTCCACATAACTACATATAGAAAAAGAACATTATTTGGTTCCATAGTACTAGGTGACTCGGCTAGCACAATTGCTGAGTCACCTATTTATCTATAATAAAATAAAGCTTTTGTTTAATTTATTACTTGTTCTTTTTAATGCATTATTCTATTACAATCCATTTTCATGTTATAATTACCAACAGTACATATTTTAATAGGCACAACAAATCTCATAAATATAGGAGGACCTTAATAATCCTAACTCAAGAAAAGAACATAAAATTAATTATGCATTTTCTTACATTATTATCTTTTTTTATTCTTATTTTCTTTAGTGTCACAATTTTTTATATACCTTTGGTTTTCTATTTTGTATGCAAATCACAAAACATTCGAAAAAATATCCTTGAAGCTGTTTTTTACCAACTATTCATTTGGATAATCACAGTAATTTGGAATCTTTTCATAATAAGAATCTTAATGCTATTTTAGTCTAATTTAGACTTGGCTTCAAATAACGCTTTGTTTATTTTCGGGGTAGCTCCTTTATATCTAATACTGTTTCTCTTGTTAATTTTTGGACCTATAAAAGGAATTTTATATGTGCTACAAGAAAAAGACTTTCATTATCCTATTATTTCTAAATGGATTAACAAATAAAAATACGTGTAGAAGAATTCAGAGTTTTACTGAATTCTTTTTTATGGATCTTTCAAAATCTTTTACATCTTCCTTCATTCCTTCTTTTTAATAAACTTCAAATTTTATTACAATAACGCTTTTTTTAAATACAATCGCTTGTCTATAAACTTTGTAACCTTCATTTCCTTTCCTATGATTACAACATCCTCCTAACAACCAAGTATTGATTATATATCCCATATGAACACCTCCATTTTATTGGCATATACTTTGAAGGAAAAAACATTTCACATTAAACATATACCTACAAACTCAGTTGCTAATAATTTATCAAAAATTACTTAATATTCATTTTTTAAAAGGAGGTATTTATGAGATATAATCGAAAATCAAATTCCCAAAATTCGTGTGATAAATTTCAGCAACCCTGCTTTATTTCTATATCCCCTTGTGATCAAAGTAATTGCTGTACACCTGTTTTTTTCTCGAATTCTCAACAACAAGAATTATTGCAAATAATAAATCAATTAAATCAAGCCATCCTTTCTTTTTTCACAACACCAAATCCAACAACTATACAAATACTCCAATCAGCATTACAGGCATTAAATGATTTATTAATAGCAATACAACCAAATACACCAAATAGAAATTTAGTTATAAGAACTATAAACCAATTAATTAATTCTTTACCTACCGCATCTCTCACTCAAATCTCAGCATTATTCCAATTTCTATTCCAAAGCTTGTCTTCACTTATAAGTTGTTCAAATATATCGGACCCCTTATTACAACAAACTTTCAACTTAATTTTACAAGGAATCTTGAATAGTTCGCTATTAAGTAACATCGGAACACCCGGGCCGACTGGAGCCACTGGACCTAGAGGATTTCCTGGACCTAGAGGAGCTCAGGGTACTCAAGGCGTGCCAGGTATTCAGGGGCCGGAAGGGCCGGAAGGACCACCGGGACCTCAAGGTGTGCCAGGTATTCAGGGACCGGAAGGGCCGGAAGGATCCACTGGACCTCAAGGCGTGCCAGGTATTCAGGGGCCGGAAGGACCACCGGGACCTCAAGGACTTCAAGGCGTACAAGGAATTCAAGGGCCACCGGGACCACCGGGACCTACTGGTTCAGGGACCGGAATGGGAATTCCCGGACCACCGGGACCCACTGGACCTCAAGGTGTACAAGGAATTCAAGGACCGGAAGGGCCGGAAGGATCCACTGGACCTCAGGGTGTGCCAGGTATTCAAGGGCCGGAAGGACCACCGGGAACCACTGGACCTCAAGGTGTGTCAGGTATTCAAGGGCCGGAAGGACCACCAGGAGCCACTGGACCTCAAGGAGTGCAAGGAATCCAAGGGCCGGAAGGACCACCGGGACCTACTGGAGATTGTGATTGTCCACCGGGACCTACTGGACCGACCGGACCTACTGGGCCAACCGGACCTGCATGTAATTTCCTAGTATATGCTACAAATGCAGGACTCATAGATGACCCTACAAATGATACAGTATCTGTAATTAACACCGGAACAAATATAGTAGTTGATACAATTACTGTAGGTAATGCACCACTTGAAGTAACAGTTTCACCAAATGGAGCTCGTGCTTATGTTACTAATATTTTTTCTAATACTGTTTCCGTTATTGATACTGCTACTAATACTGTTATCGCTACCATTCCTGTTGGAACTAATCCAATAGGTGTAGCTGTTTCTCCAAATAACACAACTGTTTATGTTGGAAATCATGGTAATAATACGGTTTCTGTCATTAATGCGGCAACAAACACAGTTATTAATACCATTCCTGTTGGCATCGCTCCACAAGGGATTACTGTTTCCCCAAATGGTGCCCTTGCATATGTTGCAAACGAATTAAGCAACACAATTTCTGTCATTAATACTGCTACCAATACAGTTATTGCTACCATCCCTGTTGGTATTCGTCCTAGAATAATCGTGTTTACACTAGATGGTACTCGTGCGTATGTCACGAATCAAAACAGCAATACGGTTTCTGTTATTAACACCGCTACCAATGCAGTTATTAATACAATTAACGTAGGTACTGAACCTGTTGGCATAGATATTACACCGGGTGGAAACCTTATTTACGTTGTAAATAAAGTTAGCAATAATGTATCGGTAATAAATGTGGCGACAAATACTGTGATCGATACAATTTCTGTTGGTTTATCCCCTGATCAAGTAACTATCATACCTGATGGCACTCGAGCATATGTTACAAATCAAGCTAGTAATACTGTTTCCGTTATTGATATTGCTACGAATACTGTTATCACTAATGTCCCAGTAGGTGTCGCTCCAACCGGAATAGCTACTGGAACTATTTGTGAATAAAATAAAGAAGTGAAAGCCACAGATAGTTTTTATTAAAATTGATAGTATGTGATATTCTTTCTTTAACTACGTTCAAACAACCAGGATAAACCTCTATATTCTGTTAATATTCTTTTCTGTTTTGTCTTACAGAACCTGCAGATCAGCTAGCTGTTGTTAGCTGATCTCTTTCTATAAAACCCAAATCACATACCAATTAATTTACTAACATTGAATTTTTTAGAATTTAATAATAATATTTACCTATAAAACCATTACCCTTATACAAAGAGCTATGAGCCTTTCCGCTCATGACTCTTTTTTTTACGATTTTCACTTCACATCTACGCGATTTTGACTAGCTTCTCGACTAAATCCGTCTGGGTATCTTTCTAAAAATAATCATTTTATCTTTTCAGTAAACTTAGTATCTACACGATCAACCTTACCGTTTATCTAAACCGCGACTTGCTCACCAAATCCGCTCATTGGTGGATTGACTACTGTTACATTTCCATCCTAAACTATTAAAAGTTTGTTGCTACTAACATCAATTTCTACTTTTTTCATATGTCCATCTCCCTTTTACTACCGCATGTACTCGACAACATCAGTTTTAAAACCACCTCCCAAATAAACCCTTACTGGAATTATTTCTTTTTTATCCCTCGCTGCCTTACACAATTCTTCAGCTGTATCCCAATTGGAAAACTTGTCTACAACTCTTTGAAATCTCCGTGTATTCATTAACTCTTAGGATTTATTCTCATGTTTTACCGAACATGCAGGAAGAAGGAGTAAAAAATTTTAGTAAAAGTATCTTTGGATAGCTAACGTTTTCAAAATGTTTGTATTTTATAACAAAAAGCCAAACAAATCTTGTATTAACAAGGTTTATTCACCTTAACATATGTTATTATGTATAATACATATGTTAAGTAAATTCAGAATAACGAGGCAAATATTATGGACTTTGTTTATATTAATCAAAACGTATTAAATAATCTTCTATACATTTTATGTAGTATATTTGTTTTTTATTTCATATATGATAGCAGGCATTATTTGAAAAAATACAAAATATTACTGATTACCCTTTGTTCTAGTATCCCGCTTATTTTATGTATGCGATACCCTATCTATATGGATGAAAGTTGTATTCATGATTTAAGACAAATTCCGGTCATAATAGGTACGCTTTATGGTGGATTCCCTGTCGGTATCATATTGTTTACAATTTTATTAATTACAAGATTTTTATTTTATGGCTTTAACATGCTAACAGTCGTTGTTTACGGAATAATGTTCATCGTTACAGCACTCGCATCTTCAAAATTTAATACATATAATAGAAAACTTAAAGTAGCTTTTTCCATGTTTTTAACCTTTTTCCTAGCAATATTTACAACTTTAATTGTATTAACTTTATCAGATTTTGAAGTGAATAATTTGTATATTATTTATTTCATGGTATTACCGACTACTTTAATGTTATTTATTGTTTATATAAATGAAGTTATAAAAGATGCTGTATTAATGCGCTCAAAATTAATTAAAATGGAAAAAATGGAGATTGTTAGCCAACTCGCTGCAAGTATATCGCACGAAGTAAGGAATCCCTTAACGGTTGTAAAAGGATTTACACAGCTTTTAAAAACACCAAATTTAACTCCTGAGTCAAGAGACGAATATATTAAACATATACTTGAAGAGTTAAATCGTGCCCAAGAAATTATCGATGATTATTTAACGTTTGCCAAACCTGCTCCAGAAAAATTAGATCAAATTTCAATAAAACAAGAGTTAAATCGAGTTATTAATATGATATTGCCATTGTGTAATATGAATACGATACATATTACACAGGATTTTTCTGAGGCAACCATTGTTGGTAATAAACAGCACTTTCAACAATGTTTTTTAAACTTAATAAAGAACAGTATTGAAGCAATGCCTAATGGTGGTACCTTAAATATTTCCTCATCTATCAATAATAGTAAAGTTGAAATACGAATTGAAGATAGCGGAGTTGGAATGTCACAGGAGCAAATCCATCGATTCGGTGAACCGTATTTTAGTACAAAAACAAAAGGAACCGGTTTAGGTACGATGGTTGCTGTTAAGATTATTGAGACGATGCATGGAAGTTTAAAAATCCGAAGTATCGTTAGTAAAGGAACGACTTTAACGATTACGTTCCCGAAATATAGTAAGAATACGCATTAAGACAAATAAAAAAGGAGCATAGTTGCTCCTTTTTTATTTGTTTCGATACATAAGTATCTTCAATGTTTTTTTAGTTTACATTTGTGAAGACTAATTAAAAATTAGTATCCTCCGCCCCAGCAGCTGCATCCTACAATTATTAATAGAATGAATAACACAACTAGTAAAGCGAAACCTCCACCAAAACCACAAGAACCACCGTAACTCATATTTTCTCCTCCTTTTGGTTTGAAAACTAATAGGTAGTTGATCATTTTAACTGGTTCGTATTATACATTATGTATATATCCCTTTTTTGAGCATGTCTACATAAAAATAAGTAAAAGCACTCGTTTAAAGAGTGCTTTAAAATGGATACCAAAAGTTTTGAAATACGTTTAATTTTAAATATACCGCAACAATAAATATGAAAATACCGGCAAATAAAGCAAGGAAATCTTCACGTTTCGCCTTACTTGTATAAAACCATGTACGTTTATCCTTCTTTCCAAATCCTCTTAAATCCATTGCATTTGAAACTGTATCTATTCTTTCTAGAGAATGAATGATTAGTGGCCAGAAAATTAAAACACGGTTCTTCATACGAACCCATAAACTTGCTTCTCCTTTTTCAAAAGCCACTCCTCTCGCTTCTTGCGCGTGTTTAATAATTTTATACTCAGACTGGATGTCAGGAATATAACGTAGTGCAATATTTATTGCATATGTAATCTTATAATGAATACCAAGTTTACTTAAGCTACTTACAAATTCGCTTGGATCTGTCGTGTAAATAAAAAGAAGTGTAAATGGTAATAACGTAAAATACTTTAATGAAAGTGTAGCTGCATAAAATAATGTTTCATATGTAATCGTTGCATATCCAACATGTAAAAACGCGGTATATGATTCAGTTAATTCAGATCCATGAGTTGGTGTAATAAATAAAATCATGACAGAGTTTAATAAACTAAATGTAAATATGACACTAAAAACAATTAAAATTTTACGAAATGGAATTTTAGCAATGCTGAGTCCGATACACCCAATAATAAATAATATTAGCAACACCCGAAAATCAAAAAACAAAAAAGTAAGCGTCATACAAAAAATAAATAAAAACAATTTCACTATCCCATCCATACGATGAAAATATGTACTATGCACCTTCCTCCCTCCTATTACTGTCTAAATAAAGCTCCATAAATTTTTCTGGACATGCAATCCCACTAAATTTAACAAGCTTGGTTAAAGAACTCTCTCTTAAGTTGGCTCTTTGTAACGTTTCTTGATTGCCTAATACATCAAACACTGTATTATCCGCAATAATTTTCCCTTCATGTAGAACTACTGCACGGTCTGTATATTCTAGCGCGAGATTCATATCGTGAGTGATAAAAACAAATGAAATTCCCTTTTTAGCTAGGTTTTTAATAAACGACATAAATTGTTTATAATGATAATAATCTTGTCCCGCTGTCGGTTCATCTAATATGATAAGCTTAGGATTTGTTGTTAATACAGATGCGATTGTTAGTCTCTTTTTTTGCCCATAGCTTAGTGCTTGAATTGGCCAATTACGAAATGGATATAAACCACAAATTTTTAAAATCCCTTCTACTTTATTCTTAATTTCTTCCTTAGAAAAATTATGTAATGTTAATGTAAATGAAACTTCTTCAAAAACAGTAGACTGTGTAATCATATGATTTGGATTTTGCATCACGTAAGATATGATTTCCCCACGTTTACGAATAGACCAAGAACTAATATCTTCACCTTTTAACGAAATTTTCCCATTTTTCATTTTGTTTATACCTATAAGACTATGAGCTAATGTTGATTTCCCTGCTCCATTATGTCCTAACAGTGCCACAATTTCTCCTTCATATATTAAAAGGTTTACATTTTCTAATACTTTTTGTTTATTAGGGTATGAAAATGATAAATTCTCCACTTTAAGTAATTCCTTGTTTTTAGCATTCCTTTCTAATATGACTTGTTTCTCCATCCACTCTTTTATAACGTTGCTTACCTTTTCTTTTTGAAGGTTTTCCATTGGATATATTACGTCATTATTACGATCAAAATGTAATCTCTTTAATGCTTCGATGTAAATAGGCTCTCTTAAGCCAATACGTGGTAATATATTTGACGCTAAGATTTCTTTTGGTGTTCCCATCGCAATGACTTTACCTTCATCAATTAATATAACTTTGTCTAAATCCAGTTTTAAAATTTCTTCTATCCTATGTTCGATAATAACAATCGTTTTATTATACTGCTCATGTATATCTTTCATAAGTTCTATCGTATGTATGGCGCTTAGTGGATCTAAGTTCGCTAATGGTTCATCGAACAATAATATATCCGCATTTGTTGTTAATAAACCAGCAAGAGAAACTGTTTGCTTTTGACCTCCTGATAATTCATGTGGACTTTGTTTATGAAACGTATGCATCTTCACCTTTCTTAATGAGTCCGAAACAATCTTTTTCATGTTATCTTGCTTTACACATTCATTTTCTAAATAAAAAGCTACATCTTCTTCTACTGTCAGACCAATAAATTGAGCATCTTGATCTTGTAAAATTGTTCCTACCTGTTTACTTTGTTCAAAAATACTTCCTTCCCTTGGGTCTTTACCGGCAATTAAAACGTTACCTGTGCTATTCCCTTCGTAAGAAAATGGGATTAGCCCATTTATACAATGAGCCAATGTCGACTTTCCTGAACCACTTCGTCCAGCAATTAGCACTTTTTCCCCAGGGTATATATGAAAGGTAATATCACTTAAAGTAGGCTGCGCAGCATGCCCATATTGAAAGGTGAATTGTTCAAACGAAATAATTGGTTGCATGTTAACATCCCTACTTTTCAATTTTTAAATGTGTATGTTTCTTATTGGATTTCGCCAAACCAATTGTAAGTGGCAATCCAAGTACTAAGAAAACGATGACATCGGAAATTGTTGCTCCTAATACTTGTATAACAATTTTGTCAAATGGTTCTCCCATCACAATAATATCGAATGCCCCAGCAAATATAATAGCAATGACAATACCAACTAGCCCAGTAATTGCTAAATAAGAAATATCTCCCTTGTTAAACGACCCGTTTTTCACACTAAAACCAACTCTTTTTTGAATAAGCCCCATTGAAAAACCAATAATACCTGAACTAATAACCCATCCCCACCAAATACCCCATCCAGCAATCGTATCTGTTACGGTATGACCGATAAGTCCGATTAACAGTCCTGCCACTGGACCAAATAATGCTCCAAAAACAGTTAATATAGCTAATGCTGGTTTAATAAATGTATTCGGTGCAATAGAAAATCCCCAAAGTCCTAATATCCCGTATAATGCTGCTCCAATACCGATTGCTACTACTAACTTTGTTGATAATTTATTCATGACAATTCCCCTCTCATATTAGTCAACTTTTATTACTCTATATTTAATTTAAAAATGAATTATGCATCGACACTCCCTTTCTATACAACAAAAAAATGACCTCTTACATAAGAGGTCATTTTCTTTCACTTTCAAGAATCCTCTTATCTTTCAAAAAACACATCGTGTCCTCTGCGGAATTAGCACCTTCCTATAAAATTGCATAGGGGTTGCTGAGGTTTCTTAGGGCCGTTCCCTCCACCTCTCTGGATAAGTATTAATTTGTAATTCGTATTATGGCACTAAAGAATGTAAATTTCAACACTTTTCTTACTATTTTTATTTTTTATTAAATAGCGCATTTAAATCATTGTATTCTTATCGGAATTGTGAAATAATGAATTCAAAATCGTTTCGGGAGGAATGCATTATGAAAGTTATTGGTTTGATTGGAGGATTAAGTTGGGAATCTACATCATTATACTATAAACATATTAATACACTTACACTCTCTCAATACGATCAAAATGCGAAGCTAATTTTATATAGTATGGACTTTGGTGAAGTAACTACTTTATTACAAAACTATCAATATGAAGAAGTGAAAAATGAACTAGTTACAGTTGCAAAGAAAGTTGAAAAATCTGGGGCTGAATGTTTATTAATGTGTTCAAATACTGTACATCTATTTGCCGAGGAGGTAGAACAAGCAATATCTATCCCGCTTCTTCACATTGGTGATGTAAGTGCTAAAGAAATGGTAGAACAGAATATAAAACGTATCGGACTATTAGGAACAAAACAAACAATGGAGCAAGATTTCTATAAATCACGATTAGCGAAATATAACATTGAGACAATTATCCCAAATGACGAGGAAAGAACTTTTATCCACCATGTCATATTAGATGAATTAAGTAGAGGGATCATTTCAGAAACATCTAAAAAAAGGTTATTACAAATTACAAAATCATTAATTCAAAACGGCGCTGAAGGTATATTATTAGGCTGCACTGAAATACCTTTACTCATCTCCCAAAATGATCTTACTGTTCCCGTTTTTGATACTGCTTTTTTACATGCAAATACTGCTGTACAATTTGCTGGATAAGAATACACAAGCATAAAGGTGAGAACCTCTATGCTTGTATACAGTTACGACTATTTATCCCGCTATTTGCAGGCAGTAAAGCCCCACCAATTAAAGTTTTACTTTATTTAAAAGAGATTCAATAACTGCAATGGCTTCTTTTGAACCACCACATTCTAAAAAGCTATCATTAAGTTTTCTTATACCATGTTTATACTTTTCATTTGAAAGTACATCTGTTACGGCCTCTTTTAAAGTGTACACATTAACATGTTCTTTCAATAGTCTATGTGCTGCTTCCAGTTCAGTTAATCTTTGCGCTATCATAGGCTGATCTTTATCATGCGGTATTATTACAAATGGGACATTATAATGAATGGCATCGTGTACGCTATTCATACCGCCATGTGTAATAAAAACATCTGCTTCATTTAATATTTCTGATTGAGGTACGTATGGAGCAATTATAAAATTATCTGGCGTTTGCTTTATTTTTGAAATATCATTTCTATCACCAATTGCCATTACAACTATCCCATCAAAATCTGAAAAAGTATCAATACAAGTATTAAAGAATGGTTCGAGTCCTTCAAGCAGTGTTCCCATTGAAATGTAAATAACTTTCTTTTCTTTAAGTGATTCCAGTGGAAATTTTATATTTGTTTTACGCTTTGAAATACTCGGTCCAATAAAAATGTTATTTTCTCCGAACGATTCGCTATTAGGTTGGAAATAACGACTTGTGTATACGAGACAAACATCACCTTTATTATTCATAAATTGAAGATTATTCTTTGGTTTTACTCCAAATTTATGTTCCATCTGATTTAGTAATTTTTCAGAGATTTCCTCTGGTTGGAATGGCATATCTGCATTTGGATGAAAAGGTAATGTCTTCAAAAATTCTGGCGGAATTAAAAATATAGGTGAGGACACTACACCTGGAACTTGTAAATACTCCTTTACTAACTCTCCTGCGCCAAATATATCATACATTACGAAATCAAAATTTATACTTTCACATAATTGTTTCGTAATTTCTAATATATATAAAGAAGTCTGAACATGCATATGAAAGAAAGCATTTAACCCAGATGAGGTTTCAGCATCAATAGAAATCTCTTTTAATAGATCCGGATGAGTATGTACAGTAGCTCCTAAATCTTCAATTCTATCCTTAAAGTTTGCCGTTGTAATATAATGTACGTTATCCCCTCGTTCAGTAAAGGCTTTTACTAAATTTAATGTAGGGTTTACATGTCCCTCTGCTGGAAAATTAACCACTAAAATATTTAGCACTTATTCCTCACTCCTTACATTTCATTGTTTTAATTAAGCATACTGTTATTTGTACAAGTAATCTTCCCTTAATAGTCCTAATATGCTTGCTACATTATATTGATAAATAATTTTCAGTCATCAACATAAAAAAAGCATCTACCTATGTAGATGCCTAACCGTGATAAGGAGTGTTCTGTGAGGTTAGAACAAGCGTTTTTGCTTGTCCTATGCTATCAATATATGATTTATTTTATAAAATGTGAATCGTTAATAGAATTATTTTATCCATTTTATATGATCAAATGGATAAAATACCATTTCTACTTTACCTATTATATTTGATTCATCAATAAGTCCAAGTGTATTCCTACTATCTTTACTATAATTACGATTATCACCTAACACAAATAATTTATGCGTAGGAACTTTTATTTCTCTAAAATTTGAAAAACGATTGGATACTTGTGACATATCTAAATGTATATACGACTCATCACGCTTTTTACCGTTAATAAATACCTCATCCTCTTTTAGTTGTATGTTATCCCCCGATAATCCAATAATTCGTTTCACATAGTAAGTAGGCTCGTCTTCTTTTTTTATAATGACAACATCTCCATGATGAAAAGACGATAAACAGACGTTTACCTTATTAACAAGTATATAATCTTTTTCATTCAAAGTAGGTTGCATCGAAATTCCTTCTACCATACAAAATAAAAAGGACTTATTAATAAAAATAACCCCTATTATAATGAATATGTAGCTACATATGTTCCTCCAATATTTTAGAATAAACAGCTTCATATATACCTCATTTCTAATCTATTCCCAGATAAAAACGCCTCTAGTTTACAGGAATGCTAGAGACGTTTCGTACATTTTAATTCTCTTTAGAGACATCTGTTTTTGGCGCTTCACCAGTTAATCGCTTATTTTTCAAATCAAAATAAGCATCTAAAACTTCTTTTCCAATATCGGAGTTAATGCCCGATTTATCATTTTCAACCCACGGTACTACAACAGAAAATGCTACTTCTGGATCATCATATGGCGCATATCCAGCTAATGTTAAGTTATAACATTCTCTACGATCGCCTTTCGCATTTCGCCCAATTTCATTTTCTCCACCATATACAGTTTGTGCGGTCCCTGTTTTACCAGCTGGTTTATATGGTGCTTTTTGGAACGCTCTTACTCCCGTTCCATCTCCTTCTTGAAATACTTTTCTAAATCCTTCTTTTACTTGATTAATATATTCTTGTTTCATATCGATTCTATTTAAAACAACGGGTTCTATTGATTGTACTACTTTACCAACCTCATCTTTTTGAACGGTTTGTTCTCTAATCTCTTGAACAATTTGTGGCTTCATTCGATACCCTCCATTTGCGATAGTAGAAATATATTGTGCAAGCTGAAGTGGTGTATACGTATCATATTGTCCAATAGAATAATCTAATAAGAAACCAGGCTGATTATCTTTTCTTCCAATTTGCCCTGCAGTTTCATTTGGTAAATCAATACCAGTTTGTACACCTAGTCCAAATTGCCTGAAATAATACCTCATTTTATCAAAATATTCTTGTTTAATATCTAGTGAACTATTTTTCACATAACCCACGCCAGCAATTTTTAATGCTATATTAAACATATAAACGTTTGAAGAAACTTGTAACGCTCTTAGATCCTCTATATCACCAAAATTTTTCCAAGACTTCTTTTCCTTAGTTCCTTTAAATTTCATAGGTGCATCATAAAAATGTGTTCCAGGAGTTATTGCATTTGTTTCAAACCCTGTTAACACTGTCGCACCTTTAACCGTTGATCCAAGCTCATATGAACTTGTCAGCGTACCTAAAGCATAATCTTCAACTTCCATTTTCCCGTCTTTTTCTACAAGCCTTTTCCCAGCCATCGATAATACTTGGCCATTTTTCGGATTCATCATTACTACGAAAGCACGGTCTAACATTGATTCTGATCCTTTATATTGTTTTAATATTTTTTCTATGCTCTCCTCTACTTTTTTTTGCAATTCCATATCTATTGTTAAAGTTAAATTTTTACCGCTTTTCCCTTCCGAAACCGTTTCCGTTCTAATAGTATTTCCTTGTTTATCAGCAATGCTTCTTACTTCTTTTTTTGTACCATGAAGTACATCTTCGTATTGCTGTTCGATATAACTTTTGCCAACTCTATCATTTCGGCTATAATCACGCACTAAATAATAATCTAATCGTTCACGTGGCAATCCTTCATCAGCATTTGAAACGTTACCAAGGACAGAACGGAATAATCCATCATTTACATAGATTCTCTCCCAATCAACTGATGCGTCTACCCCTGGAAGGTTCGCTAAATTTTCACTAATCACCGCATATTCCTGTTCACTAACGTCCTTTTTAATAATTTGAGGTGCCATTTGAAAACCTGAGGTCATTTTACTTTTAATAGCTAACACTTCTATATCTTTAGCCGTTAGTTCTTGAAGATTTTTTTCTGTAACGCGCTTCCTTTTTAAATCTTCTATTTTTTTGTCTAGCTCTTTTCCGGTAATATCTTTATCTCGGAACTTATCTATTTCTTTTTTTGATACTAAGTCTTGAGTAAGTTCTGGATTTAATTGCATCCAAAAGTCTTTCTTATCAGTCTCCGTTAACTTGTCTATATCTTCTTGCGGCATTTCAATAATGTCTGCAAGTTGTCTTGCTGATTTTAATATTTCTTCTTGCTTTACACCTTTCACCTTTGTATATGTAATCGTACGTAAAGACTTATTATCAACTACTGGATTTCCTTCACGATCAAATATTTTCCCACGTGGTACAGAAAGACCAACGGTTGCATTTTCTCTCTTCTCTACTTCATTTTTATATGTTTCTCCATCAAAAATTTGCACTTTCCCTAACTGAATAATAATGCCAGAAAATAATAAAAATACACAAAGGAATAAAATATTTAACCGGAGAGGTACTACTCTACCACTTTTCTTCTCTTGCTTTTTCACCTTGTCATAATCTCCTCCTTACAATATTTCAAATAATAATCACATTTCTATATTAAAAGTAATGTGCAATTTCTATACATTGCTTTGTACAAATATCAATATAATGTTTAAAACTTAATAGAAATTAAAACAAAGGTAAAGAAAAGGTAAAGTTTACTAAATTAAATATAAAAAATACCCAATAACAAAAAGCTTAGTTTTCACTAATCGCTTTGTTATTGGGTATTAATTGATTTAAGAATTACTACTAGTGCGTATTGCTATACATTTGTCGTCACAATTAGAAAGAGATTGTTTACTTAGTACTTTCGGTAAGTAAATAGTTACTGTTGTCCCGACACCAACCTCGCTCATGATACTAATTGTCCCTTGATGACTTTCAATAATTTTATAACTTAACATTAATCCAATACCAGTCCCTTTTTCTTTCGTACTATAAAAAGGTTCACCTAATCTCTTAATTCTTTCTTCAGGTATTCCTATTCCTTCATCTATTACATGAATGATGACACCATCATCATTTATTTCTTTTATGTGAATTGAAATTCCCCCACCATTTGGCATAGCTTCGATTGAATTTTGCAAAATATTAATAAATACTTGTTTCAATTGATTTTCTGAGCATTCAATAACTATATCTTTGTCATCCGTAAATAGTTCAACTTGAATATTTGTCATAATTGCTTTTGTATTCATTAACGATACGACATTTTTAAAAATTTGATAAATATTTTTCTTTTCTGTATTTATCTCATCTGTTTTAGCAATTGCCAGAAATTCTTGCAGGATTGCTTCTATCCTTTCAATTTCAGAGAGCATAAGATCAAAATATTTTTCTTGATCTTCTTTATTAATTTGAAATAACTGTATAAAACCTTTAATTACAGTTAAAGGATTTCTTACTTCATGAGCCACGCCAGCTGCTAATTGACCAATTGCTGCAAGCGTATCTGATTTATTTAGCAATTCTTCTGTCTTTTTTCGCTCTGTAATGTCGCGTACAATAATCATAATTTTATCATGTAATAATGGTAAGCACCTAGCCTCAAAGAAATCAATACTTCCATTAAGTGTGAGTGGATATTCTACAATTACATTCGTTCCTTTTTCCTTCACTTGATTAATGGCTTCCTGAAACTGCTGTGCTACTGAAGATGGTAATACTTCGTAAAATTTTTTTCCCATAAAAGCTTCTGCGGGTACGTAAAACTTTGTAGGAGATCCTGCCTTGTAATCTATAATTGTGCCATCATCTTCTGTTAAAAAACATAAATCTGGTAAAGCTTTAAAAATTAATTCCAGTTCAGATGTTTGTTGTTTTAACTGCTCTTCTATCGCTTTTAAATGTGTAATATCTACACCAACAGCCCAATAACTATATCCTGTTACAGGAAACTGTTCTGATATATTCGACCACATTATTGTTTTGATTTCACCATTTTTACATGTTAAGTGCATTTCCCAATCTCTGAAATTTTTTCCACAAGTTAAAAATTTCTTTTGTATTTGATGGCGATAATTATGATCAGGATACAATAATTGCAGTGCATTGGGATTTCCAATTATTTCTTCAGCGGTATAACCTGTTACAATTTCGCATTCTCGATTCCACAAAACAAAATCTCCATTATAATCAAGCGCATCGACCATAACAGGCATGTTTTGTAAAATCGTATGTAGTTCCTCCTCTTTCTGAGAAAGCAACGTTGTATTTTTACTTTGAAATACTTTTATTGCGCTATCTAAAATTAAACTTGAGAGCATTTCAAAGTATTTTTGACAACTGAAAATTTCACTTTTTTTGGACCATACAACAAAAGATCCTAAATGTTGATTGTATAAGAAAATGGGGATTTCAATCTTTGGAAGTTTACTCTTTTTTATCTCATTCATTCCGAATGAAAAAACACATTCTTTTTCAGCATCAAGAAGTTGATGTGATATATTAGTTAATTTATAAAATTGTTCTGCCATGGTTTCTATTGTACTCACATCAATAAGTTCCATTAGCCGCGAATTCATTCCTTTTTCACCTCAATATGTAAAATTAATACAAATCTAAAATTCATACTTCTCCATTATACGAAGAAAGCTAGTGTAGGTATATAGCTGTAGAATAATTATTCGAACAAATTTTATTTTTCAATTAAAATAAGAAAAGAATATATATACTGAATATACCTTTAATTAGTATATATTTCGTTGATTCCTCACTTATTGTCTAGTAACTTGAATTCCTCCTTACATTCACTGAATTTTCACTCGAGAGTCATACACGTTACTAATAGCGGTATAAACATGCAATAAGTATAAAGTTCATAAAATATTCACAATTTTTATGAAAAATATAAACATTTATTCCAATATATTCTATATAATAAAATGTAATAAGGCTTCTATGAATCTCATAGAATACCTTACCCCTAATAAAAAAGAAAAAAGAATCCATTTGGATTCTTTTTTCTTTTTTAATTACATTACATATTTATATAAAGCATGTGCCACACCATGTTCTTCATTTGATAACGTTTCGTATTTACACATTGCTTTTATTTCTTCTACTGCATTCCCCATTGCAATTGATATGTTCGCTTTTTCCATCATAGAAACATCGTTTAGCCCATCACCTATCGCTACAGTGTTTTCAACCGGAATATTAAGATGTTCTGCTAAAGTATATAATCCATTCCCTTTTTGAGCATCTCGATGATTAATCTCTAAATTGTGCCAATATGAAGATGTAATTGCTAAATCTGTATTATGAAGAAATGTTTCTTTGAGTTTTTTTAATTTCTCAATTTCATAAGAAAATGGTAATAATTTATGCACATGTATATCTGTTTCTACAATTGGTTTACAACTTTCCGCACTATGAAACGCTGTATGCTCAAGATATAATGCTGCGATTGTTTCTAACTCTTTCAAGTCGAAATTTTCTTTTGAATTCTTCACATGCTCAATTTCATTACGTACACTCTCTACTCCATAATCCGGTACATACACACCTTTATCAGTATAGAGCTGATAATATAAACCATTCTCTTCAAGATATTCTACAATTTCAAGTGCCTGCATATTTTGAATTGGATATCTCTTCATCATTTTTTTATCTTTATATATAAGAGCACCATTTTCCGCAATGATTGGACACTCTAAATCAACTTCTAACAATAATCGCTCAATGTCAACAATAGAACGTCCTGTACAAATTGCTACAACATGGCCAGCTTCTTGACATGTTCGAATTGCTTCTGCATTTTCTTTACTTATCATTTTATTCCCCGAAAGAAGAGTTCCATCTAAATCAATTGCAATTAATTTCATTATTTCTTCACCACTTTCTATAAATACACGAGTTCTAATTAATTATTAGGTATCGTTTTCATACAATCCTCGTGAGGTACTTCTTATTTATAATTTATGAAAAGCGTTTCAGGTCAAGAAATAATTAAAAATAAAATCCAAAGCTTTTCTTTTTAAAAAAGCTTTGGATTTTAAACTATGAATTATAACTAATGTATTTCGTCTCACACATGTACACATTTTTTTCTTCAGTTGGGATATATACTTTAAACTTTTCTAACCGTTTTCCATAGACATGAATCGTAATAACGCTTTCATTTTTGCTAATTTCAAGAATATGACAATCCGCTGGTGGAATTACTTTATCTGTTTCTCCTTCTCCCAAATAAAGATTTCCTGTATGTGTTAAATAAACAAGTGAATTTCCAAGTTGTTTCGTTTGTATAAAGTTCTGCACCATAATCCTTCCTGAAAAAACGCCTTCTACTCCCCATGTGCCGTCATGATCATGTAAAGGTGTAGATTGTCCATCTTTCCATACGAGAGCTAGTACTTCAAAACGTTTGAGCGGATCTTCATACAATAAATGTCGTGCATATTGAGTCAAATTGGCCTTCTGTTTATCTAACGGAAGCCATGTTTTCTTTTCTAAAAGTTCTTCTAGTAACTTTTCAATGCCACACACTATTTCTTCTTCAAATAAACCGTTTTCCATAAGATCTGTAACACCTTTAATAAACTTTTGAAATGATTTACTTCCATTACAAGTCAACATAAGAATCCTCCTCTACGTTTTATACAATTCCATATTAAGGTAATTACCGAAAACTCACAATTGAGAAACAAAAAACAAGATGCAAATGTATGCACCTTGTTAAGATTTTTATTTAGCTTTCAAACGAATAGGTAAGTATTTTAATGTTTGTTCATTTTCCAATATACATTTTTCTAAACAGAAAGATGGAGATAGCTCTATTTTTTCAAAAGTATTTATAAAGGTAGTTAATGCAATCTCAGCCTCTAAACGTGCAAGTGGTGCTCCTAAGCAAAAGTGAGGACCTTTCCCAAAGGTTAAATGCTTTTCATTTCCTGTTCGATGTACATTAAATTGAGAGGCTTGTGAAAATTTTTTCTCGTCTAAATTCGCTGCACTAACCCACGCAACAATCATCTGATCCTTTTTCATTAAAGGACCAAATATATTTGTATCCTCTGTAATCCTCCGGGCCAATGTAACAGGAAAGCGATAGCGTAATACTTCCTCAATCGCTTTTGAAATTAAGTTAGGTTCTTTTCTTAACTCTTCATAAATTCCAGGTGAATCTACTAAAAAGCAATAAAAGCTATTAATAATTAAATTTGTAGTGGTTTCATTCCCAGCCGCTAGTAAACCTAATGAAAAGGTTACAATTTCCTCATCGGTTAATCTTTCGCCTTCATATTCAGCTCGAATTAAATCAGATATGATATCATCGGTTAAATGATATCTCTTTTCCTGAACAATCGGTAAAAGGTATGCTTTGAATTCATTTAATGCTATCCCTTTCTCGGCATCCAGATCATTAAACTTTTCTTTACTATACGGCATAAATAAAATATCAGACCATTCTTTAATTTTTTTACGATCTGTTGTTGGGACTCCTAATAAATCAGAAATAACGGTAACAGGTAAAGGTGCAGCAAACTGTTCAACGATATTAACTTCACTACATTTTTCGATATGTTGTACAAGTTCATCTGCGATAGCCTGTATTCGAGGTTTCCACTGTTCTAAACTTCTTGGAGTAAATGCCTTAGAAACAATGGAACGTACATTGCGATGTTCTGGTGGATCTGTAGAGTTTATATTTATTCTAGTTTCTAAAGGAGGGATTGAGAATTGTCTGCGCTCCCTTCTACTTGAAAATAAGCGATAATCTGATAAAACACGATTTACATCATCATATAAAAAAACATTCCATACATCCTGCTCTTCATCATAATGAACTGGGTGATTATCCCTCATCAAACGATACCATTCATATGGATTCCATAATTCTTCTTTTGTTTTCAGCTTTGAAATTTCATGAACTAAAATAACATTTTCAGGTGAAGCCATAGTTCTTTCCTCCCTTTTCTTTTACAATAAAAGTGATAGGTCGGCAGTTCAAAGTTGTATAAACTATCATATGTTATTTTAACATATACAAAAGGAGATTTTTCATTAGAGAACTTGAGAAATATATAAGGGGGATTTTTATGTACGTTGACATTTTACTGCTAGCAGAATTAACGACAGGACCAAAACATGGATATGAAATCAAAAAAAATGTTCAAAATCGTTTAGGTGAGAATTTTGAGTTAAATCACAACATGCTTTACCCTGCCCTTCGGCGCTTTGAAAATATGGGTGCTATAACGAAAAAAATACATAAACAAGTTGGAAAACCAAACCGAAATATGTACGATATAACAGAAACAGGAGAAGAAATTTTTTCTGAAATGTTACGAGAGTTTCCCGAAAAACTTGCGACAAATAATGCAGAATTTCTTGTTCGTATCGCGCTATTTGAAAAACTTGAATATGAAGCTAGAAAAGAGATTTTGACTGTACGTCAAAACGTACTACATAATCAACTTACCGCTATTCAGTCTCTAGAGGTTACCTCACCCTTTATTACTGAAGTCATTGAATTTAGTAAATCACGAATTAAACATGAATTGAGTTGGATTACATCACTTATGAAGAAAATATGAAAAAATAACAAGAAAAGTTAAAAACAATGAATGAAAATGATATTTATTATCAATACTATCATTAATAAAAGGGCAACCACGATTTGGCTACCCTTAAAAAATTTACACTTCTGGATCGAATGTTTTGCAATCTGTTTCTTCCGTTGTAGATGCATGTTTACCTTTATGACTTACTACGTAAATTGCCTCTGCACTACATTTATTACCGTTCGCCCAAAATTTACAGTTGTTTACTTCACATAAAACGTCTTGTGCCATAGTATCACACCTCCTTGTTCTATTATCATTAACAAAATTCGGAGGTATGATACTATTTGTCATCCATTTTTCATTCCCTTTTTAGCTTTCTTAATGGTTCAATATCTCCGCGTACAATAGCATCAATATTTCCAGTTATTTTTTCAATATCAAAATGCCACCATTGAATTTGCAATAATTCTTGAATTATTTCATTTGAAAATCTCTCTTTTATTTTATTTGCAGGGTTTCCACCAACAATTGTATATGGTGCGACGTCTCTAGTCACAACAGATTTAGCTGCAATGATTGCACCATCCCCTATTTTTATTCCGGGCATAATTGTTGTATCCATACCAATCCAAACGTCATTTCCTATAACTGTATCACCTTTATAAGGTAAATCAGACAAACTAGGTGTATACTTCTCCCACCCATTTCCAAATATATTAAATGGATATGCCGAAAATCCATCCATCCGATGATTGGCTCCGTTCATAATAAAGTTAACTCCAGATGCAATACAACAAAACTTTCCAATAATAAGGCGATCTCCAAGAAATTCATAATGATGTAATACTCGATCTTCAAATGTTTCTCCATCTTTCGCATCATAATAAGAATAGTCACCAACAAGTATATTAGGTTTTGTTATTATATTTTTTATAAATTGAACGTTTTGATTTCCTTCAATAGGGTATTTAACATTTGGATTAGGATTCATTTTGTACGACACTTCCTTTACCACTTATTTCACTTTCTACCGCTATTACTGGCTTTAAATTGTATATAGGTAAAATAAACAATAATCCAATTATAAAAAGTAAAGCCGTCCCTTCATACATCATACTTAATGAAAACATCTCTTTTAATGAGCCAGCTATACTCATCGTTACTACCATTGAACCGGTAAAAAGCGGACTTAAAATACCATTTACACGACCTATAAAATCGGTATCGCTATTTTGAATAATAAGTGTATTTATACCAATTTGGATACAAGGAAGAGCTAAACCACTAAAAAGCTGCGCTGTAAGTGTCACCCATAAATTTGTAGAATATCCTATAATGCCAATACCAATTGCTTGACCAAGCATACCGATAATTAACATCTTTTGCGGAGCAACATTTTTCGCAAATACCATTGCTAATGCTCCGCCAACAATCATTCCCGCACCATTTACTGTTAGTAGCCACTGTAAACTCTCTTTTGATAATCCTAACTGCTCAGTCACAATAAATATACCTAATGGCTGAATTAATCCTATACCTAGTCCTGCAGCCATAAAACAAAGCCCTAGCAAAGTTAATGCTTTTTTCTTTTTGACATACTTAATACCATCCTTCATCTCTTGCAACAGAGTGATATCCTTCTTTTCTACGTCGTTTTCAAGATCTTTCGGAAGAAATAACAATACAACTGCCGCAAGTAAAAACGAGATACCTGTTATGATGATTGAAATATAAATTCCAAAACTATGAAAGATAAATGTCCCTAGTATTGGTCCTAATACCATAAATATTGCAAATATCGTTTGATATATAGACATTGCTAATTGAATTTGTTCCGTTGATAAATGTTGTTTAAACAATTTCATTCCAGATGGTTGTGAAAACTGTGAAAGGATTGCAGAGATGAGTGTCACAAAAAACACAATTTTCCACGTTCCAAACATAAGCGTAATTAATACAGCGAATACTGAAATGGAACTTAACGTTTCACACCATATCATTGTCTTCTTTGGCTTCCACCTATCAGCAAAAGTACCGCCAATAAATGAAAAAATAAAAATTGGAGCGAATTCAGCAACTGAAATCATCGAAATAGCAAAAGCATCACCTTTTGTCATTTCCATTACATATAGTAATACCGCAAAGTTTCGAACCCATATTCCTATTTGTAAAAATAATGCTGATGCTAAAATCCCTTGAACAAACCGATTTTTTAATACTTGTGATACCCCATTGTTTTGTTTCGTTACTACATTTGTCGACATAAAAAAGCCTCCTATTTCATGTTCTGAACAGGAGGCAGCACAAATCATATAAAAAGACTATATATTCGCAGAGCGAAATACATCCCTTTTCTATAAATGTACAGACTAACCCTATTCAGAAGAATATTTCGTTTTTTAACGAAGATCTCTTACAAATAGAATTAGTTGATCATTGGGATGTTTTCACCCTTCCGTTTCGAATTTAAATAACACATACATACTCTATGTAAATCATTTTCGATGTATGCATGTCTCCTTTTAACTATTCTAGAAAGTTAAAGGTAATTCCTCTAAAGAACGCATTAAATAGTTACCATGCCATTTAATTTCTTCACGATTCCCTTTTATTTGTAGTTCAGGCATTCGATTAAACAAAGTAGTAATAGCAATCTTTGCTTCTAACCTCGCAAGTGGAGCTCCTAAGCAGAAATGACTACCATGACCAAAGGCAATGTGACGGTTGTTCTCCCGTGTAATATCAAATATTTCTGGATTTTCAAATACTGTTTCATCACGGTTCGCTGAAGCCAATGCAATAATAACCATATCTCCTTTCTGTATTGTTTGATGGTGAATTTGAAAAGGTTCCGCTGCCCATCTTGCAGTTGTAACCTCAACTGGAGAATAATAACGCAATCCTTCCTCAATAGCCGAATCAATTAGTTTTGGATTATCTTTTAATAACTGTAATTGATTTGGATTTTCAAGAAGTGCTAATACCGTATTTGTAATTAAATTCACTGTCGTCTCGTGTCCTGCTACAATTAATAGCATTATCATTGAATATAGTTCCCGAGCGCTAAGTTTATGCCCTTCACTCTCTGCAAGTATTAAAGCACTCACCAAGTCTTCTTTTGGCTCTTTTCTTTTAATATCAACTAAATATTGAAGATATGTAATAAACTCAGATAGTTGTTTTTCGGTCTCTTTTATTTCTTCAGGTGTTTCTGGTGATGCAATAACAGCATGAGACCAAATTCTAAATTTCGCTTGATCTTCTTTTGGAATACCGAGCATCTCACTTATTACAATAATTGGTAACGGAAACGAATAATCATCCACAAGATTTAATGTACCTTTTCGCTCTATATTACTTATCAAATCATCTGCTATTCTCTGAATTCTTCCGTCTAATTGTGCAATCATCTTCGGTGTAAAAGCTTTTTGAACTAAAGATCGTAAACGACTGTGGTTAGGTGGATCTGAATTTAGCATATGTGTTGTTAAGTGGTCACTATTATCAACGGAAAGATACATGTTCTTTATATCTTGAGAAAACACATTTGTCCAATCTTTTTTTAAACGATTATCTTTTAAAAGTGGCAGAGCATCTTCATATCTAGTAATGAGCCATTCTTTACCGATTTCAACTTGGTTTACAAATAATATAGGTTGTTTTTTTCGCGATTCTTTATAAATTTCATACGCATCTTCTTTAAACTGAGCTGAAGCTAAATTAATGCCATCC
Organism: Bacillus cereus group sp. MYBK220-1; assembly: GCF_051916445.1. Classification (NCBI taxonomy): domain Bacteria; kingdom Bacillati; phylum Bacillota; class Bacilli; order Caryophanales; family Bacillaceae; genus Bacillus; species Bacillus cereus group sp. MYBK220-1. Next base: position 256,984 of record NZ_JBQAGQ010000001.1, on the reverse strand, counting down.
TCTATGCTTAACCCAACTTTGTTTTTCATTGACATTGTATTCCCTCACTCTCATTTGTTTTTGAAAACCAACCAACATATGCATTATACTCTAATAAAAACGTGAAAATTGTAAATTTTTAATCAAAATCTTACTTCGTATATTGAAAAATAAAAAAGTGAGAGAGTACAATCGTTTTACTCTCCCACCTCTCTTTATGCGAAGCACATAAAATTACTAATTTGTTGATAGCGATAACTTACTTTACGACGACGACCACCTTGCCAAGTGTAACCTGATACTCCGTTTCTTCTCACTTCAGTCGGAAAGAACCATAAATCCCTTCCAAAAGGTCCAGGACGATGTAAACGTAAATAGCCCCATCTTCCTAAACAGTTACACATCCATGATTTCATATTGCCTGGTTGTGCTGGAGAAGCAAATGTAGACGGTAACGATGGCGCTTGTGACGGTGGTGGTGACGTTGGAGCATCCTCCGCATCATCTGGTCTGTAATCTTCTTGTTCAATATCTCTCACTTCATTTGTAGGTTCATACCCGTAGTCATGTGGATTATAATACATCGCTTGATCATATGGATAATTTTGTTGGTTATACATATTAACAAATCACCTTCTTTTCATTCATTACCTTTATCATTCATATGTGATATGCCCTCTCTGGGAAGCTTATGTATAGCCCAAATTCAACTTAAAAAACTCGTATTATTAAAAATACGAGTTTTTTAAAAATAGAATATTTTTATCATCTCCTTAACTTCACACTATAAAAACGCATTTCATCTAACGAACCTTCAAATTCAAATACTTCTTGTTTAATTAATTGTTTCAAGCGATATTCTAAGTAAGTATCTCCAACCAATTGTTCAACAAGACCAAGTGCTTCACCAATTACTCTAGGAGCTTTGAGGAACTCTCGATCAGCACCCACACTTTTCGCGCATTCAATTATAAATTGATCAAAATAATCTTCCTGTACAGAATGCACTTCATTTTCTTTCCACACTCTTAAACATTCTATGCTTTCCGATAATCTATTCCACTCATGTTCAAACTTCATGCGCTTCTCTTCAGTTAAATAAGGTAACTTTATAAAACTTTTTTGGAATAGAGCTAAACTTTCAGGTGGTAATTCTCCCGTTCCACGAATATCATACTCTTGTTTTAATATTTCTCTGCTTGCTTCAGACGTATTAATTATTCGAATGTTTTTCTTATCCTTTAATTGTGCTATTACAAAACTTAGACCTACATGTTCATGTGCATTATCAGCCCTCCAAATTGTAATAGGCGTTTCAACAGGAATAGTATGTAGTTCTTCTATAGTTGCTATAAATCTTAATAAATATTCTTCTTCAAAATAACTATCATATGCAGTTAAGTTATTTATTAACCACTTCTGTCTTGCTAGTTGCCCCTCATTCGTATGCAACTTATATATCGGTCCAATTGAAAAGAATTCCGAAAAAGCAACAACACTCTCTTCAAATAATTCTTCTTGACTTAACATATATTTCAAGCAACCAGCCGTTGAATCATCAAAAGCAATATGTACGTGCGTACTTTCTTTTACATTCCTTTTATAAGTAGGATTACTTGTTAATTGTTTCGGAATATCCATCAAATTTTTAATTGTATCTTCACTATAGTTTTCTTTTAATAAGTTTAACTGTATGAGAATACTTTGAAGTAAACCTTTAGCCTCATCTTCGTACATATCCTCTACAGCATTTTTAATTTTATCTATCACACAAATCCCTCTATTCATTTCAAAAATAACGTAGATTATAGTGTATCATTTTAGTATAGTTCTTTAAAGTCAAATTCAGATTACTACAGCAATCTGGATTTTCAACAAAAGCTCTCCTTATATTTTTGAATTGCTAAATATTTTTACTTTGAAAATCCTTGTATCTAAATGTATAATTATATAAAAACAAAAATATAGGAGCTATATTTATGGATAAAGTACTTACAAATTATAAACATTACTTAAAAAATTGGAGATTTATATTTATTTGCATACTACCTGCTATTGCCTTATTCGTTACTTTCGATGTCATCTTTGAACTACTGTTTCATCAAAATTTCTACTTATCTAACTTAATTTCTGCTATCATATTATTTTTAATATTTATTAACGTTAAAGATAAATTTAAAATTAAAGGCTAAAAAACACTATTTCAAAATAGCCCTTTATTATTGCATCCTACTATAAAATAAGGCTCATAGTAGATTTTCATAAAAAATAAGAGCACCCTGCAATTGGCTGCTCTTATGTGATTAGAGGTTTTTTCTGAGTATTAAGTAGGACACGAAGATCTTGTCCTACTACATAATATATGCTTGTACTTATTATTTCGTGCATGTATTAAGCACCATGTTCAGGTACTTAATATATGCATAGTCATTGCTAAAAAATCTACTCAAATATTCACTGTACAATTTCATATTTATAAATTAAAAAACATCCTCAATGGATGTTTTTTATCTAACGATTTTAAGCTTCCATAAACTTAGCCGGTACACCAATTTTTTCAACTACAGAAGATATATTAGTAGGATTAATCATTACATTTTCAATACATACTAATTTATTTTCTAATATCCCATTCTCTGTAGTAATAAGTTCTTCAAACCGATCTAAAGTCATTGAGAATTTATGTTCACTTCCACCATTCATACTAACTTTTACATACTTCATAGTGTCACCGCCTTTCATAATAATTTACCTTTCGACAAGAAGGCGCTTACATCCTTTTTATTTACTCTTAGATTTCTCACGTTTACATATATTTTGAGAACGGAAACTACTATTATTCACTCACAAAATTATTGCTAATAAAAAAGATAAAGATAAAAATGCACAAAGTGGAATATATAAACCGGTATCCATTCTTGCAAAGTGCGTATCTTTTTGGCGTTTAAAGATACCAAAATAGTTAAATTCACCAATTACTCTAATAGAAAAGACGATCATACAAATCCAGGAACCGACTTGAATAATAACATTAGGAACTGCAAAATGAACAATATTTGCTTGTTGCAACAAAATTATTGCTGCCATACTTAATAATAATGCAATGAACAATGTCATTCCGGCGCGAGGTGTAAACGCCTTTTCCCCTGATTTAGTTGGAATAACACTATTTGTCCCCCAATTACCTCCGAAAGCCCAATATACATGTAAAAAGCTAACTAAGAATAATATACAAGCAGATATATATGTAATGATAAGCATTTTATCCTCCCCTTATTTCATTTTGGTTCCTACCTATAAAATATGCTGTTCCCCTCCGCAATAGCAACCTTCATTTCATTACATAAAAAAACCGTAATGATTTATCAATATTAAGATAAGTCATTACGGGGTTATTAAACTTCATTATGCATTATACCTATTTCTTCGGCGTTCCATCCTTGTTTGACCTTGAACTGCATTTTCTTTGTATGGATCTATTTGCTCTGTCATTTCATATGTTGCAACTGGTTCTTCGTACTTATACTCATGGTTCTTTTCTGCCATTTTACTTTTAGATTCTTTCCCACCAAACTTAAATAGTTTCATCTTTAATTTCGGCAATCTTGGAAGTCTAATCTTAATTGATAATCTTTTGCGTTTCTTTTTTGGTCCAAGTAGATTTATATTTTCTTTATTATTATCTTTCTCTTTGCGGTGAATGAACATCGCAAGTAATCCTCCTAATACAAGTCCTCCAATTAATAGTAATATATATACATAATGGCTTGTCATTAAACTCGTTATGCGTTCAAGTATGACTAACGACTGTACTTCTTTTATATCCCATAGTAAAGCGGCCCATAATGAGAATAAGCCCAAAGTAAGTCCATATGTACGAAAACGGAATAAACATGGAATTAACGCGACACATGCAGCAATTTTTGCATTTGTTATGATTGAACTTGTTGAAATATCCTGATGCCAAATAACTAACAGTAATGTTATAAATGGCGCATACGCTATCCAGCTGCATATACGTGAATACATCTTTTTAGCAAAATAACTACCGAAACTAGTAAAAAATAAAAGCCCTCCAATATATATAGATTGTTCTAGAGGGATTTGCTTTGTAAGTCCTGCAATTGGAAAGAGGCCGCTCAATAGCATTAAGAGCACATCTAATTTCTTCACAATTCCCCATTCCTTTCAAATTTTTTCAATTAATAAAAATCTTTTTCCATATGATATAGTTTTTGTATTTCTAAAAAACATATTAATCCTGTCTGCACATAAAGTAAATATGTAAACGAAAAGATACTTGACAAAGGATATCCTTATTTACATAAAAAAATGACAAATCCTGATCGATATAACGAGCAGGATTTGTTTACTAGTATTTAAAGTAGAGTAATTGAATCTTTCTTTTCTACCTTTACTACATCTACATCCAATTCATCATCAAATTCTTTAAACTCTCTTGCATCTATGTCAGTAATATAAGTCTTCATTACTTTTTCCATATGTACGGAATATGTCATGTGTACATTCTTTTTCGAAAGCATACTAGAATTACAGCACATGTAATGTATCATTTTAGCGATATAATCCCTTTCTACAGGTTTTACACCCAATGGTAAAATTTCAAGTATATATCGCTGAAAAATCCCACTACAATTAAGTGAATATTCACCAGTGCTATAATACATCCCTTTTTGATCTGCATATAAGCCAATGCTATCTAGAGCATCATCCCGCTCTATTACACCGTAACTTGGTACATCAAAACCTGTATTTATTCTAATAATATTTAAATTTGGAACCTTTAAGACCTCTGGAACAATATCAGGTAAAATATCTATATTAATTTCTTTATTTTGTAACTCTTTTATCCAATATTTTCTCAAATTTGCATCTACAATGAAGTAAACTTGTTCATTTTGTTCTTTTGCATATTGTACAATTTCCATTAATGTTTCGAAAACATATTGTTTAAAAAGAGCCCCCATATCATTTCTCTTTGATGGTTGTGGTAAAAATGCATTATGTTTATTTATATTTAATAATACGTAATCAATCGTTTGCCACTCTGTACTCCCATATAATTTATATAAAATTTCTTTTCCTTTTATTTTTGAAAAAATAGGTAAGAAATCGAATTTCGATATTCGTTCAATTGATAAACTAACATATGTACAAGGTAAATTTATCTTATTCCAACTACGCTTCAAAAATCCTTTTTGTTCTAATAGACTAAAAACACTATTTACAATTGTTTTACGAGATACATTTTGTCCTATAAATAAATTAATAAATGTTGAAATACGGTTTGTTCTTGCAAATCCCTCTCTAATGATTTGTTTTGGATCAATTTTTTCGCGTCCATCACAATTTTTCATTGCGATTAATGCTAATGTCGCATCACTGCGCTCACCCGCGGTAGCATAGACAGCTTTCTTAACATCATCTACAAGATTTGTTTTATATTTTTGGCAATATTGCATTTTATATGGATTTTGTAACACCTTTTCAATATTGTATCTCACAATCTTTAATAACACCGGAAAATCTGTATTCAATACATAAGAATTTTCACCAACTTTAGTCAAAACAATTTTGCTATCAAGTAATGCTTGTTCTATTTCCAGCGCTATATTTTCAGACCAAACTTCTAATGTTAATGTCTCTAATCCTTTTGGTGCAAATAAAGGAAATAATTCATTTTTGTTATTTGTTGCTACCTTTTTACATTCTGGAAGTATTGTGAAATAAGAGAATTTACGCTGAAATTCTTTAAATAAATACTCTCTTTCCTTTACTGTTATACCCGGTTCTATTTTAGTACCTCGAACTTTATAAATTCTCTCATTGTATGGAAATAACACCCTTTTATTTTCCCCTACAATATAATCTTTCGGATATTGGAGAATATGGTCTAAATCCACCTCTCCCCCTATTTGAAAATCACCTTTTAAATTTCTAAATATCTTAATCCATTTCATGCCGGTTGTAGCTTGTTGTATTTTTAGTTTTACAAACCGTATTTTTTTATTATTTGACGCAAACTCTGAGGTAGAAATCAATATCATGCCTCGTTTTCGTCTTAAAAGTAAAGGAATATCTGGATGATTATATTCTTGATATTAAGAATGGTTTTATGAGCGTTTCGTACTAGTGTGTTCTAGTTGATTATGGCTATTATTGAGGCAGACATATCAGCGATAATTTATGTCTATTTTGTATAGGTGTTAGCAAGTTCGTTTGCAAACTTGTTAGCACTTTTTTGTTCAGATAATACACATACTCCTTCGTATATACTGTATGTTTAAAGTTAAATTTGTCTAATTATATAACATGGAAATTCTACATAATTTTATTAAAAAGTAAAATACTAATACTTGTTTTAATACTTTACTTCAAAGCATTAAAACAAATTTACTAACTACGGAACAAGGAGGCATCACTGTGGACATTCGTGAAGGATTAATTCCAACAGCTCTAGGTACAGCAGTGACAGCAGCAGGTTACGCTCTTAAACAAACTCGTGGAACTAATAAAATGATTGCAAATACAGTATTTGGTTTTGGTTTAGCTCACGTCGTTTTAGGTGTAATCGACCTTGTTGAACATCGTCGTTAGAACAAAAGGCAAGCATTGGTATATGCTTGCCTTTTTGGTAGTGCATTTATTATTCATTTTTCAAAGTATGTTTGTATGACATAATCATTATCAATGAAATTAAATAGATACTTCTGAAAGAAATCTATTATATCGTAGCAGGGGTTATATTTACAGCTGTAATTTTACAAGTTGAAATAGCAAACCTAACGGTTGTAGTTGGATTTATAGGTAATGTACCTAGCACTATACCAAGTCCTGTTTGTTCCACGTTAAAATCTGCTGCAATAGAGCCATTACTTGCTAAAAGACTTACTGTAGATCCAATAAACACATCCAATAATTGTCTAATTGGTCGTTCACGACATTCACACTCACATCCTACATCGACAGGTGGAAGTAATGTGATAGGTGGTCCTGGTGGTAAAAAACCTACCCCTGTTACATCAGAAATATTAACCACGAAGGTTGTGGTGCCATCTGTAACTGTAACTAAAAAATCATTTACGGAAGTGATAGTAAATAGAAAGAAAAGTGGGGGCGTGTTTGGTGTGTCTGCAATAGTGCCGAGAATTACAGTTTCTCCAATAAGTTGTTGTAAGACGCTTTGCATAGGGAAAACACAGCAATCACACAGACAACCTTCAGTCCCTCCCGTTGGACCTGTTATTCCTGTCGGACCCGTTACTCCTGTTGGACCTGTTATCCCTATTGGACCCGTTACTCCTGTTGGACCCGTTATCCCTGTTGGACCCGTTACTCCCGTTGGACCCGTTATCCCTGTTGGACCTGTTATCCCTGTTGGACCCGTTACTCCCGTTGGACCCGTTATCCCTGTTGGACCTGTTATCCCTGTTGGACCCGTTACTCCCGTTGGACCTGTTTTCCCTGTTGGACCCGTCCCTCCTGTTGGACCCGTTACTCCCGTTGGGCCTGTCCCTCCTGTTGGACCCGTGGGGCCAGTTGGTAAAGTAAATGGTGGGATTGGCGGGAGTGTGGGGCCAATTAAATTTGGGGTTAATGCATTAGTTTGAAATATCCCATTTGTTTTTTGTATTTCATTTTTATCAAACACTTAACTACCTCCTATGAGTGTATTATACTGTGGTATGACAGTTATCTTACATATACATAAACTTCATTTATCGTAATATAATATGTTTCCCCTATACTATTGTGCACCTTAAATTGTAGTGAACCGTTTACATTTAACTTCCCATCAATTGTAAATCCCTCACCTGCATCTACGAAACCAGCAACATCTTTGTCCTGCCAAGATGGAGCATCATAGAAACGTAAATTGTTAACTTTTGAAATAACGCGCTTTCCAACAATAGAAGAATCTACTGTACTTTTCTTATTAAACTTCACATAAGATGAATCGTTCTTAATCCACTGATCTCCACCAAGATTTAACCACCCATCCTTTTCCGCCCACACAATATAAGATTCTGGTTTGTTTAATTGACGAATCTTAGAATAGCTTGTACCTGGTCCTTTACGTAAGTTAACGTTGTAACCTTCAATATAGGCGATACCGTCTGTTACTGCTGTTGGTACTTCCGCTGGTTTAGATGGCTTTTTAGGAACAGAAACATCCACACTAGAATTATTATATGCTCGTTGTACATCTGCTCTAAATTGAGCTTCTGAAACGCCATGAGACTTTAAGTAATCAATTGGATCTTCATGATCTGTACCACCAAGGTGATGAGTTACATCGCTATGTGTCCACAATCCTTTTTCTACAGATAACCCACGATCACGTAAGATTTTAGCTAGTAACTTAACATATTTGTCATAGCTGCGTTTGAATTTTGTATAGTCCGCTGTTTCGCATAACTCTACATGTACAAATCGTTTATTAGCAGCAGGACCGCCACCATAAGCAATGTATTTTGTATCAGCAATTTGGATTGTTTCATCCCAATCGACTGCATAGTGAACAAATGCATTTCTCCATGTACGAGACTCATATTTCTGAATATTAATAGCTGGAGCTTCTGGAGTTGCTGTAGAATGTGCTACAACGCCCTCATAGGCACCTACACCATAACGGTATGGTTGTTTCGGTAAATCAGGAATAATAAGCGTTCTATCAGCAAAAACACTTGTAGCAAAAGAACCCACAAATACTAGAATCATAAGGAACGAGATCATATGTTTCATTGTCTTTTTCATTTAGCATCAACATCCTTTTTCATAATTTTTGTGTGGTCAAATAATCCACTTGCTGATAATCCAATGATGATTCCTTGAAATACATTTGTTTTGATATCTCCGTCCAAAAATAAAACGCCTAGCACAATGCCAAGCGTTAAATTTAATAACGGAACATATTTTGTTTGTAATCCAATTGTTTTTCCAATTTGTGAAAGACCAACTACAATTCCAATCATTACAGTAATTTCAAACATTACATACCACCTCCTTTCATTAAGAAAGTGAGAATGCCACCAACAATTCCGCCAACTATAAGTCGCAAAATCCAGGTAGTATTAGCGCTGATTTTATCTAGCTGTTTGTTGATATTAATAATGTCTTTCTCGTTACCTGTTGTCCGCATTTCTAAACTTTTAATCTCTAAGCGAATATCCTTAATATCTTGCTTTATTTCTTGAACATCACTTCGTACATCTTGTAACCCTTCCACCTCATTCACCCCGTTTCAAAATAAAAAAGAGAAGCGAAATCGCTCCTCTTAATCTATGAATTGAATTTACTCTAAACCGTATTATCATTAGAGAGTTTAAAGTTTTATAGACTCTTTACACCCTAACTCTAAAGGGAATGCCCCATCCTAACAGGATGTTTGGGTTTTTATAATATTACCCATGTTTAATTCACTCTCTTTCCCCCCTTTTTGCTATAATTTGTACATTTCATAATAAATCCCATTTGAAACGTCTCCATGCAATAAAAAGTGGTCAATATAACACTTTTTTATTGTAATATTAATTTTTTAAACCAGATATCTAATTCATTTTGTTTCATTTCAGATAAAAACGAGTAATCTTTAATAACTGTTTTCAATATACTTCTCATTAATTCATCAAAACTTTCCGCTAAATCTGGCAATCTTCTTAAAACTTTCCCTTTAATATCAGAACCATGCACGTACATTGATCTAATATCATAAACATTCTTAATCAACGTGTAATTTTTCATCCTTGTATCAATATCTCCACCTAATATTTTAACAGCACGTTCAGCAACCTGATGAGTTACCTCACTTTTTGTAGTAGAGAATAGGGATTCTAACGCACCTACATATGCTGAAATTTTCACAGGTAAAAATGATTCGCCACGCCCACTCTTAATAAAACGTAAGGCCCTTGATATTCTATTCATATCCGCATATGGGATTTGAGCGGAATAATTTTGAGTTTGCAAATCATTTACATCACAATTTTCTAAAGCTTCCTTTTTAGCTACTAGCGCATAATTATAGAGTAGCGCTTGCCACTGTAACGCTTTTTTTAATTCTTCACTTGTAAAAGAAGTGATTTTATACTGACCTCTTGAATTAGATGGCCAAAGATTACTTTTATCTCTGATAATAAAATAATTTTCTGGCTCGTATAGGTACAAATAGTCTACTTTTACACTATTATCCTTCACAAACCATAAAGACAATAAAAACCACTCTACTGGTCCCCATGATAAACGAATGAATTTACTAACCTCATCTAATGAATATTGTTTACTTTGATTTAAATCAAAATCATTATATATATATGGTGATTTTTCTAATGCCTCTATACCTAGTTTCCCAATATATTCTATGAAAGGTTTTTCAAAGAATTTATTTTTTAATAGTAATTGATCATTACAAATGATATATCCATATTCCATACCAAGAAATAAATTTGTTTCTTCTACAGATAAATGTTTAAATGAACCGACTATATTTACTTGCATTAAAGCTCACCCTTTATCGTTTTATAAAGATTTTATATCATCCTCCTATAAAACTCCATAAAAAGTGAGTTTCTTATTTAATAAATGCCGTATTTTATGCAAAATAAAAAACAGCTTATAGCTGCTCTATTTGCGTTGTATTTTCATTAGTTGGTGTTGGCGGTTCTTGAGATGGATAATTCCCTGTAAGTGATGTATAACACTCTAAACATATATTCTTTTTCGCAAACCCCATATCCAATGCATACAGACGAGCTCCACGTTTACATATTTCGCATCTTGTTGCAATACGGAAATATATCGTTCCATCCGTTTCTCCCCACACCTCTACTTTATTAGTACCATATAAACCGGCATTGTTTAGCATATCAAAAGGAATTTGCACAAATACTCCGTTTTCGTTTCTTTCTGAATCTACTAACCTACCAGCAAATGGAGCGCCTTGCCCCGCTTGTAAGGGATAACCTTGTAAATCTTTGTAATCATCCATATATTTACCTCCTAAACGTTAGGTAGCTTGTACCATTGTCCTGCCATGCCCATAAAATAAAACCCATAGCCTTGACCACCATCAAAGAAACGAGCGGATCCAGCTTGGCCCATTCTATTACGCCCTAAATTTATTCCCTGCGTTAGAATAGGTTGATTTATGAATACATCCTTTTCTGTACTTATATCAAAGGTCTGTCCGTTATCAGATGGACCTATGTTGTTATTTACACCGCCTATTGCAATCTTATTAAATGGTTGAAGACCATCTGCTCTTTCTGCTGCTGCTCGATCCCAGTTATACATAGATGCATATTTACCGCTGTATAGCGTTACACCCGATACACAAACCGCTTTCCCTTGTCTCATATCAGCATTTCCAGAACAAACCTTAATAATTAATGCGTGCTGTTGCGGAATATAGTTTGTCGGCACTTTGAAAGTGAAAGAGTATCTTCTGATTTCTCCATAATAGGTAGACGGTTCAGGAAAATCCATTTTTTGTTCATGCCATGTATCGTAACTTACATTGTCTCGGAATGTAACGCAGCATACTTGTAAACGCGGCTTCCCTGTTTTACGTACCCCATTTATCATTGCTGTTCTAAAATGAGCAGATACTGTGTATTCATTTCCAGGATGTATCCCATTATTCACGATTGCTTCTGGATAGTTATACATATCTACTCTTGCAGCATTTACCATTTGCTCGTAATCGAATAAATGTGTATTCTTTTCTATTACGACATTGCCCCACGACTTCCAAGTAAGACCATATCCACCTTCAAATCCATAATAATCTGCATTCCCAATGTTTTTCTTTGTAACACTAGAAAAGTCGGGATCTGCTATTAGGTTTCGTCTTGATACCGCAGTTGTTTTTGTTCCCCATTCATCTTGGAATAGGAAGTCTAGCATTTTAACAGTTACACCGTCTTTATCAATGGTTATTTTATCACCGTCAATTCGAATAAGATTCGTATCAATTCCTTTTGCTGTTAACCATTTGACCATTGTATCTGCATTAATATCCAGTTTTGCAGCATTAATTGTAATTTTCCCAGGGGACATATTGATTGCAGTGACAATACCGTCCTTTAAAATCTGCGCTAAAATCCCCTCATCTAGAACTTCTAACTTAGATTCCGTTTTCTTTACATAGGCATTATAAGTCTCATTTATAAACGTTTCTTGTTTTCCAGAGATGATTGAAACGCCTTTTTCATTAGCACTAATACTTCTTTCTAATTCTGTAACTTTTTTATTGTAATCTTCAGTAGCTACTCTATTGGCTAGATCTTCTAGCATTTTATCAGCATCCGTTTGATCTTTCGGATGTAACCAAAATTCTGTAGCTATAGTACCACGCTGTAACATAGGTGTCGCACACCATAAACGCCCATTTCTCGTAACGTAATAACGCCATCTCACAAACGCTGCATTAGCTGGCGCTTTATCTGTACATATAGCACGAACCCACGTATTATTTACAACTTTGACATTCGTTCTAGCTGTTTTAACACGAGTTTTTTTGTCAGCCGTCCACCATTCAATTTCAATAAATGCACCACCACTATCAATAGGTGTTTTCCCATCAGTATTGAAATAACCTGATGCAACAAAGGCTTCATTAACCTGACACTCAATGAATTGACTTGTAAGTCCCCACCAACGATCTTGAGTCTGGCCAGTACCGGTAATTGAAAATGTGTTCATACCTTTGTATTTTAAGTTAGTATCAACAGAACCAGCAGCCCCATTACCACTATTCCAAAACCAATATTTCTGCCCTAACTTAAAATCAGCATCACGCAACTCGTTTACAGTACCTAAACCACCTACATAATTTTCAACATCTTTTATTTCTACTTTTCCTTCCAAAGCTTTTGCAGTAGTTTCCCAGCCTGCTTTAGCTTCTTGTAACTGCGTACTTTGTTTGGTTTGTATTTCTTGTAAACTAGTAACTTTTTCTCTAATACCGTCTGCTGTTTTCTCTACAGTAGTAACACGCTCGCTAAAATTGACTTGTGTTTTTTCTACCGTTTTAATACTTTCTTTAATACCATTCACACTTTTTTCAATCTCGCTTGTTTTCTTCGTGAATTCATCATTCGTTACTTGATTTTCTGGAGCTGGTGTCCAATCCTGTGGCCTATTACCTTTATATAAAGCGACCCATTCTACAACGGATTTTGTAGTGTTACTTGGAAAGTTATATAGACTCAACTTTCTTTCATTACCACTACTTGCTGCTACGGCTTTAAAAGTTACATAGGTAATTCCATTCGCATAAACACTTATTGCATATCCAACATTATTTGAACCACCATTCTGCCAAATTCCAAATTTCTGGCCTTGCGGGACACTCCCTTTAATTACAAAAGTATATTCCTCACCTGCAACAAAATTTTCAGTTAGAGAATATGGATTGATTAGATAATCTGTTTTTTCATATTTGACGTTTGAATCTAATAACAGATTACGCCCTCCAGCTTTATCGTTATTAACTTTTTTTTCTACGATCTCCAACTTCTCACTAATCTGGCCAGCCTTTTCTGTAATTTCAGTTGTGGTTTTCTTTAGATTATTAGTTGTTTGCTGCACCTCAGAGAGGGTCTTTTTCGTACCTTCAGCAGTCTCTACAACTGTATTTAATTTTTCAGTGATTTCACCGTCTTTTTTTGTTAGCGATTCAATAGATTTAGTAAAACCTTCGTTGGTTTGTTTCATTTCAGAGACAGTTTTGGCAATTTCACCTTGAGAATTTTGTACATTTTTAATAGTTAAAGAAACTTCTTGAAGGTTTTCTGTTACTTCCTTGAATTGACCAGCAGTTTCTTTTTGTGCTTCTTCCACTTTCTTATTTAATTCTTCTTTTGTAAGTTGAATATCCTTAATAACCTGCTCCATAGTTTCTTTCTTGATAGTTTCTGGATCAGGAATAAGTAGCTCCCAACCATTACCGTTCCACACTTTTAAAATACCCGGTTTACCTTTGCTAATGTCTCGCCATAATGTCTTACCTACTATAAGATTATCGGTTGGTGGATTTTTAGCTTCAATAATATTTACCGTATTATTTTTTAGGTTTTCCTGGACCTTTTCAGCCAGTTTCTTAGCGACTTCAGATTCTTTTTGAGCATTGTTTGCTGTTACAACTGTTTCTTTAACTAACTCATCTAGCCGATTAAGAATTTCTTGTTTACTACCTATTGAAGCCAGGACTTTATTATAGAGCTTACGTAATTCTTCATTAGCATCCACAATTTCTCGATAATCACCAAATGCGTATTTATCTTGCGAAGGATCAGTATGTGATTCATCACCAGCGATTGCCCTTGCTTCTAAATAAAGCTTTGGTGTAAATCCTGTATCTTTTATTCGGATTGTATCCCCCTCATTAATCAGTTCATGAGCTAGTCCAAATACACGACCTATACTTTGTGCTTGAACTTCATATATATAAGATGTATTGATTCGTTTGGCTAGTTCTGTTTTCATAAGAGTTAAAAGACGTTGTGGTGTTATATCTTCTTCTGTTTCTGGTGTATAAAAGCCAAATTTATGTTGACCTCGCTCATTCCATCGCTGAAACGCATCACTGTCTACAAGATAAGGAACTCCATTATTAATACTAGAGATGGTTATAAAGTCTCTACCTTCTTTTTTTACGAATCCTAATAGGGCTGTACAAATGTTTTGGGAATTCTCAATTCGTTTGATACCCATTAAATCTTTACCAAGAGTTACTTCTTTGCCTGTATCACGTCCTCGTTTTTTCACCATATCTACATAACGACCAACAATTTGAGACCCTACAACTTCCGCGCGATATTGAATTTCTAAATCGAATAAGGAAGCAATGTGTTTTAAAAATTTCAGTGGATCTATGAATTCATCAATCGTCATAGTGTGGAAGGCAGCGTATTCTGTTTTTCCTCTTTTCCACTTCGTACCCACAAGAGCTATATCGATAAACTCATTGACGGTTTTGCCTACAATCTTCTGAGGATTGATAATGCCCGATTTCGCTAGTTGAACCCATTCTCCAGAGGCATAAGCGATTACTGATCTATCATCTGAATTTTTTTCAGTCTCAGTAATAACATACGGAACAATCCGTCCGTCCCTTACCTCTTTTAAAACTAAATTTTGCTGTATGAGTGTCGCTGCATGATCTGTATTATCAAATACTTTAAACTCTAAAGTATCAATGTTATTTTTTATCTCCCAATGTCGTTTATCGTCCCAATAATCTTTTGGTTGTATATTGGAAACAATTTGACTCGTTTTAAAATCAACAACATGTAATATTCCACTTGGTTTCCTCATCTAAATCGCTCCCTATACGTTACTTTGGCTGTTCCGACAGTTGAAGGCATAATTTCTAGTTTATTCGAACCCTTATGAATAAAAGGATATTCACTAAATATATCTTTTAGATTAATAGCACTTTTACCATTTATCGTTACAAGACTTCGCTCAGTATCAATAACTACTTTGTCCCCAACATCAAAGATATAAGGAGGATTATTTTGTGTATTCATGTTAACCTTCCAAATTTTCAAATCGTCAATAGACATTTGCGAACAAAACATGTTGTTAGAGAACTGAGAAATGCTGATTTGTACTTGAGTGACTTTATTCATATTCACGTTATTTTCATCAAACCAGACAACGAACCTTTCAGCATCATCGATTTCAGTACCTAATATAAACTTAGAAATATACGCTTCCCATCTATTACCGGTCCTAGCGAGCCATAATCGCCCTCTGAAATTAGTCCAAGTATCTGGATGATCTCCATGTTCATTAATTAAAACTTGCCCACCAGGTTTCTTACTGTTCCCCACACTAGCAAATCCACTGTTTTGCTCCGCTTCCCACTGAACATCTGACATAGATATACGGGCTACATAATCGCTGCTTTCATCCAACAATCCTATTTCCACACGCCCCATTTGATCCCAATGATAACTATTAATGTGCACATAAGCTTGCATGATAAAATCCTGTAACGGTCCTTGTGGGATATTCTTTTTGGCTATACAACCATGCCATCCTTTTACCGTAGGTTCACCTAGATACTCGGCCATAAAACGGTATCCATCCGATTTAAACTTTCCTCCACCATTCATATCTTCTGTTTTAGGGACATCAGTCCATCCTATGGTTGTCCCCATCTCGTCCCATAACACACGTTGATTTCTTTCAACTGGCACTTGGTCTGCTTTCAATGGATATCCAATGCGAAAATAATTCGTTCCATTCCATACATCAAGAAATGTGGAAGGTTTCGTCACATCAACCTCTATAATTGGATTGGATTCTACACTTCCTTTGTTTTGAACATTTGCTATTAACCCACGCCCATCCATTTCAAATTCTACTGTTTTAGTAGGTCCTAACTTATATGGCATTGGACAAACAAAATTCAAAGTACCTTTTCCTAAAGTAACAAAATCCTCAGGATCAAAATTTTCATCAATAACCGCCAGGTATGTCCTATCAGATGTTACATCAAAGACTAATTCAACAGGTTTTTCTGTAATTAACCACTCTGCTATTTCTTCTTTTAATGTTTCTAAGTCAGATCCATTAGGAACAATAATTCCCACTGGAACAGGTAAAACCCGCATTTCAGTTTCTGTCGTTAATAATCTTGCACCTGGATAACCTCGAACACTTAGAAATTTCCGTTTTAATGGAGCCCACGCTGGTCTTTTCCATCCCTTTTCTATTTGAATAAAATCCTTACGTATATTGTTAAATGTAAAAGAGCTCATACTGTCACCCCGTTTCTTTATAAAATAAAAGAAACCCAAACTTAAAAGTCTGAGTTTCTTTTTGCTTCTCTTTCTTGATACTCGGTTGTATAGCGATAAGTACCGCGTGCCACGTCTCTTCCTTCTAAATTAACAGGTACTTCAATAACTAAATCTCCACCAAGCATTGGAATGACTCCACCGCCAGATGATCCTGAAGAATAATTAATTACTTGATTTGATACACTATTTGTCATGGCTTGTCTACTATTTGACATACTTCCATACACACCACTCATGACAGACTTTAATCCGGATAGCTGATTCATAGAACTAGCCATCATACGGCTCATATCATCCATTAATTGATTTATTTCTCCTGATATAGCGAATTGTTGTCGCGGCATGGCTGCTACTATTCCTGCGCCAATATCTCCAAGTGTCTTTTTATTCAATGGTAAAACCGCTTCTTTTCCGGCTTCTCCTGCACCTTGCAAGTTTCCACCATTCATTCCAAAGATAGTCGGTTTAGTGAAGATACCACCTTTTGCACGCCAATCTATATTTAGTCCAGAAGGGAATGTAATATCTTTTCCTAAAATATTTTTTGTACTAGTTTGCAAGCTAAAGTGTGGAAGAGGTGGCATTTCAGGTTTAGGAATCTTTAACTTCAAGTCACTAAAGAAACTCTTGATTTTCCCTATAAACTTTTCTACACTGTCAACTGCATCTTTTATTGGATCAATAATAAAACGTTTAGCTGCTTCGAATTTTTCTTGTGCGGCACTCTTTACGGAATCGAATTTTTCTTTAGCTGAATTATATAAATCAGTGAATTTTTGTTTGGCTTGATTATACGTTTCAGTGACAGGATCAATTACATATTTCTTCACTAAATTCCAAGCTGTAAGTGTATACGATTTTATAGATTCCCAGTTGCTTAATATCCAATTTGCTAATTCACCAAGTTTTTGCTTGGTTGTATTCCACAAGTCTTGAACAGGTTGAATTACATACTGTTTAACCAAATTCCAAGCCATAAGAGTATACGATTTAGCAAGTTCCCACTGTGAGCTTAACCAAGAAATCAAATCGCTGAATTTTTCTTTTGTTGTACTCCAAGCTTCTTGGACTGGCTGAATAATATATTGCTTAAGTAATCCCCATGCAACTTGGGCCACGGCTTTTGCAATTTCCCATTGTGTACCAAGCCATGTAACCAATTCACCAATTTGTTTACTCACCCAATTGTAAGCTTCTTGGATTGGTTGAATAATATACTGGCTTATAGCTGCCCATGCAATTTGCACTCCTGCTTGAATTAGTAACCAACCAGCCTCAAGGACCGTAGAAATCAATGAAATAATAGGGTCTAAGACTGTAAGTACAGTGTTCCACGTTTCCTGCCAAGCTTGTACAAGTGCCCCCCACAATTCAGAAGCTGTTGTAACTAAAGAAGTCCACCAAGAAGACGCCGTTTCCACAATACCTGACCACAAACTACTAAAGAATTCACCTATTGGATCAAAGAAACTATGCATCATTTCAGTGAATGAGGCCCAAGCTCCTGAAAAGAATTCAAGAATAGAATTCCATGTACTACTACATATTTCACCTATCCCTGTCCATAAATCGCTAAAAAATTGCCCTATCGGATCAAAGAATGAGTGCATTGTTTCTAAAAATGAATTCCATGCTTCACTAGAGGATTGAACGATGCCATTCCAAAGTTCTATTAAATATTCTTTAATAGAATTCCACATATCAATAGTCCACTGTTTTATAGAATCCCAATTTTTATAAATAGCAACTCCTAGAGCCACTATAGCTGCGATAATAATAGGAACAATAGCAACAAGTCCGGCTGCTGCTAAAGCTCCAATTTCAAAGAAGCTCATGACTGTCATGACTATAGGAGCAAGTGCCATGATTGCACCTGAGATTATACCAATAGCCATCGCAACAGCTGTTATTGTGGCTGCCAGTTTAGGATTATTAGAAATCCATTCAGCTACTTTGGAAATAACATCAGCTATGACACTAAGAACTGGCTGAAGTGCAACTTGTAAATCCTGCATCGCTTTTTGAAATTTAACTGCTGGGTTTGCATCCATTTTCTTAATAGAATCATTCAGTTTATCTTGTTGCTTCCCAAAATCAACTGTTTTCTCTTTCGCACCTAGCAAAGTATTAATGATGTTTTGCCCTTGATCTTCATACATTGTCATTTTGTTATCGTAGAGGCTTTTTATCCTCTACTTCTTACAGTTCATTTCCTGTAAGTTCGGCATACGTTTTCACTAATAAGTGTCGCGGTCTCGTGGAGGGATTATATCTTTTCACCCTCTATGCTCTGCCCCTGACTATACTTTGTATAGCCTTCGGTTCAAATTAGGATTCGCACCCTCTTTGCTTTATACCGCGATTTTACTTCGGCACAATTCATCATCTACCGAAAAACTTAACACCTAATTCATTACGCTTTGTTTCATCCTCAACTTCTGATAAAGCCTGTGCAATTTCAGTCATTGCTGCTGATCCATCTTTACCACCTTTAGCTACTGCCTGACCCCATTTTTCAACTTGTTCTGCTGAAATTTTTGTGCCTTCAAGCGATTCTTTCATAGCTTTATCGACACCTTGACCGAATTCAGCCGCTTTAATACGCCCTTCTTTTAAACCATCTAAGAGATTATCAATCATTTACATTCAACGTGATTCGCAAGGTCACGCCCGTTCTCTATGAACTGCTATACGTCACCGTATAGATTAGACTATATCTTCAACTACTTGAGTTGCTCCCCGTTTCGAGTGTCATATGCTTACACCCTACGTCTTTCGACTAGTCGTTGCACGTTCCTTAATTAAAAGGCTTCGCTCAGTATTGTCTCATTTGAGAGTTTCACTGAATTAAAGGAGTTTTTCATTGTATGTCGCCATACAAGGGAACTATAATCTAATTCCAAGTACCTGTTTCGACCCCAGCTGCCATAATAGCTTGCACTTCTTCAGCATTGTATCCGGCCCGCGTCAGCTGACCACCATATTCAGCAATAATATCTAATTGTTCCGGTGGAAAACCCATTTTTAATAAGGCATCAGCCATACCGAGAGCGCCTTCTTGTGAAATACCTAATTCATTACCGATTTCATTTGTTTCTTGAATTAATTCAGTAAAATCTATGCCAGCATAAGCATTAGAAATAACAGCCGCACTCTTTACGAAAGAAGCATTTGCTTCATCACTAACATCTTTATTCAAAGCCCATTGTCTTCTTACACCCTCAAGTGCTTCTTCTGCATCTAATCCATAGGCTGAAATTCCTCTCACAGCATCCTCTACTGATTTTTTTGAGGACTCAGGAACATCAAATCCTATTTCAATTTTTGTTTTTAACTTCGACATGTCCATTGCTTTTTCAATTGCGGTTGCAATTCCGCCACCAGCTGCCAATCCACCAATAACGTTTTCTAATCCTACTTGTAGGCCCTCAAACTTCTTCTCGGTTCTACCAGCTTCTTGTTGTAATTCTCTTAACTCATTTTGCACTTGTCGTATGGAGTTTCCAGCATCCACAGATCGAAGTGCTCTTTGTAATTTTTCAATATCAGCTTCTGTACCTAATGCTTCGCGCCCAATAATCCCAATCGCTTGTTCTAACTGTCGACTTGTAGCTGTTCCATTCCGAATTGCATTCACAAGACGATTCCCTAATGCTCCTGCAAAATCATCAACGCTTTTTCCTGTAGCTCTAAACAATGTTTCTAATTGCCTTGTGGAACTCGCTACATTCTCCTGCTCAGCTTTCATGTTTCCTAGTTTATTTTTAAGACCATTAAGTGACCCTTCTGTAAATTCAATCTCACGCCTAAATGCTCGATACTGTTCTTCAGAAATTTTACCGTTTTGGAATTGAGCTTGTACTTGTTGTTCCGCTGCTTTCAATTTATCTAGCTTTTGCGTTGTATTTTCTATTTGTTGTGTAAGTAATTTTTGTTTTTGAGAAAGTGCCTCAATATTCCCAGGGTCAAACTTTAACAAACGCTCGACATCTTTTAATTCTTTAGCCAAAGCATCACTTTGTTTATTTACATCTTTTAAAGCATTTTGTAACGGCTGAGTATTACCACCAATTTCTATCGTAATCCCTTTAATTCTCCCTGCCATTTTCTCACCCCTTTCTTAGAATGAATCGAAGTCTTTTTGATTTGCTTTTCTAACTTTTTCTTTATCTGGATTCTCTAGCTCAGCAAATTCAGCAATGTAATCAAAGCAATCACCGATTGTCATATCTTCTAAATCCCAGCTTGTTAATTTCGCTTTATAACAAAGAGCAAGAAACAATTCAGTAGTAAATTCCTCATCACTGAATGTCCCTTGCTCTCCATTGTTTTTCTTTATTTTTTTTTTGCTCCCATAGTGAGCTGAACTAATTCCATGACTTCTGGCATAATTTCTTCAATTGGGAATTCTTCAAATCCATCTAGCCACGTCATAGGATCAGGAATATTAGGATCAGCCGTTTTAGCGTATATCCATGTTAAGTCATAAATAAATTCAAAATCTACTTTACTCATATCGACATTAGACATATCAATGGGTTGTTCTGACCCATCTGATGAAGCTAAAGCGTTAATTGCCCCTAATGCCATCAAATCTGAAAATAAATTACGTCTGAATTGTGCTTTATATCGCTTAACTATTGCTGCTGTAGCTTTTAATCTGACTTGTTTCCCGTCTATTGTAATTGTCTTTTCCATTTACTTACGCTCCCTTTGGTAATGCAGGTACTTTTGTATAAACTTTTTTATACCAATTATCATAGATCTCTTGTTTTGATTTAGTTGTAGTTTTCGTTTTAACCATACGTTTTCCATTAATATCAATAGGGCTTGATACAAATTTAAGCTCATTTGTATTTGGCTCCGCTGAATTAGTTTTCGTTTTAGATGCAAGTGTTGGACGACTTGCTGAACAGTTAAACATAACGTGTCGAGTCGCTCTTACATCGCCATCGAATTCAAATAATAATGCAAATGATTTCCCTTTTGCATCGGCTAATTCATTTAATACACCATCTTCTTCGTCTAATTCCTCACCTAATGCATCAATTGCAAATTGCTCCGGAATATGGGCGATTGATAAAGTGCCATCATACCCTTGGTTATTACTTGCTGCGTAGTAAAGCATGTCATCCGCATAGAATTCGATTAAATCTCCGCGTGGATCAAATGTTAATTCAACCGCACCTGGTAATCGAATCGGTGTACTGAATGTAACTACACCATCTTTAACGTCATAGAGTGCATAGTGGACATTTTTCAGACCGAAAGCTACTTTATTTTCATTCATTTATATCAACCTCGTTTCATATATTTTTTGATACATTTTTTCAGATTCAATAAAAGTTCCATACGAGTCATAAGGAATTTCATGATCGTCTAGGACTTTTTCAAGTTTTTCTTCTGCAACTAAATCTTTTTTAGTTGTGTAAAGTTCAATATTTGTATCGTCTATCTTGTGATACACCTTATTATCAGCCATTAAATTTGCTGATCCATCAACAAGGATACAAATATAAGGTGGCGCTGGTACTGGCTTCGTTGGTGTTGCTGTGAAATGCGAATAAGCCACAGGATAACCTGTAGCTTCAAGAATTTTTGTTAATTCACCTAATGTCATTATTGAATCACCCTTTCAATACGTCTTGGCAACTCATCAATGACATACTGTTCAACTGGAAGGATATGAACTTGTGCTGGTACACGGCCACCACCCACTTTTGCATGTCCCTTTTCTAAAAGATGTGTTAATTGACCTTTTGTATTGTGAACGACAAAACCATTACCTTCTTTTTTCTTACGCCACCCTTTACGGTAAGCACCTGTTTTTTTAGGGCTGCCTTGCCTTAATTTTTCTACAGCGACATCAGCTACTTCTTCTTCTGCTGTCAGTAACTCTTCTTCCACAACATTTGCATATCTTTGTAATTCCCTAGCAATCTCACTCGCAAAATCATTCATATTAAGTATGCTCCTTTGCGATAATAGTCAATGTTTGATACATTTCATCATCATTCATTGGCGGTTCAATAATATCAAAGATACGATCCTTCATTTTAATTCGCATTAACTCTGTAATACCTGTTGTATAAGGAATAACAAACCGATAAATTCGCGTGGACTGTGAAGCCGAAGCTTCAATGTACTCCGAACCTTTTACCGTTTTTATCATTGCCCATGCTTTTTTTACTTCTTGCCAATTACCTGTTTCAACTTCTTGATTCAAATCATCTTTTATTACTTCAGGTTGTTCAATGATAATTCGATTTCTACAATCACCTGTATTCAGTGGTTTTTTATACTGAAAAGGACGCATATTAATCACCGTCCAATTTAATTTCTTCTAATGCTTTATCGATACCTAAACTATTAATCTGACTTAAAAAATTCTTGTCAAAATACTCTAATGCATCGTTATAAACATAACGAGAACGTTCAAAGACTAATTCTTTGAACTCCTCGTCTTTATTTAAATCATAATTCCCACAAATCCTAAGTAACGCCTTGTTAGACGTAGAAAGGATGCGCTTTAGGTTGTCGTCTTCCTCATCCCCTAAGTGCATCCTATCTTTGAATTGCTGTAATATTTCATTCGAAATTACTGTATCCATTTACATCATCCTTGTGTCGGTGGCGTTGGCGTTTCTTCAATCTTTAATGTATAAACTTGAGAAGCATATTTATCTTTTGGCTTACCTGTAGCAAATTGTTTAGCAATATAAACTGTTGCGTCTTCTAATGCTAGAGTTTCTTCGAACTTTTTAATAGGCTCTGTGCCACCCATCGCTGCAACATACTGACCTTTAACAAAGAACAATACTTTCCCTTGTGGCACAAACACCGATTCTGTAGGGATTGGATTAAATGGCAAACTTGTCACGTATACCCCAGCTGCATTTTGAATTGTCGCGTTTGCTTGAATATCAAAAGTATCAAATGGGTTTGTTACCATGACTACTTTTCCAGCAATGTTTTTCGGTCTATCTGCATCTGAACCATCAGCGTTTAATTTTTTAGCTAGTAATTTAACTACACCTTTTAATTCATTAATTGTTTTACGGCCAGGTTCAAACGTTAAGGTCCCAACTGGTTTTTTATCTGGATATACTCCATTTGTAACACTTCCACTAGGATCTTTTAATAAACCGATAGGTTCATTTTTACCTGTACCAGCTACAAATCCGCGTTCTAATCCCACTGTCATCGCTTCTGTAATCATTGTGCGAACATATCGTTCTACCCATACTGGACCAAGTTTTAACATGTCATTTGCTAATGGAATAAATGCCGTTAATTTAAGTTGTGAAATGCTATCTTTACGGAATGTAGCATTTAATTGACCTTTAATACCATCAAATAATGGCCCCCATACCGCTGCACCTTCTGGATCTCCGTAAACGAATTCTGTTACTGCACCTAAATTCTCTAAACCAATATGTTGTAAGAAAGGATGATCTTCAACTAAGTCATCAAAAATACGTTCTTGAGTTGTTTTAGGTAAAGTTTCAGTAGACTTAAATCCACCTTCTTCAACTACTGCATTAAAGAACTTCATTTCTTCACTTGTTAATACATTAGCACCACGAGACTGCATAATAGAACGATCTACCATTGATTCATTCACTTGATTTAAAATATCTGCTCGTACATCTGTAGCAAGTGCTCCAATCATAGAATTTAATGCTGCTGTTTGTTCTTCTGGAGTTCCCTCCTGTGTTGCTTTCGCAAATGCTAGTTTCTTTTCTTCAAAATTATTAAATTTAATAACCATATTTTATTTTCCTCCTAAATTTAAAAAGAGCGTACTCAAATTCTGTTTTGTATGAACAGGTTCTTGAATAGGCTCTTTTGTATTTGTATTTGTTTGTAAATCATTCAGAATTTCGTTTTTTAGTCCTAATAGTGCAGCGTTTAAATCTTCTTTTGTAATTCCTTGGCCCTTGTTCATTGTTCCATTTCTAAAACCATCGATTATTTTTTGTGGAAGCATGGCAGCAGTAGCAGTTGAAGCTGTCATTTTAACTGGGTTCTCCATAAACATAATTTCATCCACAAAGTTATTTTCTAATGCTTGTTGTGGTCCCATCCATGTTTCATCAGACATCATATTAAGTAGCTCTTCTTCTGATTTACCACTTTTAATGACATAAGCATTTACAAGTGTACGATCAGTTACTTTTAACATCTCAGCTGCTTTTGACATATCACGATGATCTCCACCACTCAACATAGAAGCGTTATGAATCATAATCTGCGCTGTAGGGGAAATACGAACCTTATTACCAGCCATCGCAATAATAGAAGCTGCACTTGCCGCTAAACCAACAATTTGAACTTCCACATGACCAGGATAATTTTTTAATGCTGTGTAAATTTCCGAACCCTCATCTACATAACCACCAGGACTATTGATTGACACAATTAAATCCTCACTATTTGCGTTATCAAGTTGTTTTGTAATCTTCCCTGGGCTTGTCGCATCCATTTCAAACCAATCATAAATCCAAGCTTCATCATTTGAAATAATTGGTCCTTTAACGTCAATTTTCACCGTCATTTTGTTTCTCACCTCCTTCTTCTGTATTCATTTCAGCGTAGTTTTTCGTAATATAATGTTTATTTAAATTTGGATCGTCTGAGATATCATAACCAACTTCTAATCTAACCTCATTACCTTTAAAAGCACCTGACGAAATGAGCTTATCGATACTTTCCGCAAGTTCGAATATAGTCTGATAAGAAAAAGATTTAACCTCTACTCTTTGCCCTTCAAGATACTCATTCATTTCAAAGAATTTTACGTTTACTTCATCAGAAATCTTTTTTAACAAAGGTTTTACTGTGAAATTCATGTAGTTTTTCGTTTGCTTCTCAACATCAGCCATTTCACCATATATTAAAGCTGTAGGTATTCCCATCGCCATTGCTACTTGATTTAAAAAACCATTTGTTACTTTATTTATTTCTTCCACACTAGGACCATTAGCAGAACCGTTATAAACTTCTTTGTACTCAATTCCTTTTTGCTGTGGAACAATAGCAATATCTTTCTTACCGACCGCTTGATACATGTCATCTATGAATTTTTGTAACTTATCTACCTGTTCTTGTGTTTTAGCACCGATCATATCCATATCAACCGTGCCACGAATTTGATTTTTTCGTTTCTGAGAACTTAAAATTCTTCCGAATAAATCGCCATAATCAGCAAAGAGTCCATCAATAAGCGGTGATAACTTATCATTTCGATATTTTAAATGGATAACTTCACTCTGTTTAAAACTTCTCTTAAATTCATAATCTTTTACTACTACATTCGTAAATGTATCTTCAAAAACAGCGTATTCATTATGTTGAAAGTCATCAGCAATAAGTAAATCCTCGTCATCCGCTTGTATAACTAAACATTCATTATCATAAACAAGCTTCTGAATGAATTTTTCCCAGAATGTACTTGCTGTCATATTCTTATTTGGTCTAACATTTAAGCGATAGTAAAGTTCATTCTTTTCAAATGCTTCACCATTTTTAACTCTAAATTCCGATTGACTAATTGTTCTTCCTAAAAATGATATACACGTATCAATCGCTAGTCGCTTCATGTGGACTCTGTTCGCTGTATCGATGAACATATCTACATCAAACATAAACGCAATTTCTTTGTTTTTGTTTAATACATCACTAATCCATCCAATGATTATCACCCCCTTTATTAGAACTTAATATCACCTATCATAAACTCAACTTCTTCTTCCAGAATGTTATCCGCTTGCCATAATGCATGGATAAAAGCTTGAAATCCATCTGTTTTTCGTCTGAATTCATCTTTTTTCAAATATTCTTTATTGCCATCTTTTTTAATATGAACATAGACGTTATTTGTGTACCAACGCATTAACGGATTATCGCCAAAGATAATACGGTTGTTCGCAAATAATGTTTCGACCCTTGGCGCTAATAATGAATGAATAGCTTTTGGATTACGAATATACAACAATGTAAACCCTTCTGCTTCAAGTGCTGTTTTAACAAGATCTAAACGGAATGTATCTGCAACAATCGTATTCACACCATACAATTCACGCATTCTTACGAACCAATCCACAATGTGAGAGATATTAATTACAGGTTCATCCACAATTGTTAATAATCCATTTTCAGCCCACTCAAAAATAGGTGCTTTTAATTTCACCTTGTCCAAGAAACCTTTACGTACAAATGAATGACCTTTCCAAATATAATCTTCACCATGTTTAAATAGTAAACCAACAGCCGCGAAGTCCTTAATACTGGCGAAATCGAGTCCTCCCACAGCTACTTTATGTTTTAAATCAGGAATCTTTCTGAGAGTTTCTCCATCTTCTTCAAAACCAGTACGCATTATTTCTTCCCAAGTAGCAACAGACTTTGTTAAATCTACTTCTGGTAAATTCATTCTTTTAGTCATGAAGTTTTCTCTGTTAGATGGATCATTTTCAAGGTTTTTATATTGTCGCATAACCTTTTTGAACAATCCTCTAGCATATTGACTCATAGGCTTACTAAACATTGGATTTGCTTTTTCCCACATCTCTGGATCGTCTACTTCTTCAGCGTTATCAAGCTTACAAATAAAAGGGAACAACCTATCTTCTTTTTCTTTACCTTTCAAGATGTTCATTGCTCGTTCTTTCATCTTGTCAAGGTAACCTTCACGAACAAAACCATCTGTGGTAATAAAAAATTCCCTAGAGTTAGGAACTTTACCTAAACCACTAGAGAATACTTCTACAACATCGCTATTTTCATATCTGTGTATCTCATCATAAATGACACATCCATCTCTTAATGAGTCTTTACTTCCTGCATTTGATGTATGAAATTCAAACGTCGAACGAGTCGCTTTATTCGTTATCAATTGTTTAGTTGATACAAATAGCTCGTCTAATATTTCATGCTTTTTATTCTTTTCATAAACATCTATAAAAGAAGTTTTAGCCTGCCTTTCTGTATTAGCAACTACTGATACATTATAATGCTCAATGCCATGTAATTCGCTAATAAAGAAGTGTGTCAATGCACTAATCAAACCGTTTTTACCAGCACCCCTTGCCATCATCCAAAAATGCTGATCAAAATAAACATCCTCATATTCATCAAACAAAAACACAAATGCTATTAAAAATTTTTGAAAGGAATTTAATTTAAAATGCCACTTTTCTATGAAAGTTACACATTTATGAATTAAATCCACATCAAAATGCAAATCATTACGGGTTAATATATCTTGCTTTAAGTAATTAATAAGCATGATGCGTTCCTTATTTAATATTACTGTTCCCGTTTCATATAATTCTATATATTCACTTACATACTTATGTGAAATCATATTAAATCACTTGCCGAATACTTCTTAATTTCTTTTTTATTACTTCCTTCTGGCAATAAATCTGTTAGTTGTTTAATGACTCTTTGATATGATTGATCGCGGGTATTATATAATCGGGCAACAGGTCGCTCTCTTTCATACGGCTCTGTTTTATCAGATTGTGAGAACATTTCATAGTCACCATTCTCAGATATATCTATCCACATCTCATTTAATAAAACTCGTAGTCTTGCTGCCTGAATAATTAACCCCTCAACCACTTTCAACTTACTAGGTGGGATGTCTTTAAATAATCTTTTTAAACGATTTTTTTCTTTGTTAACTAGCACCTCACGTTCATCTATGTCCCCCATAATATCACCTCGATTCAATCATATTTTTATGTTGGGTAGGGGTCCTATGCGATACTGCTCAAAAATCTGGAAAAACGACCCCCTCCTCCGGTGCCCCTTAGAGCAATTTTTGATGAATTTTTTAAGGGGGGGGTATTATTTTTGATTCCTTTTTACCACTTTTCATCGTTTTCCCATTTATTCGGTTTCTTTTCAAAGAATCTACCATGTTCTTTATTATGGCAATCCACACAGACTGTTTCTAGATTTTCCATTTCTAATGCAAGTTCCGGATGATGTTCTAGTTCTTTTTTATGATGGACAACGAGTTGAATCTTCTTGCGCTTTGCACTCTCACTGTATTCATTTGTGTCCACACGAACACTACCATTACGTTTACACTCCTGGCATTCATAGTTGTCTCGCTTCTTTACTTGCTCGCGTATACTCTTCCACTCACCACTGTCATAGAACTTACGCTTCTGTTGTTTGGTTTTATATTCTTTCATTGTTACTTCCTAAATTAATTGTTGTTTCTTTATATTTAAAATCAAGACACTTCTCACAATAGAAAGTAGTTGATACTTTCCGAACGCATTGTTTATCATCCGAATAAAAAGAAGTAGTCTCACTATCTAACACTTGATACTTATGCTCACACATCTATCTTCACTCCTCTTCCACAATAGGATTATTATGTTGAATGATTTCAGTATTACAACGCTTATTATCAAATGGTACATGTTCAATATGAATGTATGTGCGATTAATCTTATCAATCGATTGTGACTCCCAATCAAATGCAACTCGTAACTTTCTATCAATCTGTTTACCTTTGTAATGAACTATTGGTTTAGCATCTATATCTGTTAATGTAATTACTAATAACGGTTGTTTCTCATCCACCTATCCTCACCCCATTTGAAAGAATATTCCAATTATACTTTTACAAATAAATACAAATTGATATAATGAAATTAACATTGCCGTCAGTGTGGTATAAAGAAAAAGCACTCCATAAGGAATGCTTCCAATTAATATACTACTTTTTATGATATTGGTAACACTTTCTGTTCTTCAACACTTAGAATATAAACCCCTTCGAAACTCCTTAAATAACTTCTAACCCGCGCCAAGTCACGATTACTGCGTGTAGTGATTACATTTACAAACCCCACATCACTACCATCAAATTCAAAATTCACTTGACATGAATCTTCAGTCCCTGCATATGTTCCCGGAAACTCATTAATTATATTTGCAAACTTGTCCATATCCATTTTTCTTTCATCAATTTTAATTGGAATTTGATGACTTCTTGCTTTCTTCCTAATTTGTACATTACCTATATTACTGTAGGATTTGTTAATACTTAGAGTACCGATAAGATCTGATAAGTTTTTCTCTAATGAATCTATACGATTCAACATATATCTTGATGGATCAGTTTCATCAACATTTTTCATTATTGAATTACTTTCAACCACTCTATAAATAGGATTATCCGGTTCTTCATCACAGATAGCTTCCACTACCATATCTTTAAAATTATTATTTAATTCTATTACACCAGCCATATCATTAGTATAGAAGATAGTACGTTCTTCCGTGATATCAAATGGTAGTCTTGTGCCCTTTTGACAAATTTGAATTACTGGTTTTCTAGCAGCATGTCTAATGGCAAGTTCATACATTACATTTGGATTTAAATTTGTAAGATTTGCTACAGCCAAATCACATTCTAAAACACTTGAAATGACTTGTTTATTTATTGAACCAGGACTTGGCATCCTATGAGCTACTTTAATATTTTCTTCATCAAACCCCATCTCACATAATGCCGGGACAATTACAGCATCTATTACCCCATCGGCCGCTCTTCTTGTATCAGATTGATCATCACCTATTGGTGTAATAATAAAACAGGTTTTATCTTTATTTGGATTATCCATCATTTATCCTCCATATTGTTTTAATACAATTTTATCATCTACTTTCAAATTAAAACAATACAAAACATTAATAATCATACAAAAGAGCAACCATGCATCAGTTGCCCTTTCGTCAATTTCTTATATTATTAATCAAAATTCGGTACATGAAGTTTTACTAGTTAAAATTAAAGACGTTACCGAAGCGGATAACACCTTTGCAAAATAAGCGAATCATGTTGTGTATTTCATATTTACTTTAGTTTGGTTTAGAGGTTTTATTCTTCTCTCAGCTAACAACCGCGACTGACACTATCGGCAAACTTATCAGGTTCCCCTCATTCCATCTACCTAGGATGTTGTTAGCTCACAGAAGAGCAAAAGCTCTCCTCATTTACGGTATCATCTAATCAGTTCCATCTGCTGGTTTCGGATTTTATGTGCCGTCATTATGAACCGTTTAGAAATTTAGAAACAACATAGTGAGTTATGTTTTCCGCCACTTCTCACAATACAAATATATCACGTTGATTCCAAAACAACCGGCACATTTACTGCCAAAAAACGGTCACGACTCTGCCACTTTTTTTAATATAAAACAGGATGTAAAGTCACAATTCCACCAATATTTTTTAAAATATCTTCTGGAGTTTTATTTACAAATTCATCATACGAACTTTGTTTTGTTAGAAGAATTGTAGCTTTTTTTAAATCGAATTCAAAATCACCTTTTACTCTCCATTCTCTTTCGTGAGTCCAATCAATAATATTGTCATCGTCCTCCAAATTAAAATTGACTATTCGCCACCACTCTTCTGGAGGCAACATCCCCCTAGCAACATCTTTCTTTTCATATATTACTGGTCTACCACCTTTTTTATACACATACTGCTTTGGAAAAGCTATGCCTATAGGTGAATATCTTTTATGCGCCTCATCTCTATTACGTAATTGTTCAAATAGAACGTTCTGACACACACCACTTAATGGCATATCTTGAAAACATACTGCTGTATTTGCACCATTAATAAATCCTTTAGAACCACTCCCTTTTAACACTTGTGATTCTAGAATCTCCATCAAAACACTATAACCGCTTTTAATTGCATTCCCATTTTCATCAAATTTCATCTTGGTTAAATGAACTAGATAGCTGCTCAGATCGGTTCTATGACGATACCGATTTTCCCATTCCTTTATTGTATATCCCAATCCCCACACCTCTTTATATATTAGTTTATTACTAATTTAATATACCACACTAGTTACCCATATCTTATATTGTGTGTAACTAATCTAAACGCTACAGCCCTTGATATCAATAGCTTCATAGCACTTTCTCTTTTGAGTTACACAACACAATAAAAATGAGTAACTGTATAGAATAGGGTAGCACCACACATCCATCAACTTAAGGAGAATAAACGCTACCAAAACAAAAAAAGCCCCAAATTTTTCTTGAAAATAAGTTGGGGCTTTTGAAACAGAAAAGTATATTTTTAACTATGAAAAATACGATAAATTTTTCCTTTTTTCCTACTTGCTAAATTCAGCAAGTAAAATTTTTTTAAAAGGATTAGGACTGTCAGTTCTACCCAAACTATTCCAATTGACAACCAACGTATGCTTGCCTCCAAGTTTACCTCCAACAAGAGTTGTAAACCCTAGAATGCCACCTGTGTGTCCCCATATCGAGACACCGCTTGGAAGCTTAGTTTCATAGATTCCAAGACCATATCCATCGATTCCTTCTTTTCCTGTAGGAACTGTAGTAAGCATTTGTTTTAGTTGCTGTTCTTTCAGTAATTTGCCACCGAGCAAGTAAGAGAAAAATTTGTTTAAGTCGTCAGCAGTAGAAATCATATCTCCAGCAGAACTACCTGCACTTGGGTTATAATAAGTAACGTCTTTTAGCTCACTTGCTCCGTCTGGTTGGACATATCCACGTGCATGGTTAGTGCCTGGAATAACGCTTGAATTGCCTGGTAGGAATGTATTCGACAATTCAAGTGGTTCAATAATTCGATTTTCAACTTCTTCCGCATAGCTGTTTCCAGTTACTTTTTCAATAAGGATACCCAGTAATACGTATCCTGTGTTTGAATAAGACCAGCCCTTTCCTGGAGCAAAGTCTGGGGGAAAAGAAATCCCCATCTTCACTAACTCTTCAGCCGTATACGATTTTTTTGTATCCGTAAAATCAACGTCTTTTGACCTTGAGTATTCAGCGATACCACTTGTATGGTTCAATATCTCCCGGATAGTAATCTTGTTACCATCATATCCATTTCCTTGAATGACACCAGGCAACCAGTCTTCGATGTGGTCGTCTAGCTTCAGGCGATTCTCTCCAACTAATTGAAGTACAACTGTTGCGGTGAACGTCTTCGTCACACTCCCAATGCGAAAGCGAAAATCTGTTTTCATTGGTTTCTTGGTTCTCAGATCCGCTATTCCAGCGGCATACCCCCACGTTTTTCCACCCTCAGAAGTTTTAGCAAGTATCCCCGGGTATCCAAATTGCAATGTATCTCGCATTGCTTGCTTGACGGAAGTACGATCTCGTTGAGTATTTGTTTGTAACGAACTAGATACATTTTGAGTGGGCTCTGCTTTTACAATTGAGGTTGGTGTTGTATATAACAGGGAACTTCCAGCTATTAAAAGGGCCAGACTTGCACATGTAATTTGACTACGTATTTTCATATGGCATTCCTCTCCTCTATTCATATTGTATAAGTGTTTGCTTACTGTTCCTTACTTCCTGACAAGACTTAGGGAAAGGCCCTCACGCATATAGATTAAAGCCCCAGTACAAAGGTATCTATTAATACCAACAATTTGAGCCAGTTAAATCTCCATCCCTTCTATAACAAAATTATTCAAAGGTATGAAAGCATATTATGTACCCTTAGTTATTGTTAGGATTAACACAACATGAGACATAGCCCCAACCCATATTTTACTTTATTTATCCATGATATGTATTGAGAAAGAATGTAAATTCGAATCCTTTCCGTATCCCAACTATTAATCGTTTTTTTCATCTATTATAATTAGTTATTTTGAATTTCATAATAAAAAACTGTAAAAAAATAACGAGTCCCTTAACGTACAGGAAGCGGTTGAAAAATATGTCTAAACGCACAATTTTCTTTTTTGATATGGTGACCCCATCGCAATCAAGCTAAGGTTTTGAAGTACCCACTAAATGAAATTTCTCTTTCTCTATAGTTAGTTATTTTGAGAAGTCAGCTCATTTTTTGTTTTTTGGGTGTTTACTTTTCTTAAGTTGATGGATGTGGGGGAGCACCACATCCATCAACTTAAAGTTTTAATATACCAGAAATCAGGAATATTTTATTCTGTTAGCTTGATAGCGATAGGGTACAGCCAACATTTCGGAAGCTATGTATGTTAGACGAATTTTAACCTAAAAAAGTCGAATTCTTGTACGTGAAGTGCAGTGATATTTCATTCATATAATCCGTATTATCTGAAGTTAATAAAGTCTTTTACACTCTCTTCTTTAAGAACGTTTCCATAATATCCTTCCTGAATCTTTCATAATCAAACTGAAAAGCTACATTATGCGTTTTATAACCTGGATTAGTAACAAAACGAAAGTCTGCAATGCTTTGACCAAACCCTTCCCCTTGATCAGGAATTACTTTAATGGGTACTCTCGAAAGGCTAACAGCCTCTCTATTTAGCAAATACCACACTGTTACAAAATCATGCATAGGACTTCCACTTATACCTGGATTAGACTTGGAGTAAAAATTATAATAATAATCTAACATAGGTTTAATGATGAGTCCTGCAAGATCCTGTGTATTCCGATGAAATGCATCGATTTGCTCGACCATTTCGGTTGTAACAATCGCATGTTGGGTCACATTTAAAGGGATAATTGTCAAGTTCTTTGCATGTTGCAGAATTAAGTTTGCTGCATAAGGGTCTGCGTGAAAATTAGCTTCAGCCACAGCAGTTACGTTACCTGGATAGAAAAAAGCTCCCCCCATGCAAATGCATTCTCTTACATTTCGCATTGTTTCTAAATTTAATACAAAAGTCGTAGCTAGCGAAGAAAGTCTTCCTAAATTAATAATGGTAAGATCTTCTAAATTCGATTCTATAATTTGATAAATATCATTTAAAGGATAAACTGGATATGAAATTTCAGGTGGAATAATAGGTCCTAATCCAACTTTTCCATGTACCTCAGGGAAATACTGAATTAATATACCTGTCAACGGTACAGAAGCACCAAGGAATACAGGTATTTCTTCTCTTCCCGCAATGTACTTTAAATAGTTAATATTTCTTATTACATTTTCTCTTGATACATTTCCATAATCGGCCACAATTCCTACAAGTTGAATGTCTTTACGAAAAAAGGTGTACAGTATAGCAAACGCATCATCAATCCCCAAATCTGTAAACAGG
Source organism: Bacillus cereus group sp. MYBK220-1 (assembly GCF_051916445.1). Taxonomy (NCBI): domain Bacteria; kingdom Bacillati; phylum Bacillota; class Bacilli; order Caryophanales; family Bacillaceae; genus Bacillus; species Bacillus cereus group sp. MYBK220-1. The sequence goes on along the minus strand of NZ_JBQAGQ010000001.1, from coordinate 222,090 downwards.
AGAACCTTTTTTTGCATATCTCTTCCTCCAAAATTTATAGAATTCTACTTTCGCCAATGATGTAGTGATTAGACTACGCTTGTATATATATTTTTTATGTATTCTTAAAGAGTGGATTCTATTCACTTGAAATAGCTTTGCTCATCTAAATTTGATTTTATGTTCAAACGTAAGTTTCAGTTCTTAAGTCGATAAGCATGTGTTGCTATCCTTGAACAAAAAAGCAATGATTAGATTTTAAACCTAGTCATTGCTTTATCCATTGCATCTTGGTTTACTCCTATATATCTTAACGTTACTCGCTCACTTGAATGATTGAATATCTCCATCAGCAAAGCTATGTTCTTTGTTTGCATGTACATATGATATCCAAATGTCTTACGTAATGTATGTGTCCCAATCTCCTCTAAACCAAACTTTGCTGCTGTGGTACTAAGTATTTTATATGCCATGCTTCTTCCGATTGGTCGATTCTTTCCTTGTCTGCTCTTAATTATATACTCATAGTCTTCCATATCTTCAATGTACCACTTTAACTCTCTTCTTAATGCTGCAGTAATGTGAATACGTTTCTGCTTACCTGTCTTCATTTCACGCATTGATATATGGCTGCCATTTAAATCTCCAACCTTCAGTTTTAAAATATCACTAATACGTAGCCCTGTATTAATTCCTATTACAAACAAAATATAATTGCGTTCATTCTTTTCTTTTAGATATTCTTTAATTTGTTGTATTTGCTCTGAATCACGTATCGGTTGAACAAAATTCATTATTTATTACCTCCAGTTTCTTCTGTCTCATAAACTTCTAATCCTAGTGCAAAAGCAAGTTTATAAAACGCTTTAGACTTCCAACGTCGATAAGTGCGCTCTGACATCCCTATCTCGTTATAAACCATGTAGTCACACACATCCTCTTCTTCTAAATAACGTTTATAAATAATATCTCTTTGAATACTTCCTGCACGTCCGTTTCCTAATCGATTTAGAAACTGATCAATACTTAATGACATTTTTTCAAGCCACTCTTCTCGTTTACTTTGTTGAATATTTGCTATAGCAACATCTTCCAATGGTTTTCCAACTGTATGTGTAGGACCATGCTCACGTATTTCATAAGAAGGAGTGACTTTCATTTCTTTACGCATCATCCCAAATTGTCTATGTATACGTACACTTTCCAACACACGTTCTAATTCCTCTTGTGTTGCTGTTCTATCGATTTTTGGTAAGAAAGATAATTGTTTAGTCATGTAAGACCACTCCTTTTTATTTTTAAATTACTTTTGTCTTATTGCTCCACGTCTTCGTTCATAGCAAGGTCTATGCATCCCCATTAAATCTTCAATATCACGAGTGCTTAATTTCTCTTTTTGTTTTTTCTTGTTTTTCTTCTTTCCTTGCTTGGATTTCTTTTTCCATTCAAGTAATTGATCCTTTAACACCTTCATTTCCCCATCTCCCTTTTCAAAATAAAAAGGACACCTATTCGTAAAACAGCCTTAATTGCTGCTTTAATGAATTGGTGTCCTCTAGTTTTCTAGCCGGACTATATTTGTTTGCTTTTAGCTTTTTTGCTTCCCTTATAAAATCCATATCTATGATCAACTTCCGCAATCAAGATTACAAGTACCATAATAATTCCAGCTTCTATGAAACTTTTCGCATTACTAAAGGTCACAAACATGGTGATTAAGTAAAGAGCCAAATACATTCCAAAAAACTGTTTACTATTCATTTTCTATCCCTCCAGTACTGTTATTTTATTATTCCGGCTTTCACAAAAATATTTCTCCAAGCGTTATCAACTTGATATTTCTCTACTGCCTTTGTGCGACGCGCGATAGCTTTACTAATTTTTCTTTAAATTAGTCATTCTCCTAACCTCTCTTTCTATTAAAAGGATTATTTTGTTGAGTTTTCTTTCCAACTTTCGCCTTTACGAAAATGAATATTCCAGGCTTGTCTTTCTGTAAAACCTACTTCTTTTAACTCTTTTATATTTTGTGGTTCTTCAAAAGTGCACAGCACACTTATTTCTCTACTAAAATCAAAACCAGATTCATTCGTTTCACCAGAAGGAACATCAGCCCAATCAACACTGCCCCTTATTTCCACACTTTCTCCATCAGGTGTTTCTATAAAAAATTTTGCATCGTGTAAGTTCAAATTCATTTCCCTCTACCTCCTGAATAAAAATCAACATTCGGTCAATACTGTAGACAACCCATTAAGTTACTTTCTCCTAGTTCCCCCTTGGAGAACCAGCCGAGCAGTTAGCTTTTGCTAGCTGCTCTTTTAATTGCACGTTTTTGTCTTAATACTCATATATTATCGAGAATCAAAATATGATTTTGTATTAAAGGAAAAGTATTCTTTTTCATTACTCTACACCCATTGCCTTGGGCCGAGCAGTTAGCTTTTGCTAGCTGCTCTTTATTTGTAAAAAGCACTCAATTAACTAGACTTACATATAATATTTTGAGTTCCTTTCTTTATAAAATAGTCGTTATAAAATGAGGCTCGTCACAAGAGCACTTTACTAAGTGATCTTTTTGTGTTCCGAATTAATATAAAATGAAATTTTTATTTAATTTATAAAATAAAACTGCTTGTCCACTTCGATACATTCTTTAATCCCCCTTAACAACCTTTGCACTTCCATATAATTACATTCCAACTTCATGATTTGCTTTTTGCAACCATTACCTCCTATGGCGAGCAATCATAGAAGGTAATGGTATGAATGAAGAAAATATTGTTTTACATGGAGTTGCTGTTGAATCAAGTTTAATCGATTCAACTCTCCTATCTATTCTTCGTCATTCACTTTACCAACAGAGCAACAGGAGCAACAGGTTCAACGATATTGATTTAGGAAGCGGACTCTCTTATATATATTAAAAGCTTTTTGAAGTGAACCCATGTTCCTTATATATTATGGAATGGGTTTATATTTGTGACATAAGGGCTTATTTTTTTATTTATTTTAATTTTCAAGGGCCTTTTTCTTATACTTGTTTGTTAACCAATTCATAAGTTGTAGTGTGTAAGTGGGTGAATGATAAGGATGGTGTAAAAATGAGTGAATTTAAAAAGAAATTTCATATTCCATGTGAGTGTTTCCTCCCCCCTGTACCCCCACCTCAAGTTGGACCAACCGGGCCGACTGGACCAACTGGGCCGACTGGGCCGACTGGACCGACTGGGCCGACTGGGCCGACTGGGCCGACTGGGCCGACTGGGCCGACTGGACCAACCGGGGCTACAGGAGTTACAGGACCTACGGGACCAGCTGCTACGGCATGTTGCCCATGTACGAATGTTCTTGATAACCCTGGATTTGATGAACCTGCAACACCAGGTACTCCAGTTCCAGGATGGATTGTAACGGGAAATGTTTCAGAAGTAGGATTTCCAAATGCTCACAGCGGTCGTTTTCTTCCAAATGGATCCTTGAGTGCTTTAGCTGTTTCTATTGGACCTGGTGGAATTATGACCCAATCTGTTGATGTGGGCGAAGGTTGTTGCTTTACCCTTTCTTTTGCTGGGGATATAAGAGATGGAGCACTTCTTGTTGCTTCTGTATCGTTTCCAGAACTTGGTCAAGGATGTCCTCCTAACCCTACAACACTTGGACCATTAAACATTCCGCACATTGTACCTGTTGCAAATCAACAACAAGCTGGCTTCCAACATTATACCCTTGTTGTGTGTATACCTGCTGATGTAACTACAGCATGTATTAGTTTCCAAAACTTAGCTACAGGTGGAGAAGGCGCAACAGCTTTTGTTGATAATGTTGTATTCCAACCTACTGGTGGACCTTGCACTTCATGTTCACAAAATTTTTAATATATTAAGGTATTTAAAGATTTTCGTTTACTGGCAAATTCAATAACTATTAAAGAGAGCATTCTAGCTCTCTTTTCATATTAGAAATCACCATAATCTGTCCCCCTCAACCTTGACTCCACTCACTATATATTCATTAATAAATTATTGGTTACTCTTCATTTCATTCCAATTACTATTTTATTTTAAATCTGCACTCCCCTTAGAAGCATACATAAGATATCAAGTGGTATTCTTTTTCAATATTATTTTTTATCCGAGAGCGCCTTGAATGGCGCTCTTTAATTTTTAAATAATTACGAGAGCGGATTTTATTATGTTGTACAAGCACTACTTCGCTTTATTAAATAGTCTATATAGACATTTAAAAGAAGGGAGCTTTAAATTCATATGGCTGATTACTTTTATAAAGATGGTAAAAAGTATTATAAAAACCAAGCGCATTCGGACCATCAAAAAAATAACTGTTTTGTTGAGACTCATACAATTGGTGGTTCGGGAGAAAATTTAAATGGAAATATACCTACATCTATCGACCTCCTAGATACCACTCCACAAACAGTATTTGAAGATTTCACTAACAATCACAATAAAACATTAATTCAGTTATTTGTTGTCGGTATGAGTGCCCCCGTTCAAGTAACTATTCTAACAAGAAAATCTAGCGTACCAATTACTACTACATTACAACCCGTTCAAACAAAAATATTTCAAGTTGAAGATTTTCAAAGTCTTACTTTTACAAAGCAGGAAGGTCCTGCTAGTGTAGTTAGTTTATTTATTCAAAAAACATTTTGTATATGCTGTAACGATAATAACGATTCATGTGATGAATATTACTACGAATGTAATTGATAGATTAAATCACCAGAAGAACCCTTTATATAAAGGGTTCTTCTCCTTTCTCTCCCCTCATTTCCCCGTTTTTTATTAAAATAACTATTTTGTTTAAAGTGTATTCACTCTTTATTTTCAACTTTCATATACTTATACAGACTTTAAAAAAATACACAATATAGTTCTTGGTCAAAGAGCTCCATACGCCCTAATGGTGCTCTTTTCTATTCAAATAAGGATTTTATTTAAATTTCATTAACCTAGTTACCTTGAATTTCTTGCAAACCTTGTAAGAAGAATCCGTTTATAACAAACGGGTTCTTTTATTACATTTTTCAATTCAAATATCCTTCTCATCAAGGTATGAAGAAGATCACTTTTTCTTTAAGTATCCTTATGAACAAAATTTATAACCTTTACTCCACTTGGATCTATATTAAAAGTAATAGTTTCTATGCCATTCGGAGGATTATGAGCTCCTATATAAGTTTTATATTGAACTGTAACAATAAAATTAAAGTTTTCTTCTGGAAAACGTTCAATCTTTATAATTTTTGTGTCCGTTAAACTATACTGATGATCTGGTCCAAGCTTACTTCTGATAACTTGACTTGCATATGGTGCTAATAAAGTATTATAAGAATCATAAAACTCTTGATCATTACTATTAACCGCTTTGATATCTAAGGGATATAAAAATGAAACTGCCATTACAATTCCAAAAAACAAACTAATCACTTTACCTTTTAACACATAATCACCCTTATTTAATTTGGATATCCGTTAACCTCCCCAGCATAAGAGATGACTATTCTTCATTCTTATCTAACTTCTTTTATTCAAATAGCGTTTTGGTTATAAACTCATCTTTTTAATTGCCTTACATTGAAACTCTTGTATATGGTAAAATATAGTAGATTCATATTTTAAGGAGGTTTTATAATATGCCACACGAAGTTTGGCTGCCTATTCTCCTAGCAATATTCGTTGTATTTTTCCTTGATAAAGAGGAAAAACACAAACAATAACTTTATTTCTTTTTTCCAGCTTAAATATATGTACGCAGTATTTAAGCTGGTATTTTTTCAAATAACGATTTTGTCTTACTCCTCAACCAAATAAAACCGTGTTAAAATTAACCCATAATTTGTAAGGAGGTATATAAAATGCTCTCACCGTATACATGTGTATCTTGTGATCAACCTCTCATACAACACGACGAACATTCATTTATCCATTACTGCATTAATCCAAATTGTGAAGAAGCAAAACTACACTTATCTCTGTTGGAAGAGATGGGGTTGTGAACCCTATCTCTTTTTCTTTCCAATAAGGATTTTGTTTAAATTTCATTAACCTTATTGATTCCTTTGCATACAGTATTATCACAAGGGATTCCATAGGTGGCTCTGGTCAAGTTACCTTGAATTCCTTGCACACCTTGTGGGAAGAATCCGTTTATAACAAACGGGTTCTTTTATTTTTGCTCGTATAATACGAATTTTGTTTAGTTATCATTTGATTAATCATATTTAGATTTTATTAACATACCTTAATATTAATCAGGAATTACACTACCCTCCAGTAGATTTGTAGTTCCTATAATTGAGCCTATGGCTCTGATCAGAACCTGTTTGTTATAAACAACAGGTTCTTTTTAATCCCTCTTTACGAATATTCTTTTCCACATTACACATACTATCTACGAGTCAGCTACACTCTTTCAAAACGGAGCTTTACCCCTCCGGACTGTTTAGGCACTTGGCAGGTGATTTGGTCAATCATCTGCCATTCCGATTAAAATAACGCTTTGGTTAAAATTTTTGATTCTGCCATTCAATAATACAAGCTGGTTCAATTTCTTCAAATTCTTGTGTTTCTACATCAAGATCAATGACAGAATAGCTAGGTACTACTAAAAATTCTTTTCCGCAAACGTTACAAGTAGGATCATCAAGTGCATAAACTCCTTTAATTGTGTCAGGATTTTGCAAATCAAAATCAGCATTTTCGAAAACTACAAGACCATTACACCCTTTAACGTTACATCTATGTGCTTCAATAGCCATTTCTCATTCTCCATTTCTTAATAAAGCTCAAATTTTATACCAATTAATTGACTGAAATTGAATTTTTTGGGATTATATGATAATATTTATATATAAAATCATTACCCTTATAAAAAAGAGCTATGAGCCTTTCCACTCACGGCTCTTTTTTATTACAATTTTCATTTCATATCTACACGATTTTGACTAGCTTCTCGGCTAAATCCGTCTGGGTATCTCGTTGCTAATTTAGATATATTCATTTGAGCACTATCTTCTAGGGTATATCCCATTTCATGAGACATGATTGAAATGTAGTACAGGATGTCCCCTAGCTCTAAAGCGATTTTATGTGTATTTCCTTCTTCTTCTCCTGGACAATGAGCTGGATCAAATCCATAACCATGAAAAATTGCTTTTTTTTACAACATCAGCAACCTCACCAGCTTCTCCCGTAAGACCTAATGCTGCATTTAAAACACGTCCACCAAAATCGTTATTTGTATTCCATGTACGTAATGCCGCTTCTTGATATTGATCTAATTCACAAATATGATTGATATTCATTACAGCTTGTCCTTCCTTTGATTCACTAACTAATTTAGTTGTTTCATATACACCGTTTTCCATAACGTTCATTTTATTTTCCCCTTCCTATTTAGCAAATTCCTAATCCTAACGGACGATTTTCAATTAAATACTTATCAGCCTGATCTATTACAAGGAGTGCAACTTCCACTTGATGCCTTCTTAACGTTTTTGCCATCTTTGGCAAGCTCATGCCCTGATTCCACATTTCACGAAAACGAATTACATCTCTTTCATCCCAAATGAAGTTAGCTTCTTCTAAAGCGATGTATACCTTCAACCGTGATTCTTTCATCACTTCATGGTTTCTCGCTACACTCATAAGCGAACCTACTTTCTAGTAAAAAATTATTTTATCTTTTCAGTAAACTTAGTATCTACACGATCAACTTTACCGTTTACCCAAACCGCAACTTGCTCACCGAATCCACTCATTGGCGGATTTACTGCTGTTACATTTCCGTCCTTCACTATTAAAAGTTTGTTGCTACTAACATCAATTTCTATTTTTTTCATATGTCCATCTCCTTTTTACTACCGCATGTACTCGACAACATCAGGTTTAAAACCACTTCCTAAATAAACCCGTACCGGAATTATTTCTTTTTTATCCCTTGCTGCCTTACACAATTCTTCAGCTGTATCCCAATTAAAAAACTTATCTACAGCTCTTTGAAATCTCCATATTGCCATTACATACTGTTCAAAAATATCATAGCGATCATCTTGTTTAGTTGTGCGTGGTAATTCATCCGTACACTTTGCATTCGTTGGAACTTGGACGCGTACGTCAGCGTATGTAGTGCGTCCAGTTCCTCTCTTCACATTTGCCTTCATTGCATCGAACTCACAAATTGCTGGCTCTACATCAAAAATATTTAGTTGCTTAGGCATGTGCCAGCCCACTCTTCTGAATAAGATCCAGTAATTCAATTGCCCCTTCCTTGCTTAAAAACATTCGGCCACCTAGCAACTTTGTGTTGGTTTCGGAAACTTCACCCGTTACAAAGCAGGACTTTTCATATTTTCTTAGAACAATGTTTTCACCCTCGACATAAAAATCTAGTACTGTTCCTTCGGCAATACCTAAAGTTCTGCGTAACTCTATTGGAATTACTACACGACCTAGCTCGTCCACTTTTCTTGTAACGCCTGTATTTTTCATTACTTGCTCCCCCTTGTTAGCTTACTTTTTGTTGTTGGTTCCGATGTAACTCTTTTTTCATTGATTCAAATTTTATTAACCATGCTTGCCAACGCTTATCGTTTTCTTCTTGCTGCTGGATTGCTACTTCGCAATTACAACCGCTCGTTTCAATTACACCTGGGTAAGTTTCTTTACGAATAATCCCTGTATTACGGCATAATGCACACATGCTTATTCCTCCTTATTAGAAACCTAAATTTGTAAGCCTTTGATCAGCTGTTGTAAATTTCAAAACCCTTGAATCCCCTAATAAACGACTAACTGTTTTAGCATCGTATTTATTAAAAAGTTGTTTTCCAGTAAAGTTTGTTGTGGTAAATGTACTCATTCCTTGTCTAGCGTTTGATACCGCATATAAAAGGCGTTGAATGAAATCCGATGCCTGTCTATTCGAATTAGTTGACCCGCTTTCTGCGCCAAGATCATCTAACACAACAAAATCAGCTTGTCCAATTAATTGAACGAAATATTGAAGTGTATATTTACTGCTCTTATCATCAAAAGAATCCATAATCATTCTTGTTATTGCTTCTAATTCAACGTACAAGCAACTTTTCATAAGATGATAATTTTCTTCTTCTTGACTGATATCCCAAAAATATTGATTTAATTCATGAAGCATACTGTATGATAGGAAACTTTTTGCCGTCCCTTGATTTCCTGTAAATACAACTTTTCTAATTTCTCCTTTCTTTAAATCCTCCAAGGTTTCTTCAACAGCTTTCTTGTGACTAATCGTTTCATTACACACGGTTCTGTAATCAGATAATCTTGAAAGAGGAATTTTCTTATTTGTAATAACACTAGCCTTTTCCAGCATGTTGAATTTCTGTAAACGGCTAATCTTCTTATAATGAGCGTTAGCTTGTTCTTCCAAAACCTTATTGTTTTGCTCAACAACACATCTTGGACAAACAGGCTTACCTTGATAAATAATCATTTGAACTGGCTTAATGATTGTTTGTCCACCTATTACATAGGAGTGATTCATACATTGATCAGAATGGTAATTCACCTTCGATTCCAGGGATTCCGCCAGTTTTTTCATTGGTGTTGCCATTTCTATTCGCTCCTTTTTCACCTTTGTTCTTAAACTCTATTTCTGCTGCATTTACATCAGCTAAAGTACGAATGTTTTTGTTAACCCACTGTTTTAAAATCCCTTCAGCATAATTCCATTTCTTCTGCTGTTTCAAAGCACGCTCCATAGCTGCTTGTACAAGCTCTTCGCTTGTATCGTTTACCCATTGCGAAATACTTTCGGCTATGAATGAATTTAAAATACCAAAATTATTTTCATAGAAAGAGAAGATGCTACTACTACTTTGTATATTAGTATTTTGTTTATTAGTACTTAGTTCTTTAGTACTTAGTAGCTTGGGATTTTCCATAAATGGAACTTCCATTTGTGATTTTTCCACAAGTGGATTTTCCATATCTGGATTTTCCACTTGTGGGACTTCATAAATAATTGTCTCCCAGTTAGTAATCTTTCCCTTTTCGTTTTTTACAGGAAACCTTCTAACATAACCGAATCTTTTTAGTTCTTTCATTCCTACTCTTAAACTATCAATTCCATCTTTCGCATGAGTAGATATTTCCTCCATGTAAAACACCCAATCATCTGGTAACGATAAAATGTAAGCCAATATTCCTTTTGCTTTCCAACTTAAACGTTCATCTCGAAGACCTGTATTATTAATGGTTGTGTAATTTTTACTTTTACTAACTCGAAATGTTGCCATTTATTTACCTCCTTGTACAAACCGCCACATATACTTGTCCACTTTTGATAATTCGTTGAATTTCATAATGCGGATAACCAGCCTTGAAATACTGTTCAATCATTTGCTTTAATTCATCCCTGCTCTTTGCTAAGATCCAAAACTTATTAGGTAATAGTACTTGATATTCAGTTAGACGCATCTACTATTTCCTTGCTTTTCGTGATATACTTATAACAACTGTTTTTTCTTAAAGGACCCACTGCCATGGGTCTTTTTATTTTGTTTTACGTCACTCCAAGCCCACTGTTTTATTGGTTCATAAGTAATGTAAAGTAACAATGCGCTGCACGCGATAAACATTGCGAATATAACTAACGATGTTGTATCTTCCACTAAATCACCTCCTTTTGTGTTTCAAGCCAAGCTTCTAAATCCTTTTGTAGGAAAAGTAATTTGCGCCCTTCCCTAATCACTGGAAACTGTGGATGACTTGCTAATTCATACATTCTACAAACAGCGATATTGAGATATTCTGCTGCTTCTTTCACCCTCATTACTTTGTTTGGTTGTGATTGTTGTTGAAACTGCGCTAAAGCAGCTTGTATCTCCTCTCGAACAACTTCGCGGATTGATTCTTTAATGATTTGATCTAATCCCATTTCTTTTTTCTCCTTCCAAAATTATATTAACGATGGATAATCATACTAACCTTGGCCGTCATGCTTTTATGTATGATATCTCTTCATTGAAATCTTTCTGTAAAATGTTGCAATAACTATTTACTGCAAGCGCTGATTTTACGTCTCTCCAATTTGCTGCGAAAAGTTTTTTTCCACCATCATGAACAACTTAATTCCCTTCCATAAAAACAAACTCATTTACTGGATGTTGCAAAACTTGTAATTGGCTCATTTTTTTCACCTCCTTTAGTTTCATTCAATGAAACTTCATATTCAAAATTTTTTTCCTGCTCATTAAATAGAATGTCCGTTTCTTTACCTAAAACATTTGATATTTTTACAGCTACATCATAATAAACTCTTAGATTATAATTTATAATTTTATAGCAGTAAGACTTTGATATACCAACCATATTAGCTAATTCATGATATTTAAGACCAGAATCTTCAAAAGCTTTTTGAAGTGCCGTTAGTTGTTTTTGATTTTGCATCTGATCACTCCCTTCTGATGCTTACAAACTCATTATAAGTTTCATAACGTGAAACTTCAAGTATTTTTAACAAAAAAATTTCAGAGAAGGAAACTTTTTTACTCTTTACGTTTCTTGCTAGGAAACTTTATAATGTAATTAACGTAATTTACGATATATCGTAAAAAGGGGAGTATTTAAATATGGAAATGAAGGATAGAATTAAACAAATTCGAATAGATAACAAAATGAATCAAGAACAATTCGGAAAAGAAGTGGATTTAACTAAAGGGACTGTTTCAAAGTTTGAAAATGGAAAAGCATTCCCAAGTCGTGAAACCATAGAAAAGATAGCGAAGAGATTTAATGTACCTGTAAATTATTTGTACGGAGAAAATAAAGATGACGACTCTAGTGATGATAAATATAAAAAATTCAAAGAAATCATGGAATGGCTAGAACCGCTGCCAAAGGATAAAGAAGATATGGCGTTAGAACAAATGTTAGCTATCGCTCAAGCTCTTAGCAAACACCATAATAAAACAGAAAAATAGCCCCTTAATTAGGAATGGCTATTTTTTTAATTTCTGCTATATATTCTTCTAATTGATCTGGTGCATATTCTTTCACAGTATCTAAAAATAGGATTACAATTTCCTCTTTCGTCATCCTTAATTCTCCCCTTACATCCTGTTTTATATATTAACCGTCTTAAAGTGGAAAGTTTTTGTCGTTTCAGTCAAAATGTTTCCATTCCCTATAAAGCAGAAATGACACTATCAATTTGATAGTGTCATTTCTAATATTATATTAATTACCCGCCTCCTGGGCCTGGATCAATCATATATAAAGTTGTTTTTTGTTCTTTAGCACTTTGCACCTTATCTTTTTCTGTCACCTGAAAAGCTGTGATAGAAAGACAAGCTACAGTAGCAATAGTGAAAACTATTTTCAAAAGCTTATTTTTCAAGCGTTTCACCACCCTTTTTGTATAATTCAATTATAACATTTCAATGCTGTCTTTGGTAGGAATATATAGAAATAATCACCTGATTTAGAAAAACTTTCTATAGACATTTCTAGGTATTTCTTCCCTTCTTCTCCTCCCACCGCAAGCCCCATATAGTACAATTGAAAACTACTAAGATATCCATTTGTATTTTGTAAAGCTTGTAAAATTTTAATCGCTTTTTGATTTTCACCTAGCTTTACATATAAGAATGCTTTTTCAGCATCATCTAGATTTTCTGGGTTAATGGTATGTAAATCTTTTTCATGATATATTCTTAAAAATAATAGTGTATTAAGTACTTTTTCTCTTCTTACTTCTAATTTTTTATTCACTGGAACACCAATTATATTTAATGATTTCTCCATGTACTCTTTAGCATTTTGATAATTAGAGAAAACATAACTTTCTCCAATTTTGCAATATGCTACTGCCTTTGTGCTGACATAGCAATTACTTTGATCATTTATTATTTCAAAACATAATTCACGTGATTCGTCTAAATTATTTTCGTGAAGTGCAACGAAAACTTCCATTTCTTTTATTCTTAATAAAAGAGAATCTCTTAATGTATGACATTTAATTCCCAAGATGTCCGGTAATAATTGCTGAATATGTTCATTGACCATCTTATAATTACCTAAATCAAAAAAAGAGTAAATTGTATTTAAAACAGATATTATTACCAGCTCTTTATCTGAGTATTTTTGATTTTTTCTCATTTTATCAACTTTCTCAAAGAACCTCTTAGGAGTAGTTGTATTTTCACTTCTTTCTCTTAATGTTTTGTATAATGGAACCAAATTTAAATTTATCCTTACAGTTTTTGAATTGCCTTTTTTCTTTTCTTCTTCGCTTTTATTTTTATTAGTTTTAAAACTCATTATTCGTTGAATTACTAGGTCTTGAAGATCATATTCTCCAAACATATCTAACACTTCTAATGCTAATTTCAAATTTTTATGTGATAGTGTAGGTATACACTCTTTGATGCATTCCCTTCTAAAATCAACATTTTTAGGCTTATATAGCTTTAGCGCATCAACCAAGTGCATAAAATCAAATTTACCTTGCTTCTTAAAATAACTATTTACTGTTGTATGCGTTACTTTAAAACGTGTTGCCAATTTACGATTTGTATAACCATTTGATTTTAGACACTCCTGCATGTCATTTAAATCCAATAAAACTTGCACAATCCTTGTCCTCCTTATGGACAAAAAAGACAACGTTACCCTAGATGTCTTATATTTACAGGAAAACGTGCCATTATATCTAGGCTATGTGTTATAATTATGTTTGAGACTTATGACAAGTGTTTTCCCTAGCGCGTTTAGGGAGGACGGTGTAAGGGTGTTGCGAGCACCACTTGCACAGTCGTAGGTCTTTTTCACGTCCGTTTATTTTATTATTTTCATAATATCACATTTTTCCCAAAATTCAGTCGTGTAGTTATCTGATTCTTATTGAGAAAGTTTTAAAATCGTTATATATCAACGTTTCTCAAGGGAGCCTAACGGCTCTTTTTTCTACAATAAAAAAAGAGCCGTTAAGCTCCACCTATGTACTATATGCCTGTTCCAAGGTCTAAACTTATATCCCATCCACCGCCGCCTGGATCAGAAATCATTTTCCAGCCTGTACCAGGTTCTTGATTGTGTTTCCAACCACCACCCGGTTCATTATGCCACCCTACACCAGGATTAGTTACTTTATGTCCGCCTGGATCATTTGTGAATTTTCTCATAGTCTTACATCCTCCTTTATCTAATTCTATTAATATTTTACTATTATTTAACATTGGATGACAATCATATCCTATAACTGAATTTGTTTATATATGGTAGAATATATCCATCGCTGATATGTCCAAACATGTAATTTTCATAGCAGCAAAATTACAACTAGACTTATACAACATGATTCAAAACAAATGAAGGAGTGTTTTAAGTGAAAGGACATATTCGAAAAAGAGGAAATAAGTATTGTATTGTTATTGATATCGGACCTGATCCAGAGACAGGAAAAAGAAGACAAAAGTGGTTTTCTGGGTATAAGACAAAAAAAGAAGCACAGGCTGATGTGGCAAAGAAAATTACAGAGTTAAATGAAGGAACTTTTATAGAGCCATCTAAAGTTACGCTAAAAGATTACCTAAATCATTGGCTAGAAATTAAAAGTATGAGCATAGAAAAGAGTACCTTTGCTGGCTATAAGGCATTTATCAACCAACATGTTATACCTAGTATAGGAATGGTCGCGCTCCATAAATTAAATGTTATGCACATTCAAAAATGCTATAAGACTGCGATAGATAAAGGGATTGCAAACAATTCTATTCTGCTTATGCATAGAATTTTAAAGAGCGCTTTAAACCTAGCCGTAAAACAAAATATTATCTCTCGAAATCCAGCAGATTTTGCTGAGATACCTAAAAAAGAAAAAACCCCTATCCAGACTTGGACAGAGGAAGAAGTAAAAAAGTTTTTAGCTCATTCACAAGAATCACGATATCACATTGGGTATCTACTTGCAATAACTACAGGTATGCGTCTGGGAGAAGTTCTAGGTTTACGATGGCAGGACATTGATTTTGAAAAACATACTGTTACAATAAATCAAACATCTGGTCATGACAATAAAATCAAAACAACTGCAAAAACAAATTCATCAAAACGCACAATTCCTGTACCTAATGAAACAATAGCAGCCTTAAAAAGGCATAAAATTTTAATCAATAAAGAGAAATTAAGGTTTGGTTCTGCTTATCTAGATCAAGATTTAATAAATTGTAATGAGTTTGGAAGAATCATAAAAAGAGCACATTTCAGAAAAAGCTTCATTAGGATGACACACAAAGTAGGTATAAAAGAAATTAAATTCCATGATTTAAGACATACACACGCAACTCTACTATTGAAACAAGGAGTTAACCCTAAAATCATCAGTGAGCGATTAGGTCATACAGATATTTCAATGACATTAAGTGTCTATTCTCATGTTTTACCGAATATGCAGGAAGAAGCAGTTAAAAACTTCAGTAAAAGTATCTTTGGATAACCTATGTTTGCAAAATGTTTGCATTTCATCAAAATAAGTCAAACAGACGTTGTCATATCAGGGTTTGTTTGACCTATCATCTTATATTCTTGATAAAATCTCCGAATTCCTATTGAAATATTTAATAATGGAGCGTTCTCACCACCGCGGGTTATGCATTCGAATCGATATACATAGGAGAAAAAATCTTGTGTTTTTTCATCTTTTATCGGCCCAGACATCGCCTCACAAATATTTTGTGATCTAAGAGGGGAAAAATAGATTTCTTCTTCATTTGTATTTTCTAAATATATAGGACGCTCACAAAAAATATGTGAGATTAAAGCGGGCACCCACTTAGAATACGTTTCATTATCATGTAGTACTGGCAAATTAGAAATCAAATCGGATTGCCATTCATATTTTGGTGGTTCTACTAATCTATTTGGTTTCCAATCATGAATAATCTCATACCAACTTTGAAAAATATAATCGAGCTGCTCTTGTCTAATAGGTTCTTTCGATACAATCCATGGTGTATTTTCATTTAATACGTACGGGTTATGCTGAATAAACAATATATCCGAAAACATATCATACAATCTTTCATTCAAACGTTTCAACTTACTCGTTAATAAAAATGTCTTATAATGTATCTCTACGATGTCCAGCCATTCAATAGGAAAGTATATAAATGATACCTTTTCATTTAAAAGGGGTTCTACTATATTTTCAAATGTTAGCAGCCTTAATTTTTTCATAAAATGATTCCTTCCTTTCTTCAGTTGTCTTGATTATCAAAAAGCTAGAACAATAGTTACTTAATCTAATCCATTTAAACCAAGTATTTAAAAGAAACGTAAAAACTGTTTATCTACATAAACTATTATCAAACCGACTCTTTTAAAAATTCAAAGTAATTATCATGTATAACACCTCTATAATATTTGTATTTCAATACATTCGAATTATACATTACACCTAATGCATTGTACTTATCATTTACAATAACTTTACAAAAAAACCAAAAAAGAACACCTTAATTCGGTGCCCTTTTTACAAATATCAACCTTTATGTAATTGAACATATAGATAACAGTAATCCCCCAAATGAAATTGCTCCTAGTAAACCTACTACAACTCCTGTTAAACAAATACAATCAGCAAGACAAATAGAAGACTGCGATAATGGAACGAATGACCTACTTGTACCCGAACCATATTGTTTTATCTTCTCATAATTCATATCTAACATTAAATGTAGACATGTTACACCCTCCTCAATAGTATGTAGAGATTCTTTTTCTAATCGCTCCAATAATTTACTATCAAAAGCAACTGCTAGAGGGTACTGCTTATCCGATTTCATATTTTGATAAATTAGTTGCAAACGAGATAATATATTATTTTTCTTCTTTTCAGATGTTACTGTACATTTCATATTATTAAATTCATTTAATAACAGTGATAATTCATCTCTTTTTCCGTATAAATCTTTAGCTATTTTTCTCTTTAGTTTATACGAATGGAAAATAGATTTTAGTTCAACCATATTCATACACTTCCTAATTACATAGTATTTACCCTATTATTTTGTAGATAAACAGTACTTTTTAATCTTATTTAAAATACACTTAAGCAACTTATTTTACTATCGATTAACATTACATTAACCTTACACGGTTGTAATAAAATCATTAGCTAGAAGGAAGCAATGCCCAAACTAGACAGATATTTAATGATAAAACCATAAGAAAAAAACAATGATTAGATTTTAAATCTAGTCATTGCTTTATCCATCACATCTTGATTACATCTATATATCTTATTGTTACTTTTTCACTTGAATGATTGAATATATCCATTAATAATGGCTATATTCTTTGTCGGCACGTACATATAACTAATGTTTTTTAATTGCTAAAGTGAAACTTTAATCAGCTCTCACCAATCGGGCTTTTATGGGCAGTCCGCCACCTAACTTCTCTTTGCTCTCGCTGAATTTTTTTGGGGATGTTACTGCCCGCAACTAGCAAGATAGATGTTATCAATATTCATACGTTACAATAGTACCGGTAGTATCAGTAAAACCATCAAAACAGTTAGAGCAACCACCACAGCCGCCACAACCGCCACAGCCTCCGCAACCAAAACAACCGAAGCAACCAATACAACGGAAGCCACCACAACGGAAGCCGCCACAACGACCTCCACCACAACCGCCACAACGACCACAACCGCCACAGCGACGAGCAGCATCTTCAATACAGTAATATGGATATTGGTTTTGCTGGTCCCAATAGACAATATTTCCAGACCGGTAATCATTAAGGCTTAACGCTTGTAGTTCTTGTTGAAACTGATTCATTTTCATAACCTCCGTTTATAAAATACAACCTCATCGATACTTCCCTATATTCCTGTTCGTTACATCTAAGTAGAAATAGCGCTATAAACTAAGTTCAATACGTACACCAACAAAGTATGACTTATCACTAGATGATGCACCTTGTTCATATACCTATTTTTACTATGGGCTCATTTTTATAAAGTGAAACTTTAATCAGTGGGGTTTTGTTCATCCCCTACCTAACTTCTTTGCTTCCGCTGAATTTTGAGGGGGGGGGGCTTACTGCCCGGCAAATAGCGGGATAAATAAAAATTAAAAAATATGAATTCTAGCGTCATATCTTCATACTTACTAAGTTCAATTAATTTCTCAATAATTATAATGCCATATCCTATATATTTCCGTCTGCTGCTTAGATTTTTCTGTACTGTAAATGGCTTTCGCTATAACACCTCCAAGTGACCGGTTTCTATGACGGATAAGAAATTCCAACAAAAAAAGCCCTAATTAGGGCTTTTCATTCTATTTCTCCAGTAAAACTCTCTATGAAATTCCTAATAGAAAAAAGACACACTTAGATTGATGCGTCTTTTTGTGATGCCTCTTTTGTGAAATCATATAAAGCAATTGCGCCTAAAAGAACAAGTATCCCTTGAGGAACATCTAGCAAAATGGTTTTCCAAATTTCTGGAATTATCCATTTAATATCTGCTGCTGTTTCAAGATATGTTTGGAAATAGCTGATTGTAAAATTAATTATCCCTAAAAATACAAATAACGATAAACCAAATCGAATTAATTTCTTATTTGTAAACATATAACACCTCTCAAAATTCATTGGATATTCCTGCTTTTGCTTCTTTATATTTCCATATCTCTATATCTGATTTTAACACATAAAGAGCTCAAAAAAAATACGATATGCATATTTGCATATCGTATTAACAACACTCCATGATAATTTAGAAATTCCTGCAAAGAAAAAACAACTCCGTTACAGCTAACAGCTCGGGTTTCTTTTCTTATTTAACTTCATACCACCAACATTTACGTTCTTTGATTGTAAAATAAATGTGACAGAAGTTTATCCAGTTAATGCGTAGACAAGTAAATGAGCTAAATTATCGATATTCTATTTCGCCATATCCGTAGCACTAATGACTTTACGCAAATTTGACAAGAAAAAATATATAGATAGGTATGATCCATACCTATCTATAACATTACTTCTATTCTTTATCCAATTACGTCTTTTACGTCTGTATCCACTGGCCACTTTTCTAATGTATAAGCCATTTCCCAAAATGAATATTCATATTGACTGCTAATAATAAAATGCTGTTTCATACGTTTGCGGTCTGCCTCTGTTACTTTTTCAGCGATAGTATCTAAACGTGTAATTTGCTCTTCAACTAGCGTACGGAACCAATCAGATCCATAAGCAGAAATCCATTCGTTATAAATTTGCTCTTCCGGCTGGCACTCTTTTAAGCGTTCGCCAATTTCATAATACAACCAATAGCAAGGTAAAATTGCTGCAATGATATCGCCTAAATGTCCTTCGTACGCAGCACGATACATATGTGAAGTATATGCGTATGCAGTTGGAGCAGGGATAAAATTATCTTTTTCTTCTTTTGTTATCCCTAATTTCTTCGCAAAATTCTCATGTAATGATAATTCCGCCTCATATGTATTTTGGGCATGGTGTGCCATACGAGCTGTCGTTTCTAATTCAAGAGCTTTTGCAGCTCCTAATGTTTGTACTCTAGCAAAATGACTCAAATAATATGAATCTTGAAGCACATAATAGCGAAAACTAGCTAAATCTAACGTTCCTTCACCAAGTTTTTTTACAAAAGGATGGTTAAAACTCGCTTCCCAAATTGAATCTACTTCTTTACGTAATGATTGTGAAAAAGTCATTTAAATCCCTCCAATAATGTATAAAATATAAGTATTTATCCACAATTATTAAAGCTGTAAAATAAAAAAACTTTCTTTACAGGCGTAAAGAAAGTGAAATCGACAGTATTTATTTACTCATTAAATAGCAACGTCTTTCCCACTTCCCTACGCTGGCATTAACCAGATCAGGTACTAAGAGTCTCAAAATCACATTTGATCTCAGCCTATAAGAGGCCCCCCTAGTGGATAAATATTTTGTTTTTATAATGTATTCATCATAGCATACTTCGTGAAACTGTCAAAAAAATTCGTTATATAATTCCCTTAAAACCCTTCTTCTTTTCTAACTTTTAATGATGTTTCAATAATCATATCTAATAGTTTGCTATAACTAATCCCCGCTGCTTCTGCACTTTTTGGCAATAAACTTGATTGTGTCATCCCTGGTAATGTATTAATTTCCATTACATATGGAATTCCGTCCTTCACCATCATATCAACTCTTGCATAAACACTACATTTTAATGCTTTATAACAAGCAAGTGACGCTTTATTTACACGTTCCTTAATTTCTGCTGGAAGTTCGATAACTTCCTCAACTGTACTAGTATCATCATATTTTGCATTGTAGTCAAAGAACTCGGCTGCATGTCGAATTGAAACTATAGGTAACTGTTTTCCATTCAGAATTGAACATGTAATTTCATCACCTTTTATATACTTCTCAATTACTACTTCAGAATCCCATTCGAATACAGTTTCTAGCATTGAGATCAATTCATTTTTATTATAAACGATTTTCACTCCGACACTCGATCCGCCAGAGTTTGGTTTTACTACTAATGGAAATCCTAACTTATCTAACTCATCAAGATTTAGATCCTCCATTTTTGTAAGTTCAATCCAATCTGGTGTTTCTACACCTTCATAACGTAAAATCTTTTTCGAAATATTTTTATCCATACATATACTGCTAGATAACATATTACTTCCGCTATAAGGAATCCCTAAACTCTCCAGTGTTCCTTGAACTGTCCCATCTTCTCCGTATTTTCCGTGTAATGCGAGCAACGCAAAGTCAATGTCTTTCGCTTTTTCAATTAAATCCACTTTTTCATTTAATGTAATTGGAACTATTTCATACTTATTTTTATCTAAATGAGCAATCATTTCATTCCCCGTCATAATTGAAACTTGTTTTTCAGACGATACCCCGCCCATAATAACACCGATTTTCATTTTCTCAACTCCAAATTTCATTTTTTAATGTATCACCAATTATTTTAATTCCCCGAACTATTTCTTCTTCTTTCAAGCGCGAAAACCCTAATCGGAAAGTGTTCGCTCCTTCTCCATCAGAGTAAAAAACATCTCCAGGTGAAAACGTAACGCCTTTCTCATAACACTTTTGTAAAAGTGTGCGGGCATTCATATGCTCTTCTAGCTCTATAAATAAATGCAGTCCACCATCTCCAGTCATTCTTTTAAAAGGAATGTACTGGTTACATGCCCCGACAGCTAACTCATATTTTTTCTTATAAACAGATCTTGCCTTTTTTAAATATTTCTCAAAATATCCCTCATGTAAATATTGAAACAGAACAGCTTGATCTAACGTAGATGTGTGGATCGTTCTTGCTCTTTTTACGCTTTCTAAATAATGAATCAGCTCTTTATCTGCAATAATCCAGCCTACACGTAAACCAGGGAAAAGTACCTTTGAAAAGCTACTAATATAAATCACATTATTGCCAGCTCCAGCAAAAGTTAATAATGGAGCTAAATGTGAACCTGAATAACGTAATTCTTCATTAAATCCGTCCTCTATAATAGGAACCTTGTATTTTGAGAATAACCTCATCAATTCCGTTCTTTTCTCTGAACTCGTAACAATACCGGTTGGATTATGATAAGAAGGAATTAAATAAGCAAAATCAAAATCTTTTTCACGCAAACTTTTTTCAACTTCATTCGTATCAATACCATCCTCATGCATATCAATCCCATGAACTTCAAGTCCATGTAAACGGAAAAGCTTAAGTGCAGCGTGGTGAGTTGGATTCTCACAAATGACACGCCCGGATTTTTTTGATAAAGAAGAGAGTACAATATCCAATCCTTCTGTAAATCCATTTGTAATTAGAATATCTTTATTCGAAATGTCTACACCTTTCATTTCCATGTAATGAAGTAAATAATTCATTAACGGTCTATATCCCTTTGCATATCCGTAGTTCAATACGATGTCTCCTTCAATGGACATACGAGTAAGAAAAGCTCTTTTGAAATTTTCAACATCAAATAGCTTCTCATCCGGGGCTATACTATTAAAAACAATCATTCCCTTTTCCCAACGAACACCATGTTTCATTAAATCTAATTCATCCGCTAATGCGGTCACTGTATTAAGTTTCTTTTTCCAATCTATTTCAACAGACGAAGTGTTAGATATATCCACCTTCGCAACAAAGTTCCCTTTTCCTTTAACTGCATAAATGAGTCCTTCTTGCTCTAAATCTGCATAAGCAGCGAGTACAGTGTTTCTACTCACACTTAATAATTCACTTAGTTCCCTTGTTGATGGGATTTTTTGATCCCCGAGCAAATGCCCTTTCATAATCATCTTCTTCAAATAATCTTTCAACTGAATATAAACGGGACGATCTTTAACAACTTTAAAATCCTTAAACACTTCCTTACCCCCTGCAATCATTTTTGCATATTTATTTCATTCTCAAAAGGTCCACGACATATGTATTTTTTATAAAGGGCGGTACGGTCTTACAAATCTTTTCGATATAAGTTAATTACATCTTTTAAAGCTGCAGCTGCAGCGCCTCGTGGATTAGAAGCCCCACCAATTGTAGTAACTTGTCCCATCGTATCTGTAAAGAACGTAATTCCTTTTTCGGTTCCATTTACTTTTGCTAACGGATGATTTTTTTCTATTTGGCACGGTTCAACATTTAAATTCACATTGCCTCCCTCATCCTTATATGTTGATGCTATTAATTTAATAATTTTATGTTGTTCCTTAGCATTTCGAATTTGCTGTTTTGTAACGTGCTCGATTCCTTTTATATGTATATCAGTAAGTGTTTTCTCTGTTTCCATTAAGCTGTTTGTCAAAAGTAACAATTTACACGCACTATCTGAACCACTTATATCTAATATAGGGTTCGTCTCAGCAATTCCTTTATTTTGTGCTTCTTTCAGTGCTTCTTCAAATGTCATATCTTCCTCATACATTTTCGTAAGAATATAATTAGTTGTTCCATTTAATATTCCTTCTATTTTTTCAATACTGCAACCGGCTAAACTAAATTGTCCGATATCTAGTGTCGGTAGTGCAGCGGCTGTTGCACCGCTATATCGAATTCGTATATTTGCGCCTTTTGCTGCTTCATTTATTTCTCTCCAGTTTGTAACGAGCGCACCTTTAGAAATTGCTACTATATCCATCTGTTTCTCAATCGCTTGTTTCATATATTGTTTCCCTGGATTTCCATCTTTAAGATTTGTAACTGTTGATTCTACCAATACAGTACCACTTATGCTAGTTGTTGCACGTTCCTTCGGATGATACTCTAAATATTTTTCAATTGCAGCGGTACCGCCACCATACATCAATAAATGATGAAGTGATAAGCCGTCTTCATTATGTATTGCAATATTTCTCCCTAATACGCCACTTACAACTAATTGAATCCCATATGTTTCATATATATATGAATATTTTTCATTTAATAATTTTATAAACTCTCTGCCTACTGTTCCGTATCCTGATAATACAACTTGAATTTTCATAATATCCCCCCATATTTTTCTACCAAATCCCTCTTTCAATATAATATAAAGCGCTCTCGAATTCCATCGAGAGCGCTTTATTATTACCTATTTCGGTAAAAGTGATAGCTTTTCAGCAATTGTTCTATAAAACTCTTGAATGCTAGAAAAACCTAATGAGTCTGAAACACTTAATCCTACCATATCGAGATGATCCCAATTCGCTTTCGTTTCGATATGATTCCATTTTCCAATCTGTAATGACCCATTATTATTTACAGCAACATTAGAAGATGGTGCAATCATAGAATTCGTATTTACTACACCATCATTTTGCCACCAAGAAGTATCAACTAACGGACGGTTTTCTTCATATCTCGCATAAGAACCTAAGAAAAATGCATTCCCCATCAACACTTTATTCATCGTTATATGAGGCAAATGTAAACCTGTTATAGGTGCTGCTTGTGATGCATGTCCACTATAGGATAAATAATACACATCTGGTTGCGTCTTTACCCAATTATTTAACTCCTTTGCACCATCTGTACTTAAGTCCCATTGACTTATATCTTTTGTATTTGTCCAAAGTGAACTATTTAGAATACGATTACTATATTGGAAAAAGGACTCTCCAGCATTCTTCTTTATACCCCATTGATCCAATTTAAAATCATATAATGATAAATTATTGTTTCCTCCAAAGCTTGCAGCTGTAATGAGTAAATCTTTAACGAACGGCAGTAGAAGACTACCATCCGCAAGTGTTGTACCGTTGTGAGGGGTTGCTAATGTTGTAACACTATGAACGTATGATTTTCCGCCTTCAAATAGTGGTGATATTTTGGTGTCTGGGTGATTTTTCACATAATTCTTTTCTTCAAAACTACCTTCTTTTAATAGCTGTACTAATGTTCTAATCGTTTGTCCACCCATGCTATGTCCAACTAAATGAACTTTATTTGTTTCACTCCAATTCGGCGCAAAACCACTATAAGTTCTGCCAAAACGATTATGTCCATGTTTCTCAGCATGGACTGCACCATAGTCTACTGTCCCACCGCTAATTTGTGCATACAATTCACATGCACGATCCCAGTTACTAGAAACAGGTCCAACAGCTGCGGTATGTACCGTATAACCATTTCGTTTCAAATCTTCCTGTATATCATGAACACCACCCCAATATTTTACGCCAAGCATTTCTTCTCTACCCCATCCAGCAAATCCATTCACCAATATGATAGGATAATTATTTTGTTGCCTCTCTTCAGCGTATGATATTTTCGCTGCGAATGAACATACGGTCACTAATGCAAAAAAACATATTTTTAAAAATAACTTCCCCATACTTTCTCCCCCTAATAAAACGTTTACATTTTTCTTTTCAAAAAAATAACAGAATAATTTAATAACTTAAACATAATGTAAAGTATTTTATATACGTTGTATATATAGAAAACATATACAAATGTTGATAAATATTAATTCAAGTAAATATTTACTTTTTACAATACAACTTGTAAATCTATTTATTTAGATTTATAATTAGATATAGTTTCCTCATGTTAAAAAGATTTAAAAACCATAAGAAAACTAATCTCATTGCTTGAAAAGGAGGAAAAATCATGCAAATCGGATCAAATATTCATACATTGTCTCAACCTACTAAAATAACTCCATCTAATCTTGAGCATAATACTATCTCTTCTACTAAACTTGAAAGTAAGAAAATAAATGATCCTATCAAGTTTAATATTCGTTTATCTGAAAAAGAAATGAAACAGCCTGAGCATAAATTTAATGAATTAGATTTATGGAAGATGTTAAAGGATAAAGGTGTTCCCTTATGGATCATCCTTGAAATGCTACAAAAGGCTCGTAAAGAAAAAGAAGCCCAAAATAATTCAGTTCAAAATTCAAATGGGATTGAGGAAACAAACGAGACTCGATTAAATGAAGTAATGTAAAGCATAATAATTGATTTGTCTATAAACTAAAAAGAGTTCGAAGCTGATGAAATTTTTATCAACTCCGAACTCTTTTTTAAGGTTTTTCGCCAATCGTTACAAATTGAAAAGATACTTCTCCTTCCAAACCTTTAATTAGCTTTTTTACTTTGACATTTTCATTAACCATTGTATTATCTGTCGACATTTTAGGTCTTTCATCACCTAGAGATTTCTTTAATTGAAGAAGGTGCATTTTCGTTTCATTTGCTTTTATTTCCTTATATACGCTATTTTTTGCTACAATCACATACGATTGCGTTGGATATTTACGAGTTTTTCCTATCCAAGTGTCACTATCGTATGTAACAGGAATCTCATTTCCTTCTATTTTAATACTTTTCATAGTCTTTTCGTCTTCATTTGTAAACAATAGTGATCCTTCTTTTGGGAATTTTGGTAACGTATCTAAAATATAATTTGAGCCATTACCTCGTTTATGAAAAATTTTTTCTTTAATCAGTGCTAGTGCTGTAGATTCATTTAAAATTAATACATGTCCATTTCCAACTTCACCTTTTTTCACAGAAAACACTTCATTTTCTTTCGTAATTTCCTGATAACGATTAATAATTGGTGAAATATTATTTTCATCTCCAATAATTAATACACCGTTTGCAGGAAATGATTTATCCTTTTTAGAGCATGAACTAAAGCTTATTAAAAGTATTATAGTTAACATAAAAATAGTTAAAGTTCTTTTCATCACGGTTCCTTTCATAATTCATATCATTTTTTACATGCTTTTCTGTAATTTTATTAGTTGATATCCTTTATTGCTCCATAGTCTTATAAAGCTTTTGTAGGTAACGCCAACGAGTAATAAAGAAATATAAAACTTGTATACATATAAATGAAATTAAAATAAAAATCGAGCTATTTAAAATAGAAAAACTAACTAATTGTTGCAGTGCCGTATACGCTACTACAGTATGAATCACCGCAACAGCAATCGGTAAGAAGAACATTAGTAATAACTGTCTCGTTACAACTTTCTTTAGCTCCCGTTTACTTAACCCCATTTTCGAAATCATTTTATACTGCTGTTGATCACGATTCAAATCAGTATATAATCGAAAATAAATAAAACTAGCAGCAAATGTAAAGAAAACGATTCCGACTAAAACACTTGCCATAAGTAATAAACCATTCTTTTGCTTTGCCTCCAACAAGTTTAATGTTAAAGCTTCAAAGTAGAAATCTCTGTCCCTAAGATCTTTATTGAATATACTCTTTAATTGATTGGAAATCTCTTTCGTTTTTATCCAATCATCTACAACAAATCCGTAAGTACGATGTTGAATATCTTCATCCTCTGGATTACTCGTCAGAGGAATTTCATCATACACATGATCTTGAACAGCAATATAAATACTACTAGAATCATGTGGTAAAACTAAATTCTCTACAGTTTTCTTCACACGAAATGTCTTTGTCCAATCTCCTTGAATGACTTCAATATTTTTTTTATAGTCACCATTTTTAAATTCTTGCTTTTGTGACACCCTCCCAGGGATTAGTAAAATTTCATCTTCTTTTTCAATCGTTTCATGTTGGTACCCGAGTGCTCTCGTAAGTTCGTTATATTCACTTAATTTCAATACATTTACGTTACTTTCTGTAAATTTACTTGAAGATGAAGCCATTCGATACGGAATATTTGCATCCAAGAGATGTTTTTTTATAATAGAGAGATGTTTATCTACCAATTTGTTGTTTTCAGAGCTTTCATACAGAAATGTATATGGGTTTGTCATCCACACTAAATTTCTATTACCAATAGCAGCTGTTGTACCAATAGCTGTAAATGCAACTGCTGAAATAATAGATACAATAAAAAACATCGTTGCATTATCTTTCATACGGTAAATTAATTCAGAAAACGTTAATATATTTGTTCTTTTTAAAAAGAAAGATTCTCTCCTTTTAGCAAGATGTAATATATAAACGCTACACTGTGTATATAAAAAGTACGTTCCTATAATTACTAGTAAGACACCCATTCCAAGTGTAGTAAAACTGGAACTTGAAATAAAGCGAAATACTGAGAAATATCCATATCCTATACTAATTAAAGAAAGCAGTGATAATAAAATTGAAGATTTCGGTTCAGGTTTTGGTTTTTCCTCTGCTCGAATAAGTTCGACAAGTTCCGTTATTTTTACCATTTTAAATGTAAATAGTGAAACAATGAAAAATAAGAAAAGAAAAGTGATAACTGTTAATAATACAGCCTTCACTGGTGTATAAAAAGGCAAACCATTATTAATCATTAATACACTTGCGCTTATCAATAAAACTAGTTTAGAAAATATGAGTCCAATGAAAATCCCTATACAAATTGAACCAAGTCCAATCAACATATTTTCAATTAATAATAATTTCTTAAACTGTCTCATTGACATACCTTGCATCATTAATATGCCAAATTCTTTCTTACGAGTTTTTAAAAATGAACTAACTGAATATAAAATAAAGAAAAATGAAAATACAAAAATCAAACCTTGCGAAATTGTAAATCCCATCGTACCATATGCACTCATTGTTGCACTTGTTGATTTTAATTCCCCTTGTAAATCAGGATGAAATAATAAAAGAGCATACGTAAAGAAAACCATAATAGAAAATGTACTACTTAAAAAATGGGCAGCATATGTACGCTTATTACGAAAAATATTATTAAATGCGAACTGACGAAAAGTCATGCCTTTTCCCTCCTAACAAAGAAAGAACATCCATAATCTTTTGATAAAAGGCTTGTCTGCTTTCACCACAATAAATTTCGTTATATAGTTGACCATCTTTAATAAAGATTACTCGGCTGCAAAAGCTCGCTGCATACGGATCATGTGTAACTAACATCATCGTTGCTTTTTCTTCTTTATTAAGAGTATCAAGCATCTCCATTACATCATTTGAAGATTTAGAGTCCAAGTTCCCTGTTGGTTCATCTGCAAGTAATAATTGCGGCTTATGAACGATCGCACGAGCGATTGCTGTTCTTTGAGCTTGTCCCCCTGATATTTCAAATGTTCTTTTATTCAAGATATCTGTAATATTTAACTTCTCTGCAATCTCTTCCAATCGCTTGTTCATTTCTTGCACGGAAACACCATCTAAAGTCATCGGCAATACGATGTTTTCTTTTACAGTAAGTGTGCTAAGAAGATTAAATGATTGAAAAACAAATCCTAATTGTTTTCTGCGGAATAACGCTAAATCTTCTGATGATAATTGGAAAGGATTTGTGCCATTTATTAAAATTTCTCCCGATGATGGAGAATCAATAGTAGATACCATATTTAATAACGTTGTTTTTCCACTACCAGATGGCCCCATAATCCCTACAAATTCACCTTCTTGAATTGATAAATCAATATCAACTAATGCTTTATAAGGTACTTTCCCTTTATATACTTTACTAATACTTTTTGCATGTAAAATTTCCATGTATATTCTCCCTTCATTTGCACGTCTCATAACAGAGTGTAAATGAATTGTCTTACAGCTCATATTGATTCGCCTTTCATTTATCTTACACGCTTGTAAGATTTCTAAAAAAACTGATAATAAAACTTTTTTTAAACTGAAATTAACGCATAACTATCTTATAATAATTGTATAGTAGCAGGAAATACAAAGTATATGAAACCTTTATTATATAAATGAGAAAAGACCGATTGCTTTATCGGTCTTTTACTACCCAACGTTATATTTTTATCCACTCAGATCTTCTCAATATATAATGATTATATATTTGATTTTCTATCCTCTGTTGGCTCTTATAAATAAACCCACATTTTTCAATAACTTTATTTGATGCTACATTGTTAATTAAAGCAATTGCGTTAAGGACATTTAAATTTGTTTCTTTAAACAAAAAGTCAATTAAACCTTTAGTCGCTTTTGTAGCATAGCCATGATTTTGATGTTCATTTGAGATAGCATACATTATCTCTCTGTTTGGTGAAGGGAGTTCTTCTTTCATACCTGTGCAGCACCATCCAATAAATTCATTTGTGGTTTTCTTAAATATTCCTAGTCTTAATATGTGATCATCTATGTTAGTCGTAGTTCTCACTGCATGAAGAAACGCTTTATTTTCTGGTATTTCATAATTTACAACCCAATTAACCCTTTGTTCTTTCGTCGATTTCCAGTCCGGTAAAAACTTTTCTATTTCCGGTTGATTGGATATGTTATAAATACTCTCTGCATCTTTAGTGGAAAACTCTTGTAAGTAAATTTCACCACAATCTAGCCTAAATAACTTAGCGGAATTTTCTATTTCCATGACCATCCC
The DNA here is from genome assembly GCF_051916445.1 of Bacillus cereus group sp. MYBK220-1. Lineage (NCBI taxonomy): Bacteria > Bacillati > Bacillota > Bacilli > Caryophanales > Bacillaceae > Bacillus > Bacillus cereus group sp. MYBK220-1. Next base: position 192,272 of record NZ_JBQAGQ010000001.1, on the reverse strand, counting down.
CCATTGCCATCAACCTAAGCTTTTGAGATACCCCCATACCGAAATTTTCACCTTTTTACAGTTATTTATGAGAATTCAGCTCATTTTTTCGTTTTCGGGAACAATCAATTTCTTAAGTTGATGGGTATGTGATAATGCATCCATTTGAACAAATTTTCCTTTTCCATACCGATCACACACCTTTTGTAGAGTAATAGTATCAGCATATCCCAGTTTAAGAAGCTGATTACGAAATATTTAGAATTTTTTCGCGAGAATCCTCCGAAATGTAATACGGACTTTAAATATTTTCATTTATAATTCTCTATTTGTCTATACTTTTCATACCGCTGTTGTATAAGCTCTTCCGAGGATAATAGTATCAATTTTTTCAGAGATGATTCGATTACAGATTCAATCACTTTTGCCTGTGATTTTATATCATTTTGTGCTCCACCTTTAATTTCAGGAATGATTTCATCAATAATTCCTAAATGTTTTAAATCTTTTGCTGAAATTTTCATATGTTCAGCAGCTTCTGGAGCATACTTAGCGTCCTTCCATAGGATAGATGCTGCTCCTTCTGGCGAAATTACCGAGTACCATGAATACTCTAACATATGGATATGGTTACCGACACTAATGCCAAGAGCTCCACCACTTGATGCCTCTCCAATTACAATACAAACAATTGGCACTTTAAGTGTAGCCATTTCAAATAGATTTCGAGCTATCGCTTCAGAAATTCCACGTTCTTCAGACCCTTTCCCTGGATAGGCGCCTATTGTATCAATAAATGTAATAATAGGGCGATTAAATTTATCAGCTTGTTTCATAAGTCTTAGCGCTTTTCTATAACCTTCTGGATGTGCCATTCCAAAATTTCTTTCTATATTTTCCTTTGTATTTCTACCTCTTTGATGACCAATAACCGTAACGGGCATCCCTTTAAATTTTGCAATACCACCTATCATTGCTTTATCATCACCATATAATCGATCACCATGAAGTTCGAGAAAGTTTGTAAACAATAAAGGTATATAGTCCAATGTCGTGGGCCGGTTACGTAGCCTTGCAATTTGAACTCGTTGAAAAGGTGTAATATTAGAATGAATTTTATCTTGCATTTTATTTAAACGTTTTTCTAATACATGAATTTCTGGCGATAAATCTACATTATTTTCTTTCATAATTTTCTTTAATTCATCAAATTTCTCTTTTAATTCAATAATAGGACGTTCAAAATCCAAACTCATTTTACCCTCCAAATGTTATGATTTACCTCACTCTAATCAAAAGACTTAGAAATAGAATCAATAAATAATTCAAAACCATCCACAACTATTTTTTGTTCTGATTCTGATAAATTATTGAGAATATTTTGATAAAATGTAATGGATTGCTCTCTTAAGCAATTAACAGTTATGTGACCTTTTTCTGTGAGGTGCAGAAAAAGTTCTCTTCTATTTTTTTCATTTACTTCACGATAAATAAGCCCCTTTTTTACTAACTTATCTACCAATCTACTTACAGTTGAAGTCTCTAATCTAAGTTTATTGGATAGTTGCCAAACAGTTAATTTTTCCACCTCTAGTTCCTCTAACGCCATCATTTGAGAAGTTGGTAAAGGTTTTTCAAATGACCCATTGGGCAAATTTTGAGATTCAAAAACCCCAGTTATTATAATCATTTTCTTAATATCTGTTCTTAGTTTTAAGGCATCTTCTCTTTTCAAATAGGTCACCCTCCTACAACTAATGTATCATACATCAATTGTATTATACATGAATATATTTTTTTCACAAGCTTAACGTAAGCCAATATTACAATAATGGTACGTTAAAAAAGCAAACGGAATACATCCAGCTTGATATGACACAAATGCTGTCTGGTCTAATCCCTGGTGAAACGATGGAAATCCCCGAGGCATACATTGGTCAAAATCAGAAACTTCCAGCACGTGTTATTATCCATCGTTTAACCGATGATCAAACGCAAATACGTCTGAAAAACCAAGAAATACGTTAAAAGAAGAAAGGCATTGTCATGAAGGATAAAAGTAAACGTTTAATGAGCATGCATGAATGTATATATCACGAACACGTCGCTAGAAGAAGTACCGACGAACTACGTGCATTCATTATATTCACTTCGTTGGCAGATTGAAATTTTGTTTAAAACGCGGAAGTCATTCTTTGAAATTGATGAATGTAAAAATATAAAAAGAGAACACCTAGAGTGTCATTTATATGGGCAACTCATAGGCATTCTCCTTTGTTCTTCTACAATGTTTCAAATGCGACAGTTTCTGCTTGAAAAGAAAAAGCAGGAACTGAGTGAATACAAAGCGATTTATATGATTAAAGATTACTTTCCTTTACTGTTTCAAGCGATAGCGGTTGGCACAGAAGAACTTTTAAAAATTCTGCATCGCCTTTATCAACTGCTCAAAAAGAACGGTCGTAAATGTCATAGACATAAGAATATGACCGTCTTTGATATTCTAGGGATTGTGTATAACACGACGGTGAAGCATAGACAAGCTGCCTAGCGAAAAATCACTTTTTAATAGGCTTCTTTAGCATGCCTACTTTTTTATCACTTACTAGTTTTGAAACAAGAAGCATTTCGTATCTAGTAATTTACTTGATTAGCTTGATGGGAATGTAACCATCCCCCTTAATCACGCTTACAAATACATTATAGTGCCTTAATCTGCTTCGTAAGTTCCATAAACCGTTCATCCAGTGCTTTATATTCTTTGTCGTTAGAAGTTAAAAAGCTTAATTTCCCTAATACTTCTTGTCTCTCTGTTTCTAACGTTAAACGTAGCTCTTCAATATCATCTCTTGTTTTCGTAGGTTCTTCTAGCTGCTTTTGTATCGTATTGTTTGAAAACACGAGTTTTGTGTTAGTTGTTTTCTCCAAAAAATATCGATCGTGAGATACAATTACTAATGTTCCGTTATACTCAGCTAATGTATTTTCAAGTTGTTCACGTGAAGGTAGATCCAAGTGATTCGTCGGTTCGTCTAAAATGAGTACATCTTTTTCATCTAAAATATAAGCCATTAGCTTACATTTTACTCTTTCTCCCATACTCATATGCTCAATCGGCTCTTTCCATTGAGAAGCTTGGAACCCTAAATGTTTCATTAAATTTTGGACTTTTCCTCTTTCTTCAAACGTCTCTTTAAAAAATAAATTTTCTGGTGTTTTATCAAGCGGTAAATCAAAAACTTCTTGTGTTAAATAGCCGATGTTCGCAGATGGTGAAATCCATATTTCTCCTTCAGCAGTTTCCGTTCCCATAATCATCTTCAGTAATGTTGTTTTCCCACTACCGTTTGGTCCAACAATCGCAACTTTCTCACCGTGCTGAATTGTAAAATTAACGTTTTCAAATAATACTTTCCCATGAAAGTCTTTTTTTAATTGCTTCACTTCTAAAAAACGTTTTCCTACTTTTTTGTTCGCTTGAATAGAAAACTCAACTGAATACTCTTCTTTCACACGTTCTACTTTCGCTTTCTCCAGCTCTTTTTCAAGTCGTTTTCGTTTTGACTTCACTTGTGCATCCATTCGCTTCGCTTTTACACGATAGAATTCTTTCACACCTTCTTGTTTTGTAGACTGCGCGTGTGCCTTTTGTGACCATGAACTCAATTCTTTTATATGTGTTTCTACTTGTTCTATCTTTTTTTGCTGCTTTTCATATTCACGCTGCTGCGACTTTCTTTTTTTCTCACGTGCTTTCATGTAGCTCGTATAATTACCACTATGCTCAATTAATTTTTTGTCCTCAATTGACCATATTTTTGTTGCGACAACATCTAAAAAATATCGATCATGCGATACAACGATAACTGTACCTTTCATGTTTTTTATTTGTTTAATGAGAAATCCCGTACTGATCTCATCTAAATGATTTGTCGGTTCGTCTAATATTAAGACATTAGGATTTTCAGCAAATCCTTTTGCTAATCGAATTTTCAGCTTTTCACCACCACTTAAAGTATGAAAATCGTTCGTTGGCACACCCCATTTCGCAAGAAGTTCTGCTTCTTTTGCAATTACATCATTACTAATAAAAGATTCTATTTCTTGCTCAACATATGCTGTTGTCATATTCATTTGCATCCATTCAACAGTACCTTTTGAAGGTTCAATCTTCCCATTTATTAATTGAAGTAACGTTGATTTACCAGCACCATTTTTACCGATTAATCCGATAACATCCCCTTGTTTTACTGTCACATTCATTTTCTCTAACAACATATTTTCTTTTATTTCAACATAAACATCATTTAATTTTAATAGTTCTTTCATAAATACCGATCCCTTTCATTAAGGGAGAATAAAAAATCCTCCCAAATAAATTTGGCAGGATTAGTCATTACATTATTTATACCCAAATAAGCTATTGCGCAATATAAATAGCAATACCGTTGTATGGAAATTGGGCAGACTAATCCTATTTTTTAGAAATTGAAATTTATTGAATTTCAACATTTAAAAATAAGATTAGTTAATCATCGTCCACCCATCATTCCTTTCCGTCGTTAATAACCATATTGTACCATACTAGTACTGTATGAGTAAATGCAATTATATGTGCTGTTAAAAAGATTGCTTTCTTTTAGGTTTATTTATCATTCCTTAACTTCATGTTGAATAAGCACAAGTAACATTGATTGTAATACGTCCTTTAGATTTCCCCAGTAGTAAACTTCTAAGCACTCTCTATTATATAAAGTGAAACTTTAATCAGTGGGGGTTTTCTTCATCCCCACTGATTATTAGTTGAACCAATCGGACTTTAATGGGCAGCCCGACCCCCACCTAATTTCTTTGCTTTCGCTGAATTTTGAGGTGGGGGTCTTACTGCCCATTAAAGCGGGATAAATTTTGTATAAAAACAAAATGTTATTCATTATCCAATAACAACTTATTGTTTTTCGATAAATTTTTATTGATTACTCCCTTGTAATAAGCTATTATATCTTTACAGAAAATATTAATGTAAGGATTGAATTTATGGACAGGACATTAAAAATCACAAAGTTAAATATGTTTTTAAGGATTTTTCTCGTCCCGATTATAGTAGGGATAATTGTTGGTATACTAACTAAATTGGGGCAAGGTATACTTCCTGGACATTGGAATTCATTAGCTAATCTAGGAAGCGTTTGGTTAGTTCCATCCTTTTTTGTGGCTAGCTTTAGTTATTCTAAGCGTACAGCTATACTTTCTGGTATCCTTGCACTACTCGGTATGGTATTAGGCTACTATGGTTATGCAATAGTTATTAAAAATGTAGCTCACTCTATTTATTTTATATCCGTATGGATTGTATGTGCATGTATAGGAGGAACTATCTTTGGAGTTGCAGGTTTTCTATGGAAAGATACTACGGATCCACTTCATAAATTCGGAAGCGCGCTTATTAGTGGCGTTTTTGTAACGGATGGACTTCACATTCTTTTAAATTTTGAAGACTATAGTCACATGTTACCTGTTGGATATACCGAAGTCATAGTCGGGATTATCTTGATTCTTGTATTAGAACGCTCTAATGCTAATCGAATTTCTTCTTTCTTAATGATGGTTCCTATCACTATTTTAGGATTAATTGGATATAAATTATTAAGTTTGTTTACTTAATTAAAATTCATGAAGCTAGCTCTTTCAAAGGGCGAGCTTTTTTCTTACAAAAAACTATTTAAATATTAATAAATTATTAAAAACCTCTCATTTAACAGCCTTATTTATTATTATGTCATTACACATACTTACACGACCTTTTATTAGGATCATACCAGTCTTTTATATCATTTTATTTAATCCATATAAAGTAAGGCTAAAAAACTTATTTCAAAAGTTCTTTAGCCTGAGTCATTTTTACACATTTAAAATTTAATACGTACAACGGTACCTTTACCAACTTCTGAATGGATTTCTACACTATGTCCTAATTGCTTCGTAATTTCATGTACGAGATATAGCCCCATTCCAGTTGATTCTTTAAAATCTCTACCATTTTCTCCTGTAAAGAAAGGTTTAAACACTCTTGGTAAATCTTGCTTCGGTATTCCTACACCATTATCAGCAATTTCAAGTATAACATTATTACCTTCCTTACAAGCTTTCACTTTAATCTTCTCTCTACTACCAGATGAATATTTAATCGCATTCGATAGTATTTGTCCAATTAAAAATTGTAACCATTTCGCATCACTTTCTACTGTAATGTCCTTATCAATTTCAAGCTCTGGATATACAAAATTCCGGATAAAGAACCGTTTATGCTCATGTACCGAATCATTCACTATTTTATATAGTTGTACTCTTTCTACATAAAAATCTTGTGTAAATGCTTCTAAACGTGCGACATACAGAGCCATTTCTAATCCCTTTTTTAATCGATCAGTTTCCTCATTTATACTTTCAAAACGTGAATCTACTTCATCCTGTGTAATTAATTCTATTACAGATAAAGGTGTTTTCATTTGATGAATCCACTGATTCATAAAGGTTAAATGGTCATTATTTTTTCTCTCTTGCATTTGCAGCTGATTTTGATAATGTCGATATTGCACCTCAAGTAGTTCTTGAAGAGCAGCCGATACAGCTGCAAAATCAGATTTTTGAACAGATTCATCCAAAGATTGCATCGGGTTTGCTAAGCGCTCATAAAAAGAACGATGTGTAAAATAACGAAACACTAAATAACTTCCCATAAAGAAAACACCTAGAAACATTGCATATAACGCCGTTGTAATATGATTATGCCCATCAAACCAATATACGAGAAATATAGCTAGTAGTTGAATTATAGTAAAGCAAATAAGTGGTATATGATCACGTATAAACAACCTTATCATTTTTCTATGCCAGTATCCCAAGTAATATGCAATCTATATCCAACACTACGAATCGTTTCAATCGCACCTTCTATATGTAACGTTTGTAACTTTTTACGCACACGTGTTGTATTTACACTTAATGTATTATCATCAACATAAGATTCGCTATCCCATAATTTATTTAACAACACTTCCCTACTCACAACACGCGGATAATTTTTCATTAATGTCTCTAATAAAATAGCTTCGTTTCTCGTTATATCAATCTCTTCGTTTCTAAGTTTCAATACAAGTCTTTCAGGATATAAACAAAGGCCTTGTTGCTCAATCATTCGCTCTTCTAGTTTCGGTGCATAATCTCCATATGCACGTCTTAAATGACTACGAATTTTCGCCACTACAACTTCATAATGAAAAGGCTTCGGAATAAAATCATCGCCACCGTTTTCTAACGCCATAACTTGATCCATCGTACCTTCACGAGCCGAAATGAATAGTATCGGACATGTAGAAACACCACGAATTTGACGACACCAAAAGTAACCATCAAAACTCGGTAAATTAATATCTAATAAAACTAACTCTGGTTGTTCATCTAAAAAAATGTCTAATACATTTTGAAAGTCCGATACAATAACTCCTTGATAACCATATTTCGCAACATATGTTGATAATAGTTCTGCAATTTTCATATCGTCTTCTACAATCATAATTTTGACCATTATTGAACTCCTTTTTAATCCACAATCTCAAATATACTTATATAAAATAAATACTACCTCTTTTCACAAAATCCGTAAATTAAAAAAAGGATGCTTTTATACAAAAGTATCCTTTTTCGTCCCTTATCTATTTAATATGAAATTTACTAAAAGTAAATCCTAGTTTCTCCACATAATCCATCCCTAATTCCATACGCGCCGTTTTCAACGGATCCACAACTTGGCAAACTTTTAAATTACCTGCTGCCGATAATAAAAGAGTTGCATCAGCTTTAGACACTGCTAATTCTTCATGTAAAAATGTTACCATATTATGTACAGCACGACTTGCTGCATCATCTAACAATTTCTCTGAAGCAATCGTCATCATTTTTCCTTTTTGAATAGCCATTGGTAACGGCCATTTCTTTTCTTTTATAATTTGAACTGTCACCGTTACCTCACCAGCAACCTCTACACCACTAACACCAATTTCACCATCACCCATCGCTGCGTGTAAATCACCTAACGCTAATAGTGCTCCTGGGACATTAACTGGTAGTAGTAATGTTGTTCCTTCTTTAATCTCTTTACAGTCCATATTCCCGCCGTGATCATGCGGTGTGCCACATGAAATGCTCTCTTCTTTCGGTGCAGTACCAATTACCCCAATCATTGGATTAATCGGGATTTGTAGTTCACTTGAAAACAAAACATGTTCATTATGTATTGGGACAATTTTCACTGTATTTTCATTTAACTCATCACCTATTACACCAAGGTTTGCACCTGTAGTCAAAACGCCCTGCTCTGCAATTTTAATCTTTTCAATCGTTACGGCTAATATATCGCCAGGTTCTGCTCCTTTAACATATACAGGTCCAGTGGCTGGATTAATTCGGTTCCAATCTAATTCTTGAAACACAACATCTTCAGAATCGATTTGATTTTCAAAGCAATCATATGTTTCAAATACAAGACTGCTCCCAATTTCCACTTCCATACAAGGCTTATTTTCTGGTGACATTGAGTAAATAATATGGTCTTTATGAATTCGATACATAATACCTCTCCCTTTTATATTTATCTACTATTACTAATTAGCTCTTTTTATACAAGCTCCTCTTAAAATTAAATGTTATTTTTATGTAAAAAAGCACGCAGATTGTTTTATAACATACACTCTTTACTATAACAGAAAGGTGGTATCACTATGCCCCTTATTCCATACAACGAAAGTGATGTTGATTTACTAGCTCGTTTAATTCGTGCTGAAGCTGAAGGCGAAGGTCGCCAAGGTGAGGAGTTAGTTGGATGCGTTGTAGTAAACCGTGTATTTTGTGATTGCTTAGATTTTAAACAACTCCGTACCGTACGCGACGCTGTATATCAAAGCCCCGGCGGATTTGAAGCAGTACAATATGGATATTTTTACCAACGAGCTCGTGAATCAGAAAAAGAAATCGCACGAAAAGTTTTACAAGGTGAATGGCGCTGGCCTGCACGATGGGCTCTTTGGTATTTCCGTCCAGTCGGAGCTTGTCCACCTGAATGGTATAATCAGCCATTTGTAGGACAGTTTAAAAGCCATTGTTTTTATGAGCCAAGTGGTGATGAATGTCCAAAAATGTATTCACGATAGTAAAAAAGAAAACACCGAAAGTACCTGCTTTTATATATACTTTCGGTGTTTTCTTTTTATTCAAGTAATCTAATAGTAAGATAAAATATTTAACTCCTATAACATTTTATTAATCGAATATTCAACATGTACTGAAGTTTCTTAGACTAATAGAAACCAAATGCTATATAAGAGATTATCACTAAATAACAACTTTTAGTTTTAATGTATATATTTGTTTATAAAAAAATGATAAACTAATTTACGCATTGGAAAAATTTTATAATGATAAAAAGGGGATCACTATGAAATTACTACGTTTATTTCTCATTCTAACTCTTGTTGTATTATTAAGCGCATGTGGTAATACAGCAGTAAAAGTCACCAAGGTTCAAAAAAACGGCGAAACAACTTTAAACATTGGCTCCCTGAAAGGGTATTACGATGTACAAACGATCAAAACTGAACAAGGAAATGTACAATTTCCTTTTGATGCAACCGTTGAAGAGGGTACAATTTTATTACAAATCACTAAAGACGATAAGGTCATTTACGAAGAAGAAGTCACTTCTCAAAAAGAAGGTTTACTTTCTTTTGAAGCACCAAAATCTGGATCTTATAATTTAATTGTACGCGTAAAGAACGAAAAAGAAAAAGCAAAAGGTATACAAATACATACAAAACTATAAAAAAAACGGCAAGCGAATTCTAGCTTGCCGTTTTTATTTCTAACTCAATTTTCATAATATATACTTATCGATTAAACGAATTGTTTTGTGTATACTTCATCTTTATTTACATTCTATATTTAGACATTATTCTTAAAAAATCTTCTAAAATAAAAATTAAGTTATGATTTCCGGAATTTTAGTTTAATTATCTAAAAAAATTCTTTATCGCTTCTAATTGAATTTTATGACTACACTCATCACAACAATATACCCCGTTTGGTTTCTCTTTAAATCGCTTATATTTTTCACTGCCTTCGTAAACACGAAATATATTCTTACAAGAAAAGCAAACAATCTCATAAAACATCATATGCATTTTCCTCTCCTTGTTTATACACTTTTTTAATCACTTGTGAGAAGGTCATTTTTCTACAGTATAAATTTTAATATCCTTTGACTAAAAGGTTTACCTCTATTCTTATCGAATTATATTAATATCTTATAACGCGAGGTGAACATCTTGTTCAGTAATATAGAATTAGTTTTAGATGCTAAAGCAAGTTTAGCTGAAGGACCATGTTGGGATGGAAAAAAGCAACTTTTATATTGGGTTGATATTATAGAGAGAAAATTATGCATATACAATCCTACCGCTAATACGAACCGAGTAATTGCTCTCAATCAACAAATTGGCTGTGTTGTTCCATATTTAGAGGATGTACTACTCTTAGCTATGGAAAAAGGCTTTTATTCTATTAATGTAAATACCGAGAAACTGACACATATTTTTGACCCTGAACCACATTTAATAGAAAATCGTTTCAATGATGGAAAATGTGATCCAGCTGGTCGTTTCTGGGCAGGTTCTACAGATACATACGGTATGAATGCTGCAGGTTCCTTGTATTGTTTACATCATAATTTAAGTGTAGAGAAAAAAGTTTCACATGTAAATACATCAAATGGAATTGCTTGGTCACCTGATCATACATACTTTTACTTTATAGATACACCTACTAAAAAAGTGGTTCGCTATCAATATAATATACGTACTGGAGAAATTCATAATCCAAGTGATGTAATCATTTTCTCTGAAAATGATGGTCTACCTGATGGTATGACAATTGACGAAGAAGGTTGTTTATGGATTGCACATTGGGGAGGTTCAAAAATAACTAGATGGAATCCATCTACTGGAGAACAAATATTAAATATTCCAATTCCAGCTTTATATGTAACATCATGTACATTTGGAGGACCTAATTTAACAGATTTATATGTTACAACAGCCAGAACAAGAATGACGGATGACGAATTAAAAGAGTATCCATATGCTGGTGGTATTTTTCGAATTCAAACAAATATAAAAGGTTGTCCTACATATGAATTTTGCAATAAAAATATTGGAGTTGAAACAATGTGAACCGTATCGATTACATAAGACAAGAAGAAAAGAAATATCACGACCTTTGCTATGAACAATATAAACTATTTGAAATTGGCTCTTGGCTGTACAAACCGGTTAAAACAGTTATGGACTTGATGGATCACTTTGAAGGACAAAACAACTTGCAAGTACTTGATCTTGGCTCTGGCGTCGGTAGAAATAGCATTCCAATTGCACAAAAGTTAAGAAATACTAGCGGCACTGTTACATGTGTTGATTTACTTAATTCCGCTTTAACAAAGCTACAAACTTATAGCAAAGAACATGATGTATTCGAGGTTATAAAAACAGAACAAGCAGCAATTGAAAACTATCATATTGACTCTAACGCTTATGATTATATCGTTGCAGTATCAAGTTTAGAACATGTCAAATCAGAAGAAAATTTTAAAAACGTGCTTCATTCTATGAAAAAAGGGACAAAAAACGGCGGTATTAATTGTTTGATTATTAACTCTAACATACAAGAAATTGATTTAAAAACGAATGAAGAATTAGAAGCTTTAATTGAAATTAATCTCCCAACCGAAGAAATAATACGTCTATTAAAAAGCATTTATAAAGGATGGAAAGAAGTAAAAGTTGAAATAAAAGAATTAGCTTATAATATAGTTCGTGATGAAAGACACATTCAATTAAAAACAAATGCTATAACGTTTGTAGTTCAAAAATAATCGTATAATAAAGATATGATTATTTCTCTCAGATTTATTTTTATTGCACGAAATTTGCAACTATAAATATTTATGAAACAAAAAATAAAAGAGCACTTGTTTCCGCAAGTGCTCTTTTTGGGGATTTTGAGATATCCTATTAAAGAAAGTTAAGGTTACTTAAAGTTAATAGGTACTTCTATTATATGCTTGTCCTTTTTATTTGTGCATAATCAATATATAAACATCTTTAATCATTCTTAATAACTTTTAATTATAGTTCTCTCTTACATTTTATCGTAAAAAAATTGATTGAAGGTTTATTTACCACGTTCTTATTTGGTTCATCAATTTCCGAAACTTGTACTAATCCATATTGATTAAAATCTCGTTTTATAGATTCAGAATCATAGAAGAACATTTTTACGCCTTCCATTATTTCATAATAGTCTTGCTCCAGCTGTTTTCCTTTTCCGTACATTGGGGCTTTTTGAGAAACAGTTGTAAAAACCATATATCCGCCTGGTTTTAACTGATTATAACAATCTTCAATAAATTCCTCTCTTTCCTGTTCATTCAACAAATGAAGAAGTGCATGACTAAATATCCCATCATACAGTTTGTTATTAAAAGGCATCTCATTTACCGAACCGTGATAGATACTAATATCTTCTAGTCCATTTTGCTTTGCTAAATCAATGGCTGTTTTTGAAATTTCAATACCTGTTACATTTATACCATTATCGATAAAAACCTTTGCATTTCTTCCATATCCAATACCCGGAATTAATATGTCTTTAACGTTCTTTTCAAGAAAAAAATCTTTTGTCAAAATTGCAGATTCTGTAGATTCAAATCCCCACATCGTTTGTTTTTCGATAAAACTTGATTCCCAAAATTCCATTATGTATCTATCTCCTTATTTTCAATCCATTTTTAGTATCACATTAAAAACTTATAAATTTTAACGCTGCGTCTACCTATGCCAAATTAATTTTTTACCACATTCACTATAAGTCCATTGAATATAGCACAATTATAAGCCTATATCTATTATAATGATTGGTTTAAAATCCACCCTATTTTATTAATCCTTACATTTGTAGAAAAATAAAAAAGCCAATACTTCCGTTATAGTATTGGCTTTTTCTCACGAGAAATTATCTTTTTATATTGTACCGATCTAATACTTTTTCTAACATTTCTAAAGTTATTGGTTGTGCTTCTTTTATTAATTGATAACCAATACGACCATTCGGTTCCGCTGTAACTTGCTGTAAACTCTTTACATCATGGATTCCTTTTTCTCTTAATTGCATATATAGTTGTTGCTCCGACATTTTTGCCTGCATCAAATTCTCTTTTACAATCTCTCCGTTTTCAACAATTATAATGCTACTTCCATTTAGAAATTGTTCCACCTTCCTTGATTTCAATTCAAAGAAATGAATGATAAGTAGTATGCTTGCAAATATGATAGCCGCAAATATAGATGGGACTACTTTTCTACTTAATACAGGTTCCACAATAATACGGCCGATTGATACAACTATAATGATTTCAGCTCTTGTCATTTGGCTGACAGATGCACTACCTGTCATTTTCAAAACAATTATTCCAGTAAAAGTTAATATAATACTTTCCAAAATTATATTCATAATAACCCAATCCTTTAATGGTGTATTTTACTATCATTCCCATTAAAGTTGTGTTTTACTTACCTATTAAGTTGTTAAACCCTTCAGACCATGATGGAAATAAAGGTATCCAACCATACTCTTTACGCGCCTTATTATTGGAAGCTCCTCTTTCCCAACTATCTTTCCCATCTTGAACTTTAGGCTTAGGTGCCCCTATCGCTGCTGCATATATTGGTAACCATTCTTTACTAGTTGCTGGATAATTATCTACAATATTTACGATTCCTGAAGGCCAATTAAGGGCTAGCATAGTAGCTCTTGCAGCATCTTCGACATGTATAAACGAGATTATCCCATCTGATGCAATAATCTCATTATTACGAACTTGATTTGCTATTAATCCGTTTTCCGCATACCATGTTCCTGGTCCGTATAATGTGCCATAACGAAGTATTACCGATTCAGGTAACTCAGTAACAGCTTCTTCTAATTTCAATATGCCATTAACAGTGACTTGTCGAGGCATGGAAGCAGTAATATGTAGTGAATCTTTTTCAGTCGCAAATGTATCCCCTGGTTCATACGCCCATGAAATACTTTGAGCGATTATTTTCTGTACCCCTACATTTTTAGCTGCATCGACAAGGTTACGAGTGCCTTTTGTTCTAATTTTTGCATTATCCTCAAAATCCCATGAAGATAATGACGTTAATTGATGAATAACTACATCGGGATTTGTTTCTTCTAATACAGAAAATACAGCCTTTCTATTAAATACATCAGCTATTACTGGTATGGCACCAACCTTTTTCATTGCTTCTACTTGCGAAGTATTACGGATCATCGCAAAAACTGTATGCCCATTTTTTATTAACATTGGCAATAAAGAACGTCCTATTACACCCGTTGCACCTGCTACAAATATTTTCATATATGTTCCTCCTCATTTAGTAATCATAAATGTGACGAAACATTTGTAAGGTATGTGACAAATATTTGCTCATTTTTTTCGTTATTCATATGAAACATATACTTTTAATGGTTTAATTATCCCTAAACTCAATTCATCAAAGCATTGTATGAGTGAAGTATAATGTATTTCATGTTGAAAGATCTCTTCTATAAATGGTGTTTTTCCTATTTCTTCAAAAAACCAATCTGCATGCTTTTGATAATCGTATCCATCACTTGATCCAATGATTTGCAATTCTTTCTGATAAAAGTTAGCAGTTAATGTTAGTTCTTCTATATTACCATACAGATAGTATACATATTTTACCATTAGTTTTAAGAGCTTTTTGCAAAGTATGGAACCCACTATTTGTAGCAGAACATTCGAAACCATAATTATATGTTTCTATTATTTTCTCTTCTGAATCATATATGTTTTTCGGACCAAACTTCTTTGCAAAATCTCTTCTATTTTTATTAGGCTCAACAACATCCACGTGCTCAATGCCTACATAGTATTTTAAGAAATAACAAGCGAACAAACCAATAACTCCCATTCCAGTTATAAGTACTTTTTCATCATGTCGCGGGTTTAGTTTCAATACTCCTTTAGCAGCATCACATGAAAGAATGGATAATAAAGCAACTTTAGGTTGTATAGAACTAGGCACTCGAATTACTTTATGTACCTTAACTATCCCTATCGTTTCATGTCCATAAAAAGAAACTACTTTATCACCTACGTTTACATGTGTTACTTGATTACCAATTTGAATTACTTCACCATAACTTTCATATCCAGTTTTTCTTGGATAAGAAGGATTCGTTTCCGTAATATCGGATCCATTATACTGTGGTAACTCGGCCCCAATGCTTATCGCTCCTGCGATTGTTTTAACGATAATTTCATCGTCCTGTATGTCCTTAATTTCATTTGTTTCCCACTCAAGTTGTTTAGGCCCTTTTACAATTAACTTATATTGTTCCATTTATATCCTCTCTTTTTATAAAGATGTTATAAGTAATATTGTTATCCATCTAGATTTCGACTAAATTTATTTACCTAATAGATGATAAATTACCCTTGCCCACGTTTATACCTTTAATGCTCCTGTACCTTTCTGTTCAGCGTCTAATACTTTAAGATTACTATTCTGATAACATTTTAAGAAAAGTCGTTGCCGCCCAAATGAAATACGCAAGTTGCGTCACGATATACATCGTAATTTCAAAACCTGTAAGCTTTCTTTCCCTTTTTATTTTCTTTAAATATCTATAAAAACAAAATGAACATAAGATCAGTAAAACAATAGACATTTGATATAGATTATCCACTAAAAGAACTGCCATTTATTTCATCACCTTTCCAATAGAAAGCGGGCTATAGTTCAAGCATACCATAAAAAAAGGAATTAATTACCATGTAGTCTAGAGCAAATATTACCCAATTAAAACCAGTCACCTTTTTGAATTTATTCAATACAATGTTATGTAATCGACTACACACGATATAATAGGAGATTACTTTCTTTCACTGCAAATGCTTAGGAGGAAGTTGTACATGCAATTGATTCATAACATAAGAAAGGCATTTAATAACCTATGTAACTACGATACGTTCAATTTAATACACACTATTCAATCATTAAATATTTCACTTCATAAAATAGCTCCTTTTATTACTTCACCAGTTAATCTTGAATACGGAAGGAACATTATCTATCAATCTGAATTTGTAGAGATTTTAGTATTAAATTTCCCCAGCAAAGCAAAGACCTTTGTGCACGATCATGGAATATCTGTAGGATGTATACTAATAGTCAATGGTACGTTACAAAATATAACGTACGAAAATAATAGCGAGCGGATTGAAGAGTTTACAGAGGGAAATATTTTCACAGTAAAAAAAGATACTGTGCATAAAATGTATAATGCTACAGATTCAGCAGTAATAACTTTCCACGTATATTCCCCACCATTAAAAGATGTCCAAATATATGAATAGTCTTTAGAAGGAGGAAATATGCAAAATTTGAAAGATTACTATATAAAGAGCTTACAAGATGGTCGTAACGTTTGGCTCTATGGTCAAAAAGTAGATGTAACTACAGACAAACATTTTGCAGGAACATTAAGTACCATTTCTAATTTATTTACATTGTTTGATGATCCAATACGAAGAGATTCTGTTGGATATGTTAGTCCAAAAACGAAAGAATTTGTTCATACAGCCTTTTTAGTTCCGAATTCCTATAACGAATTATTAATGAGGAGAACCGCTTTTGAAACGTGGAGTTATGCTACAGACGGTGTAATGAGTAGACTATCTGATTACGCAAGATCGAGACTTACTGGCTGGTACGTATCAAAATATTTTTATAAAAAATTCGATGCACAGTTTCCAAATAAAATTACATCTTATTATGAAGAAGCGAGAGATAATCACTTATTCTTAAGCGTAGTTCAACGTGATCCACAAATAAATCGATCTACAGAATCAATGTTGAATACAAACGACTTAGGATTACTAAGAGTTACGAAAAAAACTTCTGATGGAATTTATTTAAGTGGTGCTAAAATGATTGGTACTGCTTCTCCTTATTCAAATGATTTATTAATCTATCCATTAGCAAAACTGACTGATACGCAAAAAGATTTAGCTCACTTTCTCATTGTGGCAGCCAATTCCCCTGGATTACATATGGTTTGTAGAGAACCATTTGCGAATACACATTCAATTACAGTTGATTCCCCTCTTAGCTCACAGTACGATGAAATGGATGCACTATTAATCTTTGATAATGTATTTGTACCATGGGAACGAGTCTTACTATATAACAACCCTGAAGCGTTATGGGCAATAAAGTCAGATGTAGCTTCTAGTAGTTTAGCTTATCACCAAGCAATTGTACGATTAGTAGTAAAGCTAGAATTTATAACTGCAATTGCTTGTGAAATTGCTGAAGCGATCGGTGCTACTACTTATTTGTATGTTCAAGAGAAGCTTGGGGAATTAATTATGCAAATCGAAACAATTCGCGCACTTTTAATTGCTGCAGAAGTTGAAGGTACTACAAATGAAACGAAAACTTATTTGCCGAATTTTAAATATATCGAAACTGCAAGGAATCTTGGTTCCAAATATTATCCCCGTGCAATAGAAATTTTACAATTAATTGGAGCAGGTGGGTTCATTCAACTTCCTTCGAGCTCGAATGACTTCCAAAGTCCGATAGCTGATTTATTGAAAAAGTACTTTAAAGGAACGAATATAGATGCCGAACAACGCACAAAATTATTTAAGTTGGCCTGGGATATCATTGGAAGTCCATTAGGATCTAGACACGAATTGTATGAAAGATTTTATGCCGGAGATCCAATACGAAATACAGCTACGCAATATGTAAATTATGATAAAAATCATTTTAAAAAGATGCTAAGTAAATATTTACATTAATGAAAAAGAGCACTCTTTTCTAAGAGCGCTCTTAAAAAACATATAGTTATTCAGTTACATATATAGTTGCTCCGTCCACAACTGCTACTTTTCTCTGTAATGGTTTCATTTTATTCACCTTTAGTTTTCTTCTTATACATGATCCTTATCATATTTTCTCGTATAGGCTTCCCCATTCTGAGTAACTAATTTTAATGCAATTTCACCACAAACTCCATGTGGTATTTCAAATTCACCTTGTGCATTTGAAATACTACGCATCTTACTTTCAATTGAATCTTCATAAATTTTCACATTAGTTATAGGTTCGTTATTTTGATCTACGATAATACCTCTTGAATACTTTGCAACTGCTATGCATTGATCTCTTTTTTTATATTTAGCCACAGCCATTACACCAACTACTATAGCGCTACATACAAACAAGAGAATGATTTTTCGCCTCAAAACCAAACAAACCCCTAATTCAAATTATTCTTTTCTAAACTGAAAATTAAACTGTCTTAATTGCTTGATTTCCCCAATTACTTTACGAATACCTTCTTCAATCTTATCTTCTTTTACATTCGAAACATTTAATTTTAATAGTTTTTCTTTAGGGAAATTCCTCATATAATTCTTATCAATAGTATCGACACTTATTTGCATGTCACCTAATTTTTGTATAAGTGTTTCTGTAACTATGTTTTTCTGCATTTCTAAACAGGTGTGTATTCCAAATGTGTTTTGTCTATTATATGTAAATAATGATGGATCTTCATTTTGCACTTTTTCTAATGTTTCTGCTAGTTTTATTGATCTATTATAGTAGGAAGAATTAATTTTACTTTTATGACGTTCAAACATACCGCTCTTTATATAAATTTCTAAAGCCGCTTGAGAAATCATCGGACTATCAATATCTAGTATCTTTTTGTATGTATAGAACGCATTTGCAATGGATGGTGGAATGACCGCAACTCCAACCCGTAAACCTGGAAAAATAATCTTCGAATAACTTTTCAAATATATGACATGACTACAATTATCCAAGCTATATAATGGATCTGCTTTTGAATCAGTTTCTAAATCTGCTAAATAATCATCTTCCACTATAAATACATTGTATTTCTTAGCCAATAGTGTGATTTTTTCTTTATCATCTTTAGAATAAGACGTTCCAAGCGGATGATGATATCTCGGTATCGTATAGAAGAATTTTATTTTTCCGGTTTGAAATATTTGCTCCAATTCATTCAAATCGATACCTTCATTCGTACGTTTAATACCGATTACAGGAACTTTATTTATTTCTAGATAATCAATATATAGATGATATGTTGGTTGTTCAATTAATACAGTTTCATTTCCATTCGGAAATGGTATAGAAGTTAATATAGCAAGTGCCTGCTGAACACCTGATGTTATAAAAATATTTTCTTCTTTTGTAAAGACTTGATAATTTGCTAGTTGTTTTTGAATAACTGGTATTAAAGATGGTAAGCCTTTCGGCGTTCCATATACAAACAAATCATTTTTATACGTATCAATAGCCTTATTAATACAATGTTGAAAATCTAAATACGGAAAAACATCTGGATCTGGTGCTGAGGAGGCAAAATCAATTATCTCGTTATTTTCTATAGTACTCTCTGATTTTTTAACAACGTAGTATCCACTTTGAGGGACAGAATATATAATGTGACGCTTTTCTAATTCATGAAGAGCACGTATAACTGTTGCCTTATTACATTCATATTGCGTAACGAGTGACCGTATAGATGGTAATTTCTTTCCTTCTCTTATTTCTCCATTTTGAATCATATTTTCTATGTCGTTTAAAATATGTAAATACTTATACATCTTACACCTCCTTCAGTAATTCTACATTTAATTATATCGATTTTTCATTCATATAGCATTCATTCCTCAATTAGTTAATTTTCCGATCATCTATATCGTAAATCCCAATAGCATATGAATCATTTTCAATCCATTTCTTTACTTCTTCTGTTTTAAGTACCCCTTCAACTTCTTTTTCTATTTTCTGTCCAAGTTCTCTCGCCCCTACTTCATCATCACTAATCTTAGTTTTTATATCAATGGTAACAGGTTGATTCTTTTTATAATTTATTTGCTGAATACCAAATCCTTCATATCCATTCTTTCTCAATACGTCATCAAATATCTGTCCAAAAACTAACTGCCATCTTTGTTCTGCATTTACAATCTCCTTGTTTCTTTGAGATATATTTACTTTATAGGACATAATGCCTTGAATTTGCAATCTTTTATTAATTTCTTTTTTTATTTCGTTAGCATTTTCGCTATCAGCAATCTCTAAATCTACTATTCTTGCTTTTTCATCCCATATAGCAGCACTAAAAAAAGATTCCTGCTTGACTGTCGCTGTAGCAATACCCATAACTATAGAATCTTCACTTTTAGATTCTTCCATTTCAGGCTCACAAGCACACAATAAAGCAAGTGGAAATAAAAACACAAGTAACTTCTTTCTCTTTCTCATGTAGCACCCCTCCATATATTTTCATTTACGATAAACTTTTTACTTTGACATATAAATACCTTCTTTAATTATTAAATTTAACATTATTTCACATTTCCCCCACTTAACAAGGAAATTACAATTAATAAATAGAATATCTCTATGAATAAATAAAAAGTGAGGGATATATAATGCAACGTGTAAATACGATTGATATTAGTAATGTACTACAATTGGAAAAAACTCTTTCGACTTTATTAAATAAAATGATTTCTTCAAAACTAGACCTTGAAAATTGGTTAAAAGAGCAGTCAAAAGTAATTTGGGACATCGAAGAACAATTAAGATCACATTACATCGCCTTTCAATGTAATACGGATGATGAAGAAATAAAGGATACTTTTGAACATGATCAACAATTTGTAAAGCCACTTTTAAAGCGGTACCAAAATTTATTGGATAATAAATATTTAGAGTCACCTTTTCGAATGGAATTAGATTCTAACGTATATGGTTTATTAGATACAAAAATAAAAAATGCTCAAAAGTTATTTTGTGAGGAAAATATCGAATTAGAAATACAGGAAGACAAATTAGTCACAGAGTACTTTGAAATCACTGGAGGATTAAGTGGAATTTGGGACGGAGAAGAAAAAACGATAACAGAATTACAATCCTATTTACAAGATTCGAATCGTGACACCCGTAAAAAGGCAAAAACCATTATTTCTGAACAATTTTTATCTGTTGAAAAAGAACTCCAAAACATATTAAATCAATTAATTGAAATTCGCCATCAAAAAGCAAAAAATATTCAACTAGAGAATTATCGCGATTATATGTTCAAAAAATACGAGCGTTTTGATTATTCAGCGATAGATTGCTATGAACTAGCTGAATCGATACGTAAGTATGTTGTGCCGCTTAAAGATAAAATATTGCTAGAGCAAAAAGATAAACTGCAAGTTGATACACTTCGCCCGTGGGATGTATCAGCTGTAACTCCAGATCAAAAAGTACTTAAACCTATTACAAATGAAAATGATTTAATTGAAAAGAGCACTCATATCTTTAATAAACTAGATGTTGAATTTTCAGCACTTTTAAACCGAATGTATAAACACAATTGTCTTGATTTAACAAGCCGCAAAGGAAAAGCAGCTGGTGGCTTTTGTGAGTACTTACCAGCTTCACAATTATCTTATATTTTTATGAACTTAAATTATACACAAGATGATATTGTCACTTTTATACATGAAATGGGTCATAGCATTCATAACGAACTCATAAAACCATTAAAATTACGACAGTATATAGAAATTCCAGCTGAAACAGCTGAGCTAGCCAGTATGACAATGGAGTTATTCTCGCTTAATTATTGGGATACCTTCTATACAGACAAAAAAGATTTAAAACAAGCAAAAATTAACTTCTTTAAAGATGTTATTTCATATTTACCTATTATGCTTATTGTCGATCAATTTCAACACTGGCTGTATGAAAATCCAAGTCATACTTCTGAAGAAAGAAATGAAAAATACTTACAACTTCAAAAACATTATCAGTCTAGCGTCATACATATTGATGGCTACGAAAACTGGATAGCAACGAGTTGGTTACCTGTACTCCATATTTTTGAAGTACCATTTTATTATATTGAATATGCGATCGCCCAACTTGGTGCATTACAAATGTATAAACAATATAAAGAGGATCCTAAGCAAGCGCTAGAAAATTATAAAAAGGCATTATCACTAGGAAGCTCGCAATCTATAAAAGAAGTGTATGATGCAGCCGGTATTCGTTTTGATTTTTCTGGTGAAACAATTAAAGAACTAATGCTATTTGTAGAAAAAGAATTAGAATTACTTGAGCAATTATAAGAAGAAAGCTGCACCTATATTTTGGGTGTAGCTTTCTTCTTTATTTTATTAATCAGCTCTATGTACTGAGTATCTCCATATCCGATTGTTGGAAAAAGATAAAACAACTTTATTAATAATTCACGAGTTGATAAATCTTTATTTTTAGAGATGAATTTCATTACTGCATTATCTTCTGTTAACATTTCTAAAAATAAGTCTATAGCCTGATACATTACAGGTGGTACTTTATGAGAGGTCTTTTTATGGTTTACTAATACTTCATTGTATATAGAAGAATAATTCCCCAATTCAAGTTCAATTTGATTTACTTTAAATTCATCCTCTCTAAAGCTATTTAAGTATACCTTCCCTTCATAAGCAGACTGTTCAAGGTGAGAAAGTATGGTAAGTAGGTTCACTTGGCAAAACATATCTTCACCAAACCATAGAACAATACATTTATACTTTTTCGTAAAAAGGTTTTCTAACGGATCTATAACCTTTTTTATATAACTTTCTACTGAACTGTTATGTCCTTTCGCTCTTGTTTTAATAAACTCTTCATTAAAAACTTGAGTAGTAGCCGAGTTCACACACATTGCCTCATTAAATGGGGCATAATCAGAATCACCCATTAGCTTTTCGTTTTTAAATTCTTCATACATAACTTGACCATTTAATATGTTAAGTACCTCTTTATCAAATAGCTCACTCTTCCTATCTCGTAACTGTTCAACCTCTATTTTTCTAGAAATATTCATTTTAAACGCCCCTTCTTTATTTAAATTTAGTTTAACAAATGATTGACTAGGCATTTTGTTAAGTTGATATTCTCTTGGATTCATTCCAAAAACATTTTTACATATTCGATTTAGCCGTTCCTATTTATAGTGCGATAGAATATTCATTTGCTGGAAATGGGAATATCGTTGACTATGAGTATTCTATTACAAAAGCACTATTTGAAGGCTACCAAGAGGAAAATGAACTACCAAAAGAGATGATAGACAAGTTTCCATTATTTATTAAATTAAAAGAGATTTTTGAATATAGCTTAATGCATATGTATTGGGATAAAGAAGAATTAACGGAGGAACAAGTACGGATTATGAACCTTTATAGGATGAAGATCGAAAATAATAATACCTATATCAATATTTAAGAATGCTGTTGTTTAACTGCAAGGAAACTTTGGTTAAACAACAGCATTTATTAATTAGCTGACAACCTTTTTTATGACTTATAAGTACTGATTCAATAATCTTTTCAAATACACTTCATTTTGCGGTGATACTTTTTCAGAAAATCTAGCTGTAATAATAATAGGAGCCCATTGAAAAACTTCATCTCTTGATATGCCGGTACGACTGCAATATATATGTAAATACATCTCAGCTAATTCTACCGAAGATTGTGAGTACAACAAGTATGTTCGAAATACATCTGCGCGAATATCACCTGAACTAGCATCTACCCAATCTATAACTTTCACTTTCTCTTCCTTATTCAAAATCAAATTAAATGGATGAAAATCTCCATGACATAGCCTAAAATCAAATGTAATAAAATCTAATTTTTGTAATATATCCTTCTTTTTGCGTTCATCCAATTTATGCACAGATTTAATTTGACGCTCTAACCTTTCCCTCATTAACTCCATTTCATCTGTATTCACATGTATAGCATGGATTTTTTTTTGCTCATTAACACAAAGTCCGATATAACGCTCTGCCTCATTTAAATTATTAAGTAGGAGATAACCAACACTGTCCCCTTTTACGTATTCCATAATAATTGCCTGTCTATCGTGTATCTTTGTCACTTCAAATACGTTTGGAACTGGCAGTCCGCATGAATACGCATATTTTTGTTTTTTTGCTTCCTTTATAGACTCTGTATCTGGGAGGTAATCTTTAAATAATTTTACAACCTTATCATCAGTTAAATAAATTTCTGCAGTATTCCCTTTTGCAATTGGATTACCTAAAACCACTTCATTTCTCCCCTTAACATAAATTAAAATAACACCTTGTACTTCTCTTTAAATTCACTGTAACCCTAGCTAAAACCTTCTTCACGAATATACAAAAAACTTACCGCTTTTCATCCTTAAATAGAAAGCGGTAAGTTTAATTGTTTAGGAATATCAGAATGAAACTCTGATGTATGCACAATTGAAAATGTATATCCTTGCTCAATAAATGATACTTCATTACGTTTACATTCAAATGATACACTATTTTTCTTAAAGTTATTTTGGATTCGCTGTAAAAATGCGACGTCTGGTGTTCCGAAAGAAACGTGTACTTTCGGTGATAGGGCTTTCATCGCGATTGGAATCCAAGGTCGCTGCCACCAAGTCGCGACGATATATGCAGTGCCACCTATAACAAAGTTAAAAATATCCCCATCTTCCATCGTTTTCATATTTAGATTTGATTTTAACCATTCCGTAAAAACAGGTACACTTTTAACAGGAAGACCAATTTCCCTTACGTATAAAATGTTTAAAGGTGAGTGTGGTACTAATACATCCTCTTTAACATAACTATGTGCGATAATTTCGAGTAGATTTCCATCTCCGTCTTTAAAGTATAAATTGAATAGACCATTCTCTTCACCAATTACATTTCCATTTTGCCATTTTACAATGAGTAATCCAGAGTCCTTTAACCATTTTGCTGTTTCATGGAATTTTGAATATGGGATTTCAAAAGCAAAATGTGCAGGTGCGATTGGTTCATACACTTCTTGAAAACTAATTGTTGTATAAGGTGTTACTTCAAATTGAATGAAGGATGCTGTTTCTTTTTTTATTGGAAAAGATAATATGTCCTTATAAACTTGTTTTACCCCTTCTATAGAAACCGTTTGTAGTTTTATATCTGATATATGTGTAATCACTTTACATTCCCCCTCATTTCTTATTATCTATTCGTATTGTATTACACTTATAAATAGATAAAATCAAACGGAAGGATGGATTTTTCATATAGAAACTACAACTTTAGTATGAATATGTTAGCTCCAATTATTTTTTATTTCCACTATAACAATTTCTGGTTTATCCCAGTGCAACATGTGTGTAGTATCAGGAATTACTTTTACTATACTGTCCGTTTTCTCTTTAAAAACATGTACTGTCTTATCTCTATAATCCGCCCAAACTTGTGGGACTGTAGCTCGAAGTAATACAATATTAGCCGGTAGCTTCTCATATATATCTATCGTTTCATCTTTATGCATACCTCTTATTATATTACTAGCTGTATTCCCCCTGGCATGCCACCATACTTTATTATCCATTTCGATCCCTAGATCCTTTACAGCAACTTCTAACAATGAAGACCACCTAGTATAAGCTTCTTTTTCACTTTTGAAAAATTCGTCCCAATTATTAAAAACGTATTCATCAAAGTCC
Organism: Bacillus cereus group sp. MYBK220-1; assembly: GCF_051916445.1. Taxonomy (NCBI): domain Bacteria; kingdom Bacillati; phylum Bacillota; class Bacilli; order Caryophanales; family Bacillaceae; genus Bacillus; species Bacillus cereus group sp. MYBK220-1. The sequence goes on along the minus strand of NZ_JBQAGQ010000001.1, from coordinate 166,515 downwards.
TTTTCATAATAAGCAATTTCTTCTTCCAACGCTTCTTCTTGAAGCCTTTTTGTTTGATATCCACCATCAATAAGAATACTTCCTTGTACTTTTTCTGGATGATTTAACAAATAAAATAACGCTACAAAACTTCCCCATGAATGTGATAGAAAATAGAAGTGTTCGATTCTCAATTCATTTATTATTTCATTTAACTACTTTGCTAAATTGTGCATCTCATAATCTTCTGTTCTTTCAAATGGCGGGGTTTTACCGTGTCCAGGTGCATCAACGGAGATAAATCTATACTCTTCTTTTAATTCTTCAGCAATTTCTATAAAACTTAAACTCGTACTACCTAATCCATGTAAACAAAAGATAACGGGCTTGTCATTATTCCCCCATTCAGTAATATGTACATTTATTTTTTCATTGCTAATATAGTAACGTTTCAAAACATTTATCCTCCATATTTTGATTTTTTAATTTATACTTTATTTATTTCTATTATTTTCAAGTATTTCCTGTATTCTTTTCCACACAAAAGGCTGCTTTTCATTTAAAGAAAAGCAGCTTTTACACTAAAATATATTATAATTTAACAGCGATAATCATAAATCTTTTTGAATTCGTACGAATCCCTTTTTCAGAACTATTCGTTTCAATGAACTTTTGTAAAATAATAAAATCTTCTTCCTCTTCTCCAAATCTAGGAATAATAGGCGTATGTTTTAATAAGAAAATGAGATCTTCAGACGTACTGTAATAATCAGTAACATCATATTCACGTACTTGCACGAGATCAAATCCTGCACTAATAAGTTCATCCATATACTTTTCTTTTAAAGTGCCATCTCGTTCATCTAAGCATTGTCCTCTGCCAAATGCTTCTTTCAGGTTTAATTTATCATTCTCACTTACTTGTTGCGTTAAGAAAAAAGCACCTCGTTTCATTACTTTCGCTAACTCAGATGCTATAAACGGTGCGTGACAACTTGAAGCGATATCAAAATGGGCATTCTGAAACGTTAACGCTTCAGAACCCATTTGAAGAAACTCAACATTTTGTACACCTGATTTTTTCAAGTTGGAATGTGCCGTTTCAATCATGCCGTTAGAATTATCAATTCCAATCAACAATTTAGCTGATGATGCTATGTTAAGTACATTTTCTCCTCCGCCTGTACCAACATCAAGTAAAATATGTGATGGTTTACACCTTTCTTTTACCTCACTATAAAAGTCCCATGTATCTCCTACAGTTTCACATTTTATTTTACTAAAATCCCATCCATTTAATCTTCCTACTTTATCATAGAAGCTTTTATACTCTAATTCGTTCATCTTATTACTTCCCCTTTGTAAAAATAAATTAAATATGTATAATAACCTACGACACTCCTTAATTATATATTATAAAATACAAATTATTAAAACAACATTTCCCTTCAAACTACAATAAGTTTACATAATATTTTTATGGTTTATCTTTATCTATATATTCTAAATGCCCTCTTCCCCAACTACACATACTATCCAAAACAGTACTGACTGTTTTTCCATGTTCAGTTAAGCTATATTCTACTTTAGGTGGTATTTCTTGATAAATTTCGCGTTTTATTAGTTGATCTTGCTCTAATTCACGTAATTGCTTTGCTAACGTCCCTTGAGATATATCTGGTATTAATCTCTTTAATTCACCAAAACGTTTCGTTCCATCTGTTAGCAAAATAAACAAAATGAGTGGCTTCCATTTCCCACCGATTATTTGTAATGTTGCTATTACCCCTTTTAACTTCGGTTCTTGTAAATCCATTTTTCTCACCTCTCCTCAGATATCATAAAGTGAAACTTTAATCAGTGGGGGTTTTGTTCATCCCACACTGATTATTAGTTGAACCAATCGGGCTTTTACGGGCAGTTGATCTCTTACCTAACTTCCTTGCATTTTCCTAACTTTGAGGTGAGAGTTTTACTGCCCGTTAATGCGGGATAAACAATATGTAGAAATTTTTCGTATTACTTATCCGCATAAATAGCAATTAGTACGAAATTTGCGACTATGTACATATAAAGTGCGTACTTTTCACTTGCTCCCTTTTAGCGAATAATAAAAGCATAGCACAGTTATATTCTAAAGTTTTTTATTAAAGGAGTGGCTAAAATATGTCTATTACTACATTAGAAAATAGCCGTATTGTTATCATTGGCGGGAGTTCTGGTATTGGATTAGCAACAGCAACTCAAGCAATTAAACAAGGCGCACATGTTATTATTGCCGGACGCTCGGAAGAAAAATTAAAAGTTGCTCGAGAAGTAATAAATAACAATCATCTTCAAACTTATATATTGGATAATCAAAATAAAGAGCAATTACAAAATTTTTTCAAGACAGTTGGGAACTTTGATCATTTATTCACACCGGGAGCCTCTTATACACTTGGACCAATTACCTCTACAGAGGAAATTGCTGAAAGTAGCTTCATCGGAAAGTTTTGGCCTCAATATTATACCGTAAAATATGCAATTCCTTTTCTTTCAAACTCTGGATCGATCGTGTTAATGTCCGGTGCCTTTAGTCAAAGACCACTTAAAGGTGCGCCTGCTTATGGAGCTTGCAATGGTGCTATTGAAAGTTTAGGGAAGGCCTTAGCTGTGGAATTAGCTCCTATTAGAGTTAATGTGGTTTCTCCTGGAACAATACAAAGAGAAAATGAACAAAATGAAAATAGACTAGTTGCTTACGAAGCTTATAAATCTCTTTCACTTGTACAACGAGCTGGATATAATGATGAAATTGCACATACTGTCCTATATTTAATGCAAAATAGTTTTACTACGGGTAATGTATTATTTCCTGATGGAGGGTACACATATCATTAATTATTAAAAATTTAATGCCTCCTTGTATTAACTAGTATTAAGGAGGCTATTATTAACTAAAAAAGGGATATATTAATGTAGGATCTTCTTTCAAAAGTTCTGCTAACAACAATAATTGCGGAAAAGGTCATAAGATTAACTCTTTATCCAGCAACCCCTTTTGTTCTCGAATCATACCGCCTCATCCAATAAAAGCCGCCCTAATTTCTATTCCCTACACTTTTATATAAAATTAACCTTATAAAGGTAGGATTCAACAACTTCTTACAGAATTCTATATTTAATACGTATTGGACGGATTATTTTCAAATTCCTCTTTACTAAAGGTGGTTCATACAATTGTGAAATTTGTACAAGAACGAAGATTAACTGTCAAGACAATTTTTTCAAAAGAATACAAGATTTTTATTTTTGGTTTACTCATTTCACGAATCGGGGATTCATTATATACTTTTGCACTGCCTTGGATTGCCTATCAATTAACTGGTTCAGCTGTAATTATGAGTTCTTTATTTGCTGTAAACGTATTGCCAATCGTTTTATTTGGCCCTTTAGTTGGTGTACTAGTTGATCGATATGATCGAAAAAAGTTACTTTGGATGGCGGATATTACCAATATTATTTTAGTAAGTCTCGTACCAATTTTACATGCATTACATATATTAGAAGTCTGGCATTTATACGTAATTACTTTTATCTTAGCAGTTATGTCCATGCTTTTTGATGTAACAACAGTTACAGTCATTCCACACATCGCAGGTGCATCATTAACGAAGGCTAATTCTTTATATCAAATGGTTAATCAATTGGCTAGTTTGTTTGGTCCAATCATAGCTGGGCTTTTCATATCTTTTATTGGCGGCTTTCAAGTACTTTGGATTAATGCTCTTTCATTTATTGCTACATTAATTGCTGTGATTATATTACCTTCTATAAAAAACTTAAATAAAAAGAATACTGATAAAAAAATATTGCAAAATGTACTAAATGATTTGTTTGATGGATTTAAATGGCTCAAAAATGATCGGTTAAATATAGCTTTGTCACTTCAAGCTATGGTAGGTAACTTTGGAGCAAGTGCTGTTTTAGGTGTACTTATGTATTATTTATTATCGACATTAAATCTTACCTCCGCACAAAGTGGTTATAATTATACTTTAATAGGAATAGGTGGGCTTTTAGGAAGCTTAATTGCCGTTCCTTTAGAAAAGAAATTTCGACGTGGTATACTTATTCCTTTACTCCTATTTTGTGGAGCGCTTGGATTAACATTTGCTTTATGGAGTACATATTGGCTTGCTCCCGGAATTGCTTTCGGTATCGCGATGACATGTAATATCACATGGAATACGATTGTTACATCAATTCGGCAGGAAACTGTTCCATCCAATTTGCAAGGACGTGTTTTAGGTTTTTCTCGTGTACTTACACGATTATCTATGCCATTGGGGGCATTAGTAGGTGGAATTATTTCAGCCTACAATCCTGTATTTATATTTGCTTTAGCTGCTTTTACTAAAATAATTGAAGTCTTTATTGCCTTATGTAGTCCGATACGAAAACTGTAAAGAGGAAAAAATTATATATTTTGAGATATTAATAAAATAAAAAAAGGCATAAAACATGCCTTTTTTTATTACTTATTTGTTTATTGGATAACAAACTTCTGTAACCCACTTATTAGGATCGGATTCCATCGCTGGGCTCACATGATAAATATTAAACATCGGGCCTGCTAATTTGTAACCCTCTGTCTCAATCCATTTTGCCGCAGCCTCATTTACAGCTGTCATCTGTCCATAACTTCCATTAACTGTTATAGAAGCTACATTAGTCGATTCCATATTTTTAAATGTAACGTCTTTTGTATTTTCGTGCTTACCTAGAATACTTAGCTGTATTTCTATATCTACATCATTTTCTTTGTATTCACGATCATGGAAAACCGCAATACTATAACTCGGTTGGGCAATACTAATATTTTTCATTTGAATTTCTTGCATTAATACACTCCATAAATCACCTTCGCAATTATACGATGGAATAATCTTTCTAACACTAGCTACAGTTCTTTCTGGAATTTCTTTTATTGAAACATGATAATTCATCTCAACAACATCCTCTCTCATCGTTTTCATTGAGTCTTCAAGGAGACGTAATTGTTTTTGGAGGTTATTCATGTCTTCTTTAATTTGAGCACTACGATTTAAAAATTGCTCTTTTATGGTATCTATATTATCGCATTCTATTATTTCTTTGATGGTAGCAATATTAAACCCCATAGCTTTTAACGTTTGAATTTGATTTACTTTTTTTAATTGGTCTGCTGAATAAAATCGATATCCACTCTGCTCATCGACTTTTACTGGTTGTAGTAATTCCACTTTATCGTAGTGTCTCAACATTCGTATACTAATGGAAGATAGTTTTGAAAAATCCCCTATTTTAAACATGATTTCCTCCTATAAGTTACATCTACTTTGAAGCTCAACTTTATCTTAAACAATGACATTGTGTGAGGGTCAATCGTTTTTTTGACGATTTAAACGATAATTTAACATGTTATATTTACATAATTAAAAATCTATATTCCTATTTTATGACTACTACAATTGACAAATCCATCATTAGTTATTTTTCTCTAAACATTCATAAACCGCCATCATATCTCGTTTATCCAACTCACGTATGCGATTAAAAATTGGTATTTTTCCAACAGCTTCTGTTAATAAGCTTTCATTCACAACATCACTTGCTTTTCCAGTTAACCACGTTTGTACATCCACGCCCTCGACAACTTCTTTTAACCCTTCGTCATTAATACCACTTGCATTACAAGTTACACATGGAATTGTTAGTTTAAAGACACCATCATGTAGATTATCTTCGGTTATCACTTTCTTACCTTTACAAAATGGACATGGATTACTTTTTTTAATTTTATTAATTTGGGTAACTAATTTTTTGTATCCAAATGCTTCGTATACATACGTAAGTTTTTTATATTTACCATTTGTGAAATACTTATCTATAATGGTTTCTCTCGTTTCATAAACATTAGGGAAATCACAAACAGTTACTTGATTATTAACACTAATGGATTCGATATTTCCTTTTATTTCGCCCCAGAATGGTAAGACATTTTGTAACACCATTTCATAGTTTGAAAAGCTTGCTTGTTCTAATTCAAACATTTTCAATGCAACTTGTGCTTTTCTTGGCAATAAAGAAACATCTTCCGTCAATACCATATCGCCACCAACAATAGACTTCAATTTAACAAGTGCCGGTAAATCACCAACTGTTTTCAATACTTTATTAATAGGCTGATTGATTATTTCACGAATATCTACGTTACCAAATTTAAGTGGTTTATGATGATTTAAAACCGTCCCCTCACAAATTGGACATTTCATCATTTTTTTTGAACTCTTAATTTCTTCTTTAATAGGTGCTTTTGAAATAACAATATATCCACCAATAATTGTATTAAACCCTACCCATGTTCTACGTGTCTTTCCTTTTTTATCATAAAATGATTTTTCAAAATATCCGTACCAAAACGTATGCTTTTCTTCTTCTGACATATCATTATAGCTCTTTGACAAATCGTGACCAAGCTCATTTTTTATTTCTTCGAATAGAAATTCTATTTTTTCATGCTGATAAAACTTTAATACCTTCATGATTTCTGGATCGAATAGCCCATCCCAAAATGGAACACTTTTATCTTGAATGGCAATATCTTTATCAAAAACTTCAATTTGAAGACGTCCAGAACAAGATGGACAATGATTGTCCTGTGAATAGAAATCAAAACTTCTCGTATCTTTATTAATTGGATAAGAAGCTACAATATGATTAATTAATCCACCAATCTCATATAAGAAACTATATTGACTATATAAATGTCTTTCAAGATCAATAGCAATAACAGGTGCGATTGTATCAGATTCATATTCACCATAAATTAACCTAGCCATTGATGATAAACTTTTTAAAATACCGCCCTTATAAACATTTTCGGCATTTTTAAAATAGTTAATATGATTTTCTTCTAAATAGTGAACTCCTTTTTTCTGCTTAAGCATTGAAGAGATATTTATTTTCTCTGTGCTATTCACATTACTTTTTTGACGATAGTAATCCTCATGATTAACAACATCCAAATGCTCTACAGATTCATTCTGCCTTTTTCCAAAATCAACTATATAATCAGAGCTTTCTAACATGTAACGATTATGCTCAATCATAATGATAGAAACTGATTCATCTTGCAGAATACCTCTAATACTATCGATAAATTGATTTAAAATATTTTGTGATAAACCTTTTGAAGGCTCATCAAAAATGAATAATGTATGTGGATTTCTAGTGTTTGCAAATAATTCCGAAACTAAATGAACACATTGAAACTCACCTGTCGATAATGTTTGTGTTTTTCTCTCTAATGTTAAATAGCCAAGTCCTAATTTAATTAGTAGGCTCAAACGTTTATAAGCGATATCTTCATTTGGAAGTTCATCAATAATATCCTCAATCGAGCGCTCAAAAATATCATCAATGTCTTCACTATACTTTGTTAGTTTCTTTTTAATATCTAGGAAAGTTGCTACAGTTGATCGACTTGTAATTGATTGATTTCGGTCTTGTCCCACCATAACTAATTTATCTTTTGGATATCTTTTCAAGAAATCTGTAGCTAGACATTCATTGACAAGTGTAGATTTCCCACATCCTGATTCTCCTGTAACCGTTACAAGCCTGTTTTTAGGAATTTGAAACTCCTCCATTTGGATATTACGGCAATATAAATCATAGAATGTATAATATTCTGTTGGTATTTCTTTATTTCGATCCCACAGTATTGACTTTGGTCTTGGTGATTCTTTCACAATTTTCCCGCCATATTTTCCGCTACCAGGTCCAAAGAACAATTGCTCATCAGTTGTATCTAGTACCGTATCTGAATGATCAATAAGCCAAATTTGATTTTTACACCCTAATCGTTTTATCTCTTCTAAAATTTGTAATAATGTTTCATGATCAAGTCCAACTGAAATCTCATCAATAATAATTACAGCATTTTCACTTACTGCCATGAATTCAGCCAAATAAAGTCGTGTTAACTCTCCACCTGACAACGTACCCATAATTCGATTTAATGTTAAATAACCAATGTTCATATTAATAATATTTTGCAGTATATGCTGTTTTTCTTCACTAATATTTAATTCTTTTGCTAGTGAAAGAATAGATTCAACACTTAAATCATTAATATTTGAAATTGAATGTGGCTTGGCCAACAAATCAATTTCATGTTGTTCAATTTCTTCACTATAACGTTTTCCCTTACATTTTTTACACTCAACATTTTTTGTAGTACCACGGCCTTTACAACCAGTACACCAGCCTAATTGATTATTAAATGAAAAGACCTCTGGAGAAAGATTAAATACTTCAGCAAGTTTTTCCCGAACCTCTGTAAAAACACCAGTATGAGTACCAATCGTTGAACGCGGATTAGACGAAATCGATGATTTTCCTAGAAAAAGTACTAAAGGCATTTCTTCCATCTTAATGGCACTAAAATTTGTTTCCATAATGTTAGGAAATAAATATTGATATTCAGCCTTTGGTAATAAAGAAACTAATCGTTTTTTTGATTCTTCACCAATTGTTTGGCAAAACGTTGTTTTACCCGATCCAGATAAACCAGCAATTCCAAACGATTTATTAAACGGTATAGTTGCATCTAATTTATTTATGTTATTAGCAATTAATTGATTTACTTTCATATTAACCTCTATTCTTATTTATTCACAAAAGCATTTTTACAATATAATAATTACATAATGAATATTACCTATTATGCAATTATCTTCTTACTTCATGAATCTTATCCTTGTATATTTCAAACCATTGTTGCCATTCATCTTTAGAAAATTCTTTCTCTTCTCCTTCTAAAACGCAAGAAAAAAGATTTAAACAAATATGCCAACCAGCTATATCTCTCGGTGTATGATCTGTTAATTCATGAATGTACTCTTTAAGAAGTAACAAAGTACCATTCTCCTCTTTATGTATTTCAAATCGGACACGGTCTTTATCCCAAGTAAATTCAAGTACTGAGTTTAGTTTACACTCTAAAATATCAATGTTTATGAATGAACCGTCCATCATGTCGAACTTTATTATTCCACCAGTTTTAAGGCTTTCAATCTGTAAATTGGACATCCATTTTTTCAGCTTACTGTTTTCTGTTAATACAGACCAAACTTCCTCTACCGTATATGGAAATTCGCGTTCAAATTTTACAATATATCCATCAGTTAGTTTCCCAATTTCAGCTATCATTTTGATTGCCTCCTTATATAGAATGTATGTTCTCACTTCATTTTACACGAATATAAATATAAAATAAATATTTATAACAACGAAGTGTTAATTTAAAGTGAATGGTGCTGAGAAAAACTTAAATATTTTCTAAATCGAGTTATATAATATTGAAAATTAAATATAGATTTACGTACAAATAAAAAAAGCCGCATTTGCGACTTATGAAATCATAGGATTAACTCCTGTTTTTGTGGAATGATTAATGATTAACGCTTAATTGCATCGACAATTAGCGATGGAAAACCAAGTTTATCGCCTTTATTTCTAGAATCATACCTTTTCGAACGGAAAATAACACCGTCGTTTGCATCCCATTCGTTGTAATAAAACCGACCATTTTCATCACAATATTCAAGTAAAACTACCTCGAATCCAGCAGTTTCAAACATTTTCGTTAATGTTATATAATTATGAACGATTTTATGACTTGCTGCTGGATGATCTTTCGGACCGGGGCCCCCTATTTGAACTATATTTTGATATGCCTCATCCTGAAAGAATGCATCAGGGACTCCGCACCGAATATGACCAGATGGTTTTAAAAATTCATAACAAATTTCAGCTGCTCTTACACCTTCTTCAAAAGTAAGATGTTCCCATACATGCTCAGCTAAAATAGCTGAAATAGAGTTGTATTCAAATCTTTCTTCCCACGTAGCTTTATCTAGTAAGTTAAGTTCATCTTCTTGCGTTTGAATCCAACCTGGATTATTATTAAACACTCCAGCTCCGACAACTACCTTAATTTCGTCTTGTTTTATTGCCACCATGTTCACCTCTTAAATATTTTAATTCATTAATATATTCTATGTTTACTATTATCCTTCCTCCTTTAACAAATTTAGTACCATGAGTCCAGTACAATACCGAACTCATGTCCTAAAAACTCTCTAACGTAACGATCTGTCTAACTCTATAAAATTAGTTCATAATATACGATTTTTCTTACAGAAATATAGCACAGCAAACATTAGCATAATACCAATTACGTAAAAAATTGTTGTTCCGCTCCCACCAGTATTAGGAATTACCCAGTTATTCTTCGCATTTTTCACTGTTATTTTTTGTGTCTTTACTGCTTCTGTAATTTCTATTTCTATTGAATCTCTAAGTAACATGTATCCGTTCGGTGCTTTTATTTCTTTAATCGTATACTTTCCAATTGCTAATTGGTTGGAAATCACCTTTCCTTTTTCATCCGTTATTAATCTACTAACTTCTTTCCCTTCTTTATCTAACACTTGAAATACAGCGCCTTTTAGCTTTAATTCACTATCCATATCATCAACTTTTTCAATTTCAAATTGCCCAGTCGGATCTGGCAATTTCTTATTTCCTATTTTAATTTCTACTACTGTATCTTTTTCTATTTTTACAGCTATTTTATCTTTTAATAATTCATAACCTTTAGGCGCCTCTATTTCCACTACGGTATAGTTTCCTATTGGTAAGTCTTTTGATATCACTTCTCCTTCTTCATTTGTTACTAGTTCTCCAACTACTTTTTTATTTGAATCTTCTATATGAAACTTTGCCCTTGCTAGTTTTTTATTTTTATCACTTATGTCTACTTTCACAAGCTTCATTTTCCCCATTGGATCTGGCAATTTCTTATTTCCTATTTTAATTTCTACTACTGCATCTTTTTCTATTTTTACAGTTATGTTATCTTTTAATAATTCGTAACCTTTAGGTGCTTCTTTTTCCACTAAAGTATAATTTCCTATTGGTAAGTCTTTTGATATCGCTTCTCCTTCTTCATTTGTTACTAGTTCTCCAACTATTTTTCCTTTTGAATCTTCAATTTTAAACTTTGCTCCCTCCAATTTTTTATTATCATTATTACTATCAACCTTTTTTATTTTTACTTTTCCTGTACTAGGCTTGTTCCAATGTTTCCAGTTAAATTTGAAATTGTGAAACTCAAATCCACCAGTTTGTTGTACCGCACCGACAAATGCTTGTCCATTAATCGAACCGCCTTTTGTTTCTAATACAGCATTGGGAGCAAACACACTCCCAACAACACCATATCCTTCTGTTGTGATCTTCTTCGCATTAGGAAAAACCCAAATCATTTTACTGTATAGCTCAGTAAATGGTGAATTAGGAGAATAGGGTTGTGATGTGGGAATTATATCCGTAGCCCTTCCAATATTGTTCTTGTCATATAGAATAGCCCCATTTTTAAATGTAACCTCTATCGCATCCGAATACATTACAATAAAATCTTTGTCCTTAGCATTTGGTAAAAATACATCTCTTATATCTAAATTAATTTTCCCTGTCAATTCTGATGAAACATAAATATTAGGATTGTTTATATCTTTTCCGATTCCATGACTCATATTTGGAATTGGGGTATTCGTTTTATATTGACCTGCATTTTTACTGACTTGGTTCACTATATTGCGAAATTCATTAAATTTCGCGTCAATTTCTAGTTTTTCTTTATAAACGATACGATCATAAGAGGAGTGTATGATGCGATCTGGATCACTCTCTTTTGTCATTACGACTATTCCGTTTTGAATGATAAAAGATTCTTCTCTTGATTTCTTAAATTTTCCAGACAATAACAAGGACGGATATCCCTCATCACCCCATTTTTCACCTACTATATTAGATGTTCCCGCTGCAGCACCTACAATCGTATACCCCGATGCATCCATATCACCTTGAACTGCAATTGCTCCTTCAATGTCGCCACCTATTGCTTTATGGTTACCAAAGACAACAGCATTATAACGCGATATATCTCCTAGACCTTCTAAGTTAGTCGTGGATCCATATGCTTCTTTTGGTACATATACGACAAAACTTACACTTAACATTAACAAAACAATAAAATGAATACTTACCAGCTTTAATCGTAGCCTCAATTCCTTTGTTCCCACCTTTACCGTATTTTTTCTATAGTCGAATAAAATGAAATTTTTATTAATGATGATTTACTTCATCTCCTATATACCTTCTTTACTTATCTTTGAATTTCCGGTCCCACTTCCCATTAATGCAGGATAAATAAATACATTCTATCAAGTAAACCTTTTCTTATAAATTTCGACTAGAAACACACATAACAATAGGATTGTAACTATTACAGTCCACTTATTAAATATAACTATCTCTGTACTCACTTTTTGTTTTTCTTTCTCGTTTAACTCCACACGCTCACCTCGAACTAGCAATCTATTGGTGTTTACTCCATAAGGCGTACACGTAATTAAAGTTGTATAATCTTTATTTTGTACAATTTGTAGATCGTCCGTTTCGTGTGGTAACACTACTTTAATTTGATCTACTTTATAAGCAAGAACTTTGTCTAAAGAATGAATATAAAAAAGATCTCCTTTTCTCAACTTATCTAAATCTGTAAATAATTTTGCTGATGGTAAACCACGATGCCCTGTTAAAATAGTGTGCGTATTTTCTCCACCTACCGGGAGCGAAGAAAAATCTAAATGACCTATCCCGCGACTCAATACTTCCTCAGAGGTCCCTTGATAGATTGGCAGTTTTATATTAATTTTCGATATTTCAATATACCCCATTACATCTCCTAAATTTAACGCATCAGCATACGCTTGATGATTACTTTTTTTTTCAGAAAATGGATCTGTAAATGTTTTCGCAGAAGTTTGAACTTGTTTATTATATTCGGCTGCTTCTTTTTCCCTACGTTCGACTTCTTTCTTTTGTAATGCTTTAATCTTCTTATCGTAAGAGCTAATCTCAGAATAATGTGCACGGGTCGCCAACCAATTACTAATAGTAGGATATAAAAAAATACCTAATCCAAATAAAAAAATACCTCCCAAAACAAGATTTCGTTTCATATTTCCACCTCTGTATATGCTTAAATATCGAAAAGAGGGAAGCATTTTGCTTCTCCCCTTTTCCCATAGTTACATGTTCCTAAAATCTTAATTTCTAGCAAACTTTTTTCTAAAGAAAACAAATGCCGCTGTAAGCATTAAAGTAAGGCCTATTACAGTAAAAAGAGTCGTTCCTATACCACCCGTTACCGGAAGAATCCATCCACTTTTATTATTTTCTATCGTTAATTTAACCGTTTGATTATTTTCGCTAATCTTTACATCAATGGGGTCTTTTAATAATTGATAAGAAGCTTTTGTACCATCTTCTTTTGTATATGTCGGTGCTTTCGTTTCAAAAATTTGATAATCTCCATATGGAATGTTAGACCATTTAATAACACCATTTTCATCTGATACACCTGTTACTTCTTTTCCTGCTACGACAACTATTTTTCCATTATTATCTTTAAGTACAAACTCTGCACCTTTTAATTTATTCTTATTAGCACTATCAATTTTTGTTAACTCAATTATTCCAGTTGTCGGAATAACAACTACAGGTTTAGATTCCTTTTCTCCAATTACATCATTTTTATTTGTAAAATGTATTTTTGCTGTATTTAAAATTTCCGAACCAGATGGTACTCCTTCTTTTACTTGGGATTTAATTTGCAAATGAAATTCTTTTTTACCATCTAATTTTGTGAAATCTTTTACTGTAGCTGTTACTTTTTGACCTTCTATAGCTACCTCAACAACGTTTGCATTTACTTCTGCTCCATCAATTTTCACGATTGGCTTTCCTTGAATCACTAAACGATTATCCAAAGTATCTGTTACCACATATTTTTTGTATTCCTTAATGTCTTCTGGAATTAATGTTTTAATATCATAATTATAATTAGTTAACGGATTTATTGGTAACGCTTCCAATTTTCCGTTAATTTTTTTATCAATTGTTGGTTCTTCATAGTTTTTCACTTCTATTTTAACTACTGTACCAGAAGTAATAGTTCCATCTTCATTAATTGTTCCGGAGTTCTTAACAAAAAACTCACGTTTAGTTGGATCTATTACATAGCCTTTCGGAGCTTTTGTTTCTTGGAAATAGTATTCTCCATACTCCAATCCTTGCACTCGGATATGGCCATTAGCATCTGTTGCTAACTCTTTTTTCACTTCTGTACCGTCTTTTTTAAATAAAGAGAATACTGCACCTGCTAATGCTTTTTCATTTACACCAGTTTTTATTAAATCCACTGCACCACGTTTAATCTCATTTTTGGGATACATGTGAACATCATAGTTTAGCACCTTACCCTCTTTATTCGTTAATGGGATATCCACTGTATACGTATTGGGATTTAGATTCACATGTGGAGGTCCTGCCACTTCTTTCACCTCATAACGTCCTAGCGGAAGATCTTTTAATACAGCTTGTCCGTTATCATCTGTTACTACTTGATTTGGAGTGGCTCCCATTACAGGTTTCACGTCTTCTTTTACGATTTTCCCATCGTTTGAAATTTTTTCAAAAGAAGCAACCCTTTTCACTTCAAACGTTACACCTTTTAATGGTTTCACATCTTTTGGCACCTCTTGATTTGCAGAACCGTCACCTTCTAGTCCCTGCGCTCCATCTTTTTCTTGTTCATACTTATGAATCGTTAAAGTACCTTTAGATGGTGAATCTGCCTTTACTAATACACTAAACCATGTAGAAAATGTTAAGAATAACACTAAAAGCACACTAAATATTTTTTTCATTTCTCTTATCCCCTTTACTACTTCTATCATTTTAAAAATTTCTTTATTACTATTACCTTCTTAAAAGCAATAGTGTGCCAAGTATCAGATTTAAACGAATAACATAAAACATAGTCGTCCAACAATCCATTGTTTACAATCACTTATTCACTTTTCTTATCTTCTATTATTACGTTGTCTCTCCACATGATATATGTAATTTTCTCCCCTAAATTACACGTATATCCCTATTTCAAGAATCATTACATTTGTTACATAATAGCTTTCACTGCTAATTTCGACTAGTCACTTACTGTCAATCTATTCATTTCTCACTTCCTATCCCTATTTAAAATCCAATCTTAATCATTTTTTAATACATATAAGTAATAACCAACAAATAAGTGTGACGATTCATATTTTACGTTACTGTCCAAAACTATTACCTGTATATTCAAATAATATGTGCTATTCATGTTAAATTATGGTATTATTCTTAGAAGTTTATAACTTTTATTTATATTTTTTATTGATAAAGGTTTTCCGTATCTACTTATGAAAAAGGAATATATGTTTATTTAACTATTACGCATAACTGTAAGGAGGAAGAATATGACTAAAAAACTCAGTCTAGTTGAGATAGAGTACATTTGCAATATGTTTTTTCAATCTTTCGAAATTCCAGTTTGTTTTTTAGATTGTAACAAAAATATTCTTTTAGAATTTAAATCAAAAAATGATTCACATTCGTTATATACATCAAAAATAGAACAGTTACATATGCTTTTTCAGAGAAATGATACATATAATTCCCCCATCTTCAGAACTCACGAATATCTAGGGCACTTTATTTTAATTCACATAAAGAGCGATTATATGGTGAACGGTACTGTTATTATTGGGCCCTTGACACATGTAAATTTTTCTACAAGTAAAGCGGATAGTAACCTTAATTTTATTCCAAATTATAAAAGAACAAGAGACCATTATTTTTCATTGTCAGTCAAAGATCAAAATTTTTTTGTAAATATAGCGATATTGTTCTATAACATTCTCTATAAAAAAAATTCAGATGTAAGCACCTTTTCAAATAACAGTGACTCACTTCATATAAGTCATAGCAGCATCTTAAACGAAGATGTATATATTTCAATGCAAAAAGACGAATCTATTTATCATAATTTATATATAGAGCAGCAACTACTTAGTTCTATAGAAGAAGGGGATAAAGAAACCGTACTCAAATATTATTACGAATTCCAACAAGAGACTCTTTCATCTTTATCTTCATTCCATCAATTAAGACGTCATAAAAACATTTGTATTTCATCCATCACGCTCGCTACTAGATATGCGATAAAAGGGGGACTTCCATCTGGGATTGCTTACAAAATTTATGATTTACATATTCAAAGAACAGAAGATTCAAAAGACAAAGAATCTGTTTGGGATTTATTAAAAAATGCTTTTTGTACCTTTGCAGACCGTGTAAAGGCACAAAAAACACAGCAATATTCACAGACTATTGCTATTTGTAAAAACTACATTTTTAAAAATATTTACAATCCAATATCTGTTAAACAACTTGCTAAATTTGCAAATGTGAATTCAGATTATTTATCTATATTATTTAAAAAAGAAGTCGGTATTTCATTAATTGAGTACATTCAACGTGAACGAATCGAAGAAGCAAAGAAATTATTAACTTTCACCACCTATCCTTTATCAGACATATGCGCTTCGCTTAATTTTAGCGATCAAAGTTATTTCACTAAAATTTTTAAAAAATTCACCAATGAAACACCTGGTAAATATCGAAAATCTCATGTTGTCATTTAGAGTGAAACTTCCATTAAAACAAAATGTTTTCAGTAACTCATCAATGGCAGATTAGAAGCACTCCCAGATTCATGAACTATAGGATTTATGCTTTTTCCAAACCAAAAAACACGTTACTATTCTTTTATTTTAATGAGAATAGTAACGTGTTTTTTATGTAATGTAGTTTTGTAGACAGAACATGATCCAACTACAAATTTTTATAGAAGCCAAATGCACCGCTTAACTACTAAAATCTTATTAAGTAAAAAATCCATATTTTGTTTTACTTACTTTCTATTTTATTTCTTTTGAATAATGAACTCTTTTCTTCAAACGAATGATCCCTACTATTATTTTTGTATCTTTCTAAATTTGCGAACAAAAGTGAGTACTGTGCCTGTAATAATCATCAATATGCCGATTGCTGCACTGTTAGTTGTACTTACACCCGTCTTTGGAAGCTCCTTATATGTATATTCTTTTTTATCGCTATTACTGTTGTTTGAGATATTACTCTTATTTTCCTTATTAGCAAGGCCATTAGCTTTGCTAGTTTCTTTATCTTTCACTAATACTTTTTGTATTGCATTTACCTCATTACCCACGGAATCTCTAACACTATATATTATTTCATAAGTACCAGCTTTAGTTGTATCTATAGTTCCTTCATACGCTACTTTAGAAATAAGGTCACCGTCCTCTTTATCAGTAGCTGATACCCCTACCAATGGATCAAATTGATCACCCTCAGTAATTGAAGTTGTAGCAGGTACTTTTAGTATTGGTTTATCATTTTTAACTTCTTCTCTAACTTTGACCGTTACAGTTTGCTTCGCCGTTACTTCATGACCTTTAGAATCTGTAACCGTGTACGTTAATACGTAAGTACCGGCTTTAGTTGTATCTACTTCACCATCAACTTTGATTTTAGAAGTGAGATCACCGTCTTCTTTATCGATAGCTAATACTTCTGCCATTGGAACAAATGAATCTCCTACATGAATTGTCGCTCCAACAGGCACTGTTAATTTAGGTTCTAAATCTGATGTTTCTCCATTTCCCTCTACAATTACAGTCTGTCTAGCCGTTGTATTTCTCCCTTGGGAATCAACGACCAAGTATTCCACAATGTATGTACCTGGTTTTGAAGTATCTACATCGCCTTTATGCTTTACTTTATTTGTTAAATCACCCTCTTCTTTATCAACAGCTTTTACATTTCTCATTGGATCAAACGTATCACCTACACGTAGTGTAATCGTAAACGGTACAGTTAACTCTGGAGCTTGGTTTTCTGCTGTTTTTTCGTTTTCTTTCACCGTTCCTGTAATTTTTGCCGCATCAAAAGCATTTTGGACTGCTTGAACTTCAATTGAGTTCGCTCCATATTTATTAGTTGCCACTTTAAGGCATGCCAATTTCAATTCAGAGAAATTAGAAGTCATATTTAATTCATCAGTATTTGCATAATAGAAAATATCAAACATTCTATCTTCACCAATACCATTTACATTTACACCGTTATGAGTACCACCTTGTGCAATTAAATACGCAACTTTATTAATAATACTTGAGTTAAAATGAACGCCTCCATAATCCTCTCCATTTAAATCATTATATTTACTATAATCATCAGGATACGGTAGTCCTTCTGAAAAATTAATTGCAGTTGGATTTTTCATATTACGAAAAGTCGATCCAGTTTGTTCTCCTATTGTCCAGTTAAATTCCCCATTATTTATGTATTTCTCTATAGCCGTTCCCATAATATCCGATAATGCCTCGTTAATTGCCCCAGATTCTCCTGAAAATTCAAGGTTAGATTCACTTGATGTAACTGCATGTGTAAATTCATGACCCGCTATATCGAATGCTTTTACCATAGGATCTCCATATAAAAGCATACTAATGTTATTAATATTAGTACTAAATGCATTCTCCCAATTTTCAGGATCATTTGTTCCTCCAGAATCCCATGCATGTACAACTGAAACTACTTTTTTTCCTTTATTATCAAAACTATTACGCTTATATTTTTCTTTATAAAAATCGTATACCTTTGTTGCTAAGAAATGAGCGCTTACCGCCTTTGGATCATTAAATGTTGTTGAAACACTAGTTGCTAGTATACCAGGATAATAACTTTCTTCATTTGTAATATCTCTATAATTTACATCATATGTCTCAATTCCTTGTCCTCTTGTGTAATCAGCAAGTGCATAATTCCCACTGGTCTGTTTAGAAATACCAAATGTACGAGTTACGCCTAAATCATCTTTTCCTGTTCCAGTTAATGATGTGAAATTGCTAGTTTTATTTTCCTTAACGGATTCAACATACTCTTCACTTATTTTCAAACTTGATTCTTGTACCATATCTTTTAACATTTCACCATTATGAGCATTCACTAAATAAGTTCCAGATACATAATTTGGTGTTGTAGCAGCAAATGTAACTTGATATGCATTGCTAGCCTCCCCATGATTTTCATCAACAAAAATAACTGCCTTAACTTCTGGCTCAGAAATAAATTTAGTATCGTTTCCGTACTTTTTATAAATATATTGTTTTGCTTCTTCTTTTGATAAATTAATAGGTTTCTTTAAATCTTCTTGTGTTAAATTTTGTGCGCTAGCTCCTGAAATGCTTTTAATAATACCTTTTTTATCTACGTGAGCAGTCAACTGGTGGCCATATACTTCTTTTCCTTCATATATTTGTTGCATGCGCACAAGTGTAGTTCCATCATAAGAACCACGTTTTTGAAGAACTTTGTAATCTACTCCTGTTTCTGCACTAACTTGTTTTGGAGACAAAGCATGCTCCGTATTTTCCTTAAGTGCATCTTTCACTACATTCTCTGGTGCCTTTTTTGATGGTTGTGTCAGATTACCTGTACGGAACGAATCCTCTTGAATTTCAACTTGCATTTGACCAGGTTCCTCTGCATGACCTACTCCATATAGTGTTACACTTGTTAAAACGAATCCTGTAGTTAATGCAACTATAGCTATTTCTTTTTTATTTCCCATGATATTTACCTCGTATAAATTTCTATTATTTATATAAAACTGCTAAAATGTATACAATCTATTCCTAACATAAAAAGATGACTTTTGTAATCAACAAAAGCCACCTCTTTAATATGTAATATCCCTAAAATGTTTTTAATACATAATTTCTATACAAAAAAGAAAAAAGCATTCATTAACGAGCATTTTGCAATACTTTTATTAGGTCATTTATATTTTCAACTTTCTGTTGAAACTGATCAAGTCTGCTATGTAGCAATGAAGGATTTTTATCTTCAGTTGAAATAACTTGTTTTAATTCGTTTTCTAATTTATCATACATATCAAAGAAATTATCAAATTCTACACTTACAAGCTCTTCATTTTCGCGATAGAATCTTTTTGCTTCTATATAAGTCATATATGATTTATTTAAAAATCCTAATGAAATTAAATATTTAGAAGTGTTTTCTTGATAAATAGCAATATTACACGCTATTTTAATATCAGAATAAGTCTTTTGAACGAGACAATGCAATTCAAAAATCTTAAACTTTAATCCATTATTCATTTCATCCCCTCCCATCGTATCTATTCTACATAAAATTAGAATATTATACAAAGAAAATTATTAGCATGAAATTGACAATTTAAAAAATAACTTAAGGATAAACAAAATCCCTCTCATTATAAATTATAGTTGCGGAGCATTTACCAACATAACAGCAAAATAAAAAGCGAAAAGAATAAATCTTTCCGCTCTTAGAGTAATAAATACATTTCATATTGCGCTAAAGAATTCTTTTCAAATCCACATTTCTTAAGAAAACCTTCCAGTAAATTATTGTTAGGAAACCCAATTGATAAACTTGATAAATTTAATTCTTCTCTTGCTACTTGTAATAATTTCATCCCAACACCAATATTTCTATAATCTTTGTCTACGAAAATAAAACTAATTTTACCTTGTTTATTTACACATAGAGAGCCTTTTAAGTCATTATCGACATATGCACCATAAAATACATTATTTGTTTTTTTGATATAATCAATATCATTTTGCCAATTTATATGGAAGTTTAACCATTTCTGAATTTCATCTTTAAAAATTGGAAATTCTAATTGTTTTACTTCACTATCCTTACAATCTTTATTCATTATTTTAGTCAAATCATTTAAATTATAATAAGAAAGTTCGTACACTTTTTCATAGCCCAACTTATTATAAAAATGAATCGCTCGGTCATTTCCTACAATGACTTCGAGAAAAAGTTGCTTACATCCATGTTGAATCGCCTCTTCTTTATGCAGTTCAAATAATTTTTGACTTACACCAATACCGCGGTAATTAGGATGAACCGCTAATGTTCCACAGCGCATAGTCTTTATACTTTCATAATCCTTTATACCACCTAGTATTACGCCAACAGGTTTGCCTTCTTCTAAAGCAAGAAAAGAATGTTCTAGCAAATTACCTTCTGGTCCCAAAAAACGTTGTATAAAATCCTCTTTTGAAACCTCCATCTTAATAATGTAATCTGAAAATCCATCTTTAAAAGCTTCATATACTAAATCAATATTTACTTCACTACACCTTTTATATTGAATCATATAAAATTGCCCTCCAACTGCTTATATTAAACTCAACGTGTACCCATATAATATATTCCATCTATTATAAATTTCAGCTCTTAATTTGAAATAAGCGGACATTTCCCTACATATAACTCACTATTGATTTGTTTTATAACAAACTATCTATTATTTACTACATTAACCTCATAAACACGTAAAAAAGCAATTAAATGCTCACATGCTCTTTCACATGCTAGCATTTTAAAGATTTTTTGTTCTTCTTTCGTTTTATCATTTGCTTGATCTGAAGCAGCTTTTAAACAGAGAAATGGTTTTTTATTTATTTGGCATACATAGGCGAAAGCTGCTACTTCTTGATCAACTGCCAATGCTCCATATACAGTATGGAGTAAATATCTCATTTCCGAACTACGAATACGTTGATCTCCTGATAAAAATGTACCGAAATGTATCGGATCATACGATCGTATTTTTTTTATTCTTCTTACAAGTGATTTTGTTGTTTCAATAGGTGCTGTTCTACCGTTATATAAATTAAAAACATCTTCCCCTGAACCAGCAGCAGTAACATCATGTTGTATTGCGTTTAGTGCGACTACAATATGACCGTTTTTCACCTTGTTTGATAAACTTCCGCATATTCCTGTCATAAACAACTCATCTGGCTGAAACTCACTAATTAACAATTGTACACAACTAGCGCAGCTTACTTTACCGACACCAGTAACAACTGATATAATTTCCAGCTCATTAATAGTATGAAAATGAAATTCCCAAGCTGCTCTTTTTTCAACACGTTCACTCGGATAATGTTGATGCAAATACGTCAGTTCTGGTTCCCATGCAGATACTATTGCAATACGTTTCATTACACGCTTCACTTCCCCTATTGTCATTTAAATATGTTATCTATACTTTCTCGTTCATAATCTGGAATCCATTCTTTGTATTTCTTATATAAATCTCGTATTATTTCTTTATTCTTCGCAATTACTTCACATCCTCTATCATCATACATAAACATGACAATATCTTTCGTTGCATTAATGAGAAATACATCTGGATAAAAAATTTCTTTTTTTCGTCCAAATCGAGGATACAAATCAGAAAAATCCTCATGATTAGCAGCTTGTATAAGCGATTCATACTTAATATCTTCTACGAGACATTTTAAAGAAAATTGATATGTACAATATAAATCTGCTTCTTCATCTTCAAATAGAAACGGTAATGTTTCTTGTCTTATATGAAATCTTAAATCTCTTTTCTTAATATATTTATTGTATACATTTATTTTCTGTGGAGTTTTTATGTTTTCCTTTTTAAATCTATAAACATTTGTCACTACAAACACTACATCTTCTTTTGAAAATATGTCTTCAAATAAGAATTTATTATATGTATATAGTTGAGAAAAGTATTCCATATTTAAATCGTTGGTTCCTTCTACAATTTGATATTTATCTTTTCCGAAATCAAAATGCAAATGATTTTCCCACTGAGATAATAAGTAGGGTCCTAATGTAACTTCTGGAAATGTTTGATTCATATATTCTTTTAATTGCATTTCCTTGTCCTTTCTACTGTACAATTCTTTTTAAATCCCAATATGCTTCTTCTAGCCACGGGTGTATAACTTTCAATGTATCTTTCCTTTCCCACAAATATGAAATATATACAAAAGCTGCTTTTTCCAAAGATTTTCCCAATCCTTTTTTTATTTCTATTAAATATGGTGGTGTCCCTTTTTGATCCCATTCTATTTTATCTGCAACAAATAATACTAAATCCATCTTCGTTGCATGTTTACGCAACGTTGTATGGCAACAAATTGCATTTAAAATCTCTTCATCTTCGACTTTAAATATTTCTTTTGCGATTACCCTCGATAATTTTTGATGAATAATCATAGGAAACTTTCTTTCCGCTTCCACTATTTCTACACCAAATTCTTCAGCAACTGCAATCCGCTCCTCGTTTGGAAAAATGCCACTAATATCATGTAAATATCCTGCAATTGCTGCTTTTTCTTTATCTACGTGAAACTTTTCTGCAATCTTTTTTGCCTCATTTGCCACACGAATTGAATGTTTATATGTAAACTCTTTATTATATTTTAGTAGAAAAGCTTTAATATCATTTTCTATTTTTCCAGTTGGAGTAAATGAATATTTATCATTACATAACATAGAAAATCCCCCTTATAACTACCTTTCATTATAATGTAGAATCTAAATATCTTTGTTATTTTATATTCGATATTAATCTTTTTACTCCTTTTTAATACGTTACATGAAATTTTATACAGAATCATCGCTACAAGTACATAAATGTTTGATATTATAGTAATGTTGATGATTTGTAAGGAAAGGAACTACACAATGAATAAAAACATATTAATTATTGATGATGATAAAGAAATTGTTGAATTACTTGCTGTTTATTTGCGAAATGAAGGCTATAACATTTATAAAGCTTATGATGGCGATGAAGCATTGCAAAAGGTTTCTACATATGAAGTTGACCTTATGATTTTGGATATTATGATGCCAAAACGAAACGGATTAGAAGTTTGTCAGGAAGTGCGTGAAAATAATACTGTACCAATTCTAATGCTTAGTGCAAAAGCAGAAGATATGGATAAAATATTAGGCCTTATGACAGGTGCCGATGATTATATGATCAAACCATTCAATCCATTAGAATTAGTAGCTAGAGTGAAAGCTTTATTACGAAGATCCTCTTTCCAAAATGCTACTTCGCAAAAGAATGAAGATGGTATTATTCGTATTCGCTCTGTTGAAATACACAAACATAATCATACAGTTAAAGTAAATGGAGAGTACATTAAACTAACCTCTATTGAATTCGATATTTTATATTTACTTGCGAGTAATACAGGAAGAGTATTTAGTTCAGAAGAAATTTTCGAACGCGTTTGGAATGAAGATGGTTATGGTTCAAATAAGACGGTAATGGTCCATATTAGCAACTTACGAGATAAACTTGAAACAGTAATAAATGGAGAAAAATTTATTCATACTGTTTGGGGAGTTGGCTATAAAATTGAGAAATGAAGCATTTGATATATTAAAAGATATTCCTAAATGGAAACTTATTTTTTGGCTTTTATTAGCTATCACACTCACTCCTATTACTGAATTAATTATTTATCGCCTCGTTACGAGTGTAATTGAAAGTTCACTTACTCTAACCGAACTCGGTAAAGAATTCATTCGAATTTTTGGTTATGAAAAGTATAAAGGGATTAAAGAGTCTTTATGGATGATGATTGTATCTTATTTGTTTTTATTTTCTATTTTTTCATCCTATCTTTACATTTTTTATCGTCACGAGAAAAAACTTTATTATGAAACTTGTATAAAAAAAATGATAGAAGAAATTCGTTATATTGCAAATGGAAACTTCAATCATAAAGTTTCTATTGTAAATCATAATTATCTAGAAGAATTAGCAATCGGGGTCAATGAAATTGTTGAACAATTAAAAGTCTCCATTGATGAAGAAAGACAAGCTGAACAAGCAAAAAGTGAACTTATTACAAATGTATCACATGACTTACGCACTCCCCTTACCTCTATAGTTGGATACGTAAATTTAATCCATCATGATAATTATAGAGATGAAGTGGAATTGCGATACTATATTCAAGTCATTTACGATAAGGTAACTCGTCTTAATGCATTAATGAATGACTTGTTCGAATATACACGTGTTCAAAATAAAGAATTAAGCTTGTATTCTGTTCCTATTGATATTGTAGAGTTACTTGGACAATTAACTGTTCAATTCCGTATACAATTTCAAGAAGCTAATATAGAATGTCGGCCTTCTTTCCCGTCTCAAAAGCTCATGGTATTAGCTGATGGTGACAAATTAGTGCGTGTGTTTGAAAATCTTATTATAAACGCTATCGCTTATGGAAGCGAAGGTCGCTATATTGACCTTACTGCTTATGAAAGCAATAATATGATTACAATTGATATAACAAATTACGGACAACCTATTCCTAGTACGGATTTACCTCATATTTTTGAACGTTTTTATCGCGTTGAGAAATCTCGCTCTACAAACACTGGTGGATCTGGACTTGGATTAGCAATTGCAAAAAGTATAGTCGAATTGCATAAAGGAACAATTGAAGTATATAGTGATGACGAAAAAACAACATTCACTGTAAAACTACTCCCATACAAATGTTAATATTACAAATAAAAAGTTCAATTTCTTACCATATAAGAAATTGAACTTTTTCCATAATTACCCTAAATTTAATAATCCTTTATAATTCTTTAGAAATTCTTTACCTTTTCTTTCTTCCTAATTAAGCATTCCTTTTTACAATACTATTATTGATGTCATAATAGGAGGATCGCTTATGCAATTCTTAAAGAAATTCGCTATTTTATTATTATCTTTTTTTATTACTGCACTTATCGTTTTATATTTTTATCTTTATGTAAATGGTCCGATTATTCAAGCTAAATCAGCTATTTTAATAAATGCTAATTCAGGTGAAATTGTTTATAAAAAAAATGAAGAAACTCCAGTACAATCAGCTGCTTTATCTAAATTAATGACAGAATATATCGTATTGGAGCAACTAAATGATAGAAAAATACAGTTAGATGACTTCGTACAAATAAGTAACGAAGTTTTCCGAGTAGAAACAAGCCCTATACAAGTAACATCGAATGATAAAACAACGGTTCGTGATTTACTTCATGCATTGCTACTGGCAGGGAATAATCGTTCTGCACTCGCCCTAGCAGAACACATTGCTGGAAATGAAGATAACTTTACAGTATTAATGAATAAAAAAGCAAAAGAACTAAAGTTATTACAACCATCTCCATTTCTAAACTCTACTGGAATTAATAATAATACAAATAAACAATCAACTACAACAGCGATAGACGCAGCTAAACTAGCAGCACGATTAGTAAAAGATTTTCCAGATGTATTGAATATTACGAAACTAACCTCTTACCAATTTACCTTCAAAGATTCCCAGGTTTTCAATACGAATAAAATGATATATTCCCTTAATGAAAACATTAAACTTCAAGGTGTTGATGGCTTACAAACTAGTTTTTCAACTAACGGTAATTATAGTTTTGTCAGTACAGCAAAACTTGGAGATACTAGACTAATTTCAGTAATATTAGATGCAGATGAAGAAAACATTTCATTTATTGAAACAAAAAAGTTGCTCCAGTATGGTTTTGATCCTTCCTCGTACTCTGCACTCCAAGCTTTTAAAGACGCCCTTACATCTTGGACAATATTGCTTCAGTTTAAAAATTTAATTATACAAACTATAATGATTTTTTTAATCATTACCACCTTAATGTTTTTACATATACGTCAGAAAAAATCCGAGGATTTCAATTAAGAAATCTTCTTATATATATAAAACCGACTTGCGCTTGAGATGCAAGTCGGTTTTTAATTCTATCATCCTCTTCCAAGCAAATTTGCTGAAACTGGTTGCAAGCTTAACTCTCTCGCCCATATAGATAGCTGACCAATATGATAAATTTAATATCCCATTACATGTCTTAAAACCTATGTTTTTTGAGGCATACATCCATCTCTGTTTCCTTTCGTTGTGTTCGTTTGTTTAGTTTAAATGGGTTAATCTATTAATTCTATTAAATCCAACAATTGAACTATTACACTTTAAAGTTCTACTCATATACTATAGTAGATTACTAGAAAGGAGGCTTAACTATGGATAGTTGCGTTGTATTTGTAAACGGACAACCTTTTTTAGTTCTTTCAGTAGCTGGTATTGAAATTGCTAGATTAGAGATTTCCCTTCAAGTAGCATTAGCTCTAAGAGTGCTTGGGATACCAATCTGTGATTAATTACCAAATTAAAAGAAAAAGAGGGCATTAGCCCTCTTTTTTTATTTTCCTCATATATTTTCTTAACAACAAATAAAATTTTAATTTTTATATTGTAAGGAAATTCCGAAAAATAAACTCATTTTATTCAATAAAAAGAGCACCACCCATACCTCATTATCCGTTTCTAAAAAATTAGAATTCGATTAATTACAAAAAAATTTAAATATACGAACGTTACATAAAATACTTGTTAGAATAGCTGTCCTTCACACTATTTATTTCGCAGACGTTATATAATCAAAGCACCAATGATTAACTTTTTATACGGCTTATTTTAAGTGTGCTAGCATTCTAGGCTAGATGATCATGACTGCAAAAAAAACTTCAAGTTCTCGTTTATATAAATCAGATAACGCTTTCACTTTTTGAATCGATTGATAATCTTTAAATTGCGGTTCGCTATCTTCTTCTCCTTGAAGAGCACTAATCCAACTATACTTGAAATCATGTTTCTAACATACCCCCAGTTTGCAAAGTAAATCTTCCTCTCAAAGTTGTTCACACCACTTAAACCAATCATCTCTTACTTGCCAATTATATTGAAATAAAGTGTACACATTTCTCTCTCCCTTACTTCAATTATCCACCTAACAGCATCTGTTATACATTTAACCATTGACAATCACTTCTCTTCGGCCAAGTTCCTCTACAGCGTGATTAATTATTTCACTTACAGATAAAGAACCATCCAATATGATATCTGAATTCGGCTTAACAGTATGAATTGCCTCTAAATAAGCTTTTCTCGCATATGTCATGTAATGTTCCAAATCATTATGTATTTCATCTATTGTACCTTCCTTAAAATCTCGCAAAATCCTTCTAGCCATCGCAATATCTAAAGGCGTATCAATAAATATAGTTACATCAATAAATTTTCGCATCTCACTATTTAAGTATGCAAAAGGATAATCTACAATAATATAGTCTAAGGTATTATTTTGTATAAGTTGCTCAATATCATGAATTAATGGTGTTAATACCCACTCGTCGTAATTCGCCCCATCATCAATCCATTTACAAATATCAGCAGGAGAGTTATCAAATGTGTAACTATCAAAATATAGAGCTTTTGAGTTTTTAAACTTATGCTTTAATCTTTCTGTAATTGTAGTTTTACCTCCCCCCGAAACAGCTGCAATTGAAATTATTTTTGTTTTATTATCCACTATACCCACCAAACCCCTTTTGTTAACATAATATAATTATAAATTACTATCGTTGCTACTTCTTCCATTCATATTCTAACATACTCATTTCCCATAAATTCCAATACGTTTCTCCTACTCTTTTTGACTCTCTTAATAAGCCTTCTTTTACAAACCCTATTTTTTCGTAACATGAAATGGCCGATGTATTAAAATCATACACACCAAGAGTTACTCTATGTAGTTTTAATTCGTCAAAAGCAATATGAAGTACTGCTTTCATCATATGTTTTCCTATAGAACGTCCTCTCATCTTCGTATTACCAACTAATACTTTTCCAATTCTAGCGGACTTATTAATATTATCTATTTGCCCAAGCGAAATATGTCCAATAACGTCTGAAGTCTCTTCATCTACCACTTTGAAAGCGAGTGTATTTGCACTTTCTATATACTTCTCTAATTGCTGTTCGTCTAAAGGAAATGTGAACGCATTTCCTGACCACTGTATTAGAAATTCTTCTGAATTAATCCAATTTATTAATTGTTTAAAATCAGATTTCTTAAAGCTTTCTAGTTTAATCACTTCCTTGCTCCTTTCGTACATCATGCTTTATAACCTCAAACTTATTTCTATATAAAGAATATATTCTCCTTTTATATAAAATTAAAATAAAGCCATTCATGTGAATGGCTTTACAAAAAAGCAGCATAATTATGCTTTGTTTGCTACATCAATACCATTAAAATCAAAGTCAGCAGTAACCGTTGTAACCGGTGGGAAAATTGCTTCAATTTTGCAAATGGAAATAATTACTCCAACCGATCCAGGAATAGCCGCAAGCCTAACTACATCACAACTTACAGACGAAACAGTACCTACATAAGTACGTCCCTCTGTATTAATTTGAACTGTTCGATTAATTAATTTCTTAAGTTCATCTCTAATTCCTTGTACACAAGAATTATCACATTTCTCATGCTGTTCTTTTTTACACTCTTCGAATACTTCCCAACAATCATCTTGTTTACATGTACACTTCTTTTTACAATTATTAAATCGAGAACCCAATACCTCACCCCCTAATCCTTTCTATTAGTAAAGTATGTCCACTAGCTTAAAAGGGTACGAGGCAAACACATAAAAAGAAAAAAACAAACAATTGTACCAAACTTTCTTTTCATTATTCATTATAAAAACAGACTTCTCCTAATTAAAAGCTTTTTAATGAGCAGCCGTGAATTTAGTCCTACTCCATTTAATGTTTAGACACCACTTTCTAAAACAAACCTTTTTTCTTTTAAATAAGACGCCCCTTAAAAACACACTAGATTTTCCCATTAACTCACATATACATAGACTTTATTTGTGG
Source organism: Bacillus cereus group sp. MYBK220-1 (assembly GCF_051916445.1). NCBI lineage: Bacteria > Bacillati > Bacillota > Bacilli > Caryophanales > Bacillaceae > Bacillus > Bacillus cereus group sp. MYBK220-1. Next base: position 136,804 of record NZ_JBQAGQ010000001.1, on the reverse strand, counting down.
ATTTCCCATTTTTCATTGTGAAATATACATTTAAAAAGCGTACTTGAAAATAAGATATTATTTGTAATCAGAACATTTTCTTCAACAAGTGTTTATTGAAAAATACCATAACTAGTAGTAGTTCTCTCCACTTTCTCTTAAAAATTAGCATAGTTTGTATGAATTCTATATCGAGTAGAAGACACTCTATCATATAAAGATAAAATAGTAGGTTAATAAACAAGCCATTTTTTTATTAAAACATAGAATAATATGAACACTATTGAAAGGAGGTAGAAATAAATGTCCTGGAAAAATGATTGCTGGAGTTCTCAGAAAAAGCATTGTTGTGATGATTGGTGGAAATCTAAAGAAAAGCATCATTGTGATGATAATTGGAGTTCTCAGAAAAAGCATTGTAATGATGATTGGTGGAAATCTAAAGAAAAGTGTCATTGTGATGACGATTGGAGTTCTCAGGAAAAACATTGTAATGATGATTGGTGGAAATCTAAAGAAAAGTGTCATCGTGATGATGATTGGAGTTCTAAACGAAATAAGTGTCGTTGTAAATGTTTCTTTATTTGTTGCCATTGTAAAAGAAAAAATTGGTAATATTTTTAATGTCAACGTAAAGGAAAGAATATGCCTTTTGGAACCAATCGGGCTTTTCCGGAAAGTTGATCCCTCATCTACTTCCTTGCTTTCGCTGAATTTTTAGGTGGGGGCACTACTGCCCGGCAAATAGCGAGATAAATACTAGAATGTAATATATAAAAAGCTGACTGCTTATAGTCAGCTTTTTATATATTAACACGTAAAGGTTTAAACAGACATATAAGCAGTCACGCTTTGTCATCACCTTGTTGTTGTAAATTAGTATTTCTCCATTGAATAGACATTCCATAATATCGTATTTTGATAAAAACTAAAAAACATACTTAACACTAATAGTAGAATTTTTCTTCTTCATCAACTTCACTTCTTCTCTTTTTATAAACATAAAAAAAGAGCTCTATTTATATAGAGCTCCTTTCTAATTTTATAATTTACTAGACTGTAACCCCTGAATAAACGGAACTACTTCAGGATTTACAAGCGATGATAAATCACCTAATTCTTTTCCTAAGTAAGCTGCTTTAATAACACGGCGCATTACTTTAGAATTACGTGTTTTCGGTAAATCTTCTACAACGTGGATGTCTTTAGGACACAACGCTTTTCCAATATGAGAGTTTACTAAACTCATTAATTCTTTCTTTAATTCTCCTGTGAATGTTACATGGTCTCTTAACACTACAAAACAATGACAAACTTCACCTTTTACTTCGTCAGGTACACCAATTGCAGCAGCTTCGATTACATCGTTATGTTTCACAAGAATAGATTCATATTCAGCAGGTCCAATACGTTTACCTGCAATATTTAACGTATCGTCTGAACGCCCTGTGATGATATATTGTTCACCATCGTAAATGACCCAGTCACCGTGGACCCATTTATTTTCAAAACGCGACCAATATGTGTTTACGTAACGTTCATCATCTTCCCAGAAGCTTTTCGTCATACCTACCCAAGGTTTCTCTAAGCATAATTCTCCGACTTCATCTCGAATTGGTTTACCTTGATCATCCAGTACGACAGCTGCCATTCCTGGTAAAGATGCGTTAAAACTAATCGGTGCTATTGGCTTAATAAGAACATTACCGAAAATCCCACCAGAGATTTCAGTTCCACCTGAGTAGTTACAGATTGGGACATTTCCTTTTCCAACTGTTTCAAACAGCCACATCCATGGATCAGGATTCCAAGGTTCTCCTGTTGATGCGAATACTTCCAAACTCTTTAAAGAATGTTTATTGACATACTCATCACCTTTTGCCATCAATGCTCGGATTAACGTTGGCGAAATACCTAGATGAGTAATCTCATATTTATCAACTGTCTCCCATAACCGGTCTGCTTCTGGGAAGTCTGGAACACCTTCGTACATAACCATCGTTGCTCCATTAATGAGTGAACCGAATAATAGAAACGGCCCCATCATCCAGCCCATATCAGTTACCCATAATACACGATCACCTTGTTTAATATTCATTCCAAATCCTGCATCAAAAGCTGCTTTCAAAGGAAATCCTGCATGCGTGTGTACTGTTCCTTTCGGCTTACCAGTCGTTCCTGATGTATAAATGAGCATTAATGGATCATCACTTTGCATTTCCTCGGCATGTATGAATGGTTTTTCTTTTTCTAGCGTACTCCACGAAAAGTCATAGTTATGTGGTGTAAAATCATTTCCTGCATGACGAACGATAACAACTTTTTCAACAGTTGGGCAATGTTCACAAGCTTTATCTACTTCATCTTTTAAAGAAACAATTTTACCTCGGCGTGAAAATCCATCTGCGGTAATAATCATTTTTGAACCTGCCGCTTGCACACGTGTCATGACTGCATCAGACGCAAAGCCTGAGAATATTGGTGAAATAATTGCTCCGATTTTCATTACAGCTAGCATCGCAACAACTGTTTCTGGAATCATCGGCATATAAATTGTTACACGATCACCTTTTTCAATACCCGCGTGTTTCAAACCATTCGCAACACGGCTTACCCAGTTGTCAAGCTCTTCATATGTAAATGATTTTGAAGTTCCATTTTCCCCTTCGTACTGAAGTGCTGGCTGTATTCTCGTCTCTTCATCCGCAAGCCAGCGGGATAAAGCTGATTCTACAACGTTACATGTTCCGCCATTATACCACTGTGCAAACGGTGTACCATTTTCTAAGTCTAACACTTCTGTATAAGGTTTCATCCATTGATAGCCTACTGCTTTTTCTGCCTCTCCCCAAAACCAAGCTGTTTCCTCAATAGATTTATTATAAAAAGTTTCATAGTCTTCATATCCCAATGATTTCATCCAACCATATAAACGTGTTTTTTCCTTGTACTCTTCTGTTGGAAACCAAACTGCTTGTTTCAATGTTTTCCCCTCCTTAACTTTTTGAGCAAGAAAGCCCTAAATAGGGCTTTTAAACTGGATATACAGGATGTTTACGATCTGTGAATACTTGATATTTACTCATATACATTTCGAAACGTCCTTTTAACTCTTCACGTAAATTGTTTGGATGAACAATACCATCAATCACCATCTCTGATGCTAAATGATAAATATCAATATCTTTCTTATACTCTTCACGTTTTTCAGCAATGAAGCTAGCACGCTCTTCTTCTGGTAAAGCTGCAATTTTATTTGCATATACAGCATTAACCGCAGCTTCTGGACCCATTACCGCAATAGAGGCTGTCGGTAATGCCAGACAGCAATCTGGTTCAAATGCTGGACCTGCCATCGCATATAAACCAGCGCCATATGCTTTACGAACAACGATAGAAATCTTCGGTACAGTTGCTTCACTCATTGCAGAAATCATTTTTGCACCGTGGCGAATAATACCGGCACGCTCTACTTTTGTACCAATCATAAATCCTGGTACATCCGCAAGGAATAATAATGGAATATGATATGCATCGCATAAATTAATAAACTTAGCAGCTTTATCAGCTGAATCGTGGAATAATACGCCGCCCTTCATACGCGGCTGATTTGCAATAATACCAACTGGCTTACCATCAATACGTGCTAAGCCTGTAATTAGCTCTTGAGCAAATAATTTTTTCACTTCATAGAATGAACCTTCATCAATAACTCTATTAATGAGATCTTTCATATTGAAAGGAGCATTTTGATTTTCTGGAATGATTTGTTCTAACGTTTTATCGAATTGTTTCGGTTCTTGAGGTGTAACCAATGGAGTCTTTTCTAAGTAGTTGTTTGGAAAATATGAAATGTATTGTCTTGCTTGTGTAATCGCATCTTCTTCTGTCTTACATAAAACATCTCCGCATCCTGATACAGAGCAATGCATACGAGCTCCGCCCATCTCTTCTAAAGTTACCTTCTCACCGATAACCATCTCAGCCATACGAGGAGATCCTAAATACATAGATGCATTTCCTTCTACCATCATTACAACGTCGCAAAAGGCTGGAATATAGGCACCACCAGCTGCAGAAGGTCCAAATAATAAGCATACTTGAGGAACTTTACCTGATAATTTCACTTGATTATAGAAGATTCTTCCTGCACCACGGCGTCCTGGGAACATTTCTACTTGATCTGTAATACGCGCTCCAGCAGAGTCAACTAAATAAAATAACGGAACACGTAGTTTTTCAGCTGTTTCTTGAATACGTAAAATCTTTTCAACTGTGCGTGATCCCCATGATCCAGCTTTTACAGTAGAATCATTGGCCATTACACACGCAGTACGACCATGTATTTTACCCGTTGCCGTTACAACGCCGTCCGCAGGTAAGCCTGTTTGTTCACAGTTAGCAAATAATGCATCTTCTACATATTCGCCATTATCAAATAGAAGCGCTAAACGATCTCGAACAAATAATTTTCCTTTTGCTTTATTTTGTTCATGATACTTTGGTGCGCCGCCTTGTTTAATCGTTTCAACTCGTTCTTCAAATGAATTAGATTGTTGTTTTTGATCTAACATATTTACTCCCCCTTATACGTTGGTGTGCGTTTTTCCTTGAATGCTTGTAATCCTTCCAATCTATCTTTCGTATGGATTACACCTTCATACGCTTGTTTTTCCATTTGTAATCCGGTATGTAAATCAACTTGAATACCATTTGAAATTGCCTCTTTTGCTAATCGAACAGCAATAGGTCCATTACTAGCAATTTTCTCTGCTATTTCAATCGCTTTCTCTTCAAGTAAATTAGCTGGTACAACAAATTCTACTAAACCATATTCTTTTGCTTCTTGCGCTGAAATACGTCTACCTGTATAAATTAATTCTTTCGCTCTACCAACACCAATTAATCTCGGTAAGCGCTGTGTACCACCCGCTCCTGGTATAATTGCAAGTGTCGTTTCAGTAAGACCAAGACTTGCAGATTCAGCAGCAATTCTAAAATCACAAGCTAAACTTAATTCCGTACCACCACCAAGTGCGATTCCATTTATAGCAGCAATAACTGGCTGTGGTAATTGTTCAACCATCTCCATAGTCGTGCGAATCATACTAACAGCATGGCGAACTTGTTCCTCATTCATACCAGCACGTTCTTTTAAATCAGCACCAGCACAAAATGCTTTTTCACCAGCACCTGTTAGAATAACTACACGCGTATTGGACTCTTCACTTATTTGAGTTAATATGTTTTGTAACTCTTCTAATAACGCTAAAGATAATGAGTTTGCTTGTCTTTCACGATATAACGAAATCTTTACAACGTGAGGTGTTACATAATCAACTGAAATGTTTTGTAATTGTAGCATCTTCTCACCTACTTATCGTTTTATGTTGAAGCGCTCTATACACATGACTCGGTAATTGGATATTTAGCTTACTTTGAATAAATTGACTAGCTCGCAATAACTTTTCTTCGTCTATATTCGTTTGAACTCCTAATTTATGGAGCATATGTACTAGGTCATCAGTAGCAACATTACCTGATGCTCCTGGTGCATAAGGGCAGCCCCCGAGTCCACCACAAGAACTATCAAATGTTGTAATACCGTATTCTAATGATTTAACTACATTTGCTAGAGCCATTCCATACGTATTATGAAAATGCATGGCAAACTGCGAAGCATCATACTTCTTTAATAGATGTTCTAATACTTGTTCTACTTGTAATGGATTCGCTACACCGATTGTATCCCCAAGAGAAACTTCATAAATGCCGTATGAAAATAGTTGATTACATAATTCGTCAACTGCTGTGACACTTATATCCCCTTCATAAGGACATCCAAATACAGTAGAAACATAGCCTCTTACCTTTTTCCCTTCGAATAATGCCTGTTTTGTTATATCTGCGATTACAACTAACGCTTCTTTAATCGATTTATTAATATTACTTTTATTATGAGATTCACTTGCTGATAAAAAAACATTCACCTCATCTACATTTTGCAAAAAAGCTCGTTCCAAACCATTTTGATTCGGAACAAGCGCAGCATATGTAACATTTGGATCCCTTTTCAGCTCAGAAAATACATCATTTGCATCTGCTAATGCAGGGACCCATTTTGGGTGAACGAATGAGGAAACTTCAACATACGACAATCCTGCTTCTGTAAGTAGTTGAATCCATTTTACTTTATCTTTTGTGCCAACAATCTTTTTTTCATTTTGTAAGCCATCACGTGGCCCGACTTCTTTAATGACAGCAAAATTAGGTAGTTTCAATTCGCTTCCCCCTATATCTCCCTATTCAATTTCTAATAATACATCTCCTTCATTTACAAAATCGCCTTCTTGCACATTAATTTTCATAACTGTGCCAGCTTCTTCTGAAATGATTGGAATTTCCATTTTCATAGATTCTAAAATGACGACATCCTGCTCTTCCTCTACTGTATCTCCTACTCCTACAACAATCTTCCAAACGTTTCCTGCCATCGATGCGTATACTTTCGTCATCATTTTTCCCCCTTAATATTGTTAAATCTTATTTTTTAACGAGTTGTTTCGTTACAAAACCCGTTGTATAAATACCCTCTTTGAACACCTCGTCTTCCAAAACTTGCAGTAGCATTGGCGTGTTCGTTTTAATACCTTCTACTTTTAATTCTTCTAGAGCATCATGTAATTTCGAAATTGCTTCTTCACGAGTCTCGCCATGTGCAATGACTTTCGCAATCATTGGATCATAGAAAGGTGTAATCGTTACATGATTTTCTAAGAAGTGATCAATCCGTACATTTGACGGTAATGTTAAATCTGTAATTTTCCCAGGTGATGGGAAGAATGTTTTCGGATCCTCTGCATAAATACGAGCTTCAATGGCATGACCACTACGTTTTACATCATCCTGAGTAAATGATAGTTTCTCTCCACTTGCGATAAGGAGTTGCTGTTCTACAAGGTCTAATCCCGTAATTTCTTCTGTCACTGGATGCTCTACTTGTAATCTCGTATTCATTTCTAAGAAATAGAAATTTTTCTGATCATCTACAAGAAACTCAACTGTACCTGCATTTGTATAGCCAAGTGCTTTGGCAGCTTGTACAGCAACTTCTCCCATCGCCTTTCGTGTACCTTCATCTAAAAATGGTGAAGGTGCTTCTTCGATTACTTTTTGATTTCGGCGCTGTACCGAACATTCACGCTCCCATAAATACACTGTGTTACCATGTGTATCTGCTAAAAGCTGAATTTCAATATGATGCGCATCTGCTATATATCGCTCTAAATACATTTCTCCGTTACCGAAGAAGTTTTGCGCTCTTGTTTTATTACTTTCAAACGCTTTGGTGAGCGTTTGCTCAGTTTCCATCAACTGCATACCAATGCCTCCGCCGCCTGCGGATGCCTTAAGCATTAATGGATAACCAATTTGTTTTGCAATTTCAATTGCTTCTTCAGCAGTTTCAATATTTGTAGTAATACCTGGGACTACTGGGACATCTGCTGCTTGCATTGCGATACGTGATTCGATTTTACTTCCCATCTTCGTAATGATTTCTTCTGAAGGACCGATAAATACGATTCCTTCTTCTTTGCAGCGAACCGGAAAAGACGGATTCTCTGATAATAAACCATAACCCGGATGAATTGCTTCTGCATTTGTCTTCTTAGCTATTTCAATAATTTTTTCAAGGTTTAAATAGCTTTCTTGGACACGCGGTCCACCTACTAAGTAAGCTTCATTTGCCATTTTCACATGAAGGGCATTTTCATCTGCTTCAGAATAAATAGCAACAGTGCGAATACCAAGTTTTTGACAAGTTTTCATAATACGAACAGCGATTTCCCCGCGATTCGCAATTAATATTTTTTGAAACATAGTGATTCCTCCCTTTTATCTACATCCTAAATGTCTAGCAATTACGAGACGTTGAATTTCAGAAGTTCCTTCACCAATTTCTAATAGTTTCGCATCACGAATATGTCGTTCAACTTCATATTCACGCATATAGCCATATCCACCATGAATCTGTACTGCATGATTAGCAATACGGCTTGCCGCTTCCGATGCAAATAGTTTTGCCATTGCCGCTTCTTTGCCGAAAGGTTTATCGTTATCTTTTAACCAAGCTGCTTTATGTACTAAATTACGAGCTAACTCTACTTCAGTCGCCATATCAGCTAATTTAAATTGAATCGCTTGGAAATTAGAGATTGACTTTCCAAATTGTTGACGTTCTTTCGCATATTGCAATGCACGTTCAAAGGCTGATTGCGCAATACCAACTGCCAATGCTGCGATTGAAATACGCCCTCCATCAAGTGTATATAAAAATTGTTTAAAACCTTTATTTACATCACCAAGAATATTTTCTTTCGGTACACGAACACCATCAAGTACGATTTCACAAGTATTAGAAGCACGAACACCCATCTTATCGTAAGGACTTGAAATCGTTAATCCTTCACTCGTAGTAGGCACGATAAATGCAGAAATACGTTTTCTACCATTCTCTTCAACACCGTTGACAGCGGTTACAATAATTGTATTTGCATACTCTGCGTTTGTAATCCAACACTTCTCACCACTGATTACATACTCATCACCATCTAATACCGCTTTCGTTTGAGTACCACCTGCATCTGATCCAGCATTCGGCTCCGTTAATCCGAAGGCACCTAATGTTTTACCTGATGCCATTGGAACTAAATACTTTTGTTTTTGTTCTTCTGTACCGAAATAATAAATTGGAGAAGCACCTAATGAAATTGTTGCAGCATAGCTTAAACCGGTGCCACCACAAGCGCGACCAATTTCTTCAACTGCTAACGCATACGATACCGTATCGCCACCTGAACCTCCATACTCTTCTGGGAATGGGATGCCTAATAATCCTAGTTCGCCCATTTTTTGAAATGTTTCATATGGAAACTCTGCAGTTTTGTCATAATATACAGCTTTCGGTGCGATTTCCTTTTCAGCAAAGTCACGTACCATTTCTTTAATCATTTGTTTTTCGCGAGTTAGAGTAAATTCCATTCCGCTACACACCCCTTATCGAATATTGAGTTTCGACAGCGTGCGAGTTTCTACTACAAACATAACAACTTAAAAGACAGGAATATTAGTTAGACAATTGCTACAATTCTGTCATAACTTAATTTTAAAACAGATTCTGTACTAATGCACAAAAAAATTCCTACATTGTTCTACAACAACATAGGAGGTTTTGTGTCGAATTATGTAATTTATTGTTTAATAATCTCTACCTTTTCCGGAATCAGAAATTTCTACTAATGCTTCAGGGTATGGTTCGAAATATGTTTGTCTTAATAAATACTTTTCATCAAATCGAATAGCCCATGATTTTAAAATTGTAAGTAAACTACTAAGTGGTATTTTCTTTTCTGCATACTTTTGTAACAGTTCTATAAAATGATCTTTTTCTTGTTTTTTTAACTTTGTTTTAAAATATCCAAAAATGTGCTCGCATACATTTACATTCGATGTATAACGGGGCGCACGCATAAATAATTCATATAAAGTCTTCTCATAGTTTTCAAATACCACTTCAATTTTTTCATTTTTTTGATTTGCAATTATACGCCCTAATTCCTTTTGTTTCACCTGATTATATGCCATAAATAAATATTTATTGTCCGACTGAAACGATACAAGGTCTTTTATATTTTTACTATGTTTAATCATTTTGTAATATGCGATTGTAAATAGCCTTGTAAAGAAATGCTCTCTAATAATAAAATTCGACAATCTGCCTTCCTCTTCAATAGGAAGATGCGAAAAATTTTTTACTACTGCTCCCCCAAATAAGCCAGCTCCTTTTCCCTTTGCTGGCGCTTTTTCAAAACCAGAATAAATTTTCACATCACGCGTACCACAACTTGGTGAACGATTCTTTAAAATAAAACCATCCACATCCGATATCGTTTGTAAAAAGTCATTTGAAAACTGCTCCATTTTTTCAGTAACGTCTTCTCGTGTCGACGGTTGCACAAGTCTATTCATACCATTTTCTTCTACAATTCGTATCGTTTCACGAGGAGTTCCCAATCCAATCTCCACTTCTGGACAAACAGGTATAAATGTAACAAATGGCTGCAAATTTCGTATTGTTACATCTGGAATCATCTCTCCATTATAACGACAAGCATCAAATTCTAAACATTTACTTACGACGATTGTTGGTTTTGCAAATTGTCGCATCTTATTACCTCCTTAGTGCTAGCCCGTATAATATAAATTGTACTAAGATTAACATTTTAAGCAAAGTTTGATTCATTTATTTTTATGAGAAATATATATCCAATGATATATTAACAATCATTCAACTCTATTTTCTATAAATGTGCGCCCAATTAATGAAGGTTTAGATATTGTGAAATGAATAATACACACATGCTTCGGAGAAATTAATGATTAAGAAAGGGGGGATTGTTATGAAAAAGAAATTATCATCTATTTTAAGTGTTTTAGCACTAGCTATTATGTTTTTAGGTACATCTGCGCAAGCTGAATACGATGGAAATAATATGAATAGAGTTAATAACACTGATATTTCAACTCGAGTAAATGACAATAACTTAGACAGAGTTAATAATGATGTAAGAACTCGAAATGTTAATACAACAAATGATTTAAATGATAATCGTGATAGAAATAATAATTGGGCTTGGCTTGGTTTATTAGGACTAGCAGGATTATTAGGTCTTAGAAAAAGAGACAAAGAAACACGCTGATTTAGAATGTTTTTAGTAAACAAGTACTTATTTATCAAAAATATATAATGAAAATAAATCGCCTTTTTAAAGGCGATTTATTTTTACTTAAAAGTAATGTATGTAATTCACATTTCAACGCTTAAATTCGTGGAGTTAATCCATACAATATAAATTGAATCGTATTTTCGATTTCCATTTCATCATCCCATTTTTCTTCAGGCAATAATAAAAATCGTGTTAATAATAAACCTAATACAGCTGATAAAGTAAGACGTAATACGGAAGATGACGGTATTTCAATAATCTCTCCTTCTTCTTGAAATTTCACAATCAATTTTTTGAAATGTGAAAAAAGTTCTGTTTCTATTAATTGCTGTATTTCATTTTTTAGTTCTGGTTGAAATGGTACTTCTTGAATTAATATTTTTATCATAGGAAAGTGTTTTTGAGCAAATTTAAATCTATTATGAATTACAACCCTTAAAAGTCCTTCATACGATTCATACTCTGATTTAAATATTTCTTTTGCAAAGGTTTGAACGAAAAATGGTGCAGCGAACTTAGTTAAAGTTGGCATTACGACCGCTAGTAATAAATCTTTTTTCGTCTTATAGTAGCGGAAGATGGTTCCTTCCGCTACACCAGCACGCTTTGCAATTTCACTTGTTGAAGTTGAAGCGTATCCTTTTTCTCCAAACATATCAACAGCCGCCTCTAATATTCGCATTTGACGTTCATTTCGTTTATCCGTATTAGTTGCAGCTATTAATTCCTCCAGCCAATCCTTCTGCATTTATAAAGCTCCTTTTTGTCATTATTATATTTTGCGATGTTTCTTTAAAGCAAATACATTTCCTACTGCAAATAATAGTGAAAAAAGTAATAATACAGTAAGATCTAATACAATCTCTGTAAACCCTTGATTCCGAATCATCACTTGTCTCATTGCGTCAGCGCCGTATGTGAGTGGAAATACTTTCCCTAACATTTGTAGCCACTTATTCATAGATTCCATTGGAAACAATCCAGAAAAGAAGATTTGTGGCACAATAACAAGCGGTATAAATTGAATCATTTGAAACTCATTATTTGCGTATGCCGATAAAAACGTACCTAATGTTAGTGCAGTTAAAGAGAGCATACATGTAATAAGTAACGTTAGCCATATGGAGCCAGCTACGTATAAATCTAAAATATAAACGGAAAAACTTACGATAATAATGGATTGTATAAAGGCAAAGATTCCAAAACCAATAATATAACCTGCAACTATTTCCCATCTTCTTACTGGGGTGGATAATAACCTTTCTAGCGTACCACTTAAACGTTCTCTTACGAAAGATACACCTGATAATATAAATACAAAGAAAAATGTAAAGAAACCAATTAATACAGGACCAAGCCCATCAAACATCGTAAAGTCTTTAGAGCCATGTAAATAATTTACTTCAGGTTTCATAATCGATACATCATTCTTCTCTGTGCTTTTTTGCAATACTTGAAGTACAGCACGATTTTTTGACGAATCACTACCTTCCAACAGAAGTTTCATTTTTCCATTCTCTATTCGAAATACTGCATCTACCTTTTGTTTTTCCAACTCAGAAATCGCCTTTTCCTTACTGTATTCATAAATTGACGCTTCTTGATTTTTCATCACTTTTACTATTTGAGCGGGCATATCAACAACAGCAATTTGCGGTATATAGTCTTTCTGTGTAAACACTAGTGACAAAAGCCAAAGTAATAACATCGGTGCTCCAAACATCATTGCTAACGAACGCTTATCTCGAAAAAATTGACGAATAATACGTATGATTACACCAGTAACTCTCATGATGGCACCACCTCTTCTAGCAAAAAGACATCTTCAATCCGTCCAGATGACACGCGTTTTTTCAATTCTTCAGTTGTTCCAACCGCAACTAGTTTCCCTTCTCTAATTAACCCTAGACGCTCACAAAATTCAGCTTCATCCATAATGTGCGTCGTTACAATAATCGTTGTGCCTTTCTTTTTAAGATCATAAAATTTTTCCCAAATCGTTTTTCTAAGAAGCGGATCTATCCCCACTGTAGGCTCATCTAAAATTAATATTTCTGGTTCGTGAAGGAGCGCTATTGCTAATGATAAGCGTTTTTTCATTCCACCTGAAAATTGTTGTACTTGCTTTTTCATATACTGTGACAATTGTACAAGTTCAAAAACCTCTGCAATTCTTGTCTTTTTACGTTTTCCCTTTAGTCCATACATCGTTGCTATAAAATCTGCATTTTCATACGCTGACAATTCTTCGTATAATGCATCCGCCTGGGCCATATAACCAATTCTTTTCATTTCATTTAAATTAGGCATATTAATATTATTAACAAGCACTTCACCTTTCGTCGCCTCATTAATACCTGCAATCATTTTAATGAGCGTTGTTTTCCCCGATCCAGAAGGTCCAACAAAACCAAAAATTTCTGCTTTTTCAACTTGCAATGAAAGATTGTGTAACACTTCTTTTTTTCCAAAACTTTTTGATACAGTCCGTAAAATAATTGAAGGTTGTTGCACGTTTCATCCTCCTTTTCCAATAAAAATGAGTGAGTACTCACTTTTATTTTACTCTTGCTTAATTATATGTCAAACTTCGTTGATTAGTATGTATGTTCAATCACCGATATTAAACAATGAAACAGAGTCGACATTAGAATTTCATTTCCTAAAGTCGACTCTGTTTCATTTAAACTATAAATTTCACTTTACGTTTTTAAATTCATATACTTCCGAATTCTAGCAACGTCTAAAGAATATTCGATAACTAATTGCTGTAACGGTAAAATAACTGTGTCAGGATATAAATGTGCATATTGTAATGTTTCTGCATATTTTTCTAACCTTTTTTCTAAATACTTTATTATTTGATCAGGATGACTTACTAATAAACATTTACAATAATAATGGATTTGTTCCTCAATCGCCGTGTATTCTTCAATTTCATATTCTTTATGCATGTGTACACCCCTTTAAGTTTTTTATATGAATTACTTATCACAATTTTCACTCGACAAATTTTAAGTTTTTTGATTATTTACACTATAACAAACACTGAGGGTCAAATTTTGTTACTTTATGTAACGTAGAAAATTTTTAACAAAATTGTAATGTTTACTCCTGCAAAATACAGAAAGCCCCTTTACTCATTTTTGTATAAAAAAAATCGTACAGCTTAATTTAGCTGCACGACTACAATTTCTGGCCTATTCAAAATCCTTTGCGGAATGATACTATTTCCTAATCCTCTACTCACTACCATTGATGTATTTTGTTCTACATATAAACCTGCTGTATATTTAGGTAAAACACCTTGATTTGGCGCAACTAATCCTCCGATAAATGGCAATCTAACTTGCCCTCCATGAGCATGTCCCGATAAAACCAAATCCAACCTCTCATTCGTATATTCCTTTATAAATTCAGGCCTGTGGGATAATAATACATTATATCTATCTGACTGCATTTCAATTTTCGCTTTTTTAATTTCATCTATTATAATATTTCCTTCATCACGGTTTCCAGTACCAAACTCTGGATCATCAATACCTAGCAAGTTTATCTCTTGCTCACCCTTTCGAATGCCTACATGTTCATTCCTTAAAACATTGACACCATATTTCTTCAACTCTTTTTCTAAACTGTTATACTTTCCAGACCATTGTTCATGGTTTCCTGTCACAAAATATACAGGATACTTCTTTACCATTTCTCGTATTAATTGCATACTAACTTCTGCATCGTATGATTTACTGTCAATTAAATCACCCGTAATTGCAATAATATCTGGGTCTATACTTTTCATTTTTTGAATTAACACATCTTGATTATCACCAAATTTTTTATTGTGTAAGTCTGAAATTTGTAGAATTTTATACCCTTTAAAAGAGGATGGTATTTTACTAGAGGTTATTTTAATCTCAGTTATACTTATTAAATTATTCTGTAAATATAAAAAGATTGTAAAACCTACTAATATACAAATAATCATTACAATTCTATTAATCTTCTTTTTCATATTTTCTCCTTTACATTCTCATCAAACACTTCTATATGCTAACTGAATTATATTATACTTTCTTGAAATTTATTTAAATTAATAAAATAATACAGTACATGAAATTTCATATGAGATATGTCATATATATTCGTTATATTTTTACTTTTACCTTTTTAATAATAAGAATACAAAAACGACTCTTATCACACGAAAAGAGTCGTTTTCTAACTTTATACTTTTAATACTTTCATGTTAAAAATGCGAAAACTAAAATACTATTACCTAAGAGCCTTAACTATAACTTTAGTTGCCTCTGCAATGAGTTGATTATCATAAGTTGCCTCTTTCTCATCTTTACTAGATAAAATTGCGATGATAATTGGTGCTCTATTTGGAGGCCAAACGATAGCAATATCATTTCTTGTCCCGTAACTGCCAGCACCTGATTTATCTCCAACTACCCAGTCAGTTGGTACGCCTGCACGAATAAGTTTGTCTCCTGTAGCATTTCCTTTCATCCACTCTGTAAGAATTTTACGTTTTTCAGCTGGAAGTGCATTTCCGACCGTAAAAGCTTTAAGATTCGTAGCAATTGCTTTCGCTGTACTAGTGTCACGAATGTCTCCTGGAATAGCTTCGTTTAATTCTGTTTCAAAGCGATCAGACATAGTAACCCGATCCCCCATCTTTCTAAGCGCTTTTTCATATCCTTTAGGTCCGCCTATTTTATTAAATAAAATGTTCCCTGCAGTATTATCACTTGAACGAACAGCAGCCTCAGCAATTTCTCCTAGTTTCATTCCAGTATCTACATGTTTCTCTGTAACAGGTGAATAATCCACTAAGTCTTCTTTCGTATAGGTGATTACTTCATTTAATGTATCAATTGAGTTTTGCTGTAGTAATACTCCTGCGGCTAAAGCCTTGTAGGTTGATGCGAAGGCAAATCTTTCGTTAGATCGATAAGAGATTGTTTGATTTGTACCAGTATCAATCGCATATACACCTAATCGAGCATCAAATTTTTTCTCAAGTTGAGAGAACTCTTTATGCGTCGCCTGATTTTTATGTTTCACTTGTCCAGTCTTTTCTTTCGCTTCAACTTGCAGTGCCCCTCCTGTAAAAGCTTCTAGGCTTGTAATACTTAAACCTAATATACCAACGCATATTCCTATTTTTAGCATCTTCTTATTTTTCAAAATCATCATTCCTTCCAAATTTTTAGCACCTTTTTATACGTACACATAATAGACAATCACCGAACCAAATTTGTTCCACAAACTGAAAAAAATTTATAGCTAGTATGAGAATTATTAACAAAATAAGAGATAGTAGCTATGATCGCCGCTATCTCTTATTTCATATTTCATTTTTTCTTATAAATGGTTTTATATAAACAGGTTCTCTTCCCTGAGAAAAGTACTCTAATTTTGCTTAGAACTACCTGTACTAGTAGATTCACCATGTATACGTTGCTGTTTCAAATCAAAGTATACATCTAAAACTTCCTTTCCAATTATAGAATTAATTCCATTTTTATCATCATGAAGCCATGGAACTACTACAGAAAATGCTACTTCTGGATTATCATATGGAGCATATCCAACTAACGTTAAGTTGTAACATTCCATACGTTCTCCTTTTGCATTTCTGCCAATCGGATCATCTCCACCATATACAGTTTGGGCTGTTCCTGTCTTTCCTGCTGGTTTATATGGCGCGTTTTTGAAATACTTCACGCCAGTTCCATCACCTTCTTGGAATACCCATCTAAACCCTTCTTTTATCCGATCAATATGTTCTTTCTTCATATCAATTCGATTTAATACGACAGGCTCTATGGAACGTATAACTTTACCAACCTCTTCTTTTATTGATTGTTCTCGTATTTCTTGTACAATTTGAGGTTGCATTCTATAACCACCATTCGCAATCGTTGAAATATATTGCGCTAATTGCAACGGCGTATACGTATCATACTGACCGATAGAAAAATCTAGTAAAAAACCAGGTTGACTATCTACTTTTCTCGTTTGTCCAATTATTTCATTCGGTAAATCAATACCTGTTGGGACACCTAAACCAAATTGCTTGAAATAATAGCGCATCGTATCAAATGCTCCTTGTTTAATATCCAATGAGCCATTTGGTACGTAATTAACTCCCGCAATTTTTAAAGCTGTCTGGAACATGTATACATTCGAAGATACTTGTAAAGCTCGTAAATCATTAATATTACCAAATCCGGATACATTCCACGATTTTTTAGCTTGTGTACCTTTAAATTTCATCGGCGCGTCATAAAATTGATCTCCTGGATGTATTGCCCCTGTCTCATATCCAGTTAATAAAGTAGCACCTTTTACAGCTGACCCTAGCTCATACGAAGTTGTCATGTTACCTAACGCCAAATCCTCAACCTCTATTTTCCCTTCTTTTTCTACAATCTTTTTGCCTGCCATAGATAAAATTTGTCCGTTATTTGGATTTGTCATGACAACAAAAGCTCGATCGAGCAGTGGCTCTGAACTCTTAAAAGCTCTCAAGTTTTTCTCTATACTTTCTTCCACTTTCTTTTGTAATTCCATATCAATCGTTAATGTTAAACTATTACCACTTTTTCCTTTAGAGATTATTTCTGTGCTAACAATGTTTCCTGATTTATCAGTAATATTTTTCACTTCTTCTTTTGTGCCGTGTAATACATCTTCATATCGTTGTTCAATATAACTTTTTCCAACACGATCATTACGGTTATATCCACGTACTAAATAAGAATCTAAATTTTCTTTCGGTAATCCTTCTTCACTACTCGTAATATTTCCTAATATAGAACGAAATAAATTACCATTTACATAATTACGTTCCCAATCAGCAGTGGCATCTACTCCTGGAAAATCTCCAAGATTTTCGCTTATCCGCGCATACTCTTCATCTGTTACATCTTTTTTTATAATTTGTGGTGTTAGTTGATAACCTGAACTCATTTTACTTTTAATAGCTAACACCTTTAAATCTTCTGCTGTTAATTCTGCTAATTCTACCTCTGTAACGCGACCTCGTCTTAAGTCTTCTATTTTTTTATCTAACTCTTTCCCCTCTATACCCTTTTCTTTAAACTTTTCTATATCTTTCTTAGTAATCTTTGTCTCCGCACGTTTCGAATTCAACTGCATCCAAAAATCTTTTTTATCGATATCTGTTAATTTATTTATATCTTGTTCAGGCATTTCAAGTACTTTCGCCAAGTCTTTTGCTGTTTTTAAAATATCTTCATTCGTAATCCCCTTTACCCTTGTATACGTAATTGTGCGAAGAGATTTATTATTAACGACTGTTTTCCCTTCTCGATCTAAAATTTGTCCACGCGGAACTGGAATACTAGTTATTGCATTTTGACTACTTTCTACTTGGTTCTTATAAGCCTCTCCCTCAACGATTTGTACTTTTCCTAGCTGCATAATAATAGCTGAGAATAGTACAAATATACAAAGGAACATTATATTTAATCGAATAGATATATATGTCTTCTGCTTCTTGCCTTTTTGTTCTTTCATAAATCCTCCATTTAATCCTTTCAGGAATTGCTATAAATACTAAAAGCATTCCTTCTATATTAGATACCGATAATCGGTTATAAATATCGCCTCAATTTTTAGCTTAATCCTTGTAAGCATCCATTCCTTTTCGTTTAGCTACGGAATTAATAACTCTCCCTTCCTGTTTTCTCTCTATTTTTTTGCTGCTTGCATTAGAAGCGCTAAACTGTATAATGACTCTTATTAAACTTACATATAGACGTGCTAGTAATTTTTCATGCTAATTATTCCTTTCTTCATGCTGTAATACTTAATAGACAACCTAAACAATACAGTTGTTCCACATTTACAAAAAAAATAATTAAATATAAGATGAAGTAGGCTACATAAGGGAGGGTTATATGTTACATACAAAAAGATGGAGATTATTTGCGGTTCTTTCTATTGTAGGTTTGATTTTACTAATTTTATTAAAAATCAACTTCATTTCAATTACTATCGCAACTTCTTCAGCTGAAAGAGGAAAGATTTTTGATCGAAATGGTGCAATACTAGCTACAAATAAGAAAGTTAAGTCTCTATATTGCACTTCTAATGATGAAAAGCTATCGAAACAAGATACATCAAGCACATTAGCTTTTTTTAATCAATTTTCAAGCGAGTTTCAACATGATATTTCTACAGAGAACATAAAATCTCAATTACAACAATCTTGTAAAAAGCAGACTATGAATGATATACCGTTATACTCTGATATAACTGAGAATGAACTTGCATTCATAAACAAAAACAAACCCAATAATGTAATAATTAAAGATGAATGGATTCGATATTATCCTAAACACGAAATTGGTTCACAAGTAATTGGGTATGTAGAAAATGACCTTAATCCAAAGCATATGGCTGTTGGAAAAAGCGGGATTGAGCTGCAATATGAAAATGATTTAAAAGGAAAACCAGGTAAAACTCTTATTTTTAAATTGAAAAATAAAAAGTTCTTATGGAACATTCAAAAAGTACAAAAAGGAAAAGATGTACGGCTAGCTTTAGACTCTGAGTTGCAGCAAAAGGCAGAAGAAGCATTAAGATTGCAAATTAAGAAAACACCTGATGCTAAAGCTGGTTATGCTGTAGTGAGCGATGCAAAAACTGGCGCGATTTTAACTATGGTCAACTCGGCAGTTTTTGATCCAAATATATTAAATACACATGTATCTTCTCGAAAAGAAAATATTAAATCTCTTTCGCAAAATAAAGCGATTCAAAAATTAAAGTATGGTGAATCTTATGTAAATATGGCTTCTACTATAAAACCACTTACTATTTTAATTGGATTAAACGAAAAACTTTTTCAACCCGAAGATACTTATTTAGATAAAGGTACTTTTCAGTATGATAATCAAAATAACATTACGAATGCACCTGGAACACCAACAGGTGAGATTACACCGAGGCAGGCTATCATTAATTCATCTAACACATTTATGACAGCAAAAGTAGCTCTGCCCTTATTCAACCAGAATAATGGAAATATAGAAAAAGTGGCACATATATGGACAGATTATTTAATGCAATTCGGCCTACGTTCTAAAACCAGGATTGATTTGCCCTTTGAAGAAGACGGACAATATGAATTCCATCCATCTAATAAATTTGAAAATGGGATTTCTGCTTTATTAAATGCCTCTTGGGGAGGAAATGAAGTGCATACTCCTCTTCAACTCGCTCAATATGCAGCAACATTGGCAAGTAAAGGTGATAAATATAAACCTCAAATCGTAAGTGCGATTATTGGTCAAGATGGTAAGGAAACAAAAAAGTTTAAACCCATTTTAGAAAGTTCAAATCGTTACCCGATGAACTTTTGGAGTGTCGTGCAAGGTGGAATGAGTCAAAATATAGAGGAAATTAAAAAGTTGCCCTTTGACGTCGCAGGTAAAACAGGTATTACAGGTTTTCCAAATGAGCAAGAAAGAATGATAAATCATTCTCTTTTCATTGCATATGCTCCTACTGAAGATCCACAAATTGCTATTTCTGTCGTTATTCCTGGTAGTAATTCCGAAAAAAACATTGCCGCTCTCGTTACATCAGAAATTTTAGAGTACTGGAATACTCTTCAAAAAGAGAATAAAAACAAAGAGGAAGGTTCATTAAAGTGAACCTTCCTCTTTTACCATATAGAATCTATATTTATTATTTTCCATATACCTTCATTATTCTTTTCGAACATAAATGAATATTTAATATCAGTTAAAACGTACTCTTTCTGTACATATCCAGTATTACCGTTAATTGTCGATATTTTTATATATCCATCATTCTGCACTTTTTCTGGAATCCAAGCTTTTACCATTTCATTAGATACTTCATATAAAACTTGTGATTCTCGCTTTGGTTCTGCTAAAATTTTTGTTTTATTTCCAGTAACAGTTGCATATATAAAATGTGCTTGCTTTCGTTGGTTACTTTCCGTCAATCCACTTGGTACTTTATATATTTGCTTTGTATCATTTGCAAACTCTCCCCCCATTGTAAGGGCGACTTGCAACTCATGAAAAATATCTTCATCAAACTTCAGTTCAGCCTTCTTATAACTCTTCCCTTTAAATAGAACTTCATCATTTAACGCTTTGTACAGGTTATTTTCATTTTTTGAGTTCGTACTTTGATATAGTTCATTCATAAATTGTTTTAATGATGGATCTTGAGCAGACTCATCTTTTGTTTTAGGCTTAATTTGTGTACTACTTTGTACTGGTGATTTATTATCATCAAGCCAAGGTTGTTGAACAATGAAAAATAACATTGTACAAACTAAAACAACTACAATAGGTAATGCTTTTTTACGAAATGGTCTTTTATGTTTTACAAAATCCACTTCATTATTTTCGTATATAGACTGCTTTATTTTAGAAATAAATTCTTCTTCATCTTTACGATTCTCCATTGGGCCTTTTTTTATTTTTCTATACCAGTCAGGATTTTGTTTATTGTTCATCACTACTACCCTCCCCTATTAATTTTGAAACCTTACTTCTCGCTCTACTTAATCTCGATTTTACAGTTCCAATGGATACTCCTAACGTTTCAGCCATTTCTTCATAAGATAATTCATATTTTGCATCCAATATGATTATTTCACGGTGCTTTTTAGGTAGCTTTAATACAACTTTCCACACATCATTCATTTCTTCTTGCTTAAAAAATTCTTGTTCTGCCGACTGGGATTGCTTATCGTCACTAAAAAAACCTATTAAAGATATTCTTTTAAAATAAGATGATTTCAAATAGTTTATTGCCGTATTTCTTGTGATTTTTAATATCCACGTTTTAATAGATGACTCCTTTCGAAATGAATTCCAATTTTTAAATACCTTTATAAATACATCTTGCGTAATATCATCTGATAAGTGTGGATCTTTCGTAATAATAAATGAATAATTCCATACATCTTGCCAATAGTCTTTTATAACATCGTCCAGCTCATCATGATTATACTTTTCAATAAACGTCTGTTCCATTTCCACACCTCAAACTTATTTGAATAAACATAAAACTGCCCTCACTTTTATTATGGTTTCAATATATAGACAAGATACAAGTTTCATTTGTTCCATTGTTTATCTTTTTCAGGCAGAATAATACTACTAAAAAACAAGTAAAGCATAAAATGATAAAAATCCACTTACAGTAATCTATTTTTTAAATTTAACGTAACACTCCACTTGTCCATTTCAATTTGCTATTCCCTTCTATTTACCATTAACAATGTCAACTTTTCTAGAATGACAGCAAAAAAGCATTCTAGATTAGAAAGAATGCTTTTTTGAAATTTAATTGTTCTATATTTCCCCCAATTTATATCTTTGAGTTAAGCAAACATGTAATAAATGTAGTCAAAAAATTTACCTTATAATTCAGTATTATTTCTGAAATACATGTTTTATTTTTTCACCTGGAACGTTACTTCCTCCTCTTCCTTTTACATCTTCAATCATCATAGTAACAATCATGTCTGGCGCATTTGCATCGAAAGCTGCGAACCATCCCAGTTCTTTTCCGTCTGCTTCTTTCGACTCTTTCAGTTCTGCTGTACCAGTTTTACCAGCAAGCGTCATACCATCAACCTTTGCAATTCTCCCTGCGCCATCAGGGTCATTAATGACTTTGATTAATGCACTCTTTAATATGTCTTGATTCTTTTTAGAAACCACATTTTCTTTCCAATTCCCTGCTACTTTTGCTTCTTTTAAGAGATGTGGCGACGGAATATTCCCTTCATTTACAATCGGTGCATATGTTAATGCTAAATGAAGTGGTGTCATTAATACTTGTCCTTGCCCATAGCCCGTGTCTGCTAGTTGAATATCGTTTTTTATCCCATCTTTTGCAATGATTGAAATAGGAAGTTCGTATTCGATTGGTAATTTTTCATGAAATCCGTACTTTTTAAATTCATTTACATACTGATCTTTTCCCATTTTTAAAGCTTGTTGAGCAAAATAAATATTATCAGAGTACTTCATTGCCTTATCAAAATCAATTGGACTTGCATCCTTCACACGCGTTACATAGTAATTTCCCCAAGTTGAATCTTTTGTCCACTTCAATCCTTGAATTTTAAATTCTTCCTTCGGATTTATTGTGTTTGTTTCCAAACCAATTGCACCTGTGATCGTTTTAAATACGGAACCTGGTACAATTGCTTGTGTAAAGCGATTCGTCATTGGTAGTTTCGAGTCGTTACTCCATGCTTCTCGTTGGGCTTTCGATGCTCCTCTAACTATTATATTTGGATTATAAGCAGGGCTACTTACAAGTGCGATTGTTTCACCTGTTTTAGGATTAATCGCTGCACTAGACCCTGCTTCAGTTTTCATCTCATTAAAGATTTTTTCTTGAATTGCAGCATCAATTGTTAACGTAACATTTTCTCCTTCTTTTGCTTCTTTTTTTGCTACGTTTTTAATCTCTTTCCCATTCTCATCTTCTATAAATACGCGTCCACCCTTTTCACCACGCAATTTATTTTCTAACACTTTCTCTAAACCGGTCTTACCTACTAAATCATCTGCTTGATAACCTTGTTTTTGAAGTGATTTTAACTCCTCCGCATTCACCTTTCCTATATATCCAGTTAAGTGTGCCGCTGCTTCACCTAATGGATACGTACGAATATTTACTGGGCGAGATGAAACTCCTTCTAATTCAATATAATCATTCTGTCTGGTTCCCTCTTTTAAAATACCAATTGGTACAAAGGAGTCTCGTTTTATCCATTTTGCTGTGAGTTTTTGTTCGACCTCTTCTGTAGACATATCAAGTAATTGTGCTACTATTTCTTTCGTTTGCGCTGCTGTTTCGCCTAGTTTCTCTGGAATAATTCCAACCTCAGTTGCTTTACCATTCGTTGCAAGCCCTTTTCCATTTCGATCATATATTTCTCCGCGTTTTCCTTGCTCTATTTGCATACGTACTTTGTAATCTTTTTTCATACCTGGGAAGATGAAGTCTGGTGTCCAATCTATTTTCCAAGACTCTTTATCTTTCACAAGTTTTGCTTCATGGATGAATGAAACTGGTCCTACATCCGTATCCATCTTAACTTCAAAAAGAAAAACCTCTTTATCTTTCGTATTCTCTCCTTTCATTTTAACTTTTAAATTATTAGCTCCAATCCCCTCATAGATTTTTTGATATTTTTCTGTGAATTCTTTTTTAGAAATCGATTTTTTGGCATGATCTGATAAATGATCATACATATTTGCAAACTTTTTATCATTCCATAAATTAATATATTCTTCAAATGCTTGTTTTGGCGGTTCGTTTTTATTACATCCTACCAACATAACTGCGAAACAAATGAAAAACAGCATCCATAATTTTTTCAATTCAATCTTCTCCCTTAATTAAAAATCATTATTCCTTTCTTAATTTATTAAATAAAAAATGTTTCAACGCTTAATAGACATTGTAAGTAATGACATTGTTCCATATTTACAAAAAAATTAATATCTATGTTCATTTTAATACAAAAAAGCAGGCATAAATATATGCCTGCCTTCCGTTCCCAAAATCAATTACACCTAAAACAACGTGTGGTTAACCAAATCCAGATACTCTTCTACACCCTATTTTTTACTTTTCTAAAATAATTCCTGCTATTTCATTAGCATATTTTTTAGAGTCAAATCCATCATAGTTACTTAGTACTACAACAGTCAAATATTCTTTTGGAAACCGCATGAAGTATGAACGATAACCTGCCCAGCTACCTGAATGTTCCAAGTATCGACAGTTAAAACCTTCTGCAAGCCTTAGCCCAAAAGCATAATCTTCATTGTCAATAATTGTTTCCCCAGTTGGAGAAATTTCCGGACCTATTTCGCTCATTCTTTTAACAAGTTCTTTTCGGCCAACGGTACCTGTAGTTAAATTTTCTCCCCACTTTACCAGGTCTTCGACTGTTGCATGAACTGCCCCATCACCTGTATGTTCCCAAGGGCTTTCATAGACCATATATGCTCCTTGTTCATTCTTTGAATACCCCCTAGCAATTGATATAGTAGTTGGGTAGCAATCTACAATTGTTGTGTCTTTCATATTTAAAGAATCAAAAATACGTTCTTTTGCAAACTGACGTAAAGACTTCCCGCTTACCTTCTCTACCACCAATGACAATAAAAAATATCCTGTATTGCTATACTCAAATTTTGTGCCAACAGGGAACCTTGCAATTTGATGACCATTAAGGTGTTTTAGCGATTGTTCCACAGTTAATATATCAGTAAATTTAATATTTTCTGCTTGAGCCAATTCCATATAATCAACTAGTCCGCCAGTATGATGAATTAGATGCCTCAATGTTACTGGTTCAGCATATGTTCCTATAGAAGGGACAAACTTTACAATTGAATCATCTAAACTCAATCTTCCCTCTTGTTCTAAGAGTAATATAGAAAACGCTGTAAATTGTTTAGAAACTGAAGCGATATTAAAAACGCTCTTTGTGGTTATCGGTAGATTTTCCTCTATAGAAGCTAAGCCAACTGCACCTTTATACGTTACTCCGCTATCAAAACTGGCCATATATGCAAAGCCAGGAACTTTTGGTGAAAACTTTTTTAATAATTGTTTAATCAATGTATGCGTCTTTTCATTATATGTATTATTCACCTTAATCACATCCCCTTCTCTTTGAATGGTTAGGAATACAATAAAAAATACTATATATATAAAATGTCAAATTCTCCTTTCAAAATTTAAACTTTTTAATGCATTATGCCAAGTACTAAAGGAAAGCAAAAATTATTAAAGAAATTAATAGTCTACCTTAGGATTGCTCTTAACAGGTTAAAAGCTTTTACAAACAAATTTTAGCAAATAATGTCTTCCCCCCTCTTTTTTTATGACAGTTTTTTGATTGGAATGAAAGCCAATAGAATTAATTATTGAAATATACAAAAAATCTTAATATAAACAATATTTTACAGCACTTCTTCTATAACGTAAATATTCATTTTACTTTATTTTCCACATAACAAAATATTCTACTTGAGAAATTATTGTTCCGTGGAAATTTTTTCTTTTTCACCAAATGGAAGAAGAATCCTGACTGTTAGCGCTTTTCGTATTACTCAAACCTGATAACAAGCATGCGTTCTCCGTCAAGTGTACTTCAGCAAAAGTACTAAATCCTGGAGTGTCACCTGTATGCCTCCCAATCGGAACACAGGTTGGAAGCTTAGTTTCATCCTTATAAATAAAAAAATAGGGGGAGCCTATCGTGACAGACTCCTCCTAAAATACAACTCTCGTATACATATCGGAAATGAATTTATTTTACTAATAGTGAATATTCACCATTTTTATCATCAAATTTATACACATTCAGATAATATTTCCCTGGTTTCGCTACGAATTTTCCCTTTATAGTATTTCCTTCATCTTCACCACAAGCTACGTAATTTTGCATGTCTGATTCATGATAAAGTACCCATGTCATCCCAATATTTTGTTCATTTACCACAGAAATCTCTACTTCTTTTGGATCTGTAACATTAAACGTATAAACATCTGTTTGATCAGGAGTAATCAGATTTCCTTTTACAAGCGTATTAAACGGGAGTACCTTCTCCTCTTCATAAGATTCACCTGTTTGCGGATCTTGTTTTACAGTAACTTTTGTTTGTTCTTTGCTTTCTTTTCCTCTACTATCTTTTACTGTTAGTTCCACAGTGTATGTTCCTTTTTCTCCATATACATGGGTAGGATTTGCTTCTGTACTTGTAGTACCATCTCCAAAGTTCCATAGATAAGAAATAACTTTTCCATTTTCACTTTTTGTACCATCGCTATGAAATTGAATCTCTTCATTTACTATCCCGCTGTATGGTCCATTCATATTTACTATAGTAGTCGTTTTTTCCTTTTCCTCTGTTGCAACACCATGAAAAACAATATCATATTCAAACTGGTTAGCTGCATTCACACGATAGTTTACGAAATAGGCTGTAACTGTTTTATAACCACTCCAACCTTTTTGGGATAACTGCTCTAAAGTTTGGTTTACTTGTTTACTCATCGCTTTCCAATCTTCAGACTCACCTTTTGATGTACCACCTGTGTACTTGCCTTCCACGGTAAATGTATTAAAGAATTGCGACTCATATTTTGTAATTTTGGCACCTTTTATATTTGCTACATCCACAATTTCGTTTTTCACTTCAGCTAGCGGCTTTGGTGCGTGTTGAATTAAATAATCATTTGTTACTTGCGGTACATTATATTTATCTTGATTATCAATCAACTGCTGCATATACGCTTGATATTCTGCATTCAATTGTGTATTGTTGCTCAATGATTCACGATATGAGTCATAATTTTTCACATCGTTTGCACGGATTAAATCTTGAAGCTTATCAAACGTTTCAAATTGATGATTATACAAATATGACTGTAGTGCAAAGGAATACTTATAAAAGTCCCATGATCCATATTTTGAGAATAAAGTTTGCTTTGCTGTATAACGGCTTGCTGGATCAGATGATAAGCCACTTATCATACTTTTACGCGGAACAACATTATTTGTACGTGTAGATCCTGCAAAAAATTCTGCATTCCCTTCTTGGAACCAAGTTAATCGTTCATTTTGATACATTTCTCCGCTTCCAAATAAACCAGGAACCTCATATCTCCCTTGTAAATAGTGAGTGAATTCATGACGGAACAACTCTTCTAAACTATAAATACTCTGCTTTGGCGTACGCTCATATGTAAAGAAAGTCCCCTTCTCTTCAATATAAATTCCACCGTTGTTTGTTTCATATCCATATAATTGTCTATTTAATTGATATTCATCTGGATTATTATAAATTACTATTGTTAGTACATCATCAGCATTACCCTGTTCTAGTGCTTTATCATTACCAATTACACGGTGATATTGTGCTTTTACTTCCTTGGCTGCCCAATATAATCTCTTAATTTTTTCTTCTGTTACTTTATCTCCCGTCTTAAAGACAATAGATCCGTCATCAAATGTATATGTTTTAGGTAAGTATTGTTGTTTCCCTTCTTCACGTATTTTCTGTAAATCTACTGCATTTCCACTATAATCTTTTCCACCATAGTTTGTTTTCATTTGTTCTACTGCTACAAAATAAGCTCCACTTAAACGAGGATACAAGTTCATCGCTTGTGTAATAACTTCCAATCCTTTGTTTGGATTACTATGAAATTTCCCTAAACGTCCTGCATAATAAATGCCATTATTAATTAACCAACTATTTTCATTTGTTATATTCCCCACGAGAGCAATTCTACTAACCTCATTTATAAAGTTATCGATCTTTCCATACCACATTGTTTCATTAGGTTTCTTATTCGTATCCTGTAAATAAGACTGTATATCATAATCAATTCCTTTTACAATTTCATATACAGCTTGTCCTTTTGCATAATTACTTACATACGTAGAAAGGTTATCATTATAGTGTTTTAAAATATTTACCGCATACTGCACTGTTTCAGTATCACTAGAAGCATTACCAATTAATTTTCCATACGCAGCTATTACCCTATCTTGCTCGGCTGTACCTAATGCAAAGTTGGGATTTCTTGCAATTGCTTTTAATGCTGGTAAACATTTGTCATGGAAGCTTCTCTCTTTTAAGTAACTTAATTCATTATTATAATATCCCACATAAAAAGCAGAACGTAGTACTTCAACAAATGTTTCAATGCCCTTTGAGTCCTCTTTAGTAAACGATTTTCCTCGTTGTCCTAATTCATTAATGATAACGTTCATGCGTTCTTTATTCTGATAAAATGCTTTCGTATCTTGATTAAATTGAAATAAATCAGTAATTTGATTCCAAGAAATTTTTGAGAGTGTGTCAATGAGTTCGTTATCAGGCATTTTATTCAGTTCTGCCAGAGAGTAGCTTTGCTTTAATTGAATTTCATCACGTTTCATAACCAGAGTAGGACGTTGTGAAAAATCGCCTACTTTTAAACGCTCTTCAAAAGTCAATGTTTCGTCAGTTTTTGTAGCATGTACGATTTCATCTTTTGAAGTTTCTGTCCCAATTGGTTTTATCTGTAAGATATTATAGGGTACTTTTTCTTCTGCTGATACCTGTGTTTGAATACTTCCAAATGATAATGCCACCGTACTAATCCCAATCATCATTTGAGTAAATTTTAAATTCTTATTCATAATGTTTCCTCCAATTATATATTCCATCAAAGAATATAACATTTTACATACAGTAATTATTTAAATATGTAATATTTCATATTACATTACATGTATTTATAGATAATATAATTCAAGGAGTAACATTATTAAATTACTTTCTTCTTCCCATCCTTTCATATGAATTATTTAATTTTTTTATTTTTTATTTACATATTCGTTATACGAATCCAATATCTCTAGTAAGGTCTCGTTAGATATTTGGAGATAATAGTTATAATTCATCAAATAAAATATACCTAATCGCATATCTATATAGTGAGATACTACCTCATGTTTGTATACAAACAATTCACGATTTGCATACTATATTAAGAGCCCTCCTATGACATAGAAATCTTAGTCACTTACTCTAAAAAATTAAAAAATCCACACCCACCAATACCTCTGTAGATGTGGATTTTTAACTTTATTTAGAAATGTAAAATGTTTAAAAATTCTATCTATGTAATTTATAAACTTACAAATTATAACGTAACTAATCCTATTCAACACATACATATGGCACTAGCAGTTTTTAATTTTTTATCATCTAAAAAAAGAATTATGTACTTTTATACCGATACATTCTAAATAATGGCACTTACAATTATTTAAGGATGTGAAATACCAGTGGGTATAACTCCAAATACTTTTTAGTAATTTCATGAATCGGGAAATTGAATCAGTTGTCGATTCATTTTTAAATAAGGGATATTTTATAATGTAGGATTATGTATTAATGAAGAAATAATTCTGTTTACAAGATCATCTGTTATCCACTCTGTTTGCATATCGTCGGAGTCACTTTGATTCATCGAATCAATAAACTTTTTAAATTTCGGAAATAAGACTATGGAGGTAATCCAATAAATAGCATGGCTTGTCGAAAAGAAATGAAAAACTCCTTGTTCTTTCCCTTCCAATAAGATTTCTTTTAATTGTCCAAAATTCCCAATAATATATGGTTTTATTTTTTCTAATTGTGAACTTTCTTTGATAATTGCCTCATATGCAAGCGTTCCAATTTCAGGATGTTGTTTTATATGTGCAATAAAGAAAGTTAAATATTGTCTTAGAGCAGTTTTAGGATTATGCTGCGTTTCTTCAAGAAAATTTGGTAGTTTTTTTGCAAAACCATATTTTTTAAATACCTCTAAGTAAAGGTTCTCTTTTCCGTTAAAATAATACGAAGCCATAGCAACATTCACCTTTGCTTCTTTTGCAATTTCTTGGATACTTGTACCATCATATCCACTCTCTCCAAATTTTTTCTTAGCCGCTTCTAAAATATTTTCAATTGTTTGTTCGCGAGATTTTCCCATTCTCTACACCTCATATTAAAATTAATGAATTTCAAAAAAATATTATGTGCTTTATATCACA
Organism: Bacillus cereus group sp. MYBK220-1; assembly: GCF_051916445.1. Classification (NCBI taxonomy): domain Bacteria; kingdom Bacillati; phylum Bacillota; class Bacilli; order Caryophanales; family Bacillaceae; genus Bacillus; species Bacillus cereus group sp. MYBK220-1. Next base: position 106,378 of record NZ_JBQAGQ010000001.1, on the reverse strand, counting down.
ACTTTTCCATAAGATTTAATTATATATTTCGAATAATAATTTAACAAATAATTGAATATTAAGCACTCCTTATAAAACCCTTTTCTCCCCACTAATAAAAAAAGGCTGGAGACTATCTATTTCAATAGTTAATCTCTAGCCTTTTACTGGAATAATTAAAAGTTCAAGGATATTGGATTTTTTAATCTCAATTATTTATTTTACCACTTGTACAGATGCTGGTTTCCACCCCTGATTCTCTACCCAATCAATATTAACCTTATATTTTTTATTATTTTGTTTATCTCGTACATTACCGTAGGCTTTATTATTACCATTATTTCCAATAAAATCGAAAATCAATTGGCTCTCTGGAACATCAACAGCATAAGAGATTGCTTTTTTCATCTCACTCCAATCTACTGTTCCTTCTTTAAATTTCATTTCAGGTTTTGCTCCTTGCTCTGTACCAATTGGCTTCCATGAAGGATTAGTTTGAAGATCCTTTTCTTGAGATACCGTTTTTTCTTCCTCTTTATTTTCATTTCCGTTCGTTTTTACCAATTTTTCTACTTTTTGTTTCCCTTCTAACTGTGCTGCTTCTTTATCTTCGCTTTTCTTTTCTTCTATCTTTGCTATTTCTTTATCTTCAGTTTTCTTCTCTTCTATCTTTGCTGTTTCTTTATCTTCGGTTTTCTTCTCTTCTATCTTTGCTGTCTCTTTATCTTCAGTTTTCTTCTCTTCTATCTTTGCTGTTTCTTTATCTTCAGTTTTCTTCTCTTCTATCTTTGTTACTTTCTTTTCTTGAGCAATTGCTTTCGTTGATGTATTAGAAGGGGTAAACAATTGGTATGTCACTATACCAACTGTCACTAATACCAAAGTAAATGCAATATTAAAAATTGCCTTTTGACGACGATTCTGTTGTTTTTCCTGAAATCTGCTTACTTGTCCCATTCTTCAAACCTCCGTGTTTACTTTCTCCTCTACTCTTTATGTATTATCCCTAAAATTCTTAATATTTTTATTAAACAATAGAAATAAACTACACTTTCCATACAGGATTTCATATCATAATAAAATTTGTGTTTTTTCAAGCATCTGACATATGTTATTCAAAATAGTTTAATACATTAAAAATTGATAAGCTTCTGCACTTAAGAAACCTTCAATTTTATTCAAAGGTGATTCCAATTACGTCCACATTAGATCTCCTGTAGAAAGCTTTTTAACAATTAAGCCTCTTCTTCCCTTATTTATAATTTTTAAATTAAATTTCCCTCTATAGTATAATAAAGATGTTTCGTTTTCTAATGGGGTATGTCGTAAAATCAAAAGAGATTTTATCTCTTTCACCTTCTTTTCAGAGTAAATTTCACCACTAGGAAATTCTATTATTCCTAATGTAATCTTTAATTCGCTCTCCTCAAAAGTCCACTCTTTATTAAGTTCTCTTATCCTTTGTATAAAGCTTCTTTTGGTTTGTCCTATATAGAGCAATGTTACATTCTTAGCATATACTCTAGAGATTGCAAATAGCCCCTTCTTAGAAGCTTCTTCCCTATTATAAAAGTCATTTATACTATACATGCCATACCACTTAATATGTACTGTTTCTATGAATCTCACCTCATTTTTAGACAATATTATAATTTCTGAATGTTCGAATTATTATGGGTACATATGCTTGATTACTTGAATTATAAATTGTGCTTTTCAATAATACATTTTATTATTACTAATTTCAATAATGAAGAAAAAATACAATATTATAGTTTAATTACAAAGCTGTATAAAAAACAAAGTGATATCGTGCCACATATTTTCTTTTTTTACAATATCAAACTATCGCGAACAAAATTTAGAAAGTTATGGAATAAAAATAGAGATGTTTTTGCAACTCATTGATTTTTTACCAAACACGTATAAAAACCAATAATATGAAAATAAACGACTGGCTAAAAGTTTACTTTCAATAAAATAAAAAAAGAACCTGCAAATTTGCAGATTCTCCTGATAATGATTTATATAAGTAAGACTCGAAAATATAATACAATGATTCAAAAATAAGTTCAAGTAAATCCAAAGAACCCGCTGGAGTTCGGGTTCTTTCAGAAGTGATGATGTTTTCTCGGATTTGCAAAGTGAGAAAATACAAGAATATAATACATCGAGATTTAGAGAATTTCAATACTTAAATTAGAGGTTATTTTAATATGATGTAACATTAGCATTTTGAAGGAATAGCAATGAATACCTTATACATTTCCAGTCTACATAACGCTTTATTATCAGTAGAAAGAAAAAGTAAATCCCTACTTTCACAAGAAATCCGCCTTTTTACTCTATTCATTTTTTGATACATTCCCATCCACGGTTTTAGGGTTCTCTTTTGTACTGTGTTAGCTGAAAAATTTTATAAATCATAATTCGTTTTTCCTCCACCTGTTTCACCCTTTCTACACCCTAGTTTTACAAAATAAGAGGTCATCAAAACTTATATTTATTACTTTCTGTTATCTCCTCTCTCTTGTTCTATGCATAGTCTATTTGAATTTTTATTAGCTACTAAAAAAATTTACAGGACGATTAAATAAAGCCAAGTGCATTGCACTCGGCTTTATGTTATGGTCGATTAAACATTTTTACTTCAGACGTATTAAACTGATGTAGATAGTCTTTAGTAGAAGTATAGCCTGAATTCATGAGTGTTTTCTTTTCTTCTTCTGTGATATCGAAATTAAATGACGGCGTAAAGAATGTATTGATAAATACAGTGCGGGCAGCATCTTCTTTGGTTGTTTTTCCACTCTCATGACCTTTGATCATGGTTTGAGACAAATTCCATGCAAAATGAATAAGAGAATGGCCAATATGATGTTCTGTTGAAGTTGCGATATGTTTTAACATGGCAACCTCGGCCTGGGATTCTAAACGGAAACCTAGTGTTTCTTTGTTGTAGACAATTTCATCTGTAGGATCAAAGAAAGATGCATTGTATTTCGTGTGTAAGCTACTTAGTGTAGAATGATCCTCCATATTGCTTATCAATTTATTAACCTCGTCAATCGTATCTGTGGTCGTGAAGTGTTCTTCCTTATTCACAAAACTTTTCCGATCAAATAAACGAATTGGGTAGTTATCGAGTACACCTCCGTCTACATAATAATCTTTATCCCATTCCACAGATTTAAAAAAGAATGGGATGGACATCGAAATCCGCACAGCAACTACTAACGGGACATCAGGTGTCGTTTCGCGAGAAAACGTACGAAGCTCGTGTGTAGAAACGTTCGTTCCTTGGAAAAACACGTCTTTTCCTGTTTTGTCATACAACTGCTGAAAAGTTGTGTCCTTACTCCCTGTCCACTTTTCAACAATCTTTCCTACCCACTCAGTGAAGAAATCCCCTTTATAGATACCAAAACCATCAAAAAATAAACGAATGTTATCTTGTACAATCGAAAAATCATCATCTTTAAACGCTTTGAAATTCATGTCTTTGTGGATTTTTACAAGATCTGCGAATGGAATAGAAAGACCTAAAAGTAATGCAGTAATCGCTCCTGCTGAAGTACCCCCAAATCGTTGTATTTCTGGTAAAATCCCTTCTTCATTTAGTGCACGGATGGCACCTATATAAGCGCTTCCCTTTACCCCGCCACCTTCAAATACTAAGTTACGAAATGGATATGCCATTATATACCTCCAATAGAGAAATTTTCGATCTGTTATAGTATCGGAATTATATTGAAATATATTCCAAATCTTATTGAAAAGGTTTCATGTCCTCCGATACGTATGGCCAAATTATCTTTATTCAATGGATGAATTGTTTGAAAGAGAAGGAATTTGCTTGGAATGGTAATTTAGTAAGATAGGAAACAGGAAGCGGAGCGCATCTTTGGATACACTGACTAATATCCCCTTTTGAAATTGTATATAACGTAACTTCTTTTCCAATGCATCCTCCTAGTAAAATCACGAGTAAGAAATCAAGGAACAACCTACATTTCATAAAGTCCTCACTCTCTTTAACATGCAATCCAGTAAAATAATTTTTTTCAAATACGTAGAAATATGGTTTAACCAGTAATCAATAAACAGGTCTTCTTACCTTAAGTAAACCTAAATCTATTTGTCTCCATACAGAAAGAGATAAATAGTTTTGTTCCTATTCATGAAATAGTACAATATATGCAAAATTACATATCTAATTAATTGCTTTTAATGTTATATTTTAATAGCGATGAATGCTATTATTTCATAAGTTGTCAACAAGCGTTATGTATGTATGAGAAAAAGGAAGGAGCCAAATAGGCCCCTTCCTTTTTCTACTAATTAACTAAATTACTCTCTGGTAAAAATTTAAATAGTAATGCTCATTTACAGGCGTCTCATTATGCATTAAACATGCTAACTTAGCTTGCTGTCGGAAAAAATAAAAACGATAGCATTAAGTTATTAAGAGACAAAAATTCATCAACACGAAGACAGATTTGTCTTGGCTAGATAAATTTGGTGATAAATACAGGAAGTAACTCTTACGATTCAATGATTCTTTTTCCTGCCTTCTACCCTTGCCACTTCTGTTTCATGACTTGTAAATAGAGATCTTCAAACTCGTTAAAATGGACGCGAAAAACACCTAATGTATCGATATAAGCAGAAATCACATCTTTTTCATTAAAATGGATACCTTCCTGTGCTAAGTCATAGCTATCATTAAGGCTGTATAAATCAAAATATTCTTCTTCCCAATACAGGCCTCTATTTACTAGTAATCGAGTAGAGCAAGTAATAGCTTGTTTAATATTCCATTTCTGAGCTACTAACTTTTCATTTAAGACTGAAAGAAGGATGTTTACCGAGGGGTTTTCATCAACTATGCGGCTATATGACAGTAAAGCCGATTCTATATATATCAGCTTTGCTTTAGACATTAAAGATATCTCCATAATTTCATATGGCGGGTGATCATTTGCTTCAATCAACCTATCGCACCATGAAATAACCTCCTCTCTATTCCAAAGTCCGCAGCCTAGTCCTAATGCATACAAGTGGGCTAAAGTTTGATAAGATTTCAATATGTTTCACCTTCAATTTAACTGTATAGTGGTATTGCATTCATTTTGGAAATAATCACGCTTAGTAATAAATATAATAAGCTGCCCAAACGGACAGCTTATTTGCATTAAAAACGCTACACATGAACTTTTGCTTTTTTTCGACGCACAAGCCACCAAACTAAAGATAGCAGTACTAGGGGAAACGGAAATATCTGAATAAACAAAAATACTTCCCAAAAATCGTGCATCGTACTACCAGGGGAATCTGTTGCCATCCCGCCAATAAAAAAAGACAATGGAATGACAAGTATATTTATACCTAAGCTAATCATTAGGAATGATAGATTCTTCTTCCAGATTACTGGTAATGCAGCCGCGATTAATAAAACCAATGCAGTACCCAGTATAAGAAACAGTGCTCCAAATAAAAATACAAAGTATAAAATAGCATTGATTAAAGGTTCCACAATAGCCCTCCTAAGGATTCATTCTATAGAAACACTCATGTTATTTAGAAAGTCAGGATGCTATACCTCTTAGTTGTCTTTCAATTTCTTCATCGCTATAGTCTTCATTTATCTGCTTAGAATACTTAATCTACTTGCTTATATTCTGGACTGCGTTAGGACATATGTTTCTATTGTACAACCAGCTGGCAAGAAACCCACACTTATCCCTGCTAATACGGTACCTTTAAAGGCTCTGTTCATATTCATTTGCCCCTTTTATCTTTTCGTATTTTTTCTCCATCCATAGACAGTCCATTATGAACGTTTTCATTATAAGTATTGTCTGCTGTTACTGTTTTACTTTCCTTACTATCTGTTTCGGCCCTGATTCTTCTCATTTACCGTTTCAGTATTACGCTTCAATCCGCATTATCATCACATAAAAAGGACATACCTATTCATATATACTCCTTTATTATTTTATATTGAAATAAATAATGGTTCAAAGTTATTTTGTGAAAATTATACAAAAATTAATAATTCATCGATTACCCAACAATAGATAATATGGATAAAGAAAAAATACTAGAGAATATCACATTGTAGTAGTCTCTAGTATCTTTTCATAGTATTTTAGCGGCTATGCAATACGGAGGGATAAAAAAGGACCTCTTACGGAAAGATAAGAGGTCATCAATAAGATAAAAATGTTGTATTTGAAACACGCGAGTTTCTAATTCACATCATAACACAATATATTCATATATTCAATATATACATTTAAGATAAGGAATATTACATCATTGAAGATTACGGTAAACCAGGAGATAGTGCTGAAAATGAACCTACTTTGCGCAACATTTTCCAAAAAAAGTATGCGGATGTCGCACCTGCTAAGACATTTTGAATAATCTTTGCAGCTGCTACATCAACGGGTAATTTATTGTATTTCCAATCTAGAGAATCAATTGTACAATCCCATACTTTTAAAACTAGTGAAATAGATCTTTTTAATTACATACTTAATTTATTTTTTAATGTCCAATATTTTTCTCCATTAGCTTCAAAAGAGAATTCTACCCATCCATTCGGATCTTCACGATAAATAAAGATGGTTGTTCCAGGAGTTACTGTACCAACTTTATTCTCCTCGACAGCTACATCTGGTCTACTTTTAATTTTTAAATTAAATGGATAAGGTACCTGATAGTAAGTAGCTGATGATACAACATTTGAGCTTGAACCGTCTGCATACATTTTATATGGAATTTCATTAGATAACGCGTCGACATCTAATGTTTCAGGATTCTTTGGTAATTTTTTTGCATATGTATAGTCTTCTACACGAAACGGTTTAATACGTTCCATAATACCCGCAATTTTCTTAGCCCAGCCTTTATCTGATGCATATTTCACGTTCATGCCAGTTAATGTTGACCCGTTATAATACATACCACTTTCTTCTAAATATCTTTCTCGTACATAATTAGCATTATAAGCAATACTATCGCCGTAGCTTGGTAAATATTTCGCATATTTAAACGGATCTCCATCATATGCACGTAGACCGAATAAATTATGTTTTTGATATGCGATTTCTGATTTTCCGTATCCAGATTCTAAAATCGCATGCGCTGCTAAATAATGAGCACTCACGCCATATTGATTTTGCGCATTGATAAAATCTTGTCCATGTCCAACTAAGGGACTATCTGAATGATATTTTGCAATAAAACTATCAATCTCTTGAGCTGTAATTTTCGAAGCCACTGTTAAATTTAAATCTTCATATGAAGTAGCAGTAATAACCTCTTTTTCATCGTTTAAATTTTGTTGTAACATATCTGTTTTTGCAGTAAGTTGAGCAGCTTCAGCACGTGTTATAAATCTATTTGGTTGCCAACCGTTCTCGGTACCATTAGAAATTTTTAAATCTATTAAAATATTGGCATGTTTTTCTCCCCAATGCCCTTTTAAATCTTCAAATCTAACCTGCTCGTTATGATTTGCTGTGCTTTGTAGTTTATATGCATTTACTAGCATGGTAGCCATAGCAGCACGAGTTACTTTTCCGGATGGATTAAAGATTCCATTCCCTTCACCTTTAACAATACCAGCTTTTTCAGCAGCAGCAATATAAGGAGTAGCCCAGTGGTTTTGTGAATCTGTAAAAGATGGTTTTGCATTAGGATCAATTTTTATACCTAAAACTTTTGTCATAATTTTTGTAGCCGAAGCTCTGTCTAAAGAGTCATTTGAACCAAAAGTTCCATCTGGATAACCATTTAATACCTGTTTATCAACTAAATAGTTAACTGATTTATCAGCCCATGTAGGAACATCAGGGAATTTATGAGTATCTGCTAAAATATTAGAAGAATAGGATAATATAGCTCCTGCAAGGATACCTGTTGCAATTAATTTGTGCTTCATTAAAATAAACACCTCTACCATTGTATTTATCAAATTGAGATTTTCTATTTTTATATTTACATGTTTGTAATAATAATAAAATCGTATTATCACGCATTCAATTTGATGTAACGAGTATAGTTACTTATATACACAAGTGTCAATGAATTTCTTTTACAAAAATACATAATATTTACATGATTTTATAATTGACTTATGTATAAATTTTGTAAAGGACCTTTTGATAGATTTTACCTGAAGAAATCTCTTTAGTTGTTAATTTGCCAATCTTTCTCGTTTACTATTAATCAATTAAAAAAAGAATTTTTTGTTTGAAAATCTTAAGTTGATGGATGTGTGAACGTACCGCTACTAAAATTCTTGCTTTTAATTTATTATTACTGTATTATATTTACGTATCAATATAAGGATTATGGTATATAAAAAGGAATCAAATCTATAAGTAAGATTTAAATCCTTTTCCAATTCAAAAAGATTTTGCCAAAATCTAATATAATTTATGCTTATCTTTTTAGTATGTATCTAGTAAAAACATATTTTTTATCCATAGAATTCTGCTTTCAATGATATGAATTAGTGTTCTAAACAAGGAATCCTACAAAGTGATCTGAAAAACCTGAGAGATATTGTATGTAGTTTGCTCATCTCCAGGTACTACAATAAAGAGCCTTACCTCTCTAGGCAAGACTCTACTAGTTTAGTTGTATACTATTTACATGATAACTAAGAAACAGAAAACATATAACACCAAATAACAGCACCCTATTACTCCTCCTACAGCTAATACCTGTTTAACCCAACTCTTAAATTTTTGATTACTGTAAATCGCTTGCACTCTTTCCATATTTCCTCCTATTAAAAAGAACCCTTAAAGACTCTCACCTCGCTATAGTACCATTAAAAAATGAATAATAGAGATCTAATGTATAAATATGCAATATTGCATACGGAAATGTATTGTTATAATTGTAAGCGCTTACTATAATAAGGTTATAAAGATTTATCACATCTTAATACGAAAAAGAGGAGAGAATAATATGGAAATCGCGATGGCAGTTTTAAAATTTATAGGTGGAGCAATCCCATTAATTCAAGAACTTCTAAAAGCATTTATGTAAATTCACTATTTAGCAATTATTTATAAAAATTATCATACAAATGATCTGTATATCAAAAATGAATTGGCTTACAGATCATTTGCGTGATCAAGGTCCCTTTAACATGACTAAGGGGCCTTTTTAAAATTTAAAAATAATTAAGGTTACGTCACATCACCATCAAGTTAGCAAAATAAAATGAAACTTTAACTTGATGGTGATGGGGTAACAGTTGTGATTTAGAGATAAGATGAGATTATACAAAGTTTTGCACGTCAGCGATACCGGAAATAAACTTCGCCTTTAGTAGCAAGAATCCCCAATAAAGATAGTCAACTTGCCTATTTAGGAATAGGAGTGTCAATTTAAATGATGCGTTCCAAGGCACTACTCTTCTTCTAAAATAGCATAATAATATTCATCCCACCATTCATTCCCATGTGGTATACACTTCCTGAAATAGCCTTCCCTTCTCATTCCAATCTTCTCCATTACTCGATATGATGGGGTATTTTGTGGCTGACATGTAGCTATAATCCTATGTAATTTCATTTCCTTAAAGCCATATTTCAATGTAGCTTGTGCTGCTTCAGAAGCATATCCTTTATTGAAATATTTAGGATTGAACACCCAACCAATCTCATATGTATGCTCACCAAAATATTTATGAAAAACTATATGACCAATCAGAATATCTTTATCAATTAATACTACAGGAAAGTTCTTAGCGTTTTCACCAATGTTTTCATTCACAAAGTTTCTTGTATTTTCTTCAGTAAAAACCCCTTCAGGTATGTATTTCATAACATTGATATCTGATGTATACTCATGAACAGCTTGCCAATCTTTGAACTCAAATTTTCGTATTAATAATCTTTCTGTTTTTATAAACATTTACTTTCCCCCCCCCCTCAAAAAATTGCAACTATATTTAAACTCCACTTTTAAGGTGAAAATACGGGCCAAACAAACTATCTTACAGCTTGACTTTAGAAACTTTAGGGATAATGCTTTGACAAATATATTATATAACAAATATTAACATCTACGGGATTTATTTTTGAAAATTATGTTAATTAATAAAGAAAGTAGTTTTTTCTTAGATATTATTGTTAATAACTGATGGTATCATTATATTTCATTCTGCAACTTATTTAGAAAAGCTATGTACATTTCGAAGAAGTTCTTCAATAAGTTTTGTTTTTTCATTTACCTTTGTGGCATATGTGAAATCACCATAACAATATGGATACCTAAAATTATTTTTATTTCCACCACAAGTATACATCGCTGGATTTTGATCAACTTTCATCTTAGAAAATTTTTTGGCCGAATCCTCCGAATGTTGTTTAACTTCTTGACTAGCAATAAAATCAATATACCCTGGCCCCATATTATAACTTTGAATAATTGTATCCATGCTAACATCCTTGTCCGTTCCATATTTGTACATTTTAGCAAAGTGCTTTACCCCCTGTTCAATGCTCAAGCTTGTCTCTTGAATTTCATTTGGCTTTAATCCAAGTGATTCAGATGACTGCATAGGATCGTTTCCCTCCCCTCTACTCTCTTGATACATAATTCCTAATAAAATTGGTGTTTTCTCTCCTAAATTATATTTTTCTAATTCTTTTTTTAAGGTAGACTCATATTGCAATACACGTTTTTCGGTGGCTTGCGCTTTATTTTGTTGAATATTGGTTTTATGATTAAAATATAGCATTCCAAGTATTGTTCCTAAGCCTAAAATACTAATAAGGAACACTTTTATAATTTGTTTTTTACTTGTATCCTTCATATATTCCTCCTCGTATAAGAAATTCAATTTTTCAAAGGTAATTGGTTATATACAAACTATGTAATGAACATCTATCTCCCGCCCTTTTTAGACTCATATATCAATACTTTAAGGTTTCAAGTTTAATATAAAAATTTAAAGATAAGGTAAAGATAAGATAAAGATAAAATAAAGGGTATTTTTAGCGTACTTTAAAAGATATTGCTACAAAGGGATATATGGGACAACTTGTTGATATGAATGGATTTAGTGATAATTGAAAGGTTATTGTACAAGTTATTAATTATGGAGACATCATTCCAGAAGATTTAACCTATCTTTTCAATATGCTTTATATAAAAACTACAACATAACATATAATAAAAAACGGCGAACCCTCCACCTAGGAGAATCCACCATCACAAATAACTAATTATTTCACACCTATTTTTTTTGCTTTCCTAGGGAGCCCGTCTTCCAGCACTTCCTCCCAAGCTGTTACACCTGGAATATGATATGATTGCATTTGAAACAGGGCTTTGGGAAGCAGCAGCTGTTCAGCAAAATTTTGATAACTCAACCGCTACAGAAGCGATGAAACAATCCTTATACTCTGTATGGAAAGCTGAGGAACTTGAACAATTATTTACCTATATGAAAGAACAAAAAGAAAAAGAAAAGCCACTCACATTAGCTGGTTTTGATATGAATTTGTTTTATAAATCTTCATTCCGCTCTTATGCAAAAGAATGGTTGCAAAAAGTAAATCCTGAAGTAAAGAGTGAATTTGATACAGCAGTGTCAGAGTTGATTGAACTGGATAGGTATTACAATAAAAATAAAACATATTTCAAAAATGATATTAGACTTTACGAAGATGCAGCAATACAATTATGTTGGCCCAAATATGATGGATTATCTTCCACAGCGTATCAAAGACCAAATGGACACAATTGGTGTATTTGCGTATAGCGGAAGCAGTTGGGATGATGTTAATGAAGATGTTATTCCTGTACATAATGAACATGAAGAACCAAGCGTTGAAAAAATCATCAGCCCGGTAGGAAGTCCCCATGTTTTCGTTAACTTAAAAGGAGAAAGTAACCGACCAGAAACTTCATGGATGTTTACTCCTACTGCAGCAAGTTATTGGGGAAATAAATTAAAAGAAGAAATCATGATTCCGACAGAACAATATGATGGCATTCTCTGGTTAGAAAAAATATCACCTTCTGTACTGAAGTGAAAAATAAGAGCCTCCAATAAAGTAATGGAGGCTCTTTTCAATTAAGTTAGAATTTGAGGCAAAGGCGCTAAGAAAGTCTTTATACTGCTTAATGTTTATTTGTACTCTATAACCATTATTTTGAACAATTTACCATTCCCCTTCAACTTGTACATATGGTCCTATAATCAATTTCCGCCTTTACAAAGAGTTCTGCGGTGTTCATCATGATAAACAGTTAACAAGAATAGCGAAGCAACGGCCTTGGAAATATGAAAATCCGCAAGGACTCGGAAACAATATATTTGGAATGTCTAATAATTCAATTTCATGAAAAGAATGACGGAATCTCGCAGCAATTGCAAATGCCATCACATCCACTCCCAGCTATACGTAAAGCACAATTAGTATATCAATAAGATCTATGTTTCGTGCAGAAATCCCCTTTTTCTCCCCAGACTTATCTACAAGAATAAAAAAGGAAACACAAGATATGTTCCCTTTTCACTATTTGTTTTCTACAATTTTAATTCCAATGTTTCTAGATGCAGAATAGATCCGATCCCTGGCAGGTAGACACCTTCCTCCTTCAGCAGGGATAAGGAAATTTCCGTTTCTACTAGTGACGGAAGATTGCGCACGCCAAATAATAATACTTTTCCCCCTATTGCCCAAATGACGCGGGGTATGCATGGAAATCGTAAGGTTGTTTATGTATGTAATTGTTCCTGTTCTTAAACATTTTAGGGTATCTATTTTTATTATATTTTGCTTTTTTAGTATCTCTTATTTTTATTGTTTGATTGTTATGACTGGCACTTGCTCGGTTTCGGAAATTTCACTGTAACCATAATAAAGTAGAAAAAACAATAAAATAATTGTCCAAATAAATATAAACACTTTGTAACTATACTTCATATGAAAAACCTCATTTTCCCTATATAAGTGAATGTACATACATCCTATAAATCCGATTACATAAATTATCAGATGTTTTAGTAGTAGAGAATCATTAAGTATTAGCAATTGTTATTCCATAAACATATCCAAGAAATCTTCAAAAAATATCATCTAGACATTTCATAAAAATGCACAGATAATATTTTTACGTTTAGCTAAGTAATGCTTATTATGTAATAAATCTTTATCTCTATTTCACCTTAATGTTTATATGTACAAGAGTCTGTGTAGCAACTAGGCTGTACTTTAAATATGTACTAAATTGTGTGTGGGAAAGGAAGCACATTTTATTTAAAGTTGTTACTTTAAACCCTTTAATTAGTTGGTAGTCTTCTTCATTCAGACAGAAAGGAAATTTAAAGTGTGCACGTATTTTCAACTCAGACTCTTTACTACACACACTCCTATACACATAAAACATCTATACCTTTCGTAACATTAAGGAAACAAAAGGGAAATGACATAGAAATGATTATAATATTTCGTAACAATCTTGTAACACAAATGTAACACAATGCATTTAATCGTACAATACTTTTTTAGCTAATTATCAACAAAGCATTGTTAATGCCATTAAAAGTACTTAAGTCTGCACTAATCGCAAACGCGGAACCGCCATCTTGTTTAATTTGATCCACTACACTTTCTGCTTCTTCTTTTCTTTTACTATAGTGAACAACGACTAACGCACCAGCCTGTGCCAAATGTAAGGCAATACTTCGGCCTATCCCTCTACTAGCCCCTGTTACTAATGCAATTTTCCCCTTCAATTTATTCATCTCATCATCCCCTTGTTTAAAAAATTCTACTTAGTTATATCACAAGATACCCTTTGAAATGTTGCTCACTAATTTGATATCCATAAAACCAAAAGGCCCACTCATAATTATAAGAGTCGGCCTTTTTACTTCACATATTGCATCCCTAACTGTTATGTACTTTGTATTAAGTATAATAAAGAATCTAGATGGTATTATAGGTAAGCTTAAACTAAAGTCAATTCATATACATTTTGCTTAGAGTTTCTGCATTTAAACCGTTCGTTTAGGCTTCTATGCATATATTCAATAAAATTTCAGCAATGCCTGTATTTTTCATCATTAATATTTTTGTTTCTTAGGCATGAGCATACTTTGAAAAATCCTAAAAACTAGTCGATAATCTTTTAGAATCTAACTTTCCTATAATACTCTTTGCTATTTCTTCAATATTTTCATTTAGAAAGAAATGATTACCTTCAAAAGAATGAAAAGTACACGTTTTACTTGTGTATCGTTCCCATTTTATTACTTGATCATATGTAGTAAATTCATCATTTTCCCCATTAAATATAAGAAAATCAATATCACATGGTTGTGTATTTTTGTCATGAATATACGTCTCAACGATTTTAAAATCTGCTCTTAGAATAGGGAGAAAGATCTCCATTAATTCTTCTGATTGCAGTACCCCAGATGGTGTACCTCCCATTGCAATAACTTCTCTTTTAAATTGCTCATTAGAAAGATTATGTCGGATATTTCTTATTTTACTATTTGGATGATTTCTACCGGACAAAACAAGAAATTCAGGCGATACGTTTTTAGAATCTTTTATTTTTCTGGCTACTTCATAGGCGATCAAACTTCCCATGCTATGCCCGAATAGAATGTAGGGCGAATCATCTATCTGCATAACTATTTTATTGTAGACATCATTTACTGCCTCTTCCATACTTTGGTACAAGTTTTCTTCAATTCTATATCCTCTACCAGCTAACTCTACCGGGACTACCTCAATATATGGATTAAAGTGATTTTTCCATTTTGCGTAACTAAACGCAGATCCCCCAGCATGCGGAAAGCAAAAAAGTTTAGTCTTCTGCATTGATTTTCTCCTTACTTTCAAATTTGTATATAGTTTGGCAAATTGTATAAATGTCTTTAATTATTATCTCTTGAGGAAATTCATCTCTTGTTGCACAAGCAGATAACTTATAATTTGGATCAATGTTATATTGTTTAAAGTAAAAGTTTTTAGGTATATGCTTGTATGAAATTGAAGTTCGTGATTCTTTTTTTATAGAGAATGAATTTAATGGGGTATAAAGCCCTTTTCCAATCGTTTTTATATAGCTTTCTTTTAATGTCCATAAATCATAAAAATAATTAATTTGTTCATCAGAATTCATATTAGATATATCATAAAATTCTTCCGCTGAAAAAAATTCTTTTGCTAATTTAAAAGCCTCTATTTCTGAAACTTTTTCTATATCAATACCCACATTAAAATTAGCAGTAGTACAAACCACCCATTCTCCTGAATGAGACACATTAAAATGAAAGTCAGAAAAGTTTTCAACAAAAGGTTTTCCATACTCATTATATATAAATCTAATTTCTTCATTATTAATTTTATACTTTTGGCAGATTAGAGATCGGATTAGTAAATCCCCTATCAGGGTCCTATTAATGTCGCATGAATTTAATAATCGCTTCATTCGCTCTTTCTTCCCATTTGAAACCAAGTTACTAAGTTTCTTAAACAAATGACTTTCAATATTCTTTGGTATTTTCACAGCGTGAATTTGTATGATAAATCACGTCCTTTTTTAAAGAATGGCTTCATATATGAACGTTACAGAAACTCAAATTAACTTTATTAAATTGCATATACAATAGAAAAGGTGCATATTTACATATCAATGAAAATATGCACCTTCCCTCAGTAATATCATCAGGCATTCGCTTCTATTACAAAGATTTCTATGTCTCTACCAATTACTTTTTACATTATCCCCTTAAAAAGTAATGCTCTTAATATATTCATTATTCCCTACACTTGATATGCAGGTATTGGTCTCCCCTTTTCGTTCATTGCTTTGCATCTTTTATACTCTCTACTTTTCCGTTAATAAAATGGACTTCTCTTTTATTCCTTCAAATTCATTTAGTAGATACATAGCTATTTTTTCAACTGCAGGTGAATCTACTATTTCCTCATGTGATCCAGGGACTGAATACCTATTTACTCTACCTTTTAATAAAGGTCCCCAATCTGTAAACAACTCTTTTCCTTCCTCAGCACTAAAGTAGAGAACTTCTCCAGAGTATGGTATTAAATCATGCTCTGCCATTAAGTTCAGGCATTTCCTATGAGCATTGATAACTTGCTTCAAATTCATAAGATCTGCATCAGGCGGGAGTACTCCCTCCATAATTAATCGCTCCACAAGCATATCTTGTTTATGGATGAGGCCTTCTTCCTGCTCAGTAAAATCTCTAGGAATGAAATGCTCATATATATACGAGAGCATTTCTTCTCTTGTTTTATAGTCCTGCTCTGAAGGTACTTTAGTATCCATTAGTATCAACAACTCAACTTCCTCACCTTGATTCTTTAGTACAGTTGCGATTTTATAAGCAATTGCACCGCCTAAAGACCATCCTCCAAGACGATATGGACCTTCTGGCTGAACACGTTTTATTTCTTCGATGTAAAGTTGAATTACTTCCGGCAAAGTTAACTCGTCAATTTCTTTCTTTTCTATAAGAGGATTCTGTAAACCATAAAATGAACAATGGTTCTTAAGCAATCTTGCTAGTTGAATGTAACAGAATACATTCCCCATAAACGGATGAACGCAGAAGAAAGGTCTTTTCTCTGATTCTTGTAGTGGAACTAGCGCTACTACTGATTTCGTCATATCATGCTTATCACGAATAAGGCATGCGATTCCTTCCACTGTTGGATTCTTAATCAATGTAGACACCTTAATCTCTTTTCCAAACTTCTCCTTAATTTTTGAAATCAATTTAATTACAAGGAGAGAATGTCCCCCTCTATTAAAGAAATCATCATTTACATAGACATCTTCTATCTGTAACACATCCTGCCAGATTTTAATCAACTGATATTCAATTTCATCCCTTGGAATGATTGGTGTAGACAAATTATTTTCTCTTTGAATTGTTAAACTGTTCAATGCCTTTCGATCAACTTTTCCATTCGGTGTAAGAGGAATCTTGTCTACCTTTATAAAGTGTGCGGGAACCATATAATTCGGTACTTGTGTCTTGAGATATTCACGCCAGTCATGCATACTTCCATCTCCAACTACATAAGCAACCAATCTCTGCTCTCCTAATTTATCCTCTGTTACCAAAACTACTGCTTCTTTTACCAATGGATGCCTCTCTATACTCGCTTCAATCTCTTCAAGTTCAATACGAAAGCCCCTAATTTTCACTTGATTATCAATTCTTCTCAAGTAATCTAAATTACCATCAGGTAAATAACGAACCAAATCTCCCGTACGATATAAACGCTCTTCTTCATTAAATGGATGACGGATGAATCGCTCTGTTGTTAATTCTGGACGATTCAAGTATCCTCGCGCTATACCTGCACCACCAATATATAGCTCACCTGTTACACCAACTGGAACAGGTAACAAATTTTTATCTAATACATAAGTTTGAACGTTTGGCAACGGACGTCCAATTGTAACCCTCTTACTATCTGTTTCGATATGATAACACGTTGCATCAACCGTACATTCTGTAGGACCGTATACGTTATAAAAATCAATTTTTTCAGTCTCTACTAGCTGTTTCCATAATGACGGCATAATTGCTTCACCACCGACTAATATCTTACTTGGTACATGAACATCAGCACTTGTTTCTAGTAATCCTCCATCTATAAGTAATTGAAGTAATGAAGGTGTCATATCAAACATTTCCAATTTATTCTCCCTAATATAAGACACAAATCGTTCCGGATTAGTGCGAACTTCACTTGGGATAATATATAAACTTGAACCATACAGCAGCATTTGTAATTGCTGAATAGATACATCAAAGGCAATTGACGCATTCAAACCGACGCGCATATTACTAGGTATGTCATGTGAGAAAACTTCTTTTTGTAAACCATAGGATAGGTTTATTACAGAATGGTGCTGTACTAAAGCCCCCTTTGGATTCCCTGTCGAACCAGAAGTATAGATAACATACGCTAAGTTTTCCCCTGTTACCTCACATATTGGTGAAAGTTTGCTTTCTTGAGAAAGCATTGCTTGGTCCCTATCTAGGCAAACTGTCTTGATGTCTTTAGGTATCCATCCTAGTAATACCTCATTTGTAACTAACACTCTAATTCCCGTGTCTTCTAAAATATATTGCAGGCGGCTTTCCGGATTCGATGGATCTAATGGAACATAGGCTGCTCCAGCCTTCCAAATTCCCATGAGACCAACAACCATCTCAACTGAACGCTCAAAGCAAAGGCCAACTAATGACTCTGTCCCAATTCCACATTTCTGTAAATGATGGGCTAATTGATTAGCTCTTTCATTCAGCTCTCGATATGTTAGTTGCTGTTTTTCATCTACCACTGCCAACGCGTCAGGCGTACGATTTACTTGCTCTTCGAATAGTTGATGGATTGCATTCTCACGTGGATAGGATATAGTATTATTATTCCATTCTTCCAATAGCTTTCTTTGTTCAGCTTCCGTAATATATACTAGCTCCGATAGATTTTGATCAATGTTTTTGAGCATTTGCATTAACACTTGGTGTAAATGACCCAGCATTCGTTCAATGGTTACTCTATTAAACTTACTACGGTCATACATTAACTTTAACGATAACTGGATTCCTGGAACTACAGCTAACCCTAATGGGTAGTGGGTTTGTTCTACCCCTTCCAATTCACCAATTTCCAGATTTTCTGAAGACTCCTCTTTCACTGGATAATTTTCAAACACATATAAACTATTGAACAGCGGTATTCCTCTAGGAACTTCACTCCACCCCTGAATCTCTGTCAAAGAAGCATACTCATATTGTCTTCTTTCTATCTCTTCCTCTTGTATCTTCTGCAACCAATCTATTAATTTTATATCATCCATCAATTGAATTCGCGTCGGTGACGTTGTAATGAAAGGACCTACGATGTTTTCAACATCAATAATCTCCGTAGAACGCCCTGAGCTTGTTACACCAAAAACAATGTCATTTTCTCCACTATATCGGCTCATGAGATATGCCCATGCACCTTGAATTACTGTACTCAAAGTAAGTTTATTGCGTTTCGCCCATCCTTGTAACGCTTGAGTCTGCTCTTCTGATAAATACGTAACCTTCTCTGTGTAACCTTTTTCTTCCTCTTTACTTTCTAAGCCCAGCAAAGTTGGCGCAGTAAAACCTTTTAGCTTCCCTCTCCAAAATTGTTCCGCCTGCTCCTTATCTTGCTCTCTTAACCATTGGATATATTTCTTATATGGTGAGGACTTAGGTAACTTCACAGCTTCTCCATTCATTCTCTTCTGATAGACTGTAAGTAATTCATTAAATACTAATGGTAAACTCCATCCATCCAGTAAAATATGGTGATGGGTCCAAACAATCCGATATTCTTCCTCACCTTCTTGAATGACTGTTACCCGCATCAATGGTGCTTCATCAAATTGGAAGGCTTGTTTTCGATCTAATGCCAAAAAGACTTTTCTTTTTTCCTCTATCTCTTCACTTGTCATTGTACGCCAGTCTTCTTTGTTCACTTTAAATGGGATATTTTCATACACCACTTGTACAGGTTCTTCAATTTCGTCCCATACAAATGCTGTACGAAAAATTTCATGCCGCTGAATTACAGATTTCCACGCCTGCTCAAAAGTAGGAATATCCATTTCCCCTTGAATCATAAAACTCAATTGCACTATATACGGTGCAACATGTTCATCCCCTTGGTCATGCAATGTGTGGAAAATCATACCTTCTTGCAAAGGTGATAGTGGATATAAATCAGTAATCTGATTGTTCTTTCCGCGATGCATTTTGTTTAGTACATTTGTCAAACCTTCTTGGCTAAGATTAGCCATTGCAAAATCCGAAATGGTCAGTGCAGATTCTCTATCTGAAAATTGAATCAATGTACTCAGTTGATATAGCATATTCTGTGCAATACTTTGAATCGTTGATTTGGCAAATTGTCCAACATTGTATACCCAAGTGAACTGAAGTTTTCCATCCGTTACAACCCCAATTACATCAATTACATGCGATCGCTTGGAACCGGCAGCATGATCTAAACGCTTAAATTCGTTCTCCGGAATAAACATTGCATCGCTAGAAAACATTTGGTCAAATTGTCCAAGATAGTTAAAACTAATAGACGGTGTATATTGGGAGCTTAATGGCTCACACATTGTTGTGTTCATGTAACGCAACACCCCATAATCAACACCCTTATTAGGAATTTTGCGAACTTGTTCTTTAACTGCTTTTAATGCTGCAATTGGGGTATTAGCACTAGTAATATTTAAATGAACTGGGTAAATACTTGTAAACCATCCCACAGTTCTCGATAAATCAACATCTTCAATAATCTCTTCTCGACCATGTCCCTCTAAATCTACGCTCAATATCGGCTGCCCCGTACATGCTGCCGTAGCTTGTACTAATGCTGCTAATAATACTTCATTGATTTGGACACGGTGAATGCTTAAAGTCTCTTGCAATAACATACGGGTCTCATTCTCATTTAACACCACAGTAATTTCCTCAGTTACTGCGCTTACTGGATTACTTATAGTACCATCTACCGGCAATTTAACTACGTCTTGTTCAGCCTGCTCCTCCCAGTAATGTAGCACTTCTTTTGATAGTCCAGTTTCAGCGTAATGATGTAATTTCTCCGACCATTCTTTAAAAGATGTACTCTTCATAGGTAATTGAATTTTCTGACCCTGGACTACTTGCGTATATGCTGTTTGCAAATCTTCCAATAAAATTCGCCAAGAAACACCATCCACGGCTAAATGATGAATTGTCCAAAATAATCGGCCAGCGTGCTCACCTTCATCAAAATACACCATTCTCATTAGCGGACCCTCATGTAAATTCAAACTTTCTTGTGCAACATTAATCTCTTTTTGAATAACCTGATGCCAATCCGCTTCCGGCACTTCGTCTAATGAAATGACAGTAAGCATCAATTGTTCTTCTATTCCTTCATTCCACTGTTTCCAAACCCCATTAGGTAAACGTTCATATCTTAAACGCAGAGCATCATGATGAAGTAGAAGGTTACCTGCCGCCTTTTCCAGTGATCCTATGTCCAATTTCTCTTTCGTTCTGAAGAACATGGATTGATTCCAATGATGTGGGTTAGGATGATTTTGTGCAAAAAACCTTTGCTGAATAGGTGTAAGTATCGTCTCTCCAGTTATAATTCCTTGTTCAGCTTGTACACCTTGTTCTTCTTTGACTACTTGCGCCAACTCAGCAATCGTTTGGTGTTCAAATATTTGTTTTGGTGTCAATTGTAAACCAGCTTGCTTCGCGCGCGCGACAATCTGAATGCTAAGAATTGAATCTCCACCAATTTCAAAGAAGTTATCATTCATACCAATACGTTTTGAACCTAGCACACGTTCCCAAATGATAGAAAGCTTATGTTCACGTTCATTTCTTGGGGCCACGTATCCTTCTTGTGTTCCTTGATAATCTGGTATAGGTAACGATTTCCGATCAATCTTTCCATTTATGGTTAGCGGTAATTCTTTCATTTCGACAAAGTAGGAAGGTATCATATGGATTGGCAGCTTTGTTTTAAGATACTCTCGCCATTCTTCTAAATTGCCTTCGCCCACTACATAAGCTACCAGCCTCTTATCTCCCGACTGATTTTCCCTAACCATTACAACTGCCTCTTTTACCAAGTCATGCTCTTGTAAAGTCGACTCAATCTCTCCAAGTTCAATTCGAAATCCTCTAATCTTCACTTGATTATCCATTCTTCCCAAGTAGTCTATATTACCATCAGGAAGATATCTCACAAGATCACCTGTTCTATATAACCTCTCGCCTTCTTTGAATGGATGAGAAATAAATCGTTCGGATGTTAACTCTGGACGATTCAAGTACCCCCTTGCTAGACCTGCTCCTCCGATATAAAGTTCCCCCATCACACCAACTGGAACTGGCAACCTATTTCTATCTAATACATAAGTTTGGATGTTAGGCAATGGACGCCCAATTGTTACTCTCTTACTATCTTTTTTGATATGATAGCATGTTGCATCAACCGTACATTCTGTAGGACCATATACATTATAAAACTGGATTTTATCAGTCTCTACTAGCTGTTCCCATAATGACGGCATAATTGCTTCACCACCAACCAGTACCTTACTTGGAACATGAACGCAATCGCACGTTTCTAACAATCCGACATCTATAAGTAATTGAAGCAATGAAGGTGTTATATCAAAGATTTCTAACTTGTTCTCCCTAATATAAGCTACAAACTGCTCCGGATCACTTCGTACTTCGCTTGGAATAATATACAAACTTGAACCATAAAGCAGCATTTGTAATTGCTGAATAGATGCATCAAAGGCAATTGACGCATTTAAACCGACATGCATGTTAGATGGTATCTCATGTTCGAAAACCTCTTTTTGTAAACCATGCGACAAGTTTATTACAGAATGATGCTGTATCAAGACACCCTTTGGGTTCCCCGTCGATCCCGAAGTATAGATAACATACGCTAGGTTTTCTCCTGTTACTTCACATTTTGGTGAAAGAATGCTTTCTTTTGAAATCATTGCCTGATCCCTATCTAGACAAACTGCCTTGACTTCTTTGGGGATCCAACCTTCTAATGACTCATTCGTAACTAATACTTGAATTTCAGTGTCCTCCAAAATATATTGTATGCGACTTTCTGGATATGATGGGTCCAATGGAACATATGCTGCTCCAGCCTTCCAGATCCCCATAATACTAACAATCATCTCAACTGAACGCTCAAAGCAAATTCCAACTAATGATTCAGTCCCAATCCCACATTGCTGAAGATAGTGGGCCAATTGATTAGCTTTTTCATTCAGCTCTCGATATGTTAACTGCTGTTTTTCATCTACCACTGCTACCGCATCAGGTGTACGATTTACTTGCTCTTCAAACAACTGATGAATCGTACTTTCCCGTAGATATGCTACAGCATTATTATTCCAATCTTTCAACTGTTTTTGCTGTAATCCTGATAATATAGGCAACTTAGCCAATGATTTATCAGGATTCTCCACGATTACATTCAACCAGTTTCCAAAATGTTCAGCCATGGATTCAATAGTTAAGCTGTCAAATAAATCAGTTCTATAAACAAAAGTAAGTAATAAACCCTCTTCCACTTCTGCAGCTGTTAAACTTAAATCAAACTTAGCGATTGGAGCATTACTTTCCATTACTTCTATATTTCTTCCATGTAGTTCTGGTAGCTTCTGTCCCGCATTTTGCAAAGTAAACATGGTTTGGAAAATCGGAGAATGGCTTGTATTTCGTTCAGGTTGGATAACCTCTACAATTTTCTCAAACGGAACATCTTGATACTCATACGCCTTCAATGCTTTTATCCGCACTTGAGACAACAACTCTTGAAATGCCGGTGCATTACTTAAATCAGCTCGATAAACCAAGGTGTTGACAAAGAAACCAATCAGCCCCTCAATTTCTCGATAATTTCGATTTGCAATTGGGCTACCAACAATAATATCCGTTTGTCCCGTATAACGAGCAAGGAAACTTTGATACGATGCCAATAAGGTCATGAAAAGTGTGGCCCCTTCTTGACGACTTAGTTCGTTTAATTTATCCAGTAATGGGCGCGATAACAAAACATTATGAGTTAATCCATGGTGGGTTTGCACTGGCGGACGCGGACGATCCATTGGTAACATTAAGACTGGTAACTCACCAGATAATTCTTCCTTCCAATATGCAAGTTGTTGATATAGTACTTCATCTTTCAACCATTCTCTTTGCCACTGAGCAAAATCGGCATATTGAACTGGTAGTGGTTCCAGTTCTGCTTGTTTTTCACCAATCGTATTCTCATAAAATGCCATCCATTCTTGAAGTAAGATTTCCATCGACCATCCATCTGAGATAATATGATGCATATTACACAGAAGAACCCATTCTTCTTCTGAAATTCTTATAATTTGTCCACGGAACAATGGCCCTTGTTCTAAATCAAATGGAGATTCGACTTCAGTTTGAATCCATTGCTCCAACTTTCTTTCTCTCTCCTCTAATGAAAGCTTAGTTAAGTCCATTTGTGGCAGAGAACGGAAAATATACGGTTGAATCTGCTGCACAGGATGGCCATCCTCTTCATAAAATACCGTCCGCAAAGATTCATGACGCTCTATCAACTGATTCCATCCCAACTCCAATGCTTCAGGTAACCAATTCCCTGTAAGGCGGCATACCATTGGCATATTATAAAGGGCACTATTAGGTGCAAATTGATCAATAAACCATAAGCGCTGTTGGGCATAAGATAGTGGAATATTATTTCCGCGTTCCATCGGCACCAATGGTGGAATTTCTCGTTTTTCATTCCCCTTACGTAACTGATCCATTCGTTTCGCTAATGCCTCGATCGTTGAATATTCGAACAGTTCACGTACTGGCAATTTGATTTGAAAGACTTCCTGTAAGCGTGAGACCACTTGTGTAGCAAGTAGAGAGTGACCACCAAGCTCAAAGAAAGAATCCTGAACACCAATGTCTCCTATTCCTAGCACTTGACTCCACACTGAAGCGATAAGTTCTTCCAGCGGAGTTCGTGGGTATACAGTATTTTCAGCGGATTGTTCACTAAGTATAGGTAATGCCTTCAAATCAAGTTTTCCATTCGGTGTAAGTGGTAAAAATTCCATCTCAATAAAGTTTGTTGGAACCATGTAATTTGGTAAATGTGTTTGTAGATGTTCTCGCCATTCATGGACACTTCCTTCACCAACTACATAAGCTACTAATCTCTTATCACCTTGATTATCCTCTCGTACCAATACAACTGCTTCTTTTACAGAGGAATGTGACTGCAAAACAGCTTCTATTTCTCCCAATTCAATCCGGAAACCACGAATTTTCACTTGGTCATCTATACGACCATGGAACTGGAGATTACCATCAGAAAGATAACTTGCTTTGTCTCCTGTGTAATAGAGACGTTCTCCTGACTTGAAAGGATGTGGAATAAATTTTTCCTTTGTAAGATCCGGACGATTAACATATCCACGTGCAAGACTCTTCCCTCCAATATAGAGATCTCCAATTATCCCAATTGGTACTAGCTGAAGATGAGAATCTAATACATAAACTTCTGTATTCGCAATCGGTCGACCAATCGATGGCGTACCTGTTGTCACCCCTATAGGTACATAACTATCTGTGGTAACGACTGTATTTTCCGATGGACCATACTGATTAATTACCGCAAAAGGAATATCGTTAGATGGATACTGTGTTAATTGATCCCCACCAGTAATGATAAAACGAAGATCCGTTTTATCTGGCCAAGATAATTTCAAGAGTCTTTCCAGAATAGGCGTAGGTGCAAAGCTAGCTGTTATTCGTGAATTAATGAGCCAGTCCCTTAGTGCTTCTGGATTAATTCTCAGTTCCTCTGTTGACAAGTAGAGTGCTGCACCAGCAGTTAGATACGGCCAAATCTCCTGAACAGCCGAATCAAAAGCAACCCCTGCAATCTGAGTCGCACGATCCTCTGCTGAAATATGATAAACTTCCTGATGCCAAGAAACCATATTCATTAATGAGCGATATTCAACCATGACACCCTTCGGTTTTCCTGTAGAACCAGAGGTATAGACAATATAGGCTAAGTTCTCTGGATTTATTTGACGTGTAGGTGCGATTACGCTTTCCACCGTTAATTCTTCTAACATCACCATTTCGACGTGTGCGAAATGTCCTTCTTGTCCTTCCGCCGTCACTACAAATTGAATTCCTGCATCTTCAATCATGTATTCTAACCTTGATTTTGGATACAACGGATCTAAAACGACATAAGCTCCACCAGCTTTTAAAATGCCTAGTAAACTTGCCATCAGCTCAGCTGACCTCGGAAGATAAACTCCTACCACTGACTCTGGGGCTACTCCCTTTCGCTGTAAAACATTTGCCAACTGATTTGCTTGTGCATCCAGTTCACCATAAGTCCACTGTTTTGTTTGATCAACTACCGCAATCGCATCCGGACGCCTTGCTACTTGCTCCTCAAATCTGTCGCAAATAAGACCCTGATGAGACATTTCCATTACAGTGTCATTCCATGTTTCTAATAACAAAGTACGCTCGGGTTCTGATAGCATGCTCAGGTCATGCAACGGATTTTGTGGGCGATGAGAAACTTCATGTAGCCATTTCTCAAAGTGTCCTGCCATCCGTTCAATAGTAGTAGCATTGAATAAATCCTTATTGTACTCAAAAGTAAAAAGTAATCCCTCTTCCGTCTCAGCTGCCATTACACTTAAATCAAACTTTGCAATTGGACTATGGCTTTCTATCATTTCAATACTTCTACTAGATAACATCGGAAACTCTTGTTTCATATTTTGCAAGATGAACATAGTCTGGAAGATTGGCGAATGACTTGTACTTCGTTCCGGTTGCACAACTTCTACAATTTTTTCAAATGGAATATCTTGATATTCATACGCCTTCAATGCCTTTTGACGAACCTGATATAGTACATCTTGAAATGTCGGCCTACCACTCAAATTAGCTCGATAAACCAGCGTGTTAACGAAGAAACCAATTAGTCCTTCAATTTCTCTATAATTCCGATTCGCAATTGGGCTTCCGACCAGAATATCTTCTTGTCCCGTATAACGAGATAGAAAACTTTGATATGCAGCTAAAAGCGTCATGAAGAGTGTAGCCCCTTCTTTTCGACTAAGTTCATTCAATTTATCATGTAGCCTGCTTGGCAGAACCAGAGTGTATGTCGACCCGTGATGAGTTTGTATTGCGGGACGCGGGCGATCCATAGGAAGTTGGAGTACAGGAAGCTCCCCAGACAATTCTTCCCTCCAATATTGGAGTTGTTGATTAAGCACCTCCTCCTTTAGCCATCCTTTTTGCCACTGAGCAAAGTCTGCATATTGAACCGGTAATGGTTCAAGTTCCGCTACCTTTCCATCCGTTGCTTTCTCATAAAATGCCATCCATTCTTCAAGTAGGATTCCCATTGACCATCCATCTGAAATGATATGATGTAGAGTACAAAGGAGTATCCATTCTTCCTCTCCCACGTGCAAAATACTTGTCCTGATTAATGGACCCTCTGTTAAATCAAATGGCACTTCTGTTTCTTGTTGAATTAAACGTTTAACTTCTTCTTCTTGATCTTCAGAAGAAAGCATAGTTAAATCCGTTTTCGGAATTGATTGAAAAGCATACGGTTCAATTTGCTGTACGGGTTGACCGTTCACTTCGTGAAAGACCGTCCGCAGTGATTCATGACGTTCTATTAGTTGATTCCATCCCGTTTCCAATGCTTCAAGTAGCCAATTCCCTGTGAGGCGACATACCATTGGCATATTGTAAAGGGCACTATTAGGTGTAAATTGATCAATGAACCATAAGCGTTGTTGGGCATAAGATAGTGGGATAGCTTCTCCTCGTTTCATTGGTATTAGCGGCGGAATCTCTCGTTTTTTATCTCCTTTACGTAACTGATCTAATCGCTTTGCCAGTGACTCCACCGTTGTATATTCAAATAGTTCACGTACTGGTAATTCGATTTGAAAAATTCCCTGTAAACGTGACACTACTTGAGTAGCTAGTAGTGAATGACCACCGATTTCAAAAAAGGAATCCTGAACACTAATATTTTTTATTCCTAACACTTGACTCCAAACGGAAACGATAAGCTCCTCCACTGGTGTTCGTGATGAAGTAATATCTTCACTTATGAACTGTTCTTCTAATTCCAGTAAGGCTTTCCGATTCACCTTACCATTTGGAGTGAGTGGCATACCTTCAATTTTGAAAAAGTATGCCGGAACCATATAATGTGGCAGTTGCTTCTTGAGATATTCACGCCACTCTCCAGTATCCCCTTCACCCACTACATAAGCTACTAATTGCTTATCTCCTGGTCGATCTTCCTTCACCAACACGACTGCCTCTTTTACAGATGAGTAATCATGTAAAGCTGCTTCAATTTCTCCCAATTCAATTCGGAATCCTCTAATTTTAACTTGGTTATCTATTCTTCCAATATATTCTAAGTTACGATCATTCATATATCTCACCAAGTCACCCGTTCGATATAATCGTTCCCCGTCCTTAAAAGGATGCGAAATAAAACGTTCAGTAGTTAAATCCGGTCGATTGAAGTAGCCACGTGCCAATCCTACTCCTCCAAGGTAAAGTTCCCCTGCCACACCAATCGGGACGACTTGTTGATATTGATCTAGCACATACAACTCTGTATTATCAATCGGACGACCAATCGGAATAAGCATTGCTTCTTTTTCTAAATCACAATCATAATAAGTCACATCCACAGTTGCTTCAGTAGGACCATACAAGTTAATTAACTTTGTTTGCTGAACATTGTAAAAGATCCCCTTAAACCGGCGAACCTGCTCAGTGTTTAACGCTTCTCCACTAGTAAAAACTTGAATTAAAGACGAGACATCCCTTTTCGAATTATATAGTTCCATATAATCTAAGAAAGTAGATAACATCGACGGAACAAAGTGCATGGTGGATACACGGTATCGTTCAATATACTCCTCAATCACCGCAGGATCTTTCTCTCCTGCTGGTGGAAGTAAACAAACACGTGCTCCTACAAATGACCACCAAAATAATTCCCAGACAGAAACATCGAACGAAAACGGTGTCTTTTGTAGGATTGTATCCTCCTCGGACAATGGATATTTTTTCTGCATCCACTGTAGGCGATTGATAACGGAATGATGTTCAATCATTACCCCCTTTGGATTTCCCGTCGAACCCGAAGTGTATATGATATAGGCTAAGTTATTTGCTGTTACTCCACTTACCGGAGCTAAATTACTCTCTTTAGAAATCATCACTTGATCCCGGTCTAAACAAATTGCTTGAATATCTTTAGGTAACCAGTCCTGTAGTGTTTCTTTTGTTAACAGCACTTGAATTTGTGAATTCTCCAAAATATATCTCAGGCGGTTTTCGGGATAACTTGGGTCCAGTGGGACATAAGCCCCACCTGCCTTCAAAATCCCAAAGAGACCGATAATCATATCAGGAGAACGTTCAATACATATACCGACCAATGATTCAGGTCCGATACCTCGTTTTTGTAGAAAATGTGCCAATTGATTCGATTTTTCATTAAGTTCTTGATACGTTAGCTTTCCACCCTCATAAACTACCGCCACTGCATCAGGTGTCCGTGCAACTTGCTGCTCAAATAGCTCATGAATCATACAATCATGACCATAAACTACGTCCGTATCATTCCATTCTTCTAGGAGTTGTTTTTGCTCATTATCCGATAACATTGACAGCTTTGTAAATGATTCATCTGGATGATACGTGATTTCATTTAGCCAGTTCTCAAAATGTCCTGCCATACGTGCAATGGTACTACTATCAAATAAATCCGTGTTGTATTCAAATGAGACGAATAGACCTTCTTCCACTTCATAGGCAGTTAAGCTCAAATCAAATTTAGCAATAGACATATTACTTTCTACCATTTCAATACTTCTATCAGGCAAATCTAGTCGTTCTTGTTTTATATTCTGTAGCGTAAACATGGTCTGAAATATAGGGGAATGACTCATGCTTCGTTCAGGTTGCACAGCTTCTACCACTTTTTCAAATGGTATATCTTGATATTCGTAAGCTTTTAACGCCTTTTTCTTTGTTTGGTTCAAAATCTCTCGAAAAGTAGGGGTGCCACTCAAATCTGATCGGTAAACCAACGTATTAACAAAGAAACCAATTAATCCTTCTACTCCCTTATGGTTTCGATTTGCAATCGGACTACCAACTAGAATATCTTTTTGCCCCGTATAACGAGCAAGAAAGCTCTGGTATGCGGCCATTAAAGTCATAAATAAAGTAGATCCTTCTTGTCGACTTATATCCTTCAATTGACTGAGCAATTTATAAGGAAAAATTACATGATGCGTAGCCCCAGAGTAAGTCTGTTTAACCGGTCGAGGTCGATCCACTGGCAGTTGTAAGATAGGAAGTTCACCAGACAATTCTTCCTGCCAATACGTAAGCTGACGATTTAGCACATCACCTTGCAACCACTCCTTTTGCCACTTCGCAAAGTCTGCATATTGAATGGATAGTGAACTTAATTTAGCATGATTTCCGCCCGTTTCTTCTTCATAGAAAGCAAGTAATTCATTCATGAATATACCAATGGACCAAGCATCAGAAATAATATGATGCATCGTACACAGTAATAACCATTCATCCTTCTCTAATTGAACAAGCTGATTACGAATTAAAGGACCATTCATTAAATCAAATGGTTCTTGCGCTTCTCTCGCAATTAAACTATCTACCTCTTTTTCTTTTACTTCTAGAGGAAGTTGAGAGTAATATCTTACAGGTAATGCTCTAGGAAGGAATTCGACAATTTGTTGCACAGGTTGTTCTCCTATTTCTTTAAAAACAGTTCGTAATGATTCATGGCGTTCAATGAGTCGATTGAATCCCTTTTCTAATGCTTCAGGTATCCAATTTCCTTTTAGATGCCATACTGTTGGAATATTATATAAAGAACTGTTTGGATTAAATCTGTCCATAAACCACAAGCGTTGTTGTGCATAAGACAACGGGAGTGCTTCTTTATTCTCCTTTTTTTGCATTTGCTTCTGAAGCCATGCTCTCTTCTCAGGAGAAAGTGAACTCAGCTTTGCAAGTAAATCACTTCTCATTTTTTTACCCCTTCCTCAATCAAATTACTCTCGAATATCCCTTGTGCTTCTTCCTCTGATAGCTCCTCTAATTGCTTAAGTAGTTCCAATAATTCTTCATCATTACTGACTTCTGCTTCTTTTTGAACATAGTCTTGAAGACTTACATTCTCCTTACTATCATTCTGCATTTCTTGATTTTTGTTATCGAGCAATTGATCAATCTGTTCTGCCAATTGCTGCACCGTATGAAACATAAATAAATCATGCAATGGTATCTCGATTCCAAAAGCCTCTTTAAGATTGGAAACAGCTTGCGTAGCGAGTAGTGAATGGCCACCAATTTCAAAAAATGAATCTTGAATTCCGATGTTTTCCATACCTAAAACTTCATGCCATATCGAAACGATTGTTTTTTCCGTAGACGTACGAGGAGCAATATAACCACTTGCTATCTCCTGTCTCTCTGGTGCTGGTAAGGCCTTCCTATCAATTTTCCCATTAGGAGTGAGTGGAAATGCATTTAATCCAACAAAATAGGCTGGAATCATATAATTTGGTAGTTGATCCTTGAGATAATCACGCCACTTTTGAGCATCCCCGTCTCCTACAACATAGGCGATCAAACGCGGATCGCCAGGATAATCTTCCTGCACCATCACAATAACTTCGTTAACCAGTGTATGCCTTTGTAATGTCGCTTCAATTTCTCCTAGTTCAATCCGGAACCCACGAATTTTCACTTGATGATCGATTCGTCCAACATACTCCAAATTTCCATCTGGTAAATACCTTACTAGATCTCCAGTCCGGTATACTCGCTCTCCTTCTTTAAACGGATGCGGTATAAAACGATCTTGCGTTAAGTCAGGGCGGTTTAAATATCCACGCGCTAACCCTGATCCACCAATGTATAGCTCACCAACTACACCAATTGGAACCATTTTTTGTTCGGCACTCAGTACATATACTTCTGTATTGAATATTGGTTTACCAATTGGTGGTACCCTATGCATGTCACACTTTTCTAATTCCATATACGTGGAATACGTAGTATCTTCGGACGGTCCATATAGGTTGTACACCTTTTCGATCGTACTTCTCTCGTATAAATCTTGAACAAGCGAATATGGCAATGGTTCTCCAGCCAAATTCATCACCTTTACCGAAGAAGGGATTGTTTTTGCTCGAACCAGTTCCTTCGCTGCCGATGGTACAGTATTAACCAAAGTTACACCTTTGGTAGACAACTTCTCTAGATGTAGAGCATTTTCAGTGACAATCACCTTACCACCCATCGTTAAGGGAACAAATACTTCAAAAACGGATAAATCAAAAGATAGCGAAGTTGAAGCTAACACTCCCGCTAATTCCTTTCGGGAATACGTATGATGCGCCCAATGAATCATTGTTACTGTATTCCTGTGCTCAATCATTACTCCCTTTGGATTTCCAGTGGAACCTGAAGTATAGATAATATAGGCTAAGTTATCGCCCGTCACTTCACTCGTACATACCGTAGTTACTTCTTGTTCTATTTCTGCTCGATTACTATCAATACAAATCACGTTGACGAGTTTAGGTATAACCATTTTTTGTTGTAACTTTTCCTGTGTCACCAGTACCTTTATTTGAGCATCTTCTAAAATGTACTGTAGTCGACTTTTCGGATACGCTGGATCAATTGGGACATATGCTCCTCCCGCCTTCATAATTCCTAAGAGACCGACAATCATCTCAGATGAACGTGTGACGCAAATCCCAACTAATGATTCGCATGTTACACCATTTTTTTGTAAATAATGTGCCAACTGATTCGAGCGTTCGTCCAACTCTCGATATGTTAGTTCTTCATCTTCGCACACTACTGCAATTGCTTCTGGTGTTTTTTTCACCTGTTCTTCAAACATTGTATGAATCGTACTTTCTTCCATATCTATAACACGCGATTTATTCCATTCCTCTAGTAGTTGCTTATATTCTACTTTCGATAACATATTCAGTTCTGATAATACACCTTTTGGATGAGAGACAATTTGATTTAACCAATGCTCAAAATGACTTGCCATACGTTCAATGGTTGTATCATCAAACAAATCAGTATTGTATTCAAAGGTTAGTGATAATCCTTCTTCCGTCTCAGTAACAAATAAACTCAAATCAAATTTCGCTACAGAAGCATGGCTTTCCATGAGTTCCATTTGTCTTTCAGATAGCTGAGGAAATTCTTGCTTCGCATTCTGTAAAGTAAACATAGTTTGGAATATTGGTGAATGACTTGTATTCCGTTCCGGCTTTACGGATTCTACCACTTTCTCAAATGGGATGTCCTGATACTCGTATGCTTTTAGTGCTTTTTTTCTTACCTGCGACAAAAGTTCTTGGAACGACGGATTTTCACTGAAATCAGCTCGATAAACCAACGTATTTGCAAAGAAACCTATTAATCCCTCAATCTCTTTCACATTTCGATTAGCGATTGGGCTTCCAACCAAGATGTCATCCTGTCCTGTATAACGAGAAAGGAAGCTTTGATACGCTGCCATCAATGTCATAAATAAAGTGCATCCTTCTTGCAGACTTAAATCTTTGAGCTTTTCCTGTAGGGAATTCGCCACTATTAAGGACTGACTTGCACCACGATGGGTTTGAACTGCAGGTCGAGGACGATCCATCGGTAATTGTAAAACCGGTAGTTCCCCAGATAATTCTTCCTTCCAATATTGAAGGTGCTGATTCAAATTTTCTTCTTTTTGCCATTCCTTCTGCCACATGACAAAATCTGCATATTGGATAGATAATTCCTTCAATTCCGCCGGTTTGCCGCTTAATGCTCCTTCATAAAAAGCCATCCATTCTTCAAGTAAGATTCCCATTGACCATCCATCTGAAATAATATGATGCATCGTACAAATGAGAATCCATTCTTCCCTGTCCACTTTCAATATTCTTGTTCGAATCAGAGGATCTTGTCCAAAATGAAATGGTTCCTCAGCTTCGTTTTGAATGAGCCGTTTCATTTCTCTTTCCCTATCTTCCAAAGAGAGATCTGTTAGATTCGTTTGAGGAATATGTCTGAATACATGAGATTGAACTTGTTGAAAAGGTTCACCCTCTTGTTCTAGAATTATCGTCCTTAATGATTCATGACGCTCCAACAATTGATTCCATCCGGCCTCCAATGCTTCAATTGACCATTCACCTGTTAAGCGACACGCTGCATGAATATTGTACATAGCACTATTTGGCATTAATTGATCAATAAACCATAGACGTTTCTGCGCATAGGAAAGTGGGATAATTTCTTCTCGTTTCATAGGTACAAGGGGAGCAACCTCTCGTTTTTTATCTTCTTTTCGTAACTGATCCACCCGTTTCGCCAATGCTTCCACTGTATCGTGCTTGAAAAGTTCACGTAATGGAATTTTAATTTGGAACAGTTCTTGCAATCTAGAGACGATTTGAGTAGCAAGTAGTGAGTGCCCACCACGTTCAAAGAAGGAATCCTGAATACTAATATTTTCTATCCCTAACACTTGACCCCAAACCGAGGCAATAAGCTCTTCCGATGGCGTCCGAGGTAGCACATTTAAATCTTCAATAGCTTGCTCATCAGGTGCTGGCAAGGCCTTTCGGTCAATTTTCCCATTTGGAGTAAGCGGGAAGTGTTCTAACTCTATAAAGTGCGCTGGAATCATATGAGTCGGTAATTGTTTTTGTAAATACTCTCTCCACTCTTGGGTATTTCCATCGCTTATTACATATGCAACCAATCGTTGATCACCTGGACGATCTTCTCTAACTAATACGACAGCCTCTTTAATAAACGAACATTTTTCTAAAGTCGCTTCAATTTCTCCTAATTCAATCCTAAAACCACGCATTTTGACTTGGTGGTCCATTCTACCTATAAATTCTAAATTTCCATCAGTTAGATATCTTACTGAATCTCCTGTTCGATATAGTCGTTCCCCAAATCGATATGGATGCGAAACGAATTTTTCAGCAGTAAGATTCGGACGATTTAAGTATCCACGCGCTAAACCAGCACCACCAATATATAACTCACCCTCAGTTCCTATTGATTGCAAGCGTTGATTTTGGTCTAATACATATAATTGCGTGTTCTGTATTGGCTGCCCAATAGAAACAAATTCTTGATTAGGCTGAATATCAAATGCATTCACATAAATAGTGGCTTCAGTTGGTCCATAAAAGTTGGTTAATTTCACTTGTCCACTATAATTCCATTTCTGTTGAAATCGTCTAACTAACCCTGAACTTAGTTCTTCTCCACCAGAAAATACATGGCGTACGGACGAACAATTCATGTTCATTTCAATATGATTGAAGTGATCTAAGAAAACAGATAACATCGAAGGTACAAATTGAACTATAGTAACCTGATGTTGTTTAATCACTTCAGCTATAATAGAAGGATCTTTTTCTCCACCTGGAGGTAGGAAAGATACACTTGCACCAACGTGAATGCCCCAAAACAATTCCCAAACAGAGACATCAAATGAGAATGGCGTTTTCTGCAAGACCACATCCTTTTCAGAGAGCGGATATTTATGTTGCATCCATTCTAGATAATTAATTACTGAATGATGCTCAATCATTACTCCCTTTGGATTCCCTGTAGATCCTGAAGTATACATAACATACGCTAAATTTTCTCCTGTTACACCACTTATACATGGGGTTGTTTCTTCTTTTTCAATTGCAGTATAATCTTTATTCATACAAATCGTTTCAATATTTTCAGATACAAACAAATTTTTAGAATTCTCTTCCGTCACTAGTACTTCGATTCCAGCATCCTCTAATATATATCGAAGTCGACTCTCTGGATAAGTAGGGTCAAGTGGAACATACGCTGCTCCTGATTTTAGAATACCTAATAACGCTATCATCATTTGTAATGAACGTTCCATATATACCCCAACTAGAGACTCTGGGCCTACACCATGCTTTTGTAAATAATGAGCTAGCTGATTTGCACGCTTCTCCAACTCTTTATAGGTAATTTGTTCATTTTCGTAACTAGCCGCGATTGCTTCCGGTGTTTTTTTAACTTGCTCCTCAAACATCGTATGAATCATGCCTTCAGCCGAATAATTAACTTGAGTATGATTCCATTCCTCTAGTAACTGTATCTGTTCTTCTTCTGTTAAATGAGTAATTTCAAATAGTTTTGAATCTAGGCTCTTCGTCATCTGAATTAATATTTGCAATAAGTGATTCTGAATCCGATTTATTGCTTCTTCATTAAAATAGCTTCGATCATACATCAACTTTAAAGTAATTTTCTTACCGGGCATTACAATGAGTGTTAAAGGATAATTTGTTTGTTCCGTGCTTGTAACATCTAGTAATCTTAAATCATCATTTCTCTCACCTTGAATTGGATAATTTTCAAACACATACAAGGTATGAAATAAGGAGCTATTTCGCGGAACCTCACTCCAGCCTTGAATATCTATCAACGAATTATACTCATACTGTCTTCGTTCCATTTCTTTCATTTGTATTTTACGAAGCCAATCTACTACTGATGTATTATCCGCTAATCGAATTCTGGTAGGCAATGTGTTAATAAATAGCCCCACCATATTCTCTGCTCCTATTAAATCAGTAGGACGTCCAGCGCTAGTTACGCCAAATACGACGTCACTGTCACCGCTATACCTACTCATCAAATAAGCCCATGCACCTTGTACTAACGTATTCAACGTTAATCGACTATTTCGTACCCACTCTTGTAAATTCTCAGTAAGTTCCTCAGATACTTGATAAGCAAACTCCCCATAACCCTTCTCTTGTCCTTGATCCTTTCTTTCCATTGCTAATGGAGTAGGTGCATAGAACCCTTTTAATTCTTCTTTCCAAAATTCCTCTGCTTGACTTTGATCTTGTTTATTTATCCATTGGATATATTTTTTATAAGGAAGAGATTTAGGAAGATTCAACAATTCTCCCTTTATCATCTTGAGATAAACTTCCATCACTTCACTAAAGACCAATGACACACTCCATCCATCTAGTAAAATATGATGATGTGTCCAAATAATTCTCGTTTCCCCTTCTGCTTCTTTAATCGCAGTGACTCTCATCAATGGTGCTTCATCCAATAAAAATCCTTTGCTACGATCTGCAGTCAAAAACTGGTGTAATTTCTTCTCCTTCTCCTCATACGAATGGGTACTCCAATCCTCTTGATGAATAGTAAAAGGAAGACGTTCGTAAACTGCTTGTAGAGGTTTTTCTACTTCCTCCCAAACAAATACTGAGCGCAGAACCTCATGTCGTTGAATAACATATTCCCAAGCTTTTTCAAAAGTAGCAACATCCAATTGCCCCCCGAGCAAGAAACCTACTTGTACAATATAGGAAAAAGAATATTCATCATCTTGATCGTATAAAGTATGAAACAGTATTCCTTTTTGCAAAGGTGATAAACCATATATATCAATAACGTCTCCCATTTTTACACCCTCTTCTTTGTTAATTTAAGTAATACTTTGCTCAAGCTTTCTTCCGTAAGATCCTCTGCATCAGCAAAATCTGATACCGTAAAAGCAGACTCTGTTGTTGGTTTATTTATAAGTTGACGAAGATGCCTCAACATACCATCTGCTATCACTTGAATTTTTAATTTAGAAAACTGTTCCCTACTATACAGCCAAATAAAATGTAACTTTTCATCCTTCAACATTCCGATAACATCAATTAGATGAGATGGTTTGGAATCTGGAGCATGATCTAAAAATGTAAATCCTGTCTCTTGCATAAACAAAGAGTCCCTTGAAAACACCTGATCAAATTGGCCCAAATAGTTAAAGCTTATTGAAGGCTTTTGCTGATAAAACGGAAGTAATCCTTTATTCAAGTAACGTAAAATACCATAGTCTACTCCGCGATTTGGGATTCGACGCAATTGTTCTTTGACTGCCTTTAACCCTTCAATAGGTGTCTGAGTTCCTTGAAAATTGAGATGAACGGGATAAATACTCGTGAACCAGCCCACTGTCCTTGATAAATCAATACCTTCAATCATCTCTTCTCTTCCGTGTCCTTCTAGATGAATAGAAACGGTTTGCTGATTTGTACAATCGACGATAGCTTGTCCTAATGCCGTTAATAGTACCTCATCAATCCTTGTCTTATGAGTGACTAGAACTTCGTATAACAATGCTTGTGTTTCTTCTATTCCTAAAGTCCTCGTCACTTGATCAATCGATTCTTCTGTCGTTTCTTGTATTGGATAGTCCATTGGAATTTTCATCGTTTCTTTTTCTACTTGTTCATTCCAATAATCCTTTACTTCTTTTGAAATACCCGAATCACTGTATGTCTGAAGTCGTTCAGACCATTCTTTAAAAGATGTACTTTTCGCAGGTAAGCGAATTTCTTGACCTTGTTTCATTTGGTTATATACCACCTGTAAATCTTCCAATAGAATCCTCCATGACACTCCATCTACTACTAAATGATGTATCACCCAGAATATTCGATCATTTTCAGTCAAGTTATCTTCAAAGTACACTACTTTCATTAACGGACCAGTAATTAAATTGAAACTAGCTTGATGAATATTCATCTCTTCTTGTATTATTTTATTCCACTCTTTTTCATTAACTTGATTCCGTTTTACAACATGGAGTACTGACAGCTCATCAGTCCCTTCATTTCTCTGCCTCCACGTTCCGTTTGGTAACTGTTCGTACCGGAAACGTAAAGCATCATGATGTTTCAGTAAATTTAATATCGCTCCCTCTAGTAATTTCACATCCAATCTTTCTTTTACTCTTAAAAGCATTGATTGATTCCAATGCTCTGTATGTGGATGTTCTTGCTCGAAGAACCAGCACTGAATTGGAGTAAGAGGCACATCACCTATCACAATTCCCTGCTCCGCTTGTACTCCCTGCGTTTCTATAGCCACTTGTGCCAGCTCAGCGATAGTTGGGCATTCAAACATTTGCTTTGGAGTAAGTTTTAACCCCACTTGACTTGCTTGAGATATAATTTGAATACTGAGAATTGAGTCGCCACCAATTTCAAAGAAATTATCATAGATTCCCACCTTTTTAACACCTAATACTCTCTTCCAAATGGTAGTTAGTATCTGTTCGTTACTATTCCGAGGGCCAACACATTCACTATTAATCTGCTTTTCCTCCGGCATAGGTAAGGCCTCACGATCAACTTTACCGTTAGCTGTAAGTGGAATAGCTTCCATCGCCACAAATCCCGAAGGAACCATATAACTTGGTAGTTTCGCTTTAAGATACTCTCTCCACGCATCTACATTTCCATCTCCTACAACATATGCTACTAATCGTTTATCGCCCGGCTGATCTTCTCTTACAATTACAACTGCCTCTTTTACATATGCATATGTATTTAAAGTAGACTCAATTTCCCCAATCTCAATTCGGAAACCACGTATTTTAACCTGATGATCAATTCTTCCACGATAATCTAGATTCCCATCTGGCAAATACCTCGCTAAGTCTCCTGTCCGGTATAATCTTGCTTTCAGATCACTACTAAATGGATGAGATATAAAACGCTCTGCTGTTAATTCAGGCCTATTTAAATACCCACGTGCAAGCCCTGCCCCACCAATATAAAGTTCACCATCAACACCTATAGGAACAGGTTGTTGATAAGCGTCTAGTATATACACTTCTAAATCGGGAATCCGCTTTCCAATATTACTTCTTGAAGCCTGCTGCACATCATCTAAAGTAATTGGATAATATGTAACATGAACTGTAGTTTCTGTAATTCCATACATATTAATTAACTGTGGGTTTTTCTCCCCATACCTTTGAAACCACGGTAACAAGCTAGTAGGTTCTAACGCTTCTCCGCCAAATATGACATAACGCAGCTGCAAATTTTTATTCTTATCTTCTTGTTCACACACTTGTATTAATTGTCGAAATGCGGAAGGTGTCTGATTTAGAACTGTGACTTCTTCCTCCACCAATAATTGATAAAAATCCTTAGGTGATCGACTAATCCAGTACGGAACAACAACTAATTTTCCACCATATAATAACGCTCCCCAAATTTCCCATACTGAGAAATCAAATGCATACGAATGAAAAAGCGTCCAAGTATCTTTTTCATTAAACTGATACCAACAATCCGTCGATTTAAATAACCGAATGACATTGTGATGTTCTATCATAACGCCCTTTGGATTTCCCGTTGATCCCGAAGTATAGATTACATATGCCAGATTTTTGGGACCGACACTAGAAACCGGCAAAGTCTTACTTTCTTTCCCAATCTCATCTTGATCACGATCCAGGCAAATCGACTCAACATTTTCTGGTAACCAGTTCAATTCTTTTAAACTTTCTTGCGTTACGAATAACTGAATGCTAGCATCTTCTAAAATATATTGAAGTCGTTGCTCTGGATATGTTGGATCAAGTGGGACATAAGCCCCACCAGCCTTCAAAATCCCTAAAATACCTACAATCATCTCGTGGGAACGTTCAACGCACAGTCCAACTAAAGTATCAGGTCCTACTCCTTTTTTCTGCAGATAATGAGCTAACTGGTTTGCACGTCCATTAAGCTCCTTATAAGTAATTTTTTCTTTTTCATACGTAACTGCAATAGCATTTGGATAAATCATCGCTTGCCGTTCGAACATTTCATGAATAGTTACTTGAGGTGGGACATCCAGTTTAGGATTGTTGAACTCAACTAAACTTTTTCTTTTATCTTCCTCAGAAATGATTTCTATTTCAGCCACCTTCTGCTTTGGGTTTTCAAAAATATTTTCCAGTATCACTAGCATAACGTTAAAGAATCGTTCTATCTCTTCCTTAGAAAATAGCTCCTCACGATAATCAATATGTACATGTAAAGAGTCTATATCAATTAGATTTTCAATATGAACTGCAAAATCTTGTACTTCTTCACGGTTTGGAATCCATAGTGAGTCACCACTTTCATCACGATCCCTATAATCAATCGTAGTTCCGAAAAGTCTCACATTACTGTTATTCTCTTTATTAATCTGCTTTAATAACAAATCAAATGGATATTTCTGGTGTCTTAATGATTTACTTTGTTTTCTGGACACTCTACTAATAAATGAAAGTACTTCTTCTTCTGAATCAATATCCATTCTTAAAGGAACTGTACTCACCATCATTCCAATCAATTTTCGTTCCATTTTAGTCATACGGTTGCCGTAAGCCATTCCTAAACCAATATCAAGCGATGAGGTCCACCGATACATGGACAACGAGAAAGCAGCGACAAAAAGAGTATACAAACTAATTTTGTAATCTTCAGAAAAATTTTCCGTCTTTCTCTTCAAATGCTCCGTTAATATAAACGTCTCACGTGATGCTTTTGTACTAACTTGGTACGTATTATAAGGCTTCAATCCAGTCACAGATGGCAGTGTTTTAAATTCCTCTAACCAAAATTTTTGATCTTTTTGAAAGCGACTACTATTCAAGTATGTTTGTTCATTGGTCAGAAATTGAACATATGAATTTTTAATTTCGCCTTCCTCATTCTCGTTATGCATGTCATAATAATATTTTGCAATCTGCTCAGTAAATATTTGAATTGATAAACCATCCATAATAATATGATGAACATTTCCAAAGACTGCACATTCATTATCGTTTAATTTTATTAAAGCAAAATAGTATAAATTCGAATTAAATAATGTAAACGTTTCTTTTGTTTTCTGCTCAATCCATTCCTCAAGCAAATTTGTATTCTCCACATTACTGAAATCAAAAAACTCAAATTCTTGTTCTTCATGTTTAATAAAATATTGTTTCGGTTCCTGATGCCCATTTTCTTTTAACCTAATGCACAGACCGTCATTTTCACTGATAACGCGATTCACAACTTGGTTTAATTTTGAATAATTCATTTTCCGATGAAGTTTAAATAAAAATCTTAAATTACATATTCCTTTATCAGAATGAATAACTTCTGTATACCATATTCTTCGCTGCGGATGGCTTAATGGATAACATTCCTCATTGGTCATAAAAATCTTCCCTTCAAAAATTATTTGCTCTTATAGGTTCGTGTTTATGTTTAGCCCATAAATATTTCTGCAGTGAAACTCCAATTACTCCAATAATAACAAGCCCAATCCCTCCATAAACATAGAGTTGAGTTACTCCAAACAAATGCACTAATGGACCACTCATAGCAGGAGAAATAATTAGAATTGCGTTTGTTAAACTGCTTTGTATACCAAATACTCTTCCTACTTGATCTTGATCGGATTCTATTTGTAAAATGACTTGATTAGATACAAGCATCAGCCCACTTCCGATACCAGCGATAAAACTAATTAAATAAGCTAAAACGAAGACCGTACCGGGCGTTATCAAACCAATCCCCCCAAAACCAATTCCCATTAAAACCATACCTCCACATACTACCCAGCCATATTGAAATTGTTTTAATTTCTGAGTTAGTAATGCACCAAGTATTCCGCCAAGACCAATAATAGAAATGATATATCCCATTTTACTTTTATCATGTGGGAATAAGCTCTTAAATAAAGTTGGGAATTGTGAGTCTACTAATTGTAATACTGCCATGGCTATTGTAACGAAAATCATGGTTGATAATATTATCCGATTAGATAACACATAACCCCACCCTTGTACCCAAGCGGTCCAAGTACTTTGTTTTTGCTTTTCAACAAATTCTTTCGATATAGTTTCTTTAAATTTTATTGTGGGTATCAGAACTAAGGTAGCTAATAAACAACTTATAGCTCTTATAATGAGGCAGAACTCTGGTTGAAACCAGCTCAGCAACATGCCCCCTATAAGGGGGCCTACTATCTTTGTACCCTGCTCTACTATTCCGTTGATACTTACTGCTTTAGTAAGCAAGTCCGGGGATACAATCTGTCTTGTTAGTGTTTGCTGTGCAGGATAATAGAAAACAATAAAAATAGAACGAATCATTAATGCCACTAAGAGCCAGTGGATATCTTGTACAAATAAAAGAGCAATTGTTATTAGACCAACCATTAGATTACAGAACATCATAATTGGAATTTTTCTAAAACGATCTGCAATAACACCTGCCCATGAGCCAAAAATAATTCCAGGAAGTGCATATGCAACAGGAATCAATCCAATCATAGTAGGATCTACTTCCCATTCAAACCCAACTATAGTCATAATCGCTAACATATCAATAAAAACACCAAGCATAAGCAATGAATAGGCAGAGAAAACTTGTAAATAAACCCTATTTCCTAATAGGCCTTTTGAATCAGTAGTTTTCATAAAAGCAAGCTCCTTAGGTTACTAATATAAACGCTTTTGCGTATAAGGTACCTCTTTATTAAACTTAATTAATCATTATTGACATCTCACCTAGAATTTAACTTCGTCAAAACTCAAACCACTCTTGTTTTTCATATATTTAAAATAGTCAGACAAACGAAAGCGTACCTATTTCTTCATTTTTATATCAACTGTTACAAAATATATCTTTACCTTACACTAATAACAGCTAAACGTTTCCTTAATATAACCCTTTACAGTCGTTTGCACATTCAATTCACATCCTTTTTAAAGTTGGCTTTTTTCTATCTCAAATACTATCACACAAATATTTCACCTACTATATTCATAAAGTTGAAATATTTGAATCAGAAAATTCGGATAAAAAACTAAATCCACAAATCATACCAAACAATTATTTAGTTATATTGTCATTTTATATATAGCTTTAGCCATAAGGATATCAAGAATTAAGTTTTTTAATTTTATTAACATAATAGTTTATAGAGACTATAAATCCTACTAAACAAAAAAATAAATATACAATAAAGTATATTTATTTTTTCTTATCCTACATATTTTCTATGCAAATTAATTCCAATAACTAAAGTTGATAATAAAAATATAATATTACCAATCACTAATGTACTCATAACAAGAATTGAATAATATATTATTAATACTTCTGCACCTACTACCTATTTTATTTATTGGATATTTATACTTCAAAAAATTACACATCATTCACAATTAGGATACATACCCAAAATATGATTTGAACATGTTATTATATTTTAAGATAATATAAAATCAGTTTTTCTATAAGAGAACTTAATTTTTATGTAGTACGAAACTGTTAGTAATACAGTATATACTAATTTAGTTATAAAAACATTTAAAGACCACCTATTTCCATAAGTGATTTTTCTTTGTGATTCTGCATTTGTGCACTACTGTAGAAATATATCGTAGATACGCTTTGTTTGCTAAATTTTTAGTTCTCTCCATTTACTAAAAAATATAGCTTAATACAATTAATATCATATTCGCTACATTGCAAACTATTATTTTGTCTTCTGTACAGGCAAACTACTAAAAATTAATTCAGCAACTTTTACATATCCTTTTGAGTTTGGATGAATTAAATCCTTAGACCAAAGCGTATTGTCATTAACTAAATGATGATTCCAAAAATCAACATGATGAAGCTTATACTCTCTGCTCAGTGAATGTATAACTTCATTTGCCTCTAATAATTGTTCTTTTATTACTTGTTTTTTTTCAGAAGCAAAAGGGAGCCTAACTGTAAAATCTGGAAGGTTTGCTATAATAATATCAGCCCCTGCTTTACTTAATGTATCTATCATAAATTCCATATCGTTCTTATATGCATCATGATTCCAACGTCCTTTTAAAACATCGTTTGCCCCTGCAATGAGACTAACCAAATCTGGATTAAAAGTTAACGCCTTTTCCAATTGCTGCAAGCGAATTTCTTCAGTTACTAACCCACGCTTTGCAAAATTGGCATATTCTATATCGTTTTCACACAGTTGAACAAAATGATCTACCCAGCTTTTTAATGCAATTCCCTCAACTTCATCCCCTATCCCCTCTGTAAAACTATCGCCAATTGCTACAAATCGCTTCCACATATGTATTCCCCCTTTATTATTAACCATATCTATACTATACAATAGCTCACACCGTAATTGTTATTTCTAAGTGGTTTTCGATTTCAATTATATTCCACTTTACTATATTTACATTCTGAATCGGTCATATTCATATATTTACTAAAGAAATAAAATCTATCTAGGAATTATACTTTTTTCAAAAAATTTGTTGTTCTTTGTTTCGCCCAGTTGATA
Organism: Bacillus cereus group sp. MYBK220-1; assembly: GCF_051916445.1. Lineage (NCBI taxonomy): Bacteria > Bacillati > Bacillota > Bacilli > Caryophanales > Bacillaceae > Bacillus > Bacillus cereus group sp. MYBK220-1. The sequence goes on along the minus strand of NZ_JBQAGQ010000001.1, from coordinate 61,464 downwards.
CATTTCTTTTCGATTAAATGATATGAAACTATAGAAAAAAGTAGTGTCATTGCAATGCACAAAGTAAGAAGAAAAAATTACACCCTGACATTCCAAGCTATCCACATAAGAATCTATAGTACTTTGAAATCTTTTGTTTCAAACTAATATTTAGTTGTATCCTATAAAATTAGCTTTTTACTATATCAATCGCACGATCCCACATACCACTAAAAAAAGATCCTGTTTTACGTATAAAACGTGTAAGCCAATTTGCTTGTTCCACATCAGATTTTGTTACAAGGTCTATTTGTAATGAATTACCTGATAAGAACCCAGGATCTGTATTATCTTTAGACGAGATAATCATTTTACTAATTGTTACACCTTTTTTAATAGGCGCTTCTTGTTCCGTATTCGATACTTTAAATTCTTTTTTATAAATGTCTTTGTTGCCCTTCGGCATTGGAAGCGAAACAGCTTGTTTCATTTGAACTACTACATCTTTTTCTTTTGCATTTGCTACTCGAACTGTTTCATGCCCTTTTACTACTGAATCTTTTCCATAGACATTCTTCACTTCAAAATTCGCAAATCCATAATCGTATAATTTCTTTGTTTCATCAAAACGTGCCGTATGAGATTTTGCTTTTATCACTACAGAAATTAGGCGCATACCATTTCTTTCTACTGTACCAGTGAAACAATCTCCCGCTTCTGGAGTCGTTCCTGTTTTCAAACCATCTACACCTTCATATTGCTTAATTAAACCTTTTAACATCCAGTTAAAGTTCGCCATATCAATTGGATATTTACCACCCTCTTGGAATGTTTTTTTAGGAATTTTTGCTGTATTTAATATTTGGGGAAAATCTTGAATAAGACGTTGTGCTAAAATTGCACAATCCCTTGCAGACATTTTATTTTTCTCGTCTAGAGTTGTCCCTTCTAGGTGATATCCTTTTAAATCTTGATTTGTTAAGCCGGTAGAGTTTACAAACTTATAGTCTTTCATACCAAACTCTTTTGACTTATCGTTCATCATTTTTACAAAATTGACCTCTTTACCAGCAATCTGTTCAACTAAAGCAATTGTTGCACCATTTGCAGAGTAAATTGCCATTGCCTCATATAACTCTTTTACCGTATAAGAGCCACCATTTTCTAATGGAACATTTGATAGTGAACGATCTTGCGAAATCTTATGTGCATATTCAGAGATTTTAACTTTTTGATCCCATTTAAGTTTTCCTTTATCCACCGCTTCATGAACTAAGTATTCGCTCATCATTTTTGTCATACTAGCAATTGCCAATGATTCATCTGCATTTTTTTCATATAAAATTTTCCCGGAATTTGCTTCTATTAAAATTGCTGATCCTGCTTCAACGTCTATAGCAGGATCTGTTTCCGCTGCTGCTTTTCCAATTGTAACGACCATGCTACAAAATATTGTAAGCACTGTTACTATTGCAATAACTCTCTTGCAAAACATACCTTTCACTTCTGTTACCTCCAATTTCTTTGTACTCAAAAAAAGCGTTATTCTAACATAATCCCGCAAAAAATAGACAGTGTTCTCAAATTGTATATACATATAAAACGTTAGAATCGCTTTCATATAGACCACCTCATCCGACACTTTTAGGTGCGCTAATACTTTGTATTCCCACACATATCCTTATTTTTAATCCCCTTATATTTTTCAAAATGATTCACACTTTCATATTTTTTAGGATTACAGTTAATAGACAATCTAAATAATACATTTGTTCCACATTTACAAAAAATAAAAAACTACACCCTATACTGGATGTAGTTTTCCTAACTGATTTATTTATTTTTCACTTCATTTTTATAAAAAGCAAATAATGGTTCGATGGATGGACTAGACAACAGCGGAATTGCCTTCTCAATCAATTTCCTATCCCAATCAAACCAACGCATTTCCATTAACATGTTTATTTCTGTATCAGTGAATCGTTTCTTTATTTCCTTAGCAGGATTTCCACCAACTATTGTATACGGTGGAACATCTTTACTTACGACAGATCCTGCAGCAACAATTGCACCTTCACCAATAGTAACGCTAGGCATTATTATAGCATTCATTCCAATCCAAGCATCACTTTTAATGACTGTATCTCCCTTAGGTTCATATGATTGTTTAATTTGCTCAGCGAATGGATATACTGTAATCCATTCTGAGTGATGATTATGATTACCCCCCATTAAAATGACTACCCCACTTGCAATGCAAACATAATTCCCAATAATGAGTTTATCAAGATGCCATCCCATCTGTTCAATTGGATTGAAAAGTGCTTGAGACTTAGCATCTCCCCACAAATACCTTATACATCCATCTTCAAAATTTTGATGACTATAATAGCCTGAATAATAGGAGTACTCTCCTACTTCAATGAGTGGATTTGTTACTATATCTTTTATATACTTTGTTTCTGACCAATGATTAAATAATGGATACTTCATAACTTTATTCCTCGCTTCTAAGTATTATATATATTGCTATTTACTTAGAAGCTTACTACGACTGCTACATTTTTTAGCTTTCTCAAACGACGAATCATTATCTTCAAGCCTTTCTTTTATACTAGAAAAAGCATAACGCAATACATTACACTAGTCAAATTGTGTAATTTTGAACACATCTTAAACAGCGTAATACTGCAATAGGAACATGAAAACACTCTAACTTTGATACAAATAATATATTGATTACATTTAGTTCATATTTTGTAAAAAAATCTTAATTGCCATGACAAAGCAAACAATAACCACTATTGGTCGTATTAATGCCGTCCCTTTTGTAAGCACCATCTTCGCCCCAATATATGATCCTATTATTTGACCAAGCATCATAATCAATCCAATTGTCCAATCGATTTGGCCAAAAATAATAAAATACAACAAAGCAGCGAAATTACTTGTAAAGTTCAAAATCTTAGCATTTGCAGTCGCCCGTGTAGCACTATATCCACATAAAAGAATGAATGCTAAAGCAATTAAACTACCTGTTCCTGGGCCGAAGAAACCATCATAAAATCCCAGTAACGGAGCCACTGTTAACGCAAACAACAACATACTTATTTTTCTCGGTCGATCTTCGTTTGCTATATTTGGAGATAATAGAAAATAAATGCCAATAAAAACAAGTAAAAAAGGTAATATCATAATTAGATATTCTGCTCGTATCTGTAAAACAAGCCATCCACCGAAAACTGATCCAAAAAAGGTCATTAAGATGGACAAACGCATTTCTTTAAGATTAATTTCTTTCTTCTTAATAAAAAACACTGTTGCCATGAGAGTTCCGCTACTCCCTTGCAGTTTATTAGTTGCTATCGCTACAGAAGGAGACATACCTACTAATAACATTATCGGGATAGTTATCATACCACCGCCTCCAGCAATCGTATCTATCCATCCTGCTAATACAGCTACTAAAAATAGTAGTATGAGTAATTCAATAGTAAAATCCATACAAAGAATATGGGAAGGCTTGAGCTATTATACCCCAAACCTCCCCATCGTCCCTCCTCTCTTTAAACTAGTTAATTAAATCTGTAAAGTAACTTTCTTTCTGATCACGTAATCGGCTGGAAACGTATTGCCTGCAAACAATTCTTCTTCCGTATTTATTATTTCCAATCGGGATTTTATATTCTTCCTCAGATAACCTTTCCCTACCATGAGTTACATTTGTTTGTTTACCATAGTATGAATTTGGTATAAGTAATAAATCTTCAGATGTAAGTGGAACCTTATAAGTAGGCGTTGTTCGTAAGAGTTCTAAAAACATGTCAAATTTCAATTTTTCTTCTTCACTTTCTCCCACATAAATCAATCTATTTTCTGCTCCATTCAAACAAGTTGCAATAATATCACCATTATCATCTAAAAATATAATTTGGTTTATTTCCCCTACAAATCCCGATATTTCACCATCAGCCATTCCTGCGATATGAGCAATAGGCATTTTACTTATCGCCAATATGTCATCTTTACTGAAGTGATTTTCTTCAAGATGCTTTTGAAGTAATTTTGGGGTTCCAATATGAGTTTGAGTTTTTAAATTTAACACTCCTTTTAATAAAAGAGCATCAACTCTAGTAAATTTGCCACAAGTAATTTCAGACACTATTCGTTCCACGGATTTATTAAGTCTATTTGATACAATTTTTAAATTTGTATTGAATGTATTCAATCTCGCTTCAATATCTGACTGGTCTTTCATACCTGTATACACTGTGGCATCGTTATGTTGATAAAAATTCCCGCCACCGGTGCTTGCACCGACATTTCGCAAAACTTCATCGTTATTTAAAGGGGAAATGAGATGAAATCTATTTTTCCCTGCATGTTCGGATGGGTGAATTAAAGCATCATAATTAAAAATTGTGGCAAAAAGCCAGGTGACCCATTCTGCATAAAAATATTTTTTCATTCTATCGTGTTCGTCTTCACCATAATTAAAACCTCTGCGATTTTCCCCAGGTAATAGTGTTTCTATAGGATCACATGGAGTATTTTTAATAAGGATAGGCGGTACGTTCCCGCCACAATTCGCTATTTTTATCATATGTAGTAGGTTTTTCATATCTGAATTCGGATTTTTCTTTGAATAGTCAATCAAACAATTAAGCCACTCTTTTGAAAAATATGCTGCTATTTCTTGATCACAAGTATAAGGATTATGAGTTTTTAATTCATTTTCTATCAGATTCTTCATTTTATCCTTCAATAGATTCGGAATAGTAATTTCTTCAATTTCTGTAATCTGCAGTATTCCTTTATTCATTATAAAACCTCCGTTGTTTTATTTTTTACACCCTATCTTCATTAAACAAACTATCCACTTCTTTTTTACTCCTTTACTTTTCGTCAGAGCTATTAGAATTACCGATTTACAAATAAAAAACATGGAGTATAAGAGATTTGTTCTTAGCTACATTTCCCCCACGAACCTCTATTGAATTGACAAATTTAATTTGAAAATCTGATTCATTTTCATACTTTACTTTCAAATTATGTTTATATGATTTTCAATTCAAGTAAGAGTATTTCATTTTCTAAAGTTTTCCTAATTTTAAAATCAGAATTTTCAATACAACTATGTTAACATTAAAAATATAACACGAAACCAAAAAATGTAAATGAATAGTTTTTTTATAAAAAATAGTCAGACTATTTACAAGGTAATCCGTATTCCATTGAACCAACTACGGCCCCTCAATTTTATTGATAACAGTAAAAAAGCCCCCTAAATGATAGAGGACTTTTTCCAAGTATATTCTATTTTAAAGTTCTTACTTACCTTTTACTTTAAAAGATATTGCTGTAACTTCTTTATTAACAGTTCCATCCCGTTTGGACTTACGATAATCTTCCCATTCGCTAACGAAATATTACTGTCTGAAATATCTCCTGTAAGTGCACAAGCTCTTGGAGATTGATATTTTCGTAAAATAATTTGGTCCTCTTCTATAAACATTTCAAGAGAATCTTTTTCTACAATTCCTAAGTTCCGTCTTATTTCCATTGGAATAACAATACGCCCCATACTATCTGCTTTACGAGTAATTCCTCTTGATTTCATAAAATGCCACCCTTTATATTTATCTAATATTACGGTATTTATTTTAGCAATAAACAACAATTAGGAATAGTTCGTATTACAGTACTTTTTTTAGAAATAAATAACAATTAGGAATAGTTTATGTTAGAATTCTTTCTTGTTTATTCTTGATTTTTAATATATTTTTCCTTGATTATTTTTATATATTGTTTTCTTTCAGTTAGTTCAAATATAAATAATGCTTTTTTTATGTCTCTTAAACCAACTTCATTAGAGTGCTGAACTTTCAATAAAATTGCACCTTTTTCAAAAAACAATTCACCTAATAAGTATAAAGTATTCATATTTATGGCTAATTTTATACCTATTTCACTATACTTTATTGCTTCTTCATATTGATTTGCAAGGTGTAAACATTTTGTTAACGTATGAATGAGTCTTAATTTGATTTCTTTTTCTCTAGGAAATTCTATCTTATTAAAATTAATTAAACTTTGTTTTAATATATTTATACTTTTCTCATACTCTTTATTTTCTGCATGTATTATAGCAATTGAATTCATTATGCTTATTTCTTTTTCTGATAAAAAGTTAGTACTACTTAAGGTTTGTTTTAGTGCTCTATTTAAAATGTCAAAAGCATTACTTGTTGCTCCATTTACATAATATATAGCAATCGCTTCATGCCATAATAGAAATTGTTTATCTTCTTTTGATTGGAAATTATTTTCGTTTTTCTCTTTTTTCACTATTTCGTAAAGCTCATTATATTCTTTTTGTTTCACACAATCTCTCATTACACATTTTACATTTTCAATATATTTTATTTTTTTATTTTTGGTTAGTGCGAATATATAATTTGGATCAATACCAAGTCTTTCAGATAATTGATACAACAATATGCTAGATGGATAAATAATACCTTTTTCTATCTTACTAATTTGACTTTGTGAACATATTCCATGACATAATTCAGATTGTGACATGTTTTTTTTCTTTCTAAGTTCTTTAATAATAATACCAAGATTGTAGAATTCCATCTTTCCTCCCTCAAATGTAACACTTTATGAGTATAAGAATATTTTCCAACTTTTAATGTAATGTAAAATTGATATAGTTACAATTACTAATTATATGGATTTATAGTTTCTTTTACAAACTTGTACCACAATACGAGAAATTATTAAAATATGGTTCACTAATAATCAATGTGCGTTTTATTCACCCCCACTGATTATTAGTCCATCCCAGGCAGGCGTTTACAGGGAGTCCGACTTCTTTGCCACATCTAGATTTTGAGGTGGGAGTCTTACTACCCGCAAATAGCCGGATTAAAATAAATATGATTTTTCACCTTTATTTCTTTTAATAGTTTCTTTTGATATTTATATAAATAATTTCGAAGGAGCGTATTTTATGAAAAGAATGTTGACCGAAAGAGAGTTAGAAGTGGCTATTTATGTAGCAAAAGGATATACAGATGTAGAAATTTCCCAAAAAATATATGTTACCCCTCGAAGAATTTCAACGATAATTAATCATATTAAAAAAAAATGGCATATTGATTCTAGAGTGGAATTAGGTATTTTAGTTTATCACTATGGTTTTATAGATGCACCCTTATTTTCAAATAAAAAAATTCAGCTATGTAAAAAGGTTGTACAATAGATAGCGGAATATAACGAGTTTAAATTGCAAATAAAAATAGAAGAGCAGACAAACTTTTATTATTTGGTTTACTCCATCACTTTTTAAATTTCAGACATTAATATAAAAAGGTTAGAGAATTAACTTCTCTAACCTTTTTATATACACTATTAGGTTTCAAACAGTAAAGATGCCCTAATGCTACCATTGATCCTGTTCCCTATTCAACCTTGTATAAACAAAAAAATCAGATATTACCACTATTCAAAACCAGTTACAATTCTCTCTTTCATTTTCTGTAATACTTCACTGCTCAATACTTTTTGACCAGCAGGAAGTTTTAATATGGCAGCGGCACCTTTACTAAGGTATATTTCTTGATCATTATTTTGATTTACTACCAATATTCCTTGCCCTTCAAATTCGAAATAACTAATATCTTTTGTTTCATTTGTATTATTCTTTATTGCTGTATATAATCCATATAAATCTTTACTTCTATTTTCTCCGCCCGTTCGAATCGGTTCAGTATCATTCGCAACAATTAGTCCTTCTGGCTGCTCACCCTTCATAATAAACCACAGCTTTTCATTTGTTGGTAATAGTAAATTCTTAAATTCAGAGCCATTTAAAATTTGCTGTGCTGGAATTGTTGCATAGATTGGTAACGAAAATGGAGATGTTGTTATTTTTTCAAAACTTAAATTTTCAGAAGAACTTCCCTTACTATATTGATAATCTTTTAATGCGATCGATTGTATTGATTCACTTTTATTTTTTGATGCATAACTAATTTTACTAGCGAAAATAATAACGGTCATTAAACACATGCACAATATCACAAGCTTAAGTAGTTTTCCCATTTATGAACCCCCGCTTTTAATATTATTAGTTTGCATGGATATTATAAACAGTTTCACTCCACCAAAAATTATTATTGTTATGAAACGTACTGAAATTATGATTATAATGATCACCATACCAAGGATCCATGTACGTTATATAATCTGTTCCATTTGTCCCTTTATAAAATCCATCAAGTACTAGAAAGTGTCCGATGTTAGCCCCATTTTGCCACATAATGAGTGCAATCATCGGCTGATTACTATTAATTTGACTTTTGAACCAATCATATGATTTTGCTCCAGAACTTATAGCTGAGCTAACACCATATCCTGATAATCCATATTGTATTTCACGTGAAGTTGCAGGATTATTATATGATCCACCCTTAACATACCTAACGTACTGATCTTGTGAAGGAGTTTTCCCAAAATAATTTAAAACTGAAACCGAAGTGCCTGCCCAACACCAATTTGATCTTTCTTGTAATATGTTAGGTACAAATAATTTACGATCTATTGATGTATTTGGAGGATTTCCATTAATATACGCTGACGTTACATATACTTTTTTTCCATCTTTAAAATAATAAAACCAACGATTATCTAAATTTCCTGTCCAATAATCTTTAACCGTTTCACCATACTCCCATCCTTTAAAAGATACTTTTGTATTTCCGGGAATCACATCTACAATATTTGCATTTAAACTTTTTGCCTCTCTAACATTTACATTCAATGGAGCTGTTGTTCCTGAAAATTCAACTTCTTCTGCTATTATTTTCTGAACACCAATAAAACTAAATGTGAAAAACAATAAAAACATACAAACAATAAAATGCTTTCTTTCCTTCATTTCTCCACCCCTTCATCAGTACTAAAAAACATCAACAATTCATCCTTATTAATTGTTCAAGCTTAATATTACATACTAACGAAAAATGACTTCTCATAAAGTGAAACTTTAATCAGTAGTGGTTTTATTCATCCCCCACTGATTATTAGTTAAACCAATCGGACTGCCCGGCAAATTGCGGGATAAATTCCAATACAAAAAAGGAGCCTATAAATTTTTATAGACTCCTTTTTATTTCGTCGTTATTACTTAGCTAATTCTTTTGTACCCTTCATTACATCAATGAAGAATCCCCAGTTATTCACTACAGAAGAGATACTGATATGTTCATCTGGAGTGTGGACGTTGAAAATGTCTGGTCCGAATGAAATTGCATCTAATTCAGGCATTTTTTGAACGAATGCGCTACACTCAATCCCCGCATGCACAGCGAAGATTTCAATTTCTTTATTGTATTTTTCTTGATGCACTTTTTCAAATAAATTACGAATTTGTGAGTTTGGATTGTATGGCCATTCTGGATACTCTGACTCTATTTCAAATGTAGCACCAACTAATTCAGCAATATATTTGATTTCTTCTGCAACATGTTGTTTTAAACTACTTACAGAACTTCGCACTTCGTTACGTAATTTAATTTCATCTTGCAACGTTTCAATAACGCCTAAATTTGTTGAGCTTTCTACAAGACCTTTAATATCCATGCTCATACTTTGAATGCCATTTGGAATTAAGAATAATGATGAAATAAGCTGCTTTTGTGTCTCTTTAGCAAATACTTTTTCAACTTTTTCATCCAATTTTGTCAGTGTAACATGAACATCTGGATCAACAGCACGCATTTCTTCTTGTAATACACGTGTCCATGATTCTAGTTTTTCTTCTACTTGTCCTACATCTTCTGTACGAATTAAAATTGTAGCTACACTTTCACGCGGAATTGCATTCGTTTTTAATCCGCCGTGAACTTCACTTATGTTAAACTCCGTATGTGCTGATAAATCACGTAATACTCGTCCTAATACTTTGTTCGCATTACCGCGTTGTTTATCAATTTCCATACCAGAATGTCCGCCTTTTAGACCACCAACATATAGACGGTATGCATCCATATTCGCTGGCGTTTCATCCCAAATTACGGGAATTGTTTCAACAGCTTTCGCACCACCTGCACTACTTACAAGTAATTTATGATCTTCTTCAGAATCAATATTTATAAATATCTTTCCTTCAAAATGATTTGGATCAATAGCAAAAGCCCCACCCATTGTCGTTTCTTCTTCAGTAGTGATAACGACTTCAAGTGCTGGATGCGGAATTTCTTTTGAATCTAATAAAGCTAATGCATACGCAACTGCAATACCATTATCAGCACCTAGAGTTGTTTGATTTGCATATAACATGTCCCCAATGATTCGTAATTCAATTGGATCTTTTTCAAAATCATGTACTGTTGCTTGATTTTTTTCGCAAACCATATCCATATGACCTTGAATAATAATAGCTGGTACATTTTCATAACCAGCTGTTGCTTCTTTTTTAATAATGACATTTAATGCTTCATCTTGAATGACTTCTAAGTTACGCTCTTTTGCAAAGCCCACTAAATAATCACTAATTTCCTTTTCATTACCTGATCCTCTAGGAATCTTTGAAATTTCTGCAAAATGATAAAATACAGGGTGCTTTGTTAATTGTTCTAAAGTAGAATACATGTTCAAGCTCCTCTCAAAATGAAAAAATAGTATGTAAGTCTTTTATCATTATACCATGATTCATTATTTTACCTTTCTTTTAACTTTTATTGTTTATTTTATATACAACAATTTCACAATGTTGCAAGAGCGTTGTAATCTATATCGATTTTTCTCATTTAATAATAGTCGTATACTTTTTAAAGAAACACATTAAAGGAGATAAAGAAAATGAAAAAGTTTTTAGCAATTATTACACTATGTTTATTATTTTTTAGTTTTACTATTGGCTGTGAGAGAGCGTCACTAAATAGAATTGGTAAAGATGTATATTACATGCAAATAAAAGGCGAAGGAACTATTGAAAAGGTAGATGGTAGAAACTTACGAAACTATACGCTGCCCGCATATGATGAAGATGGTGTTAAAAAACAAATTACATTTAGGAGTACAAAAAAAGAAAACGCCCATAAATTAAATGAAGACGCGTTTTTACGCCTTTATGTAGATCAAGATGATAATAGCAAAAATGAAATATCATCAATTGAAGTAAAGTCCTATGAAGAGATTCAGAAAGCAGATTTACCTGAAAAAGTAAAAGATAAGTTTACTATTAAATAAAAAACAAAAGAAAATGCTCTATGCATTTTCTTTTGTTCTTTTCACCTGTATATATTTTGAACTACTATTATTCATCAGTTTCTCTAACCGATTTATATTCTCCGTTAATGCACCTTTCACAAGAGAGAAATCTGTATTTGATTCTTCTTTTTTTTCTTTAAAAAACGAAGACTTTTGTGCATTGACTTCAGCCATCTCTTCTCCCCCTTTTCAAAAAGATACAACCTTTTATTTATATTATATAGCAAATGTAGAAAGAGTGTACACTTATGATTTTCTTTTTAATTCTTCTTCTAATTCTTCTACTTGCTGCAACGTATCCCCTTTTATTAAAGAGAAATCTGTTGTATCTTCATTATCTTCTTTAAAAAAATCATTGTCATAATCTTTTACCACTACAATCACCTCTACCTGCTAGTGTAGGAATGATTGTCCAATTTTATTCAACTTTGTCGGATTTTGTTTTTAATTTATGTATAGAAGAAAAGGACAGAAAAAGATTCTGTCCTTATTTACTAAAATAACTATGATGTATTGTTAAATTATATACATTTTCAAAATCCCGATCTTGCAGGTTATTTTTCTTTCCATCAATAACAATGAAAACATCACTTACTATTTTTGCTGGTATAATCCCGACATTTTCTACTTGCACCGCTTTCTGCTCATTCAATTGCTCGATATGTTCTAACGGAACGATAATACTAAATTGCGAGCGAATACCACGAAAGTTTGTATTTAATTCCTTCGCGGCTTCAAAAACAACAATTTTCGCGCCAATCTTTTCCCCATATGAATCTAAAAATGCATTTAAGCTCTTTGTATATTCCTCTTCCATATGCCATTCCATCGTACCGAATACTGCTGGATTAACATTTTGAATAATTGTCGTGTATATTTCCCCTCTCGCTTTAGATGCAATTAATGATCGTTTTATTGATTGAACTGTCTTGCCAATATCGGTAAATTTCGCACCCCATATTTCTGAAATATTAGGCGTTAAAATGAACGCAATATCAACAAAAATAACCATTGCAGTAAACATTAAAAGATTTTTCCAGAGGGTTAAATCAATTCCTTTTATCATGAAATACACGGTGACAGATATGATAAACAAACCATACCAAGTCTTTCTAATACGTTGCTTTTTCTCCTCGTACAACTCCTCATTTTTCCAATAAAAGAAAACAAGGACTACAAAGACAATCGCTAAAACAAATAAGCCAATTCGAATGTTAGAGATCATTAATCACATCACCCTCCATTCAAAAACTACTCACGATATCATTACATGCGCAAGCTGCTCTCTTTATGACAAAAGACGTGGACAAGCTTCTAAAATTAGCTACATCGCATATATATTAGAAGGTACCACGTCTTTTATCCTGCTATTTGTGGGCAGTAAGACCCCACTGATTAAAATTTCACTTTACCATGAGTCTATATTGTATATGTAGACAAGCATTCATTTCAAATTTTCGTATTAAAAAGAAATATGTTTCGGAATTTCCCCTTCAGGTACTTCTCCATCCATACTTAAATAATAATGACGAATCGGACGTAAGTTTTCGTCTAATTCATAAACAAGCGGAATGCTAGTTGGAATATTTAATGAAACTACACCATCACTTGAAAGGTTGTCTAAATATTTTACTAGCGAGCGAATTGTGTTACCGTGTGATGAAATAATTACTTTATTACCACTTTTTAATGTCGGCGCAATTTCTGAATGCCAATAAGCAAGTACTCTCTTCTCCGTATCCTCTAAACATTCAGTTAATGGAAATTCACCTTTTTTGAGTGTTTTATATCTTGGATCGGTCGCTTCATATCGAGGATCGTCTTCAGTAAGAGCCGGTGGTCTTACATCAACACTTCTTCTCCAAATATGAACTTGCTCCTCACCATACTTTTGAGCAGTTTCATCTTTATTCAGCCCTTGCAATGCACCATAATGTCTTTCATTTAGCTTCCAAGATTTATGTATTGGAACCCAAGTAAGATCCATCTCATGAAGTACAATCCATAACGTCCGAATTGCGCGTTTTAATACAGATGTATAAGCCACATCAAAAGTATATCCGTTTTTCTTTAATATTGCTCCTGCTTCTCTCGCTTCACTTAATCCATTCTCTGATAGATCAACATCTGTCCATCCAGTAAAGCGATTTTCAAGATTCCATAAGCTTTGTCCGTGACGAATAAGTACAAGTTTTATCATTATAATTCCCCTTTCGGAAATGTGAATTTTATTGTTCCATTGCGTACACGTATAAAGTATCTAGTAATGTATCTTTTTATCCATTCACTCTATGACCAATCGATAGTTGCCAAATGTATGGATAAAATTTGTTCTTTTTCAAACGATAAAAACAGAAGTTTTTTCATTATTTTTGATCGACTGGTATTTCACGTTTCGATATCCAAGCATCAAAACCTGATCGGCTATTTGCCATTTCATTCATAACTTGGTGCCAATTGTCCTCACATGATTCACCAAATTTTGAAAAAATAGCACCCATTTGTTGTCTTTGTACATCACTCAGTTTTTTCTCTAAATCTGTACCTTTTTCTGTTAAAGACAACTGTTTCACACGTCGATCATGCATAGCTTCATTACTCTCAATTAAGCCCTTTTCCACAAGTTGACGTAGCGGTCCGTGGAGCGCTTGCTTACTTATTTCTAATAGTGATAGTAACTCATTTACACTTATCCCTGGAAAACGTGCGATAAAAAATAAAATTCGATGATGTACTCGTTGAATGCCATATTCTTTTATAATTTCATCTGGCTTTTCAGTAAATGTTTTATATGCAAAATAAAATAATGCTAATGCCTCATTCATCTGTTCTTCTTTATGTTGTGTCATCTACTTTCCCCCTGTATGTAAATTATACCACAATTTAGTAATGAATATTTTAATCAACGCATTAGAACTTGTTCAGTCTATTGAAACATTCATTGCATAATTAGGAGATGATTCATTTGAAAAAACAATATACTGTAAGTACATATTTATTGGATAGACTACACGAATTAGGAATTGAACATATATTTGGGGTTCCTGGTGATTATAATCTTGCCTTTTTAGATGATGTGGTAGCACATAAAAATTTAAAGTGGATTGGCAATTGTAATGAATTAAATGCTGCATATGCAGCAGATGGGTACGCTCGCATAAAAGGAATCGCCGCTCTTATTACTACTTTCGGTGTTGGAGAATTAAGCGCTATTAACGGTATTGCTGGCTCATATGCGGAAAACGTGCCAGTTATAAAAATTACAGGTACGCCACCAACAAAAGTAATGGAAAATGGAGCAATCGTCCATCATACGTTAGGAGATGGAAAGTTCGATCACTTTTCCAATATGTATCGAGAAATCACTATAGCACAAACAAATGTAACACCTGAGCATGCTGCTGAGGAAATTGACCGTGTTTTACGTGCATGTTGGAATGAAAAACGCCCTGTTCATATTAATTTGCCGATTGATGTGTATAATAAACCAATTAATAAACCGACAGAACCTATTATAAATAAACCTATTTTAAGTAATAAAGAAGCATTAAATAAAATGCTTCTACATGCCATTTCAAAAATAAATAGTGCCAAAAAACCTGTTATTTTAGCTGATTTTGAAGTAGATCGATTTCACGCTAAAGAAAATTTACATCAATTCGTAGAAAAAACTGGGTTTCCCATCGCGACGTTCAGTATGGGAAAAGGAATATTCCCAGAAAAACACCCTCAATTTATAGGGGTTTATACTGGTGATGTAAGTTCTCCGTACTTGCGAAAAAGAATTGATGAATCTGATTGTATTATTAGTATTGGTGTGAAGTTAACTGATACTATTACAGGCGGCTTCACACAAGGTTTTACAAAAGAACAAGTTATAGAAATCCATCCCTACACTGTGAAAATTATAGATAAAAAATACGGTCCAGTTGTAATGCAGGATGTTTTACAACATTTAAGTGATTCAATTGAGCTTCGTAATAAAGATACCCTTGACGTTAAGCCATTTATTTTAGAATCATCACCTTTTACTGAAGAGTTCATTCCAAAAGCACAAATGGTCACACAAAAACGTTTTTGGCAGCAAATGTACCATTTCTTACAAGAAAACGACGTCTTAATTGTAGAGCAAGGAACACCTTTCTTTGGTAGTGCTGCTATCCCTCTACCTAATAACACTGCATATGTAGGACAACCGTTATGGGGATCTATCGGCTACACACTGCCTGCTCTACTTGGTACACAGCTCGCCAATTTATCACGGCGCAACATTTTAATTATTGGTGACGGTTCTTTCCAAGTAACTGCCCAAGAGTTATCAACTGTACTACGTCATAATTTAAAACCGATTATATTTTTAATCAATAACAACGGATACACTGTTGAACGTGCCATTCACGGCCAAAGCCAACCTTATAATGATATACAAATGTGGGATTACAATAAACTATCAATGGTATTTGGGTCAGAAGAAAAAAGTCTAACATTTAAAGTAGAAAATGAAGCAGAATTAGCAGAAGTCTTAACAAATATAACTTTTAATAAGAATCAACTTATCTTTATTGAAGTTATAATGAGCCAAAGCGATCAACCTGAATTGTTAGCTAAACTCGGGAAAAGATTTGGTCAGCAAAATTCTTAATATAAAAGCATAACCTAATTATACAATTGGTAGTGTAAAACTTGTTTTGAGAATAGTTTCGACACTCAAAATACATAAGGAAAAGGATGGAAAGCACCATCCTTTTCTATTTTAAGAGCATTCTTCGACTAACGCCCCGTATGACAAGCAAAAATTCTTAATCCATCTTTAACTTTATAGCTTTTGTCGCAATAAATGTTTTAATATGCTTATCTAATATCCTTGTTCCACCAAAATCATCCTCATAAAAACCTGTTATAGCAAAACCAGCTTCAATTTGGCCTTGGATTTGGTCTTCTAAAGTATGCGCATATTCTATTGTTTGATTTGAATCGATGTAATCTTGAACTTCATCCTCTGGTAAATAATCCAATGTTGATGAAGGAATTGAATGTTTAACATCAAGAATACCTTTTTGCTCTTGGTTATCATCAAAAATCCATAGTAACGGATTTGTAAATCCAGCAATAAGAATACCTTTATTCTTTAAAACCCTAGAAACTTCATTCCATACAAGATGAACATCTTTTACAAACAAATAAGCTACGCTTTTTCTTTTTTATTCAGCAAGAGTTAACTGCCAAGATACACCATACTTATCATTTAACCAGCCAAACTTTTTACTAAACGGATAAGAACCTAAAGGCATAAGAATTGCTCCATCCTGCGCTAGTTTATGAAAGACCGTATCAATTTCTTCTTCTGTCTCACAAGTTACATAAAGAGACATAGCTGGAGTGAATGTAAAATTATGATTTACATAACTATCAATACACATAAACTCTTGGCCATTTAACGTAAAAGTTGCATGAATTACAGTTCCCTCTTTACCAGGTCCATTTTCATCGTAGCGAGAAATACTTACAATTTCCGATTGATCAAATAGCGACGTATAAAAATTCATTGCTTCCTCAGCTTTGCCTTCAAACATTAAAAACGTAGTAATTTTTTGATTTGTGTTACTCATATGGAGACAGCCCCTTGTTATATATTTATGTAAAACATAAGTCGGCCAAAAACCGAACGTATATTCCTATAAGTGTATTGTCTATAAAAACGATGAGTTTGTCAATTATCTACTTTATTATTTCTTCTTAAATAATGCTGTCCAAAGAAATGATTCTCCAAACATTTCATTCGGTTGTTTTATTTGTTTCATCCTTCTAATCTCAATTACCTCAAATTCTTTAAATATCTCTCTTAACTTTTCTTCCGAGTATGCAAGACCACCTTGTAGACTCCATTCTCTATATACATCCCAATCTGTTATTTCTGATCCATTTCGCTCATCTAAATCGCCTGCTGCAAAACATGTTAATCCGAAATAACCACCCGATTTTAATGAGTTTTTAATTAAATCCACATAATTTATTCTTCTATGCGGTGGAATGTGATGCAAACAGCCCGAATCATATACAAAATCAAATTCGTTTTGAACCTCTAAATTAAAAATTGAATCACAAATAAAATGAATTTCTACCCCTTTTGCCAATGCCCTCTCTTTTGCCCAGTTAATGCCTTCTACAGATAAATCCACTGCTGTTACATCAAATCCTTGAGTCGCTAAATAAATGGCATTTCTACCTGGACCACATCCAAGTTCTAATACCTTCCCTTTTGAGACTCTCTCTTTTTGTATATACGAAACTAGATTCTCATCTGGAACATTTTCAAAAAACGGAACATCCTTTTCTCTATTCTCATAAAACTCATTCCAAAATGGTTCTGCAGGTCTTAATAATGAATCAAGCATTTTTAAAATGTCTTCTTGTGTGTGTAACGTTTCAGTTTTCATTAATACCCCTCCATAAATTAATAGTCAGAAAATTATTATATATCTTTTCGAACTTTCAAACAAAGAAAAAACTCCTATATTCAATAGGAGTTTTTGTCTTTAAAATCCGAGTACAGCTAACCATTTTAACAATTTCTCTTCTCGCGCTTTTAAATCATCATTCCTAAACTTGCCTAGTTGTATTTCACTAACAACTTCTCCGTCCTCCATAAAAAGAACTCTTTCTGTTTTCTCTACTACCTATACAACATGAGTCACTTAAGAAGGTTACTTTGCTGAAAAATAAATCCGATTTCGTTAAGGGATATTTTTGCTAACGCCTCTTCTTTCATACATGTTATTTCATACAATCATACTTTTCTAATAAAATAACGCTTTTGTTAAAATTCCACTTCAAACTTATTCATTTATGGTATAATCTGTATTATTTATTTTTTCAAGAAAGGCTAAAGTAATGAGAAAATACTTTGGTTTCATTTCAATTTTGTTAACTATTATCGTATTTTTCAATTTTTATAGTGATAGTAATTTAATTTATTTAATATTTGTATCACTAGTTTTAATTATTTTTGCTCCAAAAGGTATAGGAAGGAATTTTGCTATTATAGTTTTTATACTTGTAAGTATTTTCTACCCCTTCTTTTCCATTATTATTGCTACTATCATCGGGGCTATGTTTGGGGCTAGCTGAAATACATTTATAACAATTCCATTTACCCCAAATAAAAATTTTATTACATAATCATTTTGATTCATTTTCTCGATGGGATAATCTGCATAATTCACTTTTTAAGAAGGGATAACACAATGAGAGAATACTTTGGTTTCATTTCAATGTTTTTAACTGGATTCTTATTTTTCAATCTATATTTTGCCGGTCCTTTTTTAATTTTGATACCTATCTCAATCGTTTTAGCTATTTTTGCTCCGAAAGGTATAGCTAAAACGTTCGCTTTTGTTGGTTTAATAATTTTTAACATTTTCTTCGCCTGCATATATATCTTCATTTATTTTATTTAATACTTATTTTAGACAATCCCTTTCTCTAAAATAAGTATTTTGTTAAAAACTTATATGGATATATTTTTCGTTATATAATTAAATGATTAATATATTAGGAGTATTAGTAATGTTAAAAACAATAATGATTTTGTTATACATCTGTTTCGGAATAAATGCAGTTTTTAGATTAATAAAGGAATTTCGAAAGCCACAGAAAAAACAGTTCTTGATTTTAGTTGATTCTCTAATTTTGATAGGGGCTATATTTTTAATGGATAGTTTCTTTATCTAAATTACATAAAAAGAACCCCCAGCAAGCGAAAGTTAACTGCTTTTTAATTACAATAACTATTTTGTTTAAATTTACCTTAATTCATATCAAGGTTTCTTAACATTCGCATTAATAACTGTATAATATAATTAAACTGTTTGTATGAGGGAGAATTATTATGAACTGGCAACAAAAATATAATCCAAATTCAGAATTAGTTTTATATATACTCTGTTTTAATGCATTCTGAGCATTCTGAGCAATTTGTTGCATTAATTCAGAATTAGTTTTATATGTACTCTGAATGGTTTTGTTCAGTTTATCTACAGATTGATTAAATGCAAGTATATCTTGCAAAGGATTCGTTATATTTTGTTGTAGTTCCTTAAACTCAAACTTATTATTTTTCAACTCTTCTAGCACCCTTTTCTTTTTAATTTCAAGTTCTCTTTTTCTATATTCCTCTTCCATTTATGACACTCCCTTCCATATTTAATATTCTATCATTAAAATAAAACAAGGTAGACACCCTCTCTGTGCAAGTTACCCATATCTTATATTGTGTGTAACTGAACCCTTTGTTTAATCCCTTGGTATCATTGATTTCATTTCACTTTCTCTTTTGAGTTACACAGTACGAAAATTAGGAGTAACCGTATTGAGATACCACTAATATTTTGAAAAACAAGCTAAGACAAAAATAAAATAAGCTGCCCATGTGGACAGCTTATTTACATAATTCTCGTTATTGGAAGTTGATTAATATCAGTTCATTTGTTTTTCGAAAGGAGTTATTTTGTTCGTTCAAAGATAATATCAAAGTAATTCGCGTACCCCATAGTTGGTGGCGCAAATAGTTGATTTTATAGGGGGAAAACCTGTAACTAAAGCCTAATATAAGTGTTTTTGTTTAAATTTTGCTTAATTCTCACCGATAATTAACTTAAAATTTAGAAATCGTTATATAATGAATTTAATTTAAAATTAGGAGTGATTAAATTGCCAGATATGATAAACCTCGTTCTTTTCATCATTATAGCGAGGTGTTAAAACTTCTAATAGAAAGCATATTCGATTAAGAAAGAAGGGGTAGTTATGAAAACTAGTGAAGAAACGCATTGGCAAAGGTTTAAACGTAAGAGTAAATCCCCGAAAGAGTGGTTAAAGAAAGTATACGAATTTTTTATTAATGAACACGTATGGGATGCTATCTTTAAAGTGTTCCTTAAACTAGTATGGGCAGTAAAAGGTATGGGGAAAAGCTTGAAACGGGTAATAGAAAACATATTCAATTAAATTCTATTCTTTCATACTTTCCTCTTATAGGAAGGAAATATCAATCACTGAGCATTAATATTTTTTAACTGAGTAACAGTTCCAAAAATGATTTTTAATAGAAAAAAAGGGTTACAGATTCGATTGTAACCCTTTTTCCAAATCTTTTTTGTTTTATACGGCTCCTATAATGATTATAGGACTGAAGTATGATTCGAAATAGCGTTGATTATATGATTCCAATCGTCACAGTGAATCTCGTGACCCGACCCTTCTAGGGTTAGTAACAAAGCATGGGGAATTTCATCAACAAGAGCAAGACCATGCTCGTATGGAAGCACTATATCCTCTGTACCATGGATAACCAAAGTAGGTATATTGATTCTTTTTAACTTCCCTTCATAAGAATCATCACCTTTAAGAAGGGAGTGATTAAACATACTGAGTAGATTATTTGCTCGTTTTATTTCTTTTTCTACCTGCTTATAAACCCTCTTCTCATCGAATTTATGATTTGAACCACAGAGTAAAGCTGATCCTGCAACCAAGTAATTTGCAACAGATTCTTCATCTGACCAATTTAGTTTGGCCGCATTAGCATGGTAAGCGAGTATCTTCTCATCGATCGGAGGTAAATTCCTGTTGTTGTCTTCAGAACCAAAAATACCTGATGCAATCAAAGTTATACTTAGAACTCTCTGAGGGTTCCTTAAGGCTACAATTTGAGCAATCATTCCACCCAATGACATTCCAACAATATGTGCTTCGTCAATATGATATGCATCGAGTACTCCAATCGCATCATCAGCCATATCTACCACAGTATAGTGGGAACTCCCCGGTTTATAAGTAGTTGACCGTCCGACATCTCTATTATCATAACGAATAACATATCGGCCGGTATCAGCTAATTGTTGACAAAATTCCTCATCCCAATAAACCATTGAACACATGGCTCCCATAATCAGTAAGACTGCTGGATCTGCTGAATCGCCAAAGCTCTCTGTACATATATCAATTTCATTAATTTTAATAATCTTTTCAGTCATGATTAACTCCTCATTTCATTCGTATTTAGTTAATAAAAAAGACACAATCAAATAAACCCACATATTTTTTTAAAAAAATAGTTAGGCATAACGAATTGTGTTTAAAATTAACGTAAACGAATGAACTTGATAATCATGTTAAACACTCTCCTATAAAAAGGGAATAAGGGTAAAACCCTTATTTTGATTATAACATAGCTCTATCAGAATTAATATAGGTTCACTTTTTCTTATTTTATAATTTTAAAAATAATTCCTATTGTATGAATCTGCACTCTTAGTTGAAGAAAAGACGATGTATACAATATCCAAACCTAATTAACATAACGTCTCATTATCGACAGAAAGGAACCTTCTATTTTGTTCTATGGATCTATGCATTTTTTATACATTCCTATCCTAGCGCGATTTTAGGGTTATTGTTTGTTACTGGATTAGCCAAAAAACTGTATAAAACCTTGCATACTTTTAACGTGTTTTTTCAAAAATACT
The DNA here is from genome assembly GCF_051916445.1 of Bacillus cereus group sp. MYBK220-1. Lineage (NCBI taxonomy): Bacteria > Bacillati > Bacillota > Bacilli > Caryophanales > Bacillaceae > Bacillus > Bacillus cereus group sp. MYBK220-1. The sequence continues at coordinate 39,679 of NZ_JBQAGQ010000001.1, read as the reverse complement.
ACGATACCCCTAGATTTAAAAGAAATAAGCAATGCTTAGATTTTAAACCTAGTCATTGCTTTTATCCATTGCATCTTGATTTACACCTATATAACGTAACGTGACCTTCTCTGACGAGTGATTAAATATCTCCATGAGTAATGCTATGTTTTTTGTTTGCATGTACATGTGATACCCGTATGTTTTTCTTAACGTATGTGTTCCTATTTCATCCAACCCGAACTCTGACGCTGCTCCGCTTAATATCTTATATGCCATGCTACGACCAATAGGACGATTCTTACCTTGTCTGCTTTGCAATAAATACTCATTGTCTTCCCTTTCTTCAATAAACCATTTCAGTTCTCTTTTCAGTGCTGCAGTAATTTGTATTCGTTTCTGTTTCCCTGTTTTCTTTTCTCTCATAGATATATGACTGCCCTTGACATCTCCTACCTTCAGTTTCAAAATATCCGAGATTCTAAGACCTGTATTAATGCCCATAATGAAGAGAATGTAATTACGTAAGCTCTTTTCCTTAAAATACTCTTTAAGCTGCTGTATTTGCTCTGGATCACGTATTGGTTGAACGAAATTCATTATTCATTACCTCCCGTTTCTTCTGTCTCGTAAACTTCTAATCCGAGCGCAAAAGCAAGTTTATAAAAAGCTTTAGATTTCCAACGTCGATAAGTACGCTCTGACATCCCTATTTCGTTATAAACCATATAATCACACACGTCCTCATCTTCTAAATAACGTTTATAAATAATATCTCTCTGAATACTTCCTGCACGTTCGTTTCCTAATCGATTTAAAAACTGATCAATACGTACCGACATTATTTCAAGCCACTCTTCTCGTTTGCTTTGTTGAATATTTACTATAGCAACATCTTCTAACGGTTTACCAACAGCATGTGTAGGACCGTGCTCACGTATTTCATAAGAAGGAGTGCCTTTCATTTCTTTACGCATCATCCCAAATTGTCTATGTATACGTACACTTTCCAAAACACCTTCTAATTCTTCGTGTGTCGCTTTTCTGTCAATTTTTGGTAAAAAAGATAATTGTTTAGTCATGTAAGACCACTCCTTTTATTTTTAGATTACTTTTGTCTTATTGCTCCACGTCTTCGTTCATAACAAGGTCTATGCATCCCCATTAAATCCTCAATTTCACGAGTACTTAATTTCTCTTTTGGTTTTGTCTTATTTTTCTTCTTTCCTTGCTTGGATTGACTTTTCCATTCATGTAACTAATCCTTTAACACCCTCATTTCCCCATCTCCCTTTTCAAAATAAAAAGGACACCAATTCCTAAAACAGCTTTCATTGCTGCTTTAATGAATTGGCGTCCTCTAGTTTTCTAGCCGGACTATATTCGAATGTTATTTTATATATCCCAATAGTCATTATTAACATCATTAGTATATTTGCTGATTTCCTTCTCTTTCCCACACTTTTCACATTTATAATAACTAATAACTAATAACTAATAACTAATAACTAATAACTAATAACTATCCCCATCTTACCAGTTTTAAAATTTTCATTGTCATGACTTTTAATAAGTTTATATCTATGTATACATTTAGGTTCTTTTAATTTATCAAACCAATTTCCTAACATAAATTAATCCCTTTCCTCTCGAAGATATTCTTTTTATTCCCATCCTCTTAAGAATACCTTAGAAAAGATTCCCAATCAATGAAACGTGGTAGCTTGTTTTTCTATAAACAAAAGGATTATTTTGTTAAGAATTGATGATTTCTTTAATTCTATTAGGCTTGTCTAAGTTGTTATCGTTTGGTATATCCAATTTGACCACATTATCACTTAATGCATCAGCTAATTCATGAGCACTATTCATATCATGTGTATGAAATCTAAATTCTTTACCATTAGAAAGTTACATAAACACTCCTTGCGATGAGTTAGTTCCAAATGTCCCAATCCGAACTCTGCACCAAAAGCATTTATCTTTATCTATATGGCATGTACATGCATTACCCATTTCGCTCTATCCCCTGAATAAAATTCAATATTCCGTCCATACTATAAATGCACTTGAGTTCTGAACTTCCTTCTTAACGTTTTTCTGGAGAGCAGTTAGCTTTTGCTAGCTGCTCTTATTTTCTGTAATTGGTTTCATTTACCTGATGTTTTCAACGTAATATTACGTTACGATATAAAAGGATAAAATATATTTGGCTGTTATATCATTACCCTAGGGAACTAGGGTTTTTTTACACAAAATGAAATTTTTATTTAACTTTCTTGCATAGCATTTTCGCTTCTGCGAATACTATGGTTGTAATTTGCAATTACACAATTAACATTTAATAAGCACCGTTTTCTTTTTTTACCAGAACAGCTAGCTAATCACGCTAGCTGTTTTATTGTATAAAATGAAGTTTTTATACGATTTTAAACACATTTAAAAATAAATTCATATGATATTACGTATTCCTCTCTTTTACAAAATGGATTTGGGTCAGAAGAGCACTTTTACGAAGTGCTCTTTTCCCATGGAATTAAAGCTCTACTGAATAGCGTTTTTGTTTAGTTTCACTCTAAAAGTAAAATTTTCATTTTTTCATTCAACCAAGTTCATAACATATTCTTTTCCCCCGATAAAATAATGATTAAGTGTCCCATGCGCATTTTATCCACTGGAAATAATACCTTTCACGTACTTACGTATTAGAAACTTCATTTCTGCTTCTTCTGCAATAGCAATTTTGTTCACTTTTTTGATACATTTATGAAACATTCACATGTTATCTTCAATATGTTCTATTCTTTTTGAAAAACCATGTGAGAATACCAAAACAAGAAGCCCTAGAGCCCTAACTCTAGGGCTTCTTGTTTTCAAATAAGGATTTTGTTAAAAAACTGCACATTTATTAAGAACATGCATAAAATATAATGTGGTATTCTTTTTCAATATTATTGTTTATCCGAGAGCGCCTTGAATGGCGCTCTTTAATTTTCAAATAATTACGAGAGCGGATTTTATTATGTTGTACAAGCACTACTTCGCTTTATTAAATAGACTATATAGACATCTAAAAGAAGGGAGCTTTAAATTCATATGGCTGATTACTTTTATAAAGATGGTAAAAAGTATTATAAAAACCAAGCGCATTCGGACCCTCAAAAAAATAACTGTTTTGTTGAGACTCATACAATTGGTGGTTCAGGAGTAAATTTAAATGGAAATATACCTATATCTATCGACCTCCTAGATACCACTCCACAAACAGTATTTGAAGATTTCACCAACAATCACAATAAAACATTAATTCAGTTATTTGTTGTCGGCATGAGTGCCCCCGTTCAAGTAACTATTCTAACAAGAAGATCTAGCCTACCAATTACTACTACATTACAACCCGTTCAAACAAAAATATTTCAAGTTGAAGATTTTCAAAGTCTTACTTTTACAAAGCAGGAAGGTCCTGCTAGTGTAGTTAGTTTATTTATTCAAAAAACATTTTGTATCTGCTGTAACGATAATAACGATTCATGTAATGAATATTACCACGAGTGCAATTAATAGATTAAATTGCCAGAAGAACTCTTTATATAAAGGGTTCTTTTCTTTTCACTCCCCTCATTTCCCCGTTTTTTATTAAAATAACTATTTTGTTATATTCCTTGCACTTTTAAATGAGACAAGCATATGTTGTAGTATAATGTTTCATCACTTATTTACACTTCCTTTTTTCAAGAGTACATATTCGATATGTACTCTTTTTATATCACTATAAAATAACGCTTTTATTTATTTTTTAATACGCTTTTCCCAAAAAACATGCACTACCCCATCACCATCAAATTAAAATCTAATAGATTCCCAGAACGAAAATTTTAACTTTCTTGTAACAACGAAGCTCTGTTATCGTTTTTGGAATACTTCATAACCTTAGCTTGATAGGCATAGGGCAAGACCCCTAATTTAGTAATTTACGTAGTACATGCCGTAACCAAATCTATTAATCTAACATATTGTATAAAAGTGACTTTAAACCTATAAAAAAGTTGCTAAGGAGGTTAATATAAAATGGCATCATTTGAAATTGGAGCAAGATCTCTTTTCAATTTTCGAAACGAACGCTTTTTCTTATTAGTTGAAGATGAAATTACAATTCCAGATAAAGGTGTAGAAATTGATCCAGTTAATATCTACGAAATTGATCAGCAAACTTTCAATTTTATCAGAGATGAAGGAGATACACCTGTAATTGAACCAGTTGATACACTTCCAACTGTACCACCTGGATTTAAATTAGAACGAAAATGTATTTTCACAGTCGACAATTCATACTTTGTAATATACGATTTAGAAGATGGAACTGATAACAACGTCCTATTAAGAATCAGTGCAGCATTATTTAATTCATTAAGAAATTCTGGTGTTCGTGAATGTTTTCCTCAAAATTTCATTTAAGAACTTAAATTAATTAGACCTCAAATGGAATACTCTTTGAACAATTTAACCCCTCGTAGTTTTCTACAAAGGATTAAATTGTTATGTAAAAAGTTTTTTTAATTAAATGGAGCAGTTAATGCAAATGACTGCTCTATTTTAATTTTCATTACATAAACTTGATATTTTTGTCCATACTATACAAAACTCACGAAATATTTATACTCCTTAAATTCGTGAATGTAATGTTCTTATAGCAGTTAGCCTATGCTAGCTATGCTAGCTGCTCTCTTTTGCATTTAGTTAAAAATAAGTTTTAGGTCTTATTCCTTTTCTATAACATATACTTTTAACCTAACCGTTCAGCTCAAAGTGTTACCTCCTATCTTAAAGAGCACTTATGCATGGTGCTCTTTTTTATTTTATTTTTTTCATCTCTGCATAACATTTTCAACCCTGTTCATACTATTTTTGTAACTTAAAGTTACAAACTATTTCTGTAAGCGGAGCGTTTCTTTTGTACAACAAACAGTTAGTTTTATTAACTAGCTGCTTTGTTGTGCAAAAGAAAGATCTGCACATGTATTAAGAACATACATAAAATATCATGTGGTATTCTTTTTCAATTTTAGTTTTGGTCATGGAGCGCCTTAAAAAGCGCTCTTTATATTTGCAAATAACCATTTCGTTCAAACATACACACGATTTATATAAACTAAGCATATATTTACATAGACAAGACATAGCTTTTACTATACATGCACAATTTTTGTGCATGTTTTTTTGTTCAACACAATAACTATTTTGTACATTCCTTGCACCTTTAAATGAGGCAATCATATGTTGTAGTATTATGTTTCATCGCTTATAGGAGCCTCCTTTTTTCAAGAGTACATATTTGATATGTGCTCTTTTTTCATTCTCCTATACGAATAATCTTTTTTACATTACACAAACTATCCTCAAGTCAACTTCCCATGACTACACTCTTTAAAAATGGAGCTTTACCCCTCCGGACTTTTTAGGCACACGGCAGGTAACTTAGTCAATTACCTGCCATTTTCTATTCAAATAACGCATTTGTTTAATGAAAATCAATTAACTATAATTTGAAAAATCGGAAACATTTACTCAATGATTTTTCTGAATACTCATACTATTATTTATGTGCTGATGTTCACCATCCCAAGAACTCAGTAATATCATCCACAGGCTCCACTCTCACCCTTTTGAGAGTGGAGCCTTTATTTATAAGGATTATCCTCAATATTTATTTTTATAAAATTCAAATTTGGTCTTAATATCCGTTATCTTGGCGCTGGTGGTTCACTTCATTCTTTTTGTAATAACCTTGCTCAATCTCTTCAAATGTGATTCCTAATTTCTTACCTAAACCTAAGAACGAGTACAATAATTCCTCATAAAGCTCAATGTCTTGAGTTGCACGAAATTCCGATACAAGCTTCATATACATTGTTAAATTGATTTACTAGCGTACTTGCGGTATAGACGTTTGCATTATGTTCTAATAACTTCAGGCTATATTCATTAGGATTAAATCCGATGCCATTCCCTAATGAAGATATAAAATGAAATCCATCTACATACTCCATTAAAATAACTTCTTTTTCACTAGGTCCTTTATTGTTCCAATGCTTAAAGCATCTTGTTTCATTTGCAAGTTCTCCAATTTCAACCTGTAATGCAAGAATCATATTGTAAAATAAATTTTGCCCTTCTAATCCATGCTCCTCAATGATTCTTGTATCTAACACCTTTTGCATTCTGAATATTTTAGTTAAATTCATTTTGCTTTCCCCTTCCTATTTAGCAAATCCCTAATCCTATCGGACGATTTTTAATTAAATACTTATCAGCCTGATCTATTACAAGGATAGCAACCTCAGCTTGATGTCTCCTTAACGCTTTTGCCATCTTTGGTAAACTCATGCCTTGACTCCACATTTCACGAAAACGAATTACATCTCTTTCATCCCAAATGAAGTTAGCTTCTTCTAAAGCGATGTATACCTTCAACCGTGATTCCTTCATCGCTTCATGATTTCTCGCTACACTCATAAGCGAACCTACTTTCTTAAAATGATTATTTTATCTTTTCAGTAAACTTAGTATCTACACGATCAACTTTACCGTTTATCCAAACAGCAACTTGCTCACCAAAACCACTCTCCGGTGGATTGAATGCTGTAACATTTCCATCCTTTACTATTAAAAGCTTGTTATTACTAACATCAATTTCTACTTTTTTCATATGTCCATCTCCCTTTTACTACCTCATGTACTCAACAACATCAGGTTTAAAGCCACTTCCTAAATAAACCCTTATCGGAATTATTTCTTTTTTATCCCTTGCTTCCTTACACAATTCTTCAGCTGTATCCCAATTAAAAAACTTATCTACAGCCCGTTGAAATCTCCAAATTGCCATTACATATTGTTCAAAGATGTCATAACGATCATCTTGCTTAGTTGTGCGTGGTAACTCATCCGTACTCTTTGCATTCTTTGGGACTTGGACTCGTACATCAGCGTATGTATTGCGCCCAGTTCCTTTCTTAATATTGGCTTTCATTACATCGAATTCACAAATTGCTGGCTCTACATCGAAAATATTTAGTTGCTTAGGCATGTGCCATCCCACTCTTCTGAATAAGATCCAGTAATTCAATTGCCCCTTCCTTGCTTAAAAACATTCGGCCACCTAGCAACTCTATGTTGGTTTCAGAAACTTCACCCGTCACAAAGCATGAGTTTTCATATTTTCTTAGAACAATGTTTTCACCCTCGACATGAAAATCTATTGTCGTTCCTTCGACAATCCCTAAAGTTCTGCGTAACTCTACTGGAATTACTACACACCTAGCTCGTCCACTTTTCTTGCAACGCCTGTGTTTTTCATACCTTACTCTCCTTTAGTATTTTTATATTTATTTAGAATCTCATCCAAACGTTTCTTATTATCTTCAAGATCATCGCTTTGAGTTTGCTGTGGCTGCTGTATTGGCTCTTGTTCTTCTTGTTTGCGTAACCAATCCGGTACAACTTCCGTTCGTTTGGAATAACCTTTACCAGTACGTTTGTTATTTTTCTTACTCATTTCAAATCGAGTATCTAAAGCAGCGACATCATTTAATGTTTTTACTTTTTCCTTTTCCCAACTACTTAAAATACTGCGAATATATCTCCACTTTGGTACATTTTCATCAATTGCTTTATTAACAGCGTGAATAACTAATTCATTACCGAATCTATCGCAAAACTCACCTAATTCTTGAATTGCAATTTCACTTAAAAGAACGATGCCCTCCGCTTGATCCTATTTTTCTCGATTCTTCATCCAGACGCACAATACTTTGTAGTTTTTCAGCTCCTTCACCACAAGTCAGCGCATCTCCTTTACATCGATGACTTCAAAAAATGACATTTGATTCATACGATACGGTTCCCCCTCCGTTCAATCTATGTATTTATCAATGGAGTATTTTGTTGAGTTCCAATATGTAATATTGCATATTTCGCACTTTTAATTTTCGCACATGCGATAATTTATTTATAAAAATATAAATTATTAATAAGGGTGATTTATATGAGCAAGTTCCGAAAGAAGATGATTAAATATTTGCAAACATTTTGGGGATGCTTAGCATTTGGTGTATTAATGTTTGCTATCTTCTTAATTACGGATTTAACAGATGCATCTTTAAATACATTAGGCTGGAGAGACTGGCTAGGTTCTGTAGCAGGCGCAACCATTTTATCTGTTGGGATGTTTACTTTAAATAAATTGAATTTAAAATAAATATTCGGTCAATACTGTATGTAGGCTGTATGCCAACATTCATTTAAAGTAGTCTTCTCTGTATCTCCTTGTATTGAGCAGTTAGCTTTTGCTAGCCGCTCTTTTATTTTGTTCCGGTTCTTGCCCTATCTACTTTCCCCCAATAAGTACACATATCTATTCCCCATTGCTACAAAATGAAATCTTTATTTTGTTTTACGGATCGCTTCTTCAATTAGCCAAGATACAATATTAAAATCATTAGCTTCACCCTTTAAAGATGTTCCCTTCCAAAAGTATTCTTTCATCACTTCAAATAATTCTTCAACAGCTTCAATTCATCTCATATTCATTTTCCCTTTCTCCCAAATAACTATTTTGTTTTACTAATTAGCTGATTAATTTCACAAACACCTTTTAAACATTCCATGTTTCTTCACCTCTTGAATATTTTTCAAACAAAAATACATACTATTTTCAAGCCGCCGTTTCCACGGCTAATACCTCTTTCTTTTGTTACAGCAAAAGCAGGTAGGTTCTTCACTTATCTGCTTTCTCTGTATATTTTTTAAGAAATCGAAAATAATACCAACAAGCTGTTTGAACTAGCAGCTTCACTCTTCTCGCAATGGGGATGCAAATTATCACAATTAGCTAACTCATTGAACTCACTGGCAGACAACCAAAATCGTTGTCTGCTTTTTGTATGAGATTTTTCGTTTTACATATACTACTTTTGAACCTGCAGACCAATACGAGCCATTTTGGTGCTTGGGATTTCCCTTCCGGGGATAAGTATTTTTTACTTATCCCTTTTTTGTATAGACACGTATATTTAGGGTAAAACTAATTACAAGCAGATTTTCTGTTTATGCGTAGTTCTAAACAAGATTACTTTTTCTCCTATTAAAGGACGGCAGGTACGACTGCTAGTCCTTTTTTCTTATTTCGCATGCTGTCCCTTCTGGTAACTTCATTCTTCATTACCTTCATCATCATAGTAAGCAATTTACTAATAAGGATGGCAGTTGTGCCTCTTGAGTTCCCCATCGAACAAAAAGAACAAATTATTTTTCCAGTTTCCAACGATCGTACCCCAATACGAGTTAAATTCTTCATAAACTTCTCTTGTCCCCTTTCGATAATTGCGGAACGTGTAATGAAAATACTCGCTCACTTTAATACCTTTTCTTTCAACCAAAGTGTTCTGCCGAAATAATAGACATAATAAGTTCCGTTCTCTTTTGCTACTGCATAACATTCCCGTACCGTTTGAATATGTTACAAATTGCTTTCTCTCGATTTTTCCGCTTAAATATTTTTCATGCATAAGTTGCACTTGTTCTTGAATTGCGACATGGTAGTAATACCCTTGCTCTACTGGTTTTGGACTATAAAATTCCCTTTATAAATTTCAAATACGGTGAATGAAATTTTTGTTTTTTCTTGCCATCATCCTTGTTGTATACAAACAAAAAAAGAGCCACAATATTTTGCGACTCTTTTACAATTATAACTATTTAACGGCCACGTCTTTGCTGACCTTGCTTTGTACAACCTTTTTTATTACTTGGCTTATTAAATGATCGGTTATTTTCATTTCTAGAACTATTTCTAGAACTATTTCTTGAATCACTTCTCGAGCTATTTCTCGAATCACGTCTTGATTCACTTCTTGAACCTTCGCGGCTATCTCTTTGACGATTTTGACCTGATTTCTTTGGAGCCGGCTTTGGTACCGGTTTTCCATTTTCATCTACACGTTTTATCTTCGGTTGTTCGATTATTTCTCTTTGTATTGGTGCACCAAGCGTTTTTTCAATTTCTTCTAAATGTTTTTCATCTTTCGCTGCAACGAACGTAATTGCAAGACCTGATCCACCTGCACGTCCTGTTCGACCAATGCGGTGAATGTAACTTTCTACATCTTCAGGGATATCAAAATTAAATACGTGCGTTACACCATCTACATCAAGTCCACGAGCTGCTACATCCGTTGCAATTAAGTACTGAATTTTAGCTTCGCGGAAACTCTTCATAACTCTTTCACGTTTCGCTTGAGGTATATCACCATGAAGTTCAGCACAATTATAACCTAGTCCTTTTAAATTATCATAAAGCTTACTTGCTCTAACCTTTGTACGACAGAAAATAACTGCTAAAAACGGCTGATCACGATCCATAACAAAACGAAGTGCATCTGGCTTTGCACGATCTGTCGTCTCAATGACACGCTGTTCAATTGTATCTACCGTTACTTCTTCACTTTGTACTTGAATCATTTGCGGCTCATCCATATAACGCTTCGCTAATTTTTTAATATCTTTTGGCATCGTTGCTGAGAATAACATCGTTTGTTTACTACCAGGTGTCTCATCTAAAATATCTTCAATATCATATAAGAAACCAAAATAAAGCATTTGATCCGCTTCATCTAATACAATCGTTGAAAGATTACTTAAATCAATTGTTTCACGGCGTATATGATCTAATAATCGTCCCGGTGTCGCTACAACAATATGTGTATTACCTTTTAATTTTCTCAACTGTTGTGCGACATCTTGCCCGCCATATATCGCTAGTACATTAATATCTTCTCTTTGAACAAGCATTTTTTTAATTTCAGTTGTAATTTGCAGGGCTAGTTCCCTTGTTGGCGCAACGATTAAAGCCTGAACATCACTACACTCTGGATCGATTTTTTCTAAAATCGGTAACACGAATGCTAACGTTTTACCCGTTCCTGTTTTCGCCTGCCCAATAATATCTTTACCTGACATAATAACTGGAATTGCCTTCTCTTGAATTGGTGTTGCTTCTGTAATTCCATTTTCACGTAATGTATGATTAAAAGTTTCACTAATTCCTAATTCTAAAAAGTTTTTCAAATAGACCACTTCTTTTCCTTATTTTTCACATTAGCTTTCATTGTACCATTTGTTTCGCTAAATATGAAAAATAAAAAAATTCTTATCTTCTTTTTTTATATTCATCCTGTACTAGATGGACAAATTCTTTTTGTTTTTTCTCAGATTTTATTAATGCTTGCATATTAGTAGAAGATAGAATGAACTTTTTAATTTTTCTATTACTCCAAATTAATCTTGTATACTTTGTATCTTCGTGTAGCCTTCGAAACCACTCAAATTCACTTAATTTTGCGATATGGTGTTTCAATTTCATGTCATTTCGAGGATAAAATAAAATAACATTTGCTATTACATCAAATCACGAACCCATCTTTTCCCCCTATACCCTTGCTCAAATTATATATATTCTTCTTTGCATATATATTTCAATTTTACCGAAATATAATGTTACTGATTTGGTTGAAATCGCAAAATATATGAACTAAAAAACCGATCTTTTCGATTTAGGAAAGACCGGTTTTCATTAGTTTATACAGTAAGCTTTCCTCCATGATAGCAATAATACTGCGCTGCTTTAAGACTTTTAATCTTATTTAATGACTCTTTTGCTTTTTCTATATTCAAACAAAAATTCGGATTAGCTATAACTAACTCTCGATTCTCTTGAACCGCTGCGTCTCCTGTAATTACACAGTCTAAATTCGGAAAATATAATGAAATATGCCCCGAAGTATGTCCTGACGTCGCTACTATTTGACATTCATTATTCAAAATCATTTGACCATCATGTACTTTTTCATCGACGGAAATATGTTTTATATTTTTTAACTGTTGTATAAACCATTTACCAAATTCTTTTTCTTCATTTGGCATACGTTCTAGCATTTTTTCAGCTTGAGCCAACCTCTCTGATTTTATATCACCACTAATATAGTTAGATTCAATTTCACTAGCAATAATATTAATTTGAGGATATTTCAATTTGAAATCATATAAAGCCCCTAGATGATCATCATCATAATGGGTAATAATTATATTCTTTAAGTTTTTCATCTCATATCCATGTTTTAACATTGCATTTTCAATTAAAGGTAAAAAGCTTGGATATCCTGTATCGACTAACGTTAATTCATTATGTACTATAATTAAACTTGGATAAATACATTGTTTTTGCCCATTAAATTCGAATTCAATTGGTAGTTCTATTATTTTCATTTTCCTTCCCCCATACCGCTTATAAAATGCATAATAATAACTAAATCACCCACATACATCTTACAATATATATACTATGTAACGGAACACTGTGAATCGTTGCATAGTATATATATTATTTTGAACAGGTATTCCCCTATTTTTATGGAAATATATAATTAAGAAAAACAATAAAATTGATTAATCTCTCACTTCTTTGTCCATCCTTTTAAAAAATCTATGTTTTTGTAAAAGGAGTGTTTATATGGAGAAACAGACACTTTGGAAAAAGTTCAAAAAAAGCTCTGTAAACCTCGGTAAATCCAGCGTATATGAAAGTATTATTTTATTCTACACAATGAAAAAGAAAGAATTACCTACTAAAGCGAAATTCATAATATTAGCCGCTTTATCTTATTACGTATTAGCAATTGATTTCATTCCAGATATAGCTGCTATTATTGGGATTGGCTTATTAGATGATGTTTTAGCAATCGCTGTAGCGCATAAATACGTTATGAGACACGCAGATGCTGAAATTCGAGAGAAGAGCAAATTGAAAATGGAGTCATTATTTACTTCAGCACAAGCATAATTAAACTATCTAGTCATTTACCATGAGAGCATTGCAGAATAAATTCCTAAACAGTAAAAGAATTTCTCTTAGTCCTCAAACTGTAAACAAATAGGGTGTCAGCACTTATTCCTAAGTTCTGTCACCCTATTATTTGTTCTTATATCTATCTGTTATACAGTTGCACGTGTCCCCCTATACAAAACTGCTATTGCCGCGACTATAAGGATCACACCCATAAAAGCAGGTGCAGCATGACCAAGCGATACATAGATTTGCCCTCCAATAATAGGACCAATCATTCTTGCTAAAGCTTGAATAGATTGGCTTCCACCTTGAATCCTTCCTTGTTCACTAGAACTAACAGACTTTGAAAGCATCCCGTTGAATGAAGGCCCGAAAATTGAATCACCAAAGCCGAACATTAACATTCCGACGATAAGTAGTGGATACACCGAAAACAAAGCTGATGCTGCAATAAAACTGTAGCCTATAATCTCCGAAACCATCCCAAGAATTGCTATTTGTTTATCACTAAGCTTGATTAAAAGCTTTGGCATGATAAAACTTTGTGAAACAATGTCTTGAAAGCCCAAAATTGAAAACATAAGTCCGATTAATGCAGGTTTCCAACTGAAAGTATCCATTGTAAATTGTGTAAAAATTGCTTGTAAAGATCCGTTAGGTATCCAAAGTAAAAACGCCGAGACAAGTAACCATTTTAAATTTTTCATGGAAAGTATGTTTGCTAGCTGTGCAAAAGGATTCAACCTTACAAAAGTAATCTCTTTCAATCTATTATTTTTGTCAAGGCTCTCTGGCATATATTTCATCCCATATACAACATTTAATAAAGTTATGATTGCTCCAAAATACAAAGGTACAGTAGCACCAAACTTAGCAAGTAATCCTCCAAGGGTTGGGCCAATGATAGTTCCCGCACCTACAACTGCACTCACCCATCCAAAGTATTTCGTTCTCTGCTCTTTTGGAATAATGTCTGCAAAATATGCGAAGATAGTACTTATGCTCCCGCCTGTTATTCCTTCTATTATGCGTCCAGCAAATAGTACCCATAAAGCTCCTCCTATACCAAAAACTAAGTACCCAATTGCAGAACCAAATAAGCATATTAAAAGTAATGGACGACGCCCATATTTATCGCTTAAAGCTCCGAGTACTGGGGCAGCAAAAAACACGCAAGCCGCATATACGGAAGTTAGTAGTGTAACAACTAATGCTTGTTCTTCTGAATTACTTATATATGGCTGTACTAAGAATGGAACTACAGGCATGATGATACTGAAACCTATACCACAAAGAAATACAGAAATAAGTCCGAATAGTAAAGCATGTTTATCTATGTTTTTTTCAGTTTCCCTTTCATTTTGTGATCTAAATATAGACATTTAACTTCTCTCCTCAAAACATTTTGTTGCCGTGTCAACAAAATGATAACTCTGTTTTGTTGATTAGTCAACAAAAATAACATGATAAAAAAGCAGCCTATTCTCATTAGAGTAAGGCTGCCCGTAAAAGCCCGATTGGTGAGGGCTGATAATCAGTGGAGATGAAGAAAACCCCCACTGATTAATGTTTCACTTTATTATTAAAATGTATTACGATTTAATATGTACACCTTGTTTCTTTATTTCTGCATCCAAATGTCTACTATACTTTTCCACGAAACGAATTATACTGTCGAATTCTTCTTCAGTTACTTGCTCAAATACAGCTTTATCCCGCTCTTGAAACTCTTTGTGCAGATCTTCATGGATTTTATAAATTTCTTTCCCTTCTTCCGTAAGCCTAAAATAAATTTCTTTCTTATTTTCTGACTTTTGGTAGCTTTCAATAAGGCCTTTTTGTATGAGCTTCTTAGTCATTCTACTTATAGCGCCGCGAGTCACATAAAAAGCCTCTGCGAGTTGTGTCACGTTAGAATCTGCATTGTTTTCAATATATTCAATGCAGTGAACTTCAGAAGACTTAAAACCTTTAAGACCTTCTTCCATCTTATCTTTATTAAGCCAAACCAGCTTATTATATAATTCCCTGAAACCGTTCATGACCTGTTCTTCTTTATTCATGACCTGCCCTCCTCACCGCTCATTAGCACATTAAAACTATTATATTAAATTTCTGCTTATGTTTCGACAATATTGAAATAATTATTGTAACATTAAAGATATGTGTAAAAATAGACGCTTAAATAAAACAATTCATTAAACAGCAAATTCTGCAAACTTATTGCTACTTACAGTAAACGGTAGACAAAAAGTAAGAGCTAAGATCATTTCTCTTAGCTCTTCTTTTATAAAACTATTTCACTTCATTAGCGACAAAAAAGTGCTCACATACACTTGATATGCGCTGTAAGTCCACGTTCCCACCAGATATAACCGCTACTACTTTTTTTCCTTTTATATAGCTATCAACTTTCCCTGCAAGCAGTGCAGCAGTCGCTAATGCACCTGCACCTTCTACAACAGCTTTCCCACGTTGTAATAAATCTTTCATCGCTACTTCCAGCTCTTTTTCTGATACAGTTACAATATCATCTACTAATTCTTTTACAATTTCAAATGTTAATTCCCCTGGTATTTTAACTGCGCAACCATCTGCAATAGTAGGCGCCTCATAATGTTCTACGATTGCTCCTTTATCGTAAGATGCCTTCATTCCATGAACATTATCTGCTTGGACACCAATTATATTAATGGATGGATTAAAAGATTTTAATGCTACAGAAATACCAGAAATAATTCCGCCTCCACCGATTGGTACAATGACAGTATCAACATCCCACATATCATCCAGAATGTCTAATCCAATTGTACCTTGCCCAGCCATTACCTCTACATCATCATATGGATGTAAGTATGTCTCACCTGTTTCCCTTATAATTTCTTCACATTTTGCCTTTGCATCATCAAAGGTTTCACCATGTAAAATCACTTCAGATCCATATCCTTTAGTTGCTTCCACTTTCGCCTGAGGTGCAGAAATTGGCATAACAATTTTACTCTTAATACCAAGTAAATGCGCTGATAATGCAACTCCTTGCGCATGATTACCTGCTGAACATGCAATTACACCTTTTTCTTTTTCTTGATCCGTGAGCCGCGACATTTTATTAAATGCGCCACGGAATTTAAAAGAACCCGTTAACTGCATATTTTCTAATTTCAAATGAATTTCTCCGCCCGTTTTACTAGTCAAGTAAAAAGATTTTACTAATGGCGTTTTACGAGCATTTCTATCTAGAATCTTGTGAGCTTTTTTAATATCGTCTATATGTAATGGGAGTTTTCTAGTTATCATACTTACACCTCTTCCAATGTTCTATTCCTAAGTTTTCGTAAGTCGTAGCTCCTTTATACGAAAAGAAAAAGTCTTTATATATGTACCCCACTCTGAAATAAACACATTTGCAAACAATTTAACATCCTCTTCATATCACGTTCTTTATAATGATTCAGGCATGCAATTTGGATCCAGTTATTCTTTTGTAAATACGCTGATTCATAATGGACAATATATCCTTGTAAAGCTAACGCATCACCTACCGTTTTAGAAGACTGACCTTCGCTTAATTGAATTGTAAATATAATTTTCGCGGCATGTTCTTTAGGTGAAACAAGCTTTAACCCCATATCAGTAATAACTTCTTCAATATACTCGTATGTCTCTTTAATTTTTACAAATACCTTTTCATCTTCAAATCTCTTCAACGCTTCTTGCAATGCATAAATTAAATTCCATGATTGTGAGTATGGAATGCTTTCATTTTCTTCATACATACCAATGTCCATATAGGCCGGCACAGCCTCGTTTATTTTTACAATGTGGTTATGAAAAACGAAAGAAATTCCTGTATATGATTTAATCGCTTTACCGCTAACACCACTTGCAAAATACACATCCTTTAAGTCTAATGGTATTGCTCCAATTGAGCTTATGCAATCTACACATAGTTTTATTTGATTCTCGTTACAAAGAGTGTTTAGCTCGTTTAAATCGTTTAACATTCCAGTAGATGTTTCATGATGAACAAACCAAAGCCATTCATAATTTCCAGTTGTCATGATTTCTTCTAATTCGGTATAAATAAATGGATCTCCCATTTCCTTTTTATAAGTATCAAAATGTAACTGTGCTCGTTTTGCATGTCCAACTAATCTATTACCAAATTCCCCATTTGTTAATACTAGTCCTTTCCCTTTTAAAGAACGTAACTGTAAAGCAATCGCATCATTTGCTAACGTCCCTGTTCCTAACATAAGCTGTACATGTTTTGCTTTTGTCATGTAAAGTAACCGTTTTTTCACATTGTCCATCATCACTTGAAATGACTTAGAGCGATGCGAAATAGGCCGCGTAGAAAATGCCTTTCGAATGTTCTCTTCAATATCTACTGGACCAGGTAAAAACGTATATTCTTTCGTCATAATCCCCCCAACGCTCGATTCTTCAAACATAGCAGGGGTAACATACATTGGCTGGAAGGCCGCTTCTTCTGTACCAACTAACGTATGGAAAACTTTGAATCCCATTTGCTCATATAAAGCTAGTTCACGTGTTGTTGCAGAAATGAGTGCTAATTCATATCCATTTAGAAGCAAATAACGATGTAGAAAACGGATTAATCCTAACAACGCTCTTCCATTCCTATATTCACGTTCTACTGAAAGTAAACGAATTTCATACACTTTTTCTCCATGCTCTTGCAAATAAACATCTAAATTTGAAATTTTATAATCTAACGAGAATGGTCGTTTTCCCCGCACCGCGACCATACCTACTAATCTATCCTCATCTAAACAAATTAAATATGTATTTTCTTCATGAAACCGATCTATACGAAACCGGTCTTTCGTTTCTTCATGTTGCGGAATCTCTTCTACAAAAGTTTTATAATTTAATTTATGTATACTTTCAAATTCCCAATCTTGATTAGCAACTTTATAAATTAACCCCATGCCTTATCTCCTTTATCTATTTAATAAAAAATGATAAGTGGAGATTATCCCCACTTATTAAACATTTATTTTATTCTCGATTTACATATAGAATAAGTACAATAATCATTCCACTTAAAATAGTCGTAACAACAGAATAAGAATAAAGAATCATATAAATTGGTAAACAAGCAATCGTAATTAGTCCTGGCTTCGTAAATCCTTTGAATATTAAATAAAATACAATAAAAATGCCTATGAGGGTAAGCGCTATCAAATAATCAAATGCGATTAATCCTCCAATAAATGTTGAAATACCTTTACCGCCCTTACCTTTAAATAAAACTGGGTAAATATGTCCAATAATAACGGCCAATAATGTTAACATTATGAATGTAGGATCTTCAAAAAGATATTTTGCAACAGTAACAACGATTGCCCCTTTAATCGCATCCCCTAAAAATGTAGCGATGAAATACCCTTTTCCATATACGCGCCCCATATTTCTTGCGCCAGGATTTCCGCTTCCTTCATCCCTAATATCAACGTTATATCTCAATTTTGTTACTATATAAGCGGTCAATATGTTTCCAATTAAATAAGAAGCCACCAAATATAAAAACTGCATACTATTAATCATGTAATCATTCACTTTCTAAATGGGAATACATATACAATATTCAATTACTACGTATATTGTACGTTTTTAACATACATCCCTTTATACATTTTAACATCATATTTTTACAAATCATACAAAAATTCTCATGCGCTAATTTTAAAAATATATATCCCTCATTAAATGGTATGTTCCTTTCACTGCCATTTCTGCTTGTGATACGAATGTAATTTCTTTCATACTTTCTTCACAGCATTTCTTAAATACAGCAAATATTTCAGGAACTAAACGCAATATACTGCCACTTACTGCAATTGGAGTTGAGCGCTTAAATTGCATCTTGTTATAAACATCTACCGTAATTCTTGCTAATTCCTTTCCAGCTTGCATTATAATTTCATGCGCATCATCATTGCCACTTCTCGCTTCCTGAATAACTAATGGTGCGATTGCTGCAATTTTATCTTTAGAAGAAGTATATACTAAGCTTTTTATATGAGACGGTGTCAAAAGTTGAAACTGCCTTTGAATATTCAAACTCAATGGACAAAGGCTGATTCCTTGATCGAATTGAATTGTCATTTTCTTTAAAGCTTGTAATGCAATCCAATATCCGCTCCCTTCATCTCCTAAAATATGTCCCCATCCACCGCTATACTGATATACTTCTCCTTTCTTTCCTATACAAATTGCACCTGTACCACCTATAGTTAATATTCCATCCTTACCTTTTAAAGCAGCTGCATGCGCGATCATTGCATCATTAAAAATTTCAATTTTTGTTCCGTATTTCTTTTTTAAACGTAATGTTAATTCATTTGTATTCGCTCCGCTTATACCAGCTAATCCTAAACAAATACAAACGCAATGCTCATTTATTAAATTCTTCTGGCATTGATTAATTGCTTCCATAATATGCAAAAGCGCCTGATCAAAATCTATTAATACATTTCCAAATCTGCTCGTACCTCTTACAACTTCATTTCCATTTTGATCAAATGCAATTGCCTCTGTCTTCGTTCCCCCGCCATCTACTCCAATCATATACTTCATATGTTCGCCTCATTTTCATTTACATATTGGAGGGAATGTTACATTCCCTAAAACCACGGAATTCTTAGCACCTGTTGCGCTCGGCACATTACTCGGATTACGATGATACGTTTCGTTTGCTAAAATAGCAAATGCAATCGCTTCTTTCGCTGCTGAAGAATGACCAATATCCTCTTGTATACATATACTACATTTCTCTTCTCTTAATCCATTCCGTATCATTTCAACAAGTGTATTATTATAACTTCCACCACCAGCTAAAATCACCTCATCAATGTCATAATACGGTAAAATACACTCCTTATAATGATGAACAATTGAACATGCTGTAAACATCGTGACAGTTGCCAATATATTTCCTTTACTATGCTTTTCAAATCGATTTAATAATTCAGTCACAAACGCTTCTCCAAAATGTTCTCTACCTGTTGATTTTGGTGGTTTCACGTTCAAAAATGGATGGTTCATACAGTATGTTAAAATTTCATCTACAACCACCCCTTGACTTGCGATCCAACCATTTTGATCATATGGTACATGAAATAATCTTTGACATACTTCATCGATTACCATGTTGCCTGGTCCAGTATCAAAAGCAATAACACTCTCATTACTTCGTTTACTTGGAACCACTGTAACATTACCAATCCCGCCAATATTTTGCAGTAGTCTATTTTTAGTTTGATGCCGATATAAAATAATCTCTGAATATGGTACAAGTGGTGCACCTTGTCCCCCTGCCGCCATGTCCATCGTTCGGAAATTCGAGATAACCGTCGTGTTCGTTTCATATGCTATTACTGCTGGTTCCCCAATTTGCAATGTTGAAGAAATAATATTCCCTTCTTGCTTTGGCTGATGATAAATCGTTTGTCCGTGAGAGCCTATTAAATCTAATTGTCTCAAAGGAAAATTGGCCTCTTTACAAACTTCCTTTACAGCATTGGCAAAGCATAAACCAAGTTTAAAATTTAAACTACATATAAGTTGGACATTCGAAGTTTCAATTGATAACGCTTGTTGGATCTCATTTTTCATATCATTACAAAATGGAACAGTAGTAAAATGGATGAGTTCGATTTTAGAATCTACACCACTTCCTTCTATATGAACGAGCGCTACATCTATTCCATCTAATGAAGTACCAGACATTACCCCTGCAATATACATAACGTGCATGACCTCCTATTTACTAAAAAACAATCATGTAAGTAACGAACGTACAACCAATCGAAAACAATATAAATCTAAAAAACAACTGAGCTTTTGATGCAAACGATCCATCAATGAAAGAAACAACTACCGTAAGCAAAACGCTTGCCGCAATACTTGTAACGAGCCATATACTATGCATTTGTGATAGATTTAGCATGCCTAATAAAGGGACAAAAAGTAAATTTGCACAAATCACTCCAAATAATAATAAAAATACGCCTTTATAACTAAATTTTATATTCATTCTATTTCCCCCTTTCTAGTTTTAATGTGAAAGAAGTGATAGACAAAAAGTCTATCACTCAAAATAACAGCGTGCAGATTAAGGATTAACAGATTCCCCGTCACCATTCTTTTCAATTTCAAGCATATTTTTGTCGTACATTTTAAAGAATGGTAAATAAATAAGGAACGATATTGCTATATTTATAAAAACTAATACAATCGCACGCCAATCTCCACCTGTTGCTAAATATGCACCAATTGGAGCAGGTAGTGTCCATGGCGGCATAATATGCGTTGGTGTTACAAATCCCATCGCAGTTGCTGAATATGCAACAGTTGCTGTTACAAGTGGTGTAATGATAAATGGGATAATTAAAATTGGATTTAGTACAATCGGTAATCCGAATATGACTGGTTCATTAATATTAAAAATACCCGGAACAATACAAGTTCTTGATAATGCTTTCGAATATTTCGATCGACCAAATACAATCATAGCTAATACAAGCCCTAACGTCGCACCAGAACCGCCAATCCATATAAACCATTGATATAACGGCTCTGGTGAAATAAATGGCAACTGATCTGCTCCACTAGCAACTGCTTCACCATTTTTCCCTAGGTATACTTCCCATAATGGCCGAGCAACAGTTCCAACAACCGACACACCATGGATTCCGAATGACCAAAAAAACGTAATTAAAAACACTGGAATCATTACACCGAAGTAACTATCCCCAGCTTTTACTAATGGTGCTGCTAATTTATCAACAACATGGTGTAAATCAATGCTAAAAACGACAGTTACTAGACTCATTATAATAATAACGAATGCTGCAGGTATAAGTGCTTCAAATGAACGCGATACAGATGGCGGTACTTGTTCTGGCATTTTAATCATTACATTTTTCTTCTTACAAAACCTTAAAATCTCTACGGATAAAATAGAAACAATCATCGTCACAAATAATCCATGACCTCCGAGATTTGTCATCGGAAGCATGAATCCTTTTTTATCAATTAACTCAGGCGTTAATGTTAAAAGTAGTGAACATACCGCGAGCTGTGCTCCTGATAAAGCATCTAATTTATAACTTTTCGCTAAATTATATCCTATTCCAAATGCGATATATAAGGACATAATAAACATGGTTAAACGATATGGTATCAATATACTTGTTTGATTCTTTAATGCCCAAACTGATATAAAACTATCTTTCGGCAGTGGTGGAAATGCTACTATTAAAAAGAAGCTTCCTACTATAATAAATGGTAACGCCGAAATAACTCCATCACGGATTGCTTGTAAATGTCTCTGCTCAGAAAGCCTTGCCATCGGTCCAGATAAGTTTTTATCAAGAAACGTGACAAACTTATTCATAACGTTTCCCCCTAACTGATTAATTCATTTACAGTTTTTAATAAAGTCGGGCCGCCAAGCGGTGTGTATGCTTGCGGCGGTATGATGCCACACGGAATAGATCCCTCCTCTGCAAATTTTTTTACAGAGTCAAATCGGTGTCTTATTTGAGGTGCCACCATTACGACATCCCAGCCATTCTTTACTTCTTCCTCTACCTCATTCGTTCCAATTGCATGCACTTCCATGTTCACACCATTTTTCTCCGCTTCTTTTTTTAAAGCGTTTACAAC
Source organism: Bacillus cereus group sp. MYBK220-1 (assembly GCF_051916445.1). Taxonomy (NCBI): domain Bacteria; kingdom Bacillati; phylum Bacillota; class Bacilli; order Caryophanales; family Bacillaceae; genus Bacillus; species Bacillus cereus group sp. MYBK220-1. The sequence continues at coordinate 17,103 of NZ_JBQAGQ010000001.1, read as the reverse complement.
AATTGCACTGGACATTCCTCCAGAACAGACGAACAAGACTTTCATTTATTAATCCTCCTATACTTATAATTTATTACCCTTCAAATGAAAGGAAGTTTCACTTTACTAACAAGCATATGAAGTAGTAAATGAATTTAGTTATAATGAAAGTAAATTTCATTAAAAATATTTTTCCTATTAAATTAATGTTTCAATATGCAATTTTCTCTATTGCAAAATCAACCTCGCCTCATATATTATTTTAAATAATCATATGATAGGGAGGCGTATAAATGATCGTTAAACGTTTATTAATGATATGTTGTATCGTCATCTTGTTCATCCCTTTCTCTTTCATTCCCCCTCACTTTACTTATGCTGAAGTAAATACTGCATACAAAAAACATGAATTACGTGCTGTATGGATTGCATCTGTTGTGAATATTGATTGGCCCTCAAAAACTGGCTTACCCATTGAAAAACAGAAACAAGAATTTATAAGATTATTAGACGATGTAAAAAGCACTGGTATGAATGCAGTTGTTGTACAAATTAAACCAACCGCTGATGCTTTCTATCCTTCAAATTACGGTCCTTGGTCTGAATACATTACAGGAACACAAGGAAAAGATCCTGGTTATGACCCGCTCGCATTTATGATTGAAGAAACTCATAAAAGAAATATAGAATTCCACGCTTGGATTAACCCATACCGAATAACGATGAATCACACCGATATAAATCGATTATCAAATAATCACCCTGCAAGGCAACATCCCGATTGGGTTGTCACTTATGGCGGAAAGTTATATTACAATCCCGGTATTCCGGAAGTAAAAAAATTTATAACAGAAGGCGCTTTAGAAATCGTACAAAATTACGATATTGATGCGCTGCATATGGATGATTATTTTTACCCATATAAAGTAGCCGGTGAAGAATTTCCAGATCAGAAAACATACGAAACATATAATAATGGTAGATTTACAAATATAGAAGATTGGCGACGTAATAATGTAAATGAACTTGTAAAAGATTTAAATACTGCTATAAAACAAGAAAAATCATATGTAAAGTTTGGCATTAGTCCGTTCGGCGTATGGCGAAATATAGCTGACGATCCCACTGGCTCTAACACAACCGCAGGCCAAAGAAACTATGATGACCTTTATGCTGACACACGTGAGTGGATACAAAAAGGATATATTGACTACATTACACCGCAAATATATTGGAATATAGGTTTCACCCCAGCTGCATATGACATATTAGTAGATTGGTGGGTTAAAGAAACAAATAACAAACCGATTCACCTATACATCGGTCAAGCGGCCTATAAAATTAATAATAACTCCGTCCCTGCTTGGTCTGATCCAGAAGAATATCCAAAACAAATTGCATTAAACCGGCTATATCCTGATATAAAAGGTAGTATGCATTTTAGCTTAAAAGATATTAATAACAATCCACTCGGAGTTAAAGATAGACTTTCAAAAAACATATATAAACATCCTGCATTAATCCCGCCTATGCCTTGGCTTGATCATGATCCACCAAAACAACCGACTTTAAAAGGCGCCATTCCAAGAGATGAAGGTATTGCAATCGGTATCATTGACAATAGAGATAATGATTCTGCTTATTACGCTATTTACCGCGTGAATGGGAAAAATGAAGTGGATATACAAAATCCGAAAAATTTACTTACTACTGTAAGAAAAACAAAACTTGGAGAAATTTATGTAGATAAAACAGCAACTTCTGGAGAAACGTATACGTATGTCGTAACTGCAGTTGATCGATTGCATAATGAAAGTGTGGCTTCTAATCATACTACCGTTAGAGCAAAATAAAATCTCATAAAAAAAGCGCCTTAAAGCTGTGATACTTAGCTTTTAAGGCGCTTTTTGTTATTTATTCTTAAACTTCTCAGTCGCTGCCCTCATCTTCACATTTAAATCGTGATCAATCGAGTCGCGAATATCTCGCTCTACTACTTCCATTTCTTTTTTGAAATTTTCCAAGTAGATCTTCAGTTCTTCTTCCTTCTCTGGTCTTTGTGAAGGTGGTAATTGTACTACCAACGATAACATGGCCGTTAAATCTTTCATTAAGAATGTTTCAAGTTTATGTTGTTGTTCAAACATGCGTTGCTCTTGATAGTACGGAAGTGCATTTAATACCGAAATTGTAATATCATCAACCGTTCTTTGTAATGAAGGATTTATTGAGCGTTTATACGCTTGAATTGTATTTAATGCGTCTGGATAACGGTCATAAAAATACAATTTGTAAAATGATAAGTCTGTCGGTTTTACAGTTTGCTGCGTTTCTTGTCTTAAGAAATCTTTCACTTTCATCGCAGCCACATCAATATCTTCATTCGTAAGCTTTTTCGTAGTTTTTGCCATTACATGCACTTTTTTCTGCTTTTCTTTCGGTAACATCGAGAAGACTTGCTCTCTCGTACGTTGACCTGATGCACAAAATAGAGTATTTAATGTATTTTGTTCTTTCTTTCCTTCGGTGCGAATCCAGCGATAAAACAGTGGATGTTGTGTAAATTCTTGTAGAAACGGTATTGATTTGTTTGATATCTTATCTAGAGAATCTTGCGCTCTTTTATATGGCTTCGTCCATGAAAAATACAGTTTCCGCCCGAAGTATACGACTAAAACAACGACAGTAAATGCTATTAAAAGCAATGTACCGAGTAGTAATAGTACTGTTTGAATGAAACTCATTTGTTCACCTCCTCTAATAATCCGTTATTTCCTTGGACGCTGAATGAGTTTCTGCTTCATCTCATCATTAAATGTGTCTAGTTCAATAACGAACTTCTTGCTTGACTCAATAATACGTTCTGACGATTTTTCAGATGCTTCAATTGCAGCGAACACATTTTGGAATGATTCACGTAATTTATCCATGCTAATAGCAGGGTTTTCAAGCAATTTCGTCGTTTCTTCTGTATTTTGTTTTAACGCTTGAGAATTACTTAATACCATCGATTCAATTGCTTCATTCGTCGCATTTACGGCATCAATTGTTTTCCGTTGATTCGTTAATGCAAGCTGAATAGCAGCTGAAACTGTTACAACGTTTTGTGTCATCGTAATCGCATTACGTATCGCCTCTGTTAATTTTTCATTATTTTTCTTAATGATGTCTACAGAAGCTATAGATTGTAATAATACACTTTTCGCTTGCTGCATATTACGTGTACGTACAAGTATCTTTTCTAATGCATCGTTAATTAACGGAATATCCCTTTGACGCTCTGGGTTTTGTTTCTCAGCTTCAAGCATGCCAGCAAGCTTTTTCCCTAAGTATACTTGTTTATCAAGAGCATGAATTTTATCGTGCGATTGTTCTTTTAACATTTCAAGACCAACTGTATCCTCTTGTAAGTTATCACGACCAATTAGAAGGGATCTAATAATTTCCTCAATTTGCTTATCTATAGATTGATATTTATGCACGTATGTTTCAAGTGGATTTTTCTTAAATACTTTAAACATAATTTTCTTCATACCACTTGCTTTTAATGAATTCGGATCAAGCTCTGATACTACTTTGCGTAATTCTAACAATGTATTTGGAATTTCTTCATTCTTTCCATTCATCATCGCTGTGACAGGACGTTTTAATGCTGATAACGTTTGTCCTGCTGCTTGTTGTTCTTTATCCCCCAAATCTCCTAGCTGCGACAATACTTTCGATAAATCTGTATTTTGCTCGCTATTTAACTTTTGTACATAAAGATCGGCTTCTTTATTTAATTCATCAAGTTCTTCATCTTTTATAACTGTATCAACTACTACTTCTACATTATTATCTTTCACAATTGATACGGGTTCTTTTTTCTCGAGTTCAGTCAACAAAATCGCTCCTTTATTTATATGTGCGAATTTATGTGCACTATATTTCATCTAATATATTGTATTTCATTTGCAAACAGCCTATATGAAATCAATTTTCAAGAAATACCTGCTTATGCAGTCATTCCCTGTTTCTTACTATAAGTATACCTGTAAATAACATAATTTTCCTCAGACTTAAGACCTAGAGACCGACATGCTGAAGGCGGATTCTTCGTATGTTACGTATATAAATTACGTCCTTCCCATACTACTGCACGCAATCTTTTGATATACACCCTTTTTCAATGTGATAATTATATTACACTCAATCCTATTTCTTCTTACGCGCTACAAATGCACCCTTTTGAAATGCCAATAATACTGTTTCAAACATTTCATCTTCTTCAATCATTTTTATAAACTCAACTAATTCACTCGCATGAGAAGTAGCATTATCGACAACAAGAAGACCTTGTGGTTGTAAAATGCGTTTTATATGTTCAAGCCACCACATGTATTGCGTACGCTCTGAATCTAGGAAAATAAAATCAAATGTATCATCTAGTTGTGAATCTAAAAATGCCCCTGCTTCTTGATTGTGAACATCAATCCTTTGTAAAAGGTTTGCCTTTTCAAAATTGACAAGTGCCTCTCCAACTCGTTCTGAAGAAAGCTCTACAGTTGTTACATTTCCATTTGTTTCTTCTACCGCATTAGCTAACCACAATGTAGAATAACCATTAGAAGTTCCGATTTCTAAAATGTTTTTTGCATTACACCCTTTTACTAAAATTGATAAAAATTGCCCCATCTCACGAGAAATATTCCGTAATTTTTCTTCCCGTATTTTTTTATTCCGATCATGCTCTTCTCCATATTGTTCAAGTTGAAGTAATAATGAATCTAACGTATCCATTCTTTTCATCGCCTTTCCAAGCAATATGATGAAAAAGCTCTTGCTGCCCGTCTACTTTTATTATATGCGAAACGAAATCCTTTTTCCCGTTATATGACAAAGATTTATAATTTTTTATAGCATATTGTTTCGTTTTTTGGTAAAGTTAATTTCTACGTGCAATTATTCCATTCATATTATTTCATATTAAAATTGCAGTTATTAAATTATATAAACCCCATTTAAATGAATCGGTATTTCAAATTCAATTAAGCGCCCTTTTCGGACGCATTTTCTTTGTTTATATATTTCCAGAAGAAAGGATGCTTACAAATGAACGTGATTAGCTTAGATGCTGCTCGAAAACGAAAGCAGCATAAAAAATTAATGATTACTATACCGATTATTACACGTATTTATGAAGAAGACGGGGAAATTAAATTTGAGGTAGCTGGCGAAAAAGATGTACCTCTTGAAATGTTAGAAAAATAATAAAAAAACGCATTTCTAAAGAAATGCGCTTTTTTATATTTTTACATTTAAATGCATAAGTTTTTCAGGATTAACCATCATATAAATATTTGAAATCTTCTCATCCTCAAATGCAAACGAAAGAACATACGTTACTTTATTATTTATTGTAACTATAACTCCTGGTATACCATTTACCATTTTAAAATCAACAGTGTACTCTTCTGTCAATCGTTGTGCAATCCCAAAGAACAAGCGAATAATTCGATCTGCAGAATAAATTGGATTGATCGCAGTCGTAACTTTACCGCCACCATCAGCTTTGAGTATAGCATCTGTTTTTAATACTTCCAACATACCTTCCGTATCCCCACACTGTAATGATGCTACAAACTTTTCAACATAAGAAGCCATTTTCTCCGTGCTTAATTTTGATTGCTTCGGTTTCTCCAACATGCTTTTTCGTGCACGTTGAAAGATCTTCCTGCAGTTCACACTACTCTTATCAACAATTGAAGCTATTTCTTCGTATTCATAACTGAAAACCTCTCTTAATATGAAAACAATCCTTTCTACCTCAGATAGTTGTTGTAAAAGTAATAAATATGCGGTGGAAAGGGATTCTTTCATTATAAATGACTTTGATGGCTCATCACTCTCTTCCACAAGTGGCTCTGGTAACCACATCCCTACATACACGTTACGTTTATGCGCTGCCGATCGTAATTTATCAATTGAACGATTTGTCGCCATCTTACATAAATATGCTTTCATATTTTCTATAGATTGTGGATCTTCTATATTATTTAGCGAGATAAATACATCCTGAACGATATCCTCAGCATCCATAACACTCCCAAGGATTCTGTATGATAACGAAAATAATAATGGTTGATACGCTTCATATAACTGCTCCGTTTCCATGATGAACTGCCTCACTTTCATATTGCTTTAAAATGTGTAACGCTGCACGTTTCCCGCTTGCTACCGCAGCATCAGCTAATATTTCATCATGCCCTGCCCAATCTCCTGCAACATAAACACCTGGCATTTCAGGTATATTAGGACCCGGCTTTTCAACACGGTCAATATGAGGAAAACCATGTACTACTGTTATTTTCGGTAAATATTGCTGTGCAACAACTTCTCTTTTCCAATTTGGATGTAACAACTCCATCGTACTTTCCAACTGTTCTTTATCTTCATGAATATGATTCATCTCTAGCACAGGATTATGGTACTTAATTAGACTCACTGCAATTGATCCGTCTTCACTTAATTTAGCTGCTCTCGATTGATTTGTGAAAAATATAGGTTGATCTAATCCTAATACAAATTGATGTGTAGGATTGGGTAATTGTCTCAAGCCAATATCTAATGCACCAACAGTAACCGGTACCGATTGTTCACTCCATTTATGCAAACTTGTTCCTTCTGCACCTTTTATTATTTTACAAGCCTCTTTCGGCGGAGTCGTCACGATGACTGTACCTACTTCAAAAACCTCATCATCAACACAATGTATTCTTTGTTTACCTTCGGAATGCTCAATTTCCACAACATGCTTTTTAGCCAAAAACTGCACCCCGATATCATTCGCTATAGCTCTTAATTTTGTTATTATCGTCTCCCACCCACCATCTACATACAGCACTCCTTCTTTTATAGAAAGCTGTATTTGCTTTAGTACAGATGATGCTAATTGTATTGTAGGAGCAAACGTATATGTTGTTGTCCGGCATAGCGCATAAAATATATTGCGAACCATTGGATCTTTTATTTCATTTTCTGCCCATGTAGTTAGACTCATTTTCGGAACTTCTCCTACATCTAAATTTCCTAAACGAATCATAAGACGTGAGAATTGTACTTTTGCAGACCACGAAAGTAGTGGTGTTGATAAAATTGAGCGAAAATCTGTTGGGATGGTGAATATATCCCCTTTCCATATTCCATGTGCTTTTGTAGATGGTATTCCACCTGGAAGATTCAAACCGAGCTCATTAAAAGTTATAAACGCTGCCCCGCCTCTATATAAAGCATGTGCACCAAGATTCATGCAGATTCCATTTTTATTTATAGTCATCCCTCGGCCACCGAATTGACTGGATTTTTCTAATACAATCACTTTCTTTCCAGCTTTCGCTAAATATATAGATGCTGTTAATCCAGCAAGCCCACCGCCAACAATTGCTACATCAAATGTATTCATAATAAAATCCCTCCTTATCGTTCTACATACAAGACGAACGATTAAGGAGGGATGTGACATGAAAATAAATTTTTATTACCCTACTTTATTTCATTACTTTTTAATTCGTTCATATTGCATACGAAATAACTCAATTGCAAATGGAATATCCTCTTCACTCTTTATATAATAACTGATCCATCCTGATTCAGGTAATACGTGATGTGGTTTTACCAATCCTTGCTTCACTAATTCATCTCGCTTTAACTTCGGAAATGGTAAATCAGCTAATTTATCACCATGAAGATGGCCAAGTTCTTTCTTACCATAATTTATTTCAATACCACCAAATCGATGCGGTTTTTCAGAAACACCCGCCCAGCTGAGTACTTCATTTCTAATCATTTCACTAAATGACATGAACATTCACTCCTTATAAATGATTGATGTACTTTTAAATTAACATTTTCATTACTTTTTTCCATCAATCCAAAGTATGAATGGGAATACGAATATAGTTTAGTATTAACACCTTATTCTTTATGAAATAAGTGAATTTATTAAGCTGCCGACAACAGCACAAAACAAAGACTAGACTCATATCCTAATTTTGTAACCTAACTTCCCTATAGAAAGGCGGGTAATACAATTGACTACCAACATCGACTATACCTCTCCCTCAACCAATTTTACTTATGATGTAAATAAAAGTAATTTTTTTCGGAAAGATGCCCAAAATTATATAAATGTACTCGGTATTAAACAATTAAATACTTTAGAAAATACTTCTTTATTAGATATTTATTTAAGTACAGGAAATGTTGTAGAACCACATATTCATCAAAATGCAGCTGAACTTGTTTATTGTATTTCAGGGTCTGCTGTTGTTTCTTTACTTAATCCATTTACGAATCAAATTTTAAACTTACCGATAAAACCGGGGCAAGTTGCCAACATTCCACAAGCGTGGTGGCATTATGAAATTGCTACAGCTGATAATACTCATTTATTAGCTATTTTCAATGCCCCAGCGCCAGAAGTTATTTTCGGTTCTGATATTTTAAGATTAACTCCGGCTCATATGATGGCCCATACTTACTGCCTCAATGAACAACAATGGAAACAAGCGGTTTCTCCTATTCAATCAACTACTGTTATTGGCCCTCCGGCAAACTGCAATCAAAACCGTGGAATGAAAAATTACCCAACCCCGCCCCTCCCTCAACAACATAATCCGTATCCCCAAGATTCTTATTACTTTCCTCTTTACTGGGGCTATTAATTTGTAAATTTTTAAAAGAATCATCATTTATCTCCTAGGAAAATACCGAGGAGATTTTTTTATTGTATGTTCTCTTCCTATTAATAATAGTAACAATTGATAGTGTACATACATATAATATTTATATATTAAATTGGAGGTGATAGTACTATGAGTAATTATAACTATCGAAAAAACTACTCTTATAATAAAAATAGTAGCTCTTCAGCATCCTCTCAATCTTCCAATTCTCAATCTTCCAATTCCCAATCGCAAAGAGACTTAGCCGAGCAAGGCTATGTAAAGAAAAAAGGATGTAACTGTAATAAAAATAAATAGTTTATTTTATGGATGAATTCTTTTAAAAGAATTCATCTTTTTTTGCTGATCGGAAATTTTTAAAGTTACATAACTTATGCCTTAAATGAGAAAGGGTAAATTATACTTTTTTATATGAACTTAATAAAGAGTAATTGTTCAATTGATTTATTACTTATTTCCTCAAAAAATATAGTCCTTCCTAAATTTATTAGGAAGGACTATATACAAACCCCTGTTTAATTTCTTACTAAACATTGTAACAAATTAAACGATATTAATACCTGCACTTACAAATCCAGCAACTGCAGCTATTGGACTTGCTGCTGTTAATGAAACATACAGTAGTATTTTATCTCCAGCCGCTACTGGAATAGCTTCAGCAATGATTCCTGATGCTGTAGAACCAATCGCTATTGCGGCAAATGCTGGTGTTAATAAAAGAGGCGCGCCTTGTACTGTAAACGTATTGCTTGCTGCAGGTGCAGTTAATATTTGTATTTGCACTTGAACAGGTGATATTGGAGCTAATGCAGCTGTTGCACTAAAGAAACCTGCTAATGACGTGATAGTTCCTGCACGTGGTGCTACAAATGCATAATCACCTACACCTAATGCTAATGTGATACTAGTTCCACCTGTTAATGCTACACCAGGCTGACTAAATCCAAATCCAAGAAGAGTTCCTGTATTAGCTACTAACGCGTTAACTAACGCAGATGGTGTTGTACCTGAAGCAAATGGAATAATAGCTCCGCCACCAGCTGCACCAGTTGCTCCTGTTAAGCCCGTTGCACCAGTTGGACCTGTTGCTCCCGTTGGACCTGTTGCTCCTGTTGGACCTGTTGCTCCCGTTGCTCCTGTTAAGCCTGTTGCACCAGTTAAACCTGTTGCTCCCGTTGGGCCTGTTGCTCCCGTTGGGCCTGTTGCTCCCGTTGGGCCTGTTGCTCCCGTTGGGCCTGTTGCTCCCGTTGGGCCTGTTGCTCCTGTTAAACCTGTTGCGCCACCAGTACCTGCTGGACCTGTCGCTCCTGTTGGGCCTGTTGGACCTGTTGCTCCTGTTGCTCCCGTTGGACCTGCTCCGGTTCCTGCTGGGCCCGTTGGACCTGTTGGACCTGTCGCCCCTGGAGTAGCATTGATTAATTGAATTAATAAATTAAAAAGAAGTTGTAAAGTTGCAGAATCAACATTTGAGTTGCAAGATATAGGGATAAGATCTAAAGCGAAGAAGAATTGTGCAAGAGCGCTATAAAATTGTTGCAATAATGTTGACAATTGTCCTAAATTAGGTGCTGGAGATTGTAATAAAACTATAATACTTTGAGTTAATTGTTTCAAAAAATTAACTTCTGGAGAAGGTAATAAGGAATTTAAGAAAATTAAAAATTGATTAAATAAATCGAGTAACACTAATCTGTTTGCATTACTTGGATTTGCAAAAAATGCTGAAATAGCTGATACTAATGAGTTTAGTAAAGTAATTAATTGACTTAATTGTTCCCTAGTAATAGGAACTGACTGTGGATTTTTACAACAATCTGCTGAAAAAACAATCGGATTGCAGTTATTATGATCAAAACAATCATTATGTTTCATTTATTTCCTCCTTACTTTTCTTATAGTTGAGTGTTTTCCCATTCTAAGTACTATAAAAGATGCAATTGAAAAAAGTAGTTGAGTTATATGTTTCTCTTAAAATAGGAAACATGAATGATAATCAAACTTGAAAACGTCATTTAATTATGTTCATGACTCACATATTAATTATATGTTTTTAATAATTGACTGCTTAGATTAAATACCTAAACTTAAGGGTTTATTTTATTTTTCCACGTTTATCTCTTAGGTTCAAAGACACATTTTAATTTGAATACAAAAAACCGAATTTACGATTAACATATATTCCGCAAGTAACAACATCATTTTTTCATATAAATAAAGAACATTTCCTTACCAAAATTGGGCTCACCTTATAAAGGTGAAGCCGTTTCTATTATAAAAAACTCTCATACAATATAGTGGACAAGTTATTTTATACTTCGTTCTAATAAAATATTGTAAGGAGTGAAAATTAATTGCCTATCATTCAACCATTTATGGCATCTAGAAGATTTACATCCACACTAGGAGCCGGCACAGGTACAGGTGCAGCTTTTGCAATTGCTGCCACAGCTTGTTTAAACGATGCGGGTACTACTGCAACCGCTTTTCCGACTTTCACGTATTACAACTTATATGTGAACGGTATTCTTCAACCAAGCGTGAACTCCAGTGTTACTACTGGTCCTACTGGTGCTATTACAATTCCTGGTGGGGATGCATTAGACGGCGGAATTCCAATTACAATTGAATTTATCGTCACTTAATGTTAACGAATGTAATTCAGAACAAAAAAGACAGATTCCTTTTCATTAAGAATCTGTCTTTTTTAATTAATAATAATAAATTGTAAAATAATTGAAGAACCTTGCGATGGTGGTTGGTTATCCAATAAAGTTAGTTTACCAGTACTAACTTCATAGAATGGTTGTGGTTGCAAAATTCCATTGATAAACAAATTTATATACGAAACCTCACTAGGTGAAAGTATATTCGTTGTACCATATTGAGCTATGCCATCTGCATCTGTATATATAAGTTTCTCTCCATCTGAAAAAGTGTAAAATAACAAATTAGTTGTTGTTATAAGGCCAATCCCCCCAGTAGGACCTGTTGCTCCCGTTGCTCCTGTTATTCCTGTTGCTCCCGTTGCTCCTGTTATTCCTGTTGCCCCCGTTGCTCCTGTTGCTCCCGTTGCTCCTGTTGCTCCTGTTATTCCTGTTATTCCTGTTGCTCCCGTTGTTCCTGTTACTCCCGTTGCTCCCGTTGCTCCTGTTGCTCCTGTTACTCCTGTTACTCCTGTTGCTCCTGTTGCTCCTGTTGCTCCCGTTGTTCCTGTTGCTCCCGTTGTTCCTGTTGCTCCCGTTGTTCCTGTTGCTCCCGTTACTCCCGTTGTTCCTGTTACTCCTGTTATTCCTGTTGCCCCCGTTGCTCCTGTTGTTCCTGTTACTCCCGTTGTTCCTGTTACTCCTGTTACTCCCGTTGTTCCTGTTGCCCCCGTTGCTCCCGTTGCTCCTGTTATTCCTGTTGCCCCTGTTGCTCCTGTTGCCCCCGTTGCTCCTGTTGTTCCTGTTATTCCTGTTGCCCCCGTTGCTCCTGTTGCTCCTGTTATTCCTGTTGCCCCCGTTGCTCCTGTTGCTCCCGTTGCTCCTGTTGGAATATATATTGGTGGAAGAGCTGGAAATGTAGGTCCAATATTCTCAGGTTCTATCTTACCTTTATTTATTGATAATTTATCATTCCGCTTCAATTTAATTCCTCATTCCACATATTTTTAATTAACTTACATAAGTATGAGTCTATTATTAAGGAATACTTTCATAACTATTCTTTTTTCTTTCCAAATGATTCATACAGTTATTAAACATTTTACCGTTGCTTTAACTACTACTATTAATATAATAAAATGATAGTTCCATTCCAAAAACACGAAACTTATTGCATTCTAATTTAAAAATGAGGTGATTTAAATTCAAGATAAAAATGAAAAAAGAATAGAAGAACTAGTATCAATAGCTCTTGAAATTATTCTTCCATACAGACTTACTGGAAGTACTGGACCTACCGGAAGTACTGGGTCAATAGTTACAACAAACTCTATGTTCGCTAATAATACATTAGGTATTAGGTGGAACTAATATTCCTCTTTCTAATAACCAAAGCCTCGGTAATTTTACAGTTAACGCCTCAAACGATATATTTACAATTCCTGTAGCCAGAAGATATCATTTAACCTATCAAGTTAATACGACAACTGCTCTACTCACTGGAACAAAACTACTATTAAACGCTTCTACTCCACTTCCTGGTTCTATTTTTTCTCCCGCTATATCAACTTCAAATTATAACAATAATTTAATTGCCGATAATACAATTTCCCTTCAATTATTCGGCGTATTATACATCGTTAATTTGGTTGGAGGTGGTTCAACAGGTGCCTCTCTAACAATTATACGAATCGATTAAAAAATGATTCATTCTTTTTCTAATAAACATTATTAAATACTAAGTCTATCATGATAAAAACCTCCCAATTATTTCATAAAAGTGATGGCGCATTAAAGAACAAATTGCACTATATTCATAGTAGAAACTATCTATACTAAATTTTCCGTATATATATTATCAATTTACACTGACTTCCACCGATGTTACATTAAATATGAAGACAGTTTCTCTTTTACGAACCATCTCAATACGTATTTGAGAAACGTACTCCAATCCTATACGCGAGAGCAATACTATGTTGACACTCAGATGAGTGTCTTTTTTTGTGAATGATAAAAAATAAAAACCATCTCTTATAGATGGTTTTATCTTTTGTTACTATAAATGTAAACTTATGCAGTTGGATAATAAATTGTCATGCTTAATCGAGTCAAAGATTTCCCTAAATTATAATAAGAGTGTGATCTATCGGCCTTAAAACGAATTGAATCTCCACTATTTAATTTATATTGACAGTTATTCACTTTTACTGTCAATTCACCTTCAAATACCGTTATAAATTCTTCTGCGCCTTCTTTATGCCCTTCTGAACTTAATTTCCCTTCTGTTTCTATTTCCACTGTATACATTTCAAAATGTCTATCATCTTGAAAAGGGAAAGAAGGATACACTTTATATTTTCCATTGTCTTCAGACAATACTTGAATATCCTTTCTTAAAATCACTTTCGTATCAGGCTGAGGATTATTAATTAAAGAGGTAAATGATACTTTCAAACCATTAGCAATTTTCCATATTGTTGTTAGTGTCGGGCTTGAATCTCCTCTTTCTATCTGTCCAATCATTGTTTTACTTACACCTGTTAATTGAGAGACCTTTTCTAAACTTAATTTTTCTTTTTCACGTATTGATTTTAAATTTTTTGCCAGAATAAGTTGAATTTCTTCCATAAAAAACACTCCTACACTGTATACAATATAACGACCGTTATGTATAATAAAAAGCACACGTTATATTGTTCTTTTTGGTCATTATAACACACAAAAAATAGGGGGTTTTGAAATGCCTATATTTTCTTTTTTGTTATTTGTATTTATAAGTAGCTTCACACCTGGTCCCAACAATTTCTTAGCTATGACATACGCAAATCAACATGGATTAAAGAGAAGCATAAACTTTTGCTTTGGAGTAGCATTCGGTTTTTTTATCCTCACTTCTTTATGCAGTTTCTTTAATATTGTATTAATTAATATTATCCCTATAATTGAATTTCCTTTAAAAATTTTAGGTGTCGCGTATATGCTATATTTAGCCTTTAAAATAATTACTAGTAAAGGCGGTGCCGGTCACAATGAAAAAAATAATAAAAACTTATTTACAGTGGGTATTTTCCTTCAATTTATTAACCCTAAAGGAATATTATTCGGACTCACAGTAGTCTCTACTTTTATACTCCCTTACTACAATTCATATTCAAGTTTTCTACTTTTCTCATTATTTCTAGGTATAGTCGGTTTACTGAGTACATTTAGTTGGAGCCTTTTTGGTTCCATGTTCCAAAAATTTTTATTAAAACATAATCAATTATTTAACATCATTATGGCTGTTTTATTAGTTTTCAGTGCCGTTTCAATCGTTATACACTAATTCGATGCTCATTTTAGATTTTGTACTTTTTAATACCACTCTTTATCATTCAGACTACTTTACATACTAATCCATCCACATACCCTATGTGGTTTAAAACTTTTAAGAGGAGACCTTCTAACAATAGGTTTCCTTCCATATCATATTAAATAAGAAGCAGGTTAAATACGGAGGTGATTTTGATTAAGACTACTTTAATTTCTCATTTTTACAATGAAGAATATTTACTTCCGTGGTGGTTAATGCACCATACAAAGCTATTTGATCATGGCATTCTTATTAACCGTGGATCCACTGATCGTTCAGTTGAAATCTGTAAAACATTCGCTCCTAATTGGGAAATACGAAACTCAAAATCATTCGAATTTGATGCTTATTTAGTTGATCAAGAAGTTATGGAAATTGAAAGAGAACTTACAGGATGGAAAATGGTATTAAATACGACAGAATTCCTGTGCTGTTATAATAAAGAACAATTTTTCAAATCACTTAACACTATGGGCGGCAATATGTTTTCAATAAGAATGATTATGATGATTGATGATCCGACTTATGGCTACACTAATCCAAGATATAGTTCTCCGCTTGTTAAACAACGTTACCATGGCATAATAATTCAACCTAATCCAAATCAACTATATCTTAACGGTAGATTAATTCACAATAATTCGCACGGGAACTATAGAGTCGGGAGACATGGTTCGCATTATCCTTATAACATTTACAAAGAACCTGCTTTTATTTTTAAATTTTTTTATAGTCCATGGAACGATGCAATGAAAAAACGAAAATTACAAATTGGGCCGACTCTTTCTCAACATAGTGTACAGCGTGGACTAGGTTCTCATCACTTAACAACAATTGAAAAATTAGAAACAAAATACAAATTCTATGCAACTTTAACTACGGACCTCCGGTTATTCCCAGAATACCAAATTATATTTCCTGACCTTTATCCTTAATGTCTTGAATATTTAGTTTCCACATCCATCCTTTTTTTATTAACATACCAACTCCAACTAAATACTTTTCTCTAGTAGAAATCTGAGCTAGGACTCTTGCTGCACGCAGATTCCTCTTATTCAATCTCGTATCACTAGCCTATAATCTTTCATACCATTTCATTGAGCACCTGATGTTGGATCAGAAATAAAAAATGGTAATTCATTTGGAAAATTTTAAATTTCAAATTATATACCTTCTAAAACAAAGAATTCAAACAATAGAACCTAAACTAATGTTTTAAGTTATGGCTTTATTTTTTTCTTATTATTCACTTTAAAATCTTTTTATAATAATATTGAAAAATACGGTATAATATAAGTCACTGTTCTTTGGGAGGGTTATAATGTCTGATAAGTATAAAATTTTCATTCTTATTGTTACCGCATCTTTTTCTTTCTTTTCCTTAATAAAAGATTTCCGCAACACTTCAAAAAGTTTCTTTTGGGGTAGTTTTGTAATTCTTACAAGCTTCATAATACTTTTAACACTCGCTTTAGATTTAACTCCAATACTCCTATATTCAACGCAAATTGCGCTTGAGATTATTACAATACCACGTAAACTCTTTCTACCATCTGTCACTGAAGCCGCTAGTATTTGCTAACAAAGTATTTTATTTTTCTTATGCATGCCAAAATATATTTTGGTAAATTTGACACACATTTATATCAAACAAGCATATTTTATTGTATGGTGACTATCTAATAATACAAATTTTAAATTTTTATAAGATCTTTTTATTTTTAATTAAAAATTTACAACATTCTAAAACAGCATGCACATAATATCCTCAATTCCCTTTTTCAACATGAAACTTGTCTCAGAGCGCCTTTAAAAGCGCTCTTTATCTTTAATAAAGGTTTTATTAAAATTTAGGTTAAAAATTAATACCCTATAGTCATGATAGCTATTTACTGTTTCCAAAATAAGTTGCATTAATAATATAGAAATGAAATACCTATAAAAATTATTACTTTACTATTTCTTTAAACATGCTAGTGAGGTGATTTCGATAGATTATCAAAACAAAGATATGTTCATTAACTTTTCACTTTTAGATATTAACCGTATTATTCTCCCACATTCTCCTACTGGACCAACTGGCTCTACCGGTTCCACTGGACCTACTGGGCCTACCGGGCCTACTGGGGCTACTGGCTCCATTGGTTTCACTGGTTTCACTGGTTCCACTGGACCTACTGGGCCTACCGGTTCTACTGGTTCCACCGGGCCTACTGGGCCTACCGGTTCTACTGGACTTACTGGCTCCACTGGACCTACCGGTTCTACTGGACTTACTGGCTCCACTGGACCTACCGGGCCTACTGGCTTCACTGGTTCCACCGGGCCTACTGGCTTCACTGGTTCCACCGGGCCTACTGGCTTCACTGGTTCCACCGGGCCTACTGGCTTCACTGGTTCCACC